>DATMQI010000173.1:0-6095 GCA_035567135.1 Terriglobales bacterium
CTTACTGCCGTCTCAAAGTCAGGCCAAGATCTGAGCGAGGGTCACGCGCCAGGACCGACAGCGGCCTAGCGCCGCCAAAGACTGTGATGCCATTGACGACACGGTGCATTAGTTCAGAAGCTGAGAACGTACAAGGAGTTCAGATGCAATCTGAAATTAAGGTAGGGCAACGTTTCAAGTTCAATATGTTGTCCGACAACCCTTCGCAAGAGCGGCTGGCGGCGGTAACTCGTGTACTCTCTGATAGAGAGGAAGGATACGGGCCGGAGGTGGACTTCTATTTTGCATATTGGGTGGAGGCTCACGAACTTCCAGAAACAGGGGTTCCGACAACCTTGGTGTTTGAGCGTGGAACTGACGGAAACGTATACCTCGACGGATGTCAGGTTAGCATAACTCTGCTGACGTGATCTTCCGCTTAGGAACATCGACGTTCTGTCCCAGCTCTCTGCCGTAATGTCGCGGACGTGGCTGGTGTGTTGTCGCGGCACGGGCAAGAGCGCCGTTGCAGCACTCAGCGATCGCATGCGTTTTTGAAATGTTAGGTTCAAGTCACAAAGGCATACCTTTCGTCGAACCCAACATTCACTGATTGCACTGGAGAAGCTCATCATTGCTGGACGCTGCCGTTCTCGTTTGACTCATTCCATGCCATAAGTTGCGGTGCCAGTCGGGATGTTGCGATTCATCAAATCTGCGTCAGCTGCCGAGCGCACCCATGCGCCGGCCGATTTCATCCACTCGTTTCCTCCGGCTACCGAGCTGATTTTGGTCGGCGCTTCCCCAGAAAAACGCCAACTACACAAAAATCGCCAGCGACCTCATGGACACGAACCTGTGGCCCGCCCACGGCCAGATGATTAGTTGGGAGGACGCCAAGCAAATGGAACTGGAAGTTGAATACCTGCACCCGCAGAGTACGGTATGGCGCGATTACTGGAGTCTTTGCTGTCTTCAGCGCCTCGCGGTAAAAGATATGCAGAAACTGTTTGAAGCGGATTACGCGGGCCTGCCAATGGAAAGCTCATCTTAGGTAAAGGTTCACGAGCGTGTAATAACGTCCTTTAATCATTCACGATCGAGAGGGCTTTCACATGATTGGTTCAACTGCCTGGAATTAAGCGCACAATTGGCACCCGGCCCTCTGACAGCAAGCGGATTTCTCGCGGCTCTTAGCGAATGGTCGGCTGATCGGCCGTGAGTACGTCGAACGACTTTCTGGAATAGTAACGCAACCGCTCGCGCCGTTAGGTTATGTGGAGAGGATTTGAAGAATTACAGGCGGTGTCATCCGAGAGTTTCTTGGCATCGACATTCAATACGGCGAATGCCAGCTCTCACCCGGCCCCATGTCCCTCAGTTCTTGGCGCAGAATCTTGCGGGCGCGTTCGAGTGCAACATTCTCGATTCGCGGTATCGGGACACAGCGCTGATACCAGCATGCAAACCACTCAACATAGTAGTCCATGAGGCCCCCAACATGTACGGAAGTTTCCTCCGGGTCGCCAGCGGGACGCGTTTCTCGGATAATCTTGTCCCAATCTCCTTCTGGGTCGCAGCGCCACCAGTCAGGTTTGTGCTTGCGGACAAGTTCTTTGGTCGCTGGAATTGTGAGAATCTCCTCGAAAAATACATCCCACGTCCAAGGGTTAAGGGTTTCTTTAATCCACTTCGTCACAGTCCGAGTGAGCTTATCGGTTAACTTTCGCGCCGGCCTTCCCCTCGAGAGTCTCTTGATCTGGCGTCGAAATTGAGATCTTCGCCGCTCCCATGCCAATATCTTTTTGGCGCCTGTACCGGCGAACATAGCCGGATCGGCGGATATTCTGCCAAGAATCTCGTAGTCACGAATCCTCTTTTCTGAGCACGGTAGAACACTCTCGAGTTCCTTTAGAGTGTAATCGGAACGCAGCAGATTAATCGCTTTACCCTTCTGGTATTTATCGGTTGCGTTCCAGTTGTCACAAATTGCTTGGATTCGCGGGTCGGCCGCAGGGTCGGCATAGTTGCGCTGCGTTCCTGTTTTTGATCTTCTTGTCATTTCTATCGGAGATTGTTGCGGCCCAGTTGGACCAACTCGATGCTGTCATGTCTCTCCTATGTCCGCAGTGATTGTCATCACCTGCTGGGCAATCACCCGCGAGTCGCACGTGTGCTCGCCAACACCTGAGAGTTGCGTAGGAGTCCAACTGCAGAACTCGGTCAAAAGGGTCTGGGTCAGACTTGAAACGAATGTGAGTCGATTCGACGGGGGGGTACGAATTGAGGTCTTGGACGAAAAGATTAAAACTAGGGGGGTACGAAGAAAACGCAGATTCTTGCACTAAGTTCTGTTCTATGTTTCCCCTAGATGAAAGTTGGCAATGACCGCGCTCAAAAAATGATCTGGGAGGACGTTGTACAGGCGTTTTTCTTGGGCTGTTGAAGAGACGAAAGCTCGTAAGTGGTTGAAGTTGCTGGATCGGAAATTTCCACAGGCGAGGACATATACTATCAGGGACGAGCTTTGCACCACAAATGGTGCACAAGGCGTGGCCCAAGTTCCACAAATGTCTTGCAACCCTCTATTTTGGGCCCTCGCCACACAATTACAGCGACGTTCGTTAGGGACCGACGCCCAATTTTTTTGTACTAGGGAGCCCGACGAAGGCGGGCGGCCGGGAAGAGAGAACTCCCTACCTCTTTATATAATGTTGTATTTTGCTCTTTGCGGGCAAAACGCACCGCCATGGCGGGCGTGACTTGAATGCTCGGCAAATTCTCGCTCATAACTATTAAATTCCTCCTTCTGATCTGTGGTTCTTAATCCACACCTTGTGTTACAGCTCAGGCGGCCGTTTCCGGCCGCCTGTTTTCATTGGGTTGTGAAGAGCTCTGCGCGATCCCTTTTGGTGCACCGCCGAGAACCCGCCGGATGGTGGTTCGGGAAGCGCGGTAGGTGCGCGCCAGTTCTCCCAGACTCAGGCCGCGACCGCGATCACGAACGATCGACTCGCGGTCGAGTTCGAGTGGTCTGCGACCGATGTGCCGGCCTTCGAGCCTGGCCCGGCGCATGCCGGCACGCACGCGTTCGATGATCAAGTTGCGCTCCAGCTCGCCAATCGCACCGATGATCACGATCAGCGCACGGCCGAGCGCAGCCGAAGTGTCGATGGCTTCGCGGAAGCTGATGAACTCGATGCCGAGCTTGCTGAGTTCATCGAGTACTTCGATCAAGTGGCGAACCGAGCGAGCCAGGCGATCGAAGCTCCAGATCAGCAGCACGTCGACCTTACCTCGGCGAGCATCGGCCATCAATTGGTCCAGCCCGGGCCGTTTGGCCCGGGCCCCGCTGATGCCGTGGTCGATGTAGGTCTCGGTGATGGCGAACCCGCGCTGTTCCGCCAACTGGCGCAGATCAAGCAGCTGGGTGTCGCAGTTTTGGTCGCTCGTCGAAACGCGCGCGTAGAGGGCCGCGCGCTTCACAGCAGTTCCTCCACGCCTTCTTCCATGCGTTCGAGCTCGACCAGGCGCAGATGCAGGTTCAAGAGATAAGCCCAATACGGCGCCGCGCTGGTCAGTTCCGCCTGCCAGGCCAACTGATGCTCGTCGGCAGAGCACTGGATGTACCGACGAATCTCGTCAGGTGTAGGCGGGGTGGTGGGTGAGTTCTGGGTTGTCTTCCTCCGACAGGGGCGCTTCACTTGCGCCCCCGTTTCTTCGGCAAAGCTGCCGCGTTGGGGTGCTTGGCTACAAACTGCCGGATGGCCTCCAGCAGCACTTCGGTCATTTCGACGCCTTCCAACGCACAAGCGGTCTTGAAAGCACGGTGTAACTCGGGCGGTACGATCAGACTCATACGCTTATAAACCTCCGTCATCTGCGCATTTGGCCTACCTCCTTTCTGGGGCGCCAAGGGCGGCGCGCAAGCCATGATTTAATGGTATATACATATATACCATGCTGGAGGTGCTCCGTCAAGCAGCAAAGACGACATCCGTCCCCAGTTCCAGCAGGATTTCAACCTCACCACCGATGCCACCGGCGTCTTCAACTCCACCCTCACCCGTGATATCGCTGTTCCGGTCAACGCCACCGTCGATGAGCTCGACAACATCCCGCTCTCCGAAGTCCAGGGCTTCAAGGAACCCGCTCTGCCCTGGTACTCCGACCAGGCTCTGCCCTTCGATATCACGGTCGCCGCGGCCAACGAATATGGCGCCGCCGCTTCGGCGAAACTGTTCGGAGTGGAGATCCTGAACGAAGGCTTCGGATCGTCCGTCGAAGACTCGGTGCTTGAGATGCAGGCGACCTTCGTCGCCCGCTCGGTCGCGCCGCTCCAGGCGGTCGGCCCCTTGGATCTCGTTTCTTGCGATCCACTGCTTACTTGAAGTCTGAACCACTAGGGGTTACACGTGTGGACGAAAGCAATCCCGCCCTCGCGCGTCTGGACCATCGCTCGACAGCTGCACCGCGGGCCGTTCGGTTCTCGCCTTCCAAAGACCCTGATTCTGAGATCAGCGGACGAGCACCGGGAGAGGACCACTCGCGCAGGCCTGGCCCGCGGTCAAAGCAGAAGGGCTGCCGGTTTCTCGTGCAGGCTGAGCGATGGGTTTAAGCAACACCTTGCAGGGTGGGTCAAAGGAAGAGGGGCTGAAGAAGGGAGCGATGACCACTTGGCTGGAGCTGATCCCAGAAGACCGGGCAGGTAGGGGGGATGAAAAATACAACATTATATAAAGAGGTAGGGAGTTCTCTCTTCCCGGCCGCCCGCCTTCGTCGGGCTCCCTAGTACAAAAAAATTGGGCGTCGGCCCGGTGAGTGTGCAGGTTGCGGGAGTTGCTTTCTCTGAGGACCGGCGTTCATGAGTGCAAATGGGAGATTTATCGCTCCGCCGATGTGAGACTTCACAACTGATTGGCTTTCATTGACTCGCACTAGCGTCGCGCATACCATGCAGGCGCGCCATGATCGGCCAAACCATCTCGCACTACCGCATCGTCGAGAATCTTGCCACCGGAATGGGCTTGTCTACCAGGGCTGAGGACACTCGATTGCATCGCTTCATCGCCTTGATGAGAGGATTTATCCGCTCGTTTGCCAATTCACGCACCCTCGCTGCGGTGGCCATTCTGCTGCCTGCGCTGTTGCTCGCAGCAGATGTAGACACAAGGTTCCACAATGCTCCGGCTTCGGCGCAGGCGGCAAAGAACCCGTACGCAGGCCAAGAGGAGGCCGTGCAGGCTGGACAAAAGCTGTATGCGCGCAACTGCCTGTCGTGCCACGGGAAGACGGGAAATGGCACGGGCAAGGAGCCGTCGCTGGTGGACGGAAGGCTCGATTCTGTGACACCGGGTGAAGTGTTCTGGTTCATTACGCGGGGCGACAAAGAGAACGGCATGCCCGCCTGGGGGTCTTTGCCAGCTAAACAGCGTTGGCAGATCGTAACCTATGTAAAGTCGATGGGAACTCCTCAGGGAACGTCGCAAGCCGCGCAGGAGGCAAACGCGCCGCCGTCATCCGACACGAACACATCGAAGCTGAAGGCACCGCCGCCGACCCCGCCCTTCACCGATTTTCGTTACGAGAAACCGGGAACGTCTCACAAGATCACGGTGAACGATCTACCTGAACCTTATGCGACCAAATCGGCGTCCAAATTTCCATTCCCGGTTGCCCGACCGGAAAACGTGTGGCCGTCGGCGCCGGCCGGATTCAAGGTGGAATTGTATGAGGCTGGGCTCGACAATCCCCGGACTTTGCGCACGGCTCCGAACGGCGACATTTTTCTTGCGGAAACCGATCCCGGACGCATCCGTGTGTTTCGCGGGCTAACCGCCGACGGCAAGCCTGAGCAGTCGGCGATCTTCGTTAGCGGCCTGAAACAGCTGTATGGTCTGGCCTTCTATCCTCCTGGTCCCGATCCGCAATGGTTATACGTGGGCAGCGAAGCCGAAGTAGTTCGTTTCCCTTACCACAACGGTGATTTAATGGCGAGCGGATCGCCGCAACACATCGCTGATTTGCCAAAGAGCTGGTTCGGGCACACGACGCGGGCGGTGGAATTTTCGCGCGATGGCAAGAAAATGTTTGTTGCGGTAGGTTCCGGATCGAAC
>DATMQI010000174.1:0-6731 GCA_035567135.1 Terriglobales bacterium
AGTGCGGCTGCAAGCTGGCGATATTCCGAACGCGCGCATCGAGGTGGATGATTTACTGGAGTCCGCGCTTTCCACCGAAGAGCCCAACATCCAAGCCCTCGCCTGGGAGGCGAAGGCACGAGTAGCCTGGGCTGAGAAGGATTCTCACGGCGCTCGGAGGTGTATTGAAAATGCATTGGCGATACTGGATAAGGTCGAGATTCCCGTTTCGGCCTGGCAAGTCCACGCTACGGCGTGGCAATTATACCTGCACGCAGGGGACGACAAACCAGCTGAAGCAAATCGTGAGCGCTCCGAGGCCTGCATCCTCAAGATTGCGAATTCTTTCGCAAGGGACGAGCCGCTGCGCGCGTCATTTCTATCCGCTCCCCCTATTGCTCGCGTCCTAGGCGCCTCGAACAAAAGAGCGGTCTGTTGAGGTCTTCGAATTCAAGACTGCGGGACAAACCGGGAAGTAGCTGTACGGCCCTGAGACAAGGCCATGGCTTCGCTTGACTCTCAAGGAATTATCTATGGCTGACAGAATCCTGGTCACGGGGGCCACGGGCCTGCAAGGCGGCGCTGTGGCTCGTCACCTCTTGAAGCTAGGCAAGGCTGAGGTGCGCTGTCTCACGCGACATCCTGATTCGGAAGCGGCGAAAACGTTCAAGCAGCTAGGGGCGGATGTAGTAAAAGCCGATTTCGATGATCCAGCCAGCCTCAAGCCGGTACTGAAAGGCTGCACTGGCGTTTTCGGCGTCACCAATTTTTGGGAAGCCTTTCTGCGAGAACACGAGCAGGGTGCAAACCTCATTGATGCCGCGTCTGAAGCGGGAGTCGCGCACCTTGCGACATTCAAGGCTTGTCGGACTGCGCGAGGACTCGAAACGTGGTCAAGGAGGATGCTGGGGAAGGCTAATTACCGAACACTTCGCGGCGCGGTGAACATTGGAATGATGCAGTTTGCGTTTCCTAGAACCCCGTTTCTGGATAGTTTCCGGGTGGCCGGCGATTCGGGCATCGAGAGTCTTGCGCCTTGGGCTCACGCCGGGCTGCGCTTCACGCGCGAACCTACCTGGCCTGCTGGCCGGAAACGCAAAGCTGATCAGACTTCGCCGATGGCAACAATGGACACGGCGCGCCACCCGACGCTCCTCATCGCTTCGCGGATTACGTCGCGACTTAGATCCCCTTTGACTTTCGACGTTTTCTTTGGGTGTGCGACGCGTTCCTGCCAAATGCTGTTCGAATACATCCGTGAGGGCCATGCAGGCTTTTGGCGGTGATCGGTTTCCGCGAGTGGGTAGATCAAGTCACGCGATCAGCGAATTCAGACGGGCGCAGCGCCGCGGCAATTTTCTTTCGCGCCCGAAAGAGCCTCGTTCGGACGGCGGTTGGCGTCACATTGAGCATTACACTCACTTCCTCTGTGGTGTACCCCTCAAGCCCGCAGAGAAGTAGCACCGATCGCTGTGGCGCGGCCAAGCCCGACAGGTTTTTTACCAGCGCAAGAGCGGATTGCTTGTTTACGAGAGCTTGTTCGGGGTCGGGCCCTGGAGACGGGAGGCGTTCGATAATTTCTCCTACCTCGGTGGAAGAGCTGGGCTTTGAGAATTTTTGCAGTCGGTTCTTTCTCTGCCGCAGAATGCTCACGGCCTCGTTCACCAGAATTCTTACTAGCCAACTCCGGAAAGCGCCTTCGTGCTTGAAACTTCGCAGCTTGCAGAAAGCGAGCAGAGAGGAGTTTTGCACCGCGTCCTCGGCTTCGTCGTGATTGTGGAGCACACGCGAGGCAAGGCCGTAGAGCAAACGACGATACTTTGAAAACAGAATGTTGAAGGCCTCTTGATCCCCCTGCAAGCCGTTCGCGATCAGATTGTCATCCTCCAAATGCGTTTGCGATATTGCGTCCGGCATCACAGATCTTCTCCTTAGTGGCCCGGCGAATTGTCACAGTGGGAAAAGTTTCAACCGGTGGTCAGCCCGTCCTGCGAATCACTAGCAGCGTCAAGTCGTCCACCTGTTTTGCTCCCGATTGGAAGCTGCGGTGGTCGGAGAGACACTCCGAAATCAGCTTCGAAGGTGTGGTTCGTAGATGTTGCGTGGCGACACGCTTTATACGACGGAAACCGTATTCTTCTCCGGCAGAATTACAGGACTCCGTCAATCCATCCGTGTAGAGCAGCAGCATGTCTCCAGGATCAAGAGAGAGGCGGCGAGACGGAAATCGAACGCCGTCAGACACTCCGAGGGGAATCCCCGTGGCAGATTCGTAACGCACGGTGTCTTTGCGAAGGTGCAGCACCGGCGGGTGTCCCGCGCTTACGAACTCGACGTAGCCGTCTCGTTCGGCACGGCCTACCACGAGCGTTGCAAATTGGCCGGCTACCGTAATCTGGGAGAAGATGCGATTCGCGGCCTCCACCATGACGTCCAACGGAGGATCGGAATCGGCAAGGCTGCGAAATGTGGCGTGAAGGTGACTCTTCAGCATCGAAGCGGCCACACCCTTCCCGGAGACATCCCCCAGAAGAAAAAACAAACCGGAGTAGGATTCGAAGAAATCGCAATAATCGCCGCTGAGAAGGCCAGCCGGGGCGTAGTGGTAGCAAATTTGCCACGCAGGATCCGAAGAATCGTGCCTGGGAAGCAGTGCCTGTTGGAGGCAAGCGGCCAAGTTCAGTTCGCTCTCCAGAGCATCCCGTTCCTTGTGTGTCAGATCATCGAGACAAAAATCCAGAAGTGGGTTGGCATTGGTGTGTTCAACGAACTCATGTTCGTTACTGCGCACCATCAAATCGTTGTCCTGGTCGCACATGGAATAGTTCGTAAGAAGCATCGTCATGAGCCTGTCGAGCCAAACGCCAATGGCAATTGGCCCGGACCTTGTACCGTCCCTTTCCCGCCTGACACACGCAAGACCGGGTGAGGGCTTTCGATCCGCACCATATGAGGTTGATTGAATTGAGTGGTCCATTGCTTACCTAGCTTGCTCGAATTCATGGCCATCCTTATTTTCCGGCTGGTGTCAGGATGTGAAACACGGTCGCCTGCAATCTATTCCCGCTCACGGGATGCCTCGTGGTGCTGACCCTGAGCCTTGAACACCGTTCTGGCGGGAACTGGAAACTAAACCGAATCGTTGGCGGCCTGTCTGACCAAATCACATTCGGGCTGAACCGTCGGTAGCTTTGTAGCTGAAGCGACAATCGGTATCCCGCGCCCAACTATTTTCGGAGGCGCGCAAGCGTCTCTCCAGGCCTGCAGTCAAGTCTCCACAAAGTTGAAGTGAGTGCGTCCTACCGAGGGAATACTTGTGGAGGTCAGGTGTTATTTAGGGCGAAGTAATAAAAGGTCGAATTTGGCGAGTTCTGCCCGATGGTAGCAACTCCGTCGTTCTGTCTCACGTATATTGATCCAAGGCGACCAGCAGTAAACTGGACGGCAGCCTGCGGTGTTTTTGGGTGGGATGCGTCCGTGGTTTGGACGCATCCCACTCTGACGTTCCCGACTTGTGCGCCCCCAAGGAACAAGCCAGCACTGCCAACGGCACCGACGGCGGAACAGAATTCATCTCCACCAACAACCACGGCGAAGGCGCTGGAAACAACCGCAGAGTTCGCGTTCTTTTGCTGGGGTCCGGCAGATTACCGCCGCAGCCACTGGCTTCCTCTGCAGCCCGAGCTTCGTCTCGTGGCCGCAAAATCTGCATGGCACGCTAATGAAGCCACCTCGGTGCGCGCTTCGGCGCGGAGTGCTCGACGAGCATCGTAGACACGCGGGAACGAATCGCTACAGGAGCCGAAAACAGGGGACGCGCTCGGTGGAGTAGGCGAGACAGTATTTGCTCTTCCTCCAGGTATGCACCGCACTCCGTGCAGTTCTTCAGGTGGGCGGAAAACTCTTCCAGCTGCGGGCCACTGAGTTCGTTGGCGAGATAGCGCAAGATAGTGACGCAATCCTCATTGCAGGGGTCCATTCATCGGCCTCCCTTTCTCGTGGTTGGGCGTGGGTTGCCATCTGCCAGATAAGGAGGATTCGACAGCAGGGGAACACTATTCCCTGACGCACCTTCATAGTCCAATGAATGTATTCGAGGGTCGGTGGCGTCTGTGTGGCCCAAGCTGTCGGACTTGTGGCACATGTTGCCTCTATCTTTGCAACACGTGACGCTGAGAAATATTCCCGAAAATCATGCCGATGCCTGACAAGTTCGTCGTTATCTGGAAGAAAATCATAGGGACTTGGAAAGTAGCTGCCGACATTTTTAACACAGACAATCAGAGTAAGGACATTGGTGGTGAGTCTACGCGATTCGGCGGAAGGGACGAGGACGAGTACCTTGACGAAACGGCGCTCGTCTCCTGGATGCGGACGCCGCTGCAGACCTGATCAAGGAAGAAGGCGGACCGTTACACTGATGGCCACGGCACTTGTAGGGGGGCGCTGAAAGCTCGATGGTGAGATGGGCGACGGCCTGACGTCGCATTCGTCTACAGTTGGCTGCGAGAGTCCGCAGCTCGCTTGCGAATTCTCGCGAGTCCCTTCATACGCGCCTAGCAGGGCGGCAATCAGTTCTGGGCCTAAATAGAAAAGCACGGCAGGAACTCCATTGGGTAACCCACGAGAGCAGAGGCAGCTTTTCTTATTCCGCTCACGAGGACAAAACACTCACACAGTTCATCTATTCCGCAATTGAGCGACAAAAACCTTCTGCAGACTCACCGCAAAGACCACCTCGGCGTCCCATTGTTGGGATTTACGTAGCGCCCTAAACCACCCTCTGCTCAGCCCGGAATAAAACTCGACCATGCGTGTTCCTTATAGCGGAACACCGGCTTGTCGTGCACCAGACCATGGATTGTCGCTTTAGCCAGATTTCGGGGACGGTCGAGGCGAGCGGCAGGGAGAGGAAGAATGAAATTCGGTTTTGTGAGTATGCCCGTGACAGGACACCTGAATCCGATGACCGCGCTTGCGCGCAAGCTGCAATCGCGCGGAAACGAAGTAGTGTTTATTGGCCTTCCAGATGCCGAACCCATCGTTCGTGCAGCGAATTTGAATTTCGTACCCTTCTGCGAAAAGGAGTATCCATTAGGTTCCGTAGCCAAAGGCTATGCTCCTTTGGCCAAGCTGCACGGCTTAGATGTCGTGGAGCATTCGGCCAGGAAAACCCATCCCGGCCGCTGTAAGTCGGCGTTGGAGCATTTACCTGAAAAGATAGCGGAGACGGGCGTCGAGGGACTGATAATTGACACCACACACCATTTCGTGGAACTTGTGCCGATGCGCCTGGGCATGCCCTACGTGCACATTTGGAACATACTTCATATTGATCGCTCCGGCTCAAGCCCAGCCTGCCTTTTCCCGTGGCCGTATGAGACGACACCCGAAGCTCTCGCCAGGAACGTCGAGGGATTGAAAAAGTTCGGCGGACTCTATGCTCCGATTTTAGCGGTTGCCAAGTCTTACGCGGAGAAGAACGGACTGCAGATCGACTGGAACGATCCCACCGCAACGGTTTCCAAGCTGGCCGTCATCACGCAGACGCCGAAGGAGTTCGATTTCCCAATCTCCAATTGGCCTCCCCAGTTTCATTACGCGGGCCCCTTTCACGACGACGAAGGACGGGCGCAAATTGCTTTTCCTTGGGAAAAATTGACCGGAGCGCCTCTGATCTACGCTTCCCTAGGAACTCTGGTGAACGGCATCGAGCACGCGTATCGTGCCATCCTTGAGGCGGTTGGGAGATTTTCCGAGACTCAAGTTGTCCTTTCGGTGGGCAAGAATATCGATCCCGACGATCTTCGGCCAATTCCATCGAACGTAATCATCGTCAGCACAGCTCCACAAATTGAATTACTGAAACGTGCGTCGCTTTGCATCACGCATGCAGGACTGAATACAGCTCTGGAAGCACTGGCACAAGGGGTGCCCATGGTGGCGATCCCGATAGGGTTCGATCAACCGGGCGTCGCTGCCAGGATTGCATATCACGGAGTAGGCGAATTCGTGGAAGTAGGGGACCTTACGGCAGAACGTCTCTCAGATTTGATTCAGAGAGTACAAGCGAATCCAAGCTATCGCGACAGAGCTCGTTACTTCCAGAGAGTGATTGCACGGACTCATGGGCTAGACTTGGCCGCCGACGTGATTGAACGAGCATTCAAAACGAATCAGATCGTGGATTCAGCTCGACAGCCTGCCGCGCCATTGCACACGTGAGATATTTGTGGCACGCGGGTGCAATGAACTTTGCGCCTCACCGCATTCGCCTTGAGTAACGTTTGGACGGTAGCGGTCGCGGCCAGAATATCGGCTCGAACATGCGGGAGAGTTTAGCACGACACTCACTAGGCAGTCTGGCCTGCTGTTGAAGGCTCGCAAGACTCTATTGTAACTTCGCATACTCCGCCTTGGCAGCGATGAGAATGGGAACATCAGGGTCAGCGTCCTTCCAGAGGGCGAGGAAATCCTGATATGCCGCCTTGGCCTTGGCGGTGTCGCCTTGCAGCGCGTAGGCGCGGGCCAGTCCCAGCCGGGCTAGTGCGCCCCACGGAAAGTTCACCACCACTCCCCGGTGGTCAATAAATTTCTGAAATTCCGCCGTCGCTCGGTTGCCGTCGTGCAGCATGAGATAGGCTTCTCCACGGATATAAGCCGGACATAGAAATATGTTGAGGCTGCTTGGGGCTTGACCGAGTTCGATTGTGCTCGTATCTTTCAACAGTTC
Source organism: Terriglobales bacterium (assembly GCA_035567135.1). Lineage (GTDB taxonomy): Bacteria > Acidobacteriota > Terriglobia > Terriglobales > Acidobacteriaceae > JABDBE01. The sequence continues at coordinate 6,713 of DATMQI010000174.1, forward strand.
GATGGCCCGGTTCGGGTCT
>DATMQI010000175.1:0-4923 GCA_035567135.1 Terriglobales bacterium
CAGTGATTCCGGGATGATCGTGATCACTTAATCGTGATCTCCGGAAAGGTGATCACGATGCCCCGGAATGTTTTCCACAGGGCGAGGTGACGCTGGACATCACAGAAGGCAAGCTGTTCTCCGAAGGCAACTTAGAGGAGCACAGCGTGCCAACCAGGAGAATGTCCATGTAATGTGCCCGGCTCCGTTATGTGGCCACGAAAGCGGAACTACCTGGGATTCATGGCGGATCGCGATTTCTCGGCAACATAACGTTCAGAGAGACTGGAGCCATTTCAAGAGTGCTGCATCATCTCGCCATATCGGTTGTCTGGGAATCCTTGCGGATCCTGTCGGCGGATCACATTGTCTGAGAGCTGCTTCTTTCATACGGATGGTGATCTCCGCATATCGATTTGTGGTTTGCAGGCTAACGTGGCCGAGCCACCCACCGATAACATTAAGGTCGACACCAGCTTCCAGTAGATGGACGGCCGTACTGTGCCGCCAAGTGTGCGGTGAAACGCTTCGGGGTCGGCCATCAGATCCGTTTTTGATGACGTGTTGGGTATGGCGACGAACGATCTTGTAGATCCCAAACCTAGTCAAGGTTCGGCCATGACGGCAGCTGAACACCGGGCGATCCGGTGCGCACGCATCTGTTTCCTCCAAGAGATGCTTCAGCAAGGAAGCAGTCTCTGACCAGAGAGGGCAGATGCGCCATTTGTTGCCTTTGCCATGCAGGCGAACACGAGGGCAGGGATCGAACTCGATGTTCGCCACGCGAAGGTCGGCCACCTCCTGCACGCGTGCCCCGGTGTTGTAGAGGAATAATAATAAGGTTCGGTCGCGCAAGCTGAGGCACCCCTTAGAAGGTAGGGTTGCAAACACGCTTTCGATCTCATCGCGTTCCAGGAAGAAGGTCTCTGGAGGTGGTACTCGCTTGATTGGGATCGCCATCACCCGTTGAGCTTGGACGAGCCTCTCTGGCAGCCGACGACCAAGGTATTCAAAGAAGGTCCGCAACGTCGCCAAGCGGTGGTTGCGGGATCGAACGCCGTTTCGGCGCACTTTCTCGAGGGAGTTGAGGAACTGGCATACTCGATCGGCGGTAAAATCATCAAGTGAAAGCCGCGTGATCTTGCACTCGAGTTCTACGGAAAGAAACTGCAGGAAGAGCCGTATGGCATCCCGATAGCTGCTTAAGGAATGTGGGCGCAGCCCCTTTTGTAACTTTAGATAGTCTTCGAAGAATGCATACAGAATCGAACCAAGTGTCGGTGTCGTCATCGCCCACACTCCTTGAAAACGGGAGCGGCGAAATGCGCAAAACGCTGACTCGCGCACTCTAGTAACTCGGTGGTGATCGTTAGATAGACAGCGGTGGATGAAGGACTGACATGACCCAGGAACGTCGATAGGTCGAGCAACCGCGCGGCCGGATCGAGCCCAGCACGGTACCAACGCAGCAGGGTACCCACGGCAAACGAGTGACGCAGGCAATGCAGGTGTGGTGAAGAGACTCCTGTTGGGACAACAAGGTTAAGCGCAGGAAGCAAGTTGTGGAAGGTCTGACTGATCGTATTGGTTCGGATGCAGGTTCGCTGTTCCTTGGCAAAAGAGAATACCGGGAGATCTGGCTGCATCGTCTCCGGGAGCGCTTCTCGTGGGTGCAGGAAGTTGGCGAGCTCTTTCGCCATTTTCGGTCCAAAGGGAACCAACCGATGCTTCCCGAATTTAGTGTTGCGGATTACCAACAATTTGTGATCGAAATCCACGTCTTTGAGGCACAGTCGAGAGACTTCGCCTACGCGCAGACCCAATCCGTAGAGCAGCGCAAAGATCATCCGATAGGTCTCGCCGCGCCTGGGAGAGAGGGGAAAACTGCGCAAGCGTGCCGCCGCATCAAGTAGTCGCCTGACAAGATCAGGGTTGAAGAGAAACGGTGGGCGCATGGTAGGTACCCGTCGCCGTGGAGTCAGCAAAGGTGATGTTGCTAACACATCGTGGCGCACCAACCATTCAAAAAAGCCTCGCAATGCGCCAAGAAGTTCGTTGTAGCTTCGGGCAGAATACCGGGGCCGCGAACACATGAAGGCATTGAGTAAAGCCGGGGTAATCTCATGAAGTTCGGTGACACCGTGTTCGATCAGGTAGCGATTGAGCAGATATAACGCAGCCTCCCGTTTTTCCAAACGCTTGCCCAAGGCACGCTTGTGGGCGATGAATGCTTGGATGTAACCCACTAAAGGACTTCGGAGAGCGGTTTTCATAAAACCTCTTCTCCATCGCCCAATGCGACTTCGCGAAGGGCTTCGATGTTCACCTTGGCATAGATGTTGGTTGCGTCCGGCGTGCGGTGGCCAACATAGTCTCCAATGGTCTTGAGCGACACGTGAGCGTCCAGCAAGTGCTGGACGCAGGTGTGACGCAGGGTATGTGAACCTGGACGGAGAACCTTAACGCCAGCTTTGCGCAGATAGTGCTTTGCTCGGTGCGAGATGACAAACCAGGCTACCGGGGTATACGGAGCAAAGGCACGGAAGAACAATGCTCGGGCTTCTGTCTTGGGGCGACCATGCTGCAGATAATCGAGGATGGCCTCACCGACAACGGGTGATAAGGGATAGACCGTCGAGTGTCCCGCTTTGCGCTCTGGGACGTGAAGACGATCACGTTTCCAGTCAATGTTGTCTAGCGTGAGTGCCGCCACTTCGCGAGCGCGTAGCCCATAGGTCACCAACAATAACAAGATCGCGTAGTCCCGCTTACCTATCGGAGTGCGCCGATCCACGGCCTCCAACATCTGTCGCACTTCGTCCCAAGAGACTGACCGTGGCAGGTTCGCCAAGCGATAGTTTCGCGGGGATTCGATCTGCCGACTAAGGTCCCGCTCAAGCAGCTCGGTGCGGAACAGGTATCGCAGAAAAACCTTTAAGATGCTGCACAGACTTTGTACCGACCGCTTGTTGTTGCCCTGCTGACCAAATTCCGTAATAAACGCACTGATCAGGCCCGGAGAAAGATCGGACAGTGCGCAGATTTCAGTCTTGCGCAAATAGCTCTCCAGAAGCCGAAGGTGATGCTGATACTGAACGACGGTGGATTCCCGCAATCCTCGCTCTCGACGCAGAAATGCAAAGAAATCAGGCGCATTTTCAGGAAAGGGTTCAGGCAAGTTTTGGGAACGTCCGTTGTACGTATGACCGGGGAGTACCAACTGCAGCATCTGCTGGATCGGATTACGAATCGCCGCGGCGGCGGTCCTACGCTCTTGCTCGCCAACATTCCTTTTCCCACGCTCGTCAAGCCAATAGTTGACGAAGGGCTCGACATGGTCAGGTAGTTCGCTCCAGTCGATTGCTCCGCGACTCTTTGCAAACTCCCCGAATCGCACCAATATGGGAACGCGGCGAAACACATTCCGGGCTGCGTAGTCTCCCTTGTTCAGCCAAGTAACGTATTGCTCGATCGGCTCACCGATCCAAGAAGCGCGGATGCGGTCGATCGTGGTGGGTCGAATGAAATAGCATTGCAACATGACAACCTCCTCCCCTGAATCCAGGGAAAGAGATCATCGCCTTTTTGAACTAAAACGTTATGTGCCCATTTCAGGAGCTCAAAGTAGCCCTGGACTAGGTCGGCCGCGCACCTGGCCACATAACGGGGCCGGGCACATTACATGGAACATGTTCCCGGGAACATATTCCATGCGTAAGATCAAGGAAGTCCTCCGCCTCCGCTTTGAGCTGAGGCTGGGGCAACGGGAGATCGCCCGAGCTTGTTCGATCAGTCAGGGAGCCGTCCATAACTACCTGAAGAGAGCAGCAGCGGCCGGGATAGCCTGGCCGTCTCCGGAAGGCTGGGACGAGCAGCGCGTCGAGCAGGCCTTGTTCGGAGAGCGGCAGGCGGTGGTAAAACGACTCCCCGAACAAGTCCTTCCGGATTTTCCCGCCCTGCATTCGCAGTTGCAGCAGCACCGCCATCTGACACTGCAGCTGGCTTGGGAAGAATACCGGCAGGTGCATCCGGACGGGTATGGCTACAGTCGCTTCTGCGAGCTCTACCAACGTTGGCGCAGGAAGCAGGATGTAGTTCTTCGCCAGGTACACAAGCCTGGCGAGAAGGGTTTCGTGGACTGGGCCGGTGCCACGATTCCGATGCACGATCCGGTTACCGGCGAAATCTGGCCAGCGTCGTTGTTCGTGATGGTGTTGGGAGCCAGTTCCTACACGTATGCCGAAGCCACCCGGGACCAGCAGTTGACGGCCTGGATCAGCGCTCACATTCATGCCTTTGAATACTTTTCGGGAGTGCCCAGACTCTTGGTCCCCGATAACCTGCGGACGGGAGTGAGCCGCGCGTGCCGCTACGATCCGGATCTCAACCCCACTTACCAAGAGTTTGCCATGCACTACGACGTGGGAGTTGTGCCGGCGCGCCCCCGTCATCCGAAAGACAAGGCCAAGGTCGAAGTTGGTGTGCAAGTCGTCGAACGCTGGATCCTTGCCGCCCTACGCCACCAGAAGTTTTTTCGGTTGGCGGATCTGAACAATGCGATTCGCGAACTGCTCGAGCGGCTGAACCAGCGACCTTTCCGAAAGCGTGAGGGATCGCGTGCCAGTGTGTTCGCAGCGGTCGAACGCAACGCTTTGCAAGCGTTGCCTGCCGAGCCGTTCGACATGAGCCAGTGGTCCTACGCCCGAGTCAACATCGACTACCACATCGCCTTCGACGCCAACCTCTACAGCGTGCCCTATACGCTGGTGCAAGAACGCCTGGAAGTTCGAGCGACACCGACCGCTATCGAGATCTTTCACAAGGGACAGCGGGTAGCCTCGCACGTCCGTGGTCATGGACGAGAACAGGTGTTCACGCAGAGAGAACACCGGCCGAAGAGCCACCAAGCACATCTCGAGTGGACGCCCTCACGCATGGTGAACT
>DATMQI010000176.1:0-7004 GCA_035567135.1 Terriglobales bacterium
CATGCCGCAATTCAACCAGAGCGGAGATTCGTTGTTCTATGGTGGGGGCGCGAGATGGACGCCACGCGCTGCAAGCAAACTCTCACCGTATGCCGAAGTCCTGTTTGGCGGGCGGAAAGTTACACACGAAACGGATGACCCGGCTTTGCGAAAGAAACTGATGAAGGAATGGAGTGACGGCAGTGGAACGTCAGGGCACTATCCGATGCGAAAGGATTGGTCTGTGGAAGTGGCCAACAATGGCCCCAGCATCGCCTTGGGTGGCGGAGTGGACGTTGTGATGACGAAAGCATTTGCATGGCGCTTGGTAAGTGTGCAATACACCCATACGTGGATGGGAGATGTGGATATGATTCATCCGCAGGACGGTGTGCGGATCACGACCCAAGCGGTACTGCGTATCGGCACCTGGTAGCGTTTTCCCGGAGCGATAAGTGCGTGAGGTTCAGCCTACTCCTAGCGATACTCAATTCCGAACACTGGCCCGTTCTGTGTAAGGCGGACCGCACCAGGAAAAATGCAATTGTCTTGCGTGAGGTCCGACTTCTTCGGGCACTTTTTCGTGACCGCCACATTAATTCCCTCCCCCATTCGCGCACGCTGTTACTTCTAACAGTGCCTCAGGCTTGGGGGGAACACTTAAATTCATCAGGTTCATGGAATTGGATTATAGAGTGACCGTGCAAAAAACTCGCAGTTGACGGACCTGTTCCTTGTTCGGCATTCATTTGTGACTCCAGTGCCAGCGAACGACGGTACACCAAATGTTCAATCCAGTGAGTCACCCCCTGTTCGTATCTGTAGTCTCCATCGGTGTCTTTTGGGTCGGAGCGCGCATCGGCTCGTTCTCTCATGCCCGGCAGAAGGAGCCGGACGAAAGCATGTTTGATGATTTCAAGCTGATCCTGGGCGCTACTTTGACGTTATTGGGCCTTATTATCGGCTTCACGTTTTCGATGGCAGTCAGCAGGTACGATCAGCGCAAGAATCTTGAAGAAGAGGAAGCCAACGCGATCGGGACGGAATATGTGCGGGTGGACTTGTTGCCTACCACCGACGCAGCGAGAGTGCATACTTTGCTGAAAAGCTATCTCGATCAGCGGATCCTTTGCTACAAAACATCCGACGAGCAACTACTTGAGCATATTAACCTCCAGACTGCACAGCTGCAGGCGGAAATGTGGTCATCGGTCAGTGGGCCCGCGTCTCAGCAGCCGACGATCCTAGCCGCTCTTGTTATTGGTGGCATGAACGACGTGTTGAATGCGCAGGGATACACTCAGGCAGCGTGGTGGAATCGAATCCCCGTCGCGGCATGGTGCCTCCTGATTACCATCGGTATCTTCTGCAACGTGTTGGTGGGTTATGTTGCGCGAGGTAGAAGCGCATTACTGTTTTGGATCCTGCCGATTGTTCTTGCCGTCTCGGTGTTCCTGATCGCAGACATCGACAGCCCGAGACATGGAGTAATCCGGGTGCATCCCCAAAATCTCGAAAGCCTCGCGAATTCCTTGCGCGCGCACTGAGCCGCGTTTCGCGGGCTCCCTGTCAGTTTTGCCAGTTTTTGATCCTCCATAGCTAACCTAACCTCCCCACGAAAGGCCCGAAATCGGCCTCCGGCGCCTGCGACTGAATCAGTATGTCGTAAGAACCGGTGAGTCTGGCACGAGTGTAGAAGCACCGTGGTCGAAAATGTTGGCATGAAAAGTCCTTGTGCGGAACCGCGCGTGCACTCCGCTCGCAAACGCAGGATGCGGCCAGCTTCGCGAGAGAAAAGCTCTGAGTGAACCGCCGGTTGGACAGGGGTTTCGGAAATCGAGACAGGAGAGCAATTATGGGCAGCGCTACAAAAGCACAGGACATTCAACTTGACCGGTTTTTCACTGTGGCCGAGGCACGACTGGATCGCTGGCGCTCGCTATTGCAAGCAGCACGCACCTGGGAAGCCGCGGCTAACCAACCGCGCCACGAAGTTGAGAGATGTAAAGAAAGCGTCTCGGCGGCCTTTGTGGAACTGCGGCAGTGGGAGGATTTTTTTGCATTTCCAGGAGCGGCACTCCTGAAGACGCTTCAGGAGAGCGTCGCTGCCGGCGACCCAATCGGCACGGTCGGGATGGTGCAGAAGATCAGCGCTGCTCTGCTTACACATTCTTACCGCAGCAATCTTGCCGATTGGGAGAACGAGGAGCAGTTGATGAGCCTCACCGATCGGATGCCTGGTGCGCGTGAAGGTTCCCAGTATCGCCCGTATTTCGAGGTTCTGGTGGTGAATCCGGCTCGACCATCGGCGTGGTCCGAGTTGGCGCAAGAACTGCGCAGGTTGCGCAGGCCACAAGACAGGTTTGTCTATGAGTCCGTGTTCGTCGGGAATTTCGAGGACGCAGTGCTCGGGGCAATCCTAAACGGTAGTATCGAGGCCGTGGTCATCTATGAGGGATTTCCCTTCTCATCGTCGCACAACAATCCTGTTTTGCGAGAATTCCTGACAAACCACCTGGCGGCCAGCGGGATTGATACGACTTCAGGACAATACGGCTTGGCTCTGGCGCGGGGGCTGAAGCAGTTGAGGCCGGAGCTGGATGTCTACTTCCTCAGCGATCGGCAAGCGGAAAAAATCGCCGGGGACACTGGTGCTGCATGCGTCCGGCGCATTTTCTATCAGGTGGAAGAACCTCTGGAGCTGCACCTGAGCATCCTCGACGGCATCACAGACCGTTACGACACACCTTACTTCGATAACTTGCAGAAGTATGCGCAACGGCCGATAGGTACGTTCCACGCGCTGCCGATTGCAAGAGGGAAATCGATCTTCAAGTCGAACTGGATTCGCGACATGGGAGAGTTTTATGGGCTGAACCTGTTTCTGGCGGAGTCCTCGGCCACGACCGGAGGTCTCGACAGCCTGCTGGAGCCAACAGGAAACATCAAGATTGCACAAGAGAAGGCCGCGCGAGCTTTTGGCGCAGACCACGTGTTCTTCGTGACCAACGGAACCTCAACGTCAAACAAAATGGTGGAACAAGCGCTGCTGGCGCCCGGCGACATCATGCTGGTTGACCGCAACTGCCACAAGTCCCACCACTACGGCGCGGTAATTTCTGGCGCCTTCCCGCTGTATGTAGAAGCCTACCCACTGACGCAGTACTCGATGTACGGGGCAGTGCCGCTGCGCACGATCAAGAAAGCTCTGCTCGATTTGAAGGCGGAAGGCCGGTTGGATCGAGCAAGGCTTCTTGTACTCACGAATTGCACCTTTGACGGTCACATCTATAACACCGAGAGAGTGATGGAGGAATGCCTGGCGATCAAGCCGGATCTCATCTTCCTGTGGGATGAGGCGTGGTTCGGATTCGCAAGATTCAGTCCATTCTATCGGCGGCGTACAGCGATGGGAGCCGCAGCAACACTGGAACAAAAGTTTCAAACTCCAGCGTACCGCGCAGCGTACAAAGAACAGGAAAAAAAGCTGGGAGCCGATCTACGCCCGGACGATAAGAGGTTGCTGGAAACGCGCTTACTCGCAAACCCGGATAAGGCACGGCTGCGGGTATACCAGACCAACTCAACTCACAAATCCATGTCTTGCCTCCGGCAAGGCTCGATGGTGCTCGTCAAGGACCCGGACTATCACACCGTGGAAGAGCAATTCCACGAAGCAGTCTTCACCCACGCATCCACTTCACCAAACTTGCAGATCATTGCCTCTCTAGACGTAGCGCGGCGGCAGATGGAGCTGGAGGGCTACGAACTGGTGAACCGAGCCATTCAGTTGGCGCTGGACCTGCGCCGCGAAGTGAATTCGCATCCGCTCGTCTCGAAGTACTTCCGGATCCTCGGTGCCGACGAAATGATTCCCGCGGAGTTCCGAAATTCAGGATTTGTAGACTACCTGACGCCAGGAGCCAATTGGGCAACCGCAGTAAAGGCGTTCAACGAAGATGAATTCGCCCTCGATGTCACGCGCCTCACCCTGGTCTGCGGGGCCGCGGGCTTTGACGGCACGCAGTTCAAAAATCTGCTCGCCGCCGAGTACGACATTCAACTCAACAAGACATCGCGCAACAGCGTGCTGCTGCAAACGAATATTAACAACACGCGAAGCGACATCGCACAACTCATAAAGGTACTCGTCCAGATCTCACAGGGCATCGAGAAGAAACTTGCGGATGGCGGCGCCGCGGCTAAGCAGGCATTTGCTGCCCGAGTGAAATCCCTGATGACGGACGTGCCGGATCTTCCAAATTTCAGCTCCTTCTTTAACCGCTTCCGAGAAGATCCTTCAAGCATAACCAGCGAGGGCGACATGCGTTCCGCATTCTTTTCTGCTTATCGAGAGCAGCAGTGCGAGCACTTGAAGTTATTCAGCCCTGAGATCGACAAGCGCCTGAAGGAAGGGCCCGAGTTGGTTTCGGCAAACTTCGTGATCCCTTACCCGCCAGGGTTCCCCATTATGGTTCCCGGCCAGGTAATCGACGCGCAAACGATCGAGTTCATGCGCAAACTCGATGTGAAGGAAATTCACGGGTTCAGTGCGACGCTTGGATTGAAGCTGTTGAATCCGGCCTCCCTGCAATCGGCCAAGACACCGGCCAACGGCGCCAAGGACTCAAAGCACGTGAAGGGCAAGGCAGCGCGGGCGCACGGCGGGGACTGACACTTCTCTGAGAAGCGGGTGGAAAGCTCAAGTGTCGTTGTAGAGCAAAGGCAGAAAATCAAGATTCAAATTAAGGAGAGCAACGATGGTCATCCTGACATGGTTCGCTGCGACTCTCCGACAGTATCCGGAGATCGCCATCTTCCTGACACTCGCGTTGGGCTACTATTTCGGTAAATTCACGTTCCGCGGTATTGGCCTGGGGTCGGTCACGGCCACACTGCTAGCGGGAGTCATAATCGGACAGATCGGCATCAGTATCTCGCAGCCGCTCAAGGCGACTGTCTTTCTGATGTTCTTGTTTGCGGTCGGCTATGCTGTCGGTCCGCAGTTCGTCCGGGGCGTAGCCAAGGATGGTGTGCCACAAGCGCTATTCGCGGTGGTGCAATGCGTATTCAGTCTGGCGGCCGCATTCGCGGTCGCTAAATTCGCCGGATACGATTTAGGCTACTCGGCCGGCCTCTACTCGGGGTCACAGACGATTTCCGCGGCGATGGGCCTCTCCACCGACGCGATCAATCGATTGGGTCTTGCCGCCGAAGAAGTCAAGAAGCAGCTCGATTCGATGCCAGTCGCTTACGCCGTGACCTACATGTTCGGCACCGTAGGGTCAGCGATCGTGATAGCGCTGGTCTGCCCGGCACTGCTCCGTCTAGACCTCGTCAAGGCATGCAAAGACTATGAGCAGCAATATGGAGGCGCAAGAGAGCTAGGTGGGGCCGGAACGGCGTGGCACCGCTGGGAAATGCGCGCGTTCCGCGTGCAGCCGGGCGCCAGAGTCATCGGCCTCCGAGCCGCCGAGGCCGAAGCGTTGCTCCCGCAAGCACGCGTCTTCGTCCAACGCATTCGGCGTAACGGAGTTATCGAGGAGGCGAACGCGGACACAGTATTGCGCGAGGGTGACGTTGTTGCGGTAGTGGGTGCTCGCGAGGCGCTCGTGAGTATTATGGGCGAACGCGCAAAGGCGGTCGCAGCCGCGGGATCTCGTGAGTCGGTCTCAAGCATTGTCGAAGGAGTCTCCATAGAGGTCGACGATCCCGAGTTGTTGAGTGTTCCCGTGGAAGGCGTCGACGTTTACGTAACCAACAAGGAAGTAGATGGAAAGACGTTGGTCGAACTAGCAAAACTTCCCTCTTCCCGCGGTGTGTTTCTACGAAAGATCACACGGGGTGCGGTTGCCACCTCGATTCCTATTCTGCCAAATACGACAATCTTCCGCGGCGACATCCTCACCGTGGCCGGGCGCACCCAGGACACCAACTCCGCAATCAAGATGCTGGGCGTCCCGGATCGCCCCACCGACGTTGCAGACGTGGCATTCATCGGCGCCGGAATCACAGTGGGCGCGCTGATCGGGGCGCTGGTCTGGAAGGTATCCGGCGTTCCACTTACGCTGTCGACCGCTGGCGGCGCATTAATTTCGGGACTGATTTGCGGGTGGTTGCGTTCGGTGCATCCCAAGTTCGGCCGCATCCCGACATCGACGGTGTGGTTTATGAACTCGGTCGGTCTGAACATCTTCATCGCGATTGTGGGCATTTCGGCTGGTCCGGGATTCGTTAACGGTCTCCGGACGCAGGGTATCAGCCTGTTCCTTTGGGGAGTGGTGGCCACGACTGTGCCATTAATCCTGGGCATGTACGTTGGCAAGTATCTCTTCCGCTTTCATGACGCCATTCTGCTCGGCATCCTCTCCGGGGCCCGCACCACAACGGCTTCACTCGGCCTCGTATGCGACCGAGCCGAAAGCCAAATTCCGGCGCTCGGCTACACCGTGACCTACGCCGTCGGTAACACTCTGCTCACGATTTGGGGGATGGTCCTTATTGTCCTGCTGTCGCGGTAAACATCCGAAGGGAGAAACCATGGAATCCATCAATCTGCAAGACTTCGAAAAGTTAGGCCCGTTCGAGATTAAAGATGAACTGATCAAGCTCGCCAAGAAAACCTCTCGGACGACGCAGTCGGCATTCCTCAATGCCGGCCGCGGGAATCCGAACTGGATCGCTACCAAACCGCGCGAGGGCTTCTTCCTGCTTGGTCAGTTTGCAATCACTGAAAGCAAGCGAGTGATGGAACATCCCGCCGGCATTGGCGGAATGCCACAGGCGCAAGGTATCGCAAGCCGTTTGGAGGCGTGGCTCGCCAAGCATGCGGATATGCCAGGTGCGCCCTTTCTCTCGGCGATGGTGCCGTTTGCGGTGAAGAGATTTGGTTTTGAGCCCGATGCATTCGTCCATGAACTTGTGGATTCGATCATCGGCGACAACTACCCGGTCCCAGATCGCATGCTGGTACACAACGAGCGCATCGTACACGAATATCTGATGTGGGCGATGTGTGGGAATCC
>DATMQI010000177.1:0-6357 GCA_035567135.1 Terriglobales bacterium
TTGTTGAAACTCGGGGTGGAAATCTACTCCTATAATGATCATCGTTCGGCTCCTTTCTCCCGAGCCTGTTGGTTGGCTTTAGCAACCACCAACTCTACTCGGGCGTAGGAGCCGACATTGTCATGGAATCAATTACACTCACAACCAACCCACGATGAGGCCAATCACTCGCCTGTTGCCGCTATAAACCAAAAGGCAAGCATTCCTAGACCGCAAAGAGGCGCGTGCCAGCGCAAAGCACCCGGTCGCCAAACACCGCCGACGCCAAACAGGAGTCCAGCGATGGAAAGCAAACCTCCCCATCGAAATATCCTGAGAAGCAATGGATCGTAGTACGGGAAATGGTGAACTTGAGCATACGCAACCGACGACATGGCCAGGATCGCTGATGCCGTCGCAAAAATGAATCCGATCAAGGACAAGGTCGCCGGGAGAGTTCTCTGCTTGGGTTGGCGCGTCCAACTCGTCCAACCCCAGATCAGCGCAGTCGGCGCCACTAGATAACCGAGCGCGATCAGGATTCCAAATACGATCTGCATGGAGATGCTCACACCGGGAGTGCCTCTGGCTCGCTATTCTATGTCCCCCAACAGGATAGTTGGCGCAAAATCGCCATTTAACTCATTGGGCGCTTGCAGGGAATCTTGTTTTTTATTGCGGAACAACACAACTCCGGCACCCAGAATCGACAAAGGAACCGACAAGAGCAAGCTGACAAAGACATAGCCAAGGACCAGGAACCCGTCACCCGGCGCAGCGTGCCCGCCATTGCTGGCAAAGTTAGGATCAGGAGATAATGAGAAGCCGGAAACAACGACGGCGATAAGGATACCCAATATGGGGCCGCCTACTAAAATCGCCAGTGCCTTTATCACCCTCATCTGCTTCCAATCATTCCATTAATTCCTCTCAAGCGCAATTGTGTTGGACTATCACTGTTGTAACATCGCGATATCGCTCATTGAGGGGTTTTCAGCGTTATCGCCTGGTTTCGCCAACAATCCCCTTACTTCGATTCCTGCTAAACTTCGGCAGCGGAACAGCCGTTCTCGGTTTTCCAAGCAAGGAGCCGCCTTCATGCCACGCATGCTGTTTCTCTTTGTCCTTTTCTCCTGGATTCTCTTCGCGCAGCAACCATCGTCATCGCAAGGCGATGAAAACCGAATTATCGCCCTGGAAAACATCTGGAACCAAGCACAAATTAAGCACGACGCAACTGCGATGGGCAGCATGCTACATCCAGATTTCGTGTTTACGGATTATGACGGCACGGTCATGTCGAAGCCGCAGTTCCTCGCTTCGATCCGCGACGGCTCCAATACGCTGAGTCTAGAAGTTTCGGACGATATGAAGCTGCATCGCTTCGGCGACACGGTGGTCGTAACCGGCGCTACCCACGAGAAAGGTAAGCAACGAGGAAAGACCTACGAGCACTATGGGCGATTCACCGATACCTGGATCAGGCACGCCAGTGAGTGGATCTGCGTCGCCAGCCAGTTGGGACTACTTCAAAAGTAGCAATCTGTCGCTTGGCGCTAATGGCTCTGCGCTTGAGGGTCTTGAGTGAAATGGCCTGGTTACGCCACTTAACTTCCTGTTTGCCCGTCATCCGCCCAGTGGGTCTGACCGCGCTATTTCTTGACGGCACGATCGGGAAGTTCGCTAGCACGGACAAGAGCAGCATCAGTGAACATGGATCGGAACCACGATTTGCGACTGGGCGACCGCAGCCCGCGCCGGGCGAAAGACTTCGAGCCGGAGTTCAGTCGCAGATCGTGCGTCGAATTCGAAATCATATGTTTCACCCACTGACACGGTTTGCCGCGCCGGATGCTCAGTCGCCTGGGCGACCGGCAAATCAGCTCCATCCTTTGCGATCGCGCGCCATGTGACCGGGGACGAGCCCGCCAGCAGCGATACGGTAAGAAGGGGATCGTGCGGGGTGATGTTGATGAATCGAAATCGATATTTAACACCTTGTTTCAGTTCGATTGGACCGGGCTCAGCGTCACCATTGAGCAGGATCGGCGTGTTGTCGGACGGCCCCCTGACACTGACGAGCATGATGCGATCCCTTTCGGGGTCGAGTGATTGGCCGGGATCAAGCACGATGAGCGGACCATAAAGTCCGGAGCTGAGCTGGCGAATATCATCGAGGTGCGTGTGATAGATGAACGTTCCCGCGCGCGGGGGTGTAAATGTAACAATGAATGAAGCGCCAGGCTGAATCATCGGCGCGATATGGCCCGGCGTACTACTCCAGCCGGCGATGCCGTCGTAGTAGCTCTCCAATTCCATCCCATGCCAATGCACTGAGGTCGGCTCGGGGAGTTTGTTCAACACTGTGATCTCCACGGGTTGGCCTCGAGTGAGCACAATTGGTGGTCCGGGAATCCGACCTGAAGGTTCTGTGGGCTGACCTGCCCCTTCCTGAAGAGCGAATGCAAAACCGGGATCCTTGCCGTAGCGCCCGGGCTGCGGCTGTGCCATGAGCCGAAGCCTCCGCAGTGCCAGATCGGAGTGCTTTGCGGGTGGCGCGGCACGAGACGGAAGGACGTTGATGCCCAACACCAGTCCGGCCATCCCATCCATGGCGTGGTGTGATTCGCCTTGGGCGAACGAAGGTTCTTTGTCGGCTGGCCGCATCCGAAGACCCGGAGAAATGTGCGCAAGGACATGACAATGGAACAGCCAATGGCCCGGCTCCGGCGGCATCCACGTCAACGACATTGTGGCACCGGGCCTCATCAGTTCTGTGACGACCAGTCGGCGCTGGTCGCTACTGAGAGGAGTATCGCCTTCTCCGTCGCCGACGCTATCGACGGTGTAGTAAGAGCCGTGGAGGTGCATCGGGTGGTTTCCCTGTGCGGCATTGATCCAGCGCCAGTGGACTGAGTCGCCGACTGCGTACGTCAACCGTTCTGTATAAGGCCATGCGCGGCCATTGATCACGATCGCATTCCGACCCTTCGTGAACGGATCACCGCCCATTGCTCTCAACTCAGGGTTTTCCCACCACCCAATCACGAAGACGCGATCGTCTGCTCTCTTCCCCTGCGGATCGACGATCAGCGCCCCGTTTAGCTGGCTATCGACGCCATAACGATCTGGAAGGGCCTTTCCCGTCGTTGTCGCCCAGTAGTAATAAGTGCCTGCTTTGCCCGTTCGGAAGCGAACTTCACGTCGTTCTCCTGACGCCAATTGAATGGTTTCATCGGGGTTGCTTGGTCGTGTGTGGAGCCCGTGGATAACGAGAGTGGCACCAGGGATCGCGTTGCGGACGGTAACCCGAATCTCCGTGCCTTCGGGCACTCGGATGAGCGGCCCGGGAATTTCCAGCGGACGGCCAGCCTCTGCGAATCCTTGTACCTCGAGCGCAGGGCCGTCCCGCTCTTCCGGGTACCAAAGACCCACCCGCGCTTCCAAATCGATTGTCAATACGCCATCGATTAGACGGCCGCACGGTAAACGGTTGTCGTTCGCCTTGATGTCGGGGACGTCCTCTCGTGCGGCGCGTCTGAAAAATGCGGTGGGCACCGCCGCGACGAGGCAGAGCAAGAAAATGCACTGAGCGACACGCATAGCGAGGTACCTTCTTCGCTTTCTGGGCATCACATTGTGCTTCGAGCTTTGACCTTTGTCAAAAGGAGGGCGAACCGGGCCGACTAGGTTTGCGCTTGTCCCGTGCTCCATCCCTGGACGCGCGATGCGAATTCAGCTTGTTCCGGATGGATGGTCGGCAAACCGGAAGCTATCCAAACCGCCACCCGTTAGCGGATCGTCTCAAGTGGTGAAACATCGCCATTTCACTCATTTACCTTGGTCGTGAGTGAAGTAATGCGCCCGCATCTGACACAGAAAGCCGTCAAGCGTATATTTTCGGTGTGGACGCATTCACTCAGCGACGGCTTTCAGAGTTGAGAGATGAGATTGCGGCGCTCCAGCATCAACAATTGGTTTATGCGGAACAGGCTTTTCACACGCGCGCAGAAAGACACACCCGCGATCTAAGGCAGGAGCGTTTACAGGCAATCAAAGAAGAGCTGCTAAGCCTGAATGCATCCCCAAAAAGAATCCAATGAAACTGATGGAAGTCACCAGGGCTCCCCCAACGAAGAGCAGTGCCTTAGCCTAACTGTTGCAAAATCCCCATAACGCTTATTGACCCCGGTCGCCCATCAATGAGCGCGCTATGGCCTGGTCCCGACAGTTACTCTTGTAACTGCGACGAACTGAATGCTCCTCTATGCTATTGGGATGAGTCTTCCAGCGTTCAGTCTCACGCCTTGGCTGCGTCGAACAGGTATAGGCGCTCTTTTGATCATAGGGCTTGTGATCGGCACCTGGCTGTACGTGGAGACGACCCTCCCAGCGCTGGGAAGAATAGTGGATGCGAGGACAGGTCAGCTTATCGGGGGCAGCGTCTGTGAAAGCATGGAGTATAGCGACTGGGGCTGGACGACAAGGACCACACATTTTCAAACCTTTAGCCGGAATGGATGGTTTTATCTACGTCCCGATTTCGGCGCAGGGCTGATTGGGCGCTGGATCGTATTCGGTGACCCCTCTGGAGAATGCCGCCGCGACCTCGGGATGGTAGTCGACCTTGACGATGTAACACGCGGTCCGCGTAGCGGCTACTTTCCGGTCGTGCTGGAGCGGAAGATACGCGATGGCGGATATCACCCTTGGTCCGCAACCTGGCGCACAATAAGGTTCCCGCTGGTTGTGACCGTGCCGATGATCCCGCGCCTGAAGGATGTCGGAGAGTGCGCTGCCATCGGAGATGCTGCATTACAGGAGCAGTGTCGGCAGCTCAACACGTACCTGGCACTGAAGGAATCAATCGCCGGGGGAGCGGATGAGGCGCGTGTGTCGCATGCGCTTGAGATGTGCGATCAGCTCACTCCTGGAACAGCCGCAACGTTGTGCGAGAGGAACGTAAAGTCCCTGACCGAACTGCACACTGCAAAGCGAGCACACGAAGCGGCGATTAGCTTTTCGCGCGAGCGGGACACTGGAACCAACAACGTGCCGCTCGTTTCGACTGAGGAGTTGTTCCCGAGAATCGTGTCGGGGATACCGCGCACAGATTGGGACATCACGGAAGAGGGGGTCGGCACTGGCCGCGCAGGGTATAGTGCGAAGTATGACAGAAGGAGCAATCCGAAGTTTAGCGCGAAGGTGTTGCTGTATGAATTCCGTGATGGGCAACACGCGCGCGACGGCCTGAAAGAATTATGTGTTGATTTCTCTAAAGTTGACCTGAGGCCCGCGAGCGGACAGGGAAGGGGTCAGGAGTATATCCTGCGGCGGCGCACCAAGCCGCAGGCTTTGTGCTGGCTAAGCGGCAAGAGGGTAGTACAAATCGAATTTCTTTCGGGCAGCGATAACGACTTCGTTGAGGTGTTTCTGCGGAAATTTGCCCATCCGTAATTGTTTTGTTGAAACATCTCTATAGCACTCATGAACCCCGGCAGGCGGGGGTTTTAAGTGTAATGGCCTGTTAACATCAGTCGTCGCAATTCCGACGTGGACAAACCCAAGAGGAAAGCTGGAATGAAACGAAAGCTTAGTTGGTGGCGATTGTTGGTCGGTTTGCTGCTCGTCTATCTAAACGGGAAGTTCCTCGTCAGTCGAGGAGTGTACCGCGTCTGTCAACGATTTGTGTGAATGATAACGTCCCTTATCATTCGCGATCCAGACCTTTCGTTCCGCGCGCGAGTGCCTGACCTGAATCACGCACACACTCGGCGCACAGCAACCCTAGCCACGAGCTGATTCTTCGCTCCTTCGAAAGAGCGCTAGACTGATCGGCCGTCAGTTGTGTGCTGAGCAGCGAGAAGTCAGACCGAATGTTTCACCGGTTTATCATGCGCTCTCCTGTATTCCTCGGCATGCCCCAAGAATCCATGGGTGACTTTGAAAGTCCACAACCGGCCCACTGAGCTCGACACAAGTACTTGTGGTGCAGGCCAGTGCGACCCCTAGGTGCAGCACAGTGCACCAGTTTTTCCGCTCAGATATCCTTGCAAGAGAACTGCGGTCAAGGGGGCCGTCGCAACCAGCAAGTTAACGACTTCGCCACACACTGATAAGCCTTTCTGCTGGGTCGGAGTGGCATCATCGTAGGTCGATATGAGGACCACACCAGAACACGCGGCCCAGATTGCCTGGACATGTCTGTATGGGGCAACTGCCGTGCTGGCGTTAGCGGTAGCGATGGGGGCCGCGATGATTGCCGCCCCAACTGCGCAAGCGCAGACGTTCAGACTGCTTCACAGCTTCACGGGGGCGGACGGGGCAGGTTCCTCGGCAGCTTTGGTTGCGGACGCGGCGGGCAACCTTTATGGCACA
>DATMQI010000178.1:0-5525 GCA_035567135.1 Terriglobales bacterium
AATCGCGGTTCAGCAGCATCTCTGGGATGTTCCTTTGACGGGCAGCAAGACATTGAGTTTACTGGCTGCGCGGATATTTCGCAACCAGTCCGGGCGCCCCGCTTTTTCGGAAAATAGGGGCAAAAACGAAAAAGTGAGGCGTTTCGTTGACGATGCGCCGTGCTTCCTGTAGCATGGGGAAATGTGAGCAGAGGGCGGTTAGCTCAGTTGGTTAGAGCGCCTGCCTTACAAGCAGGAGGTCGCAGGTTCGAGCCCTGCACTGCCCACCATCCGCTAGTGACAGCACTACCCGCGGGGACGTAGTTCAGTTGGTTAGAACGCTGCCCTGTCACGGCAGAGGTCGCGAGTTCGAGTCTCGTCGTCCCCGCCATTCTTTCTTAAGGAGTTACCGGACGTGACACCGGGAACTCGAACCCACAACTCAACCCATAGCTTTTAATTCACTGCTCTGCTCATCCCCACAGCATTCAGGAATTCACCCTGTGCGGCCCGTGTTTCGTCGCTGTCTTTCTGCGTGTACAGATCGAGCGCGGTCTGAATCTTGCTGTGACTCAGGAAATCGGGAGTTGAGCCCAAATGCGACGCTGATTTCGGCTCGCTCAATTTGCCAACCATTCATAAAATGTCGATTGGATATGTCGGGCAGGAGGAGTAAACTTCGGGACCAGACTAATCCCCGTGGGCATCCCGCCTTGCCTTGGGTCGAGGGGGTCAGCGGTGAAACCTTCTCTCTTTCTCCTGCTGTTATTGGTCGCCGGGCTTTACCTGACAACTAATGACCGCGTTGCAAGTGCGACCACGAGGCCGCTCTCTTCTTGGGCCTTGGAGAGTGTCGATCAGAACGCGATTTCCTCCCGACCCGAAAACAGTGTGACCATTCCGGGACCACTGCGGTCATTCTTACGCATGAGCGGGATCAGCCTGAACGTTACGCCCTCGGAGGTAGTGCCGCAACTTGCTCATAACGTGGTGCTCCACGGGTATCTGTTAGGGAGACCGACGGAGTACCTGATTTTATTGCGGCGCTATCTTCATCAATCGAAAGAGTTGAGTGCTCTGGCAGGTCAGGGCGGGAGCATCCATGTGAATGGCTGCAAAGACGCGGAACCTCTGCTTCGTATCCTCGGGTACAGAATTCGAGGAGAATGTGGGCGAACAGGGATGGCCTTAAGCACAGCGAATCCCGAGAGAGCATTTCTGAGTGTTGATTCCGGGTTCCCGTTGCTCGACCTTGAAGAGAGATTGCAGCACGATGGACCATTTGACTATGGCTATACAGGGAGCACCGTACCAGTGCTGTTTGCAGCCGGCGACTGGATTGTATTGGCTAGTCAGAAGGGGCAAGAGAGCAGGGACTTTTTGGAGAGCCTCCTGTACGAACCTAGCGTGGCGCGGCTTTACTGGGCCATGTCGCAAATCGAGCCTGAAACCAGAGTTGTAATAAAGGAGGACATAGGACTGGCGAAACTACTCGCGCTCGCCCCGGTTCTTGATCTCTATGGGAGCCAGTTGTGTGTTCGCGGTGGGGCGGTGGTCGTTCCAGGTAGGCGAGAAGCGGAGAAGGAATGGCAAGGAATGGTGGGAGCGAGTCCTCAGGCGCCGAGAGAATTTATTCTGCAACTTCTAAAGAAGGACCACGGATGGGTAGCGGCCTATTTTGATGCAATGGCGCGAACAAGCCAGAGTCAGCAAGAACACTTCGCAGCCGGTCAGAGAATGACCCGTTACTACGTGGCATTCCGCGCAGCGGGAGTTTCGGAAGAAGCGGGAGCAAGGCTGCCGTTCAGACCAGCGCCCGCGCTTCTGGTGCTGGTCACACGACTGAAATGGGATGGCAACGGTGAACCGTATGTGCCTGGTAGCCTGCAGACATGGGATGAGATTCTTCGGAAGACGGGAGATTACAAATTAATTCGTCATACAAGCAAACGCTCGCCGGGTTGGCCAACTCCGGATCAGTTGGCCGAGGCCATGTTCACTTTTTCACGGCTGAGCACGGCTGCCGGACCGCTGCAGGCCTATCTCTGTTTGAGCGAATTGGACCACAGGCGCGCACCCGGGCGACGACTAAGCAACCAGACGGTTCTCCTGCTCGCTGAGAAGTATGCGGACTTCGGTGATCAGTACTTGATGTTTTCCGAATTTCCGGATCTCAGCGATAACTCGATCACTCGCTACATGGCTACAGCCGAGGCGCTTACTAAAATCCCCGACCGCGCACTACGCGGAAACGCGATGGGAATTTTTCAGGGAAACGTGGGACTTTGGCAAATCCTGGCGAGGCAAGGCGAAATCGACCGCGGTCAACTGAATTCCTCGTGGATGGAAATGATCAAGCCGTTCTTTGAGGTCTCTACGAGCGCGCAACTCGTTACAGCGGGGCGCAGTTCGATTGAGCAAGTGTTTCGGGCAGCGACGGGGAAAGCAAGTGGATCACAAAACGAGATAATCAATCTGCTTGCTGGATCTCATCAAAAGACCGCGGAAGGACAGCAAGTACGCATGGAATTGGCCAATCGAATCCGGGCGGTAATGGAGGACCAGCGACTGGTTTCCATGGACACCCTATTTGCTCTAGACGATGGCCTAAGGAATCCGGAGCAAGCAGCTAAACGCAAGGATGAGTTGGCCGCGCTGGCGGGTGAACTTCGTGAATTCGAGATGCCGCGGCCGATCTTTACCAACAGCGAAAGGTCTGAATGGGCCGCAGGAACATATAACAATCGCCACACCGAGCTACAGATGCGGACCGACCTCGTGAAGGTCATTCGATCCCCCGAGCCTCCGAAGCAAGTAGAAGCAACTCGAGGGCAGCTTGCCACATTTCTAAGAGACACACTGGTGGGATTGAACTACGCGTATTATGAGCCGCCGGGTTCGCAAGTTTTGCACAACAATCCGCTGTTTGTTCGTTCACACGACTTTTCCGGTGACACGATTCAGGGAGTTGAACACTTGTGGCAGGCGCCGCACTTAATTGGCGCCGGGTCCCCGGCGGGGGGTGGCGCACATATGATCGGATCGCTTGCTGACCTGCCCTACGTGTTGGCGGAGACGGAGCAAAATTTCATTGCTCCAGATCACGTGCAAGCGCTGATTTGGCAACAATTTGTTCCAGGACTTTTGAGCAATGCGATTGTGCCGCGGTGGTGGAACGTTAGCCGCAATGAACTGCATGCAGTGGCCCTGTATCAACGAGCCGGCGAGGAACTGTTGATGGCATCGTCCAAAGACGAAGAGCTAAAGGGCAAGGTGATAGCCGTACTCTCAGATCGAATGGTTCCCGAGCGACGCGCATGGCTGGAGCAAACTATTCGAACAGGAAAAACGAGCGAACTTTTTGAGGGCATAGCGCCGGCGGATGGTTTCTATTTGACAGCGAAGTTTCAGGAGAGATATTCCGGGGAACTCGAGAGAGATAGCGCTGCGGGACGAGAGCTTGAAGGATTGATTCGGGAAGATCCGCAAGAGGTGAATTGGGAACGGTTGTCGCGTGACTTTGGGGTGATGCACCCGGTCTTTACCCAGACCTACGCGCGCGAGCTAATCGATGTGAGACCGTTTCCGGCTTTGGGAGGAAGCTATAACCGGTTGATGGGCGAATGCTGGGATTCAGGAAATCTCTATTGGGCGCGGTTAGCGGATGAAATGGGGGAATCACCGGTTCTGCTGAACCGCATCGTTCCGGTGCTGACGCGTCGAATGGTCGAGAGGATTTCGGCCAGTGACCTGGAAGACTGGCCAGCGACGCTGCGTGCCTTACGGGAGACAGGAAAAGAGTTCCGCGAAGGAAAAATCTCGTCGCTGGCAGGAAACGCAGAAACGCCCAATTAATTGTGTTTGAACTCGTGAGGAAATAGGTGTGCCCATGGTGAGGAAAACATTTTGTTCGTTTCTAAGTGCAATTCTTGTGTTGTATCTGTACGCGAGAGAGAGTGTGACTGCGCAAGAACCCGTGCATATAGATTCCCACATACAAGTGGCGGTCGACTTGGTGCAATTGAATGTAGCAGTGACGGACAGGCATGGGAATTATGTCAAAGGGCTTCATCCCAGCGACTTTTTCATAGAGGAGGACGGAATTCAACAAAAGATAGCCACCTTCGGGGAGGGAAATGAGCCTGCTGACCGGTTGTTGGACGCTGCAT
The DNA here is from genome assembly GCA_035567135.1 of Terriglobales bacterium. Taxonomy (GTDB): domain Bacteria; phylum Acidobacteriota; class Terriglobia; order Terriglobales; family Acidobacteriaceae; genus JABDBE01. The sequence continues at coordinate 4,149 of DATMQI010000178.1, forward strand.
CGCCCAACATCGAAGTGAGACGTGCTTCTGGAGACGCCGAGGGAACTGGCAAAGAACAGAATGACTCGCGTGAGCGGCTATCGGCGGGAGACCTGAGCGCGGCGGTGACAGGGGCAAACGTATTTGTTCTCTTCGATACGAGCAATTACATGTATCGCGGGTTTGTTTTTGCGCAGGACGCCATATCCGATTTCATTCGCTCTTTGGAGAGCGCTGACCGTATAGCTTTCTATTCCTACAGCCGGGATTTGTCGAGAGCTACCCGGCTCACTTCGGAACGGTCGCAAGTTCTTCGTGGAGTGCGCACGACAGTGGCAGGTGATGATGCAGCACTTTACAATTGCCTGTTGCTGACTGTGAAGGATGCGGCGCAATATTCGGGCCGCAAAGTCATTGTGGTCTTCTCCAACGGACCGGACAATGCAAGCGTTGTTCCGCCAGAGGACGTAGCGGAACTGGCACAATCCACCGGAATATCAATCTACATGGTATGCACTCGACAGGCCCAGTTGGAGCCAATCTCGACGGCTGTATTCGAGCGCATGACAGCGGCGACGGGAGGGAAGGCCTACTTCGCCAAGACCTGGAAAAATGAACAAGAAGCCTTTGCGTCGATCAGGGATGATTTGGCCCATCTCTATTCTCTTAGCTATTACCCGCGTCAGAACCCCAACAAAGGGTGGCGCACAATCACCGTAAAACTGACTTCTGAGCGCATGAAAAAATATCATGTGCGGACTCGTAACGGGTACCGTCTCCAAGTGGCGCAATCCCCTAAAGTGCAAGATGCGATGACAGCCAGTCCGCATTGAACTTTAGCCTTGATCCGTATATCTTCGAGCGTCTTTGGGTCGTGCGCTTTCTGGACTTGGTCACCAAAACCGTCTCCCAACCAGTCATGCTGTGGCCAGACGGGCGCCTCTTGGTGGGGCCACCAATTCAAACTGAGAAGGGCCTTGCGCAAAAAGTTTTGTCGCCTAATTCCCTGAGCGTAGCATCCAAGTCCCGGACCAACCCTGCCTATAGGTGGCGTTACCACTGGAGGAGACGAGCACTCTGGATGAAGCTAAAGCAAAGGAAAAACAACAAACCGCCGGGCAGTTGGTGATCCGAAGCCTGATGCAACAGAATGCCAAATATACAAAGTTTCAGCGTTCTACTTAACTCCCGCTAGCCGGCAATCCGGGAGCCGATGGTCATGGGATCTATATCCAAATTTGGAGGATTCAAATGGGGCGAAATGTTGCGGACGCTTTGTGGGAAATGCTTCAAAAGGCTGGCGTGAAACGCTGCTATGGAATTGTGGGGGACGCTCTCAATCCCGTCATCGATGCGCTCCGCCGGAACGGAAATGTTGAGTTCGTTCATGTGCGGAAT
>DATMQI010000179.1:0-4292 GCA_035567135.1 Terriglobales bacterium
GTTTACGGCCCTTCCAGAGGCGTTGGTACAAATCCAGGATGCGTCCGGCCTTGGTTTCAAAATCCGGGTCTCGCGGAAAGATCCAGCAGCGATGCTGCCAAGGACGGATGGCGTCCTCGTTCAGCCATCGCCAGATGGTGGCGGTCGGAGCGAGACGGAGCGATCCCGCAGCCTTTCTTGCAGGTGCGTCTTGCTGGGGACCAAAAATCGAAATCCGCTGAGTGGCCATAACTTCCTCCTAAAAACCGCGCGAGTCGCTTCGCACATCGACTGTTGGATTGCGAGCTGCCCACTTACACATGTGAACCTCGGTGCCTCGCTGTTCGAACGAGACCTCGTCCATCGCCAACTTCATGAGATGAATGCCGCGTCCGTGATCAGCTTCGAGGTTTTCGACAGTAACGGAATCGGGAACGGTGCGCGGATCAAACCCTTGACCCTGATCTGAAACGGTCAGTGAGATTCCTTTACCGACCTTGCAGCGGCAGCGGACGTGAACTAACTTGTGGGCATCCAGCCGATTGCCATGAACGACTGCGTTGCTCAGAGCTTCACGGAGCGCCAGTTCGACGGCGGATTCCTCGCCCGTGATGCAATGCGACCCTTCGATGAGCCGCATCAGCCGTTCCACAAGCGGCGAAATAGCCTTGATCTCGCTCTGTATCCAAGCGTCGATTTCGAGCCGGGAACCTGTGCCTCGGCCGGCAAACGCTGGCCGAAGATCCGCTCTCACATTCACAGCGCGTCCGTTATTCATGAAAGCACCTACTGGTCAGCTATGCGCCAGCCAAAGGCCATAGCGCACGGAATCCAACAGTCCAAATCCCTTGCGATACCGCAGAACGCGGTACCACTTGTTCCACCTGCGGATGAACATGAGAACCAGTGACATAGCGCCCCCTCTCTCCTGCATTACGTTCTTACACCTGCGGCAAGGGCAAGACGCGCGCCAAACTAACAAAATCGTAAGTCGCTGAATTTTCAGGAGAAGACGGCAGAAGTCGAAAATGTCGAGGTTGAAGAAGTCGAAAGAGTTGAAGGTGTCGAAACGATTCGGGAGGACCACGAGAAAGAGGAAAGCTGCGAGTCAGGCGTACTGCTTCGCGTAGATACCAAATTTCTTCAAACGCGAAACCTCATTGCTCGCAGGATCATTGGGAACACCTCCCGCAAGTGCACTCTCCTTGCCTGCGCCGAGGCTCACCGGGCCAGCCGATACCTAGTATTGCCGGTCCTCATCCCTTCGCTCCTTAACATTTCTGCGAATCTTGTGGGCGAGCCGTTTCATGACGTGTTTTGTGAACACACCCGAGGAGCGGAACCTGACCCCTTCTTTCATCAGCTCAAGCAGTACGTTTTGTCCGTCTTCGCTGATGCAGGTCACGTTCCTCAGTTCAATCACCAGTTCCCGACCCTGTAGGTCCGCTGCGGCCCCCCGGCACTCTTTCCTTAACTCGGCCGCCCACGGGGCGACCAGCTTGCCCTCCAGCACCAACCGTCGCCGATCGGGAGTATCGAGAATGGTGATCTTCAACATTTGCTTTTGCTCACACCATCAATAAGGGCAAAGCCCGCTCCAGACCCGCGGCGCCGTAAGTTGCTGAATTTTCGGGAGAAGACCGCCTGAAGTCGAAAATGTCGAGGTTGAAGAAGTTGAAAGAGTCGAAACTGTCGAAGCTATTGCCTGAGGGCAAGACAGAGCGGTGAGGTGCAACTCAAGCGTACTGCTTCGGGTAGATGCCGAATTTTTTCATTCGAGAGAGGAGAGTCGTGCGGTTCATTCCCAGGCGCGCGGCAGCACCATCGACGCCGCCCACGCGCCCCTTGCATGCAGTAAGTGCCCGTATGATCTGATCGCGCTGCTTTCTTTCATATTCATCAGCAACGCTACTTTTGTCATCTCGCGAATTTGTTCTTTCTCCAGCGACTTGTTTAACTTCATGCAGGTCGGTATGCACGAACCCTTCCGTATTGGTCTTTCGGAGTTCTGCGAGCGGCGCCTCGAGCGACTTGCCCCTGGTCAGGAGCACGGCTCGCTCAATGAAATTCTCGAGTTCACGAATATTGCCTGGCCATTCCCAAGTCCTCAGCCCCTTCATTACCGCCGTAGGAATCGCTTCGATAGGCTTTTGCATCTCCTTGGCGAACTCTTGGACGAAATGGCTGACGAGCAAAGGAATGTCTTCTTTGCGCTCTCTCAGGGGAGGAATTCGGATCGGAAACACATTCAACCGATAATATAAATCAGCGCGAAATTCCTTGTCGGCAATCATCTTCTCGAGATCGCGATTCGTAGCTGCCACCAAGCGGACATTCACCTTCCGCGTATGCGTGCTGCCGAGGCGTTCAAATTCACGCTCCTGCAGAGCCCGCAGCAGCTTCGGCTGAATCTCAAGGGGGATGTCACCCACTTCATCTAAAAACAGAGTGCCTTGATCCGCAAGCTCCAACCGCCCAATTTTTTGGGAGATCGCGCCTGTAAACGCTCCCTTTTCGTGGCCAAACAATTCGCTTTCCAGCAACCCGGTTGGTATGGCGGCACAGTTCAGCTTCACGAGGGTGCGCTGTTTGCGGCGGCTTCGGTCGTGAATCGCCCGCGCAATTAACTCTTTCCCCGTTCCGGTTTCGCCAAGCAACAGCACAGTAGCATCGCTGGTGGCAACTGTTTCCACCTGTTGCAAAACGTGCTTTAGTGCAGGGCTGTTCCCAATGATCTGCTCGAAACCCATCTCGCTGCGAAATTCCTCTTCCAGGTAGAGTTTTTCCTGGGCCAGCTTGTCCTTGAGTTCGGAAATCTCCCTGTACGCCAACGCGTTCTCAATGGCGATGGCTATCTGACCAGACGCCTGGCTGAGAAACTCGATGTCTTGTTGCGAGAAGGATCCTTCTGTTATGCGCGAGATCCCCAAAACACCCAGGGCTCGACCATGGTTGACGAGAGGAATGAAACAGGCAGTTTTCACGCCCTCAGCCGTTGCCAGCTCGCGCATCTCCCGGTTGAATTGGTCTAGATCACTGTCGGTTACCACAACTGGGGTCAGCGTCTGAAAAGCTCGCGTGCGGGGATCATTTTTGTCGGAGATGACGAGCTGCTCTTCGCTAACAAACCCTTTTCCATGCGGGAAATCGAGAGCGTGTACCCTGAACTTCCCCAAGTGCCCGTCATACAGCAAGATAGAAACAGCATCACACTGCATAAGTTCGCGAATGTTGGCGGCAATCGCCCGCAACAGTTCGCGAAACTCCAGGTTGGAGGTGATTCGGTTTGTCAGGGTGAGCAGCAACTGCAACCGAGCTCCTAGGCTGGACACCTCTTGGAACGCCAACGCGTTTTCAATGGCGATAGCTATCTGTCCCGACGCCTGGCTGAGGAAATCAACATCTTCGGGGGTAAACGTAGCTTGCAGCTTACTTGCAACTATCAGGACTCCGACGGTTCGACCATGGCTCACCAGTGGTATCAGACAGTGGCCCTTCAAGCCCTCTGCAATCACGAGTCCGTATATTTCAGGCCCGAGTTCGTCATGATCGTTTGTGTTTATGACTACCGGTTTAGAGCTTTCCCAGGCTCGTTTGAAGGCGAGCCCCGGGGTGACCACAATCTCTTCCTTAACGAATCCTTTGGCATTGGGAAAATCGATAGCATAAATCCGACTCTTCGCCGATGCCTCATCGAAAAATGCAACACCTGCGGCATCGGCATGCATGATCTGTCGAGCGGCAACTGAAACTGAGCGCAGCACTTCCCGAAGCTCAAGATTCGATGTAATTCGCTTCGACAATTCCAGGAGCAGTTGGAGTCGAGTGTTCTGAACGGCGAGGGCTTGCTCCGCCCTTTTGCGCTCCTGGGCAAGATCGGATATTTCCTGAAACGCCATCGCGTTGTCAATGGCGATTGCGATCTGCCCTGATGCCCGGCTTAGAAAATCAACATCTTCCGGCGCAAATGGAGTCTCCCTCGTGCGCAAAATTGACAGAATTCCAAGAACCCGGCCGCGCTCTACGAGCGGAATACTGCAAACGGCCTTTAGGCCCTCCGCAGCCGCGACGTCATATGGCTCGGGCGCGCGTTCGTCACGTTCCCGCGGGTCAAAGACTATCGGTTTCAAAGTATCCATTGCTCTCTTAGCTTCGGAGCTCAGCGGCAGGAGCAACTCTTCCTTGATGACCCCCTTGCCGTGAGGAAAATCCACAGCAAATACCCTGAACTTTCCGGACGCTGCATCAGGCAGCGCAACGGCGACGGCATCAGCGTCGATGACTTCGCGTATGTTCGCTGCAACCGCGCGCAA
>DATMQI010000180.1:0-17003 GCA_035567135.1 Terriglobales bacterium
TACAGCAATGGGGTTTGTGGCACGCCGACGACCAATGCGGTGACCAAGGCCAACGGCGGGATCAGCATCAGCTCCTACTCGTACCTGGTGGGTCGCACCCTCAACAATGCCGGGGTAGCTAGCTATACGTCAGGCTACTACTTGGCGCTGAACAACGGGACGATTGTGAATAATCTGGCGAAGGCGGTGTGGGATGTGAGCAACGGAGGCCGTCTCTACTCTTCCGATGCGACAGGGGTGTTCAACAACGCAGGGACCTTCCGAAGCTTGGGTAACGGAAGCAGTTCCATCCAGGCCACGTTCAATAACACTGGCTTGGTGGAGATGACGGGGACCAGCACGCAGCAGTTCGCGGATGGGGGCAGTTGTGGTTCCAGTTGCAGCGGAAGCTGGAGCGTCAGCTCGGGGTCGACCTTGCAATTCTATAACGGGACATTTGCGTTGAGCGGGGCGATCAGCGGGGCGGGGACGGTGATTCATTCTGCCACGGAGACTCTGACCGGTACCTACAACGTGACCGGCGCGACCAACCTAACAGGGACGGTGAGCTTTGGCATAGTCAGCAGTGTAGGCGTGCTGACGGTGTCGAGTGGGGTGGCGAACTTCGGCAAGAATGCGTTGACGGTTCCGAGCATGACGCTGAGCGGCGGCACCTTCTACGGAACGGGCACGCTGACTGTGACTGGCTTGCTGACTTTCGGCGGCGGGTCGATGTGCACACTGTACAGCAGCGGGAGTTGTGTCACGCCCACAACCAATGCACTCACCAATGCTAATGGCGGGATCAGCATCAGCTCGTACTCGTACCTGTTGGGTCGCACCCTGAACAATGCCGCGGCAGCTAGCTATACGTCAGGCTACTACTTATCGCTGAGCAACGGGGCGATTGTGAACAATCCGGCGAAGGCGGTGTGGGACGTTAGCAACGGCGGGGGCTTCCGCTCTTCCGATGGGACGGGTGTATTCAACAACGCAGGGACGTTCCAGAGCTCGGGCAGTGGAAGCAGTTCCATCCAGACTATATTCAACAATTCTGGTACCGTACAGTCCGCCGCTGTCATCTCATTCGCCGATGCTTTCACACAGACGAAAGGAAGCACCATTCTAAGCGGAGGCACGATCTCCTTTTCGGCGGGAACCTTTGATACGGGCATTTTCTCCGGGTCGGGCACGGGCGGAGGCTCCATCATGAATGTCGGCGCAGTCCTGGCGCCCGGCGACTCGACAAACATCGGAACCATCAACCTGGCATCTGGTTCCGCCTATGTACAAAACAGCAAAGCGGCCTACGACGTTAAGATCGGTGGCACCTCGAACGGTAAGTACGACCAGGTGAACATATCGGGAACAGCGACACTGGGCGGCGCACTCAATGTCACGGCGATCAATGGATACGTGCCGAAGCCCGGCGATTCCGTTACTGTCATGACTTTCAGTTCGGCCACTGGGCAGTTTGCGACGGTAACAAAAGGATGGGTGCCGACGTATAACTCCACTTCGGTAGTCCTGAAGTACAAAGGGATGACGTACTCGGCCCAGTAAACTTGGTCGGAAGTCACCGCAAAACAGAAGCGACGGGAAGTCGGCGGTTTCGAGTTTTGGCATTCACGAACCGCTGTCGTGACGGCTTGCCGACAAGGGTGCGCCCCATGCGACAAAACATCGCATTACCGTCAACGTCAGGCTCTACGCCCATGTGGGCTGTGCTTGAGGGATAATACGTGGGCGCGGACCCGGGCTTGTTATGAGAACCGATGACTCCCATGCACCACGAGAAATAGCCCACGTCCTTTTCATAGACATCGTTGGCAATTCGAAGCTTCCGGCTGATCAACAGCAAGCCGCCATTCGACGCCTGCAAAAGATCCTCAATGGATGTCCTGATTTCGTCCAAGCGCAAGGCTCGCACGAACTCTTGTGCATTCCAACTGGAGATGGCGTCGCGATTTCATTCTCCCGGAATCCGGAGTCCGCAGTGCGCTGTGCAGTTGATACCGCCAGGGCTTTAACCGACGACGGGGATTTAACGGTGCGTATGGGAATCAATACTGGCCCGGTATATCAAATCGTCGATATCAATGGCAAAGACAATCTAGCTGGAGCAGGGATAAACATGGCGCAGCAAGTTATGGATTGTGGAGATGCTGGCCATATCCTGGTTACACAGTCTGTAGCGGAAGTGCTGAGGGAGCCGAGCAGTTGGTCCGGATTGGTCCACGACCTCGGAGAAGTAGAAGTAAAGCGTGGCGTGCATTTGCATGTCTTCAATTTGTATGACCAAAAGATCGGAAATCGAAACACACCAACCAAAATGCAAGACTGCACAAATGGATCAGGTTGGTCCGCGGCCTCTGCGAGCCCACGGATCATTCGGTCCGTTTCCGAACGTATTCAGCACTACCGCGTGCTGGAAAAACTCGGCAGCGGCGGCATGGGGGTTGTTTACAAAGCGGAAGACCTGCGGCTGAATCGGTTTGTCGCTCTCAAGTTTCTGCCTGAAGATGTCGCACCAGATCGCGCGACGCTGGAACGTTTTCAGAGGGAGGCCAGGGCCGCGTCGGCATTGAATCACCCCAACATCTGCACGATTTACGATGTCGGCTCGCACGATGACAAAGCTTTCATTGTGATGGAGTTTCTCGACGGCATGACGTTGAAGCACTGTATTTCCGGTCGGCCTCTTGAAACCGAACTACTACTATCACTGGCGATAGAAATAGCTGAAGCGTTGGACGCCGCGCACTCGGAAGGGATCATCCATCGCGACATCAAACCTGCCAACATTTTCATCACAAAGCGCGGACACGCCAAGATCCTGGACTTTGGGCTGGCAAAGCTCGCGTCTTTCATCAGCAGCGCTCAAGCGGTTTCGACAACCGCTGTACCCACGATGAGCTACGAAGACGGTCTCACCAGAACGGGCAACGCCGTGGGAACAATTGGCTACATGTCTCCCGAACAGATCCGGTGCAACGATCTGGATGCACGAACCGATTTGTTCTCCTTCGGCGTAGTTCTATACGAGATGGTGACTGGGACATTGCCATTTCGCGGAGAAAGCGCCGGAGTGATCTTCGATTCTATCCTTAATCGAGCACCAGTTCCCGCAGTACGGCTGAATCCCAACGTTCCGCCCAGGCTGGAAGAGATCATCAACCGCGCACTGGAGAAGGATCGAGACTTACGCTATCGACATGCTTCCGAGATCCGGACGGAATTGCAACGGCTGAAGCAGCACGCTGAATCGGAGCCGCGGCCGAGTGTTATGACGAGCGCCGTCATACATTACGTCCGAAAGCACTGGAAGGTGATTACGGCCACGGCTGCTTTAGCTGTGATAACGCTGCCGGTTGTTGGTTATTTCTATCTTCATCGAACTCCCAAGCTGACAGACAAAGACACGATTGTAGTGACAGACATTTCCAACCAAACTGGCGAAGCAGTGTTCGATGACACGCTGAAGCAGGGATTAGATGCTTCCCTCTCGCAGTCGCCATTTCTGAATCTCTTGCCTGACGAACGTGCGAATCGAACATTGAAAATGATGGGCCGACCCGCAGGTGAACGGTTCACGCCTGAAATCGCGCGGGAAGTTTGTGTGCGCACCGCAAGCAAAGTCCTGTTGGCTGGTTCCATCTCGCGCCTTGGAAGCCAGTATGTGATTGGGCTGAAGGCGATGACTTGCGCCTCAGGACAGGTGCTGGCACAGGAGCAGGCGGAGGCCAGGTCAAGAGAAGACGTTCTGAAGGCGCTGGGCCGAGCAGCCTCAAGCCTGCGTCAGAAACTCGGCGAATCACTGTCTTCCGTGCGCAGTTACGACATTCCCGTAGAGGAAGCAACTACGCCTTCTTTAGAAGCGCTGCAGGCGTATAGCAGAGCTTTAAGGACACGCTACTCCAACGGAGACAACGATGCCCTGCCCTTGTTTAGGCGAGCGGTTCAACTAGATCCAAACTTCGCCACGGCATACACGACAATGGCTACCATTTACGCGAACCTGGGTGAATCGGGTCAGTCAGTCCAGGCAGCACGCAAAGCTTATGAATTGCGCGACAAGGTAACGGAACGGGAGCGGCTGTATATCGACTCCAGCTATTACGCGCTAGTCACAGGAGAACTACAGAAAGAAATCCAGGTTTACCAGGAATGGACGCAAGTTTACCCACGCGATCCGCTTCCTTATAAGAATCTTGCCCTGAGCAACAGTTTTCTCGGGCAATACAGCAAGGCTCTTGAAGGCTACCAACAAGCGCAACAGCTCGAGCCTAACGATGTAGGTGTCTACATTGATCTAACAGCCACCTACATCAATCTGAACCGCGAGGACGAGGCCAAGGTCACCTTGACCAGGTTGCAGAGCCTGAAATTGCAACATGACTATTTGCCGTTGCTGTTCTATTTGCTCGGCTTCCTGAGTGCGGACCGGACCGAGATGACTAGTTGGGAATTCGCTGGCGCAAGCACGACCGGAACCGAGGACATCGTGCTGTCCAGCGAAGCGGATACTGAAGCTTTCTACGGTCGCTTGGGCAAGTCGCGCCACTTGTCGCAGTCGGCCGCAGACTCGGCTCTACGAAATGACGCAAAGGAACGCGCATCAGTGTGGCAAGCGCATGCTGCGCTACGTGAGGCAGAATTGGGAAACCCTCTTACTGTCGAGGAAGATGTTTCTGCGGCATTAAAATCCGGATCGGTGACAGCAGACCCCGTGGCGGCACTGGCCTTGGCCCGTGCGGGGAAGATCAAGATGGCGGAGGTCATGGCAAGAAAGCTCGCCGGTGACTCCCCCAGCGATACTCTGTTAAACGGATATTGGCTGCCCAGCATCCGCGGGGCGATCGACCTCGCCAAGGGAGACCCTGCGGCCACTCTAAACGATCTTGAACTGGCAGCCCCGTACGAGACGGGCGGGTATCCGATAGCCCTGGACACGTTCTACCCACTTTATTTGCGCGGTCTCGCTCTGCTGGCGCAGCACCAGGCAACACCCGCGACACGGGAATTTGAAAGACTTCTAACTTATCGCGGCCGGCTTGCCAACAGCCATCTGGTACCCCTTACCTTGCTAGAACTTGGCCAAGCCTACGCAGTTGCGAAAGACCATCCGAAAGCGTGTGAGAGATACCAGCAGTTTCTAACCCTATGGAAGGACGCTGACCGGGGCAGTCGGATATTGCAGCAGGCCAGGTCCGCATTCGAGGCGTCTGCGTGTCCTCCGCCTGCAAACGGTTTAGGCAAATAATTCCTCGAAATGTTTGCGTCCTGTGGGCAGCCCCGTGTGCTAGAATGTCGTCCACTTTTGGTGGCATTGCGGCCTTCCTGCTATCCCCCGGCAGGGAGTTAGTAAACCGTAAAACTTCATTCCACGCGGCAGCGGTTTTCTATGTTGAAAAGAACCCACTCGAAACGGAAATTGCTCGCAAAGGCTCTGCCACATGCTGCAATTGCATTAGCGATTTTCCTTTTGGTCACAGTTCCCCTTGCCGCGCAGAATTTGACCGTCCTCTACAATTTCGCAGGGAAGAAAGATGGCGGCACACCTTTGTCCAGTGTGATTCGCGATCCCATCGGCAATGTTTACGGGACGACCCAAGCCGGCGGCGCTTCGGGAAACGGGACCGTCTTCAAGTTGGACCGCAAGGGAGTGGAACGGGCAGTCTACAGCTTTAGCGGCGGAGCCGACGGAGTATCCCCGGAAGCAGGTTTGGTACGCGACAGCGCTGGCAATTTGTTTGGTACGACGACTGGAGGCGGGACAGGGAATGTTGGCACCGTCTTCGAAATCAGCAAAACCGGCCAACACACGGTGCTGTGGAGCTTCGCGGGCGGTACTGACGGAGCCGTCCCTCAGGGCCCTCTAGTGTTGCTCAACGGAAAACTTTACGGCACAACGGCGCAGGGCGGTGCTTCGCAGCTGGGTACGGTATTTCAAGTGGATCTCACCACGCAAACAGAAAGTGTGTTGTACAGCTTTGTTGGCGGCGGGGACGGCGCTAATCCTCACGCGGGGCTGATTTCAGATGGCAACGTAACTCTTTACGGGACCACGTCAGCGGGCGGTTCGTCGAATAATGGTACGGCGTTTCAAGTTACCATCGGCGGCGCTGAAAGTGTCCTGTATAGCTTTGCCGGGGGAAATGACGGCGCGGATCCTGAAGCAGGTGTGATCCTCGACAGCAAGAACAACCTTTATGGCACCACAAATCTAGGAGGCACCGCAGGTGCGGGAACCGTTTTCCTGCTCGATGCAAGCAGGAAAGAAACTGTGCTCTACAGCTTTGGAGGAGGAAAGGACGGAAAGAATCCAAAAGCTGGATTAGTAATGAACGCACGGGGGAACCTCTACGGCACAACCTCAGCCGGCGGCAAAGGCGGCTTGGGCACTGTATTCAAGCTAACAACCGCTGGCAAAGAGACCGTGCTGTACGTATTTACCGGTAAGGGCGGCGCCAACCCGGTCGCTACGCTAATTCAGGATTCGGCGGGCAATGTGTATGGTACAACCAGCCAGGGTGGGTCTTCGAATCAAGGCACTGTATTCAAACTTAGCACGCGGGTGACGAAGATCCTGCACGGCTTCGGCACCAGCAAGAATGATGGGGTCTACCCCTATGCACGCTTAATGGCGGATACTTCGAACAATCTTTACGGGACAACAGCCGAAGGCGGCGACTTCGGATACGGAACAGTTTTTAAGATCGACCCGTCCGGCCACGAAGCTGCCTTGTACAGTTTTTCGTACGCCAACGGTGACGGCGCCTATCCTTACGGCGGGGTCGTGCGTGACCCGGCAGGCAATCTTTATGGTGTCACGCTCCAAGGTGGCAATAGCGCCGTCGGAACCGTGTACAAAATCGACTCGAACCAGAAGGAGTCCATACTGTACAGCTTTGCTGGACAGCCCGACGGGGCGTATCCATACACTGAGGACCTCGTAATAGACAGTGCCGGAAACTTGTACGGCACCACGTCGAGCGGTGGCACGCACAATTTTGGAACTGTTTTCGAGATTAGTCCAACTGGGGTCGAGACCGTCCTTTGGAACTTCACCGGTGCGAGCGACGGCGGCTCTCCGTACTCAGGTGTCATTCTGGACAAGTCGGGTAGTTTCCTATACGGCACTACGGGGGCTGGTGGAGCTATCGGTGCCTGCGGGCAAAATGCTGGTTGCGGAACTGTCTACAAAATCGATATCGTAAACAAACTAGAGACAGTAATTTACGCCTTTCAAGGCATCATTAACAACGACGGCGAAGCACCTTACGGCACCTTGGCTCAGGATGATCTCGGGAACCTCTACGGCACAACTAACGTCGGCGGAGCATTTCAGCAAGGTACAGTCTTTGAAATTCCCAATCAAGGAACAGAGACAATTCTTTACAGTTTTGGAAGCTTTGGAAATGACGGTGTGCAGCCCTGGGCGGGTGTCACATTGGATAAATCTGGGAATCTGTACGGGACCGCCCAATACGGCGGTGCCTTGAACTATGGAACCGCATTCGTGCTGGATAACAAACTGCAGGAAACTATTCTGCACGATTTCACAGACGGAAAGGATGGCGCCTATCCCGTGGCAGGATTGCTGCTAAAGAGCGATGGCAGTCTTGCGGGCGCCAGTTCTTCTGGATCTTTTAAAGTTCCAAAATACGGCTGTTGCCGGGGAGCAGCCTTCGGAATGTTCCAGTAAAGAGTCTCGGAAAAAGAGCCATCAATTCGGATATTTGCGGGTTTTGCACAAGCTATTGAAAGAAGATCTTTTGTGGCGGGGCTCCATACGCTTCGGATTTACAGATCACCCACTTTCCTTTTCTCGGTCGCAGCACGGAGGAATATGGTCTGTCCGACCGCCAGTCGACCGATGCGAGTGACCGCGCCGTAGATTCCCGCGGTGTTCTGGTGCACCCGAACGACCGCCTTCATCACTTCTGGCGCCGGACTTGCTGAGTCGGGATCAAGGTTTACCATTGAGCAGCGCTCGTCGCGCATCGTGACGGCTATGGCGGGGGCATCGTCGCCCTCGCCGAAGTTGAGCACACCGCCCACCCAGTCGTCTTCCTGCCAAGGAACCGATCGCAGCGAACGAACCACAACGTTCGGGCGAAATCGTCGCACGTCCAGGCTCCGCCCTGCGAGTCCTCCGATCTCGTGCACGGTGTCGAGGGCGATCACGGATATGCTCGCTTCATCGAAAATGCCATGTCTTAACTGCATCATCTCCACGGGAGCCCCGCACCGACGTCCGACGTTCGCGGCCAATTCCTCCCCGAAGACAGACAGTTCTTCGCCATCTGGCGTGCGAATATGCGTCGGAAGGTCTCCCTGAGCACCGTCTTCACGGTGCTGCGGAGCGAACAGGAGTAGGTCGGGAAGTTTGCTTGCTGTCAGCCACGGCATCCCGCTGCGGTTATCAATCCGCCGGAATGCCAGGCGTCTGTCACCATCGAGGCCGTACCAGCCCAAGTTAGCCTCCTCGAGTCGTTCGCCGCCCATGGACTTCACGGGATACCGGAAGATCGCCTCCACATGTCCGATTTCTATAAGCATGCTCGATCCGAGTCCTCCAAACAGATAGGGTTGTTTCCGTACGCGCAGCGACGAGGATGTGAGTACATGTTCGAAGCTGGGCGCCTACGAAATAGCCTATGGACTAAGCCGTGGCATTCGCTGCGTAGGAAGATTGTAGCGGCTGGGCGTCCTTAACGGTTGGTCGGCAACCCTTACCTTGGGATTACTTCAAATTTGCCGTACACCGATCTCACTGCTGCCGCTTCGCCGCAGCCTCGACGCGCATCAGGATCTGATCGAGTGCCGTACGATCTAAAAGCTGGCCGTTCGTGACAACGATGCTGATTTTCCGAGTGTTTCGGATGTCGTCGAGCGGGTTTGCGCTCAGCAACACCAAATCGGCGATCTTGCCGGGTTCGACTGAACCAAAGCGGGCTTCCATCCCGAGAAATCTCGCCGGGTTGCTGGTCGCCGTCTGAAGCGATTCCATGGGTGTGAAACCGGCCTCGACAAAGTTGGCGAGTTCGTCGTGTAAGCTGAAGCCCGGAACGATGTAAACGCCCGGCGCGGTGTCCGTTCCGGCCATGAAGGGCACTCCGGCGCGGTGCATTGCGCCGACCATTTGCAGATTGTCGGCGAAATACTCCCGGCGCAGTGCTAGCGGATCGCGTAGCAGGTCGGGCATCATTTCATCGGTGAATCGGCGCCAGGTTACATCGCGCCAATAGGCAGGAACGTACTTGTCGAGCGGATCGTGCTTGAGGTCGCGTTGATCGAGAAATGTTCCGCCACGTTGCCAGGCCAGCGTGGGTACCTGCCAGGTCTGGTTCTGCGCGAGCAGCTTGATGAGCGAGTCGCATCTTTGCTGGTTTTGTGTAGTGAGGAGTAGTTGCAGGCTGCCTTCGCCCTTGATGAATCTGTCCTCTTCAGTGGAACAGCCTTCAAAAATGCCCATCAGATGCTCGATACTCTTTTGCCCCGCTTCCACAACTTCCCGAAGGCGAACCTTATCAGGAACATGGCCGACAATGGGCAAGCCTTGTTTGTGGGCTTCTGCGGCAGCGGCAAGATAGGCATCGTGCGAAATGACGGACTGGACCTTGATGAAATCCACGCCTTGCGCTTTGAGCGAGTCCACGGCAGCAACCGCACTGGCCGGAGTGGTGATAGCGATAGAACTGGGGAAACGCAATTTCCCATTCGGCAAATACGCGTCCAGCATGGGGCCGGAGATGACCATGCGCGGGCCGATGATTTGGCCGGACGCGATCTCTTTGCGCCACTCCAAGAGAACCGGAACGTCTCCTCCCATATCGCGCACGCCGGTGACACCATTGGCGATGAAAAGCGGCAGGATAATGTCGCGTCCGCCGGGAAACCAATCGCCGAAAGCGGAGTGCACATGCATGTCCCAAAGCCCGGGAATCAGATATTGACCCGTAGCGTCGATGACCCGCGCGTTCTTGGGTAACTGCATTTTTTCCGCATCCGAAACAGAGGTGATGCGATCGCCGGTGATGACAACTGTCTGATTTCTCTGAACCGATGACGTACCTGGATTGATGACGGTCGCGTGCGTGATCGCAGTCGGGCCTGGTGCGGGATTGTACTGCGCGGTGCTGACGGGATTTAGTAGCAGATAGGACGCAATCACGACTGAAAGGCAGAGGGTGGCAGGGATGCGCATGGCTCAGAGGGTACTACGAAATCCCCCGAAAACGGATGGATCGTCCCTGTTCTGAGTCGAGTCGCCCAGCCATAACTCGCGGATGGTCGACAACCTTACTTTGCGGATGGGTGTCGCGTTGGGCACAATTCATTTGTTAGCGTCAGCGTCGTAAACCAATTTCCCGCCAACGAATGTTTTGAGCACTCGGATTGCTAAAATCTCTTTCGGCGGCAGGCGCGTAATGTCTTGCGGAATCACAATGAAATCAGCCAGCTTGCCAGGTTCGATCGAACCTTTGGCCTGCTCTTCAAATTCCGCATAAGCAGCCTCAACGGTGTAGCCGCGCAAAGCCTCCTCCAACGTAAGGCGTTGCGCGGGATACCAACCGCCGGGCGGATTGCCCTGCGGATCCTGGCGAGTCATCGCAGCATAAATTCCGTAGAAAGGATTCAAAGTCTCTCCGGGAAAATCCGAACTGAGCGGCAAGTGAACGCCGGTTTTCAGCACGGATCGCCAGGCATAAGCGCCCTTAATGCGCTGCGGTCCCAGCCGCTGCTCTGCCCAGCCCATATCGGATGTAGCGTGAACGGGTTGCATCGATGGGATGATCCCCAGTTTCGCGAACCGCGGTATGTCTTCTGGGGAGAGAACCTGGGCATGCTCGATTCGCAGCCTCGGATCGCGGGCCTGCGGAACATCGGAGAGTGCCTGCGCATACGCGTCCAGCACCATGCGGTTGGCGGCGTCGCCGATGGCGTGAGTGCAAACTTGAAAGCCGCGCTGTAGTGACTTGCGACTCAAGTTATAAATGTCCGGCTCGGACGTCGTGAACGTACCTTTGCTTTGCGGCGAATCGCTGTAAGGTTCCAGCAGGGCCGCACCGCGAGAGCCGAGCGCTCCGTCAGCAAACAGCTTGAATGCGCGGATCGTCAGCTGATGATTGGGGTCGATTTCGGGGCCGCGCTGCAGCCATTGGCTCACCAGCGCGGGATTGGATCCGTCGAGCATGGCGTAAACGCGGAGGGGCAGGCGGTTCTCGCGTATCAACTCCCGAAACGCATCCACCATGATCGGTGAAACCTTAGCTTCGTGAACGGAGGTAAGACCATGACGAACGCACTCCTGTGCCGCCACTTCGAGCGCTTGCTTGGTTTGCTCGAGAGTCATGGGTGGGATCTGCGTTTGCACCAAATCCTGAGCATGGTTGAGCAAAACACCCGTGGGCTCGCCGGTTTTCTCGTTCCTTCGAATGCTTCCGTTCGGCGGGTCTATTGTGTCCTTCGTGATTCCTGCCAGTTGAAGCGCACGCGCGTTGGCCCACGCAGCAAAAGTATGCAGACCCACGAGGTACACTGGGTTGTTCGGAGAGACATCGCTCAAAGCCTGATTGTCAGGATAGTGCGAAGCCCATTTGCCCTCATCCCAGCCCCACCCGAGAATCCATTCGTTGGGCGCAGATGAGTTGACTCGCTGCTTGACTCGTTCGACGGCCTCTTGCGCAGTGGCAACATCCTTCAGGTTCAAATGAACCAGACTCTTGCCCAGTTCTATCAGGTGCGTGTGCGCGTCAATGATTCCCGGCAGGACGGTCGCGCCATGCAGATCCATGGCGCGAGTTTCCGGGAAGCGCTTGTGTGCCTCCGCGGTGTCTCCAACCCAAACTATGCGGTCGCCCTGAATGACCGCCGCTGTGGCAGTGAGTTGTTTCGCGTCCATGGTAACGATATGAGCATTGATAATGAGCAAGTCCGCAGAAGGCTTTGCTGGAGCACGGTCGAAACCGGTCAGGGCAGCAAGGATAACGAAGAAGATCAAGCCGGGATTCATGGTTGGCGACTCGCGACGAGTCTAGCAGATCCAAGCCGACTTCTGGCCCGGAGTAACTTCCGGTTAGCCTGTCACTCGGGACGAACCCCGGAACCACCAGCCAGACTGCGCAGCCATTACTAGAATTGCAGAAAATCTTTTCCTGAATTCGCCTGGTGCCGACAACTGAATGATCCATTTTAAGTGGGGGCGCGCCGGATTCCAATGACGGAAAGGTATCTCGCGAGAACTACACTGTGCCGGCGAAATCAGCGGTCAACGTCATGGCCGTGGCATCGGCGCGAGTCAGGTCAACGGACTTATGCGAAGCCGGGGGGTTGGACTCGGCTTATCCTCAATGACCCCGCTGGCCGGATTCCATTAAGGCAGTTGGTCGTTCTCTACGAGACTGCGGCCAGCACTGATTCCTCCAAAAGCATGGTCGGGGAATGTACCGGTGCAACTCGACACCAGATATGACTTCAGCGTCCAGGGTGTAACCTCCAAAACTACTGGCGGTTAATGGACTTTTCGATTTCCTCGAAGCGGATCAAAGCTTTGGCCATGGAATTAGTCCGTGCCCGACCGTCCGCTCAGTCAGGCTGAACTCGATCTGCAGCGCCGTGAACTGTGTCCAGTCTCGAAGCTCCGCCAGAGTATTTGCCTGGGCGATCCACCATGCGGGGAGCGTCCGAGATGCCGACGTAGAGAACCTTTGATTCCGCTTTTGGTCAAATTCAATCGGCTGTCGAAGCGCGCCCATCTTCAAAGACCGTTGAAACAGTAAGATCTCGCCATCTCGCAGCCTCGCTCGCGCGCGTAGCCTCTGCTTCCTGCACCCGCTTTTCAGCATCGACACCGAGGATCAGCCGCACCGGCACTTCGTCGCTATTTGCTAGTTGCAGAATTACGCCCGCGATCTTTCGCGGATCGCTTTCCCAACGCCCTTCGAGGGATCGCAACATCTTCAGGAACGAACCGACCGTGGCCTCATACTCCGGCAGCAAGTCCGGCGCATTCTGAACGGCGCGCCGTGCCCAGTTGGTCCGAATACCTCCCGGCTCCAGCGTGCAGACCTTGACCCCGAACGCCGCGACTTCTATCGCCAGCGAATCGCTGAAACCGCCCACCGCCCACTTGGCTGCGTGATACGGCGTATTGCCCGGAACCGCGTGGCGGCCACCGACCGAAGACACCTGAAAGATGTGACCGCTTTTCTGCTTACGCATCACCGGCACTGCGGCACGTGTTGTGTACACCACGCCGTAGAAGCACGTGTCCACGATCGCCTGGAAGTCCTCCGCACTCATCTGCTCGAACGGCGCAAATTGCCCATAGCCAGCGTTATTCACCAGAACGTCCAGCCGTCCGAATGTATCCACTGCCAACTGCACGGCCGCTTTTGCGGCGGCTTCGTCGCGCACTTCCAGTTTCACGGGCTTGACCCGCTCGCCGTACTGCGCAACCAGGGGTGCCAGTTCTGCCGTCCGACGCGCCCCGGCTACCACGCTGTCACCTGCAGCCAGCGCCGCCTCGGCGATGTCTCGCCCCAACCCGTTTCCGCTTCCCGTAATCAACCAGACCTTAGACATGAAATTCTCCGTTCTCCTTCTTTAGATAGACCATGGCGCTTAGACTCGGCTAGCCGCGGCTGATTTTAAGCGGTTTGGGACACCGGGCGCGCCTTCTGTTGATAGTTGCCCACCTCAGTGCGCATCGTGATAGCCAGGCGGTTCCAGGCGTTGATGGTGGTCAGGGTAAACACCAGCGCAGTCAGTTCCTGTTCGTTGAAGTGCGCTCGTGCGTGTTCGAAGACCGCGTCGGGCACGTGGCCTTCCGCGATCCGGGTGACGGCGTCAGTAAGCGCGAGCGCCGCGCGTTCGCGCTCGGAGTAGAACGGCGCCTCCTCCCACGCGTCCAGCACGTAGAGTCTCTGCTCAGTCTCGCCGAGGGCGCGGGCGTCTTTCGAATGCAGATCGAGGCAATACGCACATCCATTGATCTGGGAGGCGCGCATCTTCACCAGATGGACCAGCGATTCCTCCAGGCCTGAGTTGTGGATGTAATGCTCCAGCTGATACATCCCGCGGAGCGCTTCCGGAACATTCGAGTAGTCGATACGAGCTTTCATCGCAGGCTCTCCTTTTGTCAGAAACTTATTTGTTAGAAGCTATTTTTAGTTCCCCGGCGTGCTCCGATTGAAAGCGAGCCTCCCTGCTCACGCCGGTGATAGGCGAATGATGGGTTTGATTGTGCTCCCTCGTTCACTGTCTTGCGCGGCTTGATTGATTTGATCGAGGCTGTAAAACTTCGTCAGTTTCTCGAACGGGAAGCGCCCCTGCGCGTTGAGTTCGATGAGCTGCGGGATAAAAATGTCGGGAACGCTCTCCCCCTCAAGAATGCCGCGTATCGCCTTACCAGGTATCATCAGGTTGTTCACGTCAAAGCTCACCTCTGTGCCTAGTGGCTCTGCTCCGACGATGCCGCACGTGCCGAGAGATCCGAGTGCTTCTATTGCCTGATGCAACGCACTGGGGTCCCCGGAAGCCTCTAGCGAATAATCGACTCCGCCACCAGTAATATCTCGGATCGCCTCAACTGGATTTGTCTGTTTACTGTTTATGGCATGCGTCGCGCCCAGTTCCTTTGCCATTTCCAGACGCGAGGGCACGATGTCTATGGCGATGATGGTTGTCGCTCCAACAGCCCCTGCTGCCATGATCGCTGAGCATCCGACTGCGCCCGCGCCGAAGGAAGCGAAACTTGTACCCGGTCTCACATTCAACGCATTCATCACGGCCCCGGCTCCGGTCTGAATACCGCAGCCGAGCGGACCGAGGCGTTCGAGCGGTAGGTCACTGCTGACCTTGACCACGTTGCGTTCATTGGCGAGTGCGTATGTCGCAAACGACGATTGCCCGAAAAAGTGATCGTGAACTTTCTCGCCATCGCCGTCGACTGTAGCAGTGCTGCCGTCCAACCTCGTTCCGCCGAAGGAGAGCGGGAACGTCTTCTCGCAATGTGCCATCCTTCCCAAGCGACAAGGCTTACAACGTCCACAGGTCAGGAATGTGAGCACAACAGAATCGCCAGGCGCGACTTTGACAACATCCGCTCCTACGCTCTCGACGATTCCTGCACCTTCGTGGCCAAGCACGATTGGATGCGGTACGGGGTAGCCCTTATCACGTGCAACCATATCTGTGTGGCACAAGCCGGTGGCCGCAACCTTGACCAATACTTCATCTCGCCGCGGGGCTTCCAAAGTTAGGGTTTCAACCTTGAAAGGCCCGCCTTTCTCGCGCACGACGGCAGCTTTTATCTGTGTTGTATTCTTGCTCATCGAACTTTGCTCCTCAGTTGAGACTCTGTAGTAACGACCTACGCTACTTTTCACGCGACCGAGCACAGCAGGCTCTCCCTCTTGCCGGGATCTGGCGGGCGCGCCGTCCATATTGTGTCCGAATCGAGAGTTCTTAGTTCCGAACTGATGCGTTGAGTTTCATGCGGTTTCTCCAGGTCGGCGGACCGGCAATCAGTTCACACTGTTACCCGACTTTCAGGACCGTCTTGCCTCGCGCGTGACCCGTCTCGTTGAGTTCGTGGGCGCGTCGGGCGTCGGAGAGCGGCAGCACGGTTTCGACCACTGGTTTCAGTTTCCCGGTATCGACGAGTTTTGCGATTTCAGACAATTGTGCAGAACTGGGGTGCACAGACATGAAAGCCGCGCGCACACTATGATTGGCAGCTTCCTCTGCCGACGGCGGAGCAACAATCGAAACCAGAATCCCGCCCTTTTTCAGCACCTCCCACGAGCGGTTCTGAGTATCGCCTCCCAGCGTGTCGAGCACCACGTCCACATCGTGGACAACATTCTCGAAACGAGTCTTTTCGTAATTGATCGGTTCGTCAACTCCCAATCCGCGCAGAAACGCTTGATTCCTCCCCGACGCTGTCCCGGTGACATGCGCTCCCTTCCATCTTGCGAGTTGCACCGCGATCCTGCCCACGCCTCCGGCTGCGCCATGAATCAGAACCTTCTGGCTCTTGCTTAATCCAGCTTGCTCGAACAGCGCCTGCCACGCCGTCAGCGCCACCACAGGAATGGCAGCGGCATGGATGTGGTCAGTTGACTTTGGCTTCAGGGCGGCTTCCGTTTCCTTGACCACGACATATTCAGCATAAGTGCCTTTGCCACTGCGGGCGCCAGCCGGGACAGCGTAGACTTGGTCGCCTTTCTTGAATTGGGTCACTCCAGGACCCATTGCTTCGACGATACCGGAAACATCCCAGCCAGGAATGTAAGGCAGGCGAAGCGGAAAGACTTGCTTCAAGTAGCCTGCTTGGGCTTTCCAATCGATGGCGTTCACCGAGGCAGCGTGGACTCGTATCAACAATTCACCAGATCCCGGTGTCGGGCGTGGTGCGTCTTCAAAGTGGAGCACTTCCGGCCCGCCATAGTGGTGGACTTGTACTGCTTTCATATTTTCCATTTCGCAATCTCCTAGGCGAGACATGCTGAAATGTCTCGAAGTAAAGGTTGGAGTGACCGAGCCCTCTTACCACAGTGCAATCCGTTGCAACAGTGATTCTCAGAGCTGCTATGCCGCCGAGAATCGTGCTCACCGGTTAGCGTCGATAGAATCACCGAGAGCAGTCCGGGTTCGAAAAGCAACTATCGCCGCGGAACACTTCCTCCTTCCCTTCCTGGAGAAGACGCGTCAAAGTCACAAGTTGATGCGTTTACCTGTCTCGGACGAATCTTGAATCTGCTCGAAGAGCTGCTGCTGCCAGACCGCATCGTGGAATGTCGGAACTGCTTGTGTTCCACTGGCCAGATCTCTGCTCAACGCCACATACAAGTCGCCGAGTTCCCCTACGCCTGTCTGTAGGCCGGCCCGTGGGAACCACTCGTACTCCGCAGGGATCGGGAGATGCTCCAAGGGCTTGCTATCCCCCTGTGCCCCAGTGACAATGAAGTCTTCATCGACACCACCAAATGCTGAGGTGTTGGTGATCTTGA
>DATMQI010000181.1:0-8695 GCA_035567135.1 Terriglobales bacterium
GCCTTGAACATGACGTCTGCGTCGAGGCGTAACTGTCGGGCTTCGGCGCCGCCGTCATTCTCATCGAGAATCTCGGCAAGCGCCCGCATCATCCACACATTGGCGGAGTTGAACGAAGGGACTTTGTTGATGTAGGTAGGCACACATTCCAGCAGATTGAGAGCGCCACCATAATCAGCAAGCTGGTCTGTAGGATTCAACCGCAGTTTCTTCCAGTTTGTCGCTAGAACGTGCATGCGTTGCAGCACCGTCTGGTCGGCGATCTTCTCCCGGAGGAACTCCTTGTCCTGCGTGACAACGAGATACGACCAGGCGAGCCGGAAGATGGAGAGATCGTTTGCCGCATATCCGCGCAGATCCCATCCGGCGGGAACCTCGAGCTGCTTGGGCGAAGGAGGCCGTTCACCTTTGAAAACGATAACCGCGCTCTCGTGTGGGTCCTGCTCAAGGAACAACTTGATTCGCTCCTTCATCTGCTTGGGTTCGAGCAAGGCGAAAAGAGTAGAGAACAGCGAGGTGTCCCAGTAGAAGACCACTCCTTTGGGGCGTTCACCGCTGGTGATAAAGGTCCGGTTGCTCCACAGATTGGTTCGCAACAGAACAAGTAACGTAAGCACACTACGGTAGTAGATCTCGCGGATCGCCGCATCGTTTGTAACCAGCAACGGAGCATTGCCTGAGAAGAAGTCGTTGTCCGGCGTGAAGGCGCTCTTCCACCTCTTTTCCCATTCGGCTTTGGTGCGGTCCCATTGGGTTTCGAACCACGCGCTGGTAAGGCCAGGGCGTCCGGGCTTGCCTGGTTCCACCACGTACATCAGGAAACGAATTTCGCGGCTTTCACGCGGGGCGACGCTCATCTGCCACTCGGCAAACTGGCCGTCTAACTTGTTTTGCCGAAGATCGAAGAAACGATAAACATAGTCCATCTTCCATTTGTCCGACGTGGCCCGGATCTCTACCGGGCCAATAAACTCCCTGTCCACCGGCTTCCAGCCCGGATCCACAGTCAGCGCTACGTGAAAAGATTTGGTGGTCATACCATTATTAGTGAACTTCACTCGCCACATGATCACCGTGTCTTCCATAACCAGCCTGTTCGTGGTGAGCACCGCGAGATCGCCTACCTGTGCGCGGCGTACCGCCTGGAAGGCAAACCACCTGCAGTTCGTACTCTCATAGGACCGGTCATCAATCGTCATGCCACAAAGCGGCAGGGAATAATAGATGGGCCAGCGCGGTCCGGATTCGTCTCCATAGAGTTGACCGCCGGGCAGGAAGTTCACCCCAACAAGATCTGGCGCGCAGGCGGCCATCTCGTGAAAGTTATGCAGCGAAGGCATCTGCGCAAGCAGGCCGCAATCCAGCCAGCCGGTTCCTAATTCGTCCAGCGTCGGTAGCCCTGAAGTCCCCGACGACGTTGCTGCGCTATCCGCAGCAAATCCAAAGGCCATGCCGGGAAATAGTTGCGCTGAGAGCGCCGCCATCCCGGTTTCGCAGAACATCCGCCTGCTTATGGTCTTACGCGCTACCGAAGGGGGTTTCGCTCCTGGCTTTACGCATCGTTTCACATATTCTCCATTCGTCCGTAGCTTCCGACGTGCTGCTGTAGCACGGGGCACCCTTCGGGAAACCCGCAGTCAGTGCCAACTGGACCTGAACTCGATTGCAGCCGACCCCTATGTGTTCAGGGTTTCAATGCGCAGCGTGATCAAATCCCAGGCAGGTACGTCCACTTGTGTATCGATTCTTTCAAGCGGTTGCTCCCGGAGGTTGCTGCGCCAAACCTTGATCGGTCTCCCATCCGCCCAGGTCAAGCCGGCCTTACGGTCTTCTCCCGACGCGCCGAAAAGCTGGACAATCCACGCGCTGCCGTCTTCGCTTCGCTTGCACTCCTGCACAAGCACATCTTCCTGATCTATCCGGAGCTTCAGCCCCATTCGGGATCGCTGCCCCTGAGCTGAAGCAACAAGGGGCTGTGACATGCCAATCGCAAAACGGCTGGCAGCCGCGGGGTCGTAACCGCCGTGTGGACGAAGCGCATACCGAAACTCGACGGGGCCATCCTGGTACGCGCGGTAATTCGTTCCCCAATGATTGTTCATGATCCAGGAATAGAACGTTTGTGTGGGCTCAATATGCTTTCGCCAGGTTTCAGGATGGGTTTGCGAGCCTAGCATGGTGGCTGAAAGAGAGCCGATTTCTACCAGAGGCGCATCGAGTGTCACCCAGGTGGCACCGTACTCTGCATTTGCAACATCGATCCACCGGCCCACAGGCAACGAGGTCTTGCAAGAACCCGGCAGTTGATCAATTTCGGGACGCACTACAGCAAGAGGAACGTCGATGTGAATCTGACCGTTCTCAATGGCAAACGGAAAGGTGAATTGCACGCTCTCTTTAGATTCATGCTGAGCAAAATCTCCGCCAGGCCCGCCTTGGCCTGGGTGCGGATTCAGGGGCGCACGTTTCTTATTTACGATATTGGATATTTCAATCCAATCTGCAGAGGCGTTCAATCGCACACGGCGAACCAGGTCTACGCAGCCCGGAGCGGAAGACTCGATGCGAATCGCGGCAACGAGGGGGCCGGGTTCCTCGATGGCGATGCGTACAGGCCCACTCGTACTCACCTTCGATGTGTCTTTGCCTTCAAGGAATAGGTATTGATTTATGGCCTCGTCCTGGCTGGTGTCCACAAGGTTGCGCGCACTCTTGTTGGACGTCAGCTCGACGATGTTACCGCTTTTGCTGTCGACTTTCGCACGCACAACACCGTTATCCAAGACCGCGTCCAACACCGAGACGGGTTTTGCCGGAACATGCGGCGCTGCTGCTGAAAGATGAAAACTCGCAGTTCCAAGAGGGGGAACATTCTCTGCAAGAAAAGCCAATTCCCCCGTCGAAAGACGCTGAGATGGAACAGATGTGCCTCGTTCATTCTTCACATGGTCCTGGCCCAGAGACCTCTCCTTCGAGATCACAATCACTTCTGTCCTCGGCCAAGAACAAGTGTTATGCACATCTACGTTCGAACTATTCTTCTCGCTTGCATGGGCGTCGAGCACCTTGTCAAAAAGCTTCTTCGATTCGTTCTCGGCGTCAACTGCGAATTGACGTTTCACCTGCCATTGTTGTGCGACAAAAGGTTTCTCAGAATCCGAAACACTGTTCCACGCTCCCCATGTGTGTTCCGAATACAACAAGACATTTCTCCAGGCGACGTTGAAATCGGAGCTGTTGTATTCCTGCGGTGCGAGCATCGCAAAGAGTGTTGCCGCCTGGGCCAACCGCTCGGCTGCTCCGCGGTTCATTCGTGTCTCTAAGGCTGATGACCCGGCTCCATCCTCCCAGTAAGGAGTCAAATCGCCGTTGAACTGGGGTAGCTGGTGGCCATGCTGTTTCTCGAAAGCCACAAACGCCTCGCTGGTTGTGGAAATCGAGAAGCGCGGCCATTCGTATTCTTGATTCCACTTTTTCACGAACTCGCAAATCTCCGAATCAGGTTCCGCATTGTCGCCATGGCCGGACCACCGGATATAAGAAATCTGATACGGGAAACCGATCTCATCCAGTCTGGCTTGGTATTCGTTGACCAACCGTGTGTCCAGCTTCATGACATGCGACATTGCATAGCCAGTCCACGGAACCCAGACAAGCACCTTTTCGTTGCCCGAGGGAGAAATCCACCAGAATGGCTTATCTTGCCACTCAACCATAAAGTTTCCAATGCGGTCGAAGAAATTGGGGGCAGCCGAGAAGTAGCGGATGCCTGCCTGGGCCATCGCGGAAACCGTTCCCCAGGTATAGCCAGGAACATCGCTGATCATGGCAGAGTCAACGGGGATCCCACACTGACTGCCTAATTCGGTTCCGTAACGAAATAGTTGGAGAAGCTCTTCAGGGCGGCAAAGGCCAGTTAGCTCGTTCGCATACATGCCGTTTAGCCCGATCCAACCCTTCTTCACAGCGCTGATCAGTTCTTGGCGCTCTGGCTCGTTCTTGGTCCGCATGAACTGATCTGCTCCCCAGAGGACCTCAAGGTTCCAAACGAATCGCGCACCGGGTGGGTAATTGGCAGTGTTTCGCGCCAGTTCGATTCCCCGGAAGATATTTGCCATTTGTTTCTCTTCGACATTGCTCTGTAGATCCGTATATCCAAGGTCATGGTGGGAATGGGGCAGGATGAAGATCAGCAACTTGCGGACCGGCTCCACGCGAACTTCGGCTGAGTCCGACTTGCCGGCGATTTCATACTCGATAAGGATATGCTGAGCTGTTTCAACCGGGTCGACATAGATGTTGAACGTATGCGTGCCCGGAGACAGAACTAGGCTCTCGCGTTCCTGGCGATTGATGGTAACGACCAACGTTGCATCCGTTCCGGCATGCTCTATCGTCAATTGGATCGGTTGGACAAGCTTCCCACCTTTATTGGCCAACGCGCGAATTGGAATGGCAAAGCTCGACTTTTCCGTCAAGGTTTGATCCAGGCCTAGAGCTGACATCCGAGGATTCACCCAAGCAATGCCGACCGCAGCGGCAATTCCCTTTATGACTTTGCGTCTTTCCATACTCGGCAAGAAATTTCCTTTGTGGCCAGCGCGAACAAACCCGAGCGAGCGTCACGCAGGCCTAGTGATACTGCCCCGCGAAATCCCCTTCACTACGTTCGGCCGAAGGGCGTGTCGGGCGAAAATCCTACGGGGATGGTGCTCGAATGTCAATATAGCACTCGCATATAACGACCATAAGTGATGGTTTAGCGCATTGATAGCGTTCATAACGAGCAGGATTAACTTCTGCTCAGGCATGAGCGAGCGGCGGCAGTTCCATGCGCCCTGAAAGGACTGATCTCTCTGGAATTACTGCGGTGGCGTCAACTCAGATCCTTTGCGCATTGGGGGCGGCGTTTGCCGGGTCAGATTCGCGTACTTTTCTGCCAACTCCTTTTCACCCAGCCGCCGATAGATCTGTTCTAGAAGAGTGTAGACCTGGAGATCAAGAATGCCACCGGTCTGTTCAGGAAGGCTGGCAGCGCGCTCCGCATCCGACCGTGCCCGTGCAAAGTTCCCCATGCGTAAGTTTAGCTTGGCTCTGTCGTACCAAGTATCTCGATCATCGGGCACCAGTTCCACGGCTCGGTCCAGATGCAGCTTACTCTCCGCAAGCTGATTTCGCTTGGCAAGAAATCGACCGTAGTTGTAATCGAGAAAGGCGTCGAATTGTTGCCCTTCATGATTCACCTCGAGACCGCGCCTGTATGCTGCATCGGCGCGATCTACTTCCCCAAGCGGTTCCAAGTTGAGCGCCAAATAGTCCCATGCAGAGGCGTAGCCGGGATCGAGGTCAACTACCTTTTGGAAACGCTTTACCGCTTCGCCGGGACGCTTCGTGCGATCGTAAAGTGCTCCAAGTTGAAACTGCGATTCAGCGTTGTCGGGATCGAGTTCGCAGGACTTGATCAGCAGTTCCTCACCTTGCGCTGGTTGACGCTTCATTATCAGGATCTGTCCTCGCACGGCAAGCGCCGCGGGATTATTCACGTCTTGCGAAAGTGCCGCATCGGAGAGTTCGTCGGCTCGTTGATATTGACCCTGATCGATCAGAAAGCGTGCAAAGTAAGCCAAGCCTGCAGGATCGTTGGGCACCTTCTCAAGATATCGCGAGAACAAGTCACTCGCCTCCGCGGCGCCCTGCGAAGCTTTGATTCTTCCCTCGGCAAGCAGGATTGAAGAGCAGTCGGGATGCTCCGCCTTGAGCAGCTTGAGCCGATCCTCGGCAGCCGGGAATTCGTTGCGATTCAGGTTTGTCGAGAGAGACTTAAGTTGAATCTCTGCTCCGGCGCAAGCGTCGGCATTCGAGTCGGTCGAGACCTCAAGGGTGGCTGCTATGCATCGGACGGCGATTCCCAAGCAAAGAACGGACCAATACAAAGCCCTCACAATGCGCCTTCCGTCACCCTGAGAATCTGGTCGGCTCTCACATTGTGCAGAGTCTGAACTGTTCCGCTCGGCCAGCGAAGTGTGATTTCCTTTACCAATTTGTCACGGCCGAGCCCAAAATGAACGCGCTTGTCCGAAGAGCTCGCATAGCTCCCAGCCGTCGTCACCTGGTTGAATTGCACTAAGCCGGACTGAGAGGTGAGCTTGATCTGTGTTCCGATGCCGTCGCGGTTGCTCTTTGTACCGATAGTCTGAATCAGGAGCCAATGGTTGCCGTTCGCCGTCATGTTATAGAGCAACTCCGCGTGCCCTGCAATTACGGAGACAACGATGTCGACCTTGCCGTCATTATTCAAGTCCCCAAACGCTGCTCCACGATGTGCTGCGCGCAGACTGAGGCCAGGGCCTGCGTGTGCACTTACGTCTTGAAAGGTGTTGTCTTTCATGTTCTCGAAGATGGCATTGGTCTGCAGGTAATGCTGCTGAGGATCAATATCGGCATTTTCACTGACATGGGAATTGGCGCTGAAGAGGTCTTTGTAGCCGTCATTGTTAAGGTCGACGATTCCAGCTCCCCAGCCGCTCATCTTGTATGTCGAGAAACCAATATTGGCGGGATAAGTTTCCATGCTGAAGAGATCGTTTCCCTCGTTTCGATACAAAGGGAAGGTTTCGCCACCCAACGCTGTAATAAATATTCCGGGCCTTCCATCGTTTCGATAGTCTCGAAAATCGACACCCATGCTTGAAACAGGAATACCATCTTCCGTATAGGCCACGCCGGCTTCTACACCGACCTCATCGAACCCTTTACCCCGGCGATTCTTGAACAGAAAGTTTCTTTGGTTGTCGTTGGCTACGAAAATGTCCATCCATCCGTCTGCGTCGTAGTCAGCCACGGCGACGCCCATTCCCTTCCCAATTTGATCGGCGATGCCAGTAGACTTGGAAACATCGGTGAATGTTCCGTCGCCGTTGTTGTGATACAGAATGTTCGGCTCACCGGGGTAGAGAGATGGAGGGCATGATAGGCGTTTCCCCGGCAAACCACAGACCTTTGACGTCTCCGGTGACCAGTCAAGATAGTTCGTCACGAATAGATCGAGACGACCATCATTGTCGTAATCAATCCACGCTGCCGAGACGGAGAGTAGCTTCTTGCCTGCGGAGTTAACACCGGATACGCCGGCCTTTACGGTGACATCGGTAAATGTTCCGTCGTGATTGTTGCGGTACAAAATATTATGATTAATTCCAGTGACGTAAAGATCTGTCCAACCATCATTATCAAAATCCGCTGCAGCAACGCCGATGCTGTAGCCTGTCCCGCTCAAGCCCGCTTTCTCGGTAACATCGGTGAATGTTCCGTCATGATTGTTGTGATACAAGCGGTTGTTAAAGCCAGGAACCTCTTTCGACAGAGAAGGTATCCGCGCGCCATTTGTGAAGAAGATGTCGAGAAAGCCGTCGTTGTCGTAATCCAGCAATGCGACTCCGCCAGGAATGCTGTCGATGATCGGCTTGTCAACGGTGGTTCCGTTGTTCAAAACAAAATCTACACCGGATTGCGGCTGGCGATTTTCGAAGCTGATTCCAGCGGCGTTCTGGGTCGGAGGTTGCGTGCGCATCTCCCGCGCTACTAAGGCGATAAGCAACCCTGCAGTTAAGGACACTAGGCGGTGATGCGAGGTGGGATCGTTCATTCTGACGCGATGTTGGTTCAAGTCGATGTCATCTTTAACCCACGCGTTGAACCTTCAATCTACGAGCGCCTAAACATGAAGATCTCTTGATCAAACAGGGTGCATGCACATTCAAGGGTCATGCTCATTCGCGCGTGATAGTAGTCGCGCACCATGCGATTCGTCAATCATCTATAATGATTACATATCATAATAACGATCGCGCATTATGATATTGTAAATGCTACGATGATGCCCGAGATCTGCACAGTTCCCGACCTAGCGATCAGGGCCGCAATCATCGGAAAACGAATTTCGGGGAGATGAGTTCGATGAAGTGTTTCGATCATACGTCAAGATCGTACGATCACACTGAGATTTAGTAAACGAGAGGCCGAAGAATCGGCTTGTTGCGCTCAACTATATGGCTCCCAAGACCGATAATCTCGTCGCACGTCAGGAACACATTCTTCGTCGCCTGCAGGAGACGGGCGGTGTCGAAGTCGATGAACTTTGCAACACACTCGGCGCATCGATAGCAACCATCCGGCGAGATCTCGAGGACCTTGAAAGCCGGTCGCTTTTGAGGCGAACGCGAGGCGGAGCTGTCCCGATCGGGCCATTATTCTACGAACCGTTTCGACATGATAGTTCTTTCCAGGACAAAGTAAACAGCTTCGCTGAAGAAAAACGTCGGATTGCGGTTGCAGCAGCTGCTCTCGTCAGCACGGGACAGACTGTTGCCTTAACTGGAGGTACCACGACGACCGAAGTCGTGCGGTGCCTGAGAGTTCTTACTGGCATCTCGATCATTACAAATACAGTGAACGTGGCAATGGAGTTGAGCAACAGGAAAGATATCGAGGTGATCGTGACGGGAGGGCACCTCCGTGGAAGTTGGTTCACTCTCATAGGCCCGCTAGCAAATGCCGCAGCCGAGGCGCTCTTCTCCGACATCATGTTCATCGGTGTCGACGGCATCGATGCAAAACAAGGCCTCACTTGCACGAATCCCTCTGAAGCCGAAGTCCTGCGCAAACTTGTGCAACACGCCAAAATGAAGGTTGTGGT
>DATMQI010000182.1:0-18395 GCA_035567135.1 Terriglobales bacterium
ACGACTCTCGTGTAGCCCAAATTCAGCTCGGCTTGTTCAACCGACGCCTGGCCCGCTTCAACTGCTGCCTTTGCCCCACGGAGCGACTGCGTGTCCGTATCCAACTGACTTTGGGGAATGGCGTGAGCTTCCGCTTCGGGAATATCGCGCTTCACGTTCAGCTCGGCGTTCGCCATCTGCGCCTCAGCTTGCGCCAGTTGTCCTCTGGCTTGATCGAGCACGGCTTGAAATGGACGGGGATCGATCTCAAAGAGGAGCTGACCCTTCTTGACGAATGTGCCTTCGTGATAATCCTGGCGAATCAGGTAACCGCTCACCTGAGGCTGAATCTGCGCGTTGACGTAGCCTTCGAGCGTTCCCACCCACTCACCCTGAACCGGCACATCCTTTTGAATGACCGGCGCGACTTCGACGACCGGTGGTGGAGGCGGGGCTGCAGCCCGGACGTTACCGTTTCTGCACCCAAGCGCATTCAGGAGGAGCACTGCACTAACTAAAGCTGTAGATATTTGCTTCATCATTTCTTTCCCCTCAATCGTGGTTACTAAACTTTCGCTTCAATCGCGTCACTGACGCGCCTGAATCGGGACGCTGCTCGGTTGAAGGGAAGTGCCCTGAGAGTCGTCTCGTCGATTTCAGGCGCGTCAGTCACGCGACTGCCTTGCCGGTAAACTCGATCGTTCCAACCTTCACAAACGCAAGTCGCATGCCAGAGTCGAGGCCGTGCTAGATCTCGCCAAATGAACGATTTTTTCAGACGCTTGGCCACGCTTGGTGTCAAAGAGGTCGAAAGTGTCAAGAGAGCCGATTAGTGAACCGTCCAATTCGCCAAATGGCAAACCGTCAGCGTGCGCCAAATCGCCTGAGAACGCGCAAAGACGAAGGAATTTCACCGACGGCGTGTCTGGCAAATGTATTGCGACACTTCGAATGGACTGAACGAGCCCGTCGGCAAGAGCCGAGACGCTTCCGCTACGTCAAAAGGAGGCCTGGTCAAAAAATGACAGCCATTACCTTGAACTGCAGAATTGCGAAGATGCTCACCTTATTTGTTGTGATCATCCCGAGATTTTCTCTCGGCGACGCCAATCCCGTACATGTCTCAAATCCGACTGATACAAGCGTTCGCGAACTCGTGGACGAACTCGATCCCGACGATAGAGGCGACTGCCTTTCGCTGGGCGCACTCGACATCGTCTTCCGAACGGACAACTATGGTCCGCCCAATGTAGGTGTCATACCGACGGACCCACATGGGCGCCACATCGGGTTTGATCCGCTTACCAAACATGCCTGGCAGGCATTACCTGTGGCGCAAGGCTACATCGATTGTGATGATCTGGATGGTCGAGGTACTTGTCGAGGAGTAGTCCAGGTATGCGGGCCGCTCAGCGGAACGTACAAGCTGGAAATAATCGCGCAACAAACGACAGCCTACAGCGTGAGCATCTCTGGCCGAAGTAAAGCAGTTCTTGGGAACGACGGCCTTCAGTGCTCCCATTCGGAGGCTGATTTGAATGACGTCGCAATTCCCGAACGATCTCGAAACATCATCTTGCTGAACTACTCACGTGATCCTCAGGAGAACGTGGGCGCCCAGTTGCAGCGTACGCCACAGGCGCAATCGTTGGATACGCGTTCCCATCGGCACGCCGATGTCAAGGCAGCAGGACATTCGGGTACGGGCCAGTAACGTCGTTTAGGCGAGCGCGTGCAAAGTTCGTGCTTATCCGACCGTAGTTACTTCCTCGAAGCGCTCTTTTCCCCCACGCACATTCGTTCTGCTGCGTGCTGCGGCCCCTTTTGGTTGCAGATTTACTGTGTAGTCCCTGCTTTCCCAGCGATTTTCTTCGAGCCAAAGAAAAGTGAATCGAATGGGGCTCTTCTGTTTTTGGGGCACACGAATATCCACGAATTCGACTCCAATCGCTGTTCCCTGTGACCTTTTATCGATCGAGTGTTGCCAGTCGTCGCTCGTCCAATGCAAAAGAAACGGAGAGTCCGCTTGGATTCGCAAGACAGTGCCAGCCGGTACGGCTTGCACTTGATGGTTTAGTTTCCAGATTTCCAACGTCTTGCGTTCGCCGCTCCCCGTGACGTATCGATCGTATGCTGGCTCAACTAAATCGAAGACTTTGCGGTCGGCCGCAGAGCGATGCAACTTGACGTATTCGGAATGCGCCCAAAGCAGCGGCATGGCCGCATCGGTCGATCGGCCGAGACGAAGATACGGAGGCAGGTCCGGCCCGTCCCAGATCTGTTCCGGCATCAATCCGATTCCTTGCGAAAAGTCTTCAAGAGCATGCAAGTAGGGTGAAGGATCACGGCCCGCAGCTATTTCATAATGTCCGCGCTCGCCTGTCAGTAAGGGCCACGGCCGTCCTGTGCCCCAGCCGACATAAGATGTGCCGTCTTCGCGCTGGCCGTAGCCATCGTGGTTATAGCGACGCCAAGAGGGACCATAGGGAGTTTCAACCTTCAGCACGGCATCCACCACGCGGATCGAGTCCTTAATAATAGGATCGTCAGCGCTACGAATGCCGTAACGGACGAGTTCGAGAAACCCAGCATCAACGATCTCTTTTGCTGGAAACTCATATCGAGCGCCGGGAGGCCGGTTGGCAAGCGTTAACGTGCCGCAATTCGGGTCTTCATCCGTACAATTAGGGGCGCTGGCGGGATTGACTCGGATGTAGTGGCGCCTGATTCCCGGCACCAAGGTTCCTTCGGTCGTTACAGTCCAGGGCTCTATGTGCGATTCGAGAAAATCAGCATAGCCGCGAATGAACTCGGCAGTAGCGTGGTCGCCACGGTCATCAAAGAACTCCGCTCCGCAAATTAGCGCCGCGATGTGTACGGCGAGAGTGGATGGAGAATACCCTCTTGCCTCTTCCCAGCGTTCCTGCGCTGTGATCGGCCCTTCGCGAATGAGGAGGCCGCAAGCGCGACGAACCATCTCAAAGGGAAGGAAGTTGCCCAAAGCTTTGTCCTTCCAGAGCCTCCACGTCAGCAGAATTGGAAATGCAACCTCATCGAGCTGAATGCCCGTCCAGTAGGGTCGGCCGTCGATCCAGAAATTTTGATAAAAGCCGCCGTCTTCCCGCTGCGACACCGCAAGATAAATGAGAGAGCGCAGCGGCGTGCTTGTATCTCCAGCGGCCAGCAATCCAGTAACGGACTTTACCAGGTCACGCGTCCAAACCAGGTGATAGCCACCCAACTCTTCATCGCTTTTTTGATCGCCCCACGGAATACTTAGCGAGGCGATCATCGCGCCGGAGTAGGTCTTGTCTTCGTGCGCCAACAGAAGATTCACGCTGCGTTCATACAGCTTCGCATTGTTGGACTTTGACGCAAGCGAAAACCGTTTGGAGGTCTGCTCCCATTGGTGAGTGAACACTTCGCGTGTTCGTTCAAATGGAATGTTCAGCGACTGACCGAGAGTACTCAGCGCGTCGTGCTGAGTTGTGCCGAAGGCGACCCCAACCGTGAACTCTGTTCCGTGAGAAAGATCCAGTCCACCAGTCAGAGCGATGTTGCCGTCCAGTGCTTCTTCGTACTGCCAATCGAGGCGATAGTTGTCAGCCAGGTCGGTCCAGCCATCATTCACGCCGACATATCCACAAGATGCTTCGGTGAACGGAACGGTGGCCCCTATCGCGAGCCATGTATTTCCCTTGTGTGCGAGAAGCAGGTTGTTATCCCCAATGTGTAGAATTTCGCCGTTGTTGTGCCAGCCGCCGATTTCGAGGTGCGGTGCACAAAGGACATACATCTTAAGCTTGGACAGCAATTCAAGAGATGCATCAACACGGACGTGAATGAGCAGGCAATTCTGATAGGGGTCTCCAAGGATGGTCTTGTAAACAGTGTAGCGACCTTCGTTCTCCCGATTTGTCACTTCAAATCCCAGTGCTGCTTCGGAGACACAATCGATCTCAGATGTGAAGTTCCTCCGCTCGTCGTGGAAAAAGGTTTCTCCATCTGTAAAGAGGAACTGCAGATCGCGTATCTGCGGAGTATCAATGGTGGGGTAGTAGACTTCGGTTACACAACCCGCATCGAGCGTGTACCACACTCGGCTGGAGGTCGAATAGGCCGTACCGACGGCAACCTTGGCGCCGTGTGTCCACCGCGGCTCAATGCCCGGACCACCCGGCGCACGGCTTGGGAAAGGATGAGTTTTCATTGATTGGTTTACCTTTTAGCGTTTCTTGAGGTCTTGCTTTGGCGATTAACGGCGCGAGTGCGAAAGTCATTGGTCGTGTGCCTCCACAATCGTCAATGGCAGTTGACGTCGCTGTTCGCTGACTTCGCCGCGATGCTGGAATTCGGCAGTAACCACGTACCGGTTCTGGACACCCCAGAGTTCAGCTAGAAAATATTGTTCGTCTCGACGTACAAAGATCACTCTGGGATTGTCTTTTTCTTCCGGCACTTCGTAGAGAATAATTGAGACCCCAGTAGCTGAATTTGTGCCTTCACGGTGGATCGAGGCGGAGCCCGGGACCTCGTTGTCGAAGACATAGTCCCCGGCCTGAAACTCGTGACCTTGTGCCCAAAACTTGAATGGAATGGTGGCTCTCGCGGTCACTACCTTCTGCGCCAAGCCGACGCCTGAGAGTAAGAGCATCATGGATACAAGCGCTGCGGCTCGAAATATTCCACGCACCACGCTTGAAAGTGTCCGCGTCATTTTCGTTTCCTCCGTTCGGCTGAACCCGCGTTGGATCTCTTTCGCATCATGACAAGCGCTCCGCTTTCCTCGAAGCTGACCTCGTCCATCAGCACCTTCATCAAGTAGATTCCGCGGCCGTGCGTCAATAGCAGGTTTCCTCGGAGGGTTGGATCCGGCACCGCGCTACTGTCAAAACCTCTTCCTTCGTCCCGAACGGTAATTGAAACCTCGCCGTCCATGTAGCAGCGGCAAGTAACGTAAATGCGCTTACTGGAACTGTCGCCATTACCGTGGATCACAGCATTCGCTAAGGCTTCATGCAGAGCCAGTTCGATGTCGGTCTCACTTCCGTCCGCGCAG
Organism: Terriglobales bacterium; assembly: GCA_035567135.1. Taxonomy (GTDB): domain Bacteria; phylum Acidobacteriota; class Terriglobia; order Terriglobales; family Acidobacteriaceae; genus JABDBE01. Next base: position 5,039 of record DATMQI010000182.1, read on the forward strand.
CGAAACTTCAGAATGAAGCGCATGAGTTGATCTGCCAAGGGAGAGATGGCCGCGACTTGACTTGCGACCGTCTGACGCAGCTCGATGAAGGGAGCAGAATGACCATTTCGCGGCAGCAGCGACAAAGATTGACTGTGAACCATGGCTGCACTCTCCATTTGGAATTTCCGTGCCGTTACTCATGGAGAAGGCAAGGCTGATGCCAAAGTTCCGGTGAAACTAAGTGATTGAGTTCTGGAGATGAAACCCAGGCGCTTGCGTTACGTGGATGGCAAATCTGTTAAAAGTGTCGAAAACGACGAGAGATGACTTTGAGCACAACTGTGGAAGTCGGCGGCCGGGTTTCTGATTCCACCTTCGGAACATCATCGCAATTTATTTTGCATCGCTTCAAGTTCAGCACGGCAGATACTGCTGAATTCACGTAGCGGATCCTCGCGTCTGGCTGCCCTGGACTGCATTTCCTCGGGCCTAACGTTGGGCTCCGAATATGCACTGACAATGTGCTGAATTACCCGTTCGGCGATGGCAAGTACGGTCGTTGAGGAACTCAAACGTATGCGGCTCAGAAGTGCATAGGTCGGGCTGAGCTGGTTCGAATCTTGAAGATTATGTTGGACGGCGTCAGCTAGGGCACGCGCGCTTTCGCTGATAAAATCGGAATACATCTGTTCACGATAAAAGATTCGCTTAGCTAGGATATCCCGTCGATTCTGGTGTCTTTGCGTAATCCAGGTACTCACACTGGATGCCAATGCACCGGTAAGCGACCCGAAGATGGCCGCCAATGCTGAAATGCTCGCCGAGTCCCAAGATGTGCCGATGAATCTCATTTGTGAGGGTGCCAGAAACGAGCATCATCTCCAGTAGAACCAGAAGAAGGCAAAACAGACTAACAGTGCAGTGTACAAACAGATGCAGATCACTCCACCTTTATCTTTCTTGTCGACGACCTGGCCCACTTCGCTCGCGTTTCTTGTATCGGGCTCAAGGTAGCGAATTGCAGCACAGATCTCAGTGTCGGTTACGTCCTCGATATTCCAGTGAGAATCGTGATCTGTCAGCATAAGACGCTCGCCTTGCCACAGGGAAAGTTCCCCAATCCCTTCTGCTTCATGCTTGCTCTCCAAACGGACTGGCGTTTCGAAGGAGAGCGTTGCCTTGAGGGCCGCTTACGCTACGAAAATGCGGCCTCGCCGGTACTGAATGCGCGAAATGAGTCATTTCACCTTGTCTCCTGAAGGAAATGCTGGTTTTGCAAACAATCGTTCCGGCTTAAGTCTGTCAGTTCTTTAAGAGCGCGAGCACGGCCTTCGCGAATCTCTCTGGAAGGGCAGCCGAGGAGGAGAGCACAGTCATGCTCCGAGTGGTGTTCAAACACGGAGAGGATGAGCACAAACCGCTCGAAGTCTTCAAGCCGCAACACGGCGTCAATTTTGAGAGTTAACCCTGGATCCCTCAACAGTTGCTTAACATCGGGGAAGATAGCTCCAGATATGGATGAATTGGAGTGGTTGGGTCGGGGCTTCAATTCACGAATTGCATTCTGGATTATCGCTCGCTTCGCCCACGAACGCGCCCACTCACGAAAAATGCGGTTTCCGGTGACACAATCGTCAAGGCCAGTGACCAAGCATCGCTCGGCTTTTTCGGGGTCACGCGTCAGCAGAAACGAAAGCTTATAGAGCTCCGTAAGACCCTCACTAAAGATTGAGTGAAAATCCTCGTTAGTGGCGTATAGATCTGTTTCGCGTTTTTGAAGGGAGGGCGCTTTTGTCATCTCTTTAGCCACCTCGCAACCGGGTAAAATGCAGCCATGTTCCACTCGAAACGTGAGTGCCCTGGTGAAATCGGCATTCTGCTCGTAAGCCCTCAATGCCACCTACGCCGACGGAGCCGTGGGTTGCCTTGCACTCGATTGCGTGCTGGTCTTCCTCGTCCCGCAACTCCTTTGCCGAACCGCCAAGAATGAGAAATCCGCAATAACCACAAACAGACGCGACAAAGAACTGGCAATTTTGTAGGACAGGCGTACGCACAACTCGCTTTCTCACTGAATACGTGTTGTTGCAGCCTTTTCCAACCACATGCGTGTCCCGGCTAAACCCGGCACCCGATTGCTGAGGCTGTGAGAACGCGGCCTAAGGCAATGCCGCGCCAACTCCTTGAGTCTTTTGCGAGCTCGTGCTGACTGAGCCTTTACAGTCCCGGTTGGCACTCCCAAAATCCGCGCAGTTTCACGGATCGATCGCCCCTCAACGTCGCGCAGCTGAAATGTCCTGCGCAGAGTGGGCGAGAGCTGCGTGTGCAGACCAGACAAGCGGGTTTTTAGGTCAGACTCTATGAATTCACGCTCGGGAGTAGGCCGGTGATCTTCTAGGCGCTCCAGTGGAAAGGATTGCAGTTCCTCAACGGATTCTTCGAGAGACACATGGACGTGTCTTAGCCGCCGCCGTAGCTGCAATCGAGAGCAGTTAAGCAGGATGGTGGTCAGCCAAGTGGAGACTTGTGCCTGTCCTCTGAACTGGTCCAGGTGGGTATAGGCAGCGAGAAGGGCATCCTGGACCGCGTCCTCTGCGTCGGCGGTATTGCCCAGTATGCGGTATGCCCTTCTGTACAGTGGGGCCAGGCCATTAGCGAGAATTTGCTCCAACTGTCGGGCCGCCCCTTGTTCAGCTCCAATTGCCTGGCGTCCGTCCCTCTCTCCATATGTGTTTCGGTTTTGCATACTCTTTCTCCCCAGTCCTGCGAAAGTCTTCACGACCTGCGGATCGATTGCTTACTCTTCCGACCTTGAAATGGGTCCCATTCAATCGCATGCTCGTGTTCCTAAACCTCTACTTGCGCGCCGAGTCAGTTGTTTCACCACATGCTTGGTAAACACGCCGTGGCAGCGGAATTTAATTCCTCGGTTCATCAATTCGAGAATTACGTTCTCGCCCTCCTGGGTAATCATCGTGATGTGTTTCATCTCGACAACGAGCTCACGACCACGAAGGTCTGCTCTCGCCTTTTCGCATGCACTTCTCAGTTCTGCTGCCCAGGGCGCAATGAGTTTCCCTTCCACAATCAACCGACGCTGCGTGGCGTTATCAACGAGCGATATCTTCAGCATTGCTTCTCCCGCTTGCGATTAAAGCAAGGCGCACACCAAACCTGGAGAACTGTAAGTCGCTGAATCTACAGGAGAGAAACGCTGGGACCTCGAAATATCGAGGTCGAAGGAGTTGAAAGGGTCAAAACTGTCGAAGCTTCAAGCGAAGGCTAGGTTGAAGAAGTGTACGAGAAGGGCTGCCGATCAAGCGTACTGCTTCGCATAGATGGCGAATTTCTTCATTCGAGCAAGGAGGGTCGTGCGGTTCATTCCTAGACGGGCCGCAGCACCATCAGAGCCACCAACTCGCCCTCTGCACGCGGTGAGCACCCGTATGATCTCGTCGCGCTGCTTTTTTTCATACTCGTCAGCAACGCTGGCTTTGTCGTTTTGCGAATTCGTTCTTTCACCAGCGATTGGTTCGAGTTTGCGCTCGCGCGGGATCTCTACCGTGTTCGTTCTCCGGAGTTCTCCGAGAGGTGCCTCCAGGGACCTGCCGCGCGTCAGGATCACCGCGCGCTCAATGAAGTTCTCAAGTTCACGGATATTGCCGGGCCAGTCCCAAGCCGCGAGTCCCCTCATAACGGCGGGTGAAATGGCGTCGATCTTCTTCTGCATTTGCTTGGCAAACTTCTGCACAAAATAACTGACCAGTTGTGGAATGTCTTCCTTACGTTCCCGCAGAGGCGGTATCCGAATCGGAAATACATGCAACCGGTAGTACAAATCACTTCGGAATTCGCGGGCCGCAATCATCTGTTCGAGATCGCGATTGGTTGCCGCGACGAGCCGAATATTGGCTCTTCGCGTGTGAGTGCTTCCCAGTCGTTCAAATTCGCGCTCCTGTAATGCACGCAACAGCTTCGGTTGGATTTCGGTGGGAATGTCTCCCACTTCGTCCAGGAACAAAGTGCCTTGATCTGCCAGTTCCATTCGGCCGACTTTTTGCGTAATTGCGCCGGTGAACGCGCCCTTTTCATGTCCAAACAGTTCGCTCTCCAGCAGACCGGTAGGAATGGCGGCACAATTCAGCTTCACAAACGTGCGCTCATTGCGCCGGCTGCGGTCGTGAATAGCACGGGCGATCAACTCCTTGCCCGTACCTGTTTCTCCAAGCAGCAGGACTGTAGAGTCGCTGGGAGCGACCGTTTCAACGAGCTCCAGAACATGTTTTAACGCCGGGCTGTTTCCGATGATGTTCTCAAAGTTCATCTCGCTGCGGATTTCTTCTTCGAGATAGAGCTTTTCCTGGGCGAGCTTGTCTTTGAGTTGCGAAATCTCGTGATATGCCAGCGCGTTTTCAATGGCGATGGCAATCTGGCCTGATGCTTCGCGGAGAAAATCAACGTCTTCGTCGGTAAATCCCTCACCCCTGCGTGCAAGAATGAGAACTCCCACGGGGCGATCGCGGCTTACGAGTGGTATCAGACAGTGAGCGTTTAGCCCCTCCGCAACGACCAATTCGTATATTTCCGTCCCGAGTTCTCTCCTGTCATTTGCGGCTAGCGTGACCGGCTTAGAGCTTTCCCAAGCGCGCATGAAAGCGTCTCCCGGCGTGACCAGGATCTCTTCCTTCACGAATCCTCTGGCATTGGGAAAATCGACAACGTAAATGCGACTCTTAGCAGATGCCGCGTCGTAAAAGGCGATACCCGCGGCATCGGCGTGTATCACTTCGCGAATATTCGCTGCAATCTCGCGCAACAGTTCCCGAAACTTCAGGTTCGACGTGATGCGACTCGTCAGATTCAGAAGCAACTTGAGCCGCTCATTTTGCTGTTGCGAACGCCTGAGATTTAAACCATCATCCAGTGCGAACGCGACGACACGCCCGATCAGCCGCAGCAAATCTATCTCTTCGTCACTAAATGGGTTCACCAAATCGCGGATGATTCCGAACACACCCAATCGACGATGCGGAGTTACTAATGGAACGCGGATGCTTGAGCCAAGCTTTATTTTCTTTGCGTATTCCTTGAATCGGGGAAATCGCTCTTCTGTATTCCAATCAGGAGTATGCTGCGGGTCTCGGCTATTGATCGCGGACCACGTCGGCAGCTCTTCCATCGGCAGGTCCGGCGAAGGGATTGGGCTCTTGCCCCACAGAAGGTATTCGATTTCCTTGGAGCTCTCCTTCAACACAACGAGATACAGGTGGTCGAAATTCAGGAACTTGCCAATTTCATCTGCGAGAGTTGCAGCCAACTGCTCAGGTTCGCGGCAAGCGGCGATCGCCTCGCTGATGCGCACAATGGCCTCATAACGGCGGGTGTCGCTCTGAGGCGCAATGATCGGGTCTGTACCCATAGCCTTACCATCCAGAAACTCGCCGCTGGCCGGCCTTTAATTCGTCCCAAGTAGATGATGACTCACTTCCCCTACAGGTGGCAACAAAGTGTGCCAAGCGAACCGATTCTAGAGGGTTCCGGGGTATTCCAGAAGCAGTTAGCATTCCAAAGCTCCATTCAGGACCGATTCCGCCAGGTGTCAAACGCTTGGAGCGCCGCTATCGACGTTGGAAGCAGCAGGAGTCGGCTATCTCTTCGTGGGCACAGCTTGCCACGCGAGTCGTGATGACTCGTGCCGAGTGATTGTTTCACGAATTGTGCAGCTGTCTTTGTCTGCTTGCCCACCATCGGCAATCGACAGTTTTGACGCTTTCAACACCCCTTGTCTAATGGGGTTTCTGCTAGCTGCCGTGGTTTTCCAACACATACACGTGCCACGAGGTTTGGCACCGTTCCTGCCTTGAAGACAGTTGCGATGCTTCGAATCGATCGAGAGGCGGCCATGTGGAAGATCACAAGTCACGGTTCCACGCTGCAGGAGGTGTTAATCATGGCTGCGATGAACCTCCTAAGGGGCGCTACTTCCACTCCCAAAGCCGAGAAACGACATTGCAGAAATTACAGGGAGACCAAGCATGGAACTGAAGTACTCCATAAAACGAGCGGTAGTCGTTCTGAGCGTTTTGGCACTCGTATCCATCACCGCAGCCGCGCAGTAAAACCGGCCAGAAATTAGCATCCAAGGCACGGGATTTTTCACAAAGGACAACGTAGAACGCGCTTGCGCGGCTGAATGAAATTTGAGCGCTTCAATTCTGGGGACGTTAAGGGGACGATAAGAAGTGACATGCGGCTCCCTTTTGTATCAAACGACGTCCGCCGACACCGTTTGATATCAATCAGTTACATCTCATTGCTGCCCTGTCACGGCAGAGGCCGCGATTGATGGGTTCTTGGAACCGGCAATGAACTTCGCCCCTGGCCGTTGTAGCCCTTGCAAGCACGGTTTGAACCCACGATTTTCCACCCACGATTCGCGTGTCTCTCACTGCTTCTCAAGCACCTTAGCGGCCACCTCAAGTCACTTAAGTTGTTTAAAATACTGCATAACGTAGCACTGCTCTACCAATTGTTTTAAAAGAGTCAGAAACGGGCAGGGAAAGCCCGGAATCTCAAAAAATGCCGGGGACACATCGGGGACACAATAAGGTGTTTCTTGCTGCTCCTAGAACGCCATCCAGTGCGTCCGTGTTCCTTTAGTTTGTTATAGTTACGTTTAGCCATCCTGCTTTCACGGCGGTAACACGGGTTCAAATCCCGTCGGGGACGCCAACAATCCAAAAGACTTGGTGGAAACACCGATTTTCGCTGGGGAGACAGCGGGGACACACGACTCTTAGCCCGACGTCTCTTCCTTCTTGGTGTCCCGCAGCATCGCCACCACTTTTCCCTGTGCCTTCCGCTTTGCCGGTGTCACCGCCTGGGCGTAGACGTCCAGCGTGATCCGGGACGAGCCATGACGCAATAGTTCCTGCACTACCTTCACATCTTCGCCATTAGCATGTAGCAGAGCCGTGTATGTGCGCCGGAATGTGTGCCAGCCGATACGCTCGTGATAAGGGGTCGCTTGGCCGCCGGTTGGATGTGGTACGACATCACCTTCGAAAGCAAAACTGGCTGCTTGCCACGTTTCTTGCCGGCCCGCGGAGCATCCGTCGCGAAGACGTAGTCGTCAGGTCCGCTGTACTTCGTGGTCCGATACCAGAAGAGCAAGTCCTCCGCGATATACGGATCGATAGGGATCGGCCGCTTCGATGCCTCCGTCTTGATGTCGCCAACCATCTGGTCAACCGCCGAGCGCTGCGCCAGGATCGCCAGTTCCTGGAACTGGATGTCCTGCCAGCGCAGACCGGCTAGTTCACCGCGCCGCAAGCCGGAAGACATATCCAGCCAAACCAAGATCCGCTCCCGCACCTTGAGTTCCGCTGACAGAAACGTAGCCACCAGAGATTTGCTAAATCCGTTCATGAAACTTCTATCGTGCGCATTGCCCGCACGCCGGATGAAACCGTTGCCATCCTGGGTCGGTTGAATTCGGCTGTGCGATCCCTCTAAAGAAGAGACGCTCGAAATCGTTGCCATAAAGAGACTCTTCGTCGCGGGACATCAGAGTTTGATAATGCTCACTAAGACACTTGCACCAAGCGTTTGCAGGCCTATGCCTGGAGTTCGCCGGCTCGCGAAAAAACGCGTTGCAGCCATCCACAAACCGCGCGAAGCGGCCCGGGGGAAGGGACTTGTCGGTTTCGGCCGCTGCGCCAGGGATGGTGGCACCGGCCTGTTGGAGCGAACGCTCTTTGGTCGCCGCTCGCAGGAGGTTTTCGTTGAGCTGGTGCATGGCCGCGCTCTTGCAGGTTTCCTTTGCGAAGAATTTCTCGATTTCTGCGCTTGAACTCAAGTAGTCGCTTGCGCTGACGCTGCCGGAAGAAATCGCGACGGCTCCGGCGAGAGTCTCCCCGGCTGACAGCATGGGTTCGCGATAGGATGGGGCAAAGCGGGAATCGACCACGACCATCGCGGTCTGGCCTTGTTGAGTGATCTCGAGGGTTACGTGCTGGGCGGGGAGATAGGCACGGCAGTGCTTCGAATACATGTCCACATAAGCGTGAAAGAGGAACCGGAAATCCCTGTCGGAATCGATGTCGCTGCCGAAACCTCCGTCGAAGACTTGCCGGGTAAGGTCATACCGATAGTTCTCCCAGTAAGCTCTTGATTTGCGGACAAGGCCGTTGGGAGGCGCCGGCGGAGGCAGAGCGGCCTTTATTGCGGCAGCGCTGGGTTCGGCGGGTTGCGGCCGGGATGAACTCGGTACCGGCGGTGTCCGCATCGCCGCTGCTATCGATTCGGGCGACTCAGACTTGTCCCGCTCGCCCCAAAAGTCACTGCAGAACATACTGGTCACGTTCCCGTGGAGCATGTCGGAACCGGGATAGTATTTGCCAGTCAATTGCGTCATCGAGTGGGCGGCCGGCGGCTCAGGTCCCCAAGGGACGCCGGTGAGAAGGAACTGGTGTGTCCCCCAGGCGTACCTTCCGGTGAGCTTGTAGGTAAACCGGGGACCGTCGGAGGGCAGATCAATAGTGAAAAATCCGGCCAAAGTGTCGTCGGGCTCACCGATGAGTGAGATTTTGAGTTTTGAAGCGCCGCCGTTGCAGGTGTAGGTGCCGATGTAGACGCCAGTCATCGAGGTGGCGGAGGGCTGCCCTGGGGGTGTCGCGGGCTGGGCACTAGTTTGGCGAGTGGCCTGCGTTCCTGCTGCCGATGTCTGAGGAGCGATGACGCTAGCGACGTTTGCCGGTCGGGCTTGGTCCCGCTTCGCTTGGAAGTTGCCGCAGGCGGGCGCGGTAATTTTGCCAGCGACCTGTCCGCCGCGAGGATCGAAGGCGCCCTCCATTCCGATCATGGCATAACCTGCGGGGGGCTGAGTCTCCCAACTGACTGGATTCAGTCTGAATCTCCCGGATGACGCGTCGAACGTTCCACTCAAGCTATAGCTGAAAGCCTGGCTGTGGGAATTGGGCGGCATATAGAACGTGAACACGCCGGTCAATGATCCATTGCCCGATGCCAGCAGGGAGAGCTTCAGAGTTCTCGGGCCCTGCGCACACGCGTAATTGCCGTTGTAAACGCCGTTGATGGCGGTGGCGGCGCTCTGGGCTTGCATGTTGGGAGCAAACAATCGAAGGGTGAATAGTACACAAAGAGAAACAAGCCAGAACGCTTTTGACTTCATTGCATCCTCTCGAGCAAACAACCAGGCGTACGAAAGAAAACTATCGAGCGAGTGCTAGGGAAAACCTGTTTTATTTTCCGCTTGAATTCGTTGAGATCGGGGCGAGGAACCGTTCGTCTCAGGGGCATTCCAACCCGTGAAGGATGCTCTTCGGAGATGCGATTCGCGAGAATTATCGGCCCGGTACCATCGAAAGTCAACGGGAAGAGAGCACCGATTCTGGCGAGTTGGCGCTTTGAGGTCTATTTCATGGATGAAGGCCCCGCCTGATAAAAAGGAAAGTCGCGGGGCCTTATCTCCGGAAGTTATGACTGTCGCGAAACGACATTTGGCAAGGTGAACGTTTGTAGTCGCTGCAGTTTGCGTGATCCTTGCTTGAGAGTCTTATTACGGGAGAAGAACTTGTAGGCAGATTGAACGTCGTCCACTGGTTACCTGGGCGGACAATGCCTGTTTCACGATTCCCCGAATTACGGGTTGACGGGCTACCTTCCACAATCCAGTAAGATAAGGTAAGGGTTGCCGACAATTCGGGAGTTGATGGCGACAAGCCCGTTTGTTGGTAGTGAACTGTGGCTGGAGCCAGACTTCTGGCCCCTGTCGCAGAAGTCCGCCCTTAGCTTCACATTGGGAATTAGTGCGCCTCTCTCTGCTTTTAGAAGTGCAAAGCTCACCTCTGGAGGCAATTGCGTTCATCTCTGCCAACCAAATGACAGGTTTTTAGCAGAAGGCAGATGCTGTCAGAAACGAAGTGTTGAGGCCTGCGCAATTGCCTTTTGAGCGATGAGAAGAAATCCTTTGTCCGTCGCTTCGGTCTTCAGCTGATTGAGTTGCGCACGAGAGGCCCGAATGTTGCCCGCTTTCAGTTCGAGTTCGACCAACGCGAGGCGTGCTTCGAATTGCTGACCCGCCAGGCCAGCCCTGTTGTCCTGTGCTAATACGGACTCCAGACTCTTCCGAGCAGCGGCAAGCTTTCCATCAGTAATGCTCGCTTGGGCGTTGACGATTTCAAAGTCGAGTCTAACTGTCAGATTCTGACGCTTGCTGGCTTCCATTTTCACCCGGGCAAGCTCTCGCGTGGCATCGCCAACTTTATTCTGTGCCAGTAGAGAGCGGACGAGAACTGCCGTCGCTGAGACCTTATCGTCTTTGAGTCCGACATCATGGAGGTGATCTCGAGCAGGCCGAACAGCAGCTTCTGCCTCGGGGATATGTCCTTCCTCAAGAAGAATTTCAGAGACGGCAACTTGTGTCTGCGCAATACCGTCTTTCTCGCCCAGTTCCTTGCGCAATGTGAGCGCTTGTTCGTAGTTCTTTCGAGCTTCAGGAATCTGTCCGGCTTTCAGCGCAAGGGATCCTAAGCCCATCAGCGCGTACGCGGTCATGCTTTTGTCGCCGGCAGCCTGAGCAAGGCGCAAAGCATCCTGATAATACCCATTCGCACCCCTCAGATCACCAAGGTGCTGCAGCACATCTCCGAGGTCAATCAATTTATCGACTGCCGGCGTGGGTTGTCCGCTGGCAGTATCCATTGCCAATGCATCATCCAGCATCTTCCTAGCTTCATTGCCATGTCCTTGCGCGTCGAGAATCGTGCCAATCGAAGCCAACGCGAGGGAAATGCCGTCCCGATCGTTGATTTCACGGGCAACGGCCAGAGCCTGCTCATAGGTCTTCTTCGCCATGGCATGATCGCCTTCGTCTTTGAATACACCGCCGATGTTGACGAGAGTGCGGAGAGAATTGCTTTTGTCGCTGATGTCTCGAAATCCGGAAAGCGCCTGCTGCCAGAATGCACGAGCTCCTTCACGATCGCCCTGCTCATCGAGAACTAGGGCCATATTGTTGAGGGCAGAGGATTCCCCACGCCGGTTCCCCAGCTTCCGTGAGATCGCAAGCTCTTCCTTATATTTATCGAGGGCCGCGGCGAGACTTCCCTGATCGGCCAGTACGGTGGCAGATACCTCCAAGGTACTGGCAACGCCCTTTAAGTCCCCCACCACAGCATAGATTTTTCGTGCTTCCTCTGCGGTTTCCGCGGATTCTTTCGGGTGGGAAAGATTCTCGTGGGCGGATGCTTCCAGGTACAACGCGCGCGCCAGCACGAGTTTCGATCCTCTATCCCGTGCCTTCTGCGCAGCTTCCGCAGCAAAGGTTAGCATCTGTTGGAAATCTCCTAAGGCTTGCGACGCTTCTGCCGCCGACAAGCCGATTCGCGGATCGTCTCGAGGGGGTGCCGATAGACGGCGGACGGAATCGATCGTGGCCAGCGCGTCCTTGGCATGTCCGCCACTGCTCTGAGAGCGCGCCAGGAGAATCCCGTACTCCAGATTGTCGGGGAAGAACCCAAAGAGCGTCCGGTATATTCCAGCTGCATTATCCCACTCCTTGCTGTTCTCGCGATAACGTGCTTCGACGAGCAGTTTGTGCTCCCGGGGAAGCTCGGCTGAAAGATCGAAGGCGTTCTTGGCGGACTGCCGGGCCTTCTCGTCATAGCCGAGAGCAGACCATGCCGCCGCCAGAGCAGAATGTGCCAGGGCATAATTCGGATCGGCTGCTATCGCCTTCTGCAGCAGGTCACGCGCGCCTAGCGCATCGAATACCCTGAGACGCGCCACTCCCTCAGCGTAGAGCCTGGTCGCTTCGGTTCCGGACGGGAGCGCAGCCTTGGCGCCGGCCTGCTCACTCGGGCTGATTTTTCCAAGGCCGCATTTCTCCCGAAGACGAGCGCCGGCCCGGCTGATCAAATCGAAGAGAGCGCCTTCATCGCCTGCTTCCGGGACGGAAGCCAGGACTTCCCCGGTAGCAACATCCTGCAGGTGCAGGTCAAGGCGAATCTGGCCGCCCGACAACAACACGTACGAACCTGAGATCACCAGATCGGCGCCCACATTTTTGCCAATGCGGGCTAACGTGCTGCTCCCAAGCGTGTCGCTCTCGGGAAGGGCCAGATCCAGCCGCATGTGAGCGACATCTTCGCCCGAGATCATGCGCAGTTTTTCGCCTGCACCCACTTCCGTGGTCAGCATCTCAGCTAGAGCCGTTGACAGCCATGCGGATTGAGGCTGCCCGCTGAGATTTCTTATACCCAGTACCGCGATGGAACGACGCGCTTGAAGGTTTTCGGCGACTTGCTGAGCAGGCGGATGTGACCTGAGAGAATAATGGAAGATGATCGCGGCCAAGAGCGCCAGGAAAATCGACGCGGCGGATGCCAACACGATTTTGGCTCGGCGATTGCGGCTGTCCTGCTCCTTACGCTGCGATTCCTCTATCCCAGCGCGGACTGCCGCGACTGTTAATGCATTCGCTAGCTGACCTCCGGAGGCGCTCGAGGTCGCCCTTGTAGACGGGATCGCAGATATTGGTGCGGTTAAACGTTCCAAGTCGACGCGTAGTTCGCGAACCGACTGGTACCGCCGCTCCGGATCTTTGTCCAGGCACTTCAGAATCAGATATTCCAAACCGGGAGATATTTTTGGACTTACAGAGGTCGGAGACTCCGGCTCCTGGTTAAGGATCGAGTCGATCAGCATGGGCAGGTTGCGTTCGGGAAAGGGCCGTCGCCCGGTGGCCATCTCATACAGTACGGCACCGGCTGACCAGATGTCGGCGCGAGTATCACTGGGGTCGCCGCGCAGTTGTTCGGGTGCCATGTAGGGCAGCGTCCCAGTAACTCCGCCTCGGCCGCCGACGCTGGTGGTGAGTGCTACGTCCGTCTCGGGTCTAGTCAGTTGCGCCAGACCAAAATCCAGGATCTTGAGACGCCCGTCGGGTGTAAGTCGCAAATTGGCAGGTTTCAGGTCGCGATGAATAACTCCCCGTTCGTGAGCAGCGACCAGTCCGTCAGCCAGCTGAACGCCCAACCGCAGCACTTCTTTTTGAGGAAGTGGACCGCCGATCAGCTTGTGGTCAAGGGAAACTCCGGAGACCAGTTCCATCACTAGGAAATCGGTCCCGTCCTGACTCCCAAAGTCGTATACCACCCCGATATTCGGATGATTCAGCTTGGCCAGCACCAGAGCCTCGCGGCGAAAGCGCCTGTGTGCCGTCTCTTCCGACAACATTCCTGCGGGCAGAACTTTGATGGCTACATCGCGCTCGAGTTGATCGTCATGGGCGCGGAAAACAACACCCATTCCACCCGCCCCGATCTGCTCCAGCACCCGATAATGCGATAGC
>DATMQI010000183.1:0-11160 GCA_035567135.1 Terriglobales bacterium
GGCTGCTGCTTCATCATGTCCTCCATGCCTTTCTTCATTTCTTTGGCTGTCGGTTCCGCCTTGTGTGTGCCGACCATCCACGAGTAGCCATCCGGATCAACAATAGTGCCACAGCGATCACCCCAAAACATGTCCATCACGGAACCTTGTGCGGTGGCGCCGAGCTTAGTCGCTTTTTCAACGATTTTATCCACGTTGTCCACATAAATGTATAGGGTAGCCGGAGAGGCGCCAACGCTCTTTGCGCTGCGTCTCCCCATTATCTCGTTCTCCGGACCGAGCATGAGCGTCGTGCCCCGCAAGGTGAGTTCAGCATGGATTGGTTTTCCGTCAGGCCCATTCATGATGCCGCGTTTCGCGAAACCGAACGCCTTTTGATAGAAGCTCACCGCCGTCGGAATGTCGGAGACGGTAAGCGCGGCTGAGACGGCGCTGTACTGCTTCCTGTTGAGCGGATCAATCTTTTTGTTTGCCATTTATGCTCCTTTCGTGCGGATGACATTCTAACGAAACCAGCAGGAAGGCGCATCTGGCCCGACTCCGGAACTTCCAATACAAGGAGTTATTTGTGAGGACGAGTCTTAAGCCAATACAGATTCAGTACGTTCTGGTGTGCGTTCCGGAACCAAGCTGACACTTCTCGCGCTTGGAAAGGAGGATCCCCGGGACCGAGGTCGCGATTGAGCACGTCGGTGATTTCTTCGGCCGTGCTTGGCTTTCTGATCTTGTTCAAGGCGCGCCATATGTGTTCGTCGAGGGGATTCGCATTTGGAACCTGGCGCATTTTTGGCTCTCTGGGGGTTGGAAGCCAATTTGTTATGCTCATTCCTGTGTTGGTGTACTTGTTGTGTTAAGGACAGCAGTTACGCGGAACTGGCCGGTACGAGCTGGAGAATCCGTCTGCGAATTGCCTCAGGTTCATGTTCTCCGTCAGAGCCCGCTAAAGTATACGCCCGCTCAAAGCCGTTCGGTCCCTGGACTCGCAGTTCCCAATTCTCGCTCGCGCGCGATCCGGCAATCGACACTCGCCACTCCCCTCGTCTGTCGCTCAACGCATGTTCTATGCTGGCCGTGATTTCCTTCGACAGCTGAACATCGCCGAGATTCTCCAGTTCAATCGTTACTCCCATCGCAGTGCAATTTTATCGAACGGCGGCTGACCATTCGCTGGTGTAAAGGAGTGAAAGCCACGCGGGACGGCTTTGCTCCCGAATCGTGAACAACCTTACCCCCAATTCATGTTGAAAACCGGGAGAGACGCAACGAACAGAATCGCAGGTGGCGTAGATAGGGGCCGTCTGAAGAAACAAGTGCGCTTGCGCGCAATCATCTGTGTCTGGAAAATGGAAAAGGCTGCGACATTGGTTATGCTCCAGCCGCCGGCTCCTGCGAGGGAGCCAATAGCGTGGAGGCATGTACCGTCGCAGCCCTTGATGCGATCACCGCTTTCGCAGTTCCAAACCCCAACTGCTCCTCGCAGAAACAGTCGGTTTTTTCGGGTCTGGTTGCCCTTCAGGTTGCCCTGCCGAGCAGATCACTCAGCTTAATTCGGACTGGCAAGATTTATTTTGCCAATCCTTTCAGCCGTCGACGTCAGCCAAGCTAAACAGTTGCTTCATCGCTGTCAACGCAATTCTCGGCACAATCACGAAATATCTGTGAATGTATTTGTGGAAAACATGGCTACGAGCCATTTTCCGCCCTCCGAGCCGAACTGTCCCGCCGCCCCAGTCTCGTTCGGAACCCGAACACGCGTCCGAGCAGCCTCCGCCAAGTTACTGCTCGTGGTCCGAATGGCTCCAATCACAGCACCCATCCACATCTACGGTAATCACGCGCACTAATTCCGAGTTTGGAAAGCCTTGATTGGAGGGTGGTCCGCTTCATTCCGAGCTTGGCAGCCGCACCATCTCGCCCCGCGATCTTGCCATTCACCTTCTTGAGAACGTGGATGATGTAGCCGCGTTCGACAGCTTCAAGAGTCGAGTCGACCTCTGCTTCTCTTCTAGCGAACGGCGCAATCAAGCGCTCCACTTTGCGCTCATGGGTTACTTCGAGCACTACTGCCCCAATACGCACGATACGTCCCGACCAGTCCTTGAGAGGAAAGTAGTGCCCTACCCAAAATCCTGTTTCGCGCCGTGTAGGCAGCGTCCCAGAGAGTTCGCAATGCAAGACAGGACGTCCGCTTGCCATCACTTCGCGAGCCAACGCTGAGACTTGATGCTCGATATCCCCAAGTACTTCAGCGAGTGTTTTTCCGAGATGTTGAATGTCGGGAATGCCGTTAATCTGTGCCAGCGCTGAATTGACTGTTTGAAAACGGAGTTGGTCATCCAATATTGCTACGCCAACTCCGGGACACAATCGGAGTTCCGCGAGTAATCGCTCTACGCTAACGGTACATTCATCAAATGAACTCCGCGATGACGCGCTGCTCATAAGCTTTCCTCCCCGACAACTGATTTCAGAATCTGCGGGTGATGGACCTTTAGCGGACAAGAACTCTCGTTGCTAGTAGTCTGTCGAGTCTGCAACCACTCTCAGACCGAAGGTGGCCAAGGACTTGGAAAGTGCCCGCCTCTTGGCACTTTTCTTTCGCTCGATTAGTCGCAACAACTTAACCAACGAGCATAGCAAAATGATTATCGGTCGTCATTACGTCTAAAATGCGTGTGCGCATATACGTGAACAGCAGACAGTGCAATTTCAAACCGGACCCGGTTTGTGCATTGCATTCAGTGCGGAAAGATCTCGCCGTAGATTGCTGTTACGTAGTGTGGTGGCACGTGATCCTTCTCGTGGATGGCCTTGTACACACCTGAGAAGACTGCCTTGTCCCCGGCTCGAAAGTGTTCCATGGAGTCGCAGGCTGTCATTTGAATCTGAAAAACATCTGAAAACGACGGCTGAACTGCGACTCCTTTTTCCGCTCAATGAGAAAGAATTCTCGCGCGTTACGGTGCGCCGTTTCGCTAGTGCCGATCCTTCGGCACATCCCTGCTGTGTCACCTTTTCAAATAACTCGGCTGCACCAGCCTTAGTCAAGTCAAAACTCAGAATATGCGTGTGACAGCGAACAAGCTGCATTGACTAGACGAAAGCGATTCGCATGACTCAGCCTACTGGGACCTTCTGTCGCGAGACAAAAAAGCATAATGGTTTGGCTGTGCCTTGCTGTGTTCCTTCCGCCACTTTGCCCAGCTGCTTTTTGAACCGCTCTGATGCGGGCTAGTGCAGTGGCGGACAGCTTGCGCCTTTGGCGGCTGGCGATGGGAACGATTCTCCCGCCCTTGACTCTCGCCCAGCGTGCGCGTTGAGCAGCGGCGATCCGAGCACGGGCTGCTGCGGACAGTCTGGGCTTGGCACGAGTACCCATCGTTGCGAACTCCCGTGAGCGCTGAAATCGCGCTATTGAGGCGACCAAGGTGAGGCGCGAGACGCGTGCGTTCTTGCTCAAGGTTTCGCCCTTTCTAGGCATTCGCCGGAACCGACCGTCGCGAGCGCCCTCGTTTCGCATACCGAGGCCCAAGCAGTAGCGAACATCTGATCACCGAACGGTGACTCTTTCATTCTGAGTCTGCTCACGTTGCCACCAGACTACACCAATGCCGACCGGTCGGCAGTCGTAACCCTCGGAGGACAGTTTTCTGTCCGGTTTTTGAAACAAAAAACGGCTCCGTTCTTGCCTGTCTGATAACACGCCGTACTATCCGTTCTGTTACTAGCAGGGGGGACCGGGCCGTCATGAGCAGAAGAAGCGGATTTTAATACTTCGCTGTAGATGGCGGCTTAGTCAATATGATGTGGGCATCGGCTAGCATCGCTGTGAGCGTTGCTGGGTTGGGGGTAGCGATTCGAATGACGCGCCTTTGCCTCTATTGAATTCCAAACCAGAATGAGCAACGCATTTAGCCTTTTGTCAGAACTAGAAAAAAGAACATAGAGGCAATGTTCACAAGACCCAGAGCAGACAGGCTGAGAGCTTTTGGCCCGAATGGATCCAGCCGGCCCCCAACAAGACGGTATAGAGTAGATGAATCCAAGGTTACCCAAACTGCGAAGACGCTCCACAAAGGAAACCCGAACGGCGTCATATGCGCTAAAACACTTTGCAACGTTGAATCAGTGGACAGAGCAGCCATAAACAGAAACGCTGGGGCCGCGAATAGGCACAACAGGACCACCACAAATACGGTATGCCGCAATGCGCTCGCCTTTGGAACGCTTAGGCCCACAGCTATTTCACCACTCCTTCGTAGTTGATCGCTCCCGGACACGTCGTCATTCACCCTCCAGTCGCCTAATTTCCTTGAGCATTTTCTCGATGTTTTCGTCCGCTCGCTCGGGCTGGATTTTCAGTATCTTCTTTGCTTCTTCCAGGGTCAGCTTTTTGATGGCAGGTTGCTTGTAGGGGTTACGCTTGCGGGCATCGACAGCAGGTTTGCTTGCAGACACTCAACCTCCTTGGGTCTCATAAAGCCAAATTTCGTTCGGGCACGCATACCTAAAATAGTTGATGCGACGATGTTACCAGAGTGGGAATGACAGCCTGTTACAAAACCCGAACAGGATTTCGCACTGCAGTAAACAGGTTAGATAGCGGACTTCCCATTTGACCGCGGCCTGCCGAAATGTCGTCAGACAGATGATTTGGCCAAAGCCGCGAAATAAAATACTGGATTGGCCACTACGTTCCAACCAGGTACTCAGCGAGACGTGTCACAGAACTCGGGGCGGTGGTGTTCGAAGTAACTCGCGAGCACAGAGTCGAACGCCTACTGGCATCCACTGGCAACAGGAGAATTGAGATCGATCGTTCTCTTGAAGCCGTCGAACGTGACTAAATCGTCCACATTCTAAGGAAAGTCAACGGCAGGCTGGCGGGACCATCCGCTGCGGCTGCCAAACTCGGGATGAAACGGACGACCCTCCAATCGAGGCTCTACAAGCTGGGAATTAATCCTCGTAGCTACAAAGTCAGCCGAGAGAGATGCTAAGGCTCCTCCGACTCGTCACGTTTCGCGCGCCAGGATTACGTGGAAGAGGCGGCGGATCGTGGACCCTGTGCTAGAGAGAATGCACCTCCGCTTTAATGACTACACTCCGGGTACGCAGGAGTTATCAGAAATGAAGTCCCGTGTAGATCGGACGCTCGGCAAGGGATTAAGAACGCAGATATTGCGACAAACCTCAGTAACCTCTAGACATCTTACCTCTGTCATCTGTTTCCTCGCCGCTCGCCGTCCTACGCTTGTCCAGGGACACCATGCCAGCTTGGTACAGGGTAGATCTTCCACTCTGCGAGTGCAGCCGCAACGGCAAAGCGGATCAGCTCCAGAAGGCATTTGATTTCATGTTCACCAAAAGCCAGAAACCTCGGGATGCGGCTCTGTTTGAATGGCATGACGAGACGCTCCAAACGAATGTTTTCTTTTTCTCACCCGCTGGGGCTACGCTGATCAGGTCTCTCCTTGAGGAAGCCGGAGCAATCGAATGCGGGCCTCCGATTCTGTCAGATCGTCTGGTGCTCCTCGTTGGTCACGTAGGCGCGAGCGAAACGCTGCTCGGGAAGTACTTTTGTACCCCCACGTTCTAGCCATTCCCCTCCGGATCGAGCGTCGGCATCATAGGCAGGACATGAGAGAAACCATTCGCCAGCTTCTAATCGGAGCTTGTCGGGAAACAGAAGGGCAAGACGTGGCCGAATACGCGATCATGCTTGCAGTGATACTTGTGATTGTCGTCGGCACAGTACGGATGATTGGATCGAACGCTGGTGTTGTTTTTTCTCAGGTAGCCAGCGGGATTCAATGACCACTGCCGCTGGCCTCGCGCTTTCACGCGATCAGTTTCGCAAAGTCCGCATCGAACTCGACCTGTCGAAAAATTCGAAATTGAAGAACATGTTCAGGCAGCCGGAGTACCACCGGGAAATTATTATTTATCTACGGCAATGTGATCTTGAAATATCGAATGAGTCGGCCAACGCTCAAGGCAGGGTCACATCCATCGTGGTGACGGGATCGGCACCTGGGTTGCAGTCATTCATTGAACGCTACTTACCTAGCGACGCCGTGGGTATCGCCTATATTTTGGAGTACGACCAAGAGCAGTCGGGTTAATTCCTCAGAGCAGCCCCTCCTCACGAAGAAGATCGGTTTCCAACTGCAGTCGACGCACGGCCGTTGCATACATAGTGGCATCGAAAACCTCGCAACGGGCCTTGCCGGTGCGCTTGCCTCGGTACATGGCAAGTTCCGCATCCCGAAGCAGGTCTTCCGCTCCGGAATAGGAAGAGTTACTAAACGCGGCGCCGATGCAACAATGTCTCGCTTTGTTCTCAAAACGAGTTACAGGACGTCTTGCAACTTCTGTGAATTCTCCCACCTCCGTGCGAAAAACCGACGACGAAGCCGGAATGTCGACAGCCGGACGAAATATCGGCACTGCTTCCATGCAGCGGGCATTCGCCAACCAGGTGGAGCCCATAATGGGGGTTTTGAGGGCTAGTTCTGTGAAGACAAGCTTCCTCTCAGTCACTCTTGTGCTTCGACTATGGACTTACGTGGCGCAAATGGTGGCGCCAGACTAAGCCGCAGCCCCCCCGATCTACGTACCTTTCTAGATAACAGATGTCATAACCACGATGGCTGCTGAGCCGTGCTACAGTCGGCCCAAAGCTTTGAGTACTGATATTCAGGGACTGGGGAAAACGCTGGTGATAGCGCAAGAGAGCGGCGATAGCTCGAATGTCTCGAACCACGCACCTATCGCAACCGTCGATTTTTCGCAGCCAGAGTTGTCAACCGAGCTCTACGTCCGGGCGAGCGCCGTCGTCTCTCGGCTGATAGCAGGGGAGACGCTTGTTATGCCGGTGAAGCGGAACGTCGGTGACTTGACGAGCTTGTTCAGCTTCAACGGGACCGGAGCCACAATCTGGGATGCGCTTGAGACGCCTAAAAGCTTGCCGGACATCTGTGATGTGATCGATCGCAAGTACGACCTAAGCAAGGAGAAGGCGGAAGAGGACGTAAAGCTCTTCGTGCGTGAGCTGTGTTCGCTTGGTCTGGCCAAAGCTTTGGCAGAACCTGAAAAGACACTAGCGATCGGGAACGACAAAAGCGCCGGGAAGATCATCGCTCCGGAGTAATGCCTACACGTTCGTTTTTTTTCAAGCCGCGCACGTGGTGCCTGAGGGGGCGGTGATGGAAGTAAGAACATATGGCGAATTCAGTCGATTGGTGCATGGCTACTACTCTGGCAACCGCGCTCCTCTCAGCGTTTCGATCGAGATAACCCGGCGCTGTCCTTTAGAATGCCTGCACTGCTACAACAACCTGCCCATGGCGGATCAGGAGGCTCGCAAGCGGGAATTGAGCAAGGAAGAACATTTCCGGCTGCTCGATGACTTGGCCGAGATGGGCTGTTTGTGGCTTCTCTACACCGGAGGGGAGATTTTCGCGCGCAAGGATTTCCTCGAAATTTATACGTATGCGAAGCAAAAGGGATTCCTGATCACGTTGTTCACCAATGGAACTTTGATCACCGAGAGAGTCGCAGATTACCTTCAGCTCTGGCCTCCTTTTGCGATCGAAATCACTCTCTATGGCCGAACGCTGGCGACCTATGAAGCCTTGACTGGAACTGAGGGAAGCTATGACCGCTGCATGCGGGGGGTGGCTCTGCTGCGGGAACGCGGGCTGCCGCTGAAACTGAAGACCGTTCCGACTACGATCAACAAGCACGAAGTCGTGGCCATGAAGGAATTTGTTGAGCAGGAGTTGCACCTCGAATTCAAGTTCGATTCGCTCATCAACCCGCGCATCGACTGCTCGCAGAGTCCTCTGGCGGTTCGACTATCCCCTGAAGAAGTGGTTGCTCTCGACCTGCATTGGCCGAAAATCGCCGCCGAGCACCGGGAAGCGGCCAAGCGTGATCTAGAGGCAGGTTCAGTTTCAGAACAAAACGACACAGTGTATTCCTGCGGTGGAGGGGTAAATTCTTTTGCGCTCGATCCCTACGGACACATGAGCATTTGCGTGCTCTCTCATCAGGACACCTATGACATTCGTTCGGGTTCCGTGAGGGAAGGCTGGGAGCAATTTCTGCTGAGAGTGCGCGCCAAGGAAAAGAAGCGGATCTCCAAATGTGAGAAGTGTCGAATTCGCTCGCTCTGCAGCATGTGCCCAGCAAACGGCGAACTCGAAAATAACGACCCAGAATCGCCAGTTGACTTTCTTTGTGAGGTCGCACACTTACGCGCAATGGCCCTGGGTTTCGAAGTGCCAGCACATGGTGAATGTGATTTCTGCTCGGATGGTCGGCATTACGCCTCGGTCCAGGACGCAGCATGCAGACTCCCCTCAATCAATGTAAACGAATGGACCAGCCCGCAAGCCCTGCTCCCGATCCTGAACAACCCTCCCGCGACGTCCTACAGTGCCTGTGGTGGCTGCGGAGGGCAGTCGTGATCATGAAAGAGCGTGATTGATGGTTGAAAACGGAGGTCCTCAAAAGAAGGAACCATACGAGCCGCCGAAAGTCTCAGTGATCAGCTTGCGTCCCGAGGAAGCTGTGTTGGGATCGTGCAAGAACATGTCGTCGGCCGGACCGGTTGGAGGGTCCTGTGTCGCAGTGGGCCAGTGCAGGGTGCCCGGATCCTGAAATGAAGCCATCGGGCACTCAGCAACCGTGGAGCAGGGATGTACGCTGAAACGCGAGACGTGGGCCTTACGAAGTCCACTGGGATACATCGCTCGTATGTTCGAATCGGCGACGTGTCAATTGGTCTCTGCGCAGATTCAGCAGACGATGTTGGCCTAACCTGGGAAATGGCGCGGTTCCGGACGACTCCGACACGGTGTGATATCGACATCCGAGTGCAGTGGATTGATCGGTTGCCAAAGCTGGATGGCCGGAAGCTTTTTGATTCCGGATCGGTCTGGGCTTTGCACGAGAGAGATGACCGCTATGTTTTTGATTTGGCAACGCCGGTATTGGGCAATCAGCCGTACAAGCGACTCTCAGTAGACAAGGAATTTTCTAACGCAAGGTTGTTATTGAACCGGGAATGTCTACCCCATGGGAGTAGGGTCTATCCGCTCGAGTATCCCTTAGACGAGCTGCTGGTGACCAACTGGTTAGCGAGAAGTAAAGGAGTGGAGGTCCACGGTTGTGGTCTGCTCGATGACAGCACAGGCGGCCATCTTTTTCTCGGTCACTCCGGTGCTGGAAAGAGTACGACAGCGGGCCTTTGGAGATCCCTTCGAGCTGCGCATGTTCTAAGCGACGACCGCATCATCTTGCGCGAGGAGTCGAATGAGATCTGGATGCATGGAACGCCTTGGCATGGAGAGGCCGGTTTTGCCTCCCCTGAAAAAACGCAGGTCAGCAAGATCTTCGTGCTGGAGCACGGCGACAGAAACGAACTCCGGCGACTTCCCCAAGCGAGAGCAGTGGCTGAAATGTTTGCGCGTTGCTTCCCGCCCTTTTACAACGAGGAATCACTGGCTTTCACGATTTCCTTCCTGCACCAGATTACGAATCGCGTGCCCTGCTACTTGTTTCGGTTCGTTCCTGACGAAAGCGCAGTGGGGGAGATCCTGAATTTCCGTGATTAACGACAAAGCACACTCACGGCTGTTTGGCTCGGTCATCCAGGGTCTGCTTTCCGTAGGCATCGGCTTTCGTTTCCGCGCGCAGGGGCGCAGCATGCACCCCACCATTCGGGATGGAGAAATTCTCTACGTAATGCCCGTCGCAGTTGAAACCTTACGAACGGGCGACATCGTGCTGTTCGCCGACAGCCTCAAATACAAGGCCCACCGCGTGGTATGGATCGATGGGGAACAGCGTACATTCATCGCCCGTGGAGATGCCGGAACTGTGGCGGATGGTGTCCTGGGCACTGGGCAAATTGTGGGGCGGGTCGTGGCGAAGGAAGAAAACGTCGGGAGACAGGTACGGATGGTACCGCTGTGCGGGAGGCGCGCACGCCTCAATTTTCTCGCTTGCCAGGTTCGGTCGAAAACCGCAAATTTTGCGCGTAGTTTTCCAGTGCTGCGAAGGGTTCGAGGATGGAACGCCGTCCGCAAGGTGCTTGTCGCCTGCCTGTTTCTTTGGTCGTCCAGCTTGTTTGGGCAGGTTGCTTTTGACAGCACGTCCTCAATTGCTCAGCGTGTCACCGGCGCGAGTCCCACCATCACTCTTGCCCATACGACTGTTGGAACAAACCGGGTCCTAGTTGTTGGGGTCTCCATCAACATTACCAACAATATTGGTGCCACCGTATCCGGCGTTACTTATCAGGGCGCAGCCCTGACCCTGAGTGGTGTGCACAATGATGCCGGCAATACCCGGCGCGTTGAGTTGTGGTACCTGATCGGTCCCGCGGCCGGAACCAACAATGTGATTGTTACTTTGAGCTTGCCGGGCGGCACGGGAACCCTGGGAGTTGTGGTCGGAGCGACGACCCTGACTGGCGCTGATCAGGCGAAGCCCATTCGATCGTTCCTCGCAGCGGATGGGACCACGAACCTCGCGCAACTAAACCTGCCGAGTGCCTACGGCGACATAGTAATTGATACGCTCGCCATCGGCGGCACACAAACGGTCACTGCCTTTGGTCCCAGTCAGACACCGCAGTGGGCGTTAGCGTCCGCAGCCACTCCTGCGTCCCCTCCTGACGTCTACGGAACCGGCTCGACGCGCGCGGGCGCACCCAGTGTTCCCCTCTCGGAGCAACTCAGCGCAGCTTCCAATTGGTCGGTGGCTGCGGTTTCCGTCCAACCGCTCCAGGCAGACTTGTCGATCAGTGTGGTTGGTTCATCCGCATTCTTTCCGCAGAACCTCACTTATACCCTCACGGTCAAGGACAACGGCCCTTCGGTCGCGAACGGCATCACATTGACGGACACATTGCCGGCCGGGGTCACCTATGTTTCAGCCACTCCGAGCCAGGGCACCTGCAGCTTCACTTCGCCCACCGTGACCTGCAATCTTTTGAACCTCAACGCTACCGCGACCGTGACCCTGGTTGTCACGCCGGGTGCCATCGGCGGATATCCGGACACGGCGAGCGTCACGAGTACCGTGCCCGACCTCAACCTGGGCAACAACTCAGGCACCGGTACAGCATTTTCCCAGTCGAACGCGTGC
>DATMQI010000184.1:0-188325 GCA_035567135.1 Terriglobales bacterium
AGGCGAAACCTAGCTGGTACCTGCTAACGACCGAGGATAGGATGCTTCCGCCCGATGCGCAGCGGCTGATGTCGAAGCG
Source organism: Terriglobales bacterium (assembly GCA_035567135.1). GTDB lineage: Bacteria > Acidobacteriota > Terriglobia > Terriglobales > Acidobacteriaceae > JABDBE01. The sequence goes on from DATMQI010000184.1 coordinate 80, forward strand.
CGCCGGTGCAACGGTCGTGGAGGTTAAAAGCAGCCACGCCGTGTATGTGTCGCATCCACAAGCGGTCGCTCACATCATCGAAGAAGCAGCAAGAGGTGCGTTGGTGGCGGCGAAAGAAGGCGCAACGAGTGCTGCTGCAAATTAGGTTCTAAGTACCACAACTGGATTCGACGAGGCGGAGGTTTCGCAGCACGTGATTCATGCCTACGGAATTCTTTACCTCGTCGAGTCCAGCGTTCCCTGAAGGTTGCAAACCGTAGATCGTTCAAAAGGGGAATCGAAATAGCAAACATTCCAGGGCGTGAAGTGGGATGTCTTTGTGACAAAGCGCCAAGGTGGCTTTTTGGCCAATCAAGACAGGTATGGAGAAACCCGTGCACAGGCTTGAGGGGAAAATTGCGCTCATTACCGGCGGCACCAGCGGTATCGGCCTTGCGACGGCAAAGCAGTTTGTGAATGAAGGCGCGTACGTCTTCATCACGGGTCGCCGGGAGCCGGAGCTGGCTGCAGCGGTCAAGGAAATAGGAAGAACTGTCAGCGCAGTGCAAGGGGATGTATCGAATCTTGCCGACCTCGATCGTCTTTTCGGGCAAATTAGAAAAGAGAAAGGCAAGCTCGATGTCGTGTTCGCCAATGCCGGCGTAGCAAAGTATGCTCTGTTCGGCAAAATAACTGAGGAGCTCTATGACTCGATCTTCAACATCAACGTGAAGGGTCTCCTCTTCACAGTGCAGAAGGCGCTTCCGCTCCTACCGGATGGCGCCTCGATCGTATTGAATGCGTCCATCGTCGGCAGCAAAGGGTTGTCCACGAACAGTGTTTATAGCGCCACAAAGGCCGCCGTGCGTTCGTTCGCCCGGACATGGACAACCGACTTAAAGGATCGCCGCATTCGGGTGAACGCCATAAGTCCAGGATCCATTGACACGCCCGGACTGAGTGATCTGCTGGCTTCTTCAGCAACCGGAGAGCAGCGCAAGAAGATGATTTCTACCATGGTTCCACTCGGCAGGTTGGGGACTCCCGATGAGATCGCTAAGGCCGTGGTGTTTCTTGCATCCGACGACAGTAGCTACATCACTGGAATCGAATTGTTTGTGGATGGCGGCTTCGCACAAGTGTAGGTCCGTGCGAAGAAGACGACATTGCTGGCCTCGCCGTGTGAGACCGCAGGGTCTCACACAGCATCAAACAAGGCAGCAGATTGAAGCAACTCTGTGATGTGCGAGTGAATAGGATGATATTATGGCGAAAGTCATCGAATTTTATTCTCGAGATCTCTTTCCGACAAAAGTGAAGTCGGTATCCCGCAAGCGGCGCGGTAAAGTGATCGAATTTCCAAAGGGCAAGCCAGCCGTAGCGGGTAAAACTGCGAAGATTCAGGAAGACGATGAAGGCGACTCTATAGCTGCCTCTTGGCCGGGATGCCCCTGACCCTACGGCATAGATGCACGGCTTCCGAAGAATCTGGAGCTGCTGACGGGGTCCCCGCTCTTCTAAGTGGAATGAAGTTCTCGATCAGGAACGCGAAGTGACAGCAGTGAGTTCTTTACGGGCGATAGGAGCAACCCTGGTTCCCAGAAGCTCGATCGACCTTAACATCTTCTCGTGCGGGAGCGCCGACACACCCATCTGGAAAGTAATACGGGCAAGGCCGCCGAGGACTTCATTCACATACAGTATCTTCTGTGTGACCGTTTCGGCGTCTCCGATCAGGAGCGCACCCGTGGGTCCTCGCAGAGCGTCAAATTGTGCCCGCGTAGCTGGGGGCCAGCCGCGTTCTTTACCGATCTCGGTAAACGTGTGGGCATATCCGGGATAGAAGTCCTCTGCAGCCTGGCGGGTTGTGTCTCCCAGAAAGCCAATTGCGTGAAGGCCCACGATGAGTTTCTCCGCGGAGTGTCCAGCACGGCGCCCAGCTTCGCGGTAGAGGTCGACCAGGGGCCGAAATCGTTTGAATTCGCCTCCAATGATGGCGACCATCAGTGGAAGTCCGAGCGTGCCGGCACGAACGAATGATTCAGGAGTTCCCCCGACGCCGACCCAAATGGGCAACGGATTTTGCAGCGGGCGCGGATAGACCGCCTGTCCCGTGAGAGGTTCGCGGTGCTTACCAGTCCAGTGAACATGGGTGTTCTCGCGAATCTTGAGCAGAAGACCCAGCTTCTCTGAGAAGAGCGAGTCGTAGTCGTCCAGGTCGAAACCAAAGAGCGGAAAAGCCTCTATGGACGAACCTCGTCCTGCAACGATCTCAGCACGCCCATGGGAGATCAGGTCCAGAGTGGCAAATTCCTGAAAGATTCGGACTGGGTCCGCCGCGCTGAGAACGGTCACGGCGCTTGTAAGGCGAATGTTTTTTGTGCGCGTAGCCGCTGCGCCCAGGATGACAGGCGGAGCCGAATCCACGAACTCACTACGGTGGTGTTCCCCGATGCCAAAGACATCGAGGCCAACCTGGTCGGCCAGTACAATCTCATCCAGCAGATTGTCCATGCGCTGGAGAGGGCTCACGGTCAGACCCGTGGCCGGGTCAGAGATGACTGCTCCGAAGCTGTCGACACCGATCTGCATTTTTTGTAGCTCCTGACATTTGTGGACCGCGCACGTTCGATCCGCGAGCGCGGACTGTGCTGAAAAACATTCTTCAGCGAGTTCCTCTTAACGTCTGCAATGCTCCACCCCACGCGATCACTTCGTCCGCCATTAAATGCACAGCTTTGTCGTGCTGTTCGTGCGGCTTAAAGGTCGTGAAGTTCTCGAAGTCGGTAAACATCGAAAGCGACACCTGGGCTCGTACGTCCGCGACTTTGAGTTCGCCCATCACCAGCCTCAAGTTCTCCACCGCTCGGACACCACCTGCACTGCCATATCCGATAAACCCTGCCGCTTTGTTGTTCCATTCGTGGTAGAGAAAATCGATCGCGTTCTTTAGCGCCGCCGAGGTGCCATGGTTTTATTCCGGCGTGACAAAAATGTAGGCATCGAGCGAAGCGATTTTCTCACTCCAAGCCTTCGTGTGACGCTTGCTGTACTGATGCATCATGGGCGGCATAGGCTCATCGAGGAGCGGCAGCTTGTAATCCTCGATATCGACCATCTCAAACTCCGCGTCCTTGCGGCCTTTCAGAATGTCGTGTGCCCATTTTGCGACGGACGCGGCTTTCCGTCCCGGTCGCGTACTGCCGACGATGATTCCAACTTTCAGCATCTTCTTTTCTCCTCTCGGGTGCGGTCCTCAGGATTATTCGTGGTGCGTCGACCTCTATGATCATTTCCTAACCTGTTTTCTACTGCTTTTGACCTTGGCTTCCTGGTGGTTAAGTTTATCCGCTGCCAGGAGCCCGAGCTTCTTAATCGATTCGTACAGGTGTTCCTTCTCCTTTTGGGACAAGGCAGACATGAGCGCCTCAAGGTCCTTTGCATGCCGCTCGAAGCTCGATACCGCCAGCCGTTTGCCTTGTGCAGTCAGGTGAACGACGCGCGCTCGTCGATCACTTGGGCTTGACTTGCGAACAACTAAGCCGAGTTTCTCGAGGCGGTCAACTGCCGCAGTCATCGAGCCACTGGCCAGGCGCACCTTGTCCTGTATCTCCGATATCGTGAGCGGCCCCTTATGTAGGAGGGCTTCGAGCGCGACAAAATCCGTGAGGCACAGACCCGTGTTTTCGATGCTCTGCTCAGCGAGCAGGCTCAGCGCACGATAACTCTTTGCAATCACCAGCCAGAGCCGGGGCGCGGTAATGAGACTGTTTTTCGTCATCATTGTGCCTAATCAGGCAGCTTGCGTCCGCACCTGGGGCCTGATGACGTTCTTCGCGGGGGAAGACAAGAGGCGATCGATTGAAGCTGCACCTGCTCCGCGAATCATCAGAAAGACAGTAATCGCCAGCGCGAGCAGGTGGAACTCGAAACCTTCTCCCTTTTGCGTCCCCGCCCAGTTCATAAAGAAGCCGAACTGATGATGGACCATTGTTACGGCTACGAGCATGTTACAAAGGATTCCAAAGGCCGCAACGCGAGTGAACAGGCCGACGATGAGGCCTAGTCCACCAAAGAATTCCGCGGCAATGGCCAAAACCGCGAATGGGGCCGGAATGTGCATCATTCCAGTGAAGAAGCCCATCGTGCCGGTGAAACCATATCCGCCGAACCACCCGAGCAACTTCTGGGCACCGTGCGCGAAAAATACCACCCCTAGCACCAATCGAAGAACAGTTATGGCAGCGTCATTGTCCGTGGCCATCAGTTTGCGAAACATAGAAATTCCCTCCATCGCAGGCTTGCTGCCCCGGTTGGGACAGACAAAAGATCAGATGATTGCCCTTATATAAGGATTCTTTTTATCGAGATTGTTTTAAGTACAAGAGAAGTTGTTTGCGTCAGGCTGAGAGATCGTAGCGATGACTCCCAATCCGAGCAAACGGATAATGGACCGCCATTCGGAGGAGAATTTTATGACCCGCGCTCCCCGGCCCCGAATTAAGCCTGCCGATCAGTTCACCAACAACTCAACATGTACGCACTCGCGGCAGGCGCAGCGTGCGCGTGTTCGCTGTATGCGCCGCTGGCAGGCGAAGCTAAGATCATTTATAAGCCGGTGCACAGGCCGTTGCACCCTCCCCCTCAGCATTTCCCCTGCATTTCAATGCCGACCGAAAGGGCGACTTCTTTCTGGTGTTCAATTATGCCGGAAAAGACGAACCTAAGTTCGACTCCCTAGCAGTTTGTCACAAGCCTACCAAAACAAACTACAAGTACCAGTGTTCCCAGTCGGGAGGCACATCAAACGCGCTCAATGCGGTCCGCGTGAACCCATTCAAGCCGTCCTTTGAGTCTAGTTCCACGACATGGTTTACAAAACGTTATCGGTGCAGTGTTGATGGCCGAGGCGAGCTGGTCGTCGAGTACAAATTCCACTCGTTGGTTCGGCCCGTGGGCGAACAAGAAGCCACCGACCTCTAAGGGATGCTACAGGCACCACTCTCGCGCGTTACAGGAACGTCAGTATTGTTCCGAACCACTCCTGGGCATCCAAGTCCACCGCGCGCTGTTGCGACTTTCGCTCTAGGAGAACTTATGCTTCGTCACGCCTCCAGGTTTGCCTTGGTTTTTACTGGCTTGGTGCTCGCGATCCCTGTCGCCTTCTCCCAGGCAGTTAGTTTTACTACTTTCTCTAGTCCATATCTCGACTCTCTCCACGCTGACTTCAATTCAGACGGCCGCGAGGACTTCATCAATTCCACCGGCTGCGCGAACGCGCGTTTTGGTCTTTCGCTGTCCACAGGGGACGGCACTTATGCTGCCCCGGTTTGCTATACGCTGCCCAACGGAGCGCCAGCCTATTACTTTGCTATCGGCGACTTCAATGGCGACGGCAATGCCGATTTGATCGTCAGTAACAATTCGAATACCTTTTACGAATACTTGGGCAGCCGGTCTGGGAGGCTGCGGCTTAAGGGAAGTTTCGTGACGCCAACCGCTGTGAGTATCGTTGGAGCCGCCGACGTAAATCATGACGGAAAGATTGATCTGTTGTTCGAAGGTGGAGACAACAACTTGTGGGTCTGGTTTGGCAACGGGGATGGCACTTTCACGGCCGGTCCGGCTACCTTCATGGCTGGCGGCGGCGGCTGGCTCTCGGTGGGCGACTTTGACGGCGACGGTAATGCCGATATCCTCGCCGAAAACCCCGGTGAGGGCGGCACCGGTTATCAAGTTTTCTACGGCGACGGAACCGGTCACTTTCAAGCGTCGAAGGTTTGGGTCGATGACGTGGACTACGCGGTCTATGACTTAAATGGGGACGGGAAGTCGGACCTCGTTGGGCAACCGTTCGATTTCTCGATTAATGGCAACACCTATTACAACAAGGTAAGGGTGCTGTACGGCAATGCGAATCGGGGCTTTCGCGAGAGGGAGATCAGAACCGGCAACTGCGATGCCTGGGGCGGTGCGCCTGCCGTTGCAGATCTCAATGGTGATGGGATCAACGATATTGCTGCGGCGGAAGCGTCCGACTGCCACGGCGACGCGCCGGATACGTTCAATGTGCTGCTGGGCAATGGCAACGGCACATATCAGCCCGAGCAAGTGATCTACACCGGCAGCAGCGGCACGGAGCTGCTGATTGGCAGTTCCGTCGTGCGCGCCAACCGGGACAGTAAACCCGATCTTGTCCTGTCTGAAGAATACGGGGATGGATCGAACCTCTTATTTCAGAACACCACGATTGGCAACTTCCCAGCTTGCGATGCGCCGACTGGATACACGGGAATCACTCTCTGCGCCCCTACAACCACAGTGGTCGGCTCATCGCCGGTTCAATTCAGTATCGGCGCAGCTAACCAGACGCCCGGGCGCAAGGTGGAAGTCTGGGTGGACGGCAAAAAGATGAGTCAGCAGTTGAAAGGCGCGTTCTCTTACTACAGTTTCCTCGATGCCAGTTATAAACTGTCGAACGGAAAGCACGCCGTCACCGTGTTTTCCGCAGGCTGGGACAATTTGCTGCAGGAGTTTACTTTTCCTTTGACGGTGGGAAGTACAACCTGCGCTGCTCCATCGGTGCCGGGAGTCAATGTTTGCAGTCCGCTGAATCATGCGACTGTTCATTCGCCCGTGCTCGCCTGGGCCAGCGGCACCGTGACGGGAACTGTCGCGCGAATGGAGGTGTGGGTTGACGGCGTGAAGAAGTACACGGCCTATAAGAGGAACACTCTGAAAACGAATATCTCTCTTGTTTCAGGAACCCATACGTTTGTTTATTACATCTTCAATACGGCGGGACACAAGTGGAAGCAGACGGTTTACGCTACCGTACCGTAAACGTCGAGCAGTGTGGACAAATAAAAAGCCGCGACTTGGGTCGCGGCTTTTTGCCTGCTCATTGATCGGGTCGCGCTAAACCGTGGGTGGCACCAGGGTACACGAAGACGTAAGCTGAAGCGTTTTGTAAAAGGTTCGATACAGCGGACAATGCATCGCGTAGATGTTGTGGACGCGCTCTACGGCGGGTCTGGCTTCTTCCGGCGCCGCCAGGCGCATGTCGACATGGATTCGCCGGATGATCAGCACGTTGTCCTCAGTTTCAACCTCGCCGGTAATCTCTCCGGTCAACCGTCCGTCGCTGGCATCGATGTGGCGCGCTTCCAGCGCACCTCCAAAGGTACCGAGCATTCAACCGGCAACGGACGCGATGACATAATCAATCGTCGCCGCGTGGGATTCCGTCAGCGTGGCGGGATCCACTTTATAGTGCTTGGCGATGCCGCCGTGTACGCTGAAAACCACCGGTTGCGGCTCCCCCGCCACGTGGGCGATGCGAACCGGTCCTTTCTTGCGTTCAATCCGTGATTTGGACACGTAAACGACTTCGCCCATGGGTTCACCCTCCACGCCTGTCCGCCGACCATCGCTGCGTGAGTGTAATTATAGTCCGGGACAGCGCCAGGAGCAGGTCGGGGGCTAATGGGGGTCGATGAACCGCCAGAAGCGGACTAAGGTTAAGGCTCGCTCGAAGAGTTTTTGTGAGCGCTGGAGGCGAGTTTCTTCATTTCCTTGCGAATTTGCTGGCGCTGCTGGCGTCGTTGTCGGGAATCCTCGATTGAGTCTTTGCTCTTGGGGCGGGCGCGATCGTGCTCGTCCAATTCCTTCAGTACGGAAATCTGCTGCAGGAGTTCCAGAATCCTATCGGAAGATGCACTCATCGGCCCTCCCCATCGGGTCTTGTCTGGCGTTTCTTCCAAAGCGCGCCTAGAGCGTTGGCCGCTGCAGCGATCGCTTCCTGCTGGGTCAGAGGCCGGGTTGCGCGCTCTACGATTGGACGCTGTTTCTTCAGGACAGTGGCGGCTCCCAGCCGTTCCAATGCGAGTTCGTAGTTCTGTAAGTTCTGTGCGTCTACCAAAGACCCAGATGCCATCGGCTCCTCCAAGTTCTTCACAAATCTACATTCGCGGTCGGGGCTTGGAAATAGGTCAAAACCTGAGAGTCGATACGAAATGATTGTAGTGCAGAGCAGGAAGGTTCCGGTGGTTGTTGCCCAACAGAACCTCTCCCATACTCAAGATATCGACGGTGGGTAGCGGTGGTTCGTGACCGCGGTCGCAATCGGGCGGCAGCAGTGGCCAAGGCTGAACCTGTGCAATTTTGAACAGTTTTCCCATTTTGGGCGATGTATTGTCCGACCAGTTCGACTAAGCAGTCATGGGTTAGTGTCGATTGATGTCGACGTTCAGGCCCTCACGACTGCTCTACTTTGTGTCTGTAAAACGCGCACGTTTCAGGCCGAACTCTACAGAGGTCGGCCTTTTTCTCGCGCTGATGCTGCTCACGCGCTATCTGTCAGGAGGGAATACAGCGGGCGTGCCCCCACCTGATCGTCTGCCGTATATGCTCGCTTTCTCCCAAAGGTACACGCCGCATCGATGCTTTCTCCGCGTGGATTCTGCCTGGTGGCGTATCGAGACAGCCAGTTGCGAGGTTTTCATGCGGAGGGCCACCTGCGTGCATGAATGATTCTGCAGACCATAAGGAGATAAGGGAAAAAATGATACGAAACATCCGCACCCACGATTTTGTCTTCCGCCTTTAGTGGCCGCGAGACGCAAGCTTATCTGGATCGAAAAAAGTCGTTTCCGGGGTTTTGGCTGCTCCGCGTGCGCCTGGGTCTTCAAACCTTCAGGCGCTCCCCAGGGCGGTTCCTTTGATGAAATGATGCAAAATTTTGAGCTGCAGCGCGACAATGAGTTTACCTCTCATATTTGCTCTGAACACCCTCATAGCAAAAAATCAAAGAGCTGAACCATTAAGCCGGATCGCATGACCCAAGTCACATCGTTCCGCGGCGTGGCTCGGGCTCGTGCGAGTAACTTGAGCGAGGCAAGCGGTTACCACACCGAAACCACGGAGCAGTGCATTGTGATCAATCCGGTACAGACGGTGAACCATGCGGTTGTATACAGTGCGGAGTGAAATCTCGGTACAGAAATGGAAACGAAGAAGGGAATAAGATGAAACTGTTAACGATTTCTTCGCTGGTCTTGTTGTCGTTCGGAATCGCCGCTCATGCCCAGAACGACCCCGCCCCGGTGAAAATTAATCTGGGCACGGCTGACAAGTTTGCCCTGCTGGGTGGCTCCGGCATCACCAATGTCAGCGCACAAACTTACATCATCGGTTCCGTAGGCAGCTCTCCGACACCCGCGGTCACAGGACTCACGCAATCGCAAGTGAAGGGTCACCTCTACCTTAAGGCAAGCCCGGTAACCGCCCGTGCACAGAAGGATCTGACCGTAGCCTACGACGAAGCGGTGGGCGCACCATGTGGCACCGATCTTACCGGCAAGGATCTGGGCGGAATGAGGCTCGGACCCGGAGTCTACTGTTTTTCGTCTTCCGCCGGATTGACTGGCAAGCTGACGCTGGACGCTCACGGGAATCCCGATTCGCAATGGATTTTCCAGATCGGCAGTACGCTGACGACGGCCTCGAATTCTAATGTGACCATCGTACTGGGCCACAAGCAACCGCCATGGGCGAAAGGTTTAAGAGGATGCAACGTGTACTGGCAGGTCGGTTCCTCGGCGACCATCGGGACGGGAAGCGTTTTTGTCGGGAAGATCCTGGCGCTTACCAGCATCACGCTAAATGGTGGGACGCTTCGCGGCAAATCACTGGCTAGAAATGGCGCGATCTCGATGTCTGCGCAAGAGATGGTGGATGGTCCGCCTTGTGGCAACGGCACGGCGATTTCTCAGGACTGAGTGATTGTTCGGGTCGACCCTTTATTGCGAGGCTGGAATCTGATTCACAGTCGCGGTATTGGACGGCAACGCCGGTTTAGCCATAAAGAAGTTGTGATCGTAGAGGTCGCGATACATGCGTCCGGCGATCTCTGCCGCTTTGGGGCCGAAGGTCGGACGGCCGCCCTCCAGGAAGACCACGACGACGATGTGACCAACGTCGGTTTTCGCGTAGGAGGCAAACCATCCGAAACGTGTGCCCGCGTGGGAGCAGGTTCCGGTCTTGCCTAAAACTTCTTCTTCACTGAAGTTTACCCGTAGACGGCGGGCGGTGCCGAATTGCACCGCGCCTTCCATGCCGTCGGAAATTTCAGGGATCAGCGGAGAGATGTCCAGACGGCGCTTTACCACCGGCTGAAAGTTCGCGATTTCCTCCGGAGCCGTAGGGTGCTGCAAATAGTAGAGCGTGCCTCCATTTGCAATGGCGGAAACCAGCGCGCCGAGTTGCAACGGAGTCACGGAAACGCCTTCACCAAAGGAGCACATCTTGCCAACGCCGCCGAGTTTGGATGGGATCTCCTCGTTAGGGTAAATTCCCAATTGCTCACCGGGGATGCTATAGCCGGCCAATTCGCCGAGTCCATATTGATGGGCGTAGTAACTTACTTTCTCAAAACCGAGTTGTCTGCCGAGGGCTTCGAAATACGCATTGTTCGAGTGTGCCAGCGCCATCGTCAAATTCATGTGGTAGCGGCCACCTAAACGAACCTCGGTTTCCTTGGTGATAATGCCTTCGTTGAGAGCGGCTAGCGCGACGGAAAGTTTGATGGTGGAGCAAGGCTGGGCACCGCTCGAAAGCGCGAGCTTCTGATTCACCATTGCCAGGATGCGGCCGCTGGTAGGCTCAATGGCTACGACCGTGCCATTCATTCCACCCAAAGCGTCGATGGCTGCGTCACGCACAACCGGATCTTCCCCGGCGGTGACGTCGCCTTCAGTAATATCTTGCGCGAAGGAACTAGTGTAGAAGCGCTCGTAATAATGATGCCGACGGTGTAGAGTGGCGCGCGCGGCGCTGGTTGTAGGCACGGCAGCGCGGCTGTGGGCCAACCGGCGCATGCGCCTGCGAGCGTGCTGCGTCTCATTAATTTTCTGTGACTTGGATTTATGCGAGGTCAGAGACCGCGTGCTGACAGTAGCAGCAATGCCCGCCGGGCAGAGAGCCACAAAAAGGATGAACGCGACAACCAAACCGATGCCAGCGGAACGCTTCCCTGAATTCACTGTACTGTCCCCATCCCCGGAGTCCATCCCTGGTAGATAGCACGAAACCTACCAATGATCGTCGCCACTGGCTAAGTTGCTGCTGATCTAGATGTTATGAAACTTCCTTTGGATAAGCAATCTAAAACTTATTTCTTGCTCCCCGTTCGCCTCTCGATCTAACCCCTTCTCGCCAAAAGGTTTGCAGCTTTTTCACGGTTGGTTACGGCCCTTTGGTAATGTCCGGCAGTTACTGGAAGGATACTGCCCCATAGTGGAAAACAATTTCCCTCTCGTATCGGCGATCAATGCGTTCATCGGGAACACAAGTTTTCCAATCTCGAAGCGCGACGCTCGACTATGGATGGTCTTCGCCCGTTCGTCACCTACATAGGTGATGCTCTTCGCCAATTTGTCACTTACATAGGTGAGCGCGGTCCTATTCATCGGCTTGGTCCTGCCCTATGCTTCGCTCGTCTCCAGAAAATGTTTCCCAAGAGGAACTAGTAAAACAAATAATCAAGGAGGAAAAAAATGAAAACCATACTAATTATTACAACATTGGCTGTTGTTGCCACACTATTGGCGGTGCCGACAGTAGCCCAAAACCCAACCCCGAATCCCCCGCCAGGCTTTTATGTGTATTGGTCCATCGACCTGCATTCCGCAACCGCCAATGGAGGATCTGGGAGTTCCCTGTATTCCATCGCTGAACCCATGCTCCGCCGCCCCCCTACACCCGGGCAACTGAAGGGCTATACGAAGCTTTCAGTGGAATGCGAGTACCTCACGTTTCCGGATCTGACCCCACTCGATGTATTCGTCGGTCCTGGAACGACGCCAGGTGAACCATTCGGCAAGCTCGTGGGCACGATGCAAGTGACGGGTGGATCTGCAACCTTTCTCACCGCCCGCCCACCAGTCGTGAAAAAAGGAACTACGCTGACCGTCGTCCATAACGGCATCGCCATTATGGTGGGACACTTCTAATCATGAGTGCGGCTTTGCAGGAGTAGTCCGCATATGAGAGGTTGCTGTTGCCCTAAACATTCCAGCCCGCCCCGTGCGGGCCTTTTTCATTTGATAGCAACCCCTTGCGCCGGGGATCTGCTTACATGGTCTCCCCCCGTTTACGCAGGAATGCCGGGACGTCGAGATCGGACTGCTCGAAATTTGCGATCATGGCGTTGCGCATGCTGTCGATCGAAATGGATTCGCTCGAGCCTACCGCGGCAGCGGCTTGCGGCGCCGATTGTTGCATCACCATGGGTGGCGGGGGCTCAGGATCGAACTCAGCTTCGGTTTGGGGTTCGTCGAAGAAATCATCGTGGCGTGAACTCTCCCGCGAAACCACAAAGCTGGATCGCTCTTCCTGCCGGCGACGCCGGTGATCGGAATCTTTGAAGCCGGTGGCGATAACGGTGATCTTCACCGCGTCCTTCATCTTCTCATCAAGCACGGCGCCGAAAATGATGTTCGCATCCTCGTCGGCGGCGCTTTGAATGATGCTGCAGGCCTCCTGTACTTCGGCAAGTTTGAGCGAACTTGAGCCCGTAATATTGATGAGAATGCCACGGGCGCCATCGATGGCTCCGGCCTCGAGCAGCGGGGACGCGATTGCCTTTTGCGCCGCTTCAGTCGCACGGCGCGCTCCATTGGCCGTAGCCGCGCCCATGACCGCGTAACCCATGCCGGCCATGATCGCTTTCACGTCAGCAAAGTCGCGATTGATGATCCCCGGGATCGTAATGATGTCGGAGATTCCCTGCACGCCTTGCCGCAGGATGTCATCGGCAACGCGGAAGGATTCGAAGAAGCCGGCGTCTTGCGCGACCGCCAGCAGCTTTTCGTTGGGGATGACGATTGTAGTGTCGACCGACTCCATCAGCTCCGAGATACCGCGCTCCGCCTGCTGCATGCGGCGTTTGCCTTCGAAGGCGAATGGCTTGGTGACCACGGCGACCGTCAGCGCGCCCATCTCGCTCGCCAGGGACGCGATAATTGGGGCGGCTCCGGTTCCAGTACCCCCGCCGAGGCCGGTGGTGACGAAGACCATGTCGGCGCCTTCGAGGGCTTCGATGATTTTGTCGGAGTCTTCGAGCGCGGCTTTGCGGCCGACTTCGGGATTGGCGCCGGCGCCCAGGCCATTCGTCAGCTTGACGCCAAGTTGAATCTTCATGGGTGCGCGGGCCATACGCAGGGCTTGCAGGTCGGTGTTCGCGACCACAAATTCGATGCCCTCCATGCCAGAATCGATCATGCGGTTCACGGCGTTGCCGCCGCCTCCGCCCACACCGATAACTTTTATTTTCGCGTCGTTGCGGGTCTCTTCATTGAAGCTGATGCGAATGTCGTTTTCGTTTTTCATATGCAATGCACCTCAGTAGATTTTCGTTCTGTCCGGCTGAACCCATAAACCACAAAGGGCACGAAGGTACACAAAGGAAAACTAGAACGAAACCTTTGTGTATCTTTGTGTCCTTTGGTGGTTCAAGCTTTTCATGCTCCCTTTTTCGCGAACAATCCCATCAGCCGCGAACTCCAACGGGTGTCCTGCAAACCGCGGGCAATTCGCGATCGATGTCCGTAAAAAATCATTCCCAGAATTGTGGCGTACTCAGGCTCCGCCAGCGTGGATGGCATTTTCGCCAGCGGCGTCGGCCAGGACAGTCGCAATGGGCGGCGCAACACCGATTCCGCAATGTCCATGATCCCCGCCAGCCGCGACGTGCCCCCACTCAGCACGATCCCGCCTACGCATACATCGAGCATGCCGCTGTGCCGCAAGTTGTCGCGCAGCATCTCGAATAGTTCGCGGGCGCGCGGCTCGAGAATTTCTCCGACCATGCGTTGTGAAATCAGACGCGAAGGCCGGTCGCCGACCGATGGAACTTCCACTTCGTTTCCCTCGGGAATCAAAGTCACGATCACATTGCCATAAAGTTTTTTGATCTTCTCCGCTTCTGCCAGCGGAGTGCATAGCCCAACCGAGAGATCGCTGGTGAAATGATCGCCGCCGATGGGAATCACGGCGGTGTGAATCACAGCGCCTTCTTGAAAAACAATCAAGCTGGTCGAGCCTGCGCCCAAATCCACCAGGCACACGCCGAGCTCTCGTTCATCGGCCCGAAGGACAGCATCGGCACAGGCTAGCGGCTCGAAAACGGTGTCGTCCACGTGCACCCCGGCGCGGTTTACGGCTGTGACCACATTCTGCGTGGCGCTCGAACCGGCAGTGACCATGTGCACCCGAACTTCGAGGCGCATCGCCATCATGCCCAGCGGATCGTGCACTCCGCTCTGATCGTCGAGAATGAACTCTTGCGGCAGCAGGTGCAGAATTTCGCGGTCGGCGGGAAGCGGAATGCCGCGAGCCTTGTCCACGGCAAGGCGAATCTCATCGCGCGCAACTTCCCGCGCCCGGGTACCCAGGCTGAGCCCACCGTGCGTGTTGAGTCCGCGAACGTGCGAGCCGGAAACTCCCAGCAACGCATGTTCGATCGGGGCGCCGCAAACATCTTCCGCCTGCTCCACCGCTTTCTGTATCGACGCTACCGCTTTTTCGAGATCGACGATAACGCCCTTGCGTGACCCGCGCGATTCGTAAACACCGTGCCCCCGGTAGCGCAGGCCGGAGTCCGTGGCCTCCGCCACCAGCACGCGCGTCTTGGCGCTGCCTACATCAATTGCCGTCAGAAGATTTTGTTGCTGATTCGCCATGCCTATGGATGTTCCTCTCCCTTGGCAATCGCTGGACTCGGTTTGTTTCCTGGTTTCGACGCGGCCGTTCCCGTTGATGGTGGCGCCACGGTGGTTGTCTTTCCACTTCCCTCGGTGGTCGTTTGCGCGCTCGCGGATTGACTCGCAGCAGGGTTAGGCTTTGCCGCGTTCTTGGCCTGCATATGCGCCGGTTTTGCTTTTACCGCAACTTTGTGACGAGCTCTTTTGGCATCTTTTTTCTTCGCCGCGACTTGCGTCGACGGCTTCAACGCAGGAGCAGCGGAGCTCGATTTCGGCAGTGTGAGTTCGTGAACGATCAACGCAGCCGGCTTCATCCCCGCCGCCAGCGCCGCCTTCGCCGACACTTTCGAAAGCGGCGGCGGCTTGACCGTCCCTTGTAAATCCGGATTCACGATGATCTGCCGGTCATAACGCAAATCCACAGACTCCAGCTTGTCGAACTGCTGCCGCCATTCCCGCACATGGCCCACGTAAACCTTGTAGCGCTCGAGATAATTCGTCGACCCCAGATGCACCAGTACTTCGCCCTGAGGGTCGCTCGGAAGCACCTTCACGTCCTCGGCGTCTGACAGATCGACCTCGCTGAGATCCTGCGAATAATGTGCTCCGCCCGCATCCAGTTGGCTGACCAGATCGTTGTAGATTTTCATGCGCGCGGCGCGAGTCGAGGCCGGCTCGCCCACGTTCATTCCCAGAATCACCGGGAACGAATACTTTTTCTTGCCCGCGGCGGGCAAATCCATGAGTGTGCCGACAGAGTCGATCAGCAGGATTTTGGATCCGACGCGCGCAAAGGCGACCGGAGTGCGTTCATGGATTTCAATCCTCAGCCGGTTGGGAACAAACCGCATGACACTCGCCGATTCCACCCAGGGAATTCTCTCGAGAGTCTGCTTGCGCTCCGTCAGGGGCACAAAGAAGATGTTGCGCCCGATGTCTCCACCCATGACTTCCATGATCTGGTAGCGGGTGACGTTCTGCAGTCCAGCGATCTCAATGTCGTCGCTCGAGTCGATCCGGAAACGCCACGAGTGTTCGCCGTAGTGGTAAAGCGCCGCGACGCCCGCGCCGCAAACGAAGACAACAACCAGGGCAAGGAGGCCCCAAGTCAGGCCAGTAGCGGCTTTTCTCGGCAGGGAACCCCGGCGAACGGAGACACGCTTTTGTCCGCGCAGGAATGGCGATTCCTGTTCCACGTCCAAGTCGAGCATGCGCGCGTCATCGAGTGCGTCGTCGGACGCGGGGCGCACGGGCTCGTGGGACGGTGGATACAACTCTTCCTGCGAGATGGTGGAACCGCTTTTTCGCGCCATCAACCCAGGTCAGTTGTCGTCGGTGAATCGCTTGAGCGGAGATAACTATAACCGCTTTTCGCCAATTGAGGTAGATGAAAGTTGGTGCACTGTGTGAAAAAAAATGGTGACAGCACTGCTGGATCTAAGCTGGACGGCGTGATTCGCCTTGTCTAAGGATTGAGCGTGGAATTCCCTTGACGGCCTGATTCACTCAAGAATAACGGCCCTCCCGGAGAAGCTGTTTGATGTAAAATGCGTGCCCGAAGTTCAACCTTGAAAAACCGTGCCACTTAAGGAGTTGACATTGCACAAAAGATTTGGATTTGCTAGTGGCGTCATGCTAGGGATTTTGTTTGTCGTTCAACTATCCGCCCAAGAAGCCTCACCTGCAAGGGAAACTGCGCTCAAGCGTGCCGACAACCATGCGACAACCAACACTGCCCCAGCGAAGACTGTGAAAGTGTCAATACTGAAATCATGGGGCGACAACAGCATTTGGGATGCCATGAGCACCAATTGGCAAAACTTTGGGAAAATACCCGTCTCTGTGGACGACACCTACATCAACAGCGACTTCACCTACCAGAACCTCGTCAACTCAAAGGCGAATGTTATCGTCCTTAGCAATCCAGCAGGAGGCAAACAACAATATTCATCAGCTGAGATCGCGGCGGTGGCCAAGTATGCAAAAAAAGGGCATACGGTTCTCGGGACGTATCTAGTGTTTCAGTGGTCGACCGTCGATAACCGTGGATTGGCACCGGTCTTCGGATTGAGTTCCAAAATCGCCTACACCACCAACCAGGTCGGGATTTCCAACCTGTTCGTGAAGAAAAAGGCGAAGTCGTGTCTGTTGAGGGGGATCACGGGAAGCTCATGGCAGTCCGATGGTTATCCCTACACGGAAGTACCCGCTACAGGAAACTGGACTGGGCATCTGGGAAAGGCCAAGGCTGTCGCCGAGTCCGACAACTTCGTTGGGCTCGTCAGCCTGTACACCGCCCCCACGTATACGGGCGTATTGGTCTCGAATTTTCCCGAATACAACGGAGGCACCGACGACGAGCAACTGCTTTATAACGCGGTCACTTGTTACGTGAAATAAGCGTCGCTTTGTGCTACCCCGCCGGAAGCGCTGCACAAATCGTACCGGCAGGCCCCGGAAGACGACGTCTCCATCCCGTCGTCTTATCCGGGACCGTTTGGCAGAAGGAGAGTAATGAAGACCGGATCGCACGCCTCGCCAACACAGACCAGCGGGTGCGCTCCACAAACGCTGTCATCTCGACCGGAGCATTCCCTTCCGCGTGCGGAAGGGGATGCGGAGTGGAGAGACCTGGTGCCCCGAGCCAGTTACATCCGCCGTCGAATTGCCATGATCGTCCTCGTGGCCGCGGTTCCTTTGGCTATGAGGGCGGATGGCCACTCTGCCGAAGTGCCGAGTAGCGCTCATCCGAAGCTCACCTGCACCCCCGCCCCCTGCGTGCTTCCGCCCACTCAGGCCTCAGAGGGCGGGAACATTGTGACCGATTCCCCTATCGTGGACAATCCGCTGAATGAGAACCAGCTCTTGCTGGGCAGCTATGATGGCAACTGTCCCGGCCTGGGGTTTCATCTTTCCCGCGACGGCGGCTCGACCTGGACTGTCGCCAACTGCATGCCCGACATTTATACCAAGCAGCACGTCTACCAGCCAGAGTTTGACCCGCTGGTGGGCTACGATCGGCACGGTAACGCTTACGCCGCAGGAGAATACTTTGACACTGGACGTTATGGCTACGGCTTCGTCGCCGTGCAAGAATCAACCGATGGCACCCACTGGAGCAAGCCAGTGGTGGCGCTGCGTGAACAAGGCCACGCGTTTGCCGCTGATACTTGGCTGACGGTGGATACGAACCCCGGCAGTCCCTATGTGGATAGCGTCTATGCGTCCGGGGTGATGGTGGTGGGCTCGCGACAGGCGAAGAATCAGGTTCTGGTCTCCCATTCCACGGATGGCGGCAAAACCTGGGCGCAGTCCGCACTCGATTCGGTACAGACTTACCCGGAAGAAGATACCTTTACCCGCATGGCCGTGGGCAGCGACGGGACGGTTTACGTAACATGGCTGCACTGCCGGGGGAAAAAAGGCGGGGACGGGAGCGGGCTTTGCCCCACAGTCCATATGATGTTCTCGAAATCCTCCGACGGGGGCGGCACCTGGACCCCGCCGCAGCGGATGGCAACTGTGAAGATGCCCCACTACTGGTGGCTCCCGAACACCCAGCCAGGCATAGGGGTCGACAACTACCCTGTGATCGTCGCAGACAATAGCAGCGGTCAATATGCTGGAAACCTCTACGTCGCTATGTACACTTGGACGGGAACCTACCTGCGAGTTCAAGTCATTCGCTCGACCGATGGCGGAAACACCTGGTCGACTCC
The DNA here is from genome assembly GCA_035567135.1 of Terriglobales bacterium. Taxonomy (GTDB): domain Bacteria; phylum Acidobacteriota; class Terriglobia; order Terriglobales; family Acidobacteriaceae; genus JABDBE01. The sequence continues at coordinate 18,540 of DATMQI010000184.1, forward strand.
CGTTCCCCTGGCCCCCAAAACTGACACCCACGACCAGTTCTTCCCCGCAATTTCCGTCAGCTCAACTGGAGTGGTCGGCGTAAGTTGGCTGGACCGGCGCAATGACCCGAACAATGTCAACTACCAGGCATTCGCCGCTTTTTCGGACGATGGCGGGCAGAGCTTCCAACGCAACTGGCAACTGACCCAGGCTTTCTCCAACCCGGACACAAACGGGGCTTACAACTGGATGGGCGACTACACCGGCAACACCTTTGCGGGACCCGACTTCATCGCCGCCTGGATGGACAGCAGCAACGGCGTCGACATGCAAGAGGTAGTCGGCGGCATCCGCCTGAAGTGACGGGCGGGCAAGTCGCGGCTCCATTTAGCACGACGGAGCTGCGGATCAAGCTGCCCGCTTACCGCTGCCCTTGCTGATTGCCTCGATTTGCCCCAGATGGTTCAAGTCATGTCCCGCAAACATGCGGACGATGTGCGCAATCGTCTCCTTGCCGCGCTCCTGATGCATGCCGTAGTTTTCCCACAGCTCCTTGGGCAGTGCTTTCAGCATGGCCAGATTGTTCTCCCGCAGCACGCGAAAGGTCTCAAGCGAAGCCGCCGGATCACGCCGCGCATAAGCAAATGTCTCGGCCCAGACGTCCTGATCGAAGGGCTGCAGTGACACGCCATTGCTGCCCAGGATAAGCCGCATGCGCCAGCCGCCGACCAGTTCCGCGTCGGCCAGATGCGCGAGAATTTCGGCCACCGACCACTTCCCCGGTTCCGGCCGTTTCGTGAGCTGCTTCTTGCTCAGCGGCTTGACCAGAGTTTGCAGCTTTTTCGGGGTCTCCCGTTGCACCCGCAACGGATCTTTGCCCTCGACGAAGCCAAGAATGCGCTGGATGTACTGCTGCGGAGTTTCCTGCATGAAATCCTCCTGCGGAGAAATGGACGTCGGAGTTTTGATTGTCCAAAGCAGAAAAGGGAGCGGGAAAATTAGAACATCACCTGATCGCGAAGCTCGATCTAAAGCGTTCCATCGCGAGAAGGCTGCCGGACACCGATTCGCAGATGCTGGCGCGGGCAAATGATTGGGCCACGCAGCTCCTGCATAGAGACCATCCGGGCGCGCACAGCCTCAACCCGGGCCAAGCTCGCCTCGTGCTGCGCGAGCACGGTCTGCATCGAAGCCAGCCGGGTTTGAGCACAAGCCAGCGTCGTCTGGGTTTGGGCAAAGCGAATTCCGCCTCTGCCCAGCATTGTCTCCGCTGCCGCCATAAAGCCGGTGGCATCCCCGGCAACGTGCTGAGCCGCCGTGAGCGACCAACTGGCTAGGCTACGGACGTCATTCTCGTACCGGACTGCGAAGTGATTGCTTACGAAGAGGGCGAGTACGCCGACCGCCAGCCAGTATCCTACTTTCTCGAAAGCCATAAAATCCCTCCTCTTTAGGCTCTATGTGGCCGTTATGTGAGTTAGACGAGGCATCGCGAAATTCGTTATCCACGATCGCACGATGTACTGTTATGTACGATTGCCCAATCGGAGGAGTTCCCGATAAAATCCGCTTCGGAGCCCAGATCAGAGCATCAAATTTCTCTGGGGGGAACACCATGGAAAAAGTGAACATTGCGCAGAAGTTTGCACAGATTAAGGAATCATGGAAACCGCACATCGCGGCGGAGTTAAATGGCCAAATGGTGAAGCTCGGTAAGTTTACCGGAGAGTTCGTCTGGCACCATCATGACCAGGAAGATGAGATGTTCCTGGTGGCCAAAGGTCGCTTCCGGATGGAGTTTCGCGACCGTCAGGTCTGGCTGGAGGAAGGCGAGTTCATCGTGGTTCCGCGTGGAGTCGAACATCGTCCGGTTGCCGAAGAGGAATGCTGGGTTGTGCTCTTCGAGCCCGCTTCCACGCTGAATACAGGCAACGTCGTGAACGAGCGCACGCTGCATGAATTGCAGCGGGTTTGAGCCTAGTTGCCGAGCTTTGCGATCGGTCACCCGGACGAGGGCGTCCGGGTCTATGCGTGTAGTTTCCCCAAGGCACACGTAGCCCGAACGCCTCGTCCGGGGAAGCAGAGCAAGTTGCGACTTTCAGATCGATGCTAACATCTAGATCTCACGATGAAAGTAACCGTCTATACCAGTTTCTGGTGCCCGGACTGCCGCGAAGCCAAGCGTTTTCTGCAGCAGCACAAAATCTCTTTCCACGAGATCGATATCGAAAACACACCCGGCGCGGCGGACGAAGTGGTCCGGCGCACCGGCAAGCGAGCCATTCCGCAATTCGTCATTGATGGCGAATGGATCCAGCCCTACCGGCCCGGCGAGGGCTTCCTATACGAAGAAATGGCCGAGCGTCTGGGCGTCAAAGAGCCGTGACAGGTTGCTGAATTACTACGGACCACGGCGCCTGAAGGCGCCGCCGATTTTGCAGGACTTACGGCATCACTGAAGCGATGTCCTGATACCAATCGAGCGTTTTCTCCAGCCCGCGATCATTGTGGCTCAAAGAAACCAGTTACTTTGGTTTCCGAAGTCTCAGTACTTTCCGGCCATAGGTAAGGCCCCTCGAGCCATGTACCATCGAGACATCGATGCCCCCGGAAATGACACCGCGCACAGGGTTCGCCGCAGGCATCGATCGTCGTCGTATCCCGCGTTATTCCTGCAGCGGTCTGGCACAAATCACATGTCTTCCCTTGAGTGGGTCGCTGCTAAGAGGACGGGTCCGCGACTTGGGCCTGGGTGGATGTTGCGTCGAAGGCATCGAAACCGTTCCCCTATTCGATCTTGGGGATCAGACTGAAATCCTGGTGGAAGTGAATTCGTGGTTCTTTCGCGCCATGGGCCGCGTAAGAGCAATTCGTGGCCACTCCGGAATCTCCATGGAGTTCATGCGGATGAGTGCTGGGGGATCCAGCATGCTCGCAGATTTAATCGCGGACCTGGAGAGTTCGCGAACTGCTCGGACCAGCCGGGAACGCCTGGTGGAGCGTTCGCGCCAGCTCCTGCGGGGCGATTCTGGTCTGGAAGTCGGCGTAAGGTCTCCTCGACATGACCGCTCTGCCATCGTCGGGACAACTATGCCGGCGCATTCCGCAGAGGAAACTTCGCCCCGCGCGATTCGCCACGCTTGGCATCGGGATCTGCATCCGGTAGCGACCGTTCTTGATATTTTCGCATAGACATTCCCCGTCTCCAGTTCTGTCCGAGCGCGACCGCAACGTCCAGTGCAATAACCACAAGGGACACGAAGATACACAAAAAAGGCGGGAAACAAACCCTTCTGTTCCTTTGTTCTTCTGTATCCTTTGGGTTAATTAGACTTTGCAGAAGGAGAAGAGGAGCGTCTGTGGGCGCTCCTCTGACTCCAATCACACTTGCTTGCCAGCCACGATCTTCTGCGCCTTCAGGCGAATGAAAGCGTAATTCAATTGCGGCAGCGAATTGAACCCTGCAGCCTGCGCGTAATACTCTCGAGCTTTCGTGCTGTCTCCCTTCGCTTGATACGCCTGGGCCAAGCGATAAAGGTTGCGAGGATTCTGGTCGTTGGCTTGCTGAAGTTCCGCAATGGCGATCTCGTAATTCTTCTCCGCAAGGGCGATTCTCCCCGCCAGTTCATGGGTCTGCTTGATCTGCAATTCATTCTTGGTCGCCTCGGCGCCTTTGCGGAATTCTTCCGCATGCGCTTTGGCGGCGTCGTAGTCTTTCTTTGCGATGGCCAGCCCAGCCTGGTTGAAGTGGTGCTGAAGGGCTGCGTTGTCTTTGATCTCCTGTGAGAGGCTCGAGCTTTGGATCATCTGAACAGAGCGCTCGAACTGCTGCCCCGCCTCGTCATATTTCTGCATTTCGCTCAGGATATTACCCTTGGCCTGAAGATCCGCCGCCATGAACGCCGCGTCGTGTTTTTTTTCTGCCACCGCGTATTCTTTGTCTATGGCTTGCAGCGCTTTATCCAGCTTGCCACTATCCGCGGCGACCACAGCCATGCCGAAGAGCGCAGTCCGCAGTTCGCCGTCGTTGCGGGCCTGATCGGCCATTTTCTGCAGTTCGGCTTGCGCTTCTTCCGATTTGCCTGCATACATCAGATCTCCGGCAATCCCGAAGTGCGACGCCGCGAAATGAGGATCAACCGAGAGAGCCTTGTGGTACTGCGTAATCGAATCATCAAATCGTCCCATCTTAAGCAGCAGCTCTGCGTAAGAATCGTAAGGGTTGGGATCGTTGGGAATCAGCTCGATATATTTCTGGAAGGCCCGTTCGGCGTTCACGTAATCACCCTGTTGCCGGTAGGCGTAGCCGAGGATATTGTAAGCAGGCGAAAAGTTGGGAGCCAGTTCAGTTGCTTTCTTGTAGTGCTCGACCGCCTGAAGGTTGTCTTGCTGGCCAAAATAGTAGTTACCTAGAGTGAGCTGGGCTCGCTCGTCGTTCGGGTAGGAAGCGACCAAGTTCTCCAGATATTCTTTTTGCTTTGTCACATCCCCATTTGCTCCGGCCTGGTTTGCCAAGATCAAAGTCTTCTCGCCTTCCGAACTCTTGTCGGCCAAGCTTACCGCTGTGTTCAGATGGGCAAAGAATTCCTTGGCTGTGGGAGAGTTGTTGGCTCGAGCCAACTCGGCCGATGCGAACTCTGGATCGAGCGCGATGGCTTTATCAAAGTGCTGGAGGGAATCGTGCCCCAGAAGCTTATCGGAGAGAGCACGCCCTTGCAGAAATTCCTTCCGGGCGTCTTCGGATTTGGTTGTGATGGGAATCTTCCCGCCATCGGACGAAGCCGCGGCGGAAACGTTGCTAGTCGTCTGGTTGCACGCAACCCATATCGCAGTACTCACCACAAGAATTGCAATCGATACAAAACGCTTAGGTTGATCAGGTCGCATCGCTGCCTCCTTCGAAGGGGATGGAGCGGCAAATCTTAATGATGGCTCCGTTCTACCTAGACTTTGCGTTGTGAGTTTGGATAGCAGGCAAAGTGCGACTGTGCGCAGTTGTTCCGCGCTTGGGAGCGCTACATAACAAGCGCAACGCGTTATTGGTGTTGGCACCGATGTAGGCGCGGGCATCATATTCCGTGCAGCACCTCGTTCGAAATTCATAGCTAACGACGTTCTGGGAGTAAGGGGCACTGTTGGAAGTCCGGACAGAGGAAGCTCGCATAGACCATTCGGAAGTGGCGCGTTACGAATCTAGTGTGTGTGTTCTGTATGTGTGTTGACAAACTCACATGGATAAAGCACACTTTTAATGCACATGACCACCAAACGGGCCCACGTCTTGCTGCCCGAAGACTTGCTCCGGGAAATCGATGCCTTGGTCGGTCCCAGAGGCCGCAGCTCCTTCCTGGTAGAAACGGCGCGCCAGGAAGTTCGCCGGCAAAAAATGCTGAATTTTCTGGAAAGCAGGGACTCCGCCTGGAGGGACAAGGATCACCCTGAATTGGCTCGGGGCGCAGCCGCCTGGGTGCGCCAACTGAGGAACGAGAGCGAAGCTAGACGCGGATCCCGGTCCAAGGCAAAGAAACACTCGCGTGAACCTCGCCCTCAGTGATGCGCCTCCTGCTCGACACATCGGTGCTGATTGACGTACTTCGGCTTCGGCATGGACGTCGTGAGTTGCTTGCCGAACTTGCGCGGGGCGCGAACACTCTGGCCACCACGGCGCTGAACGTTGCCGAACTGTATGCCCGCATGCGGCCCGAGGAAGAGGCACGGACCGAGGAATTCCTCGCTGCCCTCGAATGCTATGAGCTGACGGCTGCAGTCGGACGACTGGCCGGAAGTCTCAAAAATAGATACGCAAGAAAGGGACGTACTCTTACTCTTGCCGACACCATCGTCGCCGCCGTCGCTATCGAGCGACGATGCACGTTAATGACGGACAATCGCAAAAACTTTCCCATGCCGGAAGTGGACTGCTACGACCTGCCCAAACCTTAGGCCAACTTGGCAGGTGAAGAGACGTAATTAATTACGTCTCTACAGTACCGCAGGACTCGTCGCCGTCAGTGCTCCACCCTCGACCGTTTCGACTTGCGCGGTTATCCATTGATTGGTTTGGTGCTGTCCCTGCAGACGCAGCTTCAGATAATTATCAGTCAGGGCTTCGGTGGAGTTGCCGTCAAATACATTCAACGTAATCGCTTCCACCGTCTTACCGACAAAAGCCCGCATGAAGGCCAGTTTTTTTTCCCCAGCCAGGTCGCGCAAAATCCGATTGCGTTCGCGAGCGATTTGCACGGGAACTTGATCTCGCTTGGCCGCTGCAGGCGTCCCTGGCCGGGAGGAGTAAGTGAACACGTGCAAGTAAGTGAAAGGCAGTTCTTCGATCATCCTGCGGGTTTCTTCGAAATCGGCGTCGCTTTCCCCAGGAAATCCCACCATCACGTCGGCGCCGATGGCCGCAGTGGGCATTGCGGCGCGGATCCTTTCGAGCTTCTCGCGATAATGCCAGGGACGGTACTTGCGATGCATGGCGCGCAAGACGCGGTCGCTGCCTGATTGCAAGGGCACGTGAGCATGCTTGGCGATGCGCGGAGAGGCAGCCATCATGCGAATCAGTTCATCGCTCCAGTCCATGGGCTCAACCGAAGAGATACGGAGCTTCTCTAAATCAGATTGACGCAGAATCTCGCGAACTAGGGTTTCGAAACGCGAAGGCCTGTCAAAATCGCGCCCCCAACGGCCCAGATTGATTCCAGAGATTACGACTTCGCGGTAGCCCGCGTTCACCAGAGCATGCAGTTGGTTAAGGATCCGATCGAGCGCCAAAGACCGGCTTTGTCCGCGTACGTAGGGAATCACACAGAAAGAGCAACGGTTGTCGCAGCCGTCCTGCACCTTGAGGTTGGGGCGAGTGCGCTCGTTATTGGTTCCCGGCCCGGCGGCGTCGAACACCGGAGCGGCCAGCAATTCGGTGTGAGCAAAGATGTCGGAGACGAAAATCTCGCTCTGCACTCGCGGCGCCAAACTTGAAAGAGGCACAAAACTGGGGTACGCCGCCGTGCTTTTGCTGTCGTGCCGGCGGGAAACTACAATTTCCGCCAACTGATGCTTGTGGGAATTGCCAATGACGCGGGTTACTCCCGGAAGCGATGCGACTTCTTCGGGCGCGCGCTGCGCATAGCATCCGGTCACAACGATCTGGCAGTCCGGATTCTCGCGCCGGATGCGCCGGATGGTCGCCCGCGCATCCTGATCCGCCGAGGCAGTCACCGTGCACGTATTCAGCACGACGATTTCCGACTTTGCGGGCCCGCTAGCTCGTTCCAGGCCATGCTGCTCGAACTGACGCTCGATAGCCGCGCCATCGGCCTGCGTAGCCCGGCAGCCGAAATTCTCTACGTAGAAACTTGCCACGTTCCTATAGTAACGTTCCTGAAGCTTCTTGAGTGCAAAAGGCGGGATTCGTTCAACTGTTTATTTTGCCGCACCCTCCGGAGCATGCGCCGTCTCCGGGGGTTCACCGAAATACGCGGCATTCAGCTGTGCATCAATCGAGTTTCTAAGCGACTGCATGGCATCTTTCATCCGCAAGGCCTGCAAGAACGGTTTGGCCTGGCTGAGCGGTATCTTCCTTATCGCGGTTACCTTAAAAATCTGCCACCCCATGGGATGAATGATCAGGGGAGAAACCTCTCCTGGCCGCAGATGGGTTACGAGGTTTCTATGCTCTGGGGGAAGGTTGTCGATCGTCCATTTATCACCGAGATCCGTTTCTGGCGGTTCCTCCTGCGTGGCCTGTGCAGCTTTGTAACCCTCGGCTTCCAACTTTTCGAAGTTTCCCCCTGCGACTGCTTCGCGTTGAATCCTCTCCGCAACCTTCTGCATGGCTTCACGGTCGGCCGGAGTGTGCTCAACGGGATCGTCGCTGTCGGCTTGAGCTTTCTTGCTCTCCCGCAAGGGAACGAAGATGCGCGATAACGCGATTTCTTGAAATCTTTCAGGATGGTCTTTGTAATACTGCTCGACCTCCCCATCCGATATCTCATTCGCCTGACTCTGCATGTAGTTGGTAAGCAGAACTTCGAGAGCTTGCGAGTTTTTATATTGCAGAAACTCTTGTGAATTGGGATCCTTCTCAAGCCCCAATTGGTGGGCTTGGTGCGCGAAGAGTAACAACTCGGAATAGTCCTTGGCGAAACGGCGTCTCTTCTCGATGCTTGCTCTGGGATTAAGTACCCCTACCACTGCTTCGAATTTCTGCCGAGTGACAATCGTTTTACAGTCAGCATTGGCTGCTGAAGCCGATTTCGTGGAAGGCTCTGGTGCACTTCGAGAAATCGCCTTCCCCGGCTCCGATGGTTGGGTTGTTTCTATCCCCGGTGAAACGCCACCGTCGCAGAGCCCTTTAATGGTGATTACCGGGGCATCGGGCGCAAGGTCGGAGCCAGAGACTGGCGACGACGTAGCTTGGTTGTCTTTTGTCCCGTCGGTTTTTTTCGGGCCTGCATCAGGCGTCTGCCCCAGGGACAGTGTGGAAAATAGAAGAACCGCCAGCCACCGATACTGCATTCCTGTAATATCTCCCCGGTTCATTGTGAAATGAAATCGTACCATGCCGCTGCAATCGCGCAAGAGATCGGGACCAGCTCGACGAGAGCAAAAAACTGGGGGAAGCCAAGGGTGCAAAACCCTTAGTCTTCCCCCAAAACTACGAAACAGTCAGCACAGCGTCTGAACTACTTCTTGCCCAGAACGCCAGCCGAGAACATATCGCAGCCGATTCCGCCGCAGCCACCGCTGGAACCCCAAGTGGCCGAATAGTTCTGGCCGAACGAAGTGGAATTCCAGAAGGAGTCGTCGAGGATGTTCTTCGATCCAACGTGATTGAGCGGTGCCGGATCATCTTCTTCGTCGGACTCAAAGTAACGCGCGCTGCCGCAGCTGCTGCCGGTCAGGCAGACCGGAGTTACGTTCTCAAAGTAAGTGCCGCCCTTGAGAGCCTTGGCATGGAACTTTACAAGGTGGGTGTATTCGGTCAAGCCAAAAGCGCTACGACCGGTAGGCGTGTCGGTGGATGTAGCCGTGCCATGGGCAACAACGTGGCCGGCAACGCCGACTTTTACGCCTTTGCTGATCGACCAGGGAGTCGGATTGTCAATGGCTCCCACGGTATCAAGGCTGTTCACGAAGAGGCCGGAAACGTGTGCGCCTACCGCTTTAACCTTGAAAGGAGAGTAGATGTGGGAGTCAGCTACCAATTGGTCTTCTTCGTTGGCCAAACCGTTGTTGTTCGAGTTGTTGGGATCCATGTCGCCTGCATAGAAGTAGCAAGGCTTGCAATAGCTAGGGATTGTAGGAACCTGGACCGGCTGCCAGTCATGGGACATAACTGTAGATGTGCCGCGAACCTGGATCTTTTCCCCAAGCGATGCTGGCTGGCTCTTAACACCCTGAGCCATCGCCACTGGAATCAGCGCTGCGATTAGCACTGCCGCAAAAAATACACTTTTCACTATAGTCCTCCTGGAGTTTTTAACCTGAAGCGGTGTCGGACCATTCGCCATGGAACAACTCATTTCGACTCGTAGCCCGCGGACACGTATCCTAACGTCATCACGGAGAATGTCAAGTGAAATACGATACCTATTCGATAAATTTTTCGTTTTTCCTTCGAGAGCGCGTACACTGGCAAAAAAAATCACCCAAAGGTGAAAACAGTTACATCATGATTGCAAGGTTATGCTCTTTTTGGTCGAGAAACGGCATCCCTTGGGGCTTTTGGCGCATGGGCTTTTTTTCTGTTGGAGATCAATTCTGTTCGGCTCTGGCAAAGTTCCGATGGAACCACGAGTGTCATTGATGGTGACACCGGGACTCCTCCGGGCACTTGAATTGCCATACTCTCCGAGAGCGTCCGATTGTGGTCTATACTTTCCTGCAGCGGATGGCTTGGTGCGAGGTGCTCAATGAAGCGGCGGATTTTGCTGGTCGATGACGACGTTGCAGTTCTGCTCACGCTGAAGGCGGTGCTGGAACTCAATCGCTTCACGGTCGAGACTGCCACGTCGGCGGCGGAAGCCATTGAGAAACTGTCGTCAGGGATTTACCACATGGTCATTACTGATGCGCGCATGGAAAACGAGAACGCGGGCTTCGAAGTAGTTCGCGCGGCGAGGCGTCAATCCTACAATCCGGCCACCGCGCTGCTCACGGCCTACCCTCCGCAAGACGGCGATTGGAAGGCTGATGGGGCGCAGTCGTTATTAGTGAAGCCTGTGGGCACCCAGGACCTGCTGCGCCAAGTCGAGGCGCTGCTTATATTACGAGAAGACGTGTTGCGCGAAGACGGGCTGCCAGAAAAAGGGCGGCAGAAAAACATTCAGCAGGACGACGAGAAACTCCCACCGCAGCCCACTCTCACCCTTGGCAGACGACGCGCCGGTTTGAATCGGGAAGGCAGAAGGACCGCTGGTTAAACGCAGCTTCAACGCCTATCGCGCCTACCTCCGACGAATTGCGGGCTTTCCGCCAGGCCGGTTTGGGATCATGCCGACGCGGCAGGCCGCCTTTGCTGAAAACAATCCCGGCAAAGCACGGGGCGTCCCTGGGTCGGACGGAAGGGCACCGTAGTCTCTTTGCCGCACTGGGAACATATGGCGCGGGTCTCAGTCCTCGTCGAACCGTGACGCCCACCGGTTACACTTCCCAGATTCGCGGCCCGCTTCGCCTTACAGGTTTTGCACCGTTTGGGTTCGTTCCTGAACTGCTTATCGTGGAAAAACATCTGCTCCCCGGAGGTGAAAACGAAATCCGCCCCGCAGTCAATGCACTTCAACATCTTGTCCTGGAATTCCATTGAGGATGCTCCTTCAGCCCTTTCCTAACCGCACCCACTCGCGAGATGAGAAAGTCGAACCTCTCACCTGGCGCACGAATGCGCAGGATTTTCGCTTCATCCCCCTCAGTGATCTTGCCCCTGGATTCGGCCCGCCATGCCCTTGGCTGGACATGGATTACTGCTACTGCACAACAACTGCGGAGACCCGTGGCGACGCATATCCCAGACCAAGGCATGCGCCGCAAATAAGGGAAGTGGGCCGTTCCCACGGGTAGGAACGGCCCAATTACAATCAGTCTTGCTCTTTCCTAGCTTTTTTCCGGCTGCGCTTGCGCGCTAAAGCTTCCTTCACACGCTTTTTCTCGCCGGGCTTCAGATAAAACGAGTGACGCTTTACCTCCTTGATGATGTCTTCCTGCTGCACCTTGCGCTTGAATCGCCGCAGCGCATTCTCAAGGGATTCGCCCTCCTGCAATCTGACTTCAGCCAATGGAACTACACCCCCAAACTCGCCCAATGGGACTGGATAGTTATTGCAAGGTTCTGCGCATAAGTCAAGGGTTCTGTTCGTTGACGCACTTTATGTCCGCGATACGAAACAGCAATTCGCCGCAGCTACTCCAATCATAAGTCCTTTTTCGATAATGTCTTATGCGGTGCGGCTTATCTATGAGCGACGGATGCCAAAGGGCTGGCGCTTCCACGTCGCGACATCGCCGCAACACTTTCCACAAATTTGTTTTGACAATGTTTGATCATCTCCGCTATGGTAGGTTCGTGATGCATCTGACTCATCTTCATCACCACCATCACGCGTACAACGCGTCGGCGGGGGTGTTTGGACTGAGCTAGCGTAACACCCAAAGAGATCGAGCCCGCTGATGCGATTTCAAGCTCAGCGGGCTTTTTGTTTTGCACGAAGGACAGGATCTATGAACCGCGAAATTGATTTTGATAAGATGCAGGGCCTGGCGCCCGCCATTGTGCAGGATGCAGCGTCGGGTGAAGTGCTGATGCTGGGCTTTATGAATCGCGAGGCGTGCGAGCGTACGCTTACCTCCGGCTATGTGACTTTCTTCAGCCGTACGCGCAACCAGCTTTGGACGAAAGGGGAGACCTCGGGTAACCGGCTGAAGCTCATTACCGCCGCCATCGATTGTGATCGCGACACGCTCTTACTCCAGGTTGAGGTCGAGGGGGCAGGGCTCGTCTGCCATGAGGGCACGCGTTCCTGCTTCACCAAGCCATTGTTTCCGGCTGGCCCCGATAAAGAATTCGACGCACAGGCGGTGCGGTCATGAAGATCCGCCTGGGAATCCCGAAGGGGAGCCTGCAGGAAGCCACGCTGCAACTGTTCGCCCGCGCCGGTTTACCGATCTTCACCAACGGCCGCTCCTATTTCGCAACTACTCGCGACTCGGAAATCGACTGCATGCTGATTCGCGCTCAGGAAATGGCGCGCTACGTTGAGCACGGCGTTCTCGATGCCGGCCTCACCGGGCTTGACTGGGTAGTCGAAAGCGGGCTCGAAGTCGTCACCGTTTCTGACCTCATTTACGCCAAGCAGAGCCGGGGCAAGGTGCGGTGGGTGTTGGCTGTTCCCGAGGACTCACGGTACCAGCGTGCTGAAGACCTGAGCAATTGCATCATCGCAACTGAATTGGTCAATGTCACCCGGAAATATTTCGAGGGCAGAAATGTTCCAGTGCAGGTTGAGTTCTCATGGGGCGCAACCGAAGTGAAACCGCCGATGCTGGCCGACGCCATTGTCGAGGTTACGGAGACAGGAAGTTCCTTGCGAGCGAATCATCTGCGGATTATTGACACTGTGCTGGAATCGAATACGCAGATTATCGCCAACAAGAAAGCTTGGGGCGATTCGTCGAAGCGCCGCAAAGTTGAGAATTTAGCCCTGATGCTGAGAGGGGCGATGGATGCTCAAAACCGGGTTGGACTGATGCTGAACGTTCGCAAACAGGATCTGGCGGCGGTACTCGCAGTTTTGCCTGCTCTCAAAAAACCCACGATCTCGACTCTGAGTGATGACGACTGGGTGGCGGTGAATACGGTCATTGAGGAATCGACGGCCTGGCAGGTTATCCCGCGATTGAAAGAAGCCAATGGGCAGGGGATCGTGGAGTATCCGCTGAATAAGGTGGTCTTGTGATGCGGATTGTCTCTGGAACCGCGGCCATGGTGAAGGTGCGCAAGACGGCAGCGCGGGGGTCCCAATACGCAGAAGTCGAACCTGTGGTGCGGCGAATTGTGGCCGATGTCAGACGGCACGGCGACGACACTCTGCGTAAATATGCGAGTCGATGGGATGGCCTTGGCTTGCAGGAATCTATTCGAGTATCCGAAGACGAGATTCAGGAGGCATGGAAGTTTGCTGCGCCTGAATTGAAGGCTTCGATGCGCACGGCGGCGGCAAATATTCGCCGCTTCTGCGAATGGCAAAAACCGGCGGAATGGGTGCGCACGCGCCACGGGATCACCGTTGGGCAAATCATACGGCCGCTGGATTCCGTAGGCTGCTACGTTCCCGGGGGTCGCTACCCGCTGATCTCGACTTTACTGATGACTGGGATCCCCGCCCAGGTGGCCGGCGTACCGAACATTCGCGTGGTCTCTCCTCGGCCCGCGGCGGAGGTGCTGGCTGCCGCCGGAATGCTTGGTGTGCACGAAGTTTATCGCATTGGAGGCGCGCAGGCGATCGCCGCGCTGGCTTATGGAACAGAAAGCGTTCCGCGGGTACAGAAGATTGTCGGCCCGGGAAATCTTTACGTCGCCGCTGCCAAGAAACTGGTCTCGTTTGATTGCGCAATCGATTTCCTGGCCGGGCCGACAGAAGTCGTCATTATCAGTGACACCGGGACGCCGGAGTTCATCGCGGCTGACTTGGTCGCGCAGGCGGAGCACGATCCGGAAGCGCTCGCAGTTTTTATAACCACGCGCGACGATCTGGCGCGCATGGTCGCGCGTGCTGCTGAAAAGCTAAGCCGGCGAAACGAAATAGCCCGCCAGTCGTTGCGCCGGAACGGAATGATTCTTGTGTCCGGCTCGCGTCGGCAGAGTTTCGAGTGGGCAAATGAACTAGCCGCGGAACACGTCACGGTTGACTCTGCGGATGTAGACCTTGTGCATAATGCCGGATCGATCTTCGTAGGCGACTATTCACCACAGGCAGCGGGAGACTACGCTTCTGGTCCAAATCATGTTTTGCCCACCGGTGGTGCTGCTCGCTTTCGAGGCGGGCTCAGCGTTGTTGATTTTGTAAAGCTCATCAGCGTCCAGCGGCTTTCGCGGCCCGGTTTGAGACAGATTGCGCCGGTTGTCGAATCTTTGGCGAAGGCAGAAGGACTGCGGGCCCATGCGGAGTCGATCCGTGCGAGGTTCAACCATGCTTGAAGCGCGCGAAGCGGTGCGCAATCTGCCCACTTATCACCCTCCGCTGGGTGGGCGCGCGGGGCTGCGCCTGGACTTCAACGAAAATACCGTGGGCTGCTCGCCTCGGGTTTTGGCGCGATTGCGCGAAATCACGGCGGAAGAGATCGCTTGCTATCCGGAGCGTGGACCGGTCGAAGCCATGGTGGCTGGTTATTTTGGCATTCAGCCCCACGAGTTGCTGTTGACCAATGGTGTGGATGAAGCCATCCACTTGCTCTGCGAGACATTTCTGCAACCTGGTGATGAAGCTCTCATCGTGGTGCCAACCTTTGCCATGTACGAGATTTCGGCGGCTGCAACGGGGGCGCGGATTATCACGGTAGCGGCTGGCACGGACTTCCAGTTCCCCGCTTCAGAGTTGCTTTCGCGAGTCACGCCGCGCACACGACTGATCGCGGTGGCGAATCCCAACAATCCGACGGGGAGCGTGGCCGACGGGGCAAGTTTGCTTGAAATCGCCCGTCACGCCCCGTACGCAGCGATGCTGGTGGATGAAGCTTACTTCGACTTTTACGGCGAGACGCTATTGCCAAAGTGGCGCGAGTTCCCGAATCTTTTCGTGGCAAGAACATTTTCCAAAGCGTACGGCATGGCCGGGCTCCGCATTGGCGCGCTTTGCGGAAACGCCGAGCACATTGCGATGGTGAGTAAGGTCAGTTCCCCTTACAACGTGAACGGTCTGGCGCTAGCATGCTTGCCAACAGCGCTGGCGGACCAGAGCTATCTCCGCGATTACGTTAGCCAGGTTCGCGATGGACGGAACCGTCTTCAGCAGGCATTCGACCAATGGGCGATTCGGTATTGGCCGAGTCAGGCCAATTTTGCGCTTGCGCACTTCGGTTCGCTGAATACGGCGCTGATTCGGTCCATGCGGGCGCGCGGAATTCTGGTGCGCGACCGTTCGCGGGACTATGGTTGCGAAGGCTGCGTGCGGATTACGCTGGGAACTTCCGAGCAGACTGCTCGATTGCTACAGGTGCTCCCTGAGGTGCTGGAGGAGATTGAGGTAACCGCGAAATGAGGCGAGCCGCGATCCAACGCATAACTAAAGAAACCGACATTCGCGCGGCACTGCTGATTGAAGGCCGTGGTCGGTACAAGGTTTCTACGGGGATCCGGTTCTTTGATCACATGCTGGAACTTTTCGCGCATCACGGGGGCTTCGATCTTCAACTCAAAGTCAAAGGCGACCTTGATGTCGATCAGCACCACACCGTCGAAGATGTCGGCATTGTGCTCGGGCAACTCTTTGACAAGGCGTTGGGCGCTAAGCGTGGCATTTTGCGCGCCGGTTATTTCGTGATGCCGATGGATGAAACGCTCGGGCTCGCGGCCGTAGATTTTTCCGGGCGGACATCCACTACCGTGGATACCAAGGTCCGCGCCCGGCTGGTGGGCGATTTGCAGGCCGAGTTGGTACACGACTTCTTCGACGGTTTTTCACGAGGCGCTCGCGCCAGCGTGCATGCCCGCGTGCTTTACGGGCGCTCCAGCCATCACAAGATTGAATCGTTATTCAAAGCATTTGCGCGGGCGCTGCGCGCTGCATGCTGGCGGGATCGGCGTATGGCTCGCTTGCTCCCCAGCACGAAAGGATTGCTCTGATGATCGCAGTGGTTGACTATCGCGCGGGAAATCTCACCTCCGTGAGAAAGGCGCTCGATCATCTGTGCGCGGATGCCACGATTACCCGTGATCCGGACGTTGTGGCCCGCGCGGACAAAATTATTCTGCCGGGTGTCGGCCATTTCTCCGCTACTGCCGTCTTGGAACAAGCCGGGCTTCGGGCCGCCATCCTACGCAGAGTTGAAGAGGGAGTGCCGTTTCTTGGCGTCTGCGTCGGCATGCAGTGGATGTTCGAATCCAGCACTGAAGCGCCCGGAACGCCTGGGCTCGGATTGTTCGCGGGAGCATGCGGGCGGTTCCCGGGCCGTGTCAAGTCCCCGCATGTAGGGTGGAATTCTCTAACCTGTGACCCTGGCTCGCGGCTGTTCCGAGGGATTCCTTCGGATTCCTTCGTCTATTTCACTCACTCGTATTCGGCGCCAGTAGTGAAAGCGACCGTGGCGCGATGCGAGTATGGCGGAGAGTTTTCCGCTGCTGTCGAGCAAGACAATTTGTTCGGAGTGCAATTCCATCCGGAAAAATCCGGGGATTTGGGATTGAAACTTCTGAAGAATTTTTGCAGCCTCTGATGCTCACCAAACGAATCATCGCGTGCCTGGACGTCAAAGACGGACGTGTCGTAAAAGGAGTTCAGTTTCAACAACTGCGCGACGCCGGCGACCCGGCGGAACTGGCCGCGGCTCACAGCCGGGCAGGGGCTGACGAAGTGGTGCTTCTCGATATTTCTGCTACGCATGAGAAGCGCGCCACTTTGGTCGATACAGTTCGCAGAGCCGCACGACAGTTGTTTATTCCCTTCACCGTTGGTGGCGGTATCAGTTCACTGGCCGACGCGATCGCGGTCTTCGAAGCAGGCGCCGACAAGATCAGCATCAATTCCGCGGCGCTCGCTGATGCTTCGCTGATCACCCGCATTGCCGACCGCTATGGTTCACAGGCGGTAATCGTGGCCATCGACGCCAAGCGCATCAACGGAGAAGCGCGCTTCGAAGCTTACGTCAGCGGAGGCAGAAACCGCACTGGGCGGGACGCCGTGGCTTGGGCGCGGGAAGCGGAGGAGCGGGGTGCTGGCGAAATCCTACTCACTTCCATGGATCGCGACGGCACCGGCGCGGGCTTCGACTGCGATTTGACCCGCGCATGCTCTGACGCGTTGAACATCCCTGTTATCGCCTCGGGCGGCGGCGGGGACACGCAAAGTTTTGTTGAGGTCTTTCAGAGTGGCAAAGCCGACGCAGCGCTGGCCGCTTCCATCTTTCATTTTGGCCTGCACAGTGTTGGCAATCTCAAACAGGATTTACAAAGCGCGGGCATTCCGGTGCGATGGCCATGCTAATACCTTCGATTGACCTGATGGGCGGAAAGATTGTTCAGCTTGTACAAGGCGAGCGCAAAGCGCTGGAGTTCGATGACTTTGAAGAATGGATCACGCGATTCTCCTCGTTCCCCCTGGTTCAACTCATCGACTTGGACGCGGCCATCGGCACGAGTGACAATCGCGATCTCGTGCGCGAGTTCGCCCGCCGTCTTCCATGTCAGGTTGGTGGAGGAATACGGTCCATCGAAGCGGCGCAGCAAATGCTTTCGATCGGCGCCCAGCGTGTAATTCTCGGATCGGCGCTTATCCGCGATGGTCAGCCCGACATTATTTTTGCGAAAAACCTTGCGCATGCAGTCGGACCGCAAAAGTTGGTGTTTGCCATCGATTCCAAGGACGGACGAGTCGCCATCCGCGGATGGCGCGAACTCACGACGATCACGCCTCGTGAGATGATCGCGGCTTTGTACTCCTGGTGCGATGCATTTCTTTATACGCACATCGATACCGAGGGCTTGATGCAGGGCATTCCCCTCGACGCGGTGAGCGAGCTGCGAGCTTCAACCAGCAAGCAACTGATCGTCGCCGGGGGCATTGCGAATTTTGAGCAAATCGACCAACTGGATGCTCTGCGAATCGACGCCGTGGTGGGAATGGCAATCTACACCGGACGGATGAAATTGAACAGTTCTACTTCTCAGTCAAGTGCGGAGATTGGGAGGGAGTGATTGGGCTTCCGAACGAGTTTATCCGCGCTGTAGAGACGTAGCTAGCTACGCCTCTACACTCCATGGGTCAGCTATCGAAAACGGTACCCAGGCTTGAGCTCACAGCGATAGGCTCTGGCGTCGGTATCAACTCGAACGTGGCAATCGGCCCAGCTTAAGAAGAGATCCGGTCCCAGCGGGAAAACAATGGAGTCTCCATTCACCTCCGCTTCAATACTTGGGCCCTCGGCCGAGGTCGGCAAACTGAAGTTCAGCGCGCGCCCGAAAATCACGGGATACGATTCGCGCACGATATCGCTGACCATCGGGTGGACCACCTCCGCTTCCATCAGGAAAGTGGTCGTGTCGGACCAGTCGCGAACCGATACGTTGACCCTGCGAGCACCACGCGAAAGATCTTCGAACTCGACTTTGGCAAACGGACACGGGCCCGCGATGCAGGAGACTCGCGCATTACGGAACTGATTTCCCTCTCCAGCATCCAAAGACGCAGAAGCCAGCGCCGCCTTCCACTTTCCGTCAGGCGAACACGGATGATGTCCTTTGCAAAGCACATTGCCGGCGTTCACGACTTCAAAGGTTTTGACCGCGCTCCCGATGTCCGCTTCTGTAGTCGCCTTTACCGAATATCGCACTCTGACGTTCGCGATGCCTACGTCGGCATGTCCGTCGTCCACGTGGGCTTTATGAGGAATGGGCACCATGCGAGCGATATAGATTTTGTCTGCAACAAATTCATCCAGGTTGAGTGGTTGGTAATCTGGATGCCGGAATTGCAGAGTGACCGGCTGGCGCCGCCTGAGTCCCCGGCGCAAAGTAAGGGTGAAGAAACCTGAAGCATCAGACTTCGAACTGGTAACCACTGACCCGTCTGTGCCCGTGATTCGAACGTCCGCAATGGGTAATTGTTTTTGTGGGTCGGTGTCCTGACTCAGAACCGCACCTCTGATGGTTATGGGTTCCGCCTTGCGAACAGCAACCAGTACTGCAACCAGAATGCCTGCGACAGTTGCAATCGCAAAGGCCCAAATCGCAGTCTTTCGTCTCCAATTCATGCCGTCTCCACCGTCAATATTCTATGACACTGGCGTGGCGTAGGTGGAGCCTCCGTCCGCTGATTAACGCCTCTAAGACCAACAACTTTTGCGTCTCTAGTTTCGCAATACAACCGAGGCGCAAATCGTCTAAAATTCACTAGGTGCGCCAGAGAGTCGAGAACAATGTCAGACATAAGAGTCTATCGCGCCGGGATCTGCTGAAGCAGATGGCCCGCTTAGGGGTATGTTTGCCTTTGAGCGGAAGCCTCGGGCCGTTCTTAGCCGCGGCGCCACAACAGCACCTTGAACCGGCGCATCCTCCCCTTCCAACATCCCTCGCACAGGCCGATGAAGACTTGCTCGAAGAAATACAGAAGGCGAATTTCCTCTTCTTCTGGGAGCAAGCCAATCCTCTGACTGGAATGGTGAAAGACCGATGTAACGTGCACACCAATGACACTGGCTTGGTGGGGAGCATCGCCGCCACTGGCTTTGGGCTGACGGCCCTCTGCATCGGGCAAAAGCGCGGTTATGTTTCCATGGCTGAAGCGCGCGAGCGAGTTGTGGCCAGCTTGCGTTTTTTGTGGAAAAAATTGCCTACTCACAGAGGATTCTTCTACCACTTCGCGAACCTCAACACGGGCGAAAGGATGTGGGACTCCGAGGTTTCCTCCGTCGATACTGCAATTTTGCTTTGCGGAATTCTCACCTGCCGTCAGCACTTCCAGCATTCAGAAATCAGTTTATTGGCGTATGAGATTTTCAATCGGGTGGACTGGACGTGGCTTTCCGAGGACACATCTTTATTGCCCCACGGATGGACTCCGGAACTCGGTTTTCTCCCGTATCGCTGGGACTATTACAGCGAACTGATGATGATGTATCTCCTGGGATTGGGTTCTGTGCCCTACCCGCTGCGGGTTGAAACCTGGAATGCATGGAAACGAAGCACGTTCGAATACGATGGTCTTCGGTACATTGGTTCGTTCGCGCCTT
Source organism: Terriglobales bacterium (assembly GCA_035567135.1). GTDB lineage: Bacteria > Acidobacteriota > Terriglobia > Terriglobales > Acidobacteriaceae > JABDBE01. The sequence continues at coordinate 38,458 of DATMQI010000184.1, forward strand.
TGTTCGTACATCAATATTCACAGGCATGGTTTGATTTCCGGGGCAAACGCGACAAGTATGCGGATTACTTTCACAACTCGGCAATTGCCACCGATGTCCATCGCCGCTTCTGTTTGGAGTTGGGAAAGCAATTCCCCGATTACAGCGACGACCTGTGGGGTATCACGGCTTCAGATTCGCAAAAAGGCTACGTGATCTGGGGCGGCCCGCCATCGATGGGGCCAATCGATGGAACTGTTGTCCCCAGTGCATCGGCCGGTTCTCTTCCCTTTCTCCCACAGCCGGTAATGCGGGTTCTTCAGAACATCAAGAATCATTACGGAGGAGCCTGGTGCCGGTACGGTTTCGTGAATGCGTTTAATCCATTAAAAAATTGGTACGACACCGATGTGATTGGAATCGACACCGGGATCACCATGTTGATGGCCGAAAATGCGCGGACCGGCTTTGTCTGGGAAACGTTCATGAAGAATCCGGAGGCAAAGCGCGGTATGGAACGCGCTGGATTTCAGACCTCGGGAAACTAGCTGACAGGATCTCTACTTCAATTCGATGAGAGCCAGCCCTTGCGCGGGAAGTGTCAGGTTCAGTTCGTTGTTTTTTAGCTTGCGGCTTTCGGGATTGGGAAGTTCAGCAGCCCTGCGCAGCTCCCGGATCTGGTCCTGCGTGGGATAGCGCGGTGAACCCATCTTTTCATACGCCGGTCGAACGTCCCCGTGCTCCCCATCGACGCGGGAGATGACAGCACGCCGTACTTTCGCACTTCTAAACTGCAGCATCAGAGTTTTGGGAACACCCCTCTGCTCCGGTGGAGAATAGTTCCATAGAGCCAGAACCAACGTGCCATCATCCCTGCGGGTAAGCAAGGCGGAATCGGAATCGAGCAGGATTCGTTGATTTCCGAGCTTATGCAAAAGCTTGAACGCGTTGTACGCAGCCTTCGGAATATCGTCGGTTGCGATCAGTCCGAAGCCGCCATAGAAAGGCGTTTTCACCACGCCTTGCTCTTCAAATACATCGGAAAAGGTCCAGTAGGACATAACGCTAACCAGGCCGTCACACTGGCGGATCGTATCGGCCAGCCACGGTCCCATGTACGTCGAATCTGTAACATCGGGTTCATTCTTGTAGCTGGCGTTGAACTCGCTCCAGATCAAAGGCAGGTTTGGCGTGCTTGAAGCTTCGATCTGGGTGTGAACTTTGCTCACCGCGCGGCAGACCATCTTGTCGCGTGAAATATCCTCGGTGGATCCAAATACGTCTTTCGCCGAGTCATTGCCATAGACATGCGTCGAGACGAAGTCCATAGGGACCTTGTTTTCGGCGCAATGTTTGATAAAGGTGTCTACCCATGCAGCTTGTGCGCTGGCTGGTCCTCCCACACGAAGCCGTTGGTTTACGCTCTTAATTGTTCGCGCCGTGTGATCGTAAAGCTCCCAGTAGGTTGCCTGCTTGGGCTCGCCGCCCCAAAAATCCAGATTCGGTTCGTTCCAAACTTCGAAGTACCATTGTGCAACTTCATCGATGCCATAACGGTCGATCAGATGTTTCGTAAACGCGGCGATGAGGTCGTTCCACTTGTCCCAATCCTTGGGCGGAGAAATATTCGGCCGGTACCAGAAAACGTGCAGGAGGTTTTGCGCAGCCAACTTCTGCGGCATGAAGCTCAACTCGACAAAGGGCTTCACATGATTGGCGAGCAATCCGTCGTAGATCTGATCAACGTACGAGAAATTGTATAAGGGACGCCCTTGGCTATCTTCGTCGTACACGCCAACTTCGTCGTGGAAAATTGCATGGAAGCGTGCGTATTCAAAATCCGTCGCCTGCTTTACTTCTTGCAAATCGCGCCGATAATTGTCACGCAGGCTGAGGACAGCTCTACCGGAGCCAAACATCTTTTCCCAAAAATGTGGAAATGGATGCGAAGGAGCATTCGCGTCCACCACGATGACTACTGCCTTCTGATTGTCTTGGGCGTCCGCAGTTGGCGCTCCCAGAGCCAACGTGGCGACGAAAATTGCGAATATCCGGACTCTGTAAAGTTTCCGCATTAAGCACTTTTGCGCTGGGACTTCAACGGCTGGTTCAGCGTTGAATCCAGCCGACGCGGCTGGGATTCACGCGGCACTGGCGCCGTAGTTCGTACGGGTGGGACGGCCGTGGGCAACCGGTTTCTCGTGTAACAGCAATTCTGTAGCCTGCACCCGCGGATCGCTGTGGAACCACCGCTGTATGACTCCATCCTGGAGGAAGTTGGCAATCGAGAGCAAGCTCATGCCCTGATGGTGAGCCATCCAGCAGCGTACTAACTCGTAGCGATGCAGCCGCGAGCGCCGCCGGGCGGGCGTGAAATCCGCAGCCTCGTAGAAGCCATACGATCCCATCCATCCATCGCGATTCATCCGGTGCAGGTTTTTCAGTGCGTCGGACGAACACACATGCAGCGCAAGCACCGATGAATATGGAGAGATCACAAGCGCATTCAATTCACCTTTGCTGAGCGCGAGTTGGGGAACGCCAAAAGCATAGTACTGGTAATTGCCTGCCTCATCGGTTCTGAAATAGGCTGACTCCGAAATGCCCCACGGGATGCCCCGGTTCTCCACGTACGCCTGCTGGGTGCGTATAGCTGCACGAGCCGCACGTTCGAGAAGCGTGTTTGGGTAGGTGCGCGTCCAAATCAGCGGCATCAGGTACTCGAACATGGTTCCGGTCCACGAGAGCAGAACAGGATGCCCGTTCTCCAGAGCGTGCGGACGGCCAAGCAGAAACCAGGTCTCTTGGCGTATGTCATCCTTCGCAATCGCCACAAAGGCAGCGGTGCGCGACTCCGTAGCCAGCAAATCGTAACATGCAGAATGCACCTGCTGAGACTTGACCTCGAACCCGACCGACAATAGCTTGCGCTGGTTCAAAAGAAAGCGAAAGTCCATTTCATTCGCAAACGTGCCGGCCCTATCCGCAATCGTACGAAGATCCTGGATCAAGCGCACGGTATTGGAACGTGCCTGGGGAAGCAGGGCTTCAAGACGCTGGTACAGGGTCTTCTGTTCCGTGGCGTCGGTCGAACGCATGTTAAACCGGAGACGAATGGCGAGAGCGTCGATAAAATCCGGCATTCGCTCGAGCGCAGGAAGGTCTGGTGCAGAATTCGAGTTGATGGCAGGATCGTCCCACAGCGAAGCAAACTCCGGCAGCAACCATGGAGCATAAGCGCTTACTGTTTGCCTGACGTTCTCAAGCCGCGATCGCACTTCTGCAGCGAACCATCGCGCGTCTTTCGAGTGCTTCGACTTGACGGATTCTTGATGGATCTGCTCAAGAACTGCGCCGGCGTCGTTCAACAAGTATGGCAACCACTTCTTCTGCCTAAGCTCCCGCTGAAAAGCAGAGAGACGCTTTCGCGGCAGGGCGCCCAGTTCGACCAGCGTGCGAAGATGATCCAAAAATCCCTCGGACGCGCTGGTCTGCAACAGCGGCCGCTCCAGAAGATCCAAACATCCCTGTTCGAGAGTCCAGAGCGAAGCCACTAAGTTGCCGCTATCAACAGCCGAGACTAGCTCAGGCTCCAACGGCGCGAGGGAACGAGTGTCATACCAGTTGAGCAGATGGCCGCCATACCTTTGCAACTTCAACGTCGTAGCCAGGGTCCGCAGCGTCAACTGGGTAAACTCGGGAATCGTAAGATATCCGAATTCGCAAGCAACCTGCCGGGCATTGAAAAGGAAACCCAGGTTCGTTGGCGAGACTCGAGGGGCAATGGCAAGCGGTTCCTCCTGCACGTTGTCTGGTATCAGCCAGTTGTGTTCTTCCGTGCAGAACTCGGCGAAGTATCGCCAGGTGCGAAGCGCGGCACGGCGGAGCACCAGTTCGTCCTTCTTGGGCACTGCGCCGCGCAGTGGACGAGGCGGGCGGTTCAGCCATTGCGACAACAGTTTGCTACATGCCCAGAGCGCCAGAATCGGCAGTGCAGCAGGAAGGGCGTTGCGTCGGACAAACCACACCAACAGACCCAATCCAAATGCCAGTGCAGGAGTCCAATCCAAATAGCTGTCAAGCCAAGTGCGCTTGGCGCCCCCAATTTCTGCTTGGGCCGCTGTTTCCCATTGCAAAAGCCGCTGCTGGGTCACCATGCGACGAACCAGCGTACGCACCACGGCGTCGAGGGAAATCAGCATCTGGTGCGCCAGGAAGGTCAGCGTCAGGAAAACATTAATATTAGCCGCGACCAGCGTGTCTAAGGCACCACGAGCGATTGCCGGTTTGCGGAGGATCGCGGCACGAATCAGCTCGAACATAAACTCAAACCATGTCGGCGCGAACAAGATTCCAACCGTTGCTAGAGTCCACAACACCGCTGATCCAGGGAGCACGAGCCATCCCAGCGCCAGTAACACGAAGGTGGCAGGCTCAACCAAACTTCGTCGCAAATTGTCGAGGATCTTCCACTGGGCGCTTATCGAGATTGGATTGGAAACAAGCTGTCCCGACTCATCGGGGACGCGGGGCAGCAACCATCCTGCAATCTGCCAGTCGCCCCGCAGCCAGCGATGCTTACGCCGATTGTAGGCGCTGTAATGCGACGGATAGTCTTCGATCACCTCGATGTCGCTGGCCAGGCCCGCTCGCGCGTAAGCGCCTTCGATGAGGTCGTGACTCAGCAGAGCATTCCGCGGGAAGCGGCGGTCAAGGACCTGTTGTACCGTATCGACTTCGTAGATACCTTTTCCGGCAAAGCTGCCTTCGCCATAAAGATCCTGATAGACATCAGAGGTAGCGCGGGTATAAATATCGAACCCCGTCTCCCCCGAATAAATGCTTGCCAGTCGGGATCGTGCGCTACTTTGGACGCTGACTCCGACCCGCGGCTGCAGGATGCCGTAACCGGCGACGACAACGTTCCTCTCCGCATCGATAATGGCCTGGTTCAGCGGATGCGCCAAGGCCCCGATCATCCGCTGGGCCGAGCCACGCGGCAGGTCGGTGTCTGAGTCCAGCGTAATCACGTAACGGACCCGCGGCAAGATGGAAAGGTCGCCAATTTTGACCGGGAAGCTGTCATACTGCTGGCGAAGCAACCGGTTCAGATCCATCAGTTTGCCGCGCTTACGCTCCCACCCCATCCAAACTTTTTCGCGAGGGTTGTAGACGCGATGCCGGTGGAGTAGAAGAAACGACCCCATCCCGTGATCCGCGTACTTTTCGTTCAATTCATCGATTAATTGCGAACACAGGTCTACCAGCGGATCACCTTCCCGAGGCTCCGAGTTCGAATCCGGCAAGTCGGTCAGCAGTGCAAAATGAAGATTGCGGTCGTGGTTGCCGAGAAAACGCACCTCAAGATCGTCAACCAGCCTGCGCACCTGGACTTGATCCAGGAGCAGACTGGGAACAGCCACGAGCGTGACACAATCGTCCGGAACTCCCTCGGACAAGTCGAGCTTTGGAAGAATTTGTGGCCTCAGCAGCGATGTGACGAAGTAATTGGTGATTTGAACGGCTGCTTGCGAGCACGGCAAAAGCAACGCCAGCATCGAAAAGAGAATGAGTCCCAGCGAAACCTGAGGATCAATCAGAAGCAAAACGATCGCCGACATCATGGCCAGCGTGACCAACAACGTGGTCGTAAGATAAAACTCGTCGGGGTATTTACGAAGGATGGATGATATGCGCTGGTAAACCGGAGGCGTGAAACCTACCCGTTGATGCAGCAAGGTGGCCCCTTCCCCCAGCAGATAATATCCAACGTGCGAGCATCGCAGAGCTACCCGCGGATCTGACTCGTCTCGTTGCTGCGCCGCTCGCGCCAGCGCGAGCACTTCGTTGGCGACTTCCATCTCACCGAAATCGGAGTGTTCCGCAATATCTACAAGCTTGCTTCGATATAAATCACGGCTGTCCAGATCCATCCGGGAATAGGCGCCTGCGGGATCCTGGCGAAGAACGTGGTCGGGCAAGATTAGAGGTTCGAGTACATCTTTCCAGGAGGTTTGACTGACCTCCCGGAGGCTGCTCACGCATACACCAACGCCGTATGATTCAGCGGGATTCGCGATCGCCTGTGCACCCCTTTGCGCGATCTGTTCCAGCAAAACCAGCTTGAGCGCCGGAATAAGCATCCACAGTTCTTTCGTCTTGAGGACTGTCTGTTGCTGGAAAGCCTCGACATAGGCGACGAAAGTCTTTTCACTGAACTGATAAGCCGTTTTAGCCAGGAATGCCTCCGCCAAAACGATCACCCGCGGAATAATGGCGTCAGCCGGAGTGCGGACGAGAGGCATTTTCTGGCGGGCCTTGAAGCTCTCGCATACGCTCTGCAGTTCCGAATTCAACAGGTGCAAATTGTCATGTAACCAGCGGACGTCGTCTGAAAGGGATGCACCCGGCGATCGTGCCTCAAGTCTTTTCAGCACTGGCTTAAATGCTTTAGAGAGCTGGCGGCAACGCTCAATGAAAACTGGTGACCTGCTTTCACTCGGCAGCCAGGAGAGGTTGCGCGCTAAATCCCAGGCATTGGAGCGCAAAGCGAGCTCGTCAGATGCCATTTCTCCCGACGACTCGAAGCGGCGTTCGATTTTCGCCTTAATCATTTCCAGATGAACGTTCTGCGGCATCTCTTTGATTTTCCTAGCGATAGCTGGCGGCCTGCATTTCGAACATTTCAGCGTAACGACCGCCCAGTCTGGACAGCTGGTCGTGACTTCCTTCTTCGGCGATCCTGCCCTTGTCGAGTACTACGATGCGATCCGCCATACGTACGGTAGAGAATCGATGTGAAATAAAAAGCGCCATTTTTCCAGTGGTCAGTTCAGCAAAACGGCGAAAAACCTCGAACTCGCTGCGGGCGTCCAGGGCCGCGGTCGGTTCATCCAGGATCAGCAACTGTGCATCGCGCAGGTAGGCACGCGCTAGTGCAACCTTTTGCCACTCACCGCCTGAAAGATCCAAACCTCCATCGAAGCGGCCGCCTAACATTTGATCATACCCCCGGGGAAGCCGGGCAATTACATTATCCGCCATGCTCTTCCGAGCGGCCATTTTTAATAACGCCAGATTGTTGATCTCCTCAACCCGGCCGATGGCGATGTTTTCGCGGGCCTTCAACTCGTAGCGCATGAAATCCTGAAAAATCACACCGATTTCACGATAGAGATCTTCCAGGCTGTACTCCCGCAGATCCACCCCGTCCAGCAAAATTTGTCCTTCTGAGGGATCGTAAAGCCTGGTGATCAGCTTGACCACAGTGGTCTTGCCTTGGCCGTTTTCCCCGATCAACGCGACACGCTCTCCGGGCTGGAGACGGAAATTCATCCGGTCGAGAATCAGCCGCGGGCTACCGGGATAGCGGAACGAAACGTCGCGGAATTCGAATCCACGCACGATTGGTCTTGGAGTCATCAGCGCATCTGGCTTGGACTGGATGGTGGGCTGCATTTCAAAGAATGCGAGCAGGTCAGTCAGGAACAGCGCCTGGTCCGCGATGCCGGAAAGGGTCGAGAAAATCTGCTGGATGTTGCTGCTCGCCTGCAAAATGGCCCCAGACAGAAAAGTCAAAGTGCCGATACTGAGAGCACCCTTGAGGGTGCGCCAAATTACGAATGCATACGCCGAGTAGTAACCCATCGTGCCGATCATCGACAAGAACGAGCCCGCAATGAGTCTGCGACGGGACAAGCCAACGTTCTCTGTGTAGATGTCATCGGAGAGCCGTGTAAAGCGTTCGGTAAGAAAGCCGCTCAATCCAAATAGCTTGAGTTCCTTCGCAGCCTCCCTGCTGCCGCCCAAGATTCGCAGGTAATCCAGTTGGCGCCGGATTGGCGTCTGGCGAAAGTTCTTGGCGTATCCCAGAAATGCAAAATGGCTCTCGCCCAAAAATGCGGGTAAAACGCCGGCGATAAGCAGAAGCATCAGCCAGGGCGAGAAAACCATAATCGAAATCGACAAGGACACAACGGTCACGATTTGCTGGACCAACCGTCCGATCGACTGGATCATTCCCAAGCGGTCCGTCGCCTGTACTCGAGCTCGATCAAGACGGTCATAAAAGACCGGATCTTCATACGCCAGAAGATCCAGTTCAGCCGCGTGTTTCATCACGCGGATACTGACGTGGCGTGTGTATTTGTCGGCGAGGAGCGAATCCAAATAATCAATGATCCGGGTAAGCACTGTGCCTAGCACTGCCAGGCCGAACTCCGCCGCCACTAACCACCAGAATCCTTTTTGCACAAGCTGGTGGCTATTCAGGCTGCGCACGATGCTGTCGATAATGAGTTTAGTGACCCACAGCAGGGCCATGGGAAGCAGCGCAGCGAACAAACGGAAGATCAACCCGCCTGCCACAACCGCAGGCCCTGATTCCCATACAATTCTAAGCACAGGCGGAATGTTACGAAGGGCGGCGAGTCGCTCTCGCCAGCTACTCCAGAAGCTCTCCTGCTCCGCCATAGTCGGATCCTAAATCGATTGCTTGGGGCATTCGAAACAGACTGGAAGTTGGATCGTGTGAGACATGGTCATCTCCCACCGCCCCGTTATAAACATCATACCGAACGCCGCTCAATCTCGTACGTGATTCCGTCGGTGATCTAAAACACAAAAGGCGGTCGCAAGGGTCCAACGTCGGCGGCGCCGACGCTAACCCATGACCGCCCAAGCCCGCATCGATGACCGACACACGGCTGCGGATCGAACCTTTCTAGATCGAACTTGCTAGAAGTTAGCGCTCATGGCTGACGCCTGACAATCGGGTGTTCACAGTATCCGGTCGATTCGTCAGGCGCGCCCGGGAGAGCCTTCGAGATCGAAGAGAGTACCCTTATCCAGCAGGGTCTCGACTGCCATAATTACTTCGCGTCCACTTCCCTTGGTCACAGCTCCACGAAATCCCGCCTCGCGGGCGGCTAGCGCCAGTTCTCCGGATACCTCTTGCACGGTCAGAAGCAACATGTTGGTCAAGGGGGAAACGGCGAAGACCTGGCGCGCCGCCTCCAGACCATTCTTGTCGGGCATTGCCAAGTCAATTATGGCGAGGTCAGGGGCTAGTTCCCTGATCTTATTCACGGCATCGTTGCCATCGGATGCCTCACCGCAAACTTCCCAGCCGGGACGTTCTTCCAAGATCCGGCGGAGCAAATGGCGTATCGATACGTCATCATCTGCAATCAAGATTCGCACCGGCATCCCCTTACCTCCCAAGAGTCCTGGGAACATACTCCACCGACTCGACCGTGTATCCGGAATCTCCATAAGAGCCTCTTAGATTGGCACGATATAGAACCGTCCTCCATACAGCGTTCGCCGTAGAACCACCCGGTGAACGCGGTACCGGGTGGACCGTTGAAGCGCAATTCAAGCATCATGGTCCGACCTTCGCCGCCTGCAGGTCCGCCGGACTCACACTAATCGCCCCCCCGCTAAGAACGCCGGTGACGCTGATTCGCTGCCCGGCGAATTTGCTGAACTGGTCGGGGGCGCCAACCAGATCGTAAATCTTGTCACCATCTACCATCACGTATCGCGAACCGCTGCGCACACATTTCCGGACGCACTCGGAGGCGCTGGTTTTTGAATCGGTGTGCCTGGAGCCGCACTTGGCGTCGGTTATTATTCCGGAGAAAGTCCGACCGGGCACAAGGGGGTCCACTTGCTGATCCTCCGCAGCTTGCGCGGATTCACTGCCGGCAATTGCCGCTGTGACTCCCGCGAACACCACCGCAAAAATTAAAGAGGATCCAAGAGTGATGACCGAGAAAAAACCAAGCAGGGATAGCCACGAACGATCAGACGGTTTCACGACGCCTCCCATCTCTCTCTATTCTTTGTTGTTGAAATGGTTGGCAGGGTTGCACGACGTGCTAGCGGGTCCTTAATCTGGGATGATTTTCACAACGGAATACAGCATCAACTTGATAGTAGGCGAAGCAATCCTGATGCTAAGCTTCGCGTATTATGAGATTCAGCACACGATCGAAAGGAAAATCCATGAGCACGTTCCTCAAGCTACTCCTTGGCACAAGCCTTTACCTTTTGGAGCGGTCTGACAAGGCGACGAAGGACGCGCGCGACCGCGCAGTCGATCACATCTCCGATCTACGCGACGCAGCCCAGGAGAAGTATGAAACTGCCTCCGACCGGGTAGCGAGAGCGTCCAGAGCTATTCGCGGCGAGGATAACCATGTCCTCGGCAATACCCTTCGCTTTCTAACAGGCGTCGGAGTGGGCCTTGGTGTTGGGTTGATTCTGGCCCCGGCTAGCGGCGAAGAAACCCGAAGTGTCATTGCGGGCAGAGTTCACGAAATGGGTGACAGGGTCCGGCAGCAGTTTTCGACTGAGGGCGCGACCGGTACGCGCGGCTAACCAACCGCCCAGTTAGTTCGAGGAAGCAGTGGGAAAGCACTGTGTCCGCTATAAACAGCGTCGCGAAAGAATCAAACTAGCGCATGCGTCTTTTCCGGCACAGTGCTGAGAAACGGAACAGCCACCTCTACCAGAGTACCCGGACCGAGGTTGATCAGCCGTAACTCGCCGCCAAATTCTTTTGCGCGCTGGCTCATTCCTCCGATGCCGATGCCGATGCTCCCCGGCCGCAATTCCGCGACCGGATTTTCCACTCCTTTGCCATCATCGCGGATCGTAACCGTCACGCCACTCTCGCGTTGGACAAGGGTGACCCATGCTTTTTGTGCACCCGAATGCCGGTAGACGTTGGTGAGAGCTTCCTGAATGATGCGGAAGATCGCAGTCTCCAACTCCGCCCCCAAGCGCGGAAATGGTGTCGGCTGTACATCAAGCGAGGTTTCGATTCCACTGCGCTTGGTCAAACCGTCCAGATACCAGCGCACCGCTGACAGAAGCCCCACTTCATCCAGCAAAGGTGGATGCAAAAGGTGAGACAGGCTGCGGACCTGCTGAATTGCGCGATTGATAGTTTCGCTGGCTTCCTTGGCGGCGCGCCGGTTTGTCTGGGCGGAGTTTTTCTCCTGAATGCCGTCCATCATCATCTTTGCCGCCGCCAGTTCCTGCCCTAAGCCATCGTGCAGTTCGCGCGCAATGCGGCGGCGTTCGTCATCCTGCATCGTGAGCAGGCGGCCGGAAAGCCGCCGGAGAGCAGCGGTTCTGTCATCGACCAACCGCTCTAATTCATTGGCACTCTCGCGAATCGACTGCTCCAGCACTTTGCTGTCATGAATGTCGGAACAGGTTCCGTACCACTTTATGATCTGCCCCTCTAAATCTCGGATAGGAATAGCACGAGCCCGAAACCAGCGGTATTGTCCGTCCTTCCCGCGTATCCGGTACTCGGATTCATAGCTGTCACCTGACCGGACGCAGTGCATCCACTGGCCCATGCTGCGCTCCCTGTCCTCGGAATGAACGAACTCCAGCCAACCGAAGCCCTTCCCGGAACCCATAGCGGCGCCGGTGTATTCGTAAAACCGATCGCTAATGTAGTCCCTGGAACCGTCGGCCTGTCGGCTAAAGATGAAGTCCGGAGCGGTGCGCACAATAGCGTCGAGTTCCTGGTGTTTTCGCCCCAGTTCACTGTTCAGTTGCTGCAGTCGTGCCGCTCTTCTTTCTAATTCCTCGGTTCGCTCAGTAACCCGCTGCTCCAGTTCTCGATTGAGGGCTTCCAGTTGATGTGCTTTGCGATGCAGTTCGGCAAAAATGCTGACCTTCGCGCGCAGGAGTTCTGGAACGACCGGCACGGAAATGTAATCCACCGCGCCGCGCTGGTACCCTTTAAGGCGATCGAGGTCCGTCAAGTAGACAGCCGAAATGAAGATGATCGCCGTCCTTTGAAAGCGTGGATGCTGACGAATCAGATCCGCCAACTCAAAACCATCGAGATCCGGCATACTCACGTCCATCAGCACGACCGCGATATCGGTTTTAAGCAGTTGTTCCAGCGCCTCCGTTCCCGAGGTCGCCTTGAGCAGATTCTCCCCAAGCTCAGCCAGTATTACCTCATAGCTGAGCAACTTGGCAGGTTGATCATCCACCATGAGAATGTTTACTTTTTCGTTCGCCGTCATTTTGCGTGAATGCCCCCAAACAGGCTAACTAACCGCAAGTCATTTATCGATGCAGCCACATACGCAGCGCAGAAAGCAATTGTTCAGTGTTCACCGGTTTTGCCAGGTACTCGGAGGCGCCGGCTTCGAGACACTTCTCGCGATCGCCTTTCATGGCTTTCGCGGTCAAAGCAATGATCGGCAGTCGCCGGAACGCAGTATTTTGCCGTATCACCTGCATGGTTTCGTATCCATCCATCTCCGGCATCATGATATCCATGAGCACAATTGCCAGGTCGGGAGTGGATTCGAGGGTTGAGATCGCTTCGCGTCCTGTTCCGGCGGTCAACACCGTCATGCCGCGGCGTTCCAGCACACTGGAGAGGGCGAAGATGTTTCGCACATCGTCATCTACCACCAGCACCTTCTTTCCTACGAGGGCGTCGTCAGACCGATGCAGCCGGTCGAGCATTTTCTGCTTCTCGGACGGTAGATCGGCGACCACGCGATGCAAGAACAGCGCTGTCTCATCGAGCAACCGTTCCGGCGACTCGACACCTTTCACAACCACGCTGCGGGCCAGCGTGTGCAGGCGGGCATCTTCTTCCGATGACAGCTCCTTTCCAGTGAATACGACAACCGGCAGATCGCTCAATGCTTCAGAGTCGCGGAGCCGCTCGAGAACGTCGAAGCCCGACATATCCGGAAGGCGGAGGTCGAGTACCACGCAATCGAAGGGCCGGTCGTTTAGCATATTGAGCGCATCGCTGCCGCTAGCAGCCACCGAAACGTCGATGTCGTCATAACCCAGCAGTTCGCGGATACTAAGCTGCTCCGCCGGATTATCTTCGACCACTAACAACCGCTTCCTTCGCGGCGTGGTGTATTCCTTAATGCGGGTCAAAGCCGCTCCCAGTCCCTCGGGGGTTGTCGGCTTGGTCACGAAAGAGAAAGCTCCGCGGGCCAGGCCGTGATGCCGGTCTTCATCCAGGGTCAGCATCTGCACCGGGATATGCCGGGTGGCCGGGTCCTGTTTCAGATGGTTGAGAACGGTCCAGCCCAACATGTCGGGCAAGAAGACATCGAGCGAAACGGCTGTAGGATGGAACTCGCGGGCCAACGCAAGGGCTTCTGCACCCTTCATTGCCACCAGCACCTTGAACCCGGTGTCGCGAGAAAGATCGCACAGCACACGGGCATAGTGTGGGTCATCCTCGACAATCAGCAAAATCGCATCGTCAGGCTGTAGATTCTCTCGATCGTCAGGAACGTGCTCGACCGAAACCTCCGTCGCCCGGACTGCGGACAACTGAAGCGGCGGAGTGGCCGAGCGAGTTTTGCGGTCCACGGTTGCCGCAGCGCCGGATGGACCCACATAAGTTTGCGGCAAGTACAGCGTGAAGGTGCTTCCCTTACCCGGAGCGCTTCGCAGTTGAATTTCACCTCCGAGCAGGCTAGCCAACTCCCGGCTGATTGCCAGCCCCAAGCCGGTTCCTCCGTATTTGCGGCTGGTGCCGGCATCTGCCTGCTGAAATGCCTCGAAGATGATACGTTGTTTTTCCGAAGGAATACCGATACCTGTATCGGAAACTTCGAAGGCGATGACCGAGGCTGCGTTATTGAGGATTGGATGCTCGTCGCTCCACCCGTCCGAGGCAAGCGATACGTTCAGATGCACGCCTCCCTGTTCGGTGAATTTAAATGCATTCGACAACAGATTCTTGAGTACCTGCTGCAAACGCTTCGAGTCGGTGACCAGGCTGCGGGAAAGGTGCGGATCGGAATGCACATCGAAGGTCAGCCGCCGGTTTTCCGCTTCGTGACGGAATGGTCGAGCGACCATGTCCAGCAGGCTGGCGAAGAAGACTTCTTCGGCCTCGACCGAAACCGTGCCCGACTCGATCTTCGACAGATCGAGGATGTCGCTGATCAGGTTCAGCAGATCCGTTCCCGCCCCGTGGATGGTTCGGGCAAACTCGACCTGCTTCGGGGTTAAGTTGCCGTCGGGGTTGTCCTGGAGTTGTTGGCCAAGTACCAGAATGCTGTTTAGCGGTGTGCGCAACTCGTGGGACATGTTAGCCAGGAACTCGGACTTGTACTTTGAGGTCAGCGCGAGTTCTTTTGCCTTTTCTTCCAGCGCGCCGCGCGCCTGCTCGATTTCCTGGTTCTTCCGTTCCACTTCCACGTTCTGTTCGGCGAGCTGCTGAGCTTTTTGTGCCAACTGCTCGTTAGTCTGCTGCAATTCTCTTTGCTGGGTTTGCAATTCGGTGGCTAGCTGCTGCGACTGTTTCAACAAGCCTTCGGTCTGCATCGTTGCTTCAATGCTGTTCAGCACGATACCGATGCTGGCAGTCAGTTGTTCAAGGAACGCCAGATGTGACGCGGTAAAGTTGCTCAGTGAGGCCAGTTCGATAACGGCCTTGACGTGATCCTCGAAGAGAACAGGCAGCACGATGACGTTTCGGGGAACAGCCTCAAACAATCCCGAACGAATGGGAATCGTTTTTTCCGGCAGGTCGGTAATCAACATGCGCTTCTTCTCTGCCGCGCACTGTCCAACCAGGCCTTCGCCTAACCTGACACGCCGCAGATGCCCGTCCTCCCCGTTAGAGGCAAATGCCGAGAGCAATACCATGCCGGCGGATTCTTCAGTCTCCATCTGATAGATCACGCCCTGCTGCGCGCTGACTAGTGGCGCCAACTCTGACAGGAGCTTTTGTCCCACGGTCGTCAGATCGCGCTGGCCTTGCAACATGCTGGTGAAGCGCGCGAGGTTGGTCTTCAGCCAGTCTTGCTCGGTGTTGCGGTCGGTCGTTAACCGCAGGTTGTCGATCATGGTGTTGATGTTGTCTTTCAACTCGGCGACTTCGCCGCTGGCTTCCACCTGAATCGAACGCGTCAGGTCGCCCTTGGTCACGGCGGTCGCAACTTCCGCGATTGCGCGCACCTGGTTAGTGAGGTTGTCCGCCAGGAGGTTGACGTTGCCGGTCAGATCCTTCCACGTGCCGGCTGCACCGGGCACGTTGGCCTGACCACCTAGACGACCTTCCACGCCGACTTCGCGGGCCACCGTCGTAACCTGGTCGGCGAAGGTGGCGAGTGTGCCGGTCATGTTGTTGATGGTTTCAGCGAGAGCCGCCACTTCGCCCTTGGCGTTCACAGTCAGTTTCTGTGTGAGTTCGCCGTCGGCTACGGCGGTCACGACTTTCACGATACCGCGCACCTGTTCGGTAAGATTGGCGGCCATCACGTTCACGTTATCGGTAAGGTCCTTCCAGGTTCCTGCCACACCGGGCACCTGTGCCTGGCCTCCCAGCTTGCCTTCAGTACCTACCTCGCGAGCCACGCGCGTCACCTCGGCCGCGAAGGCGTTTAGCTGGTCCACCATGGTGTTGATCGTGTTCTTCAGTTCGAGAATTTCGCCTTTCACGTCGACAGTGATCTTGCGCGACAAATCGCCGCGAGCCACGGCCGTAGTCACTTCGGCGATGTTTCGCACTTGAGCTGTGAGGTTTCCGGCCATGGCGTTCACTGAGTCGGTGAGATCTTTCCATGTGCCCGCGACACCCGGGACGTTCGCCTGTCCGCCCAACCGGCCTTCGCTACCCACTTCACGCGCCACGCGCGTGACTTCGGCCGCGAACGAACGTAGCTGCTCAACCATGGTGTTGAGAGTTTCCTTGAGTTGCAAAATCTCGCCGCGCACGTCAACGGTGATCTTCTTGGAAAGGTCACCGGTAGCAATTGCCGTAGCGACCTCGGCGATGTTGCGCACTTGCCCGGTCAAGTTACTGGCCATGAAGTTTACGTTGTCGGTGAGATCTTTCCAGGTGCCAGCAACGCCGGGGACCTGCGCCTGACCACCGAGCTTGCCGTCGGTGCCGACCTCGCGGGCCACACGAGTTACTTCGCCGGCGAACGCGTTCAACTGGTCCACCATCGTGTTGATCGTGTTCTTGAGTTCGAGAATTTCGCCCTTTACGTCCACCGTAATCTTGCGTGATAAGTCGCCGCGAGCCACAGCGGTCGTCACTTCGGCGATGTTACGAACTTGACCGGTAAGGTTTCCGGCCATGGAGTTGACGGAGTCAGTCAAATCTTTCCACGTGCCGGCCACGCCCGGAACATTGGCTTGGCCGCCCAACCGACCTTCTGTACCCACTTCGCGGGCTACGCGAGTCACCTCTCCGGCGAATGCGTTCAGTTGGTCCACCATGGTGTTGATGGTTTCCTTGAGCAGCAGGATTTCGCCGCTGACGTTTACAGTAATTTTCTTGGACAAATTACCGGTTGCGATGGCCGTAGAGACTTCGGCAATGTTGCGCACCTGCCCAGTAAGGTTGCTGGCCATCGAGTTCACCGAGTCCGTAAGGTCCTTCCAGGTGCCGCCTACGCCGGGTACCTGCGCCTGGCCTCCCAATCTACCGTCCGTGCCCACTTCGCGGGCGACGCGGGTTACTTCCGAAGCGAACGACCTCAACTGGTCCACCATGGTATTAATGGTGTCTTTGAGTTCAAGAATTTCGCCTTTCACGTCCACAGTGATCTTGCGTGACAAGTCGCCGCGAGCCACGGCCGTTGCGACTTCAGCAATGTTTCGCACTTGGCCGGTGAGGTTGCTGGCCATGAAGTTCACGTTGTCAGTGAGATCTTTCCACGTACCTGCCACGCCCGGCACCTGCGCCTGACCGCCGAGCTTGCCTTCGGTGCCGACTTCGCGGGCCACACGAGTTACTTCGCCGGCGAACGCGTTCAACTGGTCCACCATCGTGTTGATCGTGTTCTTGAGTTCGAGAATCTCGCCCTTTACGTCCACCGTGATCTTGCGAGACAAGTCGCCGCGAGCCACAGCCGTAGTAACTTCGGCGATGTTGCGCACCTGACCCGTAAGGTTTCCAGCCATTGAGTTGACGGAGTCGGTGAGATCTTTCCAAGTACCCGCAACGCCGGGAACGTTAGCTTGACCACCCAATCGGCCTTCCGTACCCACTTCGCGGGCCACGCGGGTTACTTCACCAGCGAATCGATTGAGCTGATCCACCATCGTGTTCAGGGTTTCTTTAAGCTGCAAAATTTCGCCGCGCACGTCCACGGTGATCTTGCGCGAGAGGTCGCCGCTGGCAATGGCCGTCGCCACCTCGGCGATGTTTCGCACCTGACCAGTCAGGTTGCTGGCCATGAAGTTCACGTTATCAGTGAGATCTTTCCAGGTACCGCCCACTCCAGGCACTTGAGCCTGACCGCCGAGTTTGCCTTCCGTACCCACTTCACGCGCCACGCGCGTTACTTCGCCGGCGAACGCGTTAAGCTGGTCCACCATGGTGTTGATGGTGTCTTTGAGTTCAAGAATTTCGCCTTTTACGTCTACGGTGATCTTTCGTGACAAGTCGCCGCGGGCCACCGCGGTAGTGACCTCGGCAATGTTGCGCACCTGCGCGGTGAGGTTTCCGGCCATAGCATTGACGGAGTCAGTAAGATCCTTCCACGTTCCGGCTACACCGGGTACCACAGCCTGGCCACCGAGTTTGCCGTCCGTGCCTACCTCGCGGGCCACGCGCGTTACTTCTGACGCGAACGACCGGAGCTGATCCACCATCGTGTTGATGGCTTCTTTGAGCTGGAGAATCTCGCCGCGCACATCCACCGTAATTTTGCGGGAGAGATCGCCGCTGGCCACCGCGGTCGCCACTTCAGCGATGTTGCGCACCTGACCGGTGAGGTTACTGGCCATCGAGTTCACGGAGTCAGTGAGGTCCTTCCATGTGCCGGCCACACCTGGCACCTGCGCCTGGCCGCCCAGCTTTCCGTCCGTGCCGACTTCGCGGGCCACGCGGGTAACTTCCGCCGTGAACACGCCGAGCTGTTGAATCATGGTGTTGACGATGTTCGCTGACCGCAGGAACTCGCCTTCGAGCGGCCGTCCATCCACGTCCAGCCGTACGGTCTGGGTTAGGTTGCCTTGAGCAACAGCCGCAATCGCGCGCGTGACCTCTGTGGTTGGACGAAGCAGATCTTCGACCAAGGTGTTGACGGAAACTTCCATCTCTCCCCACGCGCCTCTCGACTCGTGAAACCGTGTGCGCTCTCGGGTCCGTCCCTCTTTGCCGACGACCTGCCCTACGCGTTTTAGCTCCTGCGCCATTTGCTGGTTGGCAGCGACAATCTCGTTGAACGTGTCCGCGATTTTGCCAGCAAGACCCGTCCATGAGCCTGGGAGCCGTACGGAAAAATCTCCGTCACGCATGGTTTGCAGGCTCGCGAGGATCGCCGTGAAATCCGCAGACGCGGACTCGGCGGTAACCTTCGAATGTCCATTACTCTTCTCGTTGGCCTTGGCTGGACTATCTTTGGTTCCGGTATCTAGGGTCGCAGTGGCGGCATTACGATCATTTCTCTTCATGGCATCTCTTATAAGGAACGGGAGTCATCTTTTTCTGTGCAACGTTTCTTCGTGCAATGCTTCTGGTCCGGTTTCCATATTTCCGCAGGGCTGGACCGGACTGCCTGTTGTCCACGTCAAACTAGATCGGACTCTGTGCAGACACGGAATCTTATAAATTAAGTGCAAAAAAGGCCGGAACATCAGCCTTGACCAATTTATTAACACGAATGATACCTAGATCGCTCTAGGGTATTTACTGTAGGCGGTTTGCGAAACTTTCGGCCATGGGAACTGAAAATGGATCAATGGGTTACGTTGTCTCAGCTAGAGCTTAGAATCAACAAAACCCCAGCAGGTTCGCTCGGGGTTCGGTTCCGCCAAGGCAATTAACAACTACGAGCGCGACGGTTTTCAACTTGTTTTGGGGGAGGAAGGCGAGCTATTGGGCTGTAATCCTGACGCGTACACCGTCCAACGCCCGCCTTCCACCCCTCGCGTTGGGGCGAAGTAAAGAATAATCTGTCAATCGCAAGAACCCCATCCGGATGATTCCGTATCTGCCCTAAAGAGTTTCGGTAATAATTGCAACATTGCTAGGGGGCTTTCGACGCTCCCGTTGTCGGAAAAAAAATGACCCGGGCGGGGAGATTACGACCTTAACCCAGCGCCGGGTCTGTGCGTCTGAAGAACTACTGCTAGATTCTCGTGCCTCTTCCAGTCAGGTGCGAGGCGAATGTGATCACGAACAGCACCAGGAAAATGAAGAACAACAGCTTCGCGATCCCCGCCGCGGCAACGGCTACTCCCGTAAAGCCGAAGATGGCAGCAATGACCGCAACCAGCAAGAACATCAGCGCCCAATAGATCATAAGTGCCTCCGCTTGAGATTGTGTAATTCCCTCTCGTCCAAATCAGAGCCTAGACTCCGAGACACTCAGGCACGATCAGGCTGACTCTGTAATCTGAAATTGCAATTCCTGTAGAAAAGAAGACTTACTGTCGCCCGGACAATCCTGGGCGAGAAGCAGGAGCCAGCATTATTTCGACCAACTCCTGCTCGATAGGTGGGCACGTTGAGGCAAACATTCCATACGCGCAGCATAAGTTCGTGAGCGAGGCCGGACAATCCCAGCGAATCTGTACTGCTCATCAGGATTCTCTGTAGCGAGATGCGTATGCGTAAAGCAAGCACACAGGAGAATAAGAAATGTTCAGCTAACGCGGAAACTCAAAATCAAAAAATGGAACAATTAAAATGGAGAAACAACAGAGTAGATAAAAACGCAGAAGACAGAAGAAGAAGGACTCTGTCGTTTCTTCGCACTAGGTAGAAATCGCCACCAAGCGATACAGCAATAACCCAAAACCCCTACAGGCTGCACTCGATAGACCATTCTCGATTTCGACTCTACTCTCCGATTGTGTCATGTGACGAACGCTCGATTTGCTTTCGTCAGGGACAAATGGACTTGAGAGTTGAAAGGAGACTCCAGTGAACAGCGATTCTGCTACGGTTCCTGTGGATGCTGAGGTGGTCAAGCGCGCACAACAAGGCGATTCGGATGCATTTGCCACTCTATTTCATGCGCACAAGGCGCGGATTTATTCCGTATGTTTGCGCATGACTAACAATGCCGCGGAAGCGGAAGATCTCACCCAGGACGCATTCTTGCAGGTGTTCCGCAAGATTGCGACCTTCCGCGGAGACTCAGCCTTTTCGACTTGGCTGCACCGCATTGCGGTCAACACAGTACTAATGCATTTTCGCAAGAAGTCACTGAGCCAGATCTCCCTCGATGAGCCGTACAGCAATAGTGACGGCGCCAAGATCCGGCGCGAGTACGGAACTAAAGATAGCCGACTGGCGGGTTGCGTCGATCGCGTGGCATTGGCCTCCGCGATCAAAGAACTTCCCCATGGCTACAGGACGATTTTCTTGTTGCACGAAGTGGAGGGCTACGAGCATCAGGAAATCGCAGAGATGCTTGGCTGCTCGGTGGGAAACTCGAAATCCCAACTGCACAAAGCCAAGCTGCGAATTCGCGAATTGCTCACGCATACTCCGGAAGTCCGGCCCGCGACGATTCCAGTGCAGCGGCCTTCGACGAGACAGACAAGACCGGTTTTCGACACGTGGGACTTTGCGCTCGCCGAGGGCGTAGGAATGCCTCCCGTGCAGAACGTTTCGCAGTTGGCGGGACCGGTCGCGTAACCTGGCGCGACATGCCTTTCTACGGCATGTCTCTGCCCTATCTACCACGTGCACTGGATAGAACAGGCTTTACAGGCGGAATAGAGTTTTAGCGGATCAATCCTGGGTACCCGCAGCGGGTACAGAAGAAGAGGCTGGAGATGAGAGCTCAAAATAGCGCAGTACTGAAATTGTTCTTAGCGCTCGGCAGCGTAGTTCTGGTTCTGGCCAGCATGAGCTGGGCGGCTGATGATAAGGATCAGCTCGACATAAATAAGCGCATTGCAAAGTCGGCTGAGGTCCTTAACGAAATCATGGGAACCCCGGATAAAGCGATTCCCGACAAGGTTATGGATAAAGCGAAGTGCATAGCCGTGGTGCCATCCGTAGTAAAGATTGCGGTCGGCTTCGGCGGTGAGCACGGCAAGGGCGTAGTTACCTGCAGGACAGCCAAGGGATGGAGCGCCCCTGCACCTATCAGCATCACCGGCGGAAGTTGGGGTCTGCAACTAGGAGGGCAGGCGACTGATCTGGTGATGGTAGTCATGAACGACGAGGGAATGCAGCATCTGCTGTCGAGCAAGTTTAAGCTTGGTGCGGACGCTTCGGCAGCGGCAGGACCAGTTGGCCGAACCGCCGCCGCTGATACCGACGCATCGATGCGCGCGGAAGTATTGACCTATTCCCGCGCTCGCGGTATTTTTGCCGGCATCGATTTGAGCGGCGCAGTCGTCAAGCAAGACAAGGACGAAACTGCCCTGCTCTACTCCAAGCCGATTCCCTTTGAGGATATTTTGCACGGCAAAGTTCCACCTCCTGCTGCGGCTGAGCCCTTCTTGGCAGCAGTAAGGAAATACGCCAGTCAAGCCCAACGGGAACAGGGTGAAGTCATGAAGCCATCCACTACCGCTTCCGCAAAGTAGAACGAAGTCGCAGTTCGGCACGGCCAGGCCCCGGTGGGTCTGGCCGTTGTTCGTTTTCGCTGCATCTGAAGCAAGACGCGTCTTCTGGCTCACGCGCGGCTATCTCTCTCAGTACGACCGAGGGGGTCGACGCGAAGAAAGGCTGATCCGAAGGTGGCCGGACAAGCTGACAACACGCCAACTAGTCTTCCCGTAACTTCCTCTGCTCCCGCCGAGCTTCCGGAGAAGCAGGAAGCACTGGCTCGCGAGGTCCTTCTGACACTCGAACGCGAGCGGATCCCATACGCGGTCGCCGGGGCTTTCGCATTGTTGCAGCACACAGGCATAGCCCGCGCCACCAAGGACCTCGATCTTTTCCTGACTGCGGAGAACTGGTCCGCAGCGCTCACACATCTGAAACGCCATGGATTCCAATGTGAAGTCTGCGATCCGGTGTGGCTTGCCAAAGTGCATCGGGACAATTTCTTCGTGGACCTCATCACCGGGATGAGTAATGCTGCGGTCAGTGTGGAGGATTCGTGGATCCGTAACGCCCTCCCGGCGTCCGTACTCGGAATCCAGACCAGGGTCTTGGCTCCCGAGGAGTTGCTCGTATCCAAGCTCTTTGTAACCCGACGCGAAAGGTTTGACGGAGCCGACGTTGCCCACATTATTTATGGCACCGCGGGAGATTTGGACTGGGGCCGTATCCTTCACCTCGTCGGGGAGCACTGGGAGATGCTCCTGTGGGCGCTGGTCTTGTTCCGCTATGTTTACCCGGCAAAAACTCACTATGTCCCTGCGGTTGTGTGGCAAGATCTTCTCGCTCGGTATCTCAAACTGGTTTTACAACCGGATGGCCAAGGTAGATTCCGTGGCAGCTTGATCGATGACAACATGTTTGCTATCGATGTCAAGGAATGGGGACTCGACGATATTCTCGAAGAATATCGGTCCCGCAGGCTGTCCCGGATGGGAGTTATCCAGGATCGCTTGTGCGGTTAGGGTAAGGGAAAAACGATTATGAGGATAGCGGCCACGGCTGATTTGCACTTTGCTCCGCCCAGCGCCTCAGCTCTGCGCACTCAGCTTGACAAGGTCCGAGACGACGCCGACCTGCTCGTCGTGGCAGGAGATTTAACTAATTATGGCCGGCCAGCGGAAATGGAACCGCTGCTGAATACGATGGTGCGCCTACGAGTTCCCATCGTCGTTGTACTCGGAAACCACGATTACGAAAGCGAGCAACAAGCCGAACTGATGCGGATGATGACGACGGAAGGAATTAAGGTGCTGGATGGGAGCGCCTACGAGCGCGATGGAGTCGGCTTTGCCGGAACCAAAGGATTCATCGGAGGCTTTGGGCGCGGTGTTTTGACTGCCTTTGGCGAACCTGAGATCAAAACCTTTGTGAGGGCCTCGATTGACGAAGCTTTGAAACTCGAGCGCGCTATGTCGCAGCTGCGCACCGCCAAACGCGTGGTCGTTTTGCACTACGCGCCAATAGCCGGAACCATAGAAGGGGAAGCCCCTGAGATTTCTCCTTTTCTTGGGACTTCGCGTCTGGCAGAGGTGATTGACCGTCATGGCGCCGATCTGGTGGTCCATGGACACGCGCATAACGGCAAGATGAACGGACGCACCACGGGCGGCATTCCCGTCCATAACGTTGCCATCACTTTGCTTCAGTCCCAGCAGCCGCCGGCAGCATATCGCGTATTTGACGTCTAGTGTACTGCTGTAGAAACCTCGATTCGTATCAGCGCATCGCATTCAGAGCTCGCGGAACAACCCTCGGCATCGGAAGTTTTGAAGGGGCACGGCTTTCTAGCCGTGCCGCAAGTCCTTGCAAACGATGTACGGCGCGGCTTGAAGCCGCGCCCTTCAAGGCTCCCAGTCGCTGATTGCGGGTTTTTCCGGAACCCCCTGCCATGCCATACAGACCATCACGCCTTCAAGGCGCTGCGCTTGCCTTATCGCTTTTCGATCCGCTTGAGCGACGTCTAAATCAACTCTCGCACCCGCTCCGCTATCGCTGTGACTGCTATCTTGCCGCGGTTCGGCTCGCCGCGGGCCAGCGACTCCGCAAAGTGCCAAGCCTGCTCAGCGGTGACCTTCGCGGGCAACGGCGGTTCAAAGGGATCGACCACGGCTTGCAGCACTGCCGGTCCTGGCGCAGCGAGAAACTGGTCCATCGTGATTCCGCACTGCTCGGGGTCTTCGACTGTAAACCCGATACCTCCACAAGCATGAGCTACTTCCGCAAAGTCGATCGGATACACATCCACGCCATACTCAGGATTCCCGAGAAAGACCATTTGCTCCCACTTGATTTGTCCAAGGACATTATTTTTTAGGATCACTACCTTGATGGGGAGCTTGTATTTCACGGCGGTAACGAAATCAGCCATCAGCATAGAGAATCCGCCGTCTCCCACGAAAGCCACCACCTGCCGTTCGGGATATGCGATTTGCGCGGCGAGCGCATATGGCAATCCCGGGGCCATGCTCGCCAGGTTGCCAGAGAGAGTACGCATTTGGCCTTTCTTCACCCGAATCTGCCTGGCCCACCAGGTGGCTATCGTGCCGCTGTCACAGGTCGTAATGGCGGTACTCTGCAGCCGCTTTCCCAGTTCCCAGGCCACGACTTGCGGCTTCATGGGACGATCCCGCCGCGTACCACGCTCCTCCATCAACTTCCACCAGTCCCTCATGCCGTCCTGGGCTTTCTTCAAAAAACTGCGATCCTGTTTCCTCCTTAATAGAGGAATTAATGCCTTCAAGGTATGGCCGCTGTCGCCGACCAAGCCGGCTTCAACCGGGAATCGCAAGCCGATTTTTTGCGGATCAATATCGATCTGCACACCCCTTGCCTGGTCATGCTTAGGCATGAATTCAATATAGGGAAACGCGCTGCCCACGATGAAAATCGTGTCGCAGTGCTCCATCGCTTCTTGCGACGGAAGCGTCCCCAGCAATCCGATCGAACCGGTCGTGTAGGGACTGTCATCGGGTACCGCTGCCTTACCGAGAAGAGCTTTGACAATTGGAGCTCCCATCAAATCTGCCACTTGTTCAAGTTGGTCGCCTGCGCCAATGGCCCCGCGTCCGGCGAGGATTACGCCCTTTTTCCCCGAATTGAGGATCTCGGCAGCGCGTTGTAGACCGGACTCCGGCGGCAGGGGTGGAAGCGGGGCATCGACGTCCGAAGTATGGTGTGGAACATTTCTCTTGGAGCGCTGTCTGTCTTTAATCTCTTGTTCCTGAAAGTCAACCGGAAAAGTAATGTGAGAAACGCCGTGATACGCAAGAGCGGTCCGGCAAGCCAGATCGACGACATTCTCTACATGAGTCGCGCCCATGATGCGCTCGTTATAAACCGCAACATCGATAAAAAGCTTATCCAGGGCTACGTCCTGTTGCGTGTGGGTTCCGATCAAATCATGAAACTGCAATCCGGTGATCGCCAGCACCGGTTGACCATCGAGCTTGGCATCGTACAACCCGTTGAGCAAGTGGATGCCGCCAGGCCCTGAGGTAGCAAGACAAACGCCCAGACGCCCAGTGAACTTAGCATAGCCACACGCCATGAAGGCCGCAGTTTCTTCATGCCGCACCTGGACAAAGCGAATCTTCTCTTGACGCGTTCGCAAAGCCTCCATGATTCCGTTAATGCCGTCACCCGGGAGGCCGAAGATAGCTTCAACTCCCCAATCAATAAGCCTCTCCACCAGTACGTCTGCGGCTGTCATTGCGTCCTCCTGTGAAACTTTTTCGGCACTGGTGAGATGCCAATTGCGAGAACTGGGACCGCGCGTGTGGGCCACATTTTTGTACAGCACGAAACCGTTCCGGCTACGAAATTAACCGGATACGAGTCGTGCCTGGGAATGTATAGCTTGGACTTGGTGCAAGCCCGGGTTGAAGAATGACCCGACGAGCACTCCCGGGGGACGCGAACTCTTTACCCGGATATCGATTGCGCACCGGCTTCGCGTGCCAGGTGACTCTTGATCAATGGAGCGAGTTCATGTCGACTATTTTGCTCATCGTCCTGGTGTTACTGTTAGTCGGGGCGTTGCCCACATGGCCCTACAGCTCAGGTTGGGGCTACTACCCGAGCGGCGGTCTCGGTCTGGTGGTTGTGATTGTGCTTATTTTGGTACTGATGGGACGAGTCTAGCGCACGATGCAATCAGAAGACTTAGTGGGCTCTCTATCGTGAGGACGAAGAGAGCCTTTTGTTTCCAGAATGCTATGCGGTGAACTGACTGGGCGACATTAACCCTTTTCGGTGGGCATCCACGGCCTTAACTCTTTAAGACTTATATTGTGGCCAGCTGGACGCTTTGCGGTTGGTCAGAGTATCGGGTCGGCGCCGGCATCCCTTGGGTATTTCCAAGAACTCGCAAGAAGTACCTGGCATTTTCCATAGCTCGTTGCTCACGAACTTGTTCATCGCTCGCGCCGAACAACTCAAGCGCCCGTGCCGCCAGCGCCCTCTCGGCCTCGGCAATCCGCTGTGGAATTTTGGTATTGTCATCCTCGAAGAGTGCAGCCTTATAGATCTCTTTCCAGTCTCTGCAAGCTGAAGATTTGTGCGCCCGAGCTTCCATCCCAACCTCACTAGAATGCAAAGTAAGGCTATATTTCTAGAAGACTGTAAAATTGTGAATACAGTGAATCCTGTATTTTGTTTTGAGTGCATTGACCGCAGGATCAGCAAGGTAACCCATGACTCTGAAACACAGCCGCAGGTTGCTGGTTATGCTGGCCCTGGCATCGCCAATGCTCGCGGGCGGGGCTGCGGCGGTCCCCCCAGCTTCTGTCCCCGATGCCGCGTACCTCCAGTCGTTCGATAAATGGAAGGCCGAACTGGTCGACGACCTCAAGCAGAACTGGTTGTCCCTGGCAGGCTTATTCTGGCTCAAGCCCGGCGAGAACAGCTTCGGCACCGACGCGGGCAATGACATCGTGTTCCCCAAAGGGCCGGCACACGCGGGTGTCTTCACCCTACAGGGGAAAGAGGTTACGGTAAGATTCTCTCCCGGCGCACATGCCACCTCTGATAGCAAACCCGTAACTACCGCCAAGCTACAGCCCGATACTTCAGGGAACCCGACGGTTGTGGAACTGGAAAGTCTCCGCATAAAAGTCATCGTGCGCGGTGACCGTATTGGCATCCGGCTGAGGGATGTGGACAGCGAACAGGCGAAGAATTATCACGGCCCGGTCTTCTTCCCGCTCGACCTGTCGTATCGTGTCACGGCAACCTGGATTCCCTCCGAAGGCAAGAAAACAGTGGATGTACCCAACGTTCTAGGCGACACCACTCCGACGCCAGTAGCCGGGACCGTCTCTTTCAAGATCAACGGTCAGGAAATGCGATTAACCGACCTCGGCGGCGATCCCTCGAAAGGATTGTTCTTCGTCTTCAACGATCCCACGAGCAAGAGCGATACGTACCCAGGCGGCCGCTTCCTCGAAACCGATCCGGTCACGAACGGCACGGTGGTGATCGACTTCAACCGAGCCTACAATCCGCCCTGCGCGGTGACGCCTTATGCCACCTGCCCCCTCGCGCCAAAAGAAAATCGGCTGGCGGTGGCGATCCCGGCGGGAGAGAAATACGATCGGACCCACCCGCCTCATTAAAATTGCAATGCCGGTGCGGGCGTTGACGGCCGTGCGGGCACCACTTGAAATTCATAGCTTAAGCGATGAGCCTTGCGCCACAAGGGTTTACAATAAGATCAGTGTGGGTCTCTACTCTCATCCCGGACCATAAATCGTGATCAATTCCCTACTGGAACGTAAAATCGAAAAACGGCCGGACAAAGTTCGACTTCAGGGCCGTATCCTTTTTCTCACCGAGGATCCTGACCTCATTAAGCAGCAGCTCGCCGGAGAAGATCTGTCGTGGGACACCAAGAAGCCTTCGAACAATCCCAAGCTGCGCGACGATATTTCGACCGACGAGATCACTCCAGCCCACTACTGCTTTTATTTCGATGAGACCCTGGGCGAAATCCCGTACCTCGGTCTCAAGTGCGGCAGCGTATTTCCGATCGGGCGTTCTGATGTGAAAAAAGGTGGCTTTGTCTGCGCCGTGAGCGGCAAGCGAAGGGGCAAAGGCTCAAGCCGGGAGCAATCGCCCTACGCCGAAATGTGTGCGGGCATTCGCCTCGTCATCGCCGAGAATATTGAACGCATCTACAAACAAAACTGCCAGAACCTCGGCCTGCTGACTTCGACCAACTTCTCGCTGATTGACCAGATTCGGGGCGGTACGGACATTCCTCTAACGGAATTTACCGCTGACGAGGACGAAATTACGCAGCAGGTGATCGAGTATGGCGGACTTTTCCCCTTCAATGTAGCAAGAATGCAAAAGAAGGTCGTTCTGCCACCTATCAAAACAGAGCAACGGCCGATGACCTTGGCGGAGAAGATCTTCGCCCGCCACATGATCAACGAAAAGGGCGAGGTGGGCGTGCCGAGCGTGAAACCGGGCGACACCGGCTTTGCCCGCGCCGACCTGCGTTTCAGCCACGAATATGTGACACCGATGGCGTCCATTTTCTTCGAGCGCTATGTAGGCAAAGACGCCAAGGTAAACGATCCCTCGAGCATTTTATTTTTCCGCGACCACCTCACCTTTCTCGACGAAGTGATCTCGGAAGAAAAAAAGAAGATGGGCCTGCTCGACCTGGCGACACAGCTCAAGCTGAAGCAGCAGGACTTCGCGGCCAAACAAGGAATCCGGCTGCACGGCGAGTTGAAAGACCGCAAGGGGTCGGAAGGAATCTGCCATTCGATTGTGCTTGAGAGTTACGCGCTTCCAGGGCAGTTGAATATTGGCTCCGACTCGCATACTCCCCACGTGGGCGCGATCGGGTGCGTGGCCTTCGGCATCGGCACCACCGATGTATTTAACTCGTGGATCACGAAAGATGTTCGCGTGAAAGTACCGGAGTCGGTGAGGATCATGATCCGCGGCAAGAAGCACGCGAATGTCACCGCAAAAGATTTCATTCTCAAAATTCTCAGCCTGGACTATGTGCGCAGTGGCAAAGCGTTAGCGAAAGTAATGGAATATGCGGGTGAGGCTATCGAGGAACTCAGCGTCGACGAGCGCGCGACCATGACCAACATGGCTGCGGAAATCGGCGGTTTCACCGGTATTGTGGCGCCCGACCGCAAAGCCGTGGATTTTCTCATGGAACGCCGCGGTATGGACCGCAAGAAGGCCGAGGCCATGATCGAGGGTCTTTACAGCGATCCCAATGCGCAGTACGCACACGTGATCGAACTCGATGCCGCCGACATCACTCCGATGGTAGCCACCCCAGGAGATCCGGGGAATGGCAAGTACATTCGCGAACTGAACACGCCTGTGCCGGTGGAACTCGCATATGGCGGCACCTGTACTGCGGGCAAAAATGAAGACATGGATATGTACGCACTCGTGCTCGCCGACGCACTGAAACACGGTAAACGCGTGGCAGACTCGGTGAAGTTCTACATCCAGTTTGGATCGCAGGAGACGCGTGATTACTGCAACCGCAAAGGCTACCTTGAAATTTTCCAGGGAGCTGGCGCGCACGTGATCGAGCCGAGTTGCGGAGCATGCATTAATGCCGGGCCGGGGGTGACCACTCGGCCGGAGCAGGTGGTGATCAGCGCGCAGAACCGGAATTTCCCCGGACGCAGCGGGCCCGGGCAAATGTACCTGGCAAGTCCGCTTACCGTAGCGGCAAGTGCCGTGGCGGGACACATCGTGGAATACGAGCCAAGCGCGCAGCGGGAGTTAGTGGGAGCGTAGAAGCCTCACTCCGCGCGTGCCTGATCGATTGCGACCCGATATGTCCGTTGCCGAATGCTGTACCATAGCCGGCATTCTTGTTAGAATATGCGGTCCGTTAGCTTCGGTTTACATTTCAGGGGGACACAGACTTTATGGCATACGTAATTGCAGAACCGTGTATTGGGACCAAGGACACCGCGTGCGTCGACGCGTGCCCGGTGGATTGTATTCATCCAAAGAAAGATTCCCCGGCATACGCGGAAGAGGAAATGTTGTACATCGATCCGGTTGAGTGCATTGATTGCGGGGCCTGTGTGCCGGTCTGCCCCGTATCGGCGATTTTTGCACTTGATGACCTGCCGGAAAAGTGGAAAAGCTTCACCGAGCGGAACGCAAAGTACTTTGGCCGTTAGTCGGGTTCCCCATTTGGGTCGGGCGCGCGTCTATTGTTTATGGGCATGCGCCTTTTGCTTTTTTGACTTCAACCCTAACACGTAGAATCGAGCATGCATCCGCTTGAGGTCGCAAAATGCGACCTCAAGTAGTTTGGGGATTCTATGCGCATTGAGCACATGGTGTTGATCAAACCAGTCGAACCAAAGATTCTTATCCTCCGAGGAATGAGAGTTATTTTGGATTCGGAGTTGGCGGAGTTGTATGGCGTGCAGGTCAAGCGCATGAATGAGCAGGTCAAGCGCAATGCCGCCCGCTTCCCATCGGACTTCATGTTTCAACTCTCTCCCGGCGAAGATAAAAACTTGAGGTCGCAATTTGCGACCTCAAGTTCCAGCCACGGAGGACGCCGACATTTACCGTACGCGTTCACCGAACATGGCGCAATCATGGCCGCAACTGTGCTAAGCACAAAGCGCGCTATCGAGATGAGCGTATTCGTCGTTCGAGCCTTTGTCCGTTTACGTGACATGTTGGCCACGAATGGAAAAGTCGCCAGCAAGCTCGCTGAACTGGAGCGTCGATTAAAAGGCCACGATGCTGAGATTCACGCGATCATTGACGCGATCAACGAATTAATGGCTCCGGAGCCACGCAAGCGGCGACAAATTGGATTCCGCCCGCCCCCAAAGGCTCTGAAAGCCGCGCCGAAGTCAAGGCTGGGTTGAAAAGTCTTGACGGCTTATGCACACCTTAGGGCCATGCGATAGAATTCCGCAAGCAAACACTGTCTCTAACTTCTGTATTTTTCGAATGAGTCCGCGTTGAGGCAAGAACGATGCATTTTGTCCCTCCCGCTTTCGTAAGTCAGCGAAGTCCTCAGTTCCGGACCAAAGTGATCGCGAATTTCTGGCCACGTGCAGATGAGGCGCGTGCTCGATATGATCGGTTTATGGAAGACCATCAGGCGCACACGTTTGACAGCGAGCATCAGTGCTGGGATTTTTGGCACATGCCGGACAGGTATTGCTACCTTCGAACTGACGCCATTAAAGTCTTGGGCGGTGATCTGGTAGACGATTTCGTAAACCGCCTGGAAGAACTCTGCATCTCCGAGTTGAACGGAGTGTCGCCGCGCTCCCCGTGGTTGTCTCTGCACCTCAGTGGCATGCGACACGAGATACACAACGATAGCTGCAACGGCGTTTATGGCTATGTCTATTCGCTGACTCGAAACACAAACGCCTTTACCGGCGGCCAAACTTGCGTGGCAAGAGAGCAAGTTTTTGACGCACTCGAGCCTCGACGGCCAAACGCCTGGGCTGGATATTTCGAGGTAATTCCTCCGCTTTATGATCAGCTCATCCTATTTGATGACCGCTTGCCGCATATGGTGCCCGTGGTACAAGGAACTATGGACCCGTTACAAGGGCGGCTGTGTCTAACGGGACACCTGATTTAACATCGCAGGGTTGAAGCGTGGCACACTCTTCGAGCGGCCGGAGAGTGTTTATGGAGTGAGCCTGAAGCTCCCGCTAACGCGCAACGTTATAATCCGGATCCGCGCCTTCGGCTACCGCTAAGTCAGCGCTGATGCCCATGGGGGCGCGAGCTTCCGCCCTGGTTCGAGGTGGCCACAATCGCACTCCCATTGAGGATGTAACCGTCTACATGGTCATGCAGCAACAGCCATGCCGAAAAAACCAGACGGTTGACGTGAGGTCAGGTGGCGACAGGTTCCCGTCCGCGTGCTTCACCACCATGAACATCAGAAGGAGGACGACTGCGGCCGCAATAAAAACTCCACTACGCCACCGATCTCGAACTTCCGGCGGCTCCGTCAGATGTTTTGCCAGGACCGCTCCGAGCGCGAGGCCAGCCAGCAATCCGCCAATGTGCGCGGAGTTATCAATTCCCCTTGCCACGGCGCCGAAGAACAAATTGTAGCCCGCGAACGTAAGCAAGCTTCTCAGCGTGCCCTGAATCGCCAGCTTGGAAATTGGCAAATGACCGAGATACAGGGCCGCGATCAACGCTCCAGCCAATCCGAAAATTGCTCCCGAGGCGCCTACACCAACCGTTAGCGGATGCCACCACAGGCTGGCTAAACTGCCCGCAAGTCCGCAGAAGGTGTAGGCCAGCACGTATGTCCACGGATCGAAGACGCGGTCCGCCAGAAATCCCAGGTTCCACAGGCACCACATATTAAGCGCGATGTGGATGATGCCACCATGTACGTAGTTAGAAGCCAGTATGCGCCATGGCTCCGCGCCCAGTGAAAGCGGTCCATAGTTGGCTCCCCACTTCAAGAGTTGCGGGATATTTGGTTGGACCGGCGACACTCCTGTTAGCACCATCGCAACGTACACTGCAACGTTCATTCCGACCAATGTGGTCGTGATGGGTTGTTTATTTCCGATCATAGGAAGTCAGCACTTGGCACTTGGCACTGAGGAATCAGTCTTGGATTGCCTTTCGATGAAATGGTCCCAATCACACTAACAGAATTTCGGCCACAGATTATCCTGCGAAGTCTGGAAAGAAGCGCCGATGACTAAATGCTAATTGCTGAGTTCCTCAATCCCCCGTCGTCTCCATTATCGCCATTTCTTCTGTCGGCGACTTTTTCGTAACCTGCGCGCTAGTCACGAGAATCACCGAGGCTACGACGATCGCACTGCCGACCAGGATGTAACCGTCGACGCGCTCGTGCAGAATCAACCATCCTAGAAAAACCGCGACCACGGGATTCACGTACGCGTAGGTGGAAACCTTGGCCGTAGGCACATGGTTCAGCAGATAGATATAGGCCGTGTACCCGATCCACGATCCGCAAACGATCAGATACACTGTCGCGCCAACTCCGCGGGGCGTCCACAAGACTTGCGAAAAGTCTCGCTTCGCCATGGCAAGCAGCAGATTCGCCAGGCCTGCGGCAATCATCTGCCAGGCGGTAGCTGAAAACGGATCCACATCCGCAGACTTCCAGCGCTTGGCCAACACCGAACCCAAAGCCCAACTGAACGACCCACCCAACAGGCTGATCGAGGCCCACAACTGCACTCGCCCGAACGAAGTGGTTGTAGTTACATCGGGCCACAGCAATACGGCTAGCCCGGCAACGCCCAGGCCCAGCCCGGCTTTCCCGCGCACCGAAACATGGTGATCGCCGAGCAACAGCGTATCCAGCACCAGGAACCACAGTGGGGTCACGGCAACAATCAAGGCTGCCAAACCTGACGCCACATATTTCTCCGCATACGAAAGCGTGAGATTGCCGCCCATGAGCAAGAGCACGCCGACCGTCGCCATGTGCCCCAACTGCCGCGGGTTGTACCAGATGTTTCTGCCGCGCAGTCCGCAAAATGCCAGCATGAAAACGCCCGCGGTGAGAAAGCGAATGCCACACATTAGGGCCGGGGGAATGCGTTCCACCGCAATGTCAATCGCCAGATAAGTCGAACCCCAGAAGAAATACACCAGCCCGAAGGCGAGGATGACAGCAAACCGGCTCTGGCGCTGGGTATGGGTCATGAGATCGTCGATTGACAGATAAGTATCAGACACACGAAACCTGCGCTGAGATGCGAGATATTCGCCAAGAGAGTCCCATAACGAACGACCATGACCCGATTGGGGGTTACGCCAGCGCTCGCGGCACGCTATAATGAAGTTGGAATGATTCCCGATGCGCCGCCAAAATCCCAATTCGCATCTGCCCGCGTGCTGGCTTCACTTTCTTGTGTGCCCGCGCCGCTATCTGGCAGTGCTGCCGTCGCAGACACGTCCCGGCTTATTCGGTAGCGACTAACTCTTTCATCCTCCTCGTCCAATTCCGGCTCAGGGCTGAAGTCCGCCTTGAAGCCAACGACCAAAGACAAACGACCCACGACTACTTCTGGAGGATGTGATGCCAACTCAAACTGCTGTCGGACCGAAGATCATAACCGCTCTGCCGGGTCCGAACGCGAAGCGCGTTCTCGCCGGCGACAGCAAATACATTTCGCCTTCTTATACGCGGTCATATCCGCTTGTCGCCCAGCAGGGACGCGGCATCGTCGTCACTGACGTTGACGGCAATGAATTTTTCGACTTTTCCGCCGGCATCGCCGTCACCTCGACTGGCCATTGCCATCCCCAAGTGGTCGACGCCATTCAGAAGCAGGCTGCGGAACTGATCCACATGTCTGGCACCGACTTCTATTACGAAAACATGGTCACGCTGGCGGAGCGGCTGTCGAAGATCGCGCCCATGCCAGGCCCGCACAAAATCTACTACGGCAACTCGGGGACGGAAGCCATCGAGTGTGCGCTCAAGCTCGCCCGCTATCACACCAAGCGGCAGAACGTGATTGCATTCTTCGGAGCGTTTCACGGGCGCACCATGGGCGCGCTTTCTCTGACCGCCTCAAAGCCGCAACAGAAGCGGCGTTTCGGACCAATGGTTCCAGGCGTGACGCACGTTCGCTATCCCGACGTGTATCGGGGATGCGAAGGTGGGCTGCAGGATGCCGAAGCCTTCGCGATGGGCTGCGCCCGCTTCATCGAAGACAAGCTCTTCAAAACCACGCTAGCACCGGAAGAAGTGGCTGCGATCTTTGTCGAGCCAGTGCAAGGCGAAGGCGGATACGTAATCGCTCCCACCGTCTTCATGCAGGAACTTCGCCGCATCTGTGATCGTCACGGCATTCTGCTGGTCGTCGACGAAGTTCAAAGCGGAATCGGACGCACCGGCAAATGGTGGGCCATCGAGCACACCGGCGTTCATCCCGACATTGTTTGCTCGGCGAAAGGCCTCGCCTCGGGCATGCCGCTGGGCGTCACCATCAGCAAAGCCGAGATCATGGATTGGGTTCCGGGCTCGCATGCTTCCACATTTGGCGGCAACCCGGTGTGCAACGCGGCGGCAATGGCCACGCTGAATGTAATTGAGCACGAGGGATTACTGCACAACTCAACGGAAGTCGGCAACCACATGATGAAGCGCATGTCGGCCTGGCCCAGCAAGCACAAGCTGGTCGGAGACGTTCGCGGCCGCGGTCTGATGATTGGGGTCGAGATTGTCAAAGACAAGAAGACCAAAGAGTATGGCGCGGCCGAGCGCGACCGCATCATCCAAGCGTCCTTCGAGCATGGCATTCTCTTTCTCGGCTGTGGCCCCAGCACCATCCGCATCGCCCCGCCGCTCATCGTTACCAAAGAGGAAGCAGATGTCGCCATGGATGTGCTTGAAGAATCCATTTCAACTGTGGGCCAAGAGGTTTAAACCGAAATGCTATTGGGTGGGTCTTGCGGGTTGACCTGCCCATTTTCTTTTCGCAGGGGTATAGATCAAGAAATCTTTTCCGGGACGAGCTGGTTTTCGAACCTGCGACTGCAAATTAATCTTGCCTTCACAATCTTTCATCTAGACTCGCCAGCGTGTAGATCTATTGAGAGTGGTAAATCAGCGGACCGTTGCCAGGCTCAAAAGTCCGCTCTAATATCCATCGGCACAAAGTTCTCATATAAGATTCTCAATACCTAAGGGGGCGGTTCGATGAGAGTTTCCGGGACGAGTAGGCTTGCGGTTTGTATCTTGTTCGCACTATGCGGGGTTGTTGCATGGGCGGCTCCGCCTGCGAGTGGTTACCACCTGCTCAAGAAAGTTCCCTTGCCAAAGGCTGCGGGGGGCGGAGAATACTTCGACTATGTTACCGTCGACGCGGACGCGCGACGCGTCTATGTGAGCCATGGGTCGGAAGTCGACGTCCTGGATGCGGATAACTTCTCGGTCGTGGGCACTATTTCCGGCCTGAAGAAATGTCATGGAGTCGCGGTGGTCAAGGAATTGGGCAAGGGATACATCACGGACGGTGATGCCGAGAGCGTCGTCGTATTCGATACCAAAAGTTTAAAGAAAACTGGCGAAATCAAGAGCTATCCGGATACAGACGCCATCGTTTACGATCCAGCCTCCAAGCTGATCTTCACCTTTAACGGCGACGGCAAGAACTCCACCATCATCGATCCGACGAAAGACACCGTCGTAAAGACGCTGGACCTGGGCGGCGGCCCCGAGCAGGCGGTTCCCGATGGCAAAGGAATTATTTACGACAATATTGAGGACAAGAACGAGGTCGTAGTCATTGACACCCGTTCGCTCACGATAAAATCGCGCTGGAACGTAGCCCCAGCGGGTGAGCCCGTTGCCATCACCTTGGACTCGAAAAACCGGCGGCTATTTTCTGCAGGCCGGGATCCGGCACTTGTGGTGATGATGGATGTTGATAGTGGCAAAGTTCTTCAGTCGTTCCCTATCAGCGAAGGCGTGGACTCGAACGCCTTTGACCCCGACTCCAGCTTGGTGTTCTCCTCGGCCCGTGCGGGGAAAATCCACGTCTTCCGCGTAGACTCGCCGGACAAGCTTAGCGCGCTGGAGCCGATCGAGACCGAATATGGCGCCAAGACCATGGCGATCGATTCCAAGACCCACAACCTGTTCCTGAGCACAGCGGATTTTGGTCCGCCTGCTGGTCCGAAAGGACGGCGTCCGGCGATTCCCGGCACGGCACGCGTTCTAATCTACGGACGCTAGAGAACAAGGAATCCTTTCAGTCCTCCGGCACGAGGCCAGCTTGCGCCAGCGAAACATCCCCACTTGAGCCAAAGTTGAGTGGGGTACCTGCCCAAACTGTTGGACGGTATCTCAAACACCAACCGCGCTTCCCTTCGGTAACTTGATCGCCGCGTGTTACCCTGTCAATCTTGCCCCCGGGACGGACTTTCTTCCGTTGGGGGACAACTGCTCTATGATTTCTGAATCAAAGCTGCTTGTGGCAAGCAAGTCTTTGCTATTTGTAATACTTGCGCTGTGTTGTGCCAGCGCCGCATGGGCCGGACAGTGGACCGCGTTGGGGCCGGACGGGGGCGATGTTCGCAGCCTGGCCTATGATCCGCAAAACCCGGATCACATCTTCCTGGGCACCAGCACGGGAACTCTATTCTCTTCGACGGACGGTGGACATAGCTGGACAAGGTTCGCTCACCTAGGCAACGGCGACGACTACGTGATTGACCACCTCGCTATCGATCCGCAGAGCCCGAACAAGATGTACGCCGCCGCCTGGAGCGTGGAGAATCAGCAGGCCGGCGATTTGTTCCGCTCGAACGACGGGGGAACGACCTGGGAAACCACTCCTGCCATGCACGGGAAATCCATCCGCGCAATGGCGATTGCTTCTTCCGATTCGAAGACCTTGGTCGCGGGCGCGCTGGATGGCGTTTTCCGCAGCACCGATAGTGGCAAGAACTGGCAGAGGATTTCGTCCTCTAACCAGGAAATTCATAACATCGAGTCCATCGCTGTCGATCCCAAGAATCCGGCTGTGGTTTATGCCGGTACCTGGCATCTGGCTTGGAAGACCGACGATGGTGGCGCCAGTTGGCATCACATCAATAAGGGCATGATCGAGGATTCGGACGTGTTCTCGATTATCGTCGATTCGACGAATCCTTCGGTCGTATTCGCCAGCGCCTGCTCGGGCATTTACAAGAGCCAGAGCGCGGGCGATTCGTTCCAGAAGATTCAGGGCATTCCATTTTCCGCGCGGCGCACTCGGGTGTTGAAACAGGATCCCACCAACTCGGCGATTGTTTATGCCGGAACCACGGAAGGCCTTTGGAAGACAACCGACGCGGGCAAAACCTGGACTCGCGTGAGCAATCCCGACGTCGTGGTCAACGATGTGATGGTCGATCCGCGCAACTCGCAGCGGGTTTTCCTGGCTACCGATCGCGCAGGCGTGTTGGCCAGCGACGACGGAGCACACACGTTTCTTACTTCGAATCACGGCTACACGCACCGTTACGTCACTTCGATCCTTGCGGACAAGAACGATTCCAACACTCTGTTTGTGGGCGTGGTAAATGATCGCGAATTGGGCGGCGTATTCGCTTCGCACGATGGCGGACAGCACTGGCTACAGAAGAGCAAGGGTCTGGACGGTCGCGATGTGTTTACTCTGAAGCAGACCAGCAATGGCGAGCTTGTGGCGGGCACGAATCGCGGCATGTTCGTACTGGCCCACAACGCGAGCGAGTGGGGCCCCATCAACAACATCATCAATCGCACATCTTCCTCGAAGGCGAAAAAGGGAAGCAAGGCAGCGAAGACTGAAACTCGCTCCATCCTGACCGCGCGGGTGAACGAAATTGAGATCACGCCCACGACCTGGATGGCTGCGACCTCCGCCGGACTGTTCACCAGTTCGAACCAAGGTAAAAGTTGGAGCGGTGGTCCGGTGTTGGGCAAGCAGGATTTCGTCTCGGTGCAAGCCAACGGAAACCTGATCGCCCTCGCTACTCGCAGCAGTGTGCTGGTCTCGAAGGATGATGGCAAGACTTGGCAGGATTCCAGCTTGTCTTCCTATGTGAGCAGCATTCGAGGAGTCACCATCACGGCGGATGGCCAGATCATGTTTGCTTCGCGCGAAGGCGCATTCCGCAGTCCCAACGCGGGATCTGGCTGGGAGCACATGCAAAATGGGCTGCCGGACAAGAACATCAGTTCCATCAGCTACGACCAAAACAACAATCGCCTCCTGGCTACCAGCACGGAAACCGGCGTGGTCTTCGAGAGCGTGGATGCCGGCCAGAGTTGGACCCGTGGTCCTGACACCGGCTATCCGTTGCGCCACATCAGCGTGGTGCACGGCCGCTTCGTGGCCGCCACTCCGTTTGACGGAGTCGTGATCCAACCGGAGAACGACGACCGCAGCGCTTCCGGAAGTGCGGCTGGGCGACGTACCAACTAATTACTCGCTGGAGAACCTGACGGAGGGGCGCTGTTCGCGCTCCTCCGTTTTCCTTTTAGATCCTGCGTTTAACTGTTTTCCGGGGTAGCCCATGCTTCTGCAAAACGAACCGGTGCGAAATCTCAGGATGCGCAGCGCGCTGCGATGACACCCGCGCCTGCATTGGGTACGCAAGTCGGTGGTCTTTCGTACAGTGTTTCCCAAGCCTTCCCCACTTATCATTTTGAGTGAGGAGAACCACTATGTCTTTCCGATTATCGAAGGGTGTTCTCGCCTGCCTCGCTTGCACCGTGCTCTTAGCTGGCTCGGCGCTGGCACAAGGCGGTGCGTTGGTGGGAGCGGAGTGGGGTGTGCCTGGGGCCAAAGTCGACGTGACGTCGCGGGTCCGCACCTTCATGCACGATGGAATCCTGCAGCTGGAAGTCACGCGCTATACCCTGGGGATCGATCCGGCGCCGCACCAGAACAAGACCCTGGTACTTCGGATTCGGCATTGGGATGGAGACGTGAAGGAGTACAGCTATCCGGAAAGAAGCACGGTCAATCTGGAAATGGATCCGGAAGACCGGGGCGATCGGCGCGAAGAGCACGAACAGTACGGCCGCGAAGAACGGCGTGAGGACGGTTACGAACACGCGGAGAGAAGACTAGAGATCATGCGCGCATACTATGGCGCCGAAGGACGGTTCGCGAACGTCACCGACGCATTGCGGAGCCGCGTGGATGATGGTCACCTCTACCTTCGCGTGGACAACGAAAGCATGGGCGTCGATCCGCTGCCCGGCGCGCACAAATCGTTGCGAGTTTTATATGTTCTCAACGGCGAACGCCGCAACGTTGTGGTCGACGAAAAGACTGAGCTGCGACTTCCCTAGGAAGGCGAGGGGACGCCTTCCCAGGTTCTTCGCCGAAAAACCCTACTGGCACGTGGGAAACTTTAGCGATGCCACCCGTGTGTGAAAAGTCAGACGGTCGTCCTTAAACGTTTTGGGGATGTACTGGTTTATGTACCAGAAGGTACAGTCATCCGAAGGATCGATCACCATGCTGCTGTAATCTCCCCAGCGATTCCCGCCCTTCGAATTACCTCCGGTCGCGGAACCTTTCGCAATGAAGATTGTGCCTGGGCTTTCCATGGTGTTCAGAGGATCGGTAGGCACTCGTCCGGTGAAAGCCACTGAGGGATGCAAAGTACTGGTATTGGATTCGCTGTAGCCCAATGCCATGTCGCCTGCTTTGTCCATGTCGATGCTTCCCATCCACAGTGAATTGCCGCGGTTGGTGAATGTGCCCTGCTGGTACACCTTGGGGGTGCCGTTAGGATCGCGGATTTCGTACCAGCGCTCGCCAGAAGCAGCCTTGCTGGTCATCACCGAATGACTCACTACCAGGGATTCGTGGTCGGTAAAGTTCCGATAAGCCAGGCGGAACATGAGACGATCGCCCAGAGAGTCAAGTTTCTGCGCTGTACCTGGCTGCGGGATGCAGCTTCCGCCTCCGCACGCCATGGTGTAAGCCTTTACCAGGATGTTGGTGGGACCAGTGAACTTGGACTTGGCTGGATCCGCGAAGTCCACATGAAAGCGGTACAAGTGCAGCGAGGTCGAGGTAGAAAGGTCGACAAAAAAGCTGGGCTCGCCTGTGGGAGGAGGCGTGGCGCCGTCGGCATTCGAGGGGAGAAAAGAGAACTCGCTAGGATTCTTGAAGCACACAACCTTCGCCTTTGCGCCGGTCAGCATGGCGGCGCGATCGTAAGCGCAGGCATCGTCGGCTATAAAGCCACTCGAACCGAAGAGATTGTAATTACCATAGTAAGCGTCGGGCCACACGCTCAACTTGTCGTAGTCGTTGAACACATTATTTCCGAACTTGAAAATGTAGCGATGATATTTGCCGGTTGCATCTGAAGTTTCCGATACGGCGATGCATTCGTT
This sequence comes from Terriglobales bacterium, assembly GCA_035567135.1. Taxonomy (GTDB): domain Bacteria; phylum Acidobacteriota; class Terriglobia; order Terriglobales; family Acidobacteriaceae; genus JABDBE01. The sequence goes on from DATMQI010000184.1 coordinate 78,879, forward strand.
TCCCGTGCTGAAAGTCGTGTCACCGGCGATTTGGCTGATGATCCAGCGATTGGCGAACTGATCGTAGAGGACGACTGGATCGGTCCAAAAGAAGGTCTGGCCCTGTCCGCACAATCCCGGGACACCGGTGAATAGCGCGCTGATCTGCTGGGGGCCGAACACCGACTTGCCCGTAGCCTTATCAAAAACCTGCCACGCAGTATTAATGGTTTCGACGACCTGATTGGCGCCCACTGCGAGATTGTTGTCGGAAGGAACTCCCTCAAGAGACTTGCCGTTGGCCGAGTTCGGAATGCCTTCGAAGTCTAGCCCGATGGTCGCGGAAACTGGCGGCGCAAGGTAAGTCTGCTCCGCGAGGTCCGCTACTGGAGCTGCAGCGCCATTGAGAATGCGGCGAGGCCGGGGGTGTTCGACTTCACGGGGCACGGGGCCCTGCGGAGCTGCCATCGAATAATCGCGCACCGGCAACGAAGTGTCATGATAGCTGTCATAGGTGACTTCAGGACGGCTCGGGGCTGGTTTCTTCTGCGCAGAGACAGAACCTGGGAGCGCCAGGAGGCAGATCACTAACATAACCGCGACGACGATTGCGGATCTGGTGTTCATAAATTCCTCTTCTCAATTCGCATTTTCAGATTCAGGATTGTTCTGAGCTCAAGGCTCAAATCCAGACATCTATCCATCGACAGAAGCCCGGAGGGAATCCGTACCGCTGCGGTTCGCTAGAGTTTGATCTGGTCAGGGCTTGTCGTCAAGATGAAAGAAATTGCAACATTGTAGGCACTTCACGCGTCCTGATTGTGTTTGTTGAGCGGGCGAAAAGACAAATGATTTGTGAGCAGGAAGGTTGTTGGCAGCCGGACCTGTAAGCCGAATTCTGTCTGCGGGATTGCTCCCGCAGGACGGTCATTCCTCTGGGCCGCGCATTACTGCGAGGCTCAAGCGACCTACCCGGAGGTTGTGACGCGCCGAGCCGGCACGTTCAGGCGAAGCTTTCACTCCGGCCCGGTTCCCTCCCTATTTGGTCTTGCTCCGTGTGGGGTTTGCCCTGCCCGCCGCATTACTGCGGCGGCGGTGCGCTCTTACCGCACCTTTTCACCCTTACCTCGTTGCCGAGGCGGTATGTTCTCTGTGGCACTAGCCGTCAGCCGGGCTTGAACCCGGCTTCCCGGACGTTATCCGGCACACTGCTCTGCGGAGTTCGGACTTTCCTCCCCCGTTCCTTGACGAAACGGGAGCGACCGTCCGGTCCAGCTGCCTACGAGGTCATTATATGCGATAGGCTGAGAGTCGTGGTCTTTCGTCGTTGGTCGCTGGTCGTTGGCCATTGCGGCCGATCTGCTGCGAACCAAGCGCAAGCATGAAGGAGATTTGCGAAACTTGGAGCGCCGAGCTCTTGGCCAATGGACCAACCACGAACGACGCACGACAAAAGATCCCGCAAACTCTTTCATCTTGACAAATGTTCGGGACAGACGAGAATTGCAAACACAAGTCCAGCGGCGGGGAAAAACGGAGAAGAATATGATCCTTAAGTCAGTCCGCTCAGCTGCTTTGAATTTGTCGCTCGTCGTTCTGGTTGGCACCTTTTCCTGGGCACAGGCCACGAAGGCTCCTGCTTGCTCGATTACCACACTGCATGGGAAATACGGGTTCGTCATCAATGGCACCGCTAACGGCAATCCGATCACCGCTGTCGGGCAGATAGCGACCAATGACGGAAACCTTGCTGGTAACGAGACCATCAGCGACAACGGGTCGGTGGGCAATCTTCTCGAGGTGTTGGGCAACTACTCCGTCAACTCGAATTGCACTGGCACGATGACTATCCAGGCGCAGGGCCGATCGAAACAAAATTTCGACATCACCGTGATCTCCGATGGTACTCAAATCGACATGATCCAAAATGACAGTGGCACCACCATCCTCGGAACCGCCCAGGCACAAGTCTCGAAGTCCTGCTCCCTCCTGGGAGTCAAGGGCACTTACGGCTTGCAGGGCGGGGGAACCGAAATTGGCGTTGGGCCTCTGGCCGTCGCTGGGCAGATTAGGTTACGCGGAGATGGAACCCTGGACGGAACCGCGACTTTGAGCATCAAGGGCTCGATCGCGTCGAAGCAGAAAATTTCGGGCGCCTACAAGATCCTTCATATCTGCCAAGGCGCCGCCGAAATTCAGGTCGGCAACAAAGGGCCGATCGGTTTGACCCTGGTGATGGTAAATGGCGAACGGAAGGTCCTCTTTATTGAGGGCGATGCGAACACCCTTTTATCAGGCTCCTTGCAGCGGTAGTTTGGGCTGGTGGCAAGGCGGTTGATAGACTGAAATCGACCGCGTTGGGCTTTAAGCTGAGGCAAGCCGGTTCAAGCCATTCATGGTTCACCAGGCCACCGAGATCATTGAAGTTTTGGCTGTGGCTGGCGCAGCCTCAAGCATCGTTTATTACGTTCTCTGCCTTTGGAGCGCGGCGCGATTCCTGCGCGCGCGAAAGGGGGACAAGAATGCTCGTCCTACACCAGCCACTGCGGTTTCTATTCTGAAGCCACTTCGGGGCACCGATCCCGAGATGTACGAAAGCTTTCGCAGCCATTGCCTGCAGGACTATCCGGAATACGAAATCATCTTCGGCGTAAGTGACGCGAACGATCCGGTAATCCCACTGGTCGAACAGTTGAAGGTGGAGTTTCCGCAACGCTCCATCCAGTTGATGATCTGTCGTGAGAACCTGGGCGCCAACACCAAAGTCAGCAATCTCTTGCAGATGATGCGTGCGGCTCGTCATGAATTTCTCATCGTGAACGACAGCGACATTCGAGTTGAGCCTGATTACCTGCGCCGGGTGCTTGCTCCATTGATCGATCCAGAAATTGGACTAGTCACTTGCCTCTACCACGGGGTTGCCAATTCGACGCTGGGCTCGCGCCTGGAATCACTCGGTGTGAGCACCGACTTTGCCGCAGGCGTACTGGTCGCGCAAAATCTTGAGAACGGAATTCGCTTTGGATTAGGTTCCACGCTGGCTTTTCGACGCCGCGATCTACAGGCAATCGGTGGCTTCGAAGCTTTGTTAGATTATCTGGCTGACGATTATCAGCTTGGAAGCCGGATCGCCACGCTCGGGCTGAAAGTAAAGTTATCCGACGTGGTTGTAGAAACCTCTCTGCCACGGTACACGCTGCGCGGTTTCTGGGATCACCAATTGCGCTGGGCGCGGACGGTTCGTGATTCCCGCTTCTGGGGCTATGTGGGACTTGGGCTAACCTTCGGTTTGCCTTGGGCGGCGCTGACATTAATTTGTGCGAAGGGCGCGGGTTGGGCGTGGGCGCTATTGGCATGTATTGCCGCGATGCGCGCGACTGTAGCCATCGTGGTTGGGCAGTCTGTGCTGGAAGACCGCCAGGTCATGCGCTTTCTTGCCCTGATTCCCCTGCGGGACGTATTCGCGATGCTGGTTTGGGTAGTAAGCTTTGCCGGTCAAAAGGTAGTGTGGCGCGGAGACCGTTTCAGATTGCAAAAAGGCAAACTAGCAAAAATTTCCGCCAAGCCAGTGTAGGCGCGGGCGTTCACGCCCGTGTGGCGCTAATTGGGTCGCTGATGAATTTCTACCCGTGGGAAGTTGCCGCCAAGGCTCGGGCCTCACTTGCCTGCAAAACTTCACGCACTTTTCCCGCCAGCATCGAGAGGGAAAATGGCTTCCGCAGAAACCGCGAATTGAGGTCAATCTTTCCGCTCTGCAGAACCATCTTTTCGGCATAGCCGGAGACAAACAACACTTTCATATCTGGCCGTTCATCTGCCAGGCGGTCCGCCAGTTGCGGTCCACCCATTCTTGGCATCACCACATCTGCGACCATCAAGTGGATCGGCCCAGTGTGATCCTGCGAGACACGTAATGCGTCTTCTCCATCTTTCGCCTCCAGCACGTGGTAACCGCTTTGCATGAGAAAATGCCGCGAAGCTTGGCGCACGGACGCTTCATCCTCCACCAGCAGCAGAGTCTCGCACCCACGCGGAGACTGTTTGGCTGGCTTGGTGATTGGAATCTCACTCCGCGATGACTGCACTTGGGGCAAGTAAACTTTGAACGTGGTGCCGAGTCCGGGTCCGCTTGAGACCCAGATAGATCCGCCGTTCTGCTTCACAATTCCATACACCGTCGCCAACCCCAGACCCGTGCCTTTACCCTCCTGTTTCGTAGTGTAAAAAGGCTCGAAGATATGGGGAAGATGTTCCGCCGCGATGCCCTCGCCGGAGTCGGCGACGGTGAGCAATACGTAATCGCCCGGAGGCACGATCGAATGTTGCTGCGCGCAGGATTCGTCGACGCGCACGGTCGCGGTTTCAATGGTGAGCGTGCCGCCACACGGCATAGCATCCCGCGCATTGGCTGCGAGGTTCATGAGCACCTGCTCGATCTGGACCGGGTCCGCTTTGACCTTGCCCAACTCTGGTCCAGTCACGAACGCCAACTCAATATCTTCCCCAATCAGGCGAGGGAGCATGCCGCCGATCTCTGCAATGACAGTGTTCAGGTCGAGGACTTGCAGCGATTGCACCTGCTTGCGGCCAAACGCCAGCAACTGCCGGGTCAGATCGGCGGCCCGGCGGGACGCGCTCATGATCTCACCCACGTTTTGTCGCAACGGATCCGCCTCAGCCAGCGAGTCGAGCATGAGTTCGGCGTAGGCGCTGATCACCAAAAGCAAATTGTTGAAGTCGTGAGCTACTCCGCCGGCCAGCCTGCCGATGGCATCCATTTTTTGCGCCTGTCGCAGATCGGATTCCAGCTTTCGTTGCTCGGTGATATCGTGGCCGGTGCAGATGAAATGCATGATCTGTCCACTTCCGTCGCGCAGGGGAGTCAGGACCTTTTCAATGACTAAGGTGTCTCCATTCTTCTTGCGGTCCATGACAACTCCCCGAAACACATTGCCGGAGAGAACCGTCTTCCACATCTCTGAGTAGAGTTCGCCGGTCTCGTGCTCAGACTTAAGGATTGCCAGAGTTTGGCCGATCACCTCTTGCCGCGAGTATCCGGTGAGAGCTTCGAAGGCTGGATTCACGTACTCCATAACACCGGATCGATCCATAATGACGACGGTGTCCGCCGATTGCTCGACCGACCTCCAGAGCTTGCGCAGAGTCTCTTCGGACCGCTGCTGCTGGTATTCCGCAGAATTCACGTCAAGCGCGCTGGCAGTGATAAAAGACCGGCACAGTTGCGGCTGCTTCTCAGCCACATAATTGATCTTGAGGGCTTCTGTTTTTCTCATTCCCTGGTACCTCCCGCTGGTGGTTACATCGGACACTGACCGCTGGAGCATCGCAGCCAGAGGGCGGGCTCCGAAAAGATAAGGTGACCAAAGTTCCAATTCAGGAACGAGCAAGTGTGGGCGCGCGCGCATCCTCGCCCGTGCGGGCGCAAATAACTTGGAACACTTTCCGTGATCGGCCTCGATGGAGCACAATAGATGCACCCCGGTGAGGTGACCTATGCGTAGCTCTTATGGACTTCTTTGCGTGGTGCTTTTGGCTCTTTCTACCTCAGTCCTCGGCCAGCAGATTCGTGGCGATTACATCGAGACACGTAGCGCCGACGTCTATACCGGACAATGTTTCGCCAATGGCGAAGTGAATCTGGTGGGGGACGAGGCTATTCTGGCATGGCATATTCGGAGTGGAAGCTGGGATGGCGTTCCGTTGAGTGGACTGACCGTCGCGGCCGCGGTGCATGCCAACGCTACCCTGGGTGATCCCTACGCCAATCCATATCCTGCGCGCGCCGTTCTCATCGTGGATGAGCAGGCCACGCCGCAACAGAGTCTCGCGCTGGTTGCATTCGCGCACCAAATGGGAGGTGAACTTCTGCGTCACGCCCAGCGAGTAATTCCTGCGCCCATGGAACTCGTGGTCAATTCAGAGCACCACGGAGTAGCACTCCTGCGGGCCGGGCAATTCGCAACCGTGCAGACTCGCCCTATCAATGACAGGGATCACCTCTGTGGTAACGAAGTAACCTTCTATCCGCCGTTAGTCCAACTGACCCACTCCATGCCGGCGGTGGCACTCACCGATTCCTATCGTGGGCCGGGGCTTGACGTCGATTGGGAAGCGCATGGCAGGCGCAGCGCTTTCGTCGGCACTTTCGTGCGCTAGGTCGGTCTGGCGGTAGAGCTGCTCGCAGTGCGGAAAAGGCCGCCCCTAGCTGGTTTTCGGGCGTTTTACGCCGTGTTGCCGCTCCATAAACTTACTCTTCATACCAAAGTAACGGCGCGAATTACGAAAGCGCATGCACATGGGACATCTGTTAGTCCGTGGTCGCGGGTGAGATGTTGAGGTTGCATTTTCTCCATCAAGAAAGCCGGCGAACCATGGGAAAAAGTGATTTTCTGGACGAGGTTCATGTTCGAATCCTGCGGGTGACCGAAGATCTGCGGGCCATTCAGCAGACCCTGAATTGTGCAGCCATGCAAGCGCCAGGAGACCCGGAGCTGATGGAAGCTCTCTGCCAGTTACCGGAGATCGAGTCCCTCCAGGTATTGCGATCAGCGCTCGACCAGATGCGCCACTTTCTCTGGTTTTACATGCAGGTGATGACCAATGAGTCGGAGGACGGCGACCGGCTGCGGCAAAGCCTCGGCCACAAGCCATCCAGCGACGGCATGGTCAGTCCCAGAGTGGCGGCCGCGGAAAAATTCAAGCGGGCCGCGGACACCGCCTTGCTGCAGTACCTCTCTGACGGCAAGGTTCGCAAACCCAACTAAGCTGAGTCCGTCGCCGATATTCCAAGGCCTCTGCGAAACAGGGCCGTCACAGCCTTGCATTTTCCTGCTTTTCATTTTCCTTCGATATACTCCTGACGATACAAATCTTTACGATGAAACTCTGCATCTCGAGCTCCGACAGGCAAATCCAATAGAATATTAATGATCCGGCGCGAGGGGCGCCGGACACAGTGTCGGCCGGTGCGCGCGAGTAAAAGCTCTTCGCACCCTTCTCACTGTTTCTATCCTGCATGGATTCGATGACTCGATTTTGGAGGCAAGAATCAGAGTGCATGGACTAATAACGATTGCTAGATTTCTTGCGCAGTTGAAACCGTTATAAAGCCTGAGGAACTATGTGGATTGTCCGACTTGCGTTGCGACGGCCGTACACCTTTGTGGTCCTCGCACTGTTGCTGCTGATTCTGGGTCCCATCGTTATTCTTCGAACGCCTACGGATATCTTTCCAAATATCAATATTCCGGTTGTCAGTATTGTCTGGAATTACACCGGCCTCAATCCCGACGATATGTCGAACCGCATCGTCTTCCAGACGGAGCGGGCGCTTACGACTCTGGTAGACGATATCGGGCATATCGAGTCGCAGTCACTGAATGGTATTGCCGTAGTGAAGGTGTTTTTCCAGCCGCATGCTGACATTACTAAAGCGATCGCGCAGGTCACGGCGATCTCGCAGACCCAACTCAGGCAGTTGCCTCCAGGGACAACGCCACCGCTGGTGATCACTTATAGCGCGTCCAGCGTGCCTATCATCCAGCTTGCGCTTTCGGGGCAAAAACTTTCCGAACAGCAACTGTTTGACTACGGCGTGAATTTCATTCGCACCCGTTTGATCACCATCCCTGGGTGTGCGATTCCGTATCCCTACGGTGGGAAACAGCGGCAAGTGCAGGTTGATCTAGACACCAATGCTTTGCAATCGAAGGGTCTGTCTCCTGTAGACGTAGTCAATGCAATCAGCGCCCAGAACATAGTTCTGCCATCCGGCACGTCCAAGATTGGCGCGCTCGAATATGCTGTCGACACCAACAGCAGCCCCACCACGGTTGCCGAACTGAATCAATTGCCGGTCAAGACGGTGGGTAGCACGACCATCTACATCCGCGATGTGGCGTTTGTGAGGGACGGCTTTCCTCCGCAGACCAACATCGTGCGGGTCAATGGGCAGCGCTCCGTTCTGATTACCGTGCTGAAGTCCGGCCAAGCTTCAACTCTCGACATCATTGCCGGCATCAAATCTCTTCTACCGCAAATCCAAGCCGGCCTGCCGCCGGAATTACACATCCATCCGCTGGCGGACCAGTCGATTTTCGTTCGCGCATCGATCGACGGTGTGTTGAAGGAAGCCACCATCGCCGCCTGCCTCACCGGCCTGATGATTCTGATCTTTCTGGGCAACTGGCGCAGTACGGTCATTATTGCGGTTTCTATCCCGCTTTCGATTCTGACCTCGATTATCGTTATGAGCGCGCTGGGTGAGACCATCAACATTATGACGCTGGGTGGACTCGCGCTTGCGGTCGGCATCCTGGTGGACGATGCCACGGTTGAGATCGAAAACATCAATCGAAACCTGGCGCAAGGCAAAGAGGTCGAGCACGCAATTCTAGACGGCGCTCAGCAGATTGCAGTTCCGGCGTTCGTTTCGACGCTGGCTATCTGCATCGTGTTCGTGCCCATGTTTTTCCTCACTGGGGTAGCGCGGTATCTGTTTGTGCCACTCGCGGAAGCGGTGGTATTTGCCATGTTGGCTTCCTACCTGTTGTCTCGGACGCTGGTACCCACCATGGCCAAGTATTTGTTGCGTGGTCATGAAGCCGAGAATCTCGCGGCAAGTCAAAGCCGAAATCCGCTGGTTGCCATGCAGATCAAGTTTGAAGCAGCTTTTGAGCGGTTCCGCGAGGGTTATCACGGTTGGCTGGAACGCTGCCTGCATCACCAACGCGCATTCCTGCTGATCTTTCTCGGTGTGTGTTTGGCTTCGGTAGTGTTTCTGATTCCATGGCTGGGCCAGGATTTCTTTCCGTCGGTGGACGCAGGCCAGTTCAAACTGCACCTGCGTGCACGTACGGGGACGCGTATTGAAGAGACGGCCCGGCTTTCGGATCTGGTGGAGCAGTCGATCCGCAGACAGATTCCGCCCCACGAAATCGACAGCATTATCGACAACCTCGGACTGCCCTACAGCGGCATCAATCTTTCGTACAGCAACTCGGCTCCGATTGGGCCATCCGATGCGGACATTCTGGTTAGCCTGTCGAAGGCGCACCGGCCTACGGAACAATATATCCACGATCTCCGTTTGAGGCTGCCTGAGGAATTTCCCGGAGTAACCTTCTCGTTCCTGCCGGCCGACATTGTCAGCCAGATCTTGAACTTCGGTCTTCCCGCGCCCATTGACGTCCAGGTTGTGGGCTACAACGTGGCCGCAAACCGGGCGTTTGCCGACAAATTGCTGGAGCGTGTCAAGCAGGTTCGCGGGACTGTCGATCTGCACATCCAGCAACCTTTCGATCAGCCCTATCTCCATGTTGATGTCGATCGTACCAAGGCGCAACAGGTCGGCTTTACCCAGCGCGACGTCGCCACAAACCTGCTCGTGTCGCTAAGCGGAAGTTTTCAGACGACCCCGGAATTCTGGCTTGATCCAAAAACCGGCGTCAGCTACTCAATTGCGACGCAGACCCCGCAGTACCGCGTCAATTCCTTGCAGGACCTGGAGAACATTCCTGTGACCGGCCCGAGCGGAGCCCGATCCGAGATTCTTGCCAGCGTTGCCTCCATCCGCCGCGGCGCCGGACTGGCAGTCGTATCCCACTATGACATCCAACCGCTCATTGATATTTATGGTTCGGTGCAGGGACGGGATCTGGGCGGTGTGGCGCGCGATCTCAATAAAATCATAGAGAGCAGCAAACAAGAGCTGCCGCGCGGCTCGCAGTTGATCGTTCGCGGGCAGATTCAAACCATGCGGTCTTCATATACCGGACTTCTAAGCGGACTCTTGTTCTCCATTGTCCTGGTTTACCTCTTGATCGTGGTGAACTTCCAGTCCTGGCTTGATCCTTTCATTATTATTTCGGCCTTGCCGGCGGCGTTGGCCGGTATCGTATGGTTTCTGTTCGTCACTCGCACCACCCTCAGCGTCCCGGCGCTTACCGGCTCGATTATGTGCGTCGGGGTTGCTACCGCCAATAGCATCCTGGTCGTGAGCTTCGCCAAGGAGCAATTGACTGAAGGCAAAGACGCGATTGCAGCCGCCCTCAATTCCGGGTTCACGCGTTTTCGCCCAGTGCTCATGACGGCCCTGGCCATGATCATCGGAATGGTGCCGATGGCGATCGGATTAGGGGAAGGCGGTGAGCAGAATGCTCCACTTGGCCGGGCGGTCATCGGGGGTCTATTATTCGCGACAGTGGCAACGCTGTTTTTCGTGCCAGTTTTCTTTAGCATGCTGCACGGGCGCCGGGAGCGGCTGGCCCGGAGTGAAGCAAAGCATTGATCTTTTCATATCGGTTGTGTTCATAGAGTTCACGGAGTGCATGAATGAAGGTTGAACCGCAAAACGAAGTTGAGAAGCCGGTAATCGTGGAGGAGCGAAAGCCAGCAAACCATGCTTCCGGCAGTCCCGCGCGCCGCTGGTGGATTGTCGTTCTGGCTCTGGCGATTGTGGCGGCAGTCGTGGTCTCTGGGATTTTGCCTCGAATCAACGCCCGAGCAAATCTGGACAAAGAGACGGCCGAGATGGCCATTCCCACTGTCTCCGTGGTCCACCCGAAGCGTGGTGCGCCGACGCAGGAGGTAGTTTTGCCGGCGAACGTCCAAGCCTATATTGACGCTCCGATTTATGCACGCACCAATGGATACCTGAAGCATTGGTATGCGGACATCGGGGCGCATGTGAGGGCTGGGCAATTGTTAGCGGACATCGAGACTCCTGAGGTTGACCAGCAACTGCGGCAATCCCGCGCAGATTTGGCCACCTCCGAAGCCAACCTGAATCTCTCGAAGATTACCGCCACCCGTTATGCGGATCTGTTGAAGACCGATTCGGTTTCCAAGCAAGACGCTGACAACGCCGCCGGAGACTATGAGGCGAAGCAGGCTACGGTCCAGTCCGCGCAAGCGAACGTTAAGCGGTTGGAAGAACTGCAGGCCTTCGAGAAGATCTACGCTCCCTTCGACGGCGTGATTACGGCGCGAAACACGGATATTGGGGCGTTGATTGATTCTGGGAGCAGTGGCGGATCGCGGACCGAGCTTTTTCATATTGCGCAGCCGGACAAGTTACGGGTCTACGTCAACGTGCCTGAAGTTTATTCGCAAGCGGCCAGACCCGGACTCACTGCCGATCTGGCGTTATCGGAATTTCCGGGGCGGCTCTTCCCAGGAACGCTGGTCCGAACCGCCCAGGCAATCGATCAGTCCACGCGTACTTTGCTGGTGGAGATTCGCGTGAATAATCCCACTGGCACGCTGCTCAGCGGGGCTTATGCCGAAGTCCATCTCAAATTGCCCAGTCCGACCTCGGCGTTCATTCTCCCCGTCAACGCGCTGCTATTTCGAGCGGAAGGACTTCGTGTGGCTGCGATAACCGACGGGCAGCATGCTGACCTTAGGCCGATTACGCTTGGCCATGACTTCGGCTCCGAGGTCGAAGTTATTGCCGGGGTTACCGGTGATGAGTCCATCATTGTGAATCCGCCAGATTCGATCGTAGCGGGAGAAGAAGTACGCATCGCGCAGCCGGCGACGGGCTCGGGAGAATCTCAGCGGTGATCAGTTTGCTGCGCACGCGCTCGGCTTTTATAATGTCGCAGCCAGTATTGGGTGGGGCACTCTTTGCCGCCCTCTTGCTTCTCTCTGGCTGCGCTGTCGGACCGCGCTATTCGCGGCCTTCCGCGCCCGCCCCGACGGATTACAAGGAAACGCCGCAGAACTGGAAACCGGCGCAGCCCGCCGATCAGACGGTGCGGGGAAAATGGTGGGAAGTCTATCAGGATCCTCAGCTCAATGCGCTCGAAGATAAAATCAACATCTCGAACCAAAGCCTGAAGGCCTCGCAGGCGCAGTTTGAGCAGGCGCGCGCCACGGTGCGTTACAACCGTGCGGATTACTATCCAACCATCACGGCTGGAGTTACAGCTACGCGGGAACGTTTTTCTGCGAATCGTCCCTTAGCCCAGGCTAGCGGTGTGACGGGCATTACAAAAGGCGCGATTACTACAAACGACCTCGTCATTCCTGTAGACATGTCTTACGAGCCGGACGTGTGGGGACGAGTGCGACGCACGGTGGAAGCTGCGCGCGCGGATGCGCAAGCCACCTTGGCTGATCTCGAGTCGGTAAGGCTGAGCGTCCATGCTGAATTGGCGGTTGACTACTTCCAATCGCGGGAGTTGGACGCGGAAGCCCAGTTGCTGGATTCCACTGTCGCGAGCTATGTAAAGCAGTTGGAACTGACGGAGAATCGCTACCGGGGCGGAGTGGCATCGCAAGTAGATGTCGCGCAAGCTCAAACCCAGCTCGAGACCGCACGCGCGCAAGCGATTGACGTGCGAGAGCAGCGAACGCAATTTGAACATGCGATCGCAGTTCTGATCGGAGAGCCAGCTTCGACTTTCAGTCTGCCGGCGGCGGCGCTGAACGCAACTCCGCCGGTAATTCCTCCTGGATTGCCCTCGGAGTTACTGGAGCGCCGACCCGACATCGCAGCAAATGAACGGGCGATGGCCTCGGCAAATGCCAGGATCGGCGTGGCAAAGGCCGCCTACTTTCCTTTGTTCAATCTGTTGCCCAGCGCCGGATTCGAAAGCACGACAATCACGAATTGGCTCTCCAACCCGAGCACATTCGCCGTCGTCGGAGCATCGGCGGTGGTGACCGCGTTTGATGTGGGACGGCGGCGGGCCGCCAACGATCAGGCTCGCGCCTTCTACGATCAAGCCGTAGCCAACTATCGCCAGAACGTGCTCACCGCCTATGAAGAGGTGGAAGACAATCTGGCGGCTTTGCGCCTGCTGGAAGATGAGTCCAACACTGAAACTCGAGCCGTTGCGGCGGCGGAACATTCGCTTGCACTTTCGAACAATCGCTACAAAGGGGGCGTGACTACTTACTTGGAAGTGATCACCGCGCAGGCGACGGCCCTGGCGGACGAGCGCACCGCAGTTCAGATTTCAGGACGCCGCATGGTGGACAGCGTTTTGCTGATCAAGGCTTTAGGCGGAGGCTGGGATGCGGCCAGTTTGTCCACGGTCAAGATGGAGTCGCGCGCTCCAGTTCCGTCTGGGCAATAACTCGTCACGCTTTGGATTTCTTCAGCTGACCTTTTTTCCTCCTCATGCTGCGGCGACGAAGTGCCGTGGCGCGTTTTGCGATTTCCTCTTCTGAGTACATACTTCCCCGGCAATTGTGTGCTCCGCAGGAACAAGGCGACGGGTCATCCAGATCGCCGTCGTACAAATTGTAATCGTAGGTCAGCTCTTCGCCGGCGGCAATGTCGCGAGCTGCAATAATCCACACCCGGCCTTTGATTTCATCTGCCTCACAATTGGGATCGCAGGAGTGATTGATGAAGGCCGCCACGCCCTCACCATCAATCACGTGCTTGCCATCCATGAGTCCGAACAAATACGTCCGGGGATGGTCGTCATAAAGTTTGTCCGCTTGCTTGATCGTGATCCGCGGCCCGGTATATTCCACGACGAAAGTGCCTTTTTTGATGGGAGCCGTTGTGTGACAACCTTCGGAATCAATCTTGGAGCGGCCAATAACGAGATGCACGGGGCCGGTGTGTTTTCGTCTGGCGTCACGATCGAACTTGCGCGGCGTCGGCTGAGGCATGGGATATAAGTGTGGAGTCGTGAAGGTAGTTCCGCAATCTGGAGCAAGAAAGTAATCAAGAAAGTAATGAAGAAGAATAACGTCACGACAACGCGGTGGCAAGTTGGAGAGTTTTGGGAAAACACGAATCTTAAATTGCGGAGGCCGTGCGGGCAGAGGCCGCAGAGCGTGATTAGAACCATCCGGCAAATTGAGACACCACCATGGGTTCCACGTTTGTCTTTTGCTTCGGAGCGGCGTATATTTGTTGTTGGAAACTGTTGTGTAGTACCAGATCTTGGCGGAGCACACCAGTGGGCGCAAGCCCACTTTTTAGTTTGGGGTGTTTTCGCCGCTGCCTGAGAGGCCGGTAAATTATTGGTTCCATGGGATTTGAGCTCGATCAGGTGCGCGAGATTGTAGAGCGGGTGGCCACTACCAGAGGGTTGGAGGTGGTTGAAGTGGAATTGCGCGGATCGGGTAAGGCGCGCATGCTCCGCATCGTGATTGACAAGCCTGCCGCCAGGGGTGGCGATAAGCTTGCCGGGGTCACTCATGAAGATTGCGCGAATTTGAGCCGGGAAGTCGGCACCATCCTCGACGTGGAGGACGCGATTCCCGGCAACTCGTATTTGCTGGAGGTTTCCTCTCCGGGGTTGGATCGCAAACTGTTGCGTCCCGCTGACTACGAGCGCTTCACGGGCAGCAAGGTGAAACTGAAGACGCGGAATCCAGTGAATGGAAACCAGCATTTCGAAGGACGGCTGCAAAGTTTTCATGAAGGGCGACTGACCCTGGAAGTAAGCACGTCGCGGAAGAAGGCGCGGCCGGGAGACGCTGCACCGCAGACGTTGGAGATCGAGTTCGCCAATGTTGAGAAGGCGAACCTTGTACCAGAGATTTAAGTGTAGCGCCGCCGCCCCGGCGGCTTGCGGCTGCTACCAAAGGTTTGATTTATGGCGAGTGAGCTTTACAACACGATTGACGCCCTTAGTAGGGAAAAGGGTATTGACCCGCAGATTGTAGTCAGCGCGGTGGAAGATGCCATTGTCGTGGCCACGCGCAAATACTACAAGACGCAGGAAAATCTCCGCGCGGAACTCGACAAGGACACGGGTAAGATCCGCGCATTCGCAATCAAGACGGTGGTCGAAGCTCCCGAGCAGGTGGAAGATCCGCTTTTGCAGGTTACGCTCGACGATGCGCGGAAAGTTAATCCCAGTATCGAAATCGGTGGCGAACTCCAGATTCCAAAAGTAACGGAAGGCATTCTCGGACGGATCGCGGCGCAACTGGCAAAGCAAGTGATTTTCCAGAAGGTGCGCGAAGCCGAGCGCGATACTGTTTATAACGAGTACATCGGGCGTGTGGGTGAGATCGTCAATGCGACGGTAAAACGCATCGAAGGGCCTGATGTGATCTTCGACCTGGGCAAAGCGGAATCGCGCATGCCGCGCAAAGAACAGTCGCGCCTTGAATCATTCGCCATTGGCGAGCGCGTGCGGGTGGTTATTGCGCGGGTCGAACGGGCTTCGAAAGGCCCAGCCGTCGTGGTTTCACGTGCCGCACCGGAGTTGGTGCAGCATCTGTTCCAGACGGAAGTGCCGGAAATCTACGACGGCACGGTAGTGATCCGGGCGATTGCGCGCGAAGCTGGCGAACGCACCAAAATTGCGGTCATGTCCAAAGACAAAGATGTGGACGCGGTGGGCGCGTGCGTGGGTATGAAGGGCATGCGGGTACAATCGATCATTCGCGAACTGCGGGGCGAGAAGATCGACATTATCGAGTATCACGAAGACGCAGTGACTTTCGCTGAGAAAGCTTTGCAGCCCGCGAAAGTGAGCCGCGTTAGTGTACTTGAGGGAACCGAGAAGCATCTCGAAGTCGTAGTGGACGACAGCCAGCTTTCGCTTGCCATTGGCAAGAAGGGACAGAATGTTCGTCTGGCGGCGAAGTTGCTGGGTTGGAAGATCGACATCAAGAGCGAGGAAGAGAAGCGCCAGGAAGTGGAGCAGCAGATGTCGCAGTTGGTCGCCCCAGTTTCGACTCCACTGGAAAGTGTGCCTGGCCTGGGCGAGGGCTTGGTCGAGAAGTTGAGCGCCGCTGGCGTGACCACAGTGGAAGCACTTGCCGATATGACGCCAGAGCAGCTCGAAGCGATCGAGGGCATTGGTCCGAAAACGGTGGAGAAAATCAGCTTGGCGGTCAATAATTATTTCTCCAGCCTTGAAGGCGGCGAGGTGGCAGCGCCTGAGGGAGAGATTGCTGGGGAGGCTGCTGAGGGGCAGGAAGCTCCGCCAGAGGAAGCGGCCGCTGGGGCAGAAGACCTCGCTAGCGACGAGACGGCGGAAATTCCCGCCGTGGTCGACTCGGCAGAAACAGCGCCGGAAGAAGCAGAACAAGGGCAAGAGACGGCGGAAGAGCCAGCCTCATCTAAAGGTAAAGAGTAATGAGAACGTTATGCGCTCCCGTTAGCGTGGAAGCGTGCAAAACCAAAACCGACACCGTGAGGTTGATATGAAGACTTAGCGGACAGTCCGGAGGAAAGAAAAGGCGGATGAGTAAGATTCGAATTAACGATCTGGCCAGGGAGCTGGAAGTCAAAAGTAAAGCGATTCTCGACGCACTTCCGGAAGTAGGCGTTACTGAGAAGAAGACGCATTCCAGTTCCGTGGAAGAGCATGAAGCGGAAAAGGTGCGCGCTTACTTGCGCGCCTCCAGCGAAGCCCAGACTTCGCCGAGGCAGTCGCGTGCTAGCCGAGTTGAAAGCGATGAGATCAAAACCAAGATCGATCTCTCGAATATTTCCCGGCCGGGCGACGTTCTAAATGCCATCCGTAAGCAACAGGCTCCCGCTGCGACTGCCGCCTCTCCTTCGGTCCGTCCGCCCGTGAGCGCTTCACCGGTGGCACCGCCTGTCCCGACCGTGAAAGCAACACCGCCAGCGCCCCCGGCGCCCCCAGCACCCAGAATTGTGGTTCCCCAGCCAACCGTGCGACCCACCTTTACGGTTCCGCAGCCGCCCGTTGCGCAGCCACCCGCCGCACCTGCAGCGACGCAGGCCCCTTCGCAGGCTGCTCATCCGGCAGTTGCGCCGCCTCCCGTCACACAAGCAGCGGCTCCGGTTGCCGCACCGCCTCCGTCGGCTGCGCCGCCGCAGGCAGCGGCTCCGGTCGCCGCAAAACCAATCGCGCCAGTTGCACCAGCGCGTCCGCAAGCGCCGTCGCCGCGAATGATCGTTCCGCACACGGGACCGCGTCCAGTATACAAAGCGCCGCCGGGTCCGCCTTCGCCAACTGCTCAGGCAGGTGCCCCCGCGCGTCCCGTGCCGGGACGTCCGGTACCCGGCCAACCAATTTTCCAGCGACCCCGCCCAGGCAGTACTGCGGCTCCGGGTGCCCGTCCTGTATTGCGTCCAGGAGAGCGTCGGCCGATGCATCCAACTCGCCAGTCGCCCACGGGTACGCGTCCCCTTGGCGTTGGACCGGGACTACCGCCTCCAGGATCGACTCGCCCAGGCAGCCGTCCGGGTGCGCCCGCGCGCCGGCCCGGTCAGCGTTATGTTCCGCGAGGTATCAAAGAAGGCCCAATGAAGGGCTTCGTTCCCCCGCCGCGGCTATCGCTCTCGAACGAGCCGCAGCCAATCACACGGAGCATTACCATCACGGAAGGAATCAGCGTTAAGGATTTGGCCGAGAAGCTGGGGATTCGCGCCAAGGATTTAATCGCGCGTTTACTGGCTCGCGGCGTATTTGCGACCATCAACCAGACGCTGGACGCCGAACTGGCCAGTGAGATGGCACGCTTCTTCGGCGCGGATACGAACGTGATCACGTTCGAAGAGCAAGCCGCCAAGGAAGTTTCCGATGCCGCGGCCGGCGAGGAAGGCGCAGCCACCGAAGGTGTACCGCGTCCACCAGTGGTCACAATTATGGGCCACGTGGATCATGGCAAGACGACGCTACTCGATTCGATTCGCTCCACCGATGTTGCCGGAGGCGAAGCCGGAGGCATCACCCAGCACATCGGCGCGTATAAAGTTACGGTTCAAGACACGCAATCACCGGCATATGGCCGCCAAATCGTGTTTCTCGACACTCCTGGTCACGAAGCGTTTACCCGCATGCGTTCACGCGGAGCGAAAGCCACCGATATCGTTGTGTTGGTCGTAGCCGCCGATGACGGCGTCATGCCCCAAACCCTGGAAGCGATCGATCACGCCCACGCCGCGGAAGTACCGATCATTGTCGCGGTGAACAAGATTGACAAACCGGGCGCTCTGCCTGATCGAGTTAAGAAGCAACTCGGCGATCGCGGCCTGATGCCCGAAGAATGGGGCGGCACGACGGTGTTCGTCGACGTCTCGGCAAAGCAGAAAACGAATTTGAATCTGCTGATGGAAATGATCGTACTGGTGGCTGATCTGCAAGAGCTGAAGGCTACTCCTGATCGCCCGGCACAAGGCGTTGTGCTCGAAGCCAAACTGGATCGCGGCCGCGGACCAGTGGCGACGGTTCTGGTACAGAACGGGACTTTGCGCTCCGGTGATAACTTCGTTGTGGGGAATGTTTATGGCAAGGTGCGCGCCATGTTTGACGATCGCGGCAATTCTTTGGAAGAAGCGCCGCCATCGACCCCAGTCGAAATCCTGGGCATGGAAGGCCTGCCACAGGCGGGCGATCAGTTTGTGGTGGTCGCCGACCGTGAAAAAGCCCGCGGCGTCTCGGAGTATCGTGAGCAGAAGACCCGTGAGGCTACCTTGGCCAAGAGTTCACGCGTTTCTCTCGAAGGTTTGGCCGAACAGATCAAGACCGCCGGCACCAAGGAACTGAACATCATTTTGAAGGGCGACGTGGGCGGATCTGTCGAAGTGCTCACCGATTTACTTTCTAAGCTTTCGAATGACAAGGTGCGGCTCAAAGTCTTGCGCTCAGGCGTCGGCGCCATCACCGAGAGCGATGTATTGCTCGCTTCGGCTTCGAACGCCATCATCATCGGATTCAGCGTGCGTCCGGAACGAAAGGCCCAGGAACTGGCTGATCAGGAGAAAGTCGACATCCGGCTGCACTCGATCATTTACGAACTGCAGGATGAGATCAAGCGCGCCATGACGGGGCTGCTTGAGCCGACGATTAAGGAAACCTATCAAGGCCGGGCGGAAGTGCGCGAGACCTTCCGCATTCCCAAGGTCGGCACTGTTGCTGGCTGCACGGTGATCGATGGTCTGATCAAGCGCGATTCCGAAGTGCGCCTGCTGCGCGACAACATCGTCGTCTTCAAGGGCAAAGTCGGATCGCTTCGCCGCTTCAAAGACGATGCCAGCCAGGTTACCAACGGTATGGAATGCGGAATCTCCATAGCCAATTACGGAGACATCAAAGTCGGCGATGTGATTGAAGCCTTCGCCACCGAGAAGGTTGCGGCGGAAGCCATGGTGTAAAGACAGTCGTTGGTCATTGGTCATCTCGTTCTTGCCAACGACCCAACGACCACAGGCCTACGACGCCGTCCGATGATTGCCTTTCTAACCCTCGAACTGAGTATTGAAGCGGCGCAGTCTCTCAAAGACAAACGCCAGGTTGTGCGCAGCCTGAAAGACCGGCTGCGCGCCCACTTCAATGTTGCGGTGGCGGAACTGGATGCGAGCGGATTGTGGAACCGTGCGACCGTCGGCGTGGTGAGCATTTCGGACTCGCGTGACTATCTCGACGGTCTCATGAAGAATGTGGAACGGCAAGCCACCCGCATCGCCAACAACGGCGGAGCCGATATCGCAGATTCTTTTCTGGAGTACCTCTAGACCGACTTCAGATATAGCGCGAACTTAGACAGTATCCACCAGACAACTAATCACACTGTCACCCCGACGCAAAGAGCATGGCACGCAAACACCGAGATCCCTCGCGTCGCTCGGGATGACACTTTGTAGTAGTAGAGCATGACAGCGGTAATCCATTCCATTCACGGCACTTTCAGCGTGAAACGAAAGTACCTCGAAAGCCTGCCAATAGTGACGCGGCGAAGCCGATTTTCTGATATTCTCATTCGTTTTAATCTGAGGTAACGCCAGTGGAAAAGCGGGGGGCCAAATATCATCGGGAAAGACTGGGAGAGGCTCTGCGGGAAGAGATTGAGACCATCGTGGAGGGCGAGCTCGGCGACCCTCGCATCGGCTTGGTGAACGTGAGCAGCGTGATGCTGGGAGGCGATTCGCGCGCGGCGCGGATTTTTGTGGTCGTCCAGGGCGATGACGAAGAAGCCGAACGTACGTTGGAGGGGCTGACCGCCGCTGTCGGTTTCATCCGTCGTGAATTGGCTGAACGCTTACAGTTACGCCGTCCCCCGGAGTTGTATTTTCAACTAGACCGCTCGCAGACATACGCCGCGAGAATCGATGAGCTCTTGAAACGTAACAAGAAACGGAGTGGATAGCCAGGCTGAGGAGCGCAGGTAGATATGTTGAAAGAGGTTCTCGACCACATTGAGCGGCGCAACCGCTTCCTGCTGACTTCGCACGCGCGTCCTGACGGGGACGCGGTCGGGTCCGCGCTCGCCTGCAGCCAGATCCTGCGCTCCATGGGCAAACAAGTGGACGTGGTTTTGCACGATGGGGTTCCTCGCATCTATCAGCCCTTGCCTTTCGCCGACACAGTTGTGCGCGCCGAGCGCGTGAATGGCAACTATGAAGCCGCTATCATTCTCGAATGCGACAGCATTCAACGTACCCGGCTGGAGGGATTGGAAAACCGTTTTCTGATCAGCATTGATCATCACGTAAGCGGCCGGCCGTTTGCCAATGTGAATTGGATCGATCCGAAGGCAGTGGCAACCGCGGAAATGGTGTACCGCCTGGCACGGGAAGCTGGCGTGAAGATTTCCGCTGACGTCGCGACTTGCCTGTACACCGCCGTCCTCACCGATACTGGTTCGTTTATGTTCGAAGGCACCAATGAGCATACGTTTGCTTTGGCGCGTGAACTGGTACTGGCCGGGGCCGATCCAGCGCATTGCGCTCGCAATGTATATTTCGGGCATTCCACCGCCAAGATGCGCCTGCTCGGCGCCGCGCTTTCGAACCTGCACCGCGAAGGGCCGCTGGCATGGATCTGGGTCACCAGCGAACAGATGGAGCGTCTCGCGGCCAAGGAGGAAGATTGCGAAGGACTCGTGAACTACGCGCTGTCCATCCAGGATGTTGAGGTGGCCGCATTTTTCCGCGAGCTTTCCGACGGCCGATTCCGTGTAAGCCTGCGTAGCAAAGGACAACTGGACGTGGCGGCAGTGGCCGAGCAGTTCGGCGGCGGCGGCCATGCATGCGCCAGCGGATGCTCGCTCGACGGCCCCTTGTCAGCTGCGGTGGCGCGGATCACGGCTCAACTTCGGACCAATCCCTCCGTACAATAGTTCTCTGAGGAAATATCCCTATTGAAGCTCTCCCGTGGCTCCACTGATTGGCTCTTGCTTGCCGGGTTCTCCGGATTCCTGTTTTTCTTCGGGCTCGCGTACTTTGGCTTGATCGGCGCGGACGAGCCTCGATATGCGCAAGTCGCCCGCGAGATGCTGGCTCGTCACGACTGGATTACTCCTACGCTAGGAGGCAAGCCTTGGCTCGAGAAACCTCCTCTCTACTACTGGCAGGCGATGTTCGCTTACAGTGTCTTCGGCGTGAGTGACTGGGCTGCGCGCTTGCCGTCGGCAGTCGATGCGACACTGATGGTGATCGCCATTTATCTCTTCCTGAAACGTTTTCGTCCCGGCTTCCAACTCGATGGCGCGTTAATGATGGCATCAGCAGCGGGAGTGATCGGCTTCGCTCGAGCGGCTTCAACTGATATGCCGCTGGCGGCCATGTTCACGATAGCGCTTCTCGCATGGTATGCGTGGTATGAGAGCGAATCACGGCACTATCTGTTAACTTTCTATTGTTTCCTCGCTTTGGGCATGCTGGCCAAGGGTCCTGTGGCGCCTTTATTGGCGATTATGATTATCTTGATCTTCGCCACCAAAAAACGAGACTTGCGGCTCCTTTTGCGAACACTTTGGGTCCCTGGCGTTTTGCTCTTCTGTGCCATAGCCGTGCCGTGGTATGTCGCCGTGCAAATTAAAAACCCGGAGTTCTTACGCGTCTTTATCTTCGAGCATAACCTGGCGCGCTTTGGCACTAATCTCTATCACCACCCCGAGCCCTTCTGGTATTACCTACCGGTTACGCTGGTTGGTTTGATCCCATGGACCGTGTTCGTGGTCGCGTCGTTTACGGAAACCATCCGCGTGTGGTCGGCGGAACGACAACAGATGCTGGCATCGGAAGACGCTCTCAATGCATTTCTGGTGATCTGGCTGATCGTTCCTGTGGTGTTTTTTTCTCTCTCTAAATCAAAACTCCCAGGCTATATTGTGCCGGCGTTGCCTGCAGGGACGCTGTTGTTGGCAGAGTATGTGCGCCGCCGTGTAACGGACGGCGAGAGTCCAAACACATTCTTAATCGGCCTGCACTCAGTCGTTGCCGCTACGCCTATTGTTCCGGCGCTGATGATTCAGTACATCATTCTGCAGCACCGTCTTGCCTGGGGCAGAGCAGCTGCAATCTCGTTTACGTTTGCGGCGGTATTGGCGATCGGCATTGCAATCACGCTACGTACCAAGCTCGGCTTCGCCGGGTTGCGTTTTATCACCCTGGTACCGATCGTCCTGGCAGTTGCCGCCGTACTTCGCCTGGGAACTCCAGCGCTCGATAGCACGTTGTCGGTTCGTCCTCTGGCAAATGAAATCAGTCATGTGGAGAACAAGCCCCTGCCACTGGCGGTATCCGGCGTCTCTCGACAAACCGAATACGGCTTGGCGTTCTATCGAAACCAAATCATTCATCGATACGAATCCGGACAGATTCCGGTGGAAGAGCACATCGTGGTGGCTCCGGAGGGATCGCAGACCGCAATTGCGAGACTGGTTGCAGGCCGACGCGTCTCCTACCTGGGAAGTTTCGCGCCTCAAGGTTTGGATTATTACTGGGTATCCGCAGTGGGAATGGGAGAGCGTCGCCACTAAGATTGCTCTGTTCAAAAGTAAGTGTCATCCCTCGCGAAGCGAGGAACCTCGGTTCTTGCCTGCGCCACACGTATCGCTACTGTAGGCAAAAACTCAGATCCCTCGCTTTGCTCGGGATGACAAAATTTTTAAGCAGTGCGTCAGCGACGAATCCTCCGAGATACTCCCGTTTGCCTCTGGGCGTGCGAAGCTAATACACTCAGCTTTCGCGGGCACATTTTAGATGTACCGCTGAGGCGCAAGCCCTCCAGGAGCCCGGGTGGAGATTCTCGATCTCAGGCATTTTTCCTCCGTCGATCTGCGTCCTTTATTGGAGGACGAGATCAGCGTGTGGTCCCGCCTGCTTTGCTGGGATTACGGCGGTTCTTCCGACATGATCCTCCGCTATGTGGACGCCAAAATCCTACCGGGGTACGCAGCTATCGATCGCGGCCGCATCTTTGGCTACGCTTTTTTTGTGTACGAAGGCAGCAAGGGTGTGATCGGAGACCTTTTTGTCGCTAACGGCGGCCGCTTGCCTGATCCGCATGCAGTCGAGTCTCGGCTGCTTACGCACGTGATCGAAACTCTGCAGCAATCTCCGGGGATCCACCGTGTCGAAGCGCAATTGCTCATGCACGAAACTGGTGTCGTCTCTCAGCCCTTTGTGGAGCAGGGTTTCAGCCGCCATGCCCGGCTCTTCATGGTCTCGTCGTTGGCACAAATAACCAAGCCAACACCGCCGTTGCATGCCGACATCGACATCCGGCCATGGACGGAAGCAGATTACCAACCCGCCGCTGCCGTGATCACCACGGCGTATCGCGGGCACGTGGATTCCGAGATCAATGATCAATACCGGACTTTGAGCGGGTCTTTACGCTTTCTGAACAACATTGTGCGGTTTCCCGGGTGTGGGACGTTTGATCCCGAGTCCTCCTTCGCCGCAGTGCACAAACGAACGCGCACGCTGATCGGGCTGATTCTGTGTTCTCGCGTGCGGAATGACGTGGGGCATGTGACGCAAGTCTGCGTGCTGCCGGAATACCGCTCCCACGGGATCGGTGAATCCTTGCTGGCTGCGACGACCGCAAATTTGCGCCAGCGGAAATTCTCACTGCTGTCCCTGACGGTCACCGAAGCCAATGACCGCGCGGTGCAACTTTATCTTCGGCTGGGATTCGAGACTAAGCGGGTTTTCGATGCCTTCGTGTGGGAAGGGTGAAAATGACGCGAGGGTCAAAACTTTTTCGATGCTGAGGTGATCCGCTGCAGAACCGCGTCCAGCGCCCGGGACAGATCCTCAAACACCCCACGTTCTACAAGGTAACTCAGGACCTGCTCGTTGATACCCCCACGCGTAGCATGCTCGTCAGCGAGCGATTTCAAACTCCGCTCGGGCGCGTCGACAGCGGCATTGATCGACCCACGAAAGATTCGGGCAACGTAGTCGCGAGCCTTGGGGGCGGAAACACCATGTCGCGTCAACCAGGAAACAATGGCATCGGCAAAAGCAAAATAAGAGGCAATAGTTGCTGTCGCGGCGGACAGACCATCGAATTCGTTCGCCGTTTCGACCTCAATCGCGGTGCCGAGCCTACCGAAAAGGTCCGCAACCAGCGGGTCTGGAGGATAGATGGCTGTTGGGCCGAGTCGATCCGCGACTGATGGAAGAGGTACCGCCCTGGCAACTTTAGTCGCGGGAGCGACCAACTCCGAAATACTGGCCAACGAAATAGCGGAGATGAGGCTGATTACTTGATGATCGGGGCGGAATCGCAACTCCGAAACCACGTTCGCAGCAATTTGGGGTCTTACAGCAAGAATGACGACGTCGCTGTTATCGAGAACATCCTGGTTGGAGGAAGCTACTGAAACGTGTGGAAAGCGAGTCGCAAGTTCTGAGGCGATTTTGTGGTTGCGTGGAGACAGTTGAATAGCTGACTGGTCGGCGGAAGCTGAACTCAACCCAGTTACAATCGCGCTTGTTATCGCGCCCGTGCCGACGAAACCGAGTTTCATCTCACCGTCTCAACAGCCACATTACCCAACCCGCCACAAAGACGCCGCCCACGAACATGGCAAAGCAATACAGGCCGTAGCGAATCTGCTCGCGGGAGGTAGAGCGCTGGGTGATGCCAAAAACCACCGAAGCAAACACGCCGAATAAGACGGCGGCACTGAAATGTGACAGTTGCAGGTTCATGGCTTCTTCCCGATGGCGATGTGGTATGCGTCGGCCGCGCTGATGAAGTTCAGCAAACCCGCAACAATGATGAACTTGGTTCCGTAATCGGCGGTAGCGTGGGCAATCGCACCTTGTCCGAGATCCAAGGCCCGGCTCACAATGTACAATCCGCCCGCACCCACGTCCCCTACAAATCCGAGGATATCCAAAATATCGCCGCCATTGGGCCGATACACGCGTCCCTGCATAGCCAACCCCAGCAGGAACATGATCACGATCGAGCCCATCAACAGCAGGCCCCGAATCCAACGTTTCTGAATCAGGTGTCCGGCGCCTGGAATCAGCCAGCCAATTGCTGGTGCGACCACGGACATGGCGGTCATCGGTTGTGCAGGTGTTTCTTTAATTGTCGAAGGATTTGCCATTCAGATGATTACAAGCTCGCGTTGAATTTTACCCGTGACTTCCGCGGCCTTGGGCCGCACCAGTACGTTTACTTCGCTGCGCACGCCAAACTCCGGCAGGTAGATCCCGGGTTCGATCGAAAAGCAGGAGTTAGGCAGAATTCGGCGCTCGTCGTGAATTTCCAGATCATCCATGTTGGCGCCGTTGGAATGAACCTCGGTTCCAATCGAGTGCCCAGTCCGATGGATAAAGTAATCGCCGAAGCCAGCGTTCTTGATGTGATCTCGCGTCGCCCGGTCGACTTCCCATCCGCACAGTGTGCGGCCGCTGGCGATGCCTTCCTGAACCACCTTTACGCCTGCGTCCCGCGCGTCACGAACCACATTGAAGACTTCGCGCATTCGATCGGAAGGGGCTTTGCCGACAAAGCCTGTCCATGTGATGTCATAATAGACGGCCCCCGGAGCATTTTTCTTCGCCCACACATCGAGCAAAACGAAATCGCCTTCGCGAATTGGCGCTGAGTTTTCGGCGCGGGGTTCGTAATGCGGATCGCCACTATGAGAGTTGACCCCGACGATAGGCGGATCGTCGGTCACCAGATTTTCGCGCTTGAAGGCTTCCATGAACCACTGCTGGATCTGATGCTCGGTCGTCCCGCCGTTGCGCACTCGCCGTCCGATTTCCTTGAAGGCGGCTGCGGTGATCGCATCTACCGCATCTCGTGCCGCGAAGTGAGACTTGATTTGCTCTTCGGTAAAGGTAGCCTCGAACAACGCCACCAGATCGCCCGAGCTGACGACATTTTTCCCCAGACCGCGAATCAACTCCAGCGTGCCGCCATCGACCAGAGAAATGGTGAACACAAGATTATTGGGCGAGTATTGCATGGCGACGTCGCGATGGGATGAAAGAAGAACCTTGATCTGATCGAATAGTTCCTGCCAGCCCGCATACTGAAGTTTCTTCCCCGGCAAAGAGTCCAGATGGCGCGACTCAATCTTGTGCACGAGTTTGGTCGGCTCGCCTTCCGCCGGGATGATGTAGAACCACCGGCGCGTAACCATCAGATCCGGCGACAACCCCAGCACCCGGTAGGCAATGGGGTCGCGGTGATGGTGATCGTAGAAAAGCCATGCGTCGATATTCCGCTCGCGCAGGGCAGCCTGTATGGCAGAAAGATTCATGAGTAAATAACTATTCTAACAACGTCAGCGTCTTTGAGCGAATCGGACAGTGTCAGTTTGGATTTCAACACCATCGCTTAGCATCCAGCCTATGGCAAACTGTACAGGTGTGAAAGCGTTTATGAAGCAGCCAAAATTGAACCGAAGATGGATTCCCGGCATTGTGTTCTGGGTCTTGTTCCTCGGATCACTTGCCCTCGATGAGCGTTATCCGTGGGTTCGTACCGCCTGGATCGCAGCCTGGTTGTTGTTTCTCGTCGTTGTGGCCGTGGTCGCCGTCGTCAAGATATTTCGCCATCGCCATGATACTGGAGGCGTCATTTCGTACAGAGGAGCTTCTGGGTGGGTGGCGACGCTTTTTGGCGACGGCCCTGAACCGGGAGACAACCATGGTAAAAAGCTTCAAGCGTAGCCGGATGGCTGCTTAGTGTCTCGCCAGAATTCTCTTTTTGGTGCCCACTGGCAGCGTCTCGCATGCCGTCCTTAACACGAGTCTCGACGCATGCTCACGAATGCTCATCAGATAAGGCACGGTGCGCTTCGAATCAGCTTTCGCAGTTTCTCGCAGGAGCCAGCCCAGTCCTTTCTGCACCATGTCATCCTCGTCGGACAGCAGTAGGTTGGACAGGCGCTGATCTCGGACGAAAACATCTTCTGCCGCGTTCCCTGGATCAACGCCACACAAGCAGCCCGCCGATGCCAGCGGTCTGACGACTTGGCCCAGCGCAAAACCTTTCCCGTTCGAGTTGGCTTGGCAGCGACCATCGGCGCGATCAAATAGTGAACCAGCGCATCGTGATCAGCCCAACTCGAGATCCGGGGCAGCCAAGACTCAAACAGCCAAAACTCAGCGTCACCGAACTCCTCGGTCAGCTTTTCCAGAAGAAATACTGCGAAGATCTTTTCCTCCAGAACCTGCCCCGCAAAAAGCTTGTCGGCGACGCGCAGAAGAAAATCGAGGCCAAACTCATTGCGAATCCTACGCCGGCACTGGACAGCTACACTTCTTAGTTTGGCCGTATACCATCCGTGCGATTTGATTTCATCCTTGAAGAACCATTGCACGCCTTCCGCGTGCTCAACTGAGCCTCCGTCGCGCAGCAGATGCCTGATCTCTGCAGCTAGGGTCGCTGGGGAAGGTTTACGAATAGTCATCACGTCATCGATGGCGTCGAAGCAGGTGTCGGCGTTCTGAAAGCCACATCATAAATCCAAAGCAGGGCCGCGGTAGCCACGCCCACAGCAGTTACACACCACCAGATTCGACTAGGTTGGTGCGTAACTTCTCCGAAATGATGAATTAGCATTCCGCCGAACCATCCGCCAATCAGCGAACCGATTCCGATGGGCAGAAATGCAAAGCCCATATAGGTGCCTTGCTGTCCTGGAGGCGCAAGCCGGGAGATGTATTCGTAGTAACGTGGCGATTGGGTAATTTCGCCTAGCGAAACCGTGAACAAAGTGACAACGGCCATTGGAACCGTGGGATGCACGATCAGTAGGATCCAAGCTAGGCCGGAGATCAGGGTCCCCAGCGTGATCGCTGTAAATGCGGGGATGCGCTGGCTGAGAAAACTGACGACCATTTGCAGCGTGATCACCGTCAACGGTCCGGTGATGAGAATCAGTTCGGTGGTCTTCGGATTGATGTAATCGTGAATGTAGAGCGGAAGAATAATGAATTCCTGCCAGTACACAACCCAGTATCCGGAGAAGATCAAAAGAAACAGCATGAAGCGCGGATTCCCGATGACCGTTACGAAGTTCTTGGCCGCCTGACCGAAACTGACCGTCTGACTCTCGCCCGAACGGCTCGGCTCTTTGAAGAACAGCAACACAGCGAAGAACATGGCAAACACGCTCAGCGCGGCCACGCGAAATACATTTTCAACCCGCATGTGCTGGTGCACCCAGGACGCGACGTAAGGCCCCGCAGCCCCACCGATGTTCACCAGTGTGTAGTAGATCGAATAGCCAATCGAGCGGACGTTTTCCTTGGAAGCGCGCGCCGTCGTCCCGACAACGCAAGGCTTTACAAGCGCGATGCCCAGGGCTGGAAGGATCAACACCAATGTCACCAGAACGCCGAGCGGCATGGCATTGCGCACGGGAGCGAGCCATGGCGATCCGATCGACCCCAGCAAGAAATATGAGCAACTCAGAATCAAGTAGGCGAGCGAAAGCGAGCGGCGGAATCCTAGGCGGTCCGCAAGAGTTCCACCGAATACAGCCAGAAACCATACCAGTCCGCCAAACAGCCCGGTCAGGCTGCTGGCCTGCTCGACGCGGAAGTTTAAGGTTTCGTGCAGGTATCGCGCCAGCGATGCGAAGGCTGCGTAGTAGGAGAGCCGCTCGAAGAGTTCGCTGATGTTTGCAACCCAAAAGGGACGTTCGAATCCGGTACGAATCTCACGCAAGCGCTCGGAAAAGGTCAAATCAGCTCCTGGCTTTTAATTTGTAGCGCCGGCATCTTGCCGGCTGTCGCGAGGGCATCTTGCACCCGCGGGCATAAGATCTGGCGGCATTACATTCCAATGCGTCGGCGCATTTCATCCGCCGTCATTCCTGCAACATGAATGATTTTATTCCGGCTAGTTTCGCCGGACGCTATGGTAACGGAGGAACGAGGAACCTTCAAAAGGTTTGCAAGGAATTCGATGCAGGCGGCATTCGCCCGGCCGTCGACGGGAGGCGCGGTCAAAGCCACTTTCAATGCCTCCCCAACCTTCCCGACGATGGCATTCCGTTTGGCGCGCGGCT
Organism: Terriglobales bacterium; assembly: GCA_035567135.1. Classification (GTDB taxonomy): domain Bacteria; phylum Acidobacteriota; class Terriglobia; order Terriglobales; family Acidobacteriaceae; genus JABDBE01. Next base: position 108,060 of record DATMQI010000184.1, read on the forward strand.
GCACCCTGACCGCAAGGGTTACGCCTGTCGCTGTGTCGCGAATCATGATTTCCGATTTCACAACCGAGTCACAGAGAAGTAACGCAATCAGAGCTTGCTAACAGAATAGAAGTCCAGTGAATCTATCTTGCTTGATTTCCTCTGTGACTCTGTCGTGATCTACCTGCCCGGCCTTTCCCCAAAAACTGCCGTTCCCACACGCACACAGGTTGAGCCTTCTTCGATCGCGACTTCGAAATCGTGCGACATCCCCATTGAAAGTACGTCCAAATTAACTGCGGCGAATCGTCGTGCTGCGATCTGGTCACGCAATTCACGCAGTTTTCGGAAATACGGCCGCGCCTGATGCGGATCTTCAGTGAACGGAGGAACTGCCATGAGACCACGAAACTCGAGATGCCTCAGCTCATGCGCCGCTAAAAGAAGTTGGTCGAGTTCGCGCGAATCTGGAGCCACACCGCTCTTGGCAGCTTCACCCCCAACATTAATCTCGATTAAGACTTTAATTTTCTTCCCTAATTGCTGAGCGGACGCATTGAGCTTCTGCGCCAGGCGCAACGAATCAACGGAATCCACTGCGCCAAAGAGTTCAACCGCTTTGGGAGCTTTGTTGGTTTGCAAATGACCGATCAGGTGCCATTCGATGTCGGTAAGATTCCGAAGCGAATCCCTCTTCCCTGTAAATTCCTGCACGCGGTTTTCGCCGAACAACCGAAGTCCGGCATCATAGGCCTCCCGGATGCGCTCCGCGGGGAACGTCTTGCTCACTGCCATCAATGCTACGTCTTCGGATCGGCGTCCAGCACGCCGCGCCGCAGCCTCAATCCGCTCCCGCACGCGCGCAACACTCTCTGCGATCGACATGGAAAAAGCTTTAACCACAAAGGACACGAAGGCACACAAAGGAAATCTGGTCCGTGGCTCTTACTTTGTGTACCTTTGTGGTTAAGAGATTTTTCTCACCTACATGATTGCCGTCGGCGGCGCCGGTTCATCCGGGCTGCCAGCGTTCGAAAGCGGCACTTTCATCATGACAAAAATCAGGACCGCCATCCCGATCAGGCCGGAGAAGGAAAAATCTCCAATATCGATGTGCCAAAGCTGATGGTTGCTTCCGACCACGCCTGCGATTACCAGCCCGCATAGCGCCTCTCCGGCAATGAGTCCCGATGCGGTGAGCACGCCTGCGTTGTCGACGCGCGCTTTCTGCGCCTCATTGTACCCGCGACGATCGCGAAGCTTATCGGTGAACCAGCGAATCACTCCGCCCACAAAGATGGCAGACGTAGTTTCCAACGGCAGGTACATGCCAACGGAGAAAAGCATGGGACTCTTCACTTCGACCAAAATCATCGCAAAGCCCATGAGGATGCCGACCACCACCAGCGGCCAAGCCATATTGCCGCCGACGATGCCCTGGGCCAGCATCGCCATGAGTCCGGCCTGCGGTGCAGGTAGAGCCGCGCTCCCAAAGTGATAGGCCTTATCGAGAATCATCAGGGGAAAGAACAAAACCAGGGACGCCACAATGGTGCCAAGAATATCGCCGATCTGCATTTTTGCAGGCGTGCCACCTAAGATGTGGCCAGCTTTCAAATCCTGCAACATCTCGCCTGCAACGGCGGAGGACACGCAGACGACGGCTGCCACTCCGAGCACGGCGGCCACACCCCCGACGCCAGAGACTCCCATCGCCACCATCAGCAGAGCTGCAACCACCAACGTGCACAGCGTCAATCCGGAAACCGGATTATTGGAGGAGCCGATCATCCCAACCAGGTTGCCGGACACCGCAGCAAAAAAGAAGCCTAAAACGATCATGACGGCTGCGGCCACGACCGCGCCGGCGATCACTTTGCTTCCGCTCAAGTTGTGTGCGCCCGAGATGAAGTAGTAGTACAGCCCTATCATCGCGATAAACACCAGTCCCACGCCCAGAAAAACAACCTTCGCATTGAGGTCGCGGTCTACCCGGCTGGTCGCCTTATGCGCTTCGGCGGATTTTTTCAGATCAGAAACCGCGCGCTTCATGCCGGCCATTAACTGCTTGCGCATGCGAAACAACGTGAATCCGGCGCCGACAAGCATGCCACCCACCGCAATCGGACGCACGATCGAATACCAAACGCTGAACGCGATGCCTCCCCAATAGGCCGCTGGATTCGCGCCCGCCGCCATCGGCGGCAGGGTCGGGCCTAGAAAGTAAATGAGGAGAGGAACCAGCAAACCCCAGGCCACCACGCCGCCAGCGAAGTTCAACGAAGCCAACCGAGGTCCAATAATGTAGCCCACGCCTAAATAGGCCGGACTAACCGCAGGCGAAGTGAATTGCGACATTCCACCAGTCGCCAGCATGGGGGCATTCGCGCCGCGCCCCAGTCGCAGCCCGGTCGCCATCTTCGGAATGTTGACCAGAACATTTTTCGTGTACCAGAAAAGATTGAGCTGCGACAGGAAGTACATCAATCCGCCAAAGCCCATGTTGGCAAACAGGATTTTCGCGGCCTTGGATCCCTGTTGCCCGGCCTTATGAATTTCCGCTGCCGCCACCGACTCGGGAAAAGGCAGCTCCGCGTCTTCCACCATCACGCGACGCAACAGGGTCACGAACAAAATGCCCAGCAGTCCGCCAATCACCATCAGCGCCACAGACTGCCAGTAGCGCTCCATGCTGAGGCTCGGCCACAGTCCCGCCAGCACAAACGCCGGAATCGTGAAGACCGCGCCCGCCGCCACCGATTCCCCGATAGCGCCCACCGTTCGCGCAATGTTCTCTTCCAGCAGAGACCCTTTCATCAGACGCAAAAGCGACATGCCAATGACGGCCGCGGGGTAAGTGGCCGCGATCGTCATCCCAGCTTTCAGGCCAAGGTAGGCATTGGCCGCGCCCAAAATTCCCGTCATCACCAGCCCCAGCATCACGGCGCGAAAGGTAAACTCCCGCATCTCCATGTTCTCGGGAACGTAAGGTTTGAACTTTCTGGCGGGTTCGCTTGTATTGACTGTGCTTTGAGGGCTCATAGTTAAAATCCTCGCAAATGGTCAGGCCTGATCAATATAAAGTAGGAGGGCGCACCTTAGCACGTGCGCCGACTGCTTTACAAGTAATAGCTCTTCTGGCGGGCAGCATTGTCAGGAAGAAATTTGGAAGGCCGTTGAATAAGACCTAGGCTTGGTATAAAGTTCTTCCCACTAGGTCCCCCGCCTCGGACCGGCGCGTATACTCAAAGCTTTTCGCCTCCAGGAGATGTCCAGATGAAACATCCCGTATCCTCAATTCCCGTGGCAGGTTTACTGACAGCTTTGATTGTTGTTCCGCTGCTGACAGGTAGCGCTTTCGCTGCTGGCCCAAAAGAAAAAGTGTTATACGAATTCCAAGGCCAGGTCGGGCAAAGCGGGGTGGACGCAGCTTGGCCGACCGGCGGCGTCATCGCTGATGCTGCTGGCAATTTCTACGGCACAACCTTCAGCGGCGGCTCTCAGCCATGTTATGTCGGTTCCGACACAGTCTATCCCTGCGGCACGGTTTTTCAAATAACACCGCCCGCGACCAAGGGCGGTGCGTGGACCGAGACGATTCTGCACAATTTCTCAACCGGTACCAGCCACGATGGTTTCAACCCATTAGGCGGTTTGGTTTCGGATGCAAAGGGAAACTTGTACGGCACAACCAGCCTGGGGGGGAACGTGACGAATAACCAGCTGTGCGTGGGCGATGGCGTTCTCATCGGCTGCGGGACAGTCTTTGAACTAACGCCTCCGGCGCAGAAAGGAGGCGACTGGAAAGAGACGATTCTCTACAATTTTCAGGGTGGGCAAATCCATTTTTTCGACGGCGCGGAGCCCTTTGCTGGCGTGACTTTGGACAGCCAGGGGAACTTGTATGGCACGACCCGCAGAGGCGGCGACACCGACGGATATAGCGGCATCGCCTACCGGCTATCGCCCCCAGCCAAAAAAGGCGGCCACTGGAAGGAAGAGATACTTTACAACTTCTCCGCCGCGACTAGCGGAGCCGAACCATACAGCGGCGTCATTCTGGGCAAGAAGGGCAACCTATACGGCACGACTCGATTGGGAGCAGGCTTCTCCGGCGCAGTCTACAAGCTGAGCCCCCCAACCAAACGAGGCGGAGCTTGGTCCGAGACCACGCTCCATGCCTTCGCGAGTAGCGACGACGGCGCTTATCCTATCGCCAACCTCGTCTTTGACGATAACGGGAATCTTTATGGCACAACCGAGTGGGGCGGTGGACAAGGCTGCACGCAAAACTCGGGTTGCGGAATTGTCTTCAAGCTTTCACCCTCGGCAAAGGGGCCTTGGAAGGAGACCATCCTCTACCGCTTTCAAGGAGGCACCGATGGCCTCGCTCCCGGCTCTAATCTCGTTTTCGATCCGATGGGGAATCTTTACGGTACTACGCAGGGCGGCGGAAACGAAAATAATTGCACACTCACCCTTTATCCCTTCGAGGGCTGCGGCACCATCTTTCAACTAAGTCCTCAGGGCGAGCAGTGGAAAGAGACCATTCTCCACGTTTTTCAGGGTTACGCAAGCCAAGATGGCGCGGTCCCATTAGGCGGACTGTCCCTACTCGGCAAGCGCAAGCTCTACGGTACGACCGCTAGCAACGGCTACTCGGACCTGTGTAATTCTGTAAGTGGCCAGATGAACCCTTTCCCTTGCGGAACCGTATTCGAGCTTTCCTTGCCGAAAGCGCAACACTGAAGGATTGGCATGACCGGGCAGTGCAATTCAGCAGCGAACCGGCTCTTTGCACAGAACACAGGCGACAATTCGAGCCACTATTGTCCACAGGCAAAGGGCACAGCCGTTGGCTGCGCCCTGATAATCAGCGGTTTAAGAGAGATCCGTCTCGCTATGGCGTGATGCGGTAAACGATCCCAAAGTTGGAGGTTCCTCCCGTCTGCGTCATTCCATACAACCTTCCCTTTGCGTCTATATAGGGATTGCCGGTAGGTTGATTTCCGTCATTAGCTCCCGTAAAGCTGTGCAGAATCGTCTCCTTCCAGGTCTTTCCCCGCTTGGTGAGCTTATAGCATGTGCCTATATTACTGGGACCTCCGTTCAACGTTGCGCCGTATAGGTTCCCTTTGGCGTCCATGGCGAGGCCCCCATACGGGTTGTTGCCGTCTCCACTTCCATTGCCGCCGAACTCATACAGAATTTTTTCTGAATAGGTCTTCTTCCTTTCTGAGTAAACCAGTTCCCAAACCGTGCCCGTGCCGTTTGTGCCGCCAAACGACGTAGCCCCGTAAATGTTGCCGGACGTGTCGCTGATCAGATCGATCCAGTACAACCCAGACCCGTCGCCGTTCTGGCCGGTGAAGCTGTGGAGCACTGTGTCCACCCATCCCTGCCTGGTATGGCTCAACCGGTAGATTACGCCCTGTCCGCTGGCACCCCCGGTCGGCGCCGCTCCGTACAAGTTTCCGGCCGCGTCCATCATCAGCCCTTCGTATGGATAGCCGCCGTTGGACGAGCCGTTGAGATTCTGAATCACTGTCTGCTTCCAGCCCGTGGACGTCTTCTTCAAACTGAAAACTGTGCCCGCGCCGAAGGCGCCTCCATCCGGCGTAGTGCTGTACATCGTCCCGTCTGCACCGATCGTCATCCCAGCCGACGGGGCGGTCCCGTCCGCGCCAGCGGCGCTGAAGGTGTAAATTACCTTCTCCTTCCATCCACCACCACTTTTTGGAGATAACTCATAGACGGTTCCCGTACCGTTGGTCCCGCCCTCCTGGGTAGTGCCATATATATTCCCCTTGGCATCGAAGGTCAGGTGGCCGTGAGGAGCAGCGCCATCTCCATTGGATTGGCCTTTGAACTCATAGAGAATTGTTTCCTTGCCTGTGGGACTCAGCATGAACACAACTCCAGCGCCATAGGTTCCGCCGGCAGCTGTTGCTGCGTAGAGATTGCCTTTTGCGTCGCTGATAAAATAATTGCTCCATGGCCCACTACCATCACTGCCGCCCTTAAAGTCCCACAGCACTTTTTCCGTGCTTGCCCATGCTGTCAAGGCCAGCGCAGCTACCACCGCGAATATCCCGACGAATTTTTTCACAGAACCTCCTCCTCTTTGCTTTCCTGTACGCGAGCGGTCTTAACTGCGCACCCGCTCAGGGGGCCCTAGTTTAGCACTAGAGCGCCGTGCAAATAGCCCCAAAACCAAGGCCGCGAAAGGAATTTGCTCCGCCACATTTTCGTCCGCCACCGGGGGATGTTGACTTTGGCGCAAACGGATGCTTTCGTATACGCTTCACGTAGTCGTGCTATATGCACCAAGTGACACCTACCTTTGTGCTCGTTGCTTCCAGCCGCTCTCATCGCTATACTGAAAAAGATTCGTCTGGTCGGAGTCCCCGTAGCCACGGCTGGCCGAGGGAGGATCGCCTTCAGCAGTAACGGGAACCCAATTCGGGCCACCGGGACCGGGGTTGTTGCGCACGATAATCCATGGGTCTCCTGGGCCGGCGGTATTGCCGCAGGCTTGTTCGCCACGTTGTTCCCTTCCGATTGTCGTCTCTGCGGTACTCCCCTCATCAACATTTCGCGGCTGCCGGTTTGTGAAGACTGTCTCGGTGCCATGCGGCCGATTGCAGGCGGGCTTTGTTCCATCTGCGGTGAGCGACTGGTAAGCCCCTTTGTATTCGCTGGCGGGGTTGAATCGCAGTCGCAATCCGGCGAGGCTCATTGTGGACTATGCAGGCGTCTAGAGCCTCCCTACATCAAGGCCACGGCCTATGGCAGCTATGACAGCGGCTTGCGCGAACTGATTCACTTGCTCAAGTACAACGGGGTTCGACCGGCTGCGAATGTTCTCGGACGGATGCTGGTCGAAGCAATTGAAGATCTGCAGCCTCTTTTTGGCGAAGCTGAAGTGCTCGTTGTACCTGTGCCCTTACACTCGAAAAAGCTGCGCCAGCGGGGATTCAATCAATCGGAGCTGATCACCCGCGCTGCTCTGAAGTTGAAGCCTGCGATCGCCCGGTTGCAACTGAACGCAGCTCTGTTGGCGCGCCGCCGTGAGACTAAGTCGCAGATTGGGCTTTCCCGCCACCAGCGCAGGGAAAACATTCGCGGTGCATTCGTGGTGACAAAGCCAGACGAAATGAATGGACGCGAGATTCTAATCGTGGATGATGTGTTCACGACTGGCACCACAGTTTCAGAATGCGCGCGCATTTTGCGGCGAGCTGGAGCGGCGAAAATTTACGTAGCCACAGTGGCGCGCACGCTGAAGACCGAAGCCCAGTACGCGATACGAAGATCCGAAACCGAAGCGGGACTAGCGATGGCAGCCGCCGGATAAAAATCACGTAGGGACGGACGTCGTCCGTCCAACGAGCGAAGCGAGTTCAAAGCTAGTATGTCAGGGAAGTGGAACAATTCGATGGGTGGGATGGGAAGAGCTCACGTTTCTCCCATTGTCGCAGGCATGCGTTCCGAGAACGAAGGTCCTCACGTGCTGCACGCGCCGGTGCTGGTGCTGAACGCTTCCTACGAGCCCATAAACGTTTGTGCCGCACGCCGTGCCATCGTTCTGGTGCTCAAGGGCATTGCCATGACTGAGGAAGAGAACGGACACTTTCTACACGCCGCACGCCTCGCCATTCGTTTGCCGTCCGTGATCCGGTTGCTCGAGTACCGGCGCATTCCGCACCAGACTCGCGCACTGTCTCGCAAGAACATTCTGCTGCGCGATCGCAACACGTGCCAATTCTGTGGGGAAGTGCTGGCCTCAGGCGAACTGACGCTCGACCACGTAGTGCCCCGTTCTCGCGGAGGCGCGTCGACATGGGAGAACCTGGTGGCCTGCTGCCATCCCTGCAATCGCCGCAAGGGCAACCAACTTCCCGGCGAAGCGGGAATGAAGCTCATGCGTGAGCCGCGAGCATTTAATCTTCACACCAGCCGCCACATCATGCGACTGATGGGCCGGTCTGATGATAAGTGGCGGAAGTATTTGTTCTACTGAGCATTCAGCACTCAGGACCGTTCGTTACTGCATCGTCCCATTACAAAGTTTCATCCCTCGCGAAGCGACGGATGACAGGTGTTTCGTAGGAACAGGTGTCTCCTGGGAGAAGACTGCCTCGATCTGTTTTGGCTGAATGCTGACGGCTGAGTGCTGACTGCTATTTTTGCGGTTGCTGTGGCTGCGCATTCTTTCCTTGATCTTTCTGCACTTCCTTTCCGTCATAGGTGATCTTGACGTTCGATCCGAATTTCTTATAGTTCGTGTACTTCACGATCTCGCGAATCTTGACATCACCGTTGGAAAAATGCAGAGTGTCGTCCGCGCGCGTGTAAACAGGAAACCAATAGGGGCCATCCACAACCTGCTCCCGGTAAGTGGTGAACTTGGGGAACAGGTTCTCATTGTCTTTCTTCTTTTTAATATCCGGCACCGTCTTGCCGTATGTTTTCACGATCTGAAAATCCTTGTCGTCCACCCAAATGCGTCCCTGAAAATACCGTTTCTTGCCTTCGATCTGCTTGGGCGCAATGTCGAACACATAGCAGTGCAGGTCGTCCTCCTGCTGCTGCCCAACGTAGAGAATGCTGTACTGGTTGATCTCGTCGCTGGTAAGCACAAAGGGCAGGCGGTTTTCGATGTCATCGATGTCTTGCTCGGTCATCAGAATGCGCTGCAGGGTCGATTGCGGCGCGAAAACCACGTTCTTGACTTTTTTCCCCTGATCGTCGAACGAGACATCGAACACCTGTTGATATTCGCCATCCGGTGTGTCTCCATCGATGGTTTGTACCTTCACGGTCTGCCGATATCCGTACTGGTCGAGCGCAACTTTAAATTCTTTTTCCTTGGCCGCAAAACGCTGGATGATTTCATCAGATGTAACGCCCTTGGGCTGGGCGGTATCGAGCGGTCCTTCATCTGCGAACGCGTTCTGCGAGACCGGGCCGCATAAAGCAACGGCCATGACGAGCACGAATGCAATCCTGAGTTTCATAACACTAGTGTAACCAATCGGACGGGGAAGACCCACATTCTTAGATTGTAAGCCCGTGGTCAAAAGTTGCTGGGTGATTCTAGGCCAATTTTTCGAAGATGCATTGCCGGAGTCGGTGCGAAAGTCACGTTCCTTTCATCGCGCCGTTGTAATATGACGAGATCAACTATGCCCTCCGCTCCGCGCGCTGAAGTTTCGCTGGTGTCTGCCCCGGTCCAGCAAGAGATCGCGCGTCTGGCTGCGCTCCCGGAAGTACGTACAGCTTGCGCCTGGCTTCGCGCAGAGGAAGCCCAGTTCGCGGCGTGGCAACTGGAGATGGCGCGCATTCCCGCTCCTCCGTTCGGAGAGAAGGCCCGCGCCGAATGGTTCCAGAAACGCTTTCGCACGCTCGGACTGCAAGACGTCTGCGTCGACGAGGTGGGCAACGTATTCGGCATTCGCCATGATCATGCCGGGCAAATAACCAAGCAGCCCACGGTTAAGCCATACACCGCGCTCAGCGCTCACATCGATACGGTTTTTCCAGCGGGAACTCCACTTAACCTTCGTCAGCAGGGAAATCGCCTTTACGGCCCCGGAGTTTCTGACAATGGAGCCGGAGCCGCGGCGTTGCTGGCCGTCGCAGGTGCGCTGTTCGCAACCAAAATTGTGCTCGCCACGCCCATACTTTTCATCGGTAATGTCGGCGAAGAGGGCGAGGGCGACCTACGCGGTATGCGCCACATTTTCTCCCAGACCCGATGGAAAGACTCGATCCGCCACAGCCTGATCCTGGATGGCGCCGGGGCCGATACCATTGTGGCCGAGGCTTTGGGCAGCCGCCGCTTCGAAATCATTGTTCGCGGTCCTGGTGGACATTCCTGGAGCGACTTCGGCATGCCCAACCCGATATTGGTTCTGGGGCGCGCCATCCATTCGTTCTCTCAGACTTCGCTCCCATCATCTCCAAAAACCACTTTCAATGTCGGAGTGATTCGGGGTGGGACTTCCGTGAACTCCATTCCGGAGTCCGCGAGCATGCGGGTCGACATTCGCTCCACTTCCATGGCCGAGATGGAGCGTCTGGAAGCTGCATTGCGGTTGGCGCTCGAGGAGGCGGTCGAAGAAGAATCGCGGGTGAGCGAGCGCCGGACTTCATCGCAAAAGCGCTTGTCAGGTCTCAGTTGTGAAGTCGTGCCCATTGGCAATCGGCCGGCAGGCGAACTCGATGGCAATGCTCGAATCCTAAAGGTGATTCGCGCGGTAGACGCGCACCTGGGCAATGCGGCACAAATTCAGCGCGCCTCCACGGACGCCAACATTCCGTTGTCGTTGGGCCGCGAAGCCATCGCCATCGGCGGGGGCGGAGTGGGTGGCGGAGCTCACACCCTGCAAGAGTGGTTCGACTGCACCGGACGCGAATTGGGCTTGAAGCGGATTTTGCTGACGCTGCTGGCGCTGGCCGGCGTGGCAGAGACGTAAGATCGCTACGGATATGCGCCCGATCACGCGGATTAATGAAAAGTACCGGTTGATCCGTGAAATCCGTGGCGATGGGTTCCTAGAAACCCGATTTCCGCATGGGCCGAAACGGAATCATGACCACCGTTTGCAGCGCCACCGGATCGCCATTTCTCGTGGCCGGACGGAATCGCCAACGCGACAGAGCGGCACTGGCATACCCATCCAGGCGATCATCGACTCCGCGGAGAACTCGTACATCGCCGACCGAACCGTTGCTGTGAATGACCGCTGAGAGAATCACTGTGCCCTGCACATTCTGCCGCATCAACTCCAGCGGATATCCCGGATCCACTTCCTGAGTGGCCACAGGCGCAACCAGGTCACCCTGCTTCTCGGCATCTTTCAACTCGGCAAAATGCATGACCCAGCTTCCGCCCGCGGAGTTCAAGTTGGGCACATTCAAAATCATGGCGTAGGATTTCCGGCCGCCGAAGAGCTGGCGCTCCACTTCACTCTCAGCATTGGCCGGCACCTCCGAAGAGCGCGGCGGGACAGCCGTAACCCTCGGGGGTGTTGCGCTCGCGAGCAGCGGGGAGTTGTCGGAGGAACTCGTTTTGCCAACAATAGAGGCACCGCTCTTCGGGCTTGTGCCTACGAAAAGTCCCGGCGGGACACCGTTGGTGCTGCCGTCCGAGCCTGGCGCCTTTTCGCCGCCAAGTCCGGCAGGATGATGATTGTCAGCCGGAATATCCGGCGTTCCCGCTGCGCCGGCTTTGCCCTCCGGGGTCGCGGCGAAAGTCCCCCGCCGGTTGCCTGCGGGAACATCAATAGGTGCGCCCGGGGCTGCGGGATGCAGGTTCAGTGCAATCAGGCGTTCATCGCTGGAAGTTCCACTCCCCTGCACAGAAGGAGGCGGTGGCACGACGGCGGCACCGGAATTCCCCATGGACGCCACAGTCAACGCGCGTTGCTCACTGACCGGCAACTGCGGCGCCGGCGCCACTACTTGCGAATGCCCGATATTGATATCAGACAATCTGCTCGAAGCATCATTCTCAACTTCGCGTGGCGGCTCGACAATTGCGGCTTGGGGAGCATGAACCTCTCGCCTTGAAATTGCGCCATTTACCTGCGGCGTGGGCGCGACTACCGAATCTGCCAACGCTGGAGCCTGCTTCATCGCGCTACTTACATCCGGCGCCGGCGCGACCACGGATGTGGGCAGCACCGGTAGCTTCACCTCGGATGGCGAAGCTGCCAGCACCGCCTGCGGAATCGTTAACTTGGAACGCGCCCACGCCACGATGTTGGGCAACGACAAATCCCGGTCTAATTTCAGGTTCGGAGGCGTGACGATTGTCTGGGTGCGATTATCGGCTTCGGGCGGCACGGAGATGATCGGCTGCTCGGCGTGCTCCGGCTCGCCTTTTTTCGGCGATTGAGATTGCGTGCCGCCGGTGTTCAGCGGTGCAAGGTATTCCGAAGCGTCATAATAGACGACGTCAGAACTATGAAAGACATTCCGCTGCACGATCTGCGGCCGTTGCGGCCAAAGCTGGGACCATCCCCACAACGCCGCGATCACAAAAACATGAGCAAACGTCGACTGCAAGAACCGGCTCCAGGGCAATGGCGTCGGCACAAAAACATCAGGCCAAAAAGACGCTGGCCGCGACACCAAGCGAAGCGGCGTCTTTCGCCGAGGCCACAAAAGGTCTGCCAGATTCCGCAGAAAACTTTTGTGCCATGGCTCCAGCGCGATCAGAAATACGGGACCCGCCGGCAAGTTCGGCTTGCGTTTTAACGAAGTATCGATCCGTAACGGGCCTTGTATCATGCTTTCACTTCGACTGGCGGGAATAATTCATTATAGCTGGGCAAGCAGCATTCAAGTCGCACTCATAAGTTCCAGAGCGCGAATTTCCGTGCTCTAATACCGATATGAAACTGGCAGGACTACTTCTCCTGGCGTTGCTCAACTGCAGTTTGCTTCTGGCTGGACAGAATCCAGCACAAAACTCAACTTCCGCCAAGCCGCCCGGGGACTATTCGGGGATGTACAGCTTTCTGCAGGACGGCGAATTCGTCCAAATCACCGTCGAAGATGAAGGCCGAGTGACCGGCTTCGTTTCACGCTACGGCGATTCCGAAAGCGATCGTGGCGCCTTTCTTGATCAGTTTTTTAAACAGGGCAAGATCGACGGAGCCCGGCTCACCTTCAACACCGACACGGTGCACGGCGTCTGGTACGACTTCAAAGGCGCAATCGACCGCGGAGAAGGCAAATCTCCAACTGACCAGGGGTATTACGTCGTAAAGGGCACGCTAACCGAATACCACACCGATGCCAACAAGAAAGTCACCACCAAATCGCACGAAGTAACGTTCAAGTCGTTCCCGCGAGAAATGTAGCGCGGACACTCCTGTCCGCCGCCGTTGACGTTGGTTCTCAACCCCAACCAAGATCAAAATCAGCGGGCAGGAGTGACCGCGCCAAGAACCCAGTGGACGCTACTCCCACTCAGGTGTAACATCCCGAAAAGCCACGCCCATCCTGGCTTCCCTTCGGCATGCCGGGAATCCAGGCGAGGAGATTGCCCGCGCCATGAGTTGCAAAAGCCACCCCCGTTCCGCAACCTGCCTGCTGTTGTGGATGGTCGTCCTTGCCTTCACTTCAACTGCATCGGCCGAGTGGAAGGAGAAAGTGCTGTACAGCTTTCAGGGAGGGAACGACGGGGCGACACCGACTGGCGGAGTCGTCTTCGATTCTGCTGGAAATCTTTATGGCGTGACCACAGACGGCGGAACTTCTTGCCCCCCGCCGGGATGTGGCACGGTGTTCCACCTTGCGCCACCGACAAAAAAGGGCGGTGCCTGGACTGAGACTGTACTGCACGTGTTTGAAGGCAACAACGGCTCACGGCCAGCAGGCAGCGTGATCCTTGATGCGAAAGGCAATCTGTACGGAACGACGGCCTACGGAGGCACTGGCACTTGCATCTTGCTCGGCGGCAACGTGGGGTGCGGCCTGGTTTACGAATTGTCTCCGCCCGCGAAAAAAGGTGGCAAGTGGATATACAACATTCTGTATAGCTTTGTGGGCGGGAAAGACGGCCAATATCCGAGCGGTAATCTTGTATTCGACGCCGTGGGCAATCTGTATGGAGCAACCATCTACGGCGGCGGGTTCCAGGGAACTTGTAACGCGCCCTACTATCTGTACTGCGGCACGGTATTCGAGTTGAGTCCGCCGAAGACGAAGGACGGAAAGTGGAAAGAGAAAGTGTTGCACAGCTTTAAGGGCGTCAAGTCGGGGCAGGACTCAGGCGATGGTGCCAGCCCGAATGGCGGTTTGGTTCTTGACAGCCAGGGCGCGGTTTACGGCACGACATACTTTGGCGGCAATAATCAGAAAGGGATCTGCGAGGGCGGCGTCGGAGGAACGGGCTGCGGCATCGTATTCAAACTTATTCCGCCGGTCAATAAGGTCGGCTCCTGGACGAAGAAGACGCTCCATCAATTCGATGCCCAGGACGGCTCCAACTCGGCCGCGGGCGTCGTTTTCGACGGAACTGGCAATCTTTATGGCACGACGTCTGGTGGTCCGCCAAATGGCTTCGGACTAGTTTTTGAACTGAAGAAGCCCTCTGGAAAAGCCCATTCTTGGACGGAGACCATCCTGTATGCCTTCAGCGGCAGGAACGATGGCGAAGACCCGATAGCTAGCGTCATCTTTGACGCTAATGGAAACCTATACGGCACGAACTATTATGGAGGTCCGTTTTCCGGCATTGTCTTCCGACTCAAGGCACCAATTCGGCAGTTGAGCGGTTGGACCTTCGGAATTCTTTATGGTTTTACAGGCAGCCCCGACGGAGCACAGCCTGCCGCCAACCTGATCTTTGATAAGAACGGCAGCCTCTATAGCACAACGCAAAAAGGCGGCACAGGAGCGTGCAGCTTTTATGGCTGCGGTACGGTCTTTGAGATTTCCCCGTAGAGCTACGCGGCGGATCGCTTTCCCTGAAATTTTTCTCGCTCCACGTGCTCGGCGAGCGCCAGGCGCAGCGGACGCGTGGTCACAACCCCGTCCATCAACACCACGGTAAGAGTTTGCGCGCAGCTTTCACAGAGCCAGAAGTGCTCAATCCTGCGGGTTGGGGGACGCTTGCTTTCGGACGAGATCGCAGCCGTCTCGATGTTGAAGATCCTGCCTTGGTGAAGATAGTGAAGGCGAGCCACACACGCCGGATTCGCGCACTTGGAGAGCATGGGGAGCCTCCTGATTAGGTCACGGACTGCTCTCCGACAGCCGTCCACACAATTATAAAACTCGAAGAGCGGAACTCAAACCCTCTCAACGAGGAATCATCGCTCGCAACAAGAGGTGAAATTTCCAATCTTAACGTCTAAGCTAGGAACTCCTGCCGGTGCAGGATAAACCTCCACTTCGAGCTAGATTATGCAAACTGTTTCGCCTCTGAAAAGAATGCTCGCCAGCCACGTCCTTCTGATCAGCCTGCTCGCAGCTTACTCAGCCTTCGCGCAAGCCCCAACCCAGCCGGATGCCAAGCCCGCCCAGTATTTCTTTGTGCTGCTGAATCGTCCTGCCAACGCTCCGCAACTCAGCAAAGAAGCCGGTGAAAAGCTGCAGGAAGAACACATGGCCAACATCCAGAAGATGGCTGCGGAACACAAACTCGTGATCGCCGGGCCATTCGAGGAGGACACGGCTTTGCGCGGCATCTTCGTGTTCCAGGGGGACTCGGCCGCGCAAGTGCAGGATTGGGCCAACAGCGATCCCGCGGTTAAAGCCGGCCGTCTGAGCGCCGAAGTGCACGGGCCGTGGCTCGTCGACCCGGCCGCCATTCACCAACCCCCCGCCATTCCGAATGGCATGGAGGAGTATTCCCTTGTGCTCTTGAAGCGCGGCGAAAAGTGGAAGCCGGACGCGCCGGAGTTTAAGGATGTGATGAAGCAACATTCAGCCTTCGTCCAACAGATGACGGAGCGGGGATACATGGCCCTTGCCGGCCCGTTCCCCTTCACCGATCAGGGCGAGCTGCGAGGCGTCGCTATTTTCCGTGTAGCAACGGACCAGACCGCCAAGTTGGTGAAAGACGATCCGACTGTCAAAGCCGGGCTGCTTAAGCCTGAAATCCATCCCTGGATCACAGGCAAGGGAGTGCTGGCTTCGGGACAGCCGATGCAATAACCGGCTCCGACTGCCTATTGGTGATGAAAAGGTATAATTGTTAAAGCACTATTACTGAAGCACGGATACTACTGGAGGAAGTTTCTATGGACCCGCTTGCCAGGGGTTTCTGGGCGCGTCTGAAGGCGAATCGCCCGGCGTACACGCTCACCATTCTGGTCACATTGACGGTCGGCATTCTCATTGGAACCGTCATTTCAAAAGGTGTCAAAGGCCAGGAGAGAAAGAGCTCCGATGCAACCCCGCTGACCATTCCCTCGCCCCAGAAGCTCTCGAACGAGTTCTCGCAAATCTCCAAGCAACTGGAGCCAACAGTAGTCAATATCAATACCGAATCGACCATCAAGAATCCGCATCGCCGGCGCGGCGGAGGCAATCCCGAGCAGCCGGACGATCAGAATCCGTTCGACGATTTCTTTGATAAGTTTTTCGGCGGCCAACAGGGCCAAGGCCCCATCCGGGAGCATTCCCTGGGTTCTGGAGTCATCGTTGATGCCAAAGGCTACATCGTCACTAACCGCCACGTAGTCGAGAAAGCCGACCGTATCCGCGTAAAGCTCATGGATGATCCGCCGGGAGTTTTGCATGATGCGAAAGTAATTGGCTCTGATCAGGAAACCGATCTGGCCGTGATCAAGATCGAGTCCGAAAAGGCGCTCCCCGTCGCCAAACTGGGCAACTCCGAAAGCATGGAGGTAGGCGATTGGGTGCTTGCCGTTGGCAGCCCTTTTGGCCTGTCCGAGACTGTGACTGCCGGAATCGTTTCGGCGAAGGGCCGCAATATCGTGCCGAACCGGCAGTTCCAATCGTTTATTCAGACTGATGCGGCCATCAACCCCGGCAACTCCGGAGGCCCGCTGGTCAATATGGCGGGCGAAGTCATCGGCATTAATACCGCGATTCTTACTGATACAAATGCCTATGCAGGCGTGGGTTTCGCCATGCCTTCGAACACGGTGGTGAACGTCTATAACCAGCTCATCGCGCCTGAACACCGGGTTGCCCGCGGCTCCATCGGCATCATGTTCAACGCCCAGGAAAATCCGGCAATATCGCGTGTCTATGGCGCGGGATCCGGCGGGGTAACGGTTTCCGACGTCACTGCGGGAAGTCCTGCGGAGCGTGCCGGAATCAAAGTGGGTGACACCATTATCTCGGTGGATGGCAAACCGGTGAAGAACGGCGACGAACTGGTTTCTGATATCGCCAGCCGTAAGCCGGGGACGAAGGTCGCCCTTGGCTTCGTTCGCAACGGCAAGAAACAGGAAACTACGGTCACAGTCGCCGATCGGGCCAAGTTGTTTGCGGCCCGCCTGGGCGAAGATGAAGAAAACGGCGAGGAGGCCGCGCCTAAAGAGAGCAAGTTGGGTCTGACGGTTGGCGCCATCACTCCTGAAATGGCTGACCGGCTGGAGATTCCTGCGGCCAAGGGCGTGATCGTGAAGGATATCAAGCCCTCGTCCTTCGCTGACGACGTCGGTCTCACCCGCGGAGACATCATCCTCGAAATCAACAAACAGCCGGTGAATTCCGAGGAGGACTTCAACCGAATCTCTTCATCCCTGAAGAGCGGACAGGATGTTGTATTCCTGGTACGCCAGCGGGGCGCAGGCCGCCAGGATGGCACCATTTTCCTGGCCGGTACACTTCCGTAACCGGTTACGTACCGTCGAGACTGGCATTGAGAGTCCCGGATCGGGGATCATTACTCAGTGCCAGTTTTTCGTGAAGCTAACTTCAAGTTGGCTTGACTGTCGCATGGGGACCCTTGTGTTGAAAAGACTCTCGGCCGTTGGCTGCGCTGCGCTTCTGGCGGCGACGATGACGCGCGCCACCGATACCAAGACGGACAGCGACACCGCGACGAAACAGCCTGCACCTCAGTCACAGACACACTCGACTTCCAAAAAAACAAAGAGATCGCGAAAATCCACCAGCCGGCGTCCCAAGGGACAGCAAAAGATCGATCCGCAGCGTGCGCTCGAAATCCAGCAAGCCCTGATTCGCGAGCATTATCTGACAGGGAAACCGTCCGGAGTCTGGAATGAAGCGACACAACAGGCGATGCAGCGTTATCAAGCCGACAACAACTGGCAGTCCAAAACCACTCCCGATGCACGCGCGCTGATCAAACTAGGATTAGGACCAGATCATCAACACCTGTTGAATCCAGAAAGCGCCATGACCGGCCAGCCCAACGCGGCAAACGGCGTGTCGGACAAACAACAGAAATAACGCCAAAAGCCTCGCCACGGATTTCGCGGATTTCACAGATTTAGAAAAGAGAAACAAGAAGAAGCGGTATTTGTGCTGATCGGCGCAATCCGTGGCGAAGTTCTTGATTAAGTGTTCAATACCGGATCGGGGAAGTAGGGCAGCGGTTGCCCGCTGATAATTGCGCGCGGATTACCATCGACTAACGCGTGTGCCACTTCTTCACCGCAGATTCCCGCCGCGGTCTCGCGCGCCGCGGAAAGCAGCGGTGGACGTCGCTTGGTGTCATGCCCATCGCTCGCGAGCACGTGAACGGCCTCGCGTTTGAGCAGCCACTGCGCGGTGCGCCACGCGGCTTCTCCCCATTGCCCCGTCAAGGCCGACCCCGTCACTTGAATCACGCAACCGAGTTCGATCCACTGCAGAATCCGCTGCGGAGTCCGCTGCATAATCGGATTGCGTTCCGGGTGCGTAATCACGGGAGTGAGGCCCTTCTCCAGCAGCTTGCTGAAATGCTCTTCAATCTGAGCCGGAACGCTGTAATTGCTTAGCTCTGCCAACAGGTAGCGGCTGCCTTCGATGGTATAGCGTTCTGGAAACAGCATCACATCCTGAAGGTTTTCGTAGGAAAGATGGAAGTCGCAGCCCAGGCTCAGGCTCGGCGCTGGACCGATCCGTTGGCGGAGGTAATCGAGCGTCCGAGTCAGGAAATTGCGATCGTAGCGATAGCGGTCGTTGGCGTGCGGTGTGGCAACAATATGCTCGATGCCATCCGCAGCCGCCATGCGGCACATTTCTTCCGCCACGTCCCAGGATTTGGGGCCGTCGTCCACTTCGGCGAGGATGTGGCAGTGGATGTCGATCACGTTGGAGTTCCCAAAATCCTATCAGGCCGCTAAAACGCTCACGGTTCAGATCTGGCTTCGCTGCCTCTCAAATTCTTTGCTTGAATCGATCCAGCAGCGCAAACAGGATGACCGCAAGGAAGGCGTTGGCCAATGCCGAGCCCAGTTCCCGAGGCCAACTCCATTGCAGGGCGAGTCCTACCAGGCCGCGGGCAATGCTGAAGTACACGATCTCGTGCACGACGTAGAAAAACAGCGTCACCAGAAACCGCGAGCCGGCATTCTCCACGTCCAACTTGACTCCGAGTGAAGAGGCTCCGTATCCCACGACTGTTTTGGCGATCCCATATAGGCCGAGGGGATGACCAGTGAGCGAATCCTGCAACAGCCCAATGACGGCGCCGGTGAGCAATCCTGTGACTGGGTTTCGCCGCGCCAAGGCAAAAAAGATCACGACCAGCAGAGATAAATCAAAGATCGAAAAGAAATGGAATCGTAACGGTACGAAGGCCTGCAGAAAGAGCGCGACCAGCGGGACTAGAATCGCTACCGGCGGACTAAACCGGTAAACCTCGACTTGCTCATTCGATGTGTAAGTGATGGGCACGCTATTGAGGCTGTTCCTGTGGCGGCGCCAACTCGATTCCAGGCGACTTTGGCTGTGGATCAGGCTTTGGACGCGCCGGTTGAGCTTGAACATAGGCTGCATTGGTCGCATCGTCCGAGGCTTTCACCGCGGGGGGCGCGGGCTTTCGCGGCAATAGCGGCTTTGCAGCGGAGGTGTTGTCGTTCGGCTTGACCGGGGAAGAAACACCTCCGGAATTATTCGGGATCCCAGCCTCCACATGCGATTTCGCATTCGTAGAGGAGCTTTGAGATTGAGCGCGAGTTTCCGCACTCACACCGCCCGGCTTAGGGCTTCCCGCCGCCGCAGGTGTTGCTGGCGTGGGCGCAGGCAAAATCTTCAGCCCGCTGGTCGGAGGCGGAGGCTTATTGGGATCATCGGGAGTCCTGTCGGGGACCGATGGCAACCGCTGGGCCAAAATGTCCGCTGCCCTCATGGATGGCCCGCCTTCAGCCACGGCGGGTGTCTTCTCTTCCTGCTGCGTAATGACCAGCACTTCTTCCAACCGGCTCAAGTCGGCCGCGGGCTTGACTCGGATATTGAGAAAGAGTTCAGCTCCCTGCGAAACCTTCGTGACCGTGCCGACGGGCAATCCTTTGGGAAAAATCTGGTCACCACCGCTCGTAACCACCCTTTCCCCCGGTTGCACGGTTTCATCGGACATTACTTTTTCGAGCACTACCTCGCCCAGCGGCGTACCGCGCAGCACCCCCTGCAGCCGCGATTTCTCAAGAATCGCGCCCACTCCGCTGGTCTGGTCATTGACCAGCAGCACTTGCGAAGTGGTTCGGAAGACGCGCAACACTTTTCCTACGACGCCCTCGGCGGTGATGACCGCCATGTCCGGCTTGATCCCATCATGCGAGCCTTTGTCGATGTAAATCGATCGCGACTGCTCGCTTCCGCTCGATCCAATGACCTGCGCGGGCAAAGTCTTGGAAATAAACTGTTCTTTGAATCCGAGGAGCGACTGCAGGCGCCGGGCCTGCTCTGCGTCCTGGTTGAGGCGAACCTGCTCGATGCGAAGCCGTTCGATCTCCTGTTTGAGTTCGCGATTCTCCTGCCTCACGCCTCGCAGGTAAAAATAGTTATGCCACAAGCCGCTAACGCCGCTCTGAAACCACACAATCCCCTTTTCGAAAGGAGTCACCGTGTCTACCGCCCAAACCCGAATCAGGCGGGTGGATTCGTCCTGAGTCGAGCGCCTGACTTGAACCGCGAGCCCCAACACCTGCCCAAACAATACGACCACCAGGATGGTGACGTTGCGGTAGCGGCTGATGAGGTTTTCCATGGGCGGGCTTCACTTATACCAGTTTCATAGTTTGCTGCATCACATTACCGACTGTCATCCCGAGCGAAGCGAGGGACCTAGGTTCTTGCCTGCACCGTCGGTAATGTCGCCGGAAGCAAACACCTAGATCCCTCGCTGTGCTCGGGATGACAAGTTTATTTTAGTCCACGCTGTGTCAGAAAACGATCTTGTGTACCTTGGCGCGCTACTCGATCGAAATCTTGCGCAAAAGTTTGAAGTCGCTCAGCATTTTGCCGGTACCGAGCACCACACTGCAGAGCGGGTCGTCAGCGATCGAAACCGGCAGACCGGTTTCTTCGCGGATGCGCTTGTCGAGATTCTTCAACAAAGCACCACCGCCGGTGAGTACAATGCCGCGATCGCTGATGTCTGCGGAAAGTTCGGGAGGTGTGCGCTCGAGGGCCACGCGAATGGCATTCATGATGGTCGAAACGCACTCGCTCAGCGCTTCGCGAATTTCACTGTCGTCCACGGTGATGGTCTTGGGAACACCTTCGATCAGGTTGCGCCCCTTGATCTCCATGGTAAGCGGCTTGTCCAGAGGATATGCGGAACCAATCTCAATCTTGATCTGCTCGCCGGTGCGCTCGCCGATCAGCAGGTTATATTTGCGCTTCAGATAATTCATGATGGCTTCGTCCATCTGGTTGCCGGCCATGCGCACCGAACGCGAATAGACAATGCCGCTGAGAGAAATGACTGCAATGTCGGTAGTGCCGCCACCGATGTCGACGACCATGTTGCCGCTGGGTTCGGTGATGGGGAGTCCGGCGCCAATCGCCGCCACCATGGCTTGCTCGACGAGATGCACTTCGCTGGCCTTGGCGCGATAAGCGGAGTCCATGACCGCGCGCTTTTCTACTTGCGTAATTTCCGAAGGCACCCCAATCACGATGCGGGGATGCACCAGCATCTTGCGGTTGTGCGCCTTCTGAATGAAGTAATTCAGCATCTTCTCGGTGACTTTGAAGTCGGCAATGACGCCATCTTTCATGGGCTTGATCGCCACGATGTTGCCGGGAGTACGTCCCAGCATTTCCTTGGCTTCCTTGCCCACAGCTTCCACTTCGCCGGTGTTCTTGTTGATGGCCACGATCGAAGGCTCGTTCACTACGATGCCCTTGCCGCGCGCATACACCAGCGTGTTGGCGGTGCCCAGGTCGATAGCGAGGTCGCTCGAAAAAACACTGAACAGCGACCGCAGATTGTGCCAGCGTGATGCGCTCGAATGAAACCCGTTGTTCGATGACATGCGAAAGTTTCTCTTCTGATGGAGTCGGTTTTTTCCGTCTTTTATCCGGTTATTCTGGAACTGAAGCTCTATCTTTAATTCTATGAGGTATTGCCACCCGATTCATCAAACCAAAGTTCCTGCCCTTTAGGTGCCTCACGCCTCGCCATGCATTCACTGAATCACTACTCTCTTCTGCAGCGTATTCACTCCGCCTTTCGCATTCTGTGCCGTGATGGTGATCGTGCTTTCCCCCGTCGACAAGGGGGGCGTGAAATAGTGGAAGGCGCCATCCGTGCCCACGACCGGAACTTCACGTCCATTGACCATCACCCGGGCGCCTGCCTCCGTCTTCCCGGTTAACTCGATCACGTGGCCATGCTGGATCAGGGGGTCGAGATCTAAATTGATCGCCGCCGTATCACTCCCCTTCGGAATAATCGTAAAACGGTTCTTTTCGCTCTCTACTGACTCCTTACCTGCGGCATCCTGGGATTGCACCACCCAGTAATACGCCCCTTGCTCCAGGCCTGAAACCAAAACGTCTGCCGTGTTCACCTTGCGGTCCACGATAGTCGAGGAAAAATACGGGTTGCGCGAAATCCGCAACCGGTAACCTTTCGCGTTGGCCATCGGAGTCCAGGAGAATTCGATCGGTTTGGGATCACTCGACACGAACATTGGCATCATGTTCGCCGGCGAAATCGGCGTTGGAGGACCAATCTCCTTCAACTTATCCATGTGCGACTCCTGCGCCTGAAAACTCACTTTCTCCCAGTCCGCCAATCGCACCGTCTCGCCGTTGCGCGTGATGTCGCCCGTTCCTTTCTTCACCAGAATTTCGTGCTGGTCACCTTTAGGGTCGTTGTGCACCATCGCTGCACTATCCGGAGCCAAGGACGCCGTCGCGCCCGCCACGATCACCTGCGACCTTGAACCTTGCACAAACGTGGCCGTTGCCAGATCGACCGTCCCTGTGCTCACCGCCACCGCCACATTGGTCTGCTGCTGATCGTTGGTCGAGTTTTCCTCGATCACAATCAGCGAATCCTGTTTCACGGTGTAGTTGGTCCCATCATTAAATACGATCTTGGCCATGCCTTCCGAACTGGTCTGCACCACATCGCCCTTTTCCAGCGGAATGCTATAGTCAGCTGTTCCCCAACTATTGCTGCTCGCCTTCTTCACCCGCACCGTTCCGTCGAGCGCGGTGAAGTGCGCCTGCTGAGAACCGGCGCCCCCCGACTTGGCAGGATTGCCCGCGCCCGCCACCGCCTCTAGCAACTTGGTGCCGAAGCTGTCTGCGGCCTTGATGCTGCTCTGGGTAAACTGCGGAAACGCCAGGCGCAAGCCGATGAAAAATATCAACACGACCGCAAGCACCAACAGCGCCACGCTACGATACGTGACCGTCTTCCACGCAACGTGGATTCCCGGCTTGTTCGAGGACACCAAGGGCACAGAGAAACCCAGCCAAACTCCAGAGAATATGGGGTACTTGCGAGACTACCACAAGGTAAATCATGGTCAAAACGGGTAATCAACTTGGGGCGTTACCTTGGTGCCCTTCGCCGGTGGATTGGCGACGGGCATTCGCCGTCCCGGCAACGGTGAGCTTGCGAGTTGGAGACAGTCCAGAGGCGTGACACAAACCGCGAGTCGCTTGACAAGGACTCACGCATCGGAAAGATGCACTTCCGAGTATTACTAATCAATTTTCGCTTGCTGGCGATGGCGCGGAGCTGTTTAAATTGAATTAACTCGAGACTGTCCCTAGTCGCTTCGCCTGACACAATCGATTAAGAAGAGGTACTTATGCGATTTTTCCTGCGCATATCATCATTCATCTTTTTATTTGCAATTTTGATCGCAACCCTTGCATGTGGTGGCTCCCTGGCGAGATCAAAGAATTCCACCACTCAGCCCGTGATCAAGCTGGCAGCACAGCCGGGCACAGTGGCGAGTGGCACGTCGACGGTGCTGAGTTGGCAGGCAAGCAACACAACTTCCGTCAGCATCAGCGGTCTCGGCACATTTCCGGCCACCGGCTCAGTGACGGTGACCCCCACAGCTACAACGACCTATACAGCGACCGCAACCGGACCCGGGGGAACAACTCAATCTTCAACTGTGGTAAGCGTCACTACTTCCGGTCCCAAGCCCACAATTGCCTTGAGCGCACAACCCAGCATCGTTGCGCCCGGCGCAACCGCAGTTCTGCGCTGGACGACAACCAATGCGACTTCCGTTAGCATCGCCGGAGTGGGAACGTTCGGGGCAACCGGCTCGGCGAAAGTCACTCCGACTTCCACGACTACGTACACCGCGACGGCGACCGGCCCGGGGGGAACAGCAACGTCAAACACTACGGTTACCGTGTCTCAAAATCCGCCACCCACGATTTCATTCAATGCTCAACCCAGCACCATCCCACTCGGTGGCACGGCGGTTCTGAGTTGGACGACGACCAATGCAACCTCGGTGAACATTCCGGGAGTAGGCAGTTTTCCGCCTAATGGATCGACGAATGTTAAACCGGCCACAACCACCAACTACACCGCAACCGCACAGGGAGCCGGTGGTACAGCCCCGGCATCCACGACGGTAACCGTACAAGGGATTTCATTCGGACACGTGATCCTGCTCATGGAAGAGAATCACAGCTACTCCAGCGTAATTGGAAGCTCATCGATGCCTTACCTGAACAGCCTGGCCCAGAAGTACGGCCTCGCGACTCAGTACTACGCCAACACTCACCCGTCGATCGGAAACTACTTTGAGCTAACCACTGGCCAGATCATCACCAATGACGACTCATTCAGCGGAACGGTGAGCGCCGACAACGTAGTCCGCCATTTGTTGACTGCGGGAAAGAGTTGGAAATCGTACGCGGAGGGCTTGCCCAACGTTGGCTATATCGGCGGCGACGTTTATCCTTACGCGAAACATCACAACCCGTTCACCTATCTTACCGATGTGGTGAACAGCCAGAATCAGCTGCAAAATCTGGTGCCGTTCACGCAGCTTGCTACCGACCTCAGCAACAACCAGCTTCCGCAGTATTCGTTCATCATTCCCAATATGCAAAATGACGGACACGACGGCAGCCTGAACCAGGCGGACAGCTGGCTGCAAACTAATATCGCGCCTCTGATTGCCAGTTCCACCTTCCAGAACGACGGTTTGCTCGTAATCGTTTTCGATGAATCGTTTGACAGCGACACGCAACACGGCGGAGGACAGGTAGCCATGCTCGTGATCAGTCCGCTGGCCAAGCCGGCCTTCAAGTCGACCACGTTCTATCAACACCAGAACACTTGCCAACTGTTGCTGCAAGGGTTAGGACTAACCAGTTTCCCCGGCTCGTGTCAAGGCGCAGCCCAGATGAACGAGTTCTTCTGAGGAAAGCTCGTGTGAGGACGGCAACTCGTCTGTCCCCGCGGAGGGTCGTCTAGAATGCTCGGCCGTTGAGATTCTTACTTAACTGCGGCCGAGCCAACCGGCTCGATATTGATCGACTGCGGACTGGGGAAATAAACGCGCTGGAAATAGAGGGCCACATTGACCAGGCCGACCATCACAGGCACTTCCACCAAGGGGCCGATGACGGCCGCGAATGCGGCTCCCGAGTTGATGCCGAATACTGAAACCGCAACTGCGATCGCCAGCTCAAAATTGTTGGAGGCGGCCGTAAATGCCAGAGTTGTAGTCTTGGAATAGTCCGCGCCCAACTTCTTGCCCATGTAAAAAGACACGAGAAACATCAGCACGAAGTAAATCAGCAGCGGCACAGCGATGCGCAAAACATCCAAGGGCAGACGAACAATATAGCCACCCTTCAGGGAGAACATCACCACAATCGTGAACAGCAGGGCAATCAGCGTGAGCGGGCTTATCCGGGGAACGAAGTTATGGTTATACCAGTCGCGTCCTTTGGCTCGAACCAATGCGGTGCGAGTCAGAAAGCCGGCGAGAAACGGAATTCCGAGATAAACAAAGACGCTCTTAGCAATCTCTGCCATCGAGACATTGACGAGGCTGCTCCGAAGGCCCAACCTGCCGGGAAGCACAGTAACGAAGACCCAGGCGTAAACAGAGTAGAAAAAGACTTGAAAGAGAGAATTGAAGGCTACCAGGCCAGCCGCATATTCTGTATCCCCTCTGGCCAATTCGTTCCACACGATGACCATGGCGATGCAGCGTGCCAAGCCGATCATGATCAGGCCTGCCATGTATTCCGGGTATCCGCGCAGGAATACGATGGCCAGAGCAAACATCAGAATCGGCCCGACCACCCAGTTCTGCAAGAGTGAGAGGCCGAGCACCCGCTTGTTGCGAAAGACCTCATGCAGTTCCTCATATCGCACCTTCGTGAAAGGTGGATACATCATTAAAATCAATCCCGCGGCAATCGGGATGGAAGTTGTACCGACATTGAATCGATTCAGAAACGGTACAACTCCGGGCACAAGCCAACCCAATACAACTCCGCCAAGCATAGCGGCGAAGATCCACGCGGTCAGGTAGCGGTCCAGAAAATTAAGGCGTCTAGTTGGTTTCATAACTGAGTCCGATGGGGCGGCACATCCCTCAAAAAGCTGCCTCCAGTGGAAACGCGCTGCTACTCATGGATAACGGGTGTCATCGTCTGGCCGATGCCATCAAGTTCCCTCTTGAGTGCGAGGCTGTCGAGACTCTTCAGTGGCAGGCACAGAAACAGACTGATTCTGCGATCCAGGATAAAGAACGCCTCGCGAAACGCTCGCTCCACCTCGGTTTCGTTTCCCCGAACTGCGGCTGGGTCTGGAATGCCCCAATGGGCGGTCATCGGCTGCCCCGGCCACACCGGACACACCTCTTTTGCAGCGTTGTCACAAACCGTGAACACAAAATCGAGCCGGGGAGAGCCGGGCAGAGAGAATTCATCCCAAGCTTTGCTGTGCAGACCGTGGGTTGGTAAATGCGCCATTTCGAGCTGCTTCAAGGCTTCTGGCCGAACCGACCCCGACGGGTGACTTCCGGCGCTGTAGCCATTGAAATTGGACCTGCCTTTGAAGTTTAGAATTGCTTCTGCCATGATGGAGCGCGCGGAATTGCCGGTACACAGAAATAGAACGTTGTAATGTCCTTTCATGCTTGTTCCCTCCTACTTGCAACATGTCGGCCCACAGCAAGCTTCCTTCACCGCGCTCAACGGCTTCACCGCACGAACAAACGCGCTCATAAACTTTCCATCCACCTGCGGCGCAATCGCGTCCGCATCAATCCCGTTATCATTGAGAAATTCACGGGCATCCTCCGCGCGATAGATTCGGGTCGGCTCCACATCCACCTGCTCGAAGCCCGCAGATGCCAGCTTGCTGCGATATTGGTCTTCATCGAGCGCGCCCGCCACGCACCCCACCCAAAGCAACACGCTTTGCCGAATCTCAGGAAGGATTTCGCCGCGAGTCACCACATCAGAGACAGCCAACCGTCCGCCCGGCTTGAGCACGCGAAAAACTTCCCGCAGCACCTGGTCTTTGTCAGCTGACAGATTGATCACGCAGTTGGAAATAATCACGTCCACGGAGTTGTCGGGTAGCGGGATGTGCTCAATCTCGCCCTTCAGAAACTCCACGTTTGCCACACCCGCTTTTCGCTTGTTTTCATTCGCCAAGGCAAGCATTTCATCGGTCATGTCAAGACCGTAAGCCTTCCCCGCAGGCCCCACGCGCCGCGCTGAGAGCAAAACATCAATTCCGCCGCCAGAGCCCAGGTCGAGCACAACTTCGCCAGGTTTCAATTCGGCGAGCGCTGTGGGGTTGCCACATCCCAGTGAAGCCAGCAAAGCCTCCTCGGGAATCTGGCTGGCTTGGGAAGCGTCATAGAGATTGGAAGTAATCGGGTCGGCGCAACCTGTGGAAGCAGTGGCGCCACAACAAGAGCTCCCGCCAGCCCGCACCCGCAGCGCTGCCTGGCCATATTTTTCTTTCACAACTTCCTTGATGTCCGTGTTCATGACTGATTCTCCTGCTTTAATCGCTGCCATCCTTGACCGATTGCCAAAGATTCAGTTCTTTGGGTGGAGCAGCGCTTCCAGCGCTGCGTAAAAGACGCCGGCAAATGCTCATGCGCCGCATGGGCGCGATGACTGTTCTCAGCTCGCGCGTGGACTCTACAGCGCCTGGAATGACAGGTCATGGTCTCCCTATCTGCAAATTTGAACAATCTCCTCCGGCCTCAGCGCCTTATTGCGAGTGCAGCACTCGGAATACAGAAAACGTAACAACTCCTGCAGGGCATCTGTGTTTGCCGTATAACGCAGAAACGTACTCTCCCGGACAACCTTCACCAGGCCTTCACTCTTTAGCTTTTCCAGATGGTGAGAGAGCGTCGAATTAGGAATGTCGAGCTCTTCCTGCAGTTCGCCAACCACCAATCCCTCAGGATGCGCCGACAGCAGCAACTGCATGATCCGAAGACGAGGCTCCGTCCCCATCGCCGAAAACATGTCGGCATACCGGACCACCTTGTCTCTCTCTATCGGTTTCATATTTCTATAATTGCAGAAATATGGAATAACGTCAAGAGACGGAGAAGCGATCCTTGTTCTATTTCTGGCACCTCGGAGCGGCTGGGATATTGGCCGCGACTGGCAGTGGCGCCAGGTTGTATTTTTGCAACAAGGTATTTACTTGAGGAATCTTCTGCTGATTGACCTCGTGCCATTGCGTCAGGCGCTTGGTGAGAGCCTGGCAGTATTGCTCGACGCTTGCCTCGAGCAAAGCCGCAGGCCGCGCGTCCCCGCTTTCAACCATAAAGGCGAGACGCGCCAGTTCGCGGTTCAACGGACCGATTCCGAGGTCCTCCCGTTTGCCGTCGCCGGTATCCCCAGCCTGGTCATCCAAGGCCTTCAAAGCATCAGTGGCATCTTTTTTGGTTGCGTCTGGGTTCGCTGAATCGGGGTTAAGCGATTTTTGCCGATCAGCAATCGCCTCTCGCAAGGCCCGCACTTGCTCGTATGCGTCATAGCTGACCGCCATTTCATCCGAGATGCTGGTCTCAAGGGTAAGTTGCTTTACCAAATCAGATTGTGATGCTTGCACTCGTGGATCCAGGGTGACGGTCAGGGGCTGACGATAGGTTTGGCCATTTACCGTCAGGACCAAAGAATACTCACCCGGCACGACAAAAGGCCCCGGCTGCAGCTCGCGGGGAAATTTTCCAGGAATGGCGTGATCGGAACCCGTGTACTCGATGTAGTCGAGCGTATTCCCATAGTAGCCGTAGCGCATGGCCTTCATCGCAGGGTAGCGAAGATCCCATGTGAAGCGATTGAGCCCGGCTTTCTTCGAAAGCGCCGGCGGCGGCGCGAACCAATATTCGGGAGCATTGGCCGGAGCTTGATCGAAAGCTCCAGGCACATCTGTGAATTCACGCACCAGATGGTTTTGCGAATCGTAGATCGAGAGTTTGATGTTGCCTGCGGGCTCAGATTTCAGGAAGTAGTCAACGATCGCACCGTCGGGCGGATTCTGTCCCGCGGGAGTCTCAGGAGGCAGTGGAGTGTCCTGCGACATATCCCAGCGCGTGCGTACGACGTTGCTGGGACGCAGCAAGTACGCATCCGACTGCGACAATTTCGCGTCAAGCTGCCGCAGCGGTGTGATGTCATCGAGAATCCACAGCGCGCGGCCAAAAGTCGACGCCACCAGATCGTCGCCGTGCACGTCGAGGTCAGTCACCGGAGCTGTGGGCAGATTCAGTTGCAGCGTTTGCCAGTGATCGCCATTGTCCAACGAAAAGTAAACGCCATTCCAGGTGCCGGCGTAGAGCAATCCCCTGTGCACCGGGTCCTCGCGAACCACTCGGGCATTCCCGGTATCCGGCAAACCCGCGGTGATGAGTTGCCAGCTGTGTCCATAATCACGCGTGCGATAGATCAGTGGACGCAGTTCCTGGAACCCGTTGATCACAGCGTACGCACTGGCTGCGTCGTAGTGGGAAGCTTCTAGAAGTGTCACCGCACTGCGCTCATGCAGGCCTGGAATGGTCACATTCTGCCAGGTCTTGCCATCCTTCGTGACTTGAATGATGCCGTTGCCGGTGCCTGCCCAGATCACGCCAGCTTGTACCGTTGACAGCGCCAGTGTGTAAATCACGGCTCGTCGCGGATCGGGTTTCTTTTTCTCCGCGTCGGCTTTCAAGGTGAGATCTGGACTAACCTCCTGCCAACTGAATCCACCGTCATTGCTCTTCAAAACGTACTGCGCAGCGGAATAGAGCGTGTGTGGATCCTGAGGCGAAAACGCAATGGGCGCCATCTGCGCCGTACGGTACTTCGGAGTGCGCACCAGAAGATGCACAACCTGCCCGGTGGTCTTGTCATAACGGAGCACGGTTCCATACCATCCGCCAGCATAGACATAATTCGGATTCGCGGGATCGGGAACGATGTAGCAAAACTCGAATGCCCCGGTGGGCGCCCAGTCGCGATACGTGATCTCGCCGTAATCGCTGCGGCTGGGGACCGCGGCTGTACCGCTATCCTGCTGCGCGCCGTAAACGAAATAGGGAAAATGACGGTCCGTGCTGACGTGATAAAACTGCCCCGTCGCCTGGTTGTACCAGGAACTCCAGGTATCGCCGCCATCGACGCTGATGATCGCGCCCTGATCAACTCCCAGAATCATGTTCTGCGTGTTGGCAGGATTGATCCAGAGAACGTGAAAGTCATCTCCACTGGGCGCCCCGGCCCAGGCTTCAAAGGTGCGGCCACTGTCGGTCGAGCGGTACATCGAAGTCTGCGCCACGTAAACTCGCGCTGCATTCTTGGGATCGACAAACACGCGGCTGAAATATCCATTGCCCACAACGCGAGGGTCGGTCGTACTGCGTTGCCAGCTTGCGCCGCCGTCCTCTGACCAAAATAGTCCCTGCGTGACGATGGCGTAAACCCGTAGGCCGCTGCTACCGGGCGCCACGGCGACACCCACGCGCCCCATCGGCTCGGTCGGTAAGCCTTTGCCCTCGATTACATTCCAGGTGGAACCCTGGTCCGTGGATTTGTAAATCGCAGCGTCCTGCTTTTTCTTTTTCTCGGCCTCGTCGGTGCTAAACGGATCCTCGGGACGCGTCCAGAATGAAGCATAGAGAATGCGGGGATTGTCGGGATCGGCCTCGATGTCAGGGACACCGGTCTCCGCGTCTTTATATAACACCTTCTGCCAGCTCTTGCCTCCGTCCGTGGTCTTGTAAACCCCCCGCTCGGCACCGGACCAATGATCTCCGGAAGCGGCCACTAGAACCACGTCGGGGTTTCGCGGATCAACCACGATGCCTGTGATGACGTGGGTCTCGCGCAGACCGATATTGGTCCAGGTCAAGCCCGCGTCGGTCGATTTATACACGCCGTCGCCCTGGGTCTGCTCGCCGGTGCCGACATAGATAACTTTCGGATCCGACGGCGCAACTGCAACCGCGCCGATCGAAGCTACACGCTCCTGATCGAATATGGGTTTCCAGACCTGCCCTCCGTCCTCAGTTTTCCAGACGCCTCCGCCAGGGGTCCCCGCGTAATAGATCGCGGGTTGGCTGGGCACTCCGGCAACCGACGTGATCCGGCCTCCCCGGTGCGGACCGATGAGGCGCCATTGCATGGCTTGCAGGACGTCGGAAGGAATCTGTTGTGCGGTAGCTGAGGTTATAACCGAGAAAACAAAAAGAAAACTGACGATGCGCCTGACGAGGCAGGTGACGCTTGTATAGTTCATTCCGCTTTAGGAACTCCTTCTTAGGCCACATTAAATCGTTTCGGGAGCGGCAGTATAGCATCCCGGCCTTCTCGGCGAATGGCAACACAACGCCGCGTCCGGTGTTCTCAACTACTACGTAAGATGCCCGATAAACTTGTTCTGGTGCTTTGGGCTGGAACGGACTAACATCTACCTGCCCGACCGGCGGACCGCAGCGCTGGCGCCAGGTTGTGACATCAATGTCTCTCTTTTCCGGCACGATTTTCCGGACTCCCTTGTCGACCATTCGAAACTCGGGCGGATCGCGTACCAAATCTCGCCGGCGCGGGTTGCTACCGTTCGTCTCAAAATTGTCACTCTGCGTGCTCCCGGCGCTGTGGCTGTGTGCTATAACCGCAGGCGCGCAATCGGAACCCGTGCAACCATCGTCACCGCAGGCTGAGCCGGCCGCTCAATCTCATCCCGATCAGAGTGCAGCCGAGATTGCTTCGCACGAAGAAGCGACCACATTCAAAGTTAACGTCAAGTTAGTGATGGTACGGGTGGTGGTCCGCGATTCTCAGGGCCGTGCTGTCGGCAATCTCCATAAAGAGGACTTCGAACTCTTCGACAATCGCAAACCGCAGGTCATCTCCCATTTTGCCATGGAACAACCAGGGACGCTGGTGGCCAAGGAGCGGAAGACTTCGGATGAAAGCGGCAGCGAAAAGCTTCCCTCGGTTCCCGAGCGTTATATCGCCTTCGTTTTTGATGACGTCCATTTAACTTTTGGCGATCTGGCGCAGGCGCGAACCGCGGCTGACCACCACCTTGCAACCTTGCAGCCCACAGACCGTGCCGCAATTTTCTCGACCTCCGGCCAAACCACTCTCGACTTCACCGACGATCGGGCGAAATTGCATGAAACCTTGCTTCATCTTCAACCCCGGCCAATCACGGGAGCGGGCACGGGCGATTGTCCAGACGTCAGTTACTACATGGCGGATTTGATCCAGAACAAGCACGATACCCAGGCTGAAGGAGCGGCGGTTCAGGATGCGCTAGTATGCCTCAGCCTCCCGACGAACAATCCCCAGGCGGCGTTACAGGCTGCGCAGATAGCAGTGTTCACGGCCGCCACACGCGAAATCTCTCTGGGAGAACAGGAAAGCCGCGTTTCGCTCTCGGTTTTAAAGGATGTGGTCCGAAGGATGGCCTCAATGCCGGGACAACGAACCATGGTGGTTGTGTCCCCGGGATTTCTTACCCCTGAACCCGAGATGGAAAGGGATTACGCGGATGTCATCGATCGCGCGCTTCACTCGCAGGTGATGATCGGCGCGTTGGATGCGCGCGGCCTTTACACTGTCGTCCCCGGAGGCGACATCAGCAAACCGGGCCACAGCAATGGATTCGCAGCGGGCGTCGAAACCCAGTATGAAACTGCCAGCGCTTTGGCGCAGGAGGACGTGTTGTCCGACCTGGCATACGCGACGGGCGGGAGTTTCTTTCATGACAACAACGACCTCGATGCCGGATTCAAACGCGTTGCCGCTACGCCTGAATATTTCTATACCCTCGGTTTCTCGCCTCAGAATCTGAAGCTGGATGGCGGCTATCATCGTTTGAAAGTTTCCCTGAAGGAACCAACGAAGCTGACTCTGCAAGCCCGCCGCGGCTACTACGCTCCCAGGCACGTAGCCGACCCCGTCGAAGAAGCGAAGATGGAGATCGAGGACGCGGTTTTTTCCCAGGAAGAACTGCACGACCTTCCCGTGGAACTGCATACCCAGTTTTTCAAACCGAGCGACACCGAGGCCAAGCTCGCGGTCATGGCTCATGTGGATGTAAAACACATTCGCTATCGCAAAGTGGACGGTCGAAACATAAATGAATTGACCGTGGTTTCTGCAATCTTCAATCGCAACGGCGTATTCATTCAGGGGATGCAAAAGGACCTCACCATGCGCTGGAAGGACGCAACCCTGGAGAGCAAGCTCAGCTCGGGAATTACTTTAAAGACAAATTTTGACGTTAAGCCCGGAAGCTACCTGGTTCGGCTGGTGGTACGAGATAAAGAGGGACAGTTGATGTCCGCGGAAAACGGCGCTATTGAAATTCCGTGATCTTCTGTGATCTGAGGAGAAAGATATGCGATCTCGCCGCGTGATTCTCGCTATTGGAACAATATGTATTGCCATTCTGGCGCTGATGCGCCCAACGCAGGCTCAGCAGCCGGCTGCCGAAGCGCCCGCCCCGGGCTCGGCCACCATCCACGCAGAGACGCGACTGGTCCTTGTGGACACGGTCGTGACCGACAAGAAGGGCAACTACATCCGCGATCTCACCGCTAAGGACTTCAAGGTCTGGGAGGACAACAAGGAACAGCCGATCAAAGGTTTCTCCTTTGAACAAGACACTGCTTCGGACAAAGCGCAGCCGCGATATCTGGTCTTGTTCTTCGACAATTCGACCATGGACATGAGCGACCAGATGAGAGCCCGGCAGGCGGCCGCCAAGTTCATCGACGCCAACGCAGCTCCCAACCGTTTAATCGCAGTGGTCGATTTTGGCGGGACCGTACGCATTGCTCAAAACTTCACGGCAGACGCGGATAAGTTGAAACAAGTCGTCGCTGGACTGAAAACCTCCGCGGTCTCGCCCAACGCTCAGCCGGTGCAGGTTGCGTCTCTCGGAACGTCTCCAATTACTGGCTCTACGTTTGGTATGCCTTCATTGAGCACTACTGAAGCCGATTTTGGCGCACGCAGCGTGATGCTGGCTCTGCGCAGCTTGGCGAAAAGCCTCGGTACCGTGCCCGGCCGCAAAACGCTGGTGATGCTGACCTCCGGCTTTCCTGTCACGCCCGAGATTCAGTCAGAGTTGACGGCAGTGATTTCGGTGTGCAACCGGTACAATGTCGCCGTCTATCCCCTGGACGTTCGCGGCCTGGTTGCTGGCGACATTGCGCCGCCCCAAAGCTCGCTCAGGCCTTCTCCATCAACTCCCAGGATAGCATCCGCGACTCTCACCTACGCGGGAACTGGAACCATTCTCTATCCACTGAAGCTCGCCTATTTTGATCCCGGACAGCGTGGAGGTAGTGGTGGCGGAGGTGGCGGCGGCCATGGTGGTGGCACCGGAGGAGGTGGTGGCACGGGCGGCGGCGGTGGACACAGCGGCGGAACCGGTGGAGGCACAGGCGGTGGACACACTGGAGGGACGGGCGGAACCACCGGCGGAGGAACTCGTGGCACCGGAACCGGAGCGGGCGTTATCAGCCCGGGCCAAATGTACGGACTCAATCAATACAATCAGCCCCGGCAGATCGTTCCCCTATTCCCCGACGTTGCCGCCAACCAGCAAATCCTCTATGAGTTGGCCGAGGGAACGGGCGGGTTTGTCATCGTTAATTCCAACGACCTGCTTGGTGGCATGCAGAGAATTGCCAACGATCAATCCCAGTATTACGTCGTCAGCTATACGCCTCCCGAATCGCCCGAAGGCAGTTGCCACACCCTGCGCGTGAAGGTGGACCGCGGCGGGACGCAGGTTCGCGCCCGCAGTGGATACTGCAATCAAAAATCCAAGGACTTGCTGGCGGGAAATCCGATCGAGCGCGAAATGGAGACTCGGGTGTCCAGCGAGATGGCCGGGAATGTTACCGGCTCCATGCAGGCGCCATTCTTCTACACCTCACCGAACACTGCTCGCGTGAACCTCGCCATCGGTATCCCGCCAAACGCGATGAAGTTTGAAAAGGTAAAAGGCAAGCAGCATTCGGCGGTCAACGTACTGGGCATCGCCTACAAGCCAGATGGCACAATTGCGGCCCGGTTCAGCGACACCGTAAACCTCGATCTTGACGGCAAGAAGGAAGTGGAGGAATTCCAGAAGCAGCCCTTCCACTACGAGAACCAATTTGAAATCGCTTCTGGTCAGTACAACCTCAAGGTGGTATTCAGTTCGGGCAATGAAAGTTTCGGCAAACTGCAATTACCGCTGGTCATCGACCCCTATGACGGCAAGCAATTCAGTATGAGTGGAGTGGCGCTCAGTAATCAGATGCAGCGAGTTGCCGATCTGTCCACGGACCTCGACTCGCAATTGCTCGGAGACCGCACGCCGCTGGTCGTACAAGGCATTCAGATCGTTCCCTCCGCTTCCAACCGGTTCAAGAAAACCGACAACACCGCTGTCTACGCTGAAGTTTACGCACCGCTTCTGACCGGACCTAATCCTCCCCAGGTTGGCGTCGAACTAACCATCGTGGATCGCAAGACGGGAGAGAAAAAGTTGGACGCTGCAACCCGAGCCACCAATCAAGCCGGCAGTTCCGTCGCTCCCGTGGGACTGAAACTGCCAGTAGCTGACCTCGTCCCTGGCTCCTATCGAGTCGAACTCCGAGCCATGGACTCAGCAGGAAATGCGGCCAAGCCGCGCACCGCCGACTTCGAACTAGAGTAATGTACGCTCCGGTGTCATCGCCCGTGCGACTGTGAGACGATGTGTTCGTGGTCAGCGACGTAATCGACACCAGGCCGGAGTATCTAACCTCAAGATGAAGAAGACAATCTTTCGAAAAAGCGCATTACTGTGCGCACTCGCGATCTTTCTAAAACCTGCACTGAGCACTGGGGTTTCCGCGAAAGAGCAGCAAAAAAACGATGTCCTGATCTCGGCCATGCAACAGGAACTGCACCGAGCCCAAAGCGAATTGGGGAAACTCGATCCCGCACCTTACTACATCAGCTACTCCGTCTACGATCAAGATTCAGCGATGGTGGTAGGAAGCCAGGGCAGCCTGATGAATTCCATCCACGCCCGCCGTCGCGCCGGCGACGTGATCGTGCGCGTGGGAACGCCCGCGCTGGACAATACTCATCAGGAAAACCGTATTTCCGCGCTCAGTTCCGGATCGCTTCCTCTGGATAACGATAAAGATGCCATCGCGCACGTCCTGTGGCAGCTCACCTATGGAGAATATCGCAAGGCTTCGCAAGCGTACTTGAACGTCAAAACCACGACTCAGGTCCACGCTCAGGAAGAGGACACTTCGCCTGACTTCTCGCACGAGATTCCGCAAAGCCATGCGGATTACCAGGATCTTTCTCCGGCGCCCGACGACAAAATTCTGCAGGATCTCGCTCGGCATTACTCAGCCTATTTCCGCAAGTATCCCTACATTTATTCCTCGAATGTCTTGCTCACGGCGCAGAGAACGCAGTTTCATTACATTTCCAGCGAAGGCAGCCACGTGGTCACGACCAATGCCATGGTCAGGCTCTCCATCGACGCGGAAACCCGCGCCGATGACGGCATGGACCTGATGCGGGTGGAAACCTTCCAAGCCGAGAACCCGAGTCACTTGCCCGGCGAGGCGGAAATCACCGCACGCATGGAAAAGATGGCGTCCGATCTGAAGGCTCTGCGGGCAGCGCCGGTCGCGGAACCATTCGACGGACCGGCGTTAGTCTCGGGACGCGCTGCAGCGGTATTTTTCCACGAGGTTCTGGGACACCGTTTGGAGGGCCATCGCCAACGCGGCGAACAAGAAGGCCAGACGTTCACCAAAAAGATCAACCAGCAAGTTCTGCCGGACTTTCTCAGCGTCATCGATGATCCCACTAAGCGAACCCTGAACGGCATGGACTTGGGAGGCTGGTACGAGTATGACGAAGAAGGTATGCCCGCCACTCGCGTAGAGGTTATCAAGGATGGGATTCTGAAAAGCTTTCTGATGTCGCGCATGCCCATCAGAAATTTCGACGCGTCGAACGGCCACGGGCGCGCGCAACCGGGCCTGATGGTCACCGGGCGTCAGGGTAATTTGATCGTCACTTCGTCGCATACAACCAAAGATTCGGAATTGCGGCAGAAGCTGATCAATGAGATCAAGAAACAAGGAAAGCCGTACGGACTGTACTTCGAAGACATTCAAGGAGGATTCACACTAACTCAACGGACGATGCCGCAAGCTTTTCAGGTGCTGCCTGTCCTGGTATGGCGTGTTTACCCCGACGGCCGAGCGGATGAACTGGTGCGCGGCGTAGATATTGTTGGTACTCCGCTGGCGGCCATGAACCGCATCCTGCTCACCGGAGAGAAGACCGAAGTCTTCAATGGCATCTGCGGCGCCGAGTCGGGCAGTGTGCCTGTTTCGGCCGCGGCCCCGGCCATGCTGTTCTCCGAGATCGAGGTGCAGAAGCGCGCGCATTCCCTGAACCGCCCACCAATCCTTCCACCACCAGGTTTTGAATTGGCGAATGCCACCCAATCGACGAAAAGCGGAGGGCGGCAATGATGATCACGACAATGCTCCGCAAATCGCTAAGCGTTCCACCGTCCAGCAACGGGCGTGCCCACCCTTCTGCCAAGAAGCAAGAGTTTGCGATCGTTCTCGCATTGCTGATCACGCTGCTGGTTCCGTCGACTTACGCGCAACCGAAAGATGTGCAACTGTCCGCTGATGACGATCCAGTGCTCCAAGCGATGCGAACCGAACTCGATCGCTCCAAGTCTGCCCTCAAGCTCGAAGGAATGGCCGCACCGTATTACATCGACTACCACATCACCGACATGGATACGCATGCCGCCGAAGCGGCTTTCGGAGCCGTGCGAACGGATTTGCGAGTACGTTTTCGATTCCTGCGCGTGGTCGTCCGGGTAGGCGACTACAAGCAGGACAGTTTTTTTGGCCAGGGACAGGGCGTCATGGACCTCATGCCGCTAGACAACGATGTTGTCGCCCTGCGCCATCAGATCTGGCTCGCCACCGACAACGCCTACAAGGCCGCCACCGAAGCGCTGACCGCGAAGCAAGCGAAACTGAAACAGTACAACGTTGATCAACCCGTGGACGACTTTGCCCGCGCCGAACCGGTAGTCTCGATCGGACCGCTGGCCAAGCTCGATTTCGATTCCTCGCCCTGGAATAAAATGCTGCAGGACACCTCCGCCCTCTACAAAACCGATCCCCAGATCGAGTCCTTCGATTCGTCACTGAATTTCGCCGCCGTGAATCGCTATTTCGTAAGTTCGGAAGGGGCGGTAGTGCGCGGTGGCCAAACGGTCTACGATCTACGCATCGCTGGTACCACCCAGGCTGCAGATGGCATGCGACTGGATCGCTCGCGCGGCTACGAAGTCACCGACATAAAGGAATTGCCATCGCAAGAAACGTTGCTGGCGGATACCGCAAACTTGATCTCTACCTTAAAGCAGTTGCGTGACGCGCCAATCGCCGACGAAGAGTACCGTGGCCCAGTGCTGTTCTCCGCCGACGCAGCCTCCACCGTTTTCTCCGATCTGGTAGGAGACAATATCCTCGGCCTCAAACCCGACTTGGGTCAGCCCGCCCGCACTAAGGGAGCCTTCGCCGCCAGCTACAAATCCCGTGTCCTTCCTGATTTTCTATCGGTGGTCGACGATCCTACGCTCGCCTCCATGAATCGAAAAAGCTTGATGGGCAAATACGACGTCGACGACGAGGGTGTCAAAGCCACGTCCGTCTCCGTCATCGAGAACGGCAAGCTGGTGAACTATTTGATGGGGAGAGAACCGATTCGAGACTTCCCTTCCTCCAACGGTCACGGCCGCGCCCGCGTCCCTCAGAACTTCCCCGGACCCAGTCTCGGGAACATGATCGTACATTCCTCCGAATCGTCGTCGCCTGAGAACTTGAAGAAGAAGCTGATCGAAATCTGTCAGCAGCGCGAAATTCCTTACGGATACTACGTCGAGACCATGGGACCGCAACGCGTCCCCCGCTTGCTGTACAAGGTATGGGTAAAGGACGGCCACGAAGAACTGGTGCGCGGAGCCATCTTCGGCGACCTCGATACGCGCACATTGCGCAACGACCTAATCGCCGTCGGAAACGACGTCAACATCGAGAACCACCCGCTGAATATCCCCCACAGCATCGTGAATCCATCCATCCTCTTCGATGAACTGGAAGTAAAGCGCGCCAACGCCAATAAGGACACTCTGCCAGAGTACCCCGCCCCAACCGTGGCCAAGAAATAGTAACCACAAACACGTAGCCCCGGACGCCTCGTCCGGGGAGCGAGCGAAGCGAGGCAATCGTTTCGCGCGTAATCTATGTCTGTTCCCTCCGGGGAGGCCGGGTCTACGTGTTCATCGCCAGCGCCTCGCTTGCCGCACTTCACCCTGCCCTGTAGCATAGAGACAGTCATCCTTCTCCAGCATTAATCCCAGGAGGCTCTATGGCAACCGATCTCTTAACCGGGCCAACCATCATGGGCACGGCCACCCGCACCAAGGTGTACAAGAATTTTATCGACGGTGAATGGGTCGAAGCTTCGACCGGACAGACGTTCGAAAATCGCAACCCCGCCGACACCCGCGATGTAATCGGCATCTTCCAAAGATCAGGCAAGGCAGACGTGGATGCCGCCATCGGAGCGGCGAAGAAGGCCTTCACCAGGTGGCGCCTGATTCCCGCACCCCGTCGCGCTGAAATCATCTACCGCGCCGCCGAGATGCTGTTCGAGCGCAAGGAAGAATACGCCCGCGACATGACCCGCGAAATGGGTAAGATCCTGAAAGAAACCCGCGGCGATGTGCAGGAAGCCGTAGACACCGCCTACTATATGGCCGGTGAAGGCCGCCGCATGTTCGGCCCAACCACGCCCTCGGAGCTGCCGAACAAATTCGCCATGGCCGTGCGTCAACCGATCGGCGTTTGTGGAATGATAACTCCATGGAACTTCCCGATGGCGATTCCATCGTGGAAGCTTTTGCCCGCGCTGGTGTGCGGAAACACGTGCGTGATTAAGCCCGCGCAGGATACTCCGCTTTCAACTTTCAATCTGGTGCGTGCGCTTTACGACGCCGGTCTACCCCGTGGCGTGGTGAACATCGTCACCGGATTCGGGTCGGAAGTCGGCACGCCACTCACCGAACACGCCGATGTGCGCGCTATTTCGCTGACTGGTTCGAGCGCGGTGGGGCGCATCGTGGGCACGACGGCGGCCAAGAGCTTCAAGCATTGTTCGCTCGAACTCGGCGGCAAAAATCCCATGATCGTGCTCGACGACGCCAACCTTGATCTCGCGATCGAAGGCGGACTATGGGGTGGTTTCGGAACTACCGGCCAGCGCTGCACCGCGACCAGCCGGATCATTGTGCAGAAAGGCATCTATGGTGAGTTCGTGGAGCGTTACGTCGATCGCGCGAAGGCGCTCAAGGTCGGCAATGGTCTGGATGAGACCATCGAAATGGGTCCGGCGATCAATGAGAATCAGCTGAAGACCGACCTCAGCTACGTTGACATCGGTAAGGCTGAGGGAGCTCGCTTGAAATGCGGCGGCAACCGGCTAGACAAAGGCGATTATCACTATGGCTACTTCATGGAACCAACTGTGTTCGTCGATGTCACTCCCAAAATGCGCATCGCGCAGGAGGAAATCTTTGGTCCGGTCGTATCGATCCTTGCCTGCGATGACCTCGCGGACGCTATCGAGATTGCAAACGGCGTCGACTACGGATTGTCTTCCTCGCTCTACACCAAAGACGTGAACCGGGCCTTTACAGCGATGCGCGATCTTGATGCCGGAATTACCTACATCAATGCGCCGACTATTGGCGCGGAAGTGCACCTGCCCTTTGGCGGAGTGAAGCAGACTGGGAATGGTCACCGCGAGGGCGGTCTGGGCGCAATCGATTTCTTTAGCGAGTGGAAATCGATCTACGTGGATTATTCCGACCGCTTGCAGAAGGCGCAGATTGATCGACCAGAGTAAGAGATTTTTATCATAGAGTCACAGAGCCACCGAGAGACCGTTGATTTTGTTTCTTACCTTCTCTGTGACTCTGTGTCTCTGTGGTGCAGTGCCTTGGAGTCATTCATGCCAATCACGCAGAGTCGTGAAATCGCCGCTGCTTCCCGCCTCGATAATGTCCGCTATGCCATTCGTGACTTGGCCTGCATCGCCGATGAGGTCATCAAGCAGGGCCACAAGGTGCTGCCGCTCAACGTCGGCGATCCTAATATCTTTGACTTCAAAACTCCCGCTCATCTGATCGAGGCCGTATACAAAGCTATGCGCGACGGCAAGAACGGCTATGCGCCGTCGTCCGGAATCAAAGAGGCACTGGACGCGATTCGAGGGGAAGCTGAGCGCAAGGGAATCTCTACGGTGCAGGATGTGTTCGTCACAACAGGGGTGAGCGAGACCGTCGACCTCTGCCTGACCGCACTGCTCAATCCCGGAGAGGATCTGCTGACGCCGTGCCCCGACTATCCCCTGTATTCTGCAGTACTGGCCAAGCTCGGCATCGAACTCAACACTTACTACCTCAACGAGGAGGACGGCTGGCAACCCGATCTCGAGGACATCAAACGAAAAATTACTCCGCGCACTCGCGGCATTGTGCTCATCAATCCCAACAATCCGACAGGGTCGGTGTGCTCACGCGCGATGCTTGAACAGATCGCCGAACTGGCGCGACGCCACAATCTCGTCATCTTCGCCGATGAAATTTACGACAAGCTGATCCTGGAGAGTGGTCAAACAAAAGATGACGAGCATATCGCGATGGCATCCGTGGCGCCGGATGTTCCCGTGGTCACATTCGGCGGCCTGTCGAAGAATTATCTCGCTCCGGGTTGGCGGATTGGCTGGGGCATTGTCAGCGGCGATGCCGCAGCCGTAAAGCAATACGACGAAGGCATTCAGCGCCTGCTACGTTCGCGTTTGTGCGCCAATCACCCGGAGCAGTACGCCATCAAACCCGCTCTCGAGGGATCACAGGAGCACTTGATCGAGGTTCGAAAGAAGCTGCGCAGCCGCCGCGATCTCACTGTCGAGTGGTGCAATTCGACGCCACGCGTAAGTTGCGTCTCTCCGCGTGGCGCGTTCTACGCGTATCCCCGCATCGATATTCCTGAAGGCGATGATGTGTTTGTGAAAGAACTGATCCTCCAGAAGCACGTAATGGTCGTCCATGGCTCGGGCTTCGGCCAGAAACCGGGGACCAAGCACTTTCGCATTGTCTTCCTGCCGGACGAGAAGACCTTGTCGAAGGCCTATGCGGCGATTGGCGAATTCATCAACAGCAGATACCACTAGCGGTGATTCACCATCTGTAAGAGTGGGTGGAGCAATCGATGAAAGCCGCCGTTCTAACCTCCCCACAAGACGTTTCGAAACGTCCTCTTCAGATCAGCGAGGTTCCACGTCCCGAACTCGCGCCCGGATGCGTTCTGCTGCGGGTGCGTGCTTGTGGGGTTTGCCGAACTGACCTGCACATCGTAGAAGGTGAGTTACCCTCGCGTCGCGAAAAGCTGATCCCCGGTCATCAAATAGTGGGTGAGATCGCCGAAGGTGCTACGAAAGAGTTTCCACTTGGAACTCGGGTAGGCGTCTCCTGGATCGGCGGTATCGACGGCACATGCTGGTATTGTCAAAAGAATCTCGAAAATCTATGCGACGCTCCCACCTTCACCGGATACACGGTTCATGGGGGCTACGCTGATTATGCAGTCGCACGCTCTGATTTCGTATTTTCTCTTCCTTCCGCCCTCGATGATCTGCAAGCCGCCCCGCTTCTATGCGCCGGCATCATCGGCTTTCGAAGCCTTCGCGTGGCTGGCGTGGAGAAGGGCGACCGGGTAGGTCTATTCGGTTTCGGAGCCTCAGCGCACCTGACGATCGCCGTCTTACGAGCTTGGAAATGCGA
The DNA here is from genome assembly GCA_035567135.1 of Terriglobales bacterium. GTDB lineage: Bacteria > Acidobacteriota > Terriglobia > Terriglobales > Acidobacteriaceae > JABDBE01. The sequence continues at coordinate 151,369 of DATMQI010000184.1, forward strand.
GGTGTACGTCTCGACCCGAGGGGCTTCCCATAGAGAATTGGCAAGCTCACTCGGAGCAACCTGGGTTGGTAGCGAGGTAGAAAAACCGCCCGTCAACCTCGACCGCGCGATCACCTTCGCCCCAAGCGGAGACGTAGTGGTCGCCGCACTGGCCAGCTTGCGCAAAGGCGGCGTTGTCGCCATCAACGCAATTCACTTGGATCGCATTCCGCAGTTCGACTATGATCGGCTGCTCTGGGGCGAGCGCCAAATTCGTAGCGTCGCAAATATGACTCGCTCCGATGCCCGGGACTTCCTTCAAATCGCAGCCGCGATAAACCTTCGGCCCAAGATCACAGTCTTTCCGCTCGACCAGGCAAACGAGGCTCTAGCCGCAGTAAAAAGTGATTCCGTGGACGGAGCAGCCGTCATCAAGCCGGTGTAGAACTCAATTATTTGTCGTAGCGCAGGAGGGAGTACACATCGTATTCCGCCAGCTTGTTGCGACCGTTCAGGAAATCGAGCTCCACGACAAATCCCAGGCCCACGACTTCCGCACCCAGCGAGGCTGCAAGTTTCGTCGTGGCTTCGGCAGTCCCGCCCGTGGCCAACAGATCGTCGACGATTATGACGCGCTCGCCCTTCTTTATGGCGTCTTTGTGAATCTCAAGCGTGTTCGTACCGTATTCCAACGCGTAATCGTACTTGCTGGTGGCAGCGGGAAGCTTGCCGGGCTTGCGCACCGGAACGAAGCCGGCATTGAGCCGGTAGGCCACGGCCGGAGCGAAAATAAATCCGCGAGCCTCCATGCCCAGGACCAAATCGATCTTCTGATTCAGATAATGCTCGGACAGGGCGTCGATAAGAGTTGCGAATCCGACTTTGTCTTTGAGCAGCGTAGTGATGTCGTAAAACAGAATCCCTGGTTTCGGAAAATCGGGCACTTCCCGAATCAACTTCTTCAGCGGTTCGCAGTTAGCGTTCGCTTTGACAAGTGCGGCGTTGCTCGGCATTCACCAGGCTCCTTCGATGCGAAAGGTGGTAAGACCAGAAACAGGTTTAGCTTCAGACTCCTCGACGTCATCCACGCGGGCGGCGCGGGGACCTTCCCGCAAACGCGACCGCAGTCCAGCCAACTGCTCTCGGGTGCCCATTGCCAGCACCTCTACGCTGCTGTCGGCGTTATTGCGCACCCATCCGGCAATGCCAAGAATGTGCGCCTCGCGCTCCACAAACCAGCGGAAGCCCACGCCTTGAACCCGGCCCCGAACCAGAAAACGGCGAGCCTGCGTCTCCTTGGGCATAACACTCCGAACATCAAAAATACCAGATTGTCCATTCGCGCTGTAGCCGTCTAATGGCTGGCAAAGTCGTTCTTGACGACCGTTCCGCCCTTCATCACGAACTTAACGCGCTCGAGTTCACCCACGTCGGCGATCGGATCTCCCGAAACTGCAATGATATCGGCAAATTTCCCTGGCTCGATTGATCCTATTTTGTCCGACCATCCCATCAATTCAGCCGCGTTGGTCGTAGCGGCGCGAATCGCCTCAATCGGCGGCAATCCCAGCTTAGGCATGGCGATGATCTCGCGCGCGTTCTTGCCATGCGCCTCGGCGCTTGAAGGATCAAAACCATTTGCGATTTTCACCCCCAACTCCCGGGCCGTTGAAATATTCTGACGGGTGCGCTCCAGAGTCTCCTGCATGTACTTGTGCGGCTGTGGAAACTTTGCCGTGTCCACAGCGTAAAAGTAGTGGCCGATGGTCGGCACCCAGAAAGCATTTTTCTGTTTCATTAGCTCGAAAGAGCTGCGGTCGGCCTGGTGTCCATGTTCGATTGAGTCCACGCCGGCGGTCAGTGCATTGCGAATGCCTTCCGGGCTGGTCGCGTGCGCCGCCACTTTTATCTTGGATTTGTGGGCCTCCTCGACGATAGGGCGGATCTCCTCGACGGTAAGCGTGGGAGTATCCCAGTCGGCATAAACCTTGAGTAGGTTCGCGCCATGCCCGATTTGCTCACGAGCGGCCCGCCGCGCTTCCTCAGGTCCGCTGATCATCTGGGCTCCCGCAGGAAAATCCACCAGATCGGGAGAGATGTCGAAGGGGAAGTATTTTCCGACTGCGGCGATCCCACGTGTTGCCACCTGCATGCGCGGACCTTCGACCAGGCCCTGATTGATCGCATCCCGTAATGCAACGTCGGCATACCCGGAGCCTTCGCTTTCGACATCGCGCACCGTGGTAAAGCCAGCGAGCAAGGTGACACGAGCGTCGGCCGCGCCTTCCAGCGCCCGAAAAGCCTGTGACTTGGTGAGCAAGGTGAGACCGTAGCCCTGAGAATCGTTCGAAATGCGGGCCATCAGATGAGTATGGCAGTCAATGAGTCCGGGCAGCAGAGTGGCATCACCCAGGTCCACAACTTCTGTCCCGGCTGGAATTTTCAGGGCCGGTCCTGCAGACGTGATCTTCTCATCCTGAATGAGAATCACAGGATCACGAACCATGCTGCCGCTGTTCACATCCAGCATGCGGGACGCGCGAAGCGCCATGACTTTCGCGGGCGCATTCTGCTGCGCGCCAGCAGCCGAGCACAGGAAAATCAGGCACAGGAAACGAAAAGTGATGGACCCCAGCATGGTACGACTCGTCGACATAAAGCCGCTGGTGGGAGTCCCGGCAGGAGTCCTCAATCGATCCCCCTGACAAATTATTTTGCAACTTATATAGTGCTGGCTTAATGAACCGGACTCTACGCTCGCGACAGATAAACGCCCTCGGCAGTATCCACGCGAATCTTCTCGCCCTCGTTGATGAAAGGCGGAACCTGCACCACGAGACCGGTTTCGGTCTTTGCCGCCTTGGTCACGCTGGAAGCGGTCGCGCTTTTCAGCCCCGGCTCGGTCTCAACCACCGTCAATTCGACCGTCTGCGGCAGCTCAATCCCCACCGCCTTGCCATCGAAGAATTCCACTTTGATTTGCAAGTTTGGAATCAGATAGTCGACCGCATCTCCCAAAGTATCCCGGGTCAGGTGCGTCTGCTCGTAGTTGGTGGTATCCATGAAGTAGTAGCTGTCGCCGTCGGCGTACAGGAACTCCATCTCCTGCTCATCCACATTGATTTTCTCAATCGGATCAGGCGAGCGGAAACGGTGCTCGAACATTGCGCCGGTGCGGAGGTTGCGCAATTTCGCCTGGATAAAGGCGCGCAAATTACCCGGAGTGCGGTGTTCCACGCTGAAAACCGAGTGCAAATCATTGTTGTGTTTAATGATCATGCCGGGACGAAGCTGGGTGGCGGGGATAGACATTACTGAATGAATCTCCTTTGATTGCGGGTAGCCGGCGGACGCGGGTTCGTCCACATTCTCCGCCAACACGAGGCTCAAAGTGCTTATTTTACAGGACTTGAGCCAATATGGGAAATCGCCCGCAGATTAAGACTTACAAATACAAAGTCGCCCGGCTCTTCAGGCAGCTAGAATACTGTTTGGCGAATCCAAGCTGCAGTTTGTTATTAAGAGAGGAGCTTTTATGCGTGAAGGAAAATACGAGTCTTCAGTAGGTAGCACAACCGGAACAGCGATCACTTTCCTGCTCATTGGGCTGGGAGCGGGCGCATTGATCGGTCTTTTGTATGCGCCTAAGGCAGGCAAACAGATCCGCAAAGACTTGCGTCGCCAATACGACGATGCGCGCGAAACCATCGACGATTGGAAAGACCAGGCAAAAGAAGTTGCGGAGGATGCTCTCGAGCGCGGTCAGGAAATCGCCGATGAACTGCGCGACCGGGTGGCGCCGCTGGCTGCAGCCATGAAGCGGCGGTGAACCGTCTGGGCTCGCACGGCTCGGGTCAGGCGTGAATGGCCGAACCTGCCGGGATTCTTAATCCAGCATTCTTAACTGAAGATCGCTACGAAGAAACCTCTGATCTTGCCGAATACGCCGTGGCGCGCTGGCTTGCCCTGGGGTGGAGGTAGAACCTCGGCGTCGAAAGTCGCCGTAGGCGGCAGGTAACGCACCTTAAGAAGCGCGGCCTCCCGAACCGGAGCGGCCATCGGTACCGGCGCATCGTCACCACTCGCGCGAGGGTCGGTCGCACGAAAGACAAACGGCGCCTCCACCTGAACGTGAACGTCATTGGGCTTAGAAGGCGGCAGCGCAGCGGTCTCCGGCGCAGAGGCGCCAGCGGGCGCGGGCTTCATCGAATCGCCAGGTTGCGCCGACTGCGTAGGTATCGATAAAGACGAAGGCAGCTTGGCATCGGAGATCACGGGGGCCAGTGCGGCGGAGGCACGCAGCACAGGAATGATAGGCGGTGGGCATCCGCAACTCGGAGGCACCGCCGTGTCTACCAAGTTCAAGCGTCCGGAGTGAAACACTATCTGCTCGGTCGGCTTCACCTGATAATTCCCGTCCCCCAAGAGTTCGGAAACAATCACTGAAGCGGTATTCCCCGGCAAAGCGCGGACGCAGGTATTGCCGCGCGAATCAGCGCTGACGGCGTAATGGAACTCGCCCGGACCGGCCATCAAAATACGGAAATCGGGTGTAAGAATCGAATCCGCCGAGGCGTCCAGCCGATAATGCGCTTCGAGCGCCCCGGTGCTCATCCCCAACATCAAAGCATGACCGCTTTGCGAGGAAGTCACCGACACTGTCGTCCCCGGGCAGACCAACACTTCACCACCGCGCTCTAATTGCAATACAGAGGTGTCCGAACCCGCCGTCACTGAAGATCCGGCAGCGGCGTGGTTACCCGCCAGAATCACCGTGCCTGAAGAACCGGGGCTCAAGGGAACGGCTGCCGGCCGAACGCCTTGGGTAAAGGCCGGCACCGTAGGCGGTTTACTCATTCCTTCGTCTGACGGATGCAAGCGGACCATCAAGCGATTTCCAGCCGCATCCCAGCTGTGTCCGACTGGCTTGAGCAGATCTACCACCACGCGAGTGACGGGCGGAGCGTTCTGATATTGGCTGACTCGGATGCGGCGAATTTCTTGAGCAGGCGAGTCAGTCCGCTGGTTTCCGGACGGTAGAGCACCCGGAATCCCCGCATTCGGTAAATCCGCGTTCGGCAGGTCTGTGTTAGGCAAATCCGTGTTAGGCAAATCCGTGTTAGGCAAATCAATGACCAGCCGCGATGGATTGTCCAGCATGGTGATGACAGGAACCAGCGGATGGCTGGATAGAATCTCCACGGCCGGACCTGCAGACCCGCTTACGACCCGCACACTGCGGACGACAACTGGAGCGTCCGTGGTTGCCACCAGCTTCGGGGTCGACTGCGCGCGGCTTGAGCCAATCAGAAATCCGGAGAGCAGCAAAGGCGCAACCAACAGGCTCCGAACGCTGGGAAGGAACTTCATCGCTATAAATATTAGATGCTTAATGAACGATACCATTGGCTCCCGACAGAGAGAAGTGTTCGGGAAAGCACGAAAGTCACCACCATGATTGCTGGCGTCCGCTCAAAGACTCTCTCAACGTGTCGACTCGGGTCTGCACGAGTTCAGCCAAATTCGGGAGGCCACGAGTTCAGAGGTTGCGGAAAAGCTCGATGTGCCTTTGATGTTGGGTGGCGCAGTGCTTCCAGCGCTGCGGTAAGTGCATTGTTTTAAATTCGGCTTTAGCCGCTGAGGTCGCACCTCATCGGCAGGAATAAGTTTCTCCGCAACCCCTTCACTCCTGCCACAAAGTTTCCCAAAAGATCGGGCTTCAGCCTCCGAGGGAATCGACTTTTCAGTATCCCGCTAGAAGGGCTGCGGCGGGAGCCAGTGGATGCCTGATCCGCGCGAATTCAAGGTTCGGAGAGAAATTCGTATTCATCGATGACCGCGGCAACCGCGACTCGGCCCTCGTTCCCGCCTTCGTCCACGCGCACCACTTTGCCTTTGCACCGGACGCGAATGCTTTCCGTCAAAGTGATTTCCGGCGGGAGTGTAAGGGTAAATTCAATGGACGACCCGGCGGCAATCGCCGAGTCCACAAAGAAGCAGATGCCGCGAGCGCTGACATCTCGAGTCTGCGCGTTTTTTTCCTGCACACCATCTTCGGTATAAGTGACGGAAACGGGCAACCGTAATGCGAAGCGGCGGGTTGCCCGCTTGTCCTGATCGGCCTCGGCCATGAGCCCTCCAGTAGAGCGTGTAAAGCATGGCGTGTTGCGTTCACCCTGTCAAGACTGTAGTGAGGAGCGTCTCTTCGGACGACGCAACGTCTTAAGCCAACCTTTTCGAGTCCGCAACTCAACGGTTCGGCAAAAACTCAAGAGCCGCGAAGCGGCGGCAGAATGCAGCCCACGACGCAACGGTTGATAGACCGGGGGAAGCGAATAAGCCCCAGCAGGGCGAAAGATCCATCGCGACACAGATTCTTCGAGCCCTCGGAGTTTAAATTTGGGGTAAGCTGATAATTAGGTTCGCAGTCATGGTCTTCGTCCTCGACAACTACGATTCCTTCACCTACAACCTGGTCCAATATCTGGGCGAACTGGGCGCCGAGGTTGTGGTTCGCCGAAATGACGAGGTTACGGTGGCCGAAGTCGAAGCCATGCATCCGGAGCGCATCCTGCTTTCACCCGGCCCGTGCACCCCGCGAGAGGCCGGAATCAGCATCGGGCTAGTCCGCCATTTCGCCGGCAAGGTTCCGGTGCTGGGCGTCTGCCTGGGACATCAGGCCATCGGCGCAGCCTTCGGCAGCGAAATCGTGCGCGCCCCCAAGCTGATGCACGGCAAAACCAGCGAAGTCCAACACGACGGCAAAACCATCTTCAGCGGCCTTCTCTCACCCATGACCGCAACCCGCTACCACTCCCTGATCGTGCAAGAAAAAGGCCTGCCCGAGGATCTCGAAATCAGCGCCTACGCCACCGAGAATGGAGGCTCCCGTGTGATCATGGGCTTGCGCCATAAACAGTTTCCAGTGGAAGGCGTGCAATTCCATCCTGAAAGCGTGCTGACGGCCGACGGCAAGAAACTGATAGCGAATTTTCTGCGGATCTGATTCCGCTATCGTTTGCGGCTACAAGAAAACATTCGACACCAACGCGTTGCAGCAGATTCCCGGCTACGAGAAGATCATGGAAGTTGCTCACCAGCCAAATCCCAATCGCCGCCCGACCCAACCCGACGATGTGGCACGCTGTATCACGGCCTTGTGCCATCCGGCCACCGATTGGTTCACTGGCAATACGCTGCATGCACACGGCGGAGAGAACATCGTAAGATGAATCGCATGACGCAAGAATTGCAATTAGACTGCCTCGACCAGTTGCAAGCGACCCCCGCGATCCTGCGCGGATTGATGTGCGGCCTGTCGGTCGAAGATACCGAATGGAAGCCCGCGCCCGACCGCTTTTCGGTAGCCGAAGTGCTCGCGCACCTTTCCCATTCCGAGGGCCACTGCTATCGAACCCGCGTGGACCGGTTCGTAAGTGAGGAACTGCCGCAGCTCGAGCCGGATGATGCGCAGATGTACCTTGAGCTATACCGCAATGCCAACGCAGAAGCCGCCTTCGACCATTTTGAAGAGCAGCGCGAGAGCAACGTGGCGTACCTGCGGACCTTGCCGCTAAGCGCCGGTGAACGCCGCGCCAGCCACCCGGAGGCCGGCGAAATCACCCTGCAACAAATGCTGCATGAGTGGACCATGCACGATCTGGGACATATCCGGCAGATCGCTGAGTTGGTGCGAGCGCGAAAACACCTGCAGGCAGCGGGAAAACTGGGCGATAGCTACCGCCTGAAACCATAGGGCCGCCAGCGAGCGCGTCCGTTTACCAGTTGGGCAATTTCGGGACCGCAAGGAAGCGGCTCAAGGCGCTGGACTTGAAGTCCTAGAGCCGCTGGTTTCTGCTAACGCTCGGTTGCGCCAACCAAGATGAAGACTGTCAATTGGCGAAACATCGCGACACGCTCATCGACCACTAGTCAAAACGTGTAATTCGCCTCATAGCGTCAGTTGACGCTTGGGAGATTTTAGCGGAGAATCAGCGCCTGCGAAGGATGGCGTCATGAAAGAACGTTTCCTGCCCCGTAAACCAGTTATCCTTTCCGAATCCACCCAGCGTCGCCTTAGGATGTATGCACTCGCTGCTAGTGCTTCAGGGGTGAGCCTGTTGGCGTTGGAACCGCCAGCGGAGGCGAGGATTGTCTACACTCCGACACACGTAAAACTCTCGCGCACACCGTTCCCGATTGATTTGAATAAGGATGGTATAGATGACTTCTTCTTGATCCAGTACCCTTGGCACGGCTCCTCGAAAATTGGATTGTCAGCCTGCCAGTACGTAAGTCCAGGCTATTGGGGACCTTTTTGCTACCAAAAGATTGGTGCAAACGCAATCAGAGCAACTAAGTCGAATAAATGGGCAGCTGCTCTCCGTTCTGGAGCAACAATCAAAGCGGGCGACAGATTTAACGGGGGAGACGCGGGCCTAGGTTGGGTTGTGTATTTTGGGACGACCTATTGGTCCGGGCCCTGGATGAACGGAGGCAAAGGCGTCAAGAATCGCTATTTAGGACTCAAGTTCAAAGCGAAGGGGCACTTTCATTTTGGTTGGGCCCGCATCACTGTTAAGACAACTCCGCGCCACGGTGTCACGGCTGTTTTGACCGGCTACGCCTACGAGACCATCCCCGGCAAGGCGATTGTCGCAGGCAAGACCAAAGGCTCGGACGTGATCACTCAGCCAGTGGACACCGAAGCTGGCACGCTTGGACATCTGGCGCTGGGAAGAAAATAGCGTCTCTCGTCAATTGGCGAAACATCGCGATACGCTCATCGACCAGTAGTCAAAACGTGTAATCTGTTTACAACAGTTGACTTCCGGTTTGCGCGTGATCCGTGCATAATCGGCGAAGAGTCAGGCCTAAAGCAAACCAAGATGGTCCGGATACTTGCCCTGTAATGAGCTCACCAAGACCTCAAATTCAGGAAGGCTTCGCAGATTCTGCAGGTAAACGTCTTTCAGAAAAAATGGCCAGCACGCAAATCCACTGCTGACGCTCCGCTCAAGCCACTCAAAAGCCACCTCACATCTTCCCAACAACGCGTGGATGCAGGCAATCTGATAGTAAGCGTGGTGCGCATGTCCAAACGATTTTGCCGTGCCGCAGGCGCGAGCCACACACTCAAGTGCGGGCTGGGTCTTCCCCACCAAAGCCCAATAGACACCGAGCAAACTGACGATCAGCGGTTCCTCAGGCAACAGTTGAACCGCTTCATCGAGCAGAGCCTTCGCTTCTTTCCAATCGCCGCTCATCATGGCGGGCTGCGGAGCAAAGTAGATTGCATACTTGTTGCTTGGATTCTCCGTTCGCCATGCGCGAATCTCTTCCCGCGCCAAATCGAGCTCTCGATTCCAGATATACACCTGGACGATGCTGTGATTGACTGCCTTCTTCGGCTGGAACGGTCGTCCTCTTTCGTACATTTCGCGGGCATGATCGAGTAGGCCGATGTGCGCCAAGATTGTGCCCAGGCGGTTATAAGCATGAGGCAGGTTTTTTTGCAGCGCGATCGCTCGCCGCAGCTCGGCGATCGCATCCAGGTGCTGGAAGTTTTTCGACGGCCCCCAGAGCAGAAAAGCTTTGGCGATGTGTCCTTCCGGCAAATCCGAATTTAGTTCAAGCGCGCGATCGCAGTGAAATTCCGCCTTTTCCAACCATCTGCTGGCCGGGTCGAACTCAAAATGACGAGTGGCGCACACCAGCGAGAGAGTTGCATGAGCGAGAGGAAAACCCGGATCTCGCGTCACTGCATTGCTCAGGCGTTGCACCGCTTCATCCAGCAGCGCAGGATCTCCGGAAGAGCTAAGTCGGTAGCCGCGCACGAATTCCGCATATGCCAGATGATCCGTGCTGTAGCGTGGGCGCTGCGCTATCTGCGGTCGCAAGGGCTTGTTCAATGCACTCGCGATTCGTTTGGCGATTTCATCTTCAAGCTCCGACAGGCGCTCCAGATTGAGGTCGCACTTCCGCGTGAAGCCCGCTCCCTGCAAATGGGTGTCGAACATTTGCAGGGCCAGCCGCCATTGTCCCTTCGTTTCTTGAATTGCGCCGTGGACTACAAAGCGGACGCCGAGGTGGGATCCTACCTCCGACGCGCTCATCTCTGCCGGCACTTTCAGCGTTGCCGAGGTTGGTAAGACATCCACATCGTGTAGATTTCCGAGGCGCGACACCAGTGCATCTGCAAAACCGAGGCACACGCCCTTGTCATCAGAAACATTTCCCAGCAGACAGAGCGGGAGTACCGCTAGAGACGGGCGTTCCTCTCGTACGGGGACACGCCAGCGCTTGGCGTCGGCTGACACACTTTCATCGAAGTCAGAACGCGGGAAGCGAGCATCAATCACGCGCACTGGTCCGATGAATCGGTACCCTTTGCCGACGACCGTCTCCAGGAAACGCGGCTTCGAAGAGGTATCGCCTAAAGCTGTTCTAATCTTTCGGATAACATTGTTAACGTTGGGCTCGGCATCGACAAAAAGGTCTGAACGCCAAAGCTTCGCAATAATGTCCTTGCGCGAGACAAGCTGTTCTCTCCGCTGTACAAGAAAAATCAACAGCTCCATGGGCTTCTTCTCGAGCCTCACCGGTCGTCCACGGCGGCGAAGCTCGTAGCGCCCAAGGTCCAACTCGATTTCACTGACTCCTCGTTTTGCCCTCGGCATAATGCTGTGTTGCACGCATTATCCTCTAAGATTGAGCAATTTACGACGATATATGAAAAATACACGACCGTTATACGATCAAGATTGAAATGGCTCCAGGGATGGAGCAATATTCTGGGCGATGAGTATCGAATTCAACCACGGAGGCGATGCGATGAAACGGAACGCTTATCTCACGGCTACACTGGCTGCGCTGCTGTGCTCGGCGGGCTTGGTCTTCACCAGTCCGGCACAAACCACTTCTTCTGAGAAACACGCTTTTACGCCCGATGCCATTCCGTATGGTCCGGCACCAGCATTTGTGCCTGCAGGTGCGCAACTCGCGGTGATTGAAGGCAATCCCGGTGCTCCTACGGGGGATTACACAGTGCGTTTGAAGATGCCCGACGGCTATCGCATCGCCCCGCACTGGCATCCGAAACGGGAAAACGTAACCGTCATCACGGGGACCTTTAAAGTCGGAATGGGAGATCGCTTTGATGAAAGCAAGATGGGAGATTTCCCAGCAGGCAGTTTCGCTTATCTCGACCCCGATATGCATCACTATGCGATGGCCAGCGGAGAAGTTGTGGTCCAAGTCCACGGCACGTCTCCACTGCAGTTCAACTACGTCAATCCTAATGATGACCCGAGTCAAAAGAAGTAGTCCAACTGCGGTTGCTGCATCGCTAGAGGCCTTTTGGATGCATGTTGCCGGCAGCTCGGAAACTACGCGGCAGCGGGTCAATTGGGGTTAAATCGCGATTTCACTCATTGAGGTCGGGGGCCCGGCCTTTCGCGTTCCCTGCGAGGGCTCGGGCATTTCGTCGTCATTCAGAGCGACCTGTCTACGGGCATCGCGGAAGCGTGAGGCCTTTGACTCCCTGCAGTTCCAAATCGGGAATCACGCCATCACACAAGCGCTTTTTCGTTGATTGTTTCTCTCAAAGCCAGATAATATATAAGGAAACACATTAGCTATTTGAGAATAGCGCGGTCATCTGCTCTTTGAAAACTTAACGGCAGCTCTCGACGTAGGGGATCGGCGTTCGTCCAGCCCTCGAACAGACTGCCGCAGCCGAGCCGAGGGTCAGGTCGCAGCGAGAATCGACAAGCCCCTTGTTTTCTATATTTTGCGGTATCAGTGTAAAATATTAAAAAATAAGGACTTATGCTGTGGTAAATGTCTTTTGTTTTCTATATTTTACATCGCATCACTCAAATCTATGAAAACATACTGGGTTTAAGTCGAATGTTTTGTTAGATCTAGCGGAAATCAAGCGGTAAGTCATTTGTTTTCATAGATACGACGTGAAACAGAGCGTTTTTTTATCAGGAAGACGTGGAGGCTCGCGGCTCGGGCGGGTGGACTGATGGGATAACTGACGGGTGGCCCACCCTAACGTCGTGCTTTTCGACGTTAGAGTGGGGACTTTGAACTCCGCCTCTACCTAATTATTTCTTCGGACGCGACTCCGGCGGCACCAGGCCCGCTACGCGGTAATAGACGGCGAGCTGCCCGTAGTGCTCTCCCGAATGTTCGATGAAGCCGTAGGCCATGTCGGACACGCGCACCTGCTGGTTGCTGTATGGGTCGATTATCAGGTCGGACATGCCTTTATCGCCCTTCGCTTTGAGTGCCGCTGCGCCGTCCGCAAACGACTTTTTCACGAAGGCCACCACGTCTGCTTTGGTTTTGAATTGGTCGCGCTTCGGGTCCTCTTCTGCAGGCGGCTTTTGACCCATAACAGGATTGGTGAAGAAATAGTTCACTCCAGAAGCGTGCAGCAATTGCTCGGCGAAGCTTCGCTGTGCCGGAGTGGGCTTGAAATCGTACTTGTCCTCGGGAAAGTCTTCGGCCATGGCGATCAGTTTGCGCCCAATGTCGTTCCACGATTCAAGCACGGCCTGCGACGGGCTAAGCGGCGGCTTCGGTGGCGCATCTTTCTTGGCCATTTCCTGAGTAACTGCTGATGGAGCCAACACCCCAACGGCCAAAATCAGTGATATCGTCATCACGGCGATGGAACATGCTATCTTCATCAGTTTTCTCCTTGGTCGGTCGATTGTCGTCTCAATCTCCAACGTGCTGCAAACAAAGTAACAGATCCTTCACTACGCTTAGGATGACAGGTCTCGGAAACACGAATTAACCCGAATTATCACGATTTATCCCCCGTTTCGCGCCATTTGGACCGCTCTCAGCACCGCCTGGGCCTTATTCATGGCCTCCTGGAACTCCTTGGCGGGATCAGAATCGGCAACGATGCCTGCACCGGCTTGCAGGTAGGCGTGCTTGCCTTGCATCAGCATAGTGCGGATGGCGATGCAGGAATCGAGGTTGCCGGCAAAATCGGCGTTGAGCACGGAGCCTCCGTAGATGCCTCGGCGCACGGGTTCGAGTTCTTCGATGATTTGCATGGCGCGCACCTTCGGAGCGCCGCTGAGCGTGCCTGCGGGAAAGCAGGCGGCGAAGGCATCGAGAGCATCCAGGCCCTCGCGTAGTCTGCCTTCGAGCGCGGAGACGATGTGCATGACGTGAGAGTAGCGCTCCACGTACATGAGGTCCCGGACTTTCACGGAGCCGTACTCGCTGACGCGTCCCAGATCGTTGCGTCCGAGGTCGACCAGCATCACGTGCTCGGCACGTTCTTTCTCGTCGGCCAGCATTGCTTTTTCGAGGCGCGCATCGTCGGCTTCGTCGCGACCGCGAGGATGCGTGCCAGCGATGGGGCGGTACTCCAGCTTGCTGCCGGTCACTCGCACCAACATCTCGGGAGACGATCCGAGGACGTGGGTATCGCCCATGCGCAGAAAATACATGTAGGGCGAAGGGTTCACGGTGCGCAACGCGCGATAGATATCGAAAGGCGCAGCCTCGGGAGAAAAGTCCAGACGTTGTGACAGCACGACTTGAAAAATGTCGCCAGCTGCAATGTATTCTTTGGCGCGTTCCACCGACTTCATGAAACGGCTGCGGCTGGTTCCGGCATGAACCTTCATCTTAGACTTGCGCCGCTTGCCAGCTTTCTCCCAGCGCAGGCCGCGACCGAGCTTCTTCTCAAGAATGTCAATGTCGGCAACTGCACGGTCATAGGCCTTACGGGAGCTCTCACGCGTGACATCGGCGCTGGCGATGATATGAATCTGGTGGCGCAGGTGATCGAAAGCCAGCACCCGATCGAAGAACATGAGCACGCAATCGGGTAGAGAAAGATCGTCCTCCGCGTGTTCGCCGATTCTTTCCAGTTGGCGTACCGTGTCATAGGCGAAGTAGCCCACAGCGCCGGCGGTGAACCGAGGCAGATCCGCGAACGTCGCTGGACGATGCTGCCGAAGCAACTCTTTCAAGATGGGAAGAACGCTGCCCTTGCGGTGCTCACGTGTCCTGCCGCGTTGCAGGAGTACATCCCCGCCACGGGCCTGCACCTGCAAGTAGGGGCGCGCCCCGAGGAACGTGTAGCGGCCGATTTGCTCGCCGCGCTCGATCGATTCCAGCAGGAACGATTCAGGCTCGTTGGCGGCTATGGCGAGAAACGCAGAGACCGGGGTCAACAGATCGGCCGTGACCGACTTGACCACCGGGATCAGCGTGAACTCGCGCGCCAGGCGCGAAAACTCCTTGTAATCGGGTCGTAGCAAGAGGTTGTTGGTCAGGCCCTTTCAGCGGGATCGTGCTGCCATTATAGGGCAGGAGTACACCCGCTTGCGTAACCACCTGTAACCACCGAATGAATTGACGGATTCGACGGCACGGCGGAAGATGGCAGTTTAGCCATCATCTATTTATGGGGGCTTATGCGGATTAAGTTCTGGGGAGTTCGTGGATCGACGCCCGCTCCCCAGCCGGAAAATATGCGCTATGGAGGCAACACCTCCTGTGTAGAGGTGCGCGTCGGGAACGAACTGTACATCTTCGATTGCGGCACCGGCTTCCGAGTGCTGGGACAAGCGTTACGCCACGAGTTTAACGGCCATCCGGTTTCCGCCCACGTTTTCGTTTCGCATTTTCATTGGGACCACATTCAGGGGATTCCCTTCTTTGGTCCTCTCTATGAGAATCGCGAGAACCGCTTTCACTTTCATTGTTCGAGCCGCACCCGCAGTCTGAAGCGCGTCCTCGAAGAGCAGATGGCCGCGCCCTACTTTCCCGTGGGCCTCACCGAAATGCAGGCCCACCAGAATTTTTACGATTTGGGAGAAGGCCGAATTCAACTGGGGGACGTCAGCTTGCAGACGTTGTGGTTAAACCATCCCCAGGGCTGCATGGGCTTTCGCCTGGAAACAAAAGAAGGCGTGATTGTGTACGCCACCGACAATGAGCCTGGAGATCCGCTGTTCGATAAGAACGTGCGGAAGCTCGCGGCGGGGGCGGACGTTCTGATTTACGACGCGCAGTATCTTCCAGACGAATACGAACGCAAACGTGGCTGGGGACACAGCCATTGGCGCGAAGCCATCAATGTGATCACGGAGAGCGGCGCGAAGGATTTAGTCCTATTCCATCACGATCCGGATCATGATGACGCTTGCATCGACAAGGTGGTCAAGGAAGCTCGCAACTACTATCCGCGGCTGCGGGCGGCGGCCGAGGGCATGCAGATTGAAGTGCTGGGCAAGCCTTCATCCTGAGGCATTTCAGCTCTGACCTAAAAGCGTTTGTCATCCCGAGCGCAAGCGAGGGATCTCGGTGTTTGCCTGTGGTGGCGATACAGGCAGCGCAGGCAAGAACCCAGATCCCTCGCTTCGCCCGGGATGACAATTGATGATAGTGCGGGGCTTCTCCCAAGTCTTGTGCTTCGAATCCTGGATTACAATGAAACTTTAGGCCAAGCGGATTACTATCTGAAAGGGGCCGTGAGTGACGCCGTTCTCAGCACCGTGGCCACACATGTCGGTGATTTCGGTCATCGATATTCTGCTGGTCGCAATTGTCATTTATGAGTTTCTCGCCCTGATCAAGGGCACGCGCGCATCCCTGATGGTTGTGGGTGTGGCGGGATTGGGACTGGCTTTCTACTTGTCCCGGCTGGGCAACCTCGCCGCGCTGAACTGGCTGATCAGCACGTTGCTTCCTTATACGGTGTTCGCCCTGATCGTAGTTTTCGCCGCCGAGATCCGGCAGGCCTTGGCGCGGCTTGGGCGGGGACTTACGCTGAGCCGCAATGCGGGTTCGGAGGCGGATGCTTACGACGATATTGTGCTGGCCGCTAATTTATTTTGCCAGAACCAGACCGGCGCATTGATCATTATCGAACGCGAGATAGGGTTGCGAACCTACATCGAGAGCGGCGTTCCGCTCGACGCACGGCTTTCCTATGATCTGTTGGCAACCATCTTTCGGCCGAGTGCTCCTCTGCACGACGGCGCGGTGATCGTGCAGAACGATCGCATTGCCGCGGCGGCTTGCTTTCTGCCGCTTTCCATGAACCCAGTGCTCTCTACCCAACTGGGGACGCGGCATCGCGCCGGCATTGGAGTAACCGAGGAAACCGATGCCATCGCCGTGATCGTTTCCGAGGAGACGGGCAGCATCAGCCTCGCGGTATCGGGCAAGATCGAGCGCGATCTGACGGTCGACCAGTTGCGCGACCGGCTTGGAGAGCTGTTGCGACGCTACGTGCCTCCGTCCACTCTGCCCACGCCGATTTCAAACGGTAATGAGCTGTTGGAGAATCCCGAGACGGAAAGTTCGCGAGCTTTGCTGCCTCGTCCCGCAGATTCCCGTTTGAACGAATCGCGTTCCGACCCATCGCGCTTGAACGACCCGCGTTTGAAACAGGGAATGGATCGTTAGCCCATGCGCGACTTTCTACATCGCCACGTGCTTCACAACCTGGGTCTGAAGCTGATCTCGCTGGTTCTGGCGGTGGGCTTGTGGCTGGCGGTGGCGCGCGATCCGGTGGCTGAGGTTGCGGTCGATGTGCCCATCGAGTTCCACAATATTCCGCAAAGCCTGGAGATCAGTTCGGAGAACATTCCCCGCGCGCAAATCCGGCTTCGCGGTCCGGAGCGTGTGGTTCATCGCCTTCAACCCGCTGATGTTTATGCCGAAATCGAACTGAGCGGCACCCGGCCTGGGGAGCGTACCTTTGATTTAACCGCACAACAGATTCACCAGCCTCCGGAGTTGGAAGTGGTGCAGGTAGTTCCCAATCAATTTCATCTCGCATTCGACGCACGGCTTATTCGGCAGGTTCCGGTGCAACCGCGCATTGTGGGCACTTTTGTTTCAGGATATGAAATAGCGCGGGTGGTGGTGGATCCTCCGACGATTACAATCAGTGGACCGAAGAAGCATGTGGAGGCGGTCGAGTCAGCGATTACGGATCCGGTGGACGTGAGCGGCGTGATGACCCGTACTACCTTCACCAGGCATGCTTACGTTTCGGATGCGCTAATCCAGGTTGCGAGTCCTGATCCGGAGCGGGTAACCGTTATTATGCAGAAAGTCTCGGCCACAAGCGGCGGTCAGTCCGCGAAACCAGAATGACATCTCAGACTCGACAGCTTTTCGGGACCGACGGTATTCGCGGTGTAGCCGGCGAATTCCCCTTGACTGCGGAAAGCACTTATTTGATAGGCCGCGCCCTTGGTCATGACCTGATTCGCAGTGATCCCCGCCCCAGCGTCGTAATCGGGCAAGATACGCGAGAATCAAGTTCATGGATCGCGGACCGCGTGTTGCTGGGGCTGGTTTCGAGCGGCTGTGAAGTCCACAGCGCGGGAGTGATTACGACTCCGGGAGTGGCTTACCTGGCGCGTTCGCGCAAGCATGCTGCCGGAGTGGTGATCTCCGCCTCGCACAATCCTTGGACTGATAATGGCATTAAAGTTTTCTCGGGCGATGGATACAAGTTGCCCGACTCGCATGAACTTGCCATCGAGCAGGAAATTTTTGCTCTGCTGCAGAATCCAGAGCGACATATGCCTACGTCTGTGAAACCTGCGCCAAGTGTACCCGGCGAGGCCAGCCTCCGTCATGCGTATATAGAATGGCTGGCGCGAAACGTGAAGACGGACCTGAGCGGCATCAGAGCTCTGGTGGATTGCGCCAATGGTGCGGCAACCGCCGAGGCTCCTGAACTGTTTCGCGCTTGTGGAATTCAGGCAACCTTCCGCAACGCGTCTCCGGATGGGAAGAACATAAATGATCAGTGTGGCGCCTTGCATCCAGAGACGCTCGGCAGGGCAATCGTTAAGAGTACGGGGCAATTCGACTTAGGTGTTACGTTTGACGGAGACGCGGATCGCGCGCTTTTCAGCGACGCGAACGGTCGCGTGGTCAATGGCGATGCCGTGCTACTGGTTGTCGCTCGTGACATGCAATCCCGTGGCGCGCTCACCGGTTCGACGATTGTCGCCACCACCATGTCGAACATGGGTTTGGAAATCGCGTTGCGCAAAGCGGGTATCCGGATGCTGCGCGCTAATGTCGGCGACAAGTATGTCCTCGAGGAGATGTTGAAAACTGGCTCGATTCTCGGAGGCGAGCAGTCGGGCCACATCATCTTTCGTGACGGAGACGCGACCACGGGCGATGGCCTCCTGACCGCATTGCGGGTGATGGAAATCATGACGCGAAGCGGTAAATCTCTGGCGGAACTGATTGGCGACCTCAAAGTCTTTCCGCAGACCATTCAAAATATTCGGGTCCGCGAAAAAATACCGTTTGCCCAAGTGCCGGAAATCCAGCGTACGATTGAAGCGGCCGAACGCGAACTCGATGGCAATGGTCGCATTGTGGTGCGTTACTCGGGCACGGAGGCGCTGGCGCGAGTTATGGTCGAAGCGGAGTCAGAAGAAAAGATGAAAACCCTCGCGGCAAACATTGCCGGCGCAATCAAGAACGCGCTAGGAGTTTGATTGTGTGGGACGGGTCTTCGACCCGTCGGGCCGAGCAAAACTCGGAAATGCTGTGACCTATGAAAACGCTGTTGTCTAACGCCGCTGCAATCTGGAACCTGCTTCTGCTGCTAGCAGTGATTGGCACACTCGTCTGGTTCTTGTACTGGTTTGGCTTACGAAGGCTGATTCGAGCCAGAAGGATTGCGAGTTCACGCGATCGAAGAATGCTGCGCGAAGCCGCGGAGCGGGAAGTGGATCGGGAACGGAGTTGATGTGGGCGCGAGCGTCCTAGCTCGTGCAGGCATAACTGGAATCTCTACGTGCGTGATTGTCGCTAGACGTGGTTGAATGAGTCGGGTAAACCAGTCCCTCAGGGGCTGAAGCCCAGTGGTTATGGGTCTCGTAGCGGCACGGCTGAAGCCATGTCCTTCCCGAAAGACTATCCGGACAGGAGCTAGGATTCCAAGTCCCGCCAGTTCGACCCGACTCCAATTTCTACCAGCAACGGCACCGTGAGCGGATGAACTTTTTCCATCTGCTGCCGCACTAAAGTTCGCATTTCTTCGATTTCATTTTCTGGAACCTCGAACACCAGTTCATCGTGCACTTGCAGCGTCATTCGTGATTTGAGCCGCTGCTCGCGCACTGCCTTGTCGATGCGGATCATCGCGATCTTGATCAAGTCCGCTGCCGTTCCCTGCAATGGCGTGTTCACCGCGGTCCTCTCCGCGAATCCCCGCAGGTTTGAGTTCTTGCTGTTAATGTCTGGGATCGGACGCACGCGGCCAAACAGTGTTTTGACCTTGCCCTCACGCCGGGCTTCCTCCAAGGTTCGGTCGATGAATGCTCGCACGCCGCTGTATTTTTCGAAGTAGGCATTGATGAACTGTTTGGCCTCCGAGGGCTCAATGCCTAAATTCTGTGAGAGTCCGAATGCAGAAAGCCCGTATACGATGCCGAAATTCACTACTTTCGCTTGTCTGCGGTGATCGGGCGTGACCATCAGCGGCGGCACACCAAACACTTGCGAAGCAGTCAGCGTGTGGATGTCGTCACCGCGGCGATAGGCTTCGACCAGTAGCGGGTCTTTGGAGAAATGGGCGAGCAAGCGAAGCTCGATCTGCGAATAATCCGCTGCCAGCAGCACGTGACCTGACTCAGCGGTGAACGCCGCACGAATCTCGCGGCCCAACTCAGTGCGAATCGGAATGTTCTGCAGATTGGGATTCGCTGACGATAATCTTCCGGTCGCGGTTCCAGTCTGACCAAAGGTAGTGTGCAGGCGGCCACTCGTAGGATTCAGCAGAGCGGGCAAGGCATCGACGTAAGTCGATTTCAGCTTGGTCAGTTGCCGGTATTCGAGCACCAACCGTGGTACATCGTGTTCAGTGGCCAATCCTTCAAGGACGTCTACTGCAGTCGAAATCGTTTTCCCCTTGCCGTACTTCACTGGCTTAGGCAGGTTTAGTTTGTTGAAGAGAACGTCTCCCAATTGTTTTGGCGAACTGATGTTGAACTCGAACGCGGCGTGCTGATAGATCTCCTTCGCCTTGGCGTCGATCTCGCCTTCGAGACGCGATGACATCTCCGCCAGGGCTGCGCGGTCAATCTTCACCCCGGCATGCTCCATGCGCGCTAACACTGGCACCAGCGGCAGGTCAATTTCTTCGTACAGCGTGAGTAGTTCGGCCTCTTCCACTTCGCGGCGCAGCGCTGTTGCGAGCCGTCCTGTGATGTCGGCCGCTTCGGGAACGGTTCCGCTGAGCTTGAGGTTGAACCGCCGCAGCGCCACGTCGGGCAGACGATGGGACGAATAGGTCGGATCCAGCAGGTAGGAATACAGCATCGGATCGTGTTGCACACCTTGCAGGGCGATCCCCTGACGTTCCAAAACGTGAGTCGCGGCTTTGAAATCGTGGATGGCTTTAGGCAGACGCTCGTCTGCCAAGGCAGCTTTTAGCTTGGCCGTCGCTTCTTCTACATCAGCGCGGACCGTAACCGCAATTCCGAGTGCAGACGAAATGGAAATGTCGCGCGGCCGCTCCATCGCCACAGGCTCAGCGGTGAGCGCCAACATGCCGGTTTCAGATTCTTCCTCTTCTGGCTCCTGCTCGGCGACAACAATCGATTCTGCCTCCACGGAAACCGCCAATGCGCCCCCGGTTGGAATGGCCTTCAGCACGGCATCTACATCTGGCGCCGATTTCGCCTCGGTGTAATGCGCCTCACTCACCTCGACGATGGGGAGGAGTTCCTTCAAGAGCGAAGTGAATTCCAGTTCGGTAAAGAGAGACCGCAGGCCTTCTATGTCTGGCTCGCCCATCCTCATTGCATTTACGTTAAGTTCGATGGGCACATCGCAATCAATGGTCACCAGCTTTTTGCTCAGCAGAATGTTGTCGCGATTGTTCTGCAGCGATTCGCGATAGGTCTTCTTCTCGACTTCTGCCGCGCGATCCAGCGCCTGTTCGACCGAACCGAAGCGCTTGATGAGTTCGACTGAACCCTTATCGCCGATTCCCGGAGCTCCGGGAATATTGTCGATGGAATCGCCGCGCAGGGCCATGACATCGATCACGCGCTCGGGAGGCACTCCGAGGATTTCCTCGACCTTGGCCGTATCGCAGATCAGGTTGTCCTTGGGCGGGTTCAAAACGCAGACCCGGTCGTTCACCAGTTGCAGCATGTCTTTGTCGCTTGACACTACGTATACGGAATACGACTGCTCGACGGCTTTGCGTGCCAGCGTGCCTATCACGTCGTCGGCTTCGTAGCCTCCCAGTTCGAGGATCGGAATGCGGTAGGCTTCCAACGCTCTTCGGATAAACGGTAGTTGCTGCGCGAGGTCTCCAGGCATTTCCTTGCGATTGGCTTTGTACCCCTGGTACTCAATTTCCTGGAAAGTTTGCGTTTTGAGATCGAACCGGCGCACGCTGGTCAGGCCTCCAGCCTGCTGATCGCGAAAGGTCGGGGCGGCCACGTCAAATACAGCCGCGAGATATTCCGGAGAAAAGTCATCGCGCAATTTGCGCAACATGTTGACAAAGACATAGGTCGCCGCTGTCGGTATGCCTGTCTTTGTGGACATTCCGCGCTGCCGCGCCATGGCGTGATAGGCGCGGAAGATGAAGGACATGGTATCGATCAGGTAAACGGATCCCATCTCGCCCGAGAGAATCTTCGGCTTCGACGCTGGAGGGGACGTATCTGGCGCGGCGGCTATGGCCGCGCTCTCGCGCTCAATGGACGGGGATTTCTTTCGCAGAGCCAACAGATTATTTTATCAGCAGGTGTGCAGCGACGCTCGCTCAGTCCGCGGTAGCGAGACATAGCCAGCTAAGAGACGTAGCCAGCTACGTCTCTACTCAAAATTTACGGTGAAGTCGGCCTCGACGAACTTGATCTTCGGCCCATTTCCAGAGTTGCTGAAAACCAGATGGTAGGTCTGCGGATCTCCGTAGGTGGCGGGCACGTGCCACTTCACCATCTGATTGTGAGCTGAATTCAGTTCATAGGTGACGCTTTGCGGCTGGCCGTGCAGAAATTCCTTGAACTCCTCATCGTTCAACAACAGCAGATCTACATCGGCCGTTCTATCGCTTGTATCGAGATCGTTACGTTTCGTAAATGACCGGAAAGTGCCGCGCAGTCTTGTATTGCCCTGGTGCGGCGGAACTACGAACCCGAACTGTACATACTTACTCACCGAAAACACCTTGTGCAGAAGCTTTATGGAGTCTTGTGGGGGCAGGTTCGTTGAGTGATCGATCGGCAAAGATTCTCGCCGCACATATTGTTGTTCTGGTTCCGGCTTGATGAGCGCAGGCATTGCTTGTTCCTTCAGGATCGATAGCGGTGAGATCACCTTAGCCTCCGGGTCGTCCGGAGTCGTCGCTAAGTCCTCCTGGCCTTCGTGATGTGCTTTCTGGGGTTGGCCGACAGTTGAGCGCGTGGCTTCGGGATTGGTTTTTTTCGAGCAGCCGCAAATCAAAAACAGGACAATTATGAGCAGCGCAGACAACGTTTTCATCGCTTCTCCAAAACTTTCCGCTGCTGCTAATTCTCCTATGTCCTCCCCTCCAGCGCACAGATGACGGAAGTCACTGTCTTGGTTTGCCGTACTCGGTGGTGTAGTGCAGCTTGATTTCTCCGCAGGTGTGCTGCTCGGGCGAATAAACCACACAGGTATCGAAGGGCCGGGAATACACGTGCAGGCTGACGGCTCGCTGATTGAACTCGCGCGGATTGTATACGCGATGCACCGGCTCCAGCGGATCGACGGCGCAGGGGTGGCTCGGGTTCATCTCCTGAGTGTCTGCTGTCTCCAGATTGCACGTGCCGTCTTCCAGGTTCTGTGAGATCACGCGATAATTCTCGACCAACAATCTGCCAATGGGCACGGCCATCCAGCAGTTCTGATCGCGATGATTATGGACTGAACTTCCCTGCCCGACTTCCCAGCAGACCGCAATGAGTTCGTAAAGCGGTGTTTTATCGATCAGATTTCGCGTGTAGTGCTGGCGATCCCAAGTCAGGTATTGAGCCAAGGTGTCCGGCACGACCGGCGTGTTCTCTAAAAACTTGGCGATCTGGTCTGTGCGGTCGAACGCCGGCTCCGGAAACTTTCGCAGCTCCGAGACAAAATCCTGTATAGGAACTTGTTTAGACAGTACTTGTGTCTTCATGTTTCACCTCTGCGCGATGCCAGTATATCGCCGAAAGCCCTCAACAAAACATGCACTCTGAAACCGTCTAATTGTCCCTTGACAGTCGATAGCGCGGGGAGGAAAATTCCCCTGCCACTTAAAG
Organism: Terriglobales bacterium; assembly: GCA_035567135.1. GTDB lineage: Bacteria > Acidobacteriota > Terriglobia > Terriglobales > Acidobacteriaceae > JABDBE01. The sequence goes on from DATMQI010000184.1 coordinate 174,663, forward strand.
GGAGGCATATATGAAACGCCCTTCCCGGCCCCGTAAGACCGCTAACTTTTCCGATTCAATTCAGCATCAGCTCGACATCTATGTTCTTGCCGCAAGTGCGGCTGGAGTCGGAGTGTTGGCGTTGGCGCAACCCGCGGAGGCCAAAATCGTCTACACCAAGACCCATGTAGTGATCGGAAGCAACCAGATTTACCAACTCGACCTCAATCACGACGGGCTCGCGGACTTTAAAATCGATAATCAACGTTTTTTCACCGACACCTATGTCGCCAGCCTCAGTGCCCTTCCGGCTCAAGCCAACAACGCAGTCGTCGGCAAACAGCCGCATGTCGGATACGCGAACTACGCTTATGCCCTCTTGCCCGGGGCGCGTGTCGGCCCCAAACAACCGTTTTCCGGGGCGTTTATGGCATGGTCCATCGGCGTGGATCGCGCGGGTCAGTGGGTCAACGTGCGCGGCCGTTATCTTGGCCTGAAATTCCTCATAAAGGGCAAGATTCACTACGGCTGGGCGCGCCTGAACGTTACCGTCGGCGGCTCAAAAATCACTGCCACGCTCACTGGCTACGCGTATGAAACCATCCCCAACAAGCCGATCATCGCTGGCGCAACCAAGGGGCCCGCGCAGCGTGATGCAGAAGGTATCGACACCGAGGCGTCCCTGACCAACCCGATCCCGGACGGTCCGCACCGCGGATCGCTCGGCATGCTTGCAGTCGGGGCCCAAGGCGTCCTACGGCGGCGGCGGAATGAATTGGTGGGCGCTACACCCCAAAACGATTAGCTTGTCCATCCGATATTGAGGGCCGATATTTGGGCCGATATTTGGGGCTTGCTACAGGCGCAATGGACATAGTCTGCGGGGGCCCTTTGTGGTCCACACCCCGACGCCCACACTGGCAGGTTCACGCTACGAACATGCAGTCGCCATAAGAATAGAACCTGTATTTTTGGTCGACTGCGTGGCGGTAGGCTTCCAATACTGCTTCCTTTCCTCCGAGGGCGCAAACCAGCATCAGAAGCGTGGATTGTGGCAGATGGAAATTTGTGAGTAAAGCCCCCACCAAGCGAAACTTGTAGCCGGGATAGATAAAGATGTCGGCCTCGCCGATACCTGCCCGCACTCTGCCATCTCCAGACTGACTAACTGCATACTCGAGTGTGCGGACCGTCGTCGTCCCCACCGCAACAACCCGTCGTTTGGCGTCCATAGCTTGATTGATCTTCGCGGCCGCTTCGGAAGAAATTTCGTACGGCTCGCGATGCAATCGATGATCCTCAACACGATCCGCACGCACCGGTTGGAAGGTTCCAAGCCCCACGTGCAGCGTGACCTCGATGGTCTCGATGCCACGATCTCGCAGGCGCGCAAGAATTTCGGGCGTAAAGTGCAACCCTGCGGTGGGCGCCGCCACCGAACCGGTCGCATGTGCATAAACCGTCTGATAGCGTTTTCGATCACCGGGGCGGTCTGGCCGGTCGATGTAGGGAGGCAGCGGTACATGCCCGAACTGCTCAACTAATCCGAAAAAATCTGCGGTCGGACGAAACCGTATTCTGCGTTCTCCGAAACTGCCCCGGGCCATGACTTCGGCCTCCAATTGATCGTCTTCGCCAAAAAACAACCGCTCTCCTACTCCAATCTTGCGCCCTGGACGCACTAAGCACTCCCACTCGTTTGGATCTTGCGATACTTGCCGGGTGAGCAGCACCTCGACCCGGCCTTTGAGAAACTCACGGGCCGCAGGATTTTGCGAGCTCACCGGCTGCGCTTTAGCCCCGCTTCTCCTGCCGTAGAGTCGTGCCGGAAAGACCCTTGTGTTATTAAACACAATCAAGTCGTCTGGGCGGAGCAGATCGGGAAAATCACGGAACCTGACATCGTAGAGTTCGCCTGACCAGCGGTCCATTCTCAATAGCCGGGACGCAGCCCGGTCAGGGAGGGGTTCCTGAGCGATCAGTTCGGCGGGAAGCTCATAATTGAATTCTGAGACCAGCACGCTGGCTGATTATAAATTCGACGGCTTCGAAAATTCACAAGTACATTTCGCAACAAACGCATTGTGTTCAACCAAGCGTCTGCGATACCATACGCAAACTAGTTCGGGTCAGCTTTTCCCCTGGCAGCCCCAACAATCGAATGCCCAGCGATCGTCAATACCGCCGCGAAATGGTTCTGTTTGGCCAGATGCTGCATCAGCGCGGCTATGTCGCCGCCACCGATGGCAATCTGTCTGCTCGGCTGGGTGACGAACGGATCATGGTCACTCCCACCTGTATGAGCAAGAGCATGTTACGGAGCTCGGACATGGTGGTGGTCGATTTGGATGGGCGTCGGCTTGCCGGCAACCGCAATGTATCCAGCGAACTGGCCATGCATCTGCTGATTTACAAGCTGCGTCCGGACGTGAAGGGGATCGTGCATGCGCATCCGCCGACCGCGACAGGCTTTGCGGCCGCCGGACTTGCGCTTAACCAACCGCTGGTGTGTGAGGTGGTTATCGGGCTCGGTTCCATCCCACTGGCTAAATACGGGACTCCGGGAACGCCTGAACTTTCGGACGCGCTCGAGCCGCTGATCCCGCAGTACGATGCCATTCTCATGTCAAACCATGGAGTGGTCGCTTATGCCGACACGCTTCATCACGCCTATATGAAGATGGAAACGGTCGAGCACTTTGCCCAAATCGCTCTTGTGACCCATCTTTTGGGACGGCAGCAGCCGTTGGCTGGCGAGGATCTGGAGAAATTGAAGCTGGCGCGGACTAAGTATCAGGTAGCGAGTTCCGTTCTTCCAATGCCTTTCAAGGCGGTCGGCGGAAACAACGGGCGTTCGCAGTCAGAGAACACCACTCGATCGCGGGGTAAGGATTTCCGCCCATTGAGAGCAAAGAGCTAGGAAGTTCTGTTTCGCGACCGATCTTTCGCCCCTCCGGGGCTGACCCGCTTCCCACTTTTCGTCCTACGGCTGCAGTGGCTGCGGAAACACTGCAAAATCAGCGGCTGGAAGCCTTGAAGGGGCGCGGCTTCAATCCGCGCCGCAAATCGTTTTCAAGGACTTACGGCACGGCTGGGAAGCCGTGCCCTTTCAAAACTCCAACGCCGAGAGTTTTTCCGCCACCTCTCGCGCCGTGGGCTGCATTCTGCCGCCGCTTCGCGGCTATCTAACGAACACTCGCAAGGACATCAAGCCCCGCCTTTATGAAGGCAGAGCTTGGTGACTAACTGATCGGCGTTACCGGAGTATCAGGATCGGCGATGGTTGAGGTGATGATTCGGAAAGTCAGGAATCTTTCTTTGTGAGCAACCCACTTTACTGGAGTCACGCCAAGACTTGCCCTGTGGCAATTGTGGGCTGAAACACCCGAACCGCAACTTTTCTGACGCGTGAATTGGTTGTCCCGAGTCCGAGAGTACCCTGTCACGTGCCAACTGATTGGCACGCTTGTCTCTTCACACCATCATACGATCGACTCCTCCTCCCCGAATGACAGTTAACCCATTGTCGCGAAAAGAAATGGGCACAGAGGCGCCGTGCATTTGGTGGAAGCTTACGTGCCATGAGCGAATCGGGGGATTCTGTTGAAGAGCAGCATGGCCAATCCGGTTGACCTGGAAATCCTTGTGGATGATGGGGGAGAGAATAACGTTCTGCGCTTGAAAGGCCGCTTGGGCATCGATTCCTCTCCGGCCCTGCGTGACCGGCTTCTTGCAATGTTGCGAACTCAATCGCCGAAAGCTGTTGTCGTTGATTTGGCGGAAGTCTCCTACATCGATGGCTCGGGCGTTGCGACCTTGCTCGAAGCGCTCAAATGGGCGCGCAATCGCCAGACCACCCTGTGCTTGAAAGGACTGCAAGGCCGCCCGCTTCACTTGCTCGAAGTCTCGGGCGTATTGCACCTGTTCGAAACGTACGGCTGTAGAAATGCTCCCGCACCAGAGTTGAAGAGGTCTTGATGGCAACTCTAATTGAAGACGTCGGAGAAAGAACCCTTACCGAACTCGACTATGTCGGCAGCTTGAATATTCAGTTGTGGACGACGCTGCGCGCGATGGTGAAATCGTTGCCTTTTGTAGGGAACCGCCATCGGTGGCAGGCATCGGTGCGTCAGATGCTGGAGATAGGGGTTGAGGCGCTGCCCATGGTATCGCTGATGGCGATTTGCACCGGGTTCATTCTCGCCATGCAAGGGGCGTCTGAACTGCGCCGTTTCGGAGCCTTGCACTACGTCATCGACCTGGTTGCGGTTGGCTTCACGCGTGAGCTTGGCCCCCTGCTAACCGCCATCGCGGTCAGCGGACGATCAGGTTCCGCCTTCGCGGCTGAGATCGGCACCATGAAGGTGACTGAGGAACTCGACTCCCTTCGGGTCATGGCGCTCGAACCTGTGGAGTTCATCCTGGCGCCAAAGTATCTGGCGGCGCTGGTCTCCGTTCCCTGCCTCAGCATTGTTTCGAACGTTTGCGGCATTCTTGCAGGCGGATTGTTCATGTTCTTCAGCACGCATCTCTCGCTGATTATGTACGGCCGTTATGTGTTGACTTCCATCGAACTGCGCGACGTAATCACGGGACTCATCAAGAGCGTTGCCTTTGCGACCATCATCGCTCATGTCGGTTGTCTGGAAGGGTTCCGTGTCCGGGGAGGACCCGATTCGGTAGGACGATCGACGACGAGTGCGGTGGTGAAGTCGACCTTTCTTGTGATCGTGGCGGACGCCGTGTTTACCGCGATCTTTTACTTCACGGTGAAAAGCTGATGGCAATTATCTCGGTTCGCGATTTGGTAGTTGAATACGACGGCCGGCGAGTACTGGACGGTCTGAATCTCGACATTCAGCAAGGAGAGACCATGGTCCTTCTGGGCGGCAGCGGCTCCGGGAAGAGCACGCTGCTGCGACAGATCATCGGGCTGGAGCGCCCGAAATCGGGGAGCGTCCACGTGAAGGGCATAGACATTACACACTGCTCCGAAGCCGAATTGAAAACCGTCCACCGTTCCATCGGCGTAGCTTTTCAGAGTGCGGCTTTGTTCAACTCGCTGTCAGTCGAAGACAATGTTGCTCTTACCCTGCGAGAACACACCCGGCTAGCGCCGTCCATTATCGAATTGATGGTATGGATGAAATTAGCACTGGTTGGACTGGCAGACTTCGGAAAACTGCGCCCACAGGAACTGTCCGGGGGCATGAAAAAGCGCGCTGCAGTCGCACGTGCTCTCGCGCTTAGCCCCGAGATTCTGGTTTTGGATGAACCTTCCGCAGGCCTTGATCCCATCGTGGCGGCAGAACTGGATGAGCTCATTCTGCTTCTCAAAGAAGCCTTCCAGATGACGGTCGTCGTAGTCACCCATGAGATGGCGAGCGCGTTTCGAATTGCCGACCGTATCGCGATGCTATACAAGGGCACGTTTCGTTCTATTGGCACTAAAGAGGAAATCAGGGCAAGCAAAGATGTTCGCGTACGTCATTTCCTCGATCGCATTCCCGAAAAGTTGACAGAGGCGCCTGCGACGACCGCTTACTTCGAAAAATACTTGCAGAGTCCGGAGGCAAACTAGTGACAACCGAGGCAAAAGTCGGAGCCTTCGTTTTGGGGTGTTTCGCAATCCTGGCGTTCACGGTGGTCTACCTTCTGAACGCACAGTTCAGCGGCGGCACGGTTCCGTATCGAACGTACCTGCGCTATGCCGGAGGGCTGGAGCCGGGAGCTTCCGTGCTCTTTGGCGGAATTACTGCGGGGAAGATAACAGCCGTACGACCTTGGTCGACAGACCCCACCCGCATTGAGATTCTTCTGGAAGTGAAGCAGGGTACACCTCTGAACGAGAAGTCCGTGGCCAAACTGGGTCTGACCAGCATCATGAACAGTGCCTCGCTATCGATTACTACCGGCAGTAACGACGCAAAGCGGCTTCCGTCAGGCTCCTCGATCCCATCGCAAGAAGCCGCCAGCATCGACGAAATCGCCGGCAAGATGGCTACCGTCGCCGACAACGCAAACGCCCTAATCGTCCAGGTACAAGGAGAACTGCAAGGGATCAGCGGTGACGCGCGAAATCTTCTGGCCAACCTCAACACCGTGACAGGTCCGCCGACGCAACAGAAGATTCAAGCTGTGTTGGATCACGTCAACAACTTACTCGCCACCGAAGGCCCAAAGATCGATCGGATTTCCGATCAACTGGTGTCTTTGAGCCAGCATGCTGATGACACGATTCAGAACGTCAATGGCACGGTAACTGATATCCGCGAGCCGGCGCGCAAAGATCTGGCTGAGTTGCAGGACACGCTGCTACAAGCCAAAAAATTGCTCGCGGACATGCAAGTGATGGTGCGAGCGAATGACTACAAGATCGATGACACGGTGGAAAACCTGCGCGAAGCGACCGAGAACCTGGATCAACTGACGGACTCGGTAAAGCAGCGCCCCTGGAGCTTGGTTCGCATCAGGCAACCGAAAGAGCGCAAGGTTCCGCAATGAAGAGAGAGGTAGTTGTGACAAAACATTTAATGGCAGTTGTTTTCACGCTCGCCGCGTCAATCGCATTGGTTGGCTGCGCAAGCAAGATAAAGTATCCGTCGTATTACACGCTGAACTTGCCGGCTCCGCCAGATCCTCCAGCTGCGGACGGCGTCCGCGCCTCGGTGGCAATCCGCGAATTCCGATCTCCTGCCTACCTGCGGCAAGGAGCCATCGTGTATAAATCGTCTCCGCAGCAGATTGGTTTTTACAATTATGACCGCTGGGCAGTCGATCCCCGTGACTTCGTGACCAACGCGGTAGTGGATCGTCTACGCGCCAGCGGAACCTTCGCGCAAGTTAAGCAATACGACGGACGCGCCGACATGGATTACGTTCTTAGTGGCCGTCTGGAACGGCTCGAGGAGGTTGATTACGACGGCGGCGTTAAGGTCCAGGTCGCGATTTCCGCGCAGATGACGAGAGTCGCCACCGGCGAAACCGTTTGGAGAAATGAGGCGGCCGAGGTGGGAACCGTTGCGCAGCGAAATGTACCTGCGGTTGTATCGGAGATGAACCGGACGATGGAGCGGACGATCGAGAAGCTGCTCACGCCATCTCCTGGCGCTATGGCAGAGTAACGGAGGGGTTGTGGCTGTTTTACAACAGTCTTGCTGCAACGATCCCTTCCGCCGAGTTTAGCTTTACCAACGCAGATGGCTTGCGTGTCGCGTGTGCGCTTCCCGCCGGCGTTCGACCGCCGTAAGAATACAATTGTGGGGCACTCCGGGGATCGCGCAAATGGGAGTACGACTCCTTCTCGCGTTGGGAACTGCGCTGGCTGGCTTGTTGCCAGTCGGGCCTCCCGGTGCACTCGCGCTTGATCCGGCCCGGCGCATCTCTCAGTATGGTCACACTGTGTGGCGCATCCAGGATGGCGCCATCGCTCCTCCTACCAATACTGCTCAAACCGCCGACGGGTTTATCTGGGTAACAACTGCGCAAGGGTTGATGCGTTTCGATGGAGTCCGGTTCACGCCGTGGCACGATGTGGCTTCTTACTCCCAGGGGGCAGTTATTCAGCATGGTTGGTGACAAAATTAAGAAGCAAGCCTCGCCCAATGACAAACTCGCCCGGCAGCAATATCTGGTGGCAGACCCGAACGGCGGTCTTTGGCTCGGCGCTCAAAAAGGTACCATTTCTTACTTCCGCGATGGACGTTTGCAGACCACTTCGCTGACTTCTCCCCAAGGCCCGGTCGATATTCGCGCACCGTTTGTGGACTCTGACAACTCTCTCCTCGTCCCAACTTCGCAGGGTCTCTACCGGCTCAACCATGGGCAAACTGACCCTCTTCAGCAGCGACAATGGCTTGCCCTGCCCTGAGATCTTCAACGCGATCAGGGATAACCACGGTGCTCTTTGGATCTATACGCGATGCGGCTTGGTCAGGATCGCAGAATCCGAATGGGCGAAGTGGATCGAGAATCCCCAGGGTTCGGTGTCCGTCATGACTCTGGACGCTCTGGACGGAGCACAAGCTGGGACCGGACTTTCTTCGCAGCCGACGTCCTCGAAGGGGCCGGATGGTCGATTGTGGTTCGTAACCGGCGTCTCAATACAAATGCTGGATCCGGACCGCCTCTATGAGAACCCGCTTCCACCGCCGGTGCATATCGAAGATGTGATCGCTGATCGAAAGAGGTATTCGCCTCAGAGCCGCCTTCGTCTTCCAGCCCATACACGTGATCTCGAGATTGATTATATGGCTCTGAGTTTTGTCGTTCCTCAGAAGGTGCATTTCCAGTACAAGCTGGAAGGCTATGATCGCGATTGGCAGGATGCCGGAACTCGGAGGCAAGTTTTCTACAGCAACCTTCCCCCGCGGAGCTACGCGTTCCGGGTGAAGGCTTGCAACAACAGCGGCCTATGGAACGAAGCCGGCGCGCCCCTCGATTTCAACATCGCTCCCGCCTACTATCAGACAAAATGGTTTCTAGCACTATGCATCGCTGCGGCATCAGCCGGGCTGTACCTGGTGTACTTCTTACGACTGAAACAGGCCACCCAGCGAGTACGAGTAACCATGGAGGCGCGAGTTGCGGAACGGGAAAGCATCGCCCGCGACTTGCATGACACACTGCTGCAAAGCGTGCAAGGCCTGATTTTAAAGTTCCACGCCGTTACAAAACGAATACCTGACGGAGAGCCAGTACGCCAAGATATGGAGAGGGCGCTTGATTACGCCGATCAGGTCTTGATGGAAGGCAGAGACCGTGTCCGCAATCTGCGCACTACTGGCCCATTAATCTCCGACTTGCCAGCGGCATTCCGGCAAATTGCGGACTGTACATCCCACGACCTCAAGATGATCGTCCAGACGGTTGTGGAGGGTACGCCTCGCGAGTTGCGCCAGTTGGTGCTGGAGGAGGTATTTGCCGTCGGACGTGAGGCGCTCATTAACGCCTTGAGCCACTCCGCAGGCCAACATGTGGAAGTCGAAATCACCTACGACGCACGACAGTTTCGTTTGCGAGTTCGCGATGATGGACGAGGGATTGACTCCGACATTCTTGACCAGGGCGGTCGTGCCAACCACTGGGGTCTAAACGGAGAACGTGCCAGCAAGATTGGGGGCAATTTGAGGTATGGAGCCGCCCAGGGAATGGAACCGAAGCTCAGTTGACGGTGCCGGCGGGAACGGCGTATCGAGCTGAGCCAAAATCGAAGAAGTTTTGGCTTCGCCGCTCGTCCGATGCTGATGACTAATGTGGATTGCCAGTCAGCACTAGTTGTTCCGTGAGCTCTTAAATTTTTCGCTGCCAACTGTTCGTCACCTGCTACGCCTTTGACACAGGCTGCCTGCTCTCACTTTCCATTTTCAAACGCTTACAAATGGTCATCATGTTGCAGTTGATAGAGAGCGTTCGCACTTGCGAAGAGCCTGAGCTGAGCACTGCGCAATCCAATCACAACCCGTTGTGACGCCACCGCAAGTCATAAGGAACTTAAGAAATGACAAGATTGGCTCCACCATTAAGAAAAACCGGGAGCGTCGCCTATGTCTGACACTGGTCTTGCGTGCCTCGCTTCGCCTGATGTATTGGCCCGTGCCCGTAAGATCAAACTTTTTCTGATGGACGTAGACGGTACATTGACCGATGGAGGCGTCTGCCTGACCTCGGCCACAATCGCCGACGGGTTGGGAGAACCTATCGTCTCCGAAATGAAAGTGTTCAACGCCCATGACGGCCAGGGATTATCGCTTGCCCACACCATGGGGATTCAGACAGGCTTCATCACCGGCCGACATTCACCGGCCGTGGCTAAGCGTGCTCAAGAGCTGAAGGTCACTTTTGTTTATCTGGGACAGGGGAAGAAGACGGCGGCTTTCGAAGAGTGCGTGCAAAAGGCAGGCGTGACCGAAGACGAGGTTGCTTATATGGGCGATGACCTGCCGGACATTCCTCTGGCGCAGCGAGCTGGACTGGCAGTTTGCGTAGCCAACGGGGCACCTGAGTTAGCGGCTGTGTGCCACTTCACCACTCGCCGGCTTGCGGGGCGGGGTACCGCGCGCGAGGTGGTGGAACTAATCCTGAAGGCGCAGGGACGTTGGGAGGAGGCGGTGCCCCAGGCGCTTGCGTAACAAAACTGCCGATTAAGAATTTAGAACGAAACCAAAGAAGTTCACCCAACGAATTGAGAGGATTTTTCATGAGCGTAGCAACCCTCCCCACAACTACTCCAACGCTTCTTGGAATGGATTTAACCAGCATCAACACCATCCGCACGCTTGCCATGGACGGAGTGCAGGCAGCGGATTCCGGGCATCCCGGAACTCCGATGGCAATGGCACCGGTGGCTTATACCCTGTGGCAGCAGTTCCTCCGATTTGATCCGCAGGATCCCGTATGGCCGAATCGTGATCGATTTGTGCTATCCATTGGGCACGCGTCCATGCTGCTGTATTCCCTGCTTCATTTGACCGAAGTGCGGGCCGTCAGCAAGGACTACGAAACCCTTGGCGAAGTCTCGGTTCCGTTAGACGCGCTGAAGACGTTTCGTCAGGTAGATAGCCGCTGTCCGGGGCATCCCGAGTACCGCTGGACATCCGGTGTAGAGACAACCACCGGGCCACTTGGCCAGGGCGTTGCTACTAGCGTCGGTATGGCCATTGCCCGTCAGTGGCTCGCAGCGCGTTACAACCGGCCGGGCTTTGAGGATCTTTTTAATTTCAATGTCTACGCGCTTTGTGGCGATGGATGCATGATGGAAGGCATTTCGCACGAGGCGGCCTCTCTCGCTGGCCACCTGCGGCTCTCCAATCTTTGCTGGATTTACGACAACAATCACATCACCATCGAAGGCAACACCCGCTTGGCCTTTACCGAAGATGTGGCCACTCGCTTTATCGGCTACGGATGGAACGTGACGCGGGTTGGCGATGCCAACGACCTCGATATGTTGGCGCGGGCGTTCCGTACTTTTCAGAGCTGCAAAGACCGCCCCACTCTGATCATCGTGGATAGCCACATCGGATATGGCGCACCGCACAAACAAGATACCAGTGGTGCTCACGGAGAACCGCTGGGCGAGGAGGAGATCCGTCTCGCCAAGCGCAATTATGGCTGGCCGGAAGACGCAAAGTTTTACGTGCCGGACGGGGTTTACGATCACTTTCGTCAAGGCATAGGCAAGCGCGGCAAAGAGCTGCGCGATGCCTGGTTTGCGCGAATCGAAGATTATCGAAAACAATACCCGGAGCTCGGCGAAGAACTATACCGAATGCAGCACCGCGGGCTCCCGGAAGGCTGGGACCGCGATCTGGCGACATTCCCCGCAGACCCAAAAGGCCTCGCGACCCGCGAATCCAACGCCAAGGTTTTGAATGCGGTGGCCAAGAACATTCCGTGGTTGATCGGAGGAGCCGCGGACCTCGCACCCTCCACCAAGACTCGGCTCACGTTCGAAGGAGCCGGAGATTTCGAGGCTGACAATTACGCGGGGCGCAATTTCCACTTCGGAATTCGCGAACACGCCATGGGCGCCATACTCAACGGAATGAGCCTGGTGAAAGTTCGTCCTTTCGGCTCGGGATTCTTCATCTTCGTTGATTACATGCGGGGATCCCTTCGCTTAAGCGCCTTGATGGAGCTTCCCGTGATTTATGTCTTCACTCACGACTCGATCGGAGTCGGCGAGGATGGTCCGACACACCAACCGATTGAGCAACTGGCTCACATGCGCTCCATGCCGGGCTTGATTCTAATCCGGCCTGGGGACGCGAACGAAGTGACCGAGGCCTGGAAGGTCATCCTGCAACTGCATCACGCGCCCGCAGTGCTGGCGCTCAGTCGTCAAGCGCTGCCCACCCTTGATAGGACGAAATACGCTCCTGCTTCGGGCCTGGCCCGCGGCGCCTACATTCTGGCGGACGCTCCGAACGGCAAGCCCGAAGTGATCCTCATTGGCACGGGCAGTGAGCTGTCGCTGTGTATCCAGGCGTATGAACAGCTTAATAAGGAAGGGGTGCCAACACGGGTCGTCAGTATGCCGTCGTGGGAGTTGTTTGACGACCAGGATCAGACCTACCGGGAATCGGTTCTGCCGCCAAGTGTGAAGCCTCGTGTCTCGGTGGAACAGGCATCCGATTTTGGATGGTCCAAGTACACCGGATCCGAAGGGGCTCACGTTGGCATGGAGAGCTTCGGAGCCTCGGCGCCTCTCAAGCAACTTCTGAAGAAGTTTGGTTTTAACGTGGAACACGTTGTAGCCGCGGCGAAGAGCCAGATCGCGCGGCACCGGAGCGTAAAATGAAAGTAGGCGTTGGCGCAGACCATGGTGGATTCGAAATGAAGCAGCAACTGGCAAAGTTGCTGGCAGCAGAAGGTCATGAGGTCGTTGACTTCGGCAACAAAGTCCAGGACAACAATGATGACTATCCGGATTTTGCCATCCCGCTTGCCCGTGCCGTGGCCAGCGGAGCGATAGAGCGCGGCGTCCTGGTGTGTGGCAGCGGGGTTGGGGCTTCCGTAGCTGCTAACAAGATCGTGGGTGTTCGCGCCGCGCTTTGTCATGATCATTTTTCTGCACGGCAAGGAGTGGAAGACGACAACCTGAATATACTTTGCTTTGGAGGCCGAACCACTGGTATCGCGATCGCGTGGGAGTGCACGCAGAACTTCCTCAGCGCCCGATTCAGCGGCGCGGAACGGCATCGCCGTAGGCTGGCCAAGGTCACTCAACTCGAAGCACGGCAGCTAGTGATGCAGGCTGGCTAGTTTATTGAGCTTGAATTACAGGAGGAAACAATGAATTTGCTGGAATCTTTGAAGAAATACACCACAGTGGTAGCGGATACTGGCGATATCGATGCCATCCACCGGCACCGACCCCAGGACGCGACCACCAATCCTTCACTTCTTTACAAAGCCGCCCAGATGCCGGCTTACCAGCATCTGGTGGAAGAGGCGGTTGAAGAGGCTTCGAACCTGGGTGGCAGCCACGAAGAAATGGCGGCGGAGTTCATCGATCACATGTTCGTCCTATTCGGATCCGAGATTCTCAAGGTGGTTCCCGGCCGCGTATCTACAGAAGTCGCAGCCAGCTTGAGTTTCGACACTCCCGGGACGGTTGCCAAGGCGCGTAAGCTCATTTCGCTCTACGAGAAAAAAGGCGTGTCGCGCCAGCGCATTCTGATCAAGATCGCCAGCACGTGGGAGGGAATCCAGGCTGCGAACATGCTGGAGCAAGAAGGCATCCACTGCAATTTGACACTTCTTTTCAGCTTTGCCCAAGCGATCGCATGCGCCGAAGCTGGAGTAACTTTGATTTCGCCTTTCGTTGGCCGTATCTACGACTGGTATAAGAAAGAGGGAGGCGGCAAGGAAATTCCCGCCGATCAAGATCCTGGAGTTGTATCCGTCACGCGCATCTACAACTACTACAAGAAGTATGGTTACAAGACGCAGGTGATGGGAGCGAGTTTCCGCAACGTGAATCAAATCATCAGGCTCGCCGGATCGGATTTGCTGACCATCAGTCCCGAGTTGCTTGAACAACTGGAACAGACTGAAGGCGCTGTCGAACGCAAGCTCGATCCATCAACAGCTAAGGCAAGCAAAGATGTACAACTGCATCTCACCGAGAAAGCTTTCCGCTGGATGCACAACGAAGACGCCATGGCGACCGAGAAGCTCG
>DATMQI010000185.1:0-268620 GCA_035567135.1 Terriglobales bacterium
CTTGAGGAACGCCAAGAACTCCTCCTGAAATGAATGCTTCTTGTGATGTTCTTCCTGTTCGGCGATGTATTTCTTAACCGCTGGGACGTTCGATTCGCTGACACTGAACACTCCGTAGCCGGTTTGCCAAGCAAAGTCTGAGCTCCATTTCGCGCGAACCCATTTTGACGAGTTCGCTTTGACGACACGGACGATCTCCGCAGCGGACTGGGCTGGCCGAATGCGGAGCAGCATATGAACGTGATCAGCTGTGCCGTTTATGATCAGTGCGGTTGCATGAATTTCGCGGACGATGCCTCCGAGGTAGGCAAACAAATCGTTACGAAACTCTGGCTTAATCACGGGACGCCGCCCCTGGGTGCTGAAGATCATATGCAGCAGAATATTGCCAGAAGTATGGGACAGGCGCCTTTCGCCCCTCACGGGGCTTCTCCCTTCGTTCTTGCCTACCCACGGCTTGCGCCGTGGGCTGGATTCTTGCGCCGCTATCGCGGCTTCCTCATCGTCACACTGACGAGGGTGAGCAAGCTGTGACAACCATCACATTAATTGTGGTTGATTTGCTGCGGCACGACATGCCGTGCGTCAAGAACCTTCGGTTCGACACGTGGTAGCCAAGGTCGCCTGAAAGCGTTTCGAGGATGATTTCGATCGTCCTGCCCTTGTCAGGACGAACAAGGTGTTTGACCTTTTCGAGCAGGAAAGCACGAGGGGCGTTCATCGTTGATTATTCGCGCAACCTCGAAGAACAGCGTACGCTAAGTTTTGTCAGCAAATCCGTTCGCACGTCCAAGACTGTTTTTCTTCGACACCCCGGAGATTGAGAACGGTTGGCACGGGAAACCTCCGACTAGAATGTCACGGTCGAGAATTAATGAGGAACTAACCTCGCGAATCTTTCCAACAGGCACATCTCCGAAATTCGCCGCGTAGGTCTGCTGCGCATACTTGTCCCAGTCGGAGGAGAAAACGCACTTACATCCGACTTGCTCGAAGCCGAGGCGCATGCCACCAATCCCGCAGAAAAGGTCGACGAAGGTTAGGTCATGCCCCATTTTGGCTTGGCTGGTCGCTCCAACATAGCATATGTGCCCCTGTGGAGTATTAGTCACAAATGGACGTAGAGGACAGCCAGCTATGCCGCCAGGGGATGGCCAATCTCCCAGTGGAGGCCGAACGGGTCTACCAATCGTCCCAATCGCCAGTTGTGCTCCTCGCCTACCGGGAACACCTCGGACGCGCCGGCTGCCAGTGCTTGCGCGAAAACTGTATCCGGGTCGGCGACGGTCAGAATCATTCGCACCGATCCGCCCCCGAGAGACTCCCGGCGCGATCCATCAAGCTGCCCGTCGCTCACCCAGAACTCCGCGCCCTCGACCGAGAGTCGCGCCACTATTCCTGCATCGGGATCCTCGAGCCGGTAGACCACCGTGGCTCCGAATGCCTCCTGGTAGAAGCGGAGAGCCTGCTGGCCGTTTCGAACCGTCAGCCAAGGTGCGATGGTGCAGGGGATGGGCGGGTGTGGTGAGCTCATGGATATCCTGATTTCTTGGAAGGCCGAACATACTCCGGGGATTTCGGGGAGTCAAGGGGAGTGGGTCTGCGAGAGTTTTGGTCCCCCTCGACTTCGCTCGGGGCAGGCTCTGCGGGGCTTGAATCAAATCTGTGGGCTTTATCGCAGCGCTGGAAGTGTGTGCCACCCAGAAGCCCGCACAGCCAAAAAGTCAGGGCACAAATGGAACGGCCCCGGTAATCAGCCGGGGCTGTTCAAAGTGGTACCAAACGCTGTTTGCCAAACACCTTTATGTTAATCCCGCGGCAGGCCACGTTCAAGAAGATTCGTTGTAAGTCGAGTGACTACGGAGGGCGAGGGAGTTGAACCCTAATGGCTGAAAGGCCACTCGACTGTTTGGCAAACAGCGTCCAGTACCCACTGGAAACACCCTCCAAACGCTGCGGGCCTGCGAGGATTGTATGGGTCGGAAGTGGCGGGTTGGCGTGGTTGGCAAATTAAATTGGGGCTTGGTTTCCGAATTGGGAGGTTGGACCTTGGTCACTCAGGCGAAGGCCTGCGGAGCTTTGCTCCGGCTGGACCCTTCGCTTCGCTCAGGGCAGGCTCGCGAGGGCGCCCGTCCCGATATGAGCCTGGGTCCACTCGAGCGAAAAGGCTACTTGGGTGGACGGAGGAGGTGCCAGGCTTCGCGGTAGGGTTCGCGGATTCCGCGGCGGTGGCCCTTTGGGCGGAGGGCGAGACAGGTGGGAGTGTCTCGAATCGGAAAGATGAAATAGGAGTCGTCGGGAATGATGTGGACGATCACGAAATCGACTTCGGTGGGCTGGTAGGGGATGACGCTTCCGCAGGAGTGCCGGGCTGGGCTGATGTGGTAGAAGCCGTTGATCAGGCTGGCGGTGCATTTGACCTGGACGCGCCAGAGCTTGTCGCCTTCGGGCCAGTCGCGGCTGATGAGAATGAAGTCGAAACGCTCGCTGTCGCCGTAGGGCTTGGCGACTCCGAAGCCGAGGCTGGCGGCTTTGTGGGCGAAGGCAAGTTCGGAGAGTTCTCCGCGGCGCTTGGTGTTGAGCTCCTGCTGGCGGGCAGTCTTCGGGCCGGACGCTGAGGGGCGTCTGGGCGGAGAGCTGCGTTTGGGCATGGGTTGAAATGCAAAAGGCGCAAGCTTGGGAGCTTGCGCCTTGGATCATTGCTTAGTTTTCTTGGAGATTATTGAACCACTTCTAGAATATCACATTGGAAAGGGTAAATGTGCCATGTTTTCAGATTTATTTTCCTCATCGAATCAGGGCTTTGCGGGGAAAAGCGGCGGTTAGGGGGCTTGACAAGATTTTTGCCTCGAGACGGCCGACCGGGTAGTTTTTCTGTGGAGTGTGGGGACGGGCGACTGGCCCGTCCCCACAGGTTTAGTGCATGATTTCAAATATCAGGCCGGAGCCGGTGGCTCCGCCCGCTTGCGTAGTGCCGTACATATTGCCGGCGGAATCCAGAATGAGATCGCCGGTAGGATGGAAGCCGTCGGTGCCGACTCCGAATTGGTGGATTACTCTGTAACTCCAGCCGCCTCCGGTAGCGGGCGACAGCTTGAAGAGAGTTCCGCATCCTCCACCGCACGAACTCTCCGTGACTCCTAGCATTGTCGTCCCGTAAAGATTGCCCGCGCCATCCATGACCAGGCCGGCGACAGGATTTCCTGCTGGGGCGTTAACGAAACCGTGGACCACCCTTTCCTTCCAGCCGCCCTTGGGGTTGGGCTGCAATTGGTACACCACGCCATATCCCACACCGCCTTGAAAAGCTGTGCCGTAAATGTTGCCAGCGCCATCGAGGATGAGGTCGCCGTAAGGATATTTTCCGTCGTAGCCGCCGCTGAAGTTGTGCAGGATGCTCTCAGTCCATCCGCCGGAGCCAGGCGTCAGCTTGAAGATGGTGCCGTAGCCCGACTTGCCTCCAGCGTAGGTTGTGCCAAGGAGATTGCCTGCGGCGTCAAAGGTCAAGCCTGCGTAGGGGGAAGCTCCGTCGGTTCCGCCTGCGAAAGCATAGATCACGCTTTCAGACCATCCGCTCGAACCGTTCGTCAGCTTGAACACGGTGCCGCATCCTGAGCTGCAAACCGAGCCTACGTCCCCGCCTTGCACAGTTGTGCCATACAGATTGCCGGCATTGTCGACAACCATTCGCGCGGAGGGTTGGCGGCCGTCGCTGCCTCCAGTGAAAGTGTAGAGGACGCTTTCGGTCCAGCCGCCGGAACCGGGTGTGAGCTTGAAGACGGTGCCGCATCCGAGATTACAGTTCGTGCTGCCGCCGAAACCGGTTGTGCCGTAAAGGTTGCCGGCAGTGTCGAAGACCAAACTGCCAAAAGGCTGACCTCCATCGGAGCCGCCCGTAAAATCATAGAGAATGTTTTCCGTCCAACTCCCGTTGGTGTTGGGAATTATTTGGAAGACCGTGCCCTGACTGTTATTTCCCCCAAGCTCCGTAGTCCCGTAAAGATTTCCAGCCTTGTCGAAAACCAGACCGGCATACGGAAGCTTAGGATCGCTGCCTCCTGCAAAGTTGTACAAAGCGTTCTCCGACCCCGACCCCCCGCTCGGAATAATCGCTTCAGTCTGGTTGGAATACTCACTCTCCACCCCCTGGTTGTCTACGGCTGTAGTTACGTAATAATAGGTTTGGCCTCCTTGGACTGTGGTGTCGGCGTAGGTGGTATTGGGGTCCAGGCTTGAATTGATTTTCGTGTATGGTCCGGTGACCGTCGGGCCGCGGTAGACGTTGTATCCGACTATATTTTGCGAGGTGCTGGCATCCCAGGACAGGTTGACGGTGTGCGCGTCGGCGAGAGCTGGGAATAACAAAGTTAAGAAAGTAAATAGGCAAAGTATGAGTTTCGATTGCGGCGGGAGGAATTTCACGGATCGCCTCTCTTGCTCCGTGCTCGCGCACGGCGGGGGTTTGAAGAGCTACTGCACCGCGATCCTGAGCGCGATTGCAGCTTCGCGATCAAAACAACGTAGAGTGCAGATTCCTCATTATTCGGATTAGCGCTGACTTCCAGTAGGTCACGGAAGGACATGTGCTCGCGGCGACGAGTGAATGTCGGAAGGACAGTAGCTTGGTCTAATTCGGGAAACCGGCTGGGCTAAGAGCTGAAGTCTTAAATCGCCGAGCGCGCGGAGAACATCCGCAGCGCGTGCAGAGAGAGAAAACAATCTTAGGCTTGTCTGCTGAGGTGCTCCATGAGTTGCGCGGCTTCGTGGAGGCGTTTGATTTCGTCGGGCTGTAATGCTTGAACTGCGGCGGCCAGCGTTTCTACGCGCCGTCTGCGGCCTTCCTGCATGATGCGAACCCCCTTCTCTGTGGCTTCGATGATGAGAGCGCGCCGATCCTGCTTATCGGTTCTTCTATGTATCAGCTTCGCCCGCAACAAAGCGGTCACCATGCGGCTCATGGTCGGAGGCTTGACTTGTTCCGCTTCGGCCAAGCTGGCCAATGATTGCGGCCCTCCAAACACCAGCACCGACAAGGCCGACAACTGGGCCGGACCGATTCCGAGCTCACGATCCCGGGTGCGCAAGCGGCGCAGGAGATGAATGGCGGCGGAGTGCAGGCGGTCGGCGGCTTCCAGGGCCTCGGGGCGAGTCAGCTTATCTCTGTTTTTATTTGTACTGGGGGCTTGCATTTTATTAGTTAGCTATGCTAATTAAATATACATCAAATTCGAGATGAGGTGAAGCCATGACAACCAGTGCCGCCTCGAGCGGAATCGCCATTACGCAAATCGGCCAGATCGCGATCAACGTACACGACACCAACCGCGCAGTCGAATTCTACCGTGACACTCTTGGACTGAAACTGCTGTTCACGGCGGGGCATCTCGCATTCTTTGACTGCGGCGGGGTGCGTCTTATGTTAACGCCGCCGGAGCGGCCGGAGTTCGATCACCCGGCGTCGATCCTTTATTTCAAGGTGGCCGACATTCAGGCTGCCCACGCGCGTCTGCTGGAACGCGGGGTGAAGACGGAAAGCAATCCGCACATGGTTGCCAAGCTGCCAGACCATGAGCTTTGGCTGGCGGAGTTCCGCGACTCCGAGGGCAACATCATGGCTTTCATGAGCGAGGTCCGGGGCTAGGCGGAGTTTAGGTTGGGCGCAATCAATTCACGAGCTTGAGCTGCAACCGGGATTCGGCGGGTTTGTCGCGATGGAAACGTCGCAAGCTACGTCTCTAAAATCAACCAACCGAAAACGGGGATTGGTCATCAAAGATCGTATATTCTTATGCCAGTCTCCATGCTTGTAAAATGCGAAAAGTGCGGTTACGAAAACTTCCCACAGCATCGTTATTGTGGGATGTGTGCCGCCCCGTTGCGTCTTCCGGGTCCCGGGGGAGGTCCTTCTGTGCCTCCGCCGGAGCGAGTTCCCTCGCCTGTTGTGACCGAGTACCCGCCACCCAGATACAAAAAACGCGAAGATGTAGTGACTCCGGCGAAAGAAGCCGCGCAGCGGCAAGTCAGCGGGCCCTCATTTCTTGGCTTGGGGAATGAACCGGCTGAGGATAAAAGCGCGAGCTACCTACTGGAAGATGAAACGCCGAGCCATCGCGGCAGAAACCTTATTCTGATATTGCTGATCGCTGGGCTCGCTGTGGCGGCCTGGCAGCGGCGTCAGGATTTACAAACCGTGGCTTACCGAGTTCTTAATCCACAGGCTCCCGCCAAGGCTGGAGCCCCGGACAATCCAGCGGCAAATCCTCCTGCGCCGGCAGCTGCGAATTCTCCTGCGCCGACGCCGGTGGATTCGACTTCGAGCACAACTCCTGCCATTGGTCGGAGTACTCAGACCGAGCAACCGGGAACTGCGGCTAACCCTCAAGCGCCGGTGACGCAGGCGGCACCGCCGCCAGCGCCAACAGGCGCGGCGGATCCGTCTCAGCCTGCGCAAGCGGATCAGTCGGAGCCGTCTAACCCACCTCCGGCAAATGATGCTGTGACTGCGGCCCCGAAGCCGGAAGTGCCGCCGCCTAGTCGTGCGCGGAAGCCTGCGCCGACACGAGCTGAGCGCGCGGCGGCATTGACCTCGCGAAGTGATGATCTGGAGGCGCAGGGCGAAAAATATCTTTATGGAAACGGTGTACCGGAAAATTGCGCTCGCGCCAGGACCAATTTGCTGGCCGCGGCTGAGCACTCAAGTGCTCAGGCGGCGAGCGTGCTGGGCACCATGTATGCGACTGGTCACTGCGCGACCCGTGATTTGGCTACGGCTTATCGCTGGTTCGGGCGATCGCTGCGCGAGGATCCTAAGAATACACGCATCGAACAAGATCTGAGAGTTTTGTGGAATCAGATGACGCCAGCAGAGCGGCAAATGGCGATGCGGAGCGAGCGGTGATGCGGAGATGGGGCTATTCGACATCTGACGTCAACACTACCCGCCCGGTCGCACCCAGCGCGCAAAAAGTAGCGGTGCGCGGGGTCTGATCTATCTGTGGTCTCCTCGCTTGTCTAGCCTTCGACTAGCCTTCGATCAAAAGACTCCCGTTTCTGATCCCGCCTCGATTTCGTCCAACTACAAAGAAATATAGGAGTCGAGAGCACAGTTAACCGGTGTAGAATCCTCGCGCGCATCTCCATCCGACTACGGGCGCCTGTTCGAGCCTCGCATTTGAACGTCCATGAGGTGATCCCGATGGAACGAAAAAAGTCCTTTCACTGCACGACTCCACCGCTCGCGATTTTCATTACGATAATGATGTTGACGGGTACGATGCCGTTGTACGAATCGAGCATTTGTCAGCAGCCCGTAAAAACCCGTGGAGCTTTGTCCCACCACATCGCGAACTTCTAGTCCTCACAGATCGAAGGCGCTGCACCGCCGAAACTCCTAGCACGGTACTAGTGGTCATGCCTTGGGAGAAATCTCGGGCCAGGGAAAGCTTAGTTGTGCTTGTCTTTATAGATACTCTTGCTGATGCGGTTCTGTTGGCGATTAATTCCCTTTTGTTCTGCTTTGGTGAGATGGCCGTTGTGAGCGGCCATGTCTTTTTTCTCGCGATTTTGGACGCTGGCTTCGCGCTTCTCCAAATTGCTGGCTTGTTTCGCGTTTAGTGAACCGTTGTTGATGCCTTTGGCGATGCGATTCTGCTGACGGGCTTCGCGGTTGTTCACCTGATTCACCCGAGGGTGGCCTGGATCGACAACGCCCGGTCCGGCACCCGAAGTAGTCGCGGTTTGGGCGATCGCGGAGCCAGTAAGCGTCATGCCGCCGATGGCCAGGATCATGAGCGAGTTCCAGAATTTGTTGATCATATGGTTGTAAACCTCCGGCGAATAGAGTAGTTGCCTTGTCCCAAACCGGGCCAGTTACGGAAGTAGCTGGCGGGTCGGTCCTATCAAAGTCACGCCTTTTGTCATCCTGAGTGGATTTCGCGACTCTGAGGAATACATCGGGTGCACATGCGGAATCTTTGATTCGATTGTCAGGTAATTTTCACAATAACTTGACATGCGCATTGCAAGTCTGTCGCGTCTATAGATCAGACTTGGCGAAGTCGTTTGGAACGGGGAGGCATCATGGATGCGAACTACCTGGTCTTATGCGGAATGGTGTGGGCACAATTCGGTGAGGAAACGGCTGGGCGCGAACTGATCCGGGCGCTGGCTTCGTCGGATGAGATCGTGCGCGTGCTGGCGCGAACCTTGCTGGAGCAAGGGGGCGGCTGCTCGAAGGAATTGATCGGACAGGCGCTGGCGGAAGATGAGATATCCGAGAGCATGGCAAGCATTTGCGCCTTCGAACAGGGGCAGCTGTCGAAGTTCAAGAGTTGGGATGGCACGGCTTGGCGGACGGCGGGTTTGGCATAACTGCGGAGGCTTCGCCGGGCGATTAGTGGCGAAGCCGAAAAACTGTTCCGCATCCCGAGTTTCTCGTAACCGCACGAAATTGTGAATTTCCGGCTTGTGTCCACTTCGAATAGCCGCTCCTCCGTTATTGACTCCGCCATAAGCATTCCCGCCGAAAACATTTCCGGCTGAGTCTCGTACCGGCATCAACCCTAAAATACGCTTGGATTTGACCCATGTGATAGCATGCGTGGGAGTTTTTGCCCCGGACTAAATTCCGTAGACCAGAAAATGGAATTTATCGGCCACTTTCGCAGACTCACCCCGGTGCAGCGGAATACCTTTGTTGCCTGCTTTCTTGGCTGGTCGTTGGACGCCTTTGATTTCTTCATCCTTATCTTCTGTGTGAACGCGCTCGCCACCCAGTTTCAGACCAAAGTCTCGGCCATCACGGAGGCGATTTTTCTGACGTTGGCGATGCGCCCGGTGGGTGCATTTCTGTTTGGATTGATGGCCGACCGTTTTGGGCGCCGTCCGACACTGATGGTCGACATTATCGCTTATTCGGTGTTCGAGCTAGGTTCGGCGTTTGCTCCTTCGCTGAAGATCTTTCTCATTATGCGGGCGCTGTTTGGAATCGCGATGGGCGGAGAATGGGGAGTTGGCGCGGCCCTGGCTTTTGAAACGCTGCCGACTGAAGGGCGAGGGTTCTTTTCGGGGTTATTGCAGGAAGGCTACGTGGTGGGCTATCTGTTGGCGGCCTTGGTGTACGGGACGTTGTTCCCCATTGTCGGATGGCGGGGAATGTTTGTGATCGGAGCGCTGCCCGCGTTTCTGGTGATTTATATTCGCACCAAGGTGGAGGAATCGCCGGCTTGGCTGCAGGGCCACCGGGCGCGCAAAGCGGAGAGAAATCTGGGAAAGGATATTCTGGCCCACCTTGGCAGCTTTCTCTTTTTGGTTGTGCTCATGTTCGCATTTAATTCCTTCAGCCACGGCACCCAGGATCTGTATCCAACTTTCCTGCAGAAGAACCTGCACTTCTCTCCGCATACGGTTGGCTTTATTGCCATTATTTACAACATCGGTGCGCTGCTGGGCGGGATTGTTTTTGGCACGTGGTCGGAGCGAATCGGCCGCCGCAAAGCTATCGTCATCGCCGCGCTGCTTGCGATTCCTGCGATTCCGCTGTGGGCTTATTCTCGCACCGTTCCTATGCTGGCGTTGGGCGGATTCCTGATGCAATTTATGGTGCAGGGCGCGTGGGGAGTGATTCCGGCGCATCTGAATGAACTTTCTCCTTCTGCGGTGCGCGGCACTTTCCCCGGCCTTGCTTATCAGTTGGGGAATTTTCTGGCGTCGCGGAACGCGGTGATCCAGGCCAAACTGGTGGAGCGACGGTATGGCGGCAATTATGCTCCGGTGCTGGCCTGGACGGTTGTGATTGTGGCGTTGCTGGTCGCTATCGTCACCTGGAGTGGTCATGAAAAGAAAGGCGCGGACCTTTCTGATACCAGCTGAATAAGGGGCCACCCTTATTGCAGATCCAGAAACCTGCGACGATCTTTTTCGGATGGGATGGGGCAAGAATCGTACTTGCCGAATATGCGGTAACGGTTTCGCGCAACGAGATTGTAGGCCCAATTTCGTAACCATCGCGGCAGCCACCGCAGGGAGACACTCAGAACGCTCCATCCTCCACCCAGTTCGTGCAGAGCCACAACGGCGGCATCGGATCGGGTTGCGAGGCGCTCGCTTCGCAGGGCGTGATCGGAGACTACGTACACGGTGTCGAGATCTTCGGGCGCGGCGCCATGCCGGCGGAGTACCTGGGCGGCGAAATCACTCTGCAGGGAGGCGAAGCGGAGGCGGTCGTGCGAATCATGCTTCAAAAGGAACTGGACCAGGCGGTTGCAAAGGCCGCAGACGCCGTCGTAGAAGATGATTGGGTTGGAGATGGAAGCGGGCATTGCGCTTCTTTATGCTACGCCTCGCAGTCGAGCAGAAACGAAATCAGCGCGAAATGTCTGGCCGACGCATCTCGGGGACGTAGTCTTGGAGTTTCACCTTTTCCAATAGATAGACGCCTGGGCCCTGCTGGCCTCGAACCGTGCGGCAGAATTCCGCGACGAAGAATTCGGCTTTTAGCGCTTCGGTAAAAGCCCAGCGCGTTTGTTGGCGCCATTCTCTGGCCAGGGCTGGATCTTTCTGTTCCACGTCTCCGATGTCGCTGGGAATCTCGATTGCAATTCTTTGGCGGCTTAAGGCAGAGGCAAGGTCGGTGCGAACCGGCTTGCCATCGCCATTGAACCGAATCAGAGGAGTTAAGGTTGACAGCGCGTCCAGAATTTCGAAGCGGAGGTCTCTACCCTGCAACCGCTCCTGCACTCTGCGACTCGTCAAGGGCCACGTCACCCACAGGCGATCGGTGCTGTTGCGGTGCAGGACGCTGGACGTTTCCAGTCCGTAAAAATCGGGCTTGTAAATTTCAGACACAACTCCGAGCCTGGCGAAATTCAGATGGGCGTTTTTGCTCTGGAGCGGGTCGAAGGTCCATGTCATTTCGTGGATGCGAATGTCGTTATGGCGAAGGTCGTTGCTGCGAGCATCAGTGTTTCGACCATCCTCGATGCGCAGGGCCAGCGCGCGCTCGCGCTGTGCCAATTTGAGCTTGTAGCCCAGATGCGAATCGCGATATGGCTTCCGCACCGCCAACATGTGGGAATGCACCATCAATTGACCGCGCTCCATACCCAAAAAACCGAAGGCAAAGCCGGCAAGTTTTGGGCCGTCGAAGGCGCCCACCCAAATGCTTCCCGCCTCCTTGGTGGCAATGGCCAGGGTTATTGGCGTGATGTCCAGTTCAGAGAGTTCCCAGACTTCCCTTTCGACCTCCGCCGCCTGCTTTAAGTCGTCGAGGCTTTGCAGGTCACGGATTGCGATCGCCGGTCTGGATTTGGGATCCGTCATTGGGAGACTGCGGGTAGAGTCGAACAATATACGCGAGAAGCGATGCGCGCGCCAGTTTTGCCAAGCGGCGGCGTTGCAAGCAAGGTCGCTACAAAGTAAAGAATGGGAAAGGGAAGGTAATTTTTTGTAAAGATCCAAGTGCTTGTTTTATTTGAGGATAAAATTGATAGTGGACGATTTATAGACCGTGTTCCGTCTCGGTTCTTAGCGCAATTTTCCGAAACCGAAGTTGAGATTTGGACGTCCAAAGGTTGGGCACGATACAAGACTACAATTATGGAGAATTCATCTGACTTTGTACTGGAAAGAGGTTTGCGAATGACCACGGCTTCCGCCGGCCCGGAATCGGCAGGGGAAAGGCAGAGTACCACCGAACTCCCAGACCTCAAACCAGTCTGGCGTTCGCCCAAGATCGCGAACTCCTTAATAGCGTTAATCGTCTTACTGAGCGTGATTGGGTCGGGCTGTGGTGGCAGCGATCCTAAGCCTGCATCCGCGCGAGCGAGTGTCGCGCAAGTGGTTCCTGTGTCGGTTTCAACCGCGGAACGCCGTGATATGCCCTACTACCTGAGCGGTCTGGGATCGGTCAACGCGTACTACACGGTCAGCGTGAAAAGCCGCGTGGATGGTCAATTGATGCAGGTAAATTTCAAAGAAGGGCAGACGGTCAAGAATGGCGATCTGCTCGCCGTTATCGATCCCCGACCCTATCAGGTTGTCCTCGATCAGTCGCAAGCCACGCTGTTCAAAGATCAGGCAACCCTGCGCGATGCCAAGCTCAACTACGAGCGCTACAAAGGTCTTCTGCAAAGCTCGGGTGCCATGTCGCAGCAGCAAGTGGATACACAGCAGGCATTGGTGGACCAACTGGAAGGAACCGTGCGCAATGACCAAGCCACCATCGACAATGCCAAACTAAACCTTATTTATTGCCACATCACGGCGCCGGTCAGCGGACGAGTCGGCCTGCGACTGGTCGATCCGGGAAACATCGTCCATGCGTCCGACACCAATGCCATGTTCGTGATTACGCAGCTTCAGCCGATTGCGGTCCTGTTCACCCTGCCGGAGGACAACCTTCCAGACGTATCTCGGCAGATGGCGAAGGGCGCGCTCGAAGTGGATGCGTACAGCCGCGATGATCAGACCAAGCTGGCTACTGGGAAGTTGCTCACTATCGACAATCAGATCGATCAGACCACAGGCACCGGCAAGCTCAAAGGTGTGTTTGACAATAAAGACGACGCACTTTGGCCGAACCAATTCGTGAATGTCCGATTGCTGCTGGAAATTCGCAAGGGAAGCACCGTGGTCCCGGCGGCGGCGATTCAACGAGGCCCGCAAGGCACTTATGTTTTCGTCGCGAAATCGGATAACACGGTGGAGGTGCGCCCGGTGACAGTTGCCTTCACGCAAGAGAATGTTTCCGTGATTGCCAGCGGACTCGCACCTGGCGATGTGGTGGTGACCGACGGCCAGGACAAGCTGCAACAGGGCAGCAAGATCGAACCTCGTTCGGCAACTCCTGGCAACCAGCCGCAGCCAAGTGCCGGGACTCATGGTTCGGGAAGTCCCGCGAAAGGTTCGACTCCTGGTACTGGGCGTGCAGGGACGCAATGAATCCGTCTCGTCTGTTTATTCTCCGGCCGGTGGCCACAGCGTTGCTGATGGTGGCGATCATGCTGGTGGGCATCGTGGCTTACCGGCAGTTGCCAGTATCCGCGCTGCCCGAAGTGGACTATCCGACTATTCAGGTAATGACGTTTTATCCGGGCGCCGATCCGGATGTGATGGCGTCATCGGTAACCGCGCCGCTCGAACGGCAGTTTGGCCAAGTGCCCGGCCTCAGCCAGATGACCTCGACCAGTTCGTTTGGCAGCTCCGTTATCACGCTGCAGTTCAACCTCGATCAGAATATCGATGTGGCCGAGCAGCAGGTGCAAGCTGCGATCAATGCGGCTCAAACTTACTTGCCCACGGACCTTCCGAATCCGCCGATCTATAGCAAAGTAAATCCCGCGGACTCGCCGATTCTTACCTTGGCGCTTACCTCGAAGACACTGCCGCTTTCGCAGATCGAAGATCTCGCAGATACGGCGATGGCGCAGAAGATTTCGCAGGTCACGGGCGTGGGTCTGGTTTCGATCAGCGGCGGACAGAAGCCAGCGGTACGAATCCAGGCGAATCCGACAGCTTTGGCGGCTTACGGGTTGAGCCTGGAGGATGTGAGAACTGCCCTCGCGGCTGCCAACGTCGATCAGGCCAAGGGTACGCTGAACGGTCCACGCCAGTCCTTTACCATCGGCGCGAATGACCAACTCACATCCGGTGACCAGTACCGCCCCATCGTCGTGGCGTATCGAAACGGTTCTGCGGTGCGTCTCTCGGACGTGGCCAAGGTCACCGATGGAATCGAAAATGTGATGCAGGCTGCATGGATGAATCTGGATCCAGCGGTCATCGTGAATATTCAGCGCCAGCCCGGCGCCAACATTATTGGCGTCGTGGACCGGATCAAAAAGCTGTTGCCGCAGCTTCAGGCTGGATTACCGGCCGCGGTCAACGTCGCGATTCTGACGGATCGCACAGTCACGATCAGAGCTTCGGTTAAGGATGTGCAGTTCGAATTGATGCTCACCATTGCGCTTGTAGTGATGGTGATATTCCTGTTTCTGCGCAACCTTTCCGCGACCGTTATTCCCAGCATTGCCGTGCCGCTTTCTATTGTGGGAACTTTCGGCGTGATGTATTTGCTTGGCTACAGTCTGAACAACCTCACGCTGATGGCATTGACCATTTCCACCGGCTTCGTGGTGGACGATGCCATCGTCATGATCGAGAACATCGACCGGTTCTTAGAACAGGGTGATTCTCCTCTGGACGCCGCGTTGAAAGGCGCCGGGCAAATCGGATTCACGATTGTGTCGCTCACGGTTTCGCTGATCGCCGTGCTGATTCCGCTTTTGTTCATGGGTGATATCGTCGGCAGGCTTTTCCGAGAATTTGCAGTCACACTGGCCGTAACCATTCTGGTTTCCGCGGCGGTCTCGTTGAGCTTGACGCCAATGATGTGCGCGAAGTTGCTCAAGCACCGGGATCCTTCGAAACGCAGCCGCTTCTATAACCTTTCCGAGGATTTTTACAACCGGGTGATTGGATTCTACGGACGCACTCTGAAGGTTGTGCTTCGACATCAGACAATCACTTTGCTGGTCACGGTCGGCACGCTCGTACTCACATTGTTCCTCTACGTGGTCGTGCCCAAGGGCTTCTTCCCTGTTCAGGATACGGGTCTGATCCTTGGAATTGCCGATGCTCCGCAGAACATCTCGTTCAAGGCCTTGGCCGAGCGGCAACAAGCACTCAGCCGCGTAATTCTTAAAGATCCGGATGTCGACAGCTTATCCTCCTTTATCGGTGTGGACGGCACGAACCTTACGCCTAACAGCGGACGTATCCAGATCAACCTCAAACCTCGCGATCAACGCACCGCCAGTGCATCCGACATTATTCGCAGATTGCAGCCCCAGGTCGCACAGGTCGAAGGCATCACGCTTTTTATGCAGCCGGTGCAAGACCTGACAGTGGAAGACCGTGTAAGCCGCACTCAATTCCAGTACACGATGGAAGATGCGGACGCAAAGGAGCTCGCGAAGTTGTCTTCGCAGTTGGTGGACAAGCTGCGCACTTTGCCTCAACTGCGCGATGTAGCAAGCGATCAGCAGGCGGGGGGCCTTCAGGCGAATGTGATGATCGATCGCGATACGGCGTCGCGGCTCGGTATTTTTCCGCAGCAGATCGACAATACGCTATACGACGCATTCGGGCAGCGCCAGGTCTCGACCATCTTTACCCAGCTGAACCAGTATCACGTCATTCTGGAAGTGGATCCCCAGTTTCAGCAGAACCCGGGATCGTTTAAGGATTTATACGTGAAATCGAACAGCGGACCCCAAGTGCCGCTTTCGGCTTTTACTCAGATCCATACGTCGAATACTTCGCTGGCAGTCAATCATCAGGGCCAATTTCCGGTGGTGACACTCTCATTCAACCTTGCGCCCGGAAAGTCGCTGGGCGACGCGACCAAGGCGATTCAACAAGCGGAGGCCGAAATCGGGATTCCGCCCAGCGTTCATACTGCATTCCAGGGCACCGCAGCCGCTTTTCAAAACTCTCTTTCCAGCGAGCCGTGGCTGATCGTCGCGGCCATCGTGACCGTGTACATCGTGCTGGGAGTTCTTTACGAAAGCTACATTCATCCCATTACGATTCTCTCCACGTTACCGTCTGCGGGCGTGGGCGCAATCCTGGCGTTGCTGCTGACGGGGAACGATCTCGGTGTCGTGGGACTGATTGGAATCATCCTGCTGATTGGAATCGTGAAGAAGAACGCGATCATGATGATCGATTTCGCGCTGGAGGCTGAACGCGTCGAACACAAGCCGCCTGAGGAAGCTATTTTCCAGGCGTGTTTGTTGCGCTTCCGTCCGATCATGATGACCACGATGGCAGCGCTGCTGGGTGGTTTGCCGTTAGCTCTCGGTTCGGGGACTGGGTCAGAACTTCGCCATCCCTTGGGGATTACGATCGTGGGCGGTTTGTTAGTGAGCCAGGCGCTAACGCTGTACACGACCCCGGTGGTTTATCTGTGGTTCGACCGGTTGGCCAAGCGGTTCGAAGGAATGGCTGTGATACATCCGGTCGACGAGCCGGCGGTTGGAGACTGAGTATGAATATCTCGGCTCCCTTTATTAAACGGCCGATTGGAACGTCGCTGCTGACATTGGCATTGTTGATGTCGGGAGTGCTTGCCTTCACCCGGCTGCCGGTCGCGCCGCTTCCGCAGGTGGAATTTCCAGTCATTCAGGTTTCGGCGAGTCTGCCGGGCGCGAGTCCAGAAACTATGGCTTCGGCGGTTGCGACTCCGCTGGAGCGGCAGTTCGGGCGAATTGCCGGCATCAATCAAATGACATCCGTCAGTCAGCTGGGCTCGACTGGCATTGTTCTGCAGTTCGACCTTAGCCGCAATATTGATGCGGCTGCCCGCGATGTGCAGGCGGCCATCAATGCCGCTCGCAGCCAATTGCCGTCGTATCTGCCGGGCAATCCGTGGTATCGCAAAGTGAATCCGGCGGAAGCGCCGATTTTGCTCATGTCGATGACCTCCGACAGTGTGACTTTGCCCGATATTTACGATCAGGCTAACTCAATTCTGTCCCAGAAGCTGGCGCAGGTGAGTGGCGTTGGGCAAGTGTATGTAGGCGGCGGTGCCAATCCAGCGGTGCGAGCGGAGCTGGATCCAAATCTGCTCAATAAAACCGGCGTGGGTCTGGATGCGGTTCGCACGGCTCTGGCGGCGGCGAATGCAAATCACCCCAAGGGAGAGGTGGCCAACCCCGTCAATGCCTGGACGATCCATGACAACGATCAAATCACGCACGCCGCGGATTATCGTTCGCTCATCGTAGCTTATAACAAGAACACCGGAGCCGCGGTGCGCCTGGGCGATGTTGGGGACGTGCAGGATTCGGTCGAAGACGCTCACATATACGGGCTTTCCAACGGCAAACGCGCCGTGATTATCATTATTTTCCGCCAGCCCGGCGCGAACATTATTCAGACCGTCGACAACGTTCTCGCCTTGCTGCCACAGCTTCAGTCGTCGATTTCTCCGGCGATCAAGTTGCAAGTGGTTTCGGATCGTACTACCACGGTTCGCGCTTCATTGCACGATATCGAAATCACGCTGCTGATTTCGGTTGTTCTTGTCATTCTGGTGGTTTTTGTTTTTCTACGGACGGTGCGAGCCACAATCATTCCAAGCATAGCTGTACCCCTGTCGCTGATCGGCACATTTGGAGTGATGTACCTTCTGGGATATACCCTCGACAATCTGTCGCTCATGGCTCTGGCAATTTCTACCGGCTTCGTGGTGGACGATGCCATTGTTGTGCTGGAGAACATCACGCGTTTCCTCGAGCAGGGGATTCCGCCAGTTCAGGCGGCATTTCGTGGCGCCCGTGAAATTGGATTCACCGTGCTGTCGATGAGCACATCGCTGATCGCCGTGTTTATTCCGATTCTGCTGATGGGCGGAATTGTTGGCCGGCTGTTCCGGGAATTTGCAGTCGTTCTGAGCATCGCGATTGCGGTTTCGCTGGTGGTTTCTCTCACCACGACGCCGACCATGTGCGCGCAGTTGCTGAAACCGCTGCAAGAAGAAAAGCATGGCCGCGCTTACGGCTTCAGCCAGAAAATGTTCGACGGCATCCTGCGAATCTATAGCGCCGCTCTGGGTTGGGTTCTGCGCCATCAGTTTGCCGTGCTGGTGATCACGATTGCCACAGCTTGCCTAAGCATCTATCTGTTCCAACAAGTTCCCAAAGGATTCTTTCCGCAACAAGATACCGGACGGATTCAGGGAGCGGTGCAAGCAGCGCAGGATATTTCTTTCGACGCCATGAGTCGTAAAATGCGGCGCTACGTCGACATCGGAATGAAGGATCCGAACGTTGACAACATGATTGGTTTTTGCGGCGGCACCACGGCCATGAATCAGGGACGTATGTTCATCACCTTGAAGCCTCTGGGTGAGCGAAAGCTTAGCGCTGATCAGGTCATCGGGGAGCTTAGTAAAAAGTTTGCGGAGGTTCCCGGCGCCACGCTTTACATGCAGGCTCAGCAGGATTTGCAGATCGGCGGCCGTTTGAGCCAGGCGCAGTATCAATACACGCTTCAGGGCGAGGATCTGGATCAGCTCAATACTTGGGCGCCGCAGTTGCTGAAAAAGCTGCGCGCCCTGCCGCAAATCCAGCAGGTGAATACGGACCAGCAGGACAAAGGCCTGGAGGTCAACGTCGTTATTGATCGTGACACAGCGTCGCGGCTGGGCGTGGCAGCGGCGGACATCGACACCGTGCTCTATGATGCTTTCGGGCAACGGCAGGTTTCGACCATCTTCGAACCGCTGAATCAGTATCACGTAGTTATGGAAGTGGCGCCACAGTTTCAACAGAGTCCGGATACGCTCGAGAATGTCTATGTGCATTCGTCCAACGGCAACGTGGTGCCGCTCTCAGCCTTCGCGCATTTTGGACCGGCGAACACCTCGCTGGCGGTGAGCCACCAGGGGCAATGGCCGGCAGTGACGATTTCTTTTAACCTGGCTCCCGGCGTCTCGCTTGGGCAAGCGACGGATGCCATTGAGAGAGCCCAACGATCTATTAATTTCCCTGAGACAATTCACGCCAGTTTTCAGGGGACCGCGGCGGCATTCCAGGATTCGCTTGCCAACCAGCCAGTCTTGATCATCACCGCTCTGCTGGCGGTGTACATTGTTCTGGGAATTCTTTACGAGAGCTATATTCATCCCGTGACGATTCTCTCAACGATTCCTTCGGCTGGAGTTGGCGCTCTGCTGGCGCTGAAGCTGACACATAACGAACTCAACGTGATCGGGCTCATTGGCATTATCCTGCTGATCGGGCTGGTCAAGAAGAATGCCATCATGATGATTGATTTCGCTCTGGAGGCCGAGCGGAAAGAAGGCAAAGCGCCGGTCGATGCAATTTACGAAGCCTGTGTTCTGCGCTTTCGTCCGATCATGATGACGACCATGGCAGCCCTGCTGGGCGGTCTGCCGCTGGCGTTGGGCACGGGCACTGGTTCCGAGCTTCGCCGCCCGCTTGGCCT
Source organism: Terriglobales bacterium (assembly GCA_035567135.1). Taxonomy (GTDB): domain Bacteria; phylum Acidobacteriota; class Terriglobia; order Terriglobales; family Acidobacteriaceae; genus JABDBE01. Next base: position 19,012 of record DATMQI010000185.1, read on the forward strand.
GACGATTGTGGGAGGTCTCATCGTTAGTCAGGCTTTGACTCTGTTCACCACGCCCGTGGTTTACTTGTACATGGATCGGCTGCGGCTGCGGTCCAGCAAGAAAGGTCAGTTGCCAGGACCGGTGTCGCCAGCCACCAGCCACGCTGACTAGAGGCAAAATCGGCGTGCAGGATGATGTTTATTTGTCGATCAGTCAATCGTGCACTCCGCTACGCTAGTCCTTGTTCTCAGTTCACTCGACAAACTAATACAGCGGCATTCTGATAAGGGCAATCAAGGCCTGCGATTCCCGGCTGTTGCAGGACGATGTAGTTGACCCCGTACTCCGATTTCAACCGGTGGAAATCCTGCGCTTGGAAAGTTTTCCACCCGTTCTGAGCCTGAACCTGCTTAAGCCATTCTTCGGCGTTGGGAGGAAACATGGTGACTGCGCCACTGTCCTTGACCGCGTCCGCCAACATGCTTCGTTGGGCGATAGCCCGAAAGCCGTTGGCGTCCTCGCCTGCAATGTTCATGTGAAAAGGATCGAGCGCGAAGACAGCATCGCGAGGGGTGTTGGTTCGAATCCACTCGAAGGCCTGTACCCAGGGATTCCTCGGTGCCGCTCCTGGCCATTCAATGTGCGAGCTGGCAGGAAACAAGGCGCGCTGAGTCAGGAACATGCCAGCGGAGAGGGGCGCAAACACGGCGATCCATCGCCACACTCGATTCTTCAACACATATTCGCCGGGCAGTCCCCCCGCAAACAAGAAGAAAAGTACGTAGAGGAGATACAAGCTTCGCATGGGCTGCAATCGCGCGACGCTCTCAAACCGCGCTGGTATGGATAGCAACACGCCTACCAGAAGATAAATAAACTGATAAACAATGAGCGCACGGCAGAGTAGTTCCAGGTTGCGCAACTGGCGCGAACGCGCTACGCGGCTGAACCACCAGAGGAGCAGCATAGGCGCTAGCACGCCCAGCCATTCATACCACTGCCATCGCAGCAGGTAAAAATAGGAATGCGAAAGGGCTACTTGATGATAGGCCTGCGACGGCGGCTCGAAAGAAAGTCCGAAGGGCAACAGGCAGGCCAGGGCGGCGAATCGTCGATCGAATTGCTTCATGCAGACCAGTACGGCGCAATACGAAAAGGCGAATACCGACATCAGTGGATGAATAGCCGCGGCAAACACGAGAAATAGTCCGGCTTGGATATACTTTCCGTCGATAATTTTGACGATAGCGAAAATAACGGCGAAAGCAACCAGGTTTCGCGGATTAATGTATTGATCCATGATGTACAAAGCAGTCCCGGCGACAGGCAAAGTCAAAAGAGCGGCGACCAATGCCGCGCCCGCCCAACGAGCTTTCGAGTCAGGAAAGCACCGGCTGATTAACGCCAAGCAAGCCAGCAGAAGAAGAAAGATGGAGGTGAACTGCCAGCAGAACAAAACCGTATCCAGCGGCAGATGACTTAGTCGTATCGAAGCCGCAATGAGATTTGGGAACAACGTCAGGTGCCCATGCGATTCGAAAAACTGAGAGTTGACCGGAAAGAGCTCGGGCTGCAGGATCTTCTCGACTCCAGGAACATATATCTCTGCGTCCTCGACCCAGGGATGGTAGCCGTGAACCAGCAACGCTCCCAGCGTAAGGAGCCAAAGGAGAAGGAAATCTTTGAGCTTCAAACCCGGGGCTCCCTGAATGAGCTGCGCGCACGCATTTTTCGAAGTGACTGACCCGGATTGTACATCTTGGGTGGGACAGATAGCGTCAGCGCTGTCCCACGAAAAAAAGCGTCCCAAAATAAAGGAGCGCCCCGTGACTCTTGCGAGTCACGGGACGCCCGAACAGCCCTCCCCCAGAACTGCTCAATCACAGATTAGGTTTCCTCCCGGCGGATGTAAATTCCACGTTGGTGCCAGTGTCTGGCACGAATTAGCCATCTTGTTTTCTCGTATCTTCAACAACTTTCAGGATTGGGACGGCGTGCTACAGTTTGGTACGCGGTTACTCCGGTAATCTGCCTCGCGGGCATAACGATTGACGATTGCTGGCGGCGTCCTTAAATTCGCAGCAGGGGGTTGTATGAAGGACATTCATGAGGTTCTGCGGCGTAAGCAGGCCCGATATGCGCAATTAGCCAAGCAGATTGAGATGTTGCAACAGGCGGCCGAAAAGCTGCGTGAGGTAGCGCCTCTTCTGGCTGAGATCGAGGATGACGACGCGGCAGTTTTATCCGAGGTCGATGAGCAGCCGATTACAAACGCGAAGGCAACATCCGCTGCTGCGGGCGCTTCGGCTGGTGCTTCCAAATTGGCCCGCGGTGTGGCTCCGCGTTGGCCCTAACCCATGAAAGATTCCACCCGCCAGACATGATCGCATATGACGTTTAACGCACTTTTGGTTTCGAAGGATGAAGACGCAACAGAGGTCCTGACACCTCTGCTGTTCCGCTGCGGCGTCACTGTTGCCTGCTGCGGATATCCTGAAGCTTTGTGCCGTCTAGCCGAAGAAAAATTTGATTCTGTCATTGTGGATTTCGATGATCCCCACAGCGCTGCGCTCGCACTGCAAAACGCCAGTCAGACCACTGCCGGCGTCAAGCCTGTGACGGTCGCCTTGCTGGGGGACAAGACCAAGGTACGAAACGTATTCGGCGCCGGGGCGAACTTCATCCTTTACAAACCGATTTCTGTGGAACAGGCTGAATCCAGCCTGCGGGCCGCAACTGCTTTGATCAAGCGGGAGCGCCGCCGCTCTTACCGGGTTCCTGTACAAGTCCCGATACAGCTTCAAATCGGAAACGAAACTCCTGTCGAAAGCATTCTCCTCGACCTCAGCGAAGATGGCATGGATATGCTGGCCGCTCAGCCTCTCAGCACCGGGGCCATTATCAGCGCGCAATTCAATCTTCCCGACACCAACACAGAAATCCAGGTCAGCGGTGAGATCGCATGGGCAAGCTCTAACGGGCAAGCCGGTGTGCGTTTCATCGACCTTCCCGAAAGTCTTCGCGCCACGCTGAAAACCTGGGTATTGGCGAATGCACCCGAAACTTTGCCGCCCGATCCCGAACCGGTATCGGAGTGCATTCTGACCGATCTCAGCCTAGGCGGATGTTATATCGAAACCGAATCGCCTTTTCCCGAACGCGCTGGAATCACCCTCTGCCTGAAAGCGGAAGATATGGAAGTTCAGGCGGAAGGTTTGGTTCGCGTAATGCACCCAGGATTCGGCATGGGCATTGAGTTTGCCGCACGCACGACCGAGGAACGGGCCCAAGTGGCAAGGTTCATCGGATTTCTGACCAGCCGTCCGGGGACGCTTCCTGCATTGCTTATCACGCCGCGCACGCTCGCTGGGGGCGATCAATACAACCATCCCCAACCGTTACCCGCGGAGGAACTGGAAGACTCGCTGCTGGAATTGCTTCGTAGCCATGACTCTCTCAACCAGGAAGAATTTCTGCAAAAGCTTCGCCAACAACGTGGCTCGGAAGAAGTCACTTCGGCTTGATGCTGCCGGCCGCTTCCCACTCTTCGGTGGTATCGATCTGACTCCTACCCGAAACACCAAGAGGCCCGCACGCCGTCTCTCGCGCGAACCCCTTGGCGCCGGGTTTGTCCACCTCGAATGAACCGAAGTTTAGCGACTGCAGGTTTCTGGAAGGTGGCAGTAAAGTTAATTTTTCGTGAAATCACATTCCCGTAAACGGTCGCCACATTTGGCCGCCAAATATTGACTCAATACTCCTGGCATTGCTCATTTTCCTCCCTTAAGCAACAATCTGTGTGCGAACACATGCAGTAGCCGGAGGCCATTTCCTGCTGAATTTGTTTCCCGTGGAGCGAAGACACACGGCAAGGCCAAAAGCCCCGGTTAATTTCGCCGGCGGAGGGATCTTTGCTATGCCTCTGCTCATCGTGATGGCCACCGCCTTCCTTGTGATTCTTCCCTTCTTCTTCCTCGGAAACCCCTCCGGACACGACTTCGAGTTCCACGTGAACTCCTGGATGGAAGTACTCGGACAATGGAGGCAGGGAATTCTTTATCCACGATGGGCCGCGCTCGCGCATTACGGATACGGCGAGGCCCGATTCATTTTCTATCCTCCCGTCTCGTGGACGCTGGGGGCCGCGTTGGGAGCGATGTTGCCGTGGAAAACCGTTCCCGGTGTCTATGTCTGGTTGGCGTTGACGCTTTCTGGATGTTCCATGTTTCTTCTGGCCCGCCGGTGGTTGGACCGTAGTGACGCCATCTTTGCCGCAGCTTTGTATGCCGCCAATCCTTATTGCATTGTGATTGTGTACTGGCGCAGCGCGTTCGCGGAACTGCTGGCGGGCGCCCTGTTGCCTTTGCTGTTGCTGTACGTGCTGCAAGCCGAGGAAGATGGGAAGCAAGCGGTTATACCTCTGGCGGCGATCGTGGCAACTGCCTGGCTGACGAACATTCCTGCGGCGGTAATGGTGAACTATTCGTTGGCGCTGCTGATCGTGATTCTGGCTATTCTCAAGCGCTCGCCGCGATATTTGCTGTATGGAGCGCTCGCGGTCTTGCTCGGTGCCGCTCTTGCGGCATTCTTCCTGGTACCAGCGGCATACGAACGGCGATGGGTGAATATCTCCGAAGTGCTGTCTGCGGGCGTGCGGCCACAGGATAATTTCCTTTTCGCGAAGATCAATGACCTCGATCACAATCGTTTCAACTTGCTGGTTTCGCTGGTGGCATTGGCGGAAATGATCGTGCTTGCGGTCGCAGTGTTCTTCTCAGGTTTATGGAAGCGGCGGCAGCCGGTCGTTTGGTGGAGCGTTTTAGGCTGGGCTTTGCTTGCTGCGCTCCTAAATTTCTCTTTTACATTATTGTTGTGGGAGCATTTGCCTGAACTGCGCTATCTCCAACTGCCCTGGCGTTGGCTACTGTGCCTGAGCGTATCCTTCGCGCTGTTTGTGACCATGGCTTCACGGCGTTGGATGGCGCGCATCTTTTGTGCGGTCGCTATATGCGGAGTGCTGACTTTTGTTTGGCACCGGGTCCAAACTCCATGGTGGGAGGCGTCCACGGATTTCGATGAGATGTTTGAACACCAACGAAGCGGCGCGGGATACGAGGGCACCGACGAGTATGTGCCTGTAGGAGGCGATCCATACGAAATTAAACAGGATGCAGCGCGCGTGGCTCCGAATGATGACGGCGCACGGCTGGATCAAGTCGGAATTGAACGATGGAACGCCGAATCAAGAGTCTTCACCGCCCGCGTCGACCGTCCCGAGGAACTGGTGTTGAGGGTATTCAACTATCCTGCCTGGCGCGTCGAAGTCAATGGCCATGGCGTGGCGCCCTCCACAAGAGATGTCACTGGACAGATGGTGATTCCCGTTCAAGCAGGTGAGAACCGCGTACAGATTACGTTCACGCGTACTTGGGACAGAACGGTTGGTGGAATCATTTCAGCAGTCACGGCTCTGTTGCTGGGAGGTTTCATCATGCTTCGACGCAAGCGTTTGAACTGAGCGCCAACGTGGCCTGAACCTTTGTCAAGACTACGAGCTAACCAAGTCCTTGATAATTCCCTCGTACCATTCCAAAATATTGGCACACACTCTGCGGAAATGAGCCCGCGAGCAGAGCGCGGAAACAGGACGCTGGGCCAATGCATCAGATTCTCATCGCGACCTCGAACCCGGGGAAGTTGCGTGACTTCGCTGGCGCCGCGGCGGCATATGGTATCGAGATCACCTCTATTCCCAACTTCGCCGCACTGCCTGCCGTGATCGAAGACGGTCTGACTTTCGAAGAGAACGCGCGTAAGAAAGCGGAGAGTTACAGCCGCGAGGTCGCGGGTGAGATTGTCTTGGCGGACGACTCTGGCTTGGAAGTGGATGTACTCAAGGGCGCGCCGGGAATCCATTCCGCGCGCTACGCCGCCGAGGTGCCGCACTTGATGAACGACAATACCGACGACGAAGCCAACAACGCCCGCCTGCTGCGCGAACTGAAAGACGTTCCCGCGGACAAGCGCAGCGCCCGGTTCGTGTGCGTGATTGCTGCCGCCCGCGACGGACAAACGTTACAGTTGTTTCGAGGCGAGGCCGAAGGGATTATCTTGAATCGTGCTCGTGGAACGAATGGCTTCGGTTACGATCCTTTGTTCTATTTTCCGCAGATTCAGAAAGCCTTCGCCGAACTGACTCCGGAAGAAAAAGCTCAGTACAGCCATCGTGGCACGGCTTTCAGGCTGTTTCTAGCTTGGTACCAGACAATGAAGAGGAGTGCTGCAATTTGATGCAACCGCGCTGCTGCGGCTATTGAGACCAGGCCTGTGCCACGATCGCCTGGGCGTGAATCTTGGTGGTATCGAGAACTGGAATATCCCGGACCGTGGCATCGCGGATAATCAAAGAAAGTTCCGTGCCACCTAGAATCAGCCCCTGAATTCCCTCGCGCTCTTTCAAACGATCCACAATTTTCAGTAATCGCTCTCGCGTTTCGGGCAGAATTGTTCCTTTAACCAGTTCGTGAAAATACACGTGATGGATAAAAGCCTGGTCGTGCTCGTCGGGGACGGCGAGCGCGATCCCTTCCCTGGCAAAAACGTCTGGGTAGAATCGCCCTTGCATAGTGAAGCGTGCGCCGAACAAGCCTAGCGTTTTCAACCCGAGGACCTTCGCAGCCTGGCACGTTGCCTCGACTATGCTGATCAACGGAATCGGAGATCCGCGGCGAACTTCGTCGAATACCATGTGTGGCGCGTTGGCAGCGATCAGTCCGTATTCCGCCCCCGCCAGTGCCAACTTCTGTATTTCACTGACCAGGAACTCGGTCATCCTGGCTCGTTCGTTCGCCGACATCATCCCCAGCAACTTCTTCAAGTCGATGCTATTGATGATGATCGAGGGGTAGCCTCCGTCCGGTATTCGCTCAGCGTACGCCGCTGTAATCAACCGATAATATTCAATCGTTGACTCTGGCCCGATTCCCCCAATAATTCCGATCGTCTTCATTACGCTCCTTGTGGCAGCAGGAGAATCTAGGCCGCCGTTCGACTCAGCGACATGATTCGAGATACGATCAGGCGCTGAAGCTTTGGTCGCTATGCTTGAAATCGCTGCCCTCACCGGCTGGGTCATCAGTGTTGCTGCAATTGTGATATTCGTTCAAGCAATCGTGCGGATCAGTCAATCATTCGCGGAGATCAGCCATAGCATGGAAGAAATTGCCCTGGCGCTTCGGCAGAAGAACTTGCGCTGATCCATTACTAATATCGATCCGGCTTCCTTGACTTCCCTTCTCTCGCCACAACATAATAAAAGGTTCCATTCTCAAACTTGAAGTGATAAGGAGCATTCTGTGGCGGCAACTGCCAGTCCTGCAGCTCCGGTGCCGATCAAAGGTGGCGTGGCTCCGTTGCGGGCCGGACAAGGATCTTCGTTCTTACTGCGTCGTCTGCACTCGTTGAGCGGGATCATCCCGGTGGGCGCTTTTCTGGTCGAACACTTCATCTCCAATGCATTCGCGACCCGCGGCCCAGCAGCTTACGCCAAGCAGGTTCAGCTGCTGAGCAGTTTCCCTTTTGTGGTTGGCCTCGAGTTATTCGGCATCTGGCTGCCTATCCTTTATCACGCTCTTTACGGTTTCTACATCTGGTATCGGGGTGAGAGCAACGTTGGCGAGTATCCCTGGACCGGGAATTGGCTGTACACCTCGCAGCGCTGGACCGGCACCATCGCTTTCTTCTACATGGTCTGGCACACCTGGCATTTGCGCTTCACCGGAGTTCACCTGTTGAGTTACCCGGCTGCAGCTTTTGGCAAGGTGCAAGCGGAGTTTCAGAGCCCGTGGGCAGTTGTCTTCTATGCCGTCGGAATTCTCTGCGCCTCCTGGCACTTTGCCTATGGACTTTGGTTATTCGCTGCGAAGTGGGGCATTACGACAGGTGACAGCGCCAGGCGGAAGTTTGGTTACGTCTGCGCTGCAATCGGCTTGTTGTTTGTCCTGGTGGGAGCAGCCACGATGTATTCATTCCTGAATACCCCGCTGCAGCCGATGGAGCCAGCAGGCGTAGGAATGGAGTCAGTCGTCACACGTTAGTCGTCATACATTAATCCCCCGGGGCTCCACTGCCGGCAGATTGGAATCTGAGCACGATGGCATCAAATCCGAAGATCATTGTTATCGGCGGCGGCCTGGCGGGTCTTTCCGCCGTCATCAAGATCGCAGAGATGGGCGGGCAGGTGGATTTGTTTTCCATTGTCCCGGTTAAACGATCGCATTCCGTGTGTGCCCAAGGCGGCATTAACGCGGCCAAGAATCTCAAAGGCGAAGGCGATTCCACCTGGAAGCACTTCGACGACACGATTTACGGGGGCGACTTCCTTGCCAACCAGCCTCCGGTAAAAGCGATGTGCGAAGCCGCGCCGGGCATTATTGATCTGCTCGACCGCATGGGCGTGCCTTTCAATCGCACCCCAGAAGGTTTGCTGGATTTTCGCCGCTTCGGCGGGACGCTCTACAATCGCACCGCATTCGCCGGAGCCACTACGGGGCAGCAACTTCTCTACGCACTTGACGAGCAAGTGCGGCGTTACGAGTCCGAAGGTAAGGTCAAGAAATATGAGCACTGGGAGTTTCTCTCGGCCGTGCTCGATTCCAATAAAATCTGCCGCGGCATCTGCGCCATGGACTTGCGTACGATGGAAGTGCGCACTTTCCCTGCGGACGCGATCATCATCGCAACCGGCGGTATTGGCGCCATCTTTGGCAAGTCGACCAACTCGGTGGTGTGTACGGGTTCGGCGCAGTCATCGCTGTATCAGCAGGGATGCTACTACGCCAACGGAGAGTTTATCCAGGTTCACCCCACTTCAATTCCCGGTGAAGACAAACTGCGCCTGATGTCGGAGTCGGCGCGCGGCGAGGGCGGACGCGTTTGGGTCCCCAAGACTCCGGGGGATACGCGCGATCCGCTATCAATTCCGCAAAGCGAGCGTTGGTACTTCCTGGAAGAGTGGTACCCGAAGTATGGAAATCTGGTGCCGCGTGATGTGGCTACCCGCGCTATCTTCAAAGTCGTCTACGAACACCATCTGGGGATCGATGGAAAGCCGATGGTTTATCTGGACCTGACCCATATCGATCGCAAGATTCTCGACCGCAAGCTGGAAGGCATTCTGGAAATCTACGAGAAGTTCGTCGGCGACGACCCCCGCGAAGTTCCCATGAAGATCTTCCCCGGCATGCACTACACCATGGGTGGGTTGTGGGTTGATTACAAGCAGGCGACCAACATTCCGGGAATTTATGCGGCGGGCGAATGCGAATACCAGTATCACGGGGCAAATCGTCTGGGCGCGAATTCGCTGGTCTCTTGCATCTTTGGCGGATTCATCGCTGGGCCTGCGGCGGTACAGTACGCACGCGATCAGAAAGCGGCGTCGAGCAATGGCCATTTCGACTCGGGACGCAAGCATGAGGAAGAAAACAATTCCATGCTGATGAGGTCGGACGGCAAGGAGAATCCCTTCCGGCTGTGGCGGGAACTTGGCGAATTGATGACCGCGAATTGCACAGTGATCCGTTACAACAACAAGTTGAAGGAAACCGACGGCAAACTATGTGAACTGCTGGAGCGCTTCCGTCACATCAATCTGAGTGACCGATCGCAGTGGGCCAATACCAGTGTGGTCTTCGCTCGGCAGCTTTATAACATGCTGCAACTTGCCCGGGTCGTAGCGCAAGGAGCGGCGATGCGGGACGAGTCTCGTGGAGCACACTACAAACCAGACTTCCCGGAACGCGATGATAAGAATTGGCTGAAGACGACGAAGGCATACTTCGCTCCCGACGCAGACGAGCCAAGATTTGAATTCGAGCCAGTGGATATTTCGTTGATTCCGCCGCGTCCGAGGAAGTATGACGCGGTGAAGTAACGCTCCTCTCAATGGCTGTCATCCTTAGCGAAGCGAAGGATCCATGCATTGTGCCCGCGTCGGCAAAGTACAGAGATTCTTCGCTTGCTCAGAATGACAGATTGAGCTAAAGGCTAATTGCGAATGGCAAACAACAAGACGGTGATCATAAAAATCAAACGCCAAGATAATCCCAACGCCAGCTCTCTTTGGGAAGAATTCGAGCTTGAATGGCACTCGGGCATGAACGTGATTTCCTCGCTGATGGAAATTGCGCGTAATCCGGTTACGCGCGATGGCAAGCCGACGACGCCCATCACTTACGACTCCAATTGTCTCGAGGAAGTGTGCGGCTCGTGTGCAATGCTGATCAACGGCCGCGCTCGCATGGCGTGCTCTGCTTTGGTGGATAAGCTCGAGCAGCCCATCCGGCTGGAGCCATTTAAAAAGTTTCCGGTGGTTCGCGACCTCGCGGTCGATCGTGCCGTTCTGTTTGAAAACCTGAAAGCAGTGAAAGCCTGGGTTCCAATCGATGGCACCTACGATCTTGGACCCGGCCCCCGCGTGAGCCCTGAGCAACAAGAGCAAGCCTACCCGCTTTCGCGCTGTATTTCCTGTTGCTGTTGTATGGAGGCCTGCCCGCAGTTCAATGAGGATACCGACTTCGTGGGCGCCGCCACGATTTCCCAGGTTCGCCTTTTCAATACCCATCCGACTGGCGCGGAACTGAAACGCGAGCGATTGGCGGCGCTGATGGGCGACGGCGGGATCCAGGAGTGCGGCTACGCCCAAAACTGCGTCGAGGTTTGCCCAAAGGATATTCCTCTGACGCGCTCTATTTCGGAGATCGGGGGCGAAGTCATGAAACAAGCGATCGGTGACCTCTTCCGCAAGTGACTGGTTTTCCAGTTAACCGGATTTGGGCCAAAATGGCCCATGAGTGACGTTTTCTGGGACTCGCTGCGTCAAACAGTGTTATAGTGCCGACTTCGTCCTGAAGCCTCGAAACGGTAAATGCCGTTTTCTGGCGCACATAGACGCAGGCAATCGGACACCCTCAAATGGCATCTTAGCTGCAGTGATGTCTGGGTACAGCGCGCGGAAAGAGTAACGAGCGGTAACCTGGCCAAGATACTCTTTAGTAACCTCGCAGCCGAAAGCCGGATTTATGTGCTGCGGTTGTGATTTAAATGACGGACTGAGTAAGCGCTACAGTCTTTGAGGATTTGAGGCACACTTCGTGAAGGGTAAAACAGGCCGAAAGTTTCTGACGGTATTTCTGGCCGTCATGGTATGCGGACAGGCTTTTGGTCTGCATCAGGTCGTCCCCAGCCAACACGCACATCGCGTCAGCAAACGCAGGACTCACTTCCGCCGTGTACGGTGGAACCCGGTATTCCGTCCTTCCCGCGATTCGTTGCTACGACAGAATGAGGAGATTGACCGCCTGGAATTACCCCGTATCCAGAATCAGGCAGAGCTCGATGAACTGATTGCCCGCCAGGAACTGGTTCCGATTGTCGCTGGCCAGACATTGCGCTTCGATCCGCGGCTGGACCCTGATCGCCGCTATTGCCGCCCGTGGACGCGCGACTTTCTTGACGACCTCAGCGAGGCGTACTTCAAACAGTTTCATACTTCGATCCAAGTGAATTCGGCGGTGCGAACGGTGCAGGTGCAGAAGAAGCTTCGCCGGCACAATCGCAACGCGGCACCCGAGAAGGGCGAAACCGCTTCATCTCACCTGGCTGGCATTACGGTCGACATTCAACGCCGGGGCATGACCAAACAGCAGGTCGCGTGGATGGAGCAATACATGATGCCGCTGAAGGATCAGGGTCTGGTTGAACCAGAAGAAGAACGCCATCAATGGGTATTTCACGTGGCGGTGTCGGGCCGTTACGCGGACTTGCGTGAGTCCAAAGCGTTAGCCAGCGAGCAGCGGGATGAAGCACAACCAGACCAAAATGCAGAGCCAATCAGTATTTTGTCTGTTAGCGACCATGATAGTACTTTCGACTTCACACCTGCCTCCTTCAAGTAATTAACGCGGGACGACACACTCACTACACTTCTCTACTGTTCAACCATATACAATTATTCCATTACCACTCATGGAAACAGCAAAGCGCTTTTCTGCCGCGACCCCCCTGTTTTTATCTGCGCTCCTGACTCTGCTGCCGGCACTGGCTGTTGCGCAGAGCAACAGCGCCTCTGCAATTACGGCGCGGGCTCGCGCCATCCACGATTCGGCGATCGTGATTGACACGCACGCCGATACCCCGCAGCGCTTTCTGGACGAGAACTTTGATATTGGCAGCAATGACACCAAAGATGTCGGCCACATCAGCCTCGACAAAGCTAGCGCCGGTAACCTGGGCGCAGAGTTTTTTTCCATCTGGGTTGAGCCCGAAACCAATCAAGGCCACTTTGCCCAGCACACTTTGGATTTGATCGACTCAGTGTACGAACAGGCTTCACGCCATCCTGACCGGATGATGATGGCCTTCTCGGCCGAAGATATAGAGCGCGCTCACCAGCAGAAAAAGCTTGCCGCCTTGTTGGGGATCGAGGGCGGTCACTCGATCGAAAACGATATCCATCTCCTGCGCGATTTCTATCGCCTCGGTGTGCGCTACATGACGCTCTCGTGGTCGAACACGAACGAGTGGGCCGACTCCTCCGGAGACATTGACGATCCCAAGATCCCACATCACAACGGCCTCACCGATTTCGGCAAGCAAGTCGTGCTGGAAATGAATCGCCTCGGCATGATTGTGGACATTTCTCACGTCGCGGACAAAACATTCTGGGACACGATCGCCACAACCAAAGCTCCGGTGATTGCCTCGCACTCATCGGCCCGAGCTCTCAGCAATCATCCTCGAAACATGACCGACGATATGCTGCGCGCCGTGACTAGCAATGGCGGCGTGGTGCAAGTGAACTTCTTCTCGGCTTTCGATGACCAGAAATATCTCGACGCATTCCTCGCTCAATCCAAGGAACGGAACGCCGCGGTCGCGCAATACCTCGCCCAGAAGAAGGCGGCCGGACAAACTGTGAGTTACCTCGACGAAGACCGCATCGACCGCGAGTGGGACGCCAAGATCCCGCGCCCCCCGCTGAAGTCATTGATCGACAACATCGACCACATCGCCAAGGTCGCCGGCATGGATCACGTGGGTCTGGGCTCGGATTTTGACGGGGTGAGCGGGGCAACTCCGGAAGGCATTGATTCCGCGGCTGACCTGCCGAAGATCACGCAGGCGTTGCTCGATCGCGGCTATAGTGCTGGCGACATCCGTAAAATTCTTGGCAGCAATAGCCTGCGAGTGTTCAAAGAGGTAGAGCGCGTGAGCCATGAAATGCAGGCGCAAAAGGTTTCGTCGAACAAGTAAATTTCGCTGCCACTGTCGTACAATTCAAGATTCGGATTCATCACACTTGAATTACAACTCAGAGGGAGCCACCATGCGCAAATGCTTGATTCTTGTTTCACTCATCTTTCTGTCTTCACTCACGTTATGGTCGCAGGCCAAATCGGCGACTGCTTCGGGCCACCCCACGGCTGTAATCGATACCACCGCAGGCAAACTGACATGTACGCTTTTTCCTGACAAAGCTCCGATCGGTGTGGCCAATTTCATCGGCTTGTCTGATGGCACAAAGGATTGGACCAGCCCCGTCACTCATCAGAAAAAGCACGGCGTTCCGCTCTACGACGGCACCATCTTTCATCGCGTGATCCCTAATTTCATGATTCAGGGCGGTGACTCGATGGGCACTGGAACCGGCGATCCCGGCTATGCTTTCAAGAACGAAACTTCATCCGACCTGAAGTTCGATCGTCCGGGACGCTTGGCTTATGCCAATGCGGGCCCCGGTACGAATGGCTCGCAATTTTTCATCACTGAGATTGCCTATCCGAGCTTGAACGGCGGCTACACCATCTTTGGCCAGTGCGATGAGGCCAGCGTGGCACTGGTGAAGCAGATTGCACGCGTGGGACGCGACTCAAACGATCGTCCCTATAAACCAGTGAAGATCAATCACATCACGATCAGCGGCGCGAACCAGTAAGGCTTTTGTAGCGCCGGCGTCCCGCCGGCTGTCGCGAGGGCATCTTGCCCTCGCATCTAGATTTACCAAAACGAAAGGAATCGCTATGACTCGCCAGCCAGGAACATACGCCATTATTGACACATCGGAAGGCAGCATCGTCTGCCGTTTATTCGAAAAGGACGCGCCTAAGACAGTCGCCAATTTCGTGGAACTAGCCGAAGGGAAACGCGAGTGGACGCATCCCGTCAGCCGCAAGAAGAGCAAAGACCGCCTCTACGATGGAACAATCTTCCACCGCGTGATTCCTGAGTTCATGATCCAAGGCGGAGATCCGGCTGGCACGGGCATGGGTGGCCCCGGCTATCAATTCGAGGACGAAACCAAAGGCTCGCCACACAAGTTCGACAAGCCGGGAAAACTGGCTATGGCCAATGCCGGCCCAAACACCAACGGTTCGCAATTTTTCATCACCCTGGCGCCTACGACATGGCTCACTGGCAAGCACACAATTTTCGGTGAAGTGGTAGAAGGCCAAGATGTAGCCGAGAAAATTGTGGGCGTCCCCCGCAATCGTCAGGACAAGCCGAACAAAGATGTGGTGGTAAAGTCGGTGGTGATTGAGCGGGTCTAAGCGACGGTCCACCTCGTTATTTGCGACCCGAATCTGTGGATACTGAGCTCTTACGTTGCTGGTCAGGCGGTACGCTACCTGCGCTCGCTTGAACTAGAGCGTCGCCGATGCGTCTTACCGCTTGGGCGGCGACCACAGCCGTTACTTCGGAACTCTTGAGCACACCATTGTTTCCACTAGCGGCACCATGAGCGCTGCGAGTGTCTATGTCAGGAAAGGTTTGACCCAATACGCCCTCAGTGGATAGAAACACGGTTGAGTCACTTGGAATTCTCAGTTCATACGGCGTGCTAATCGCCATAAAGACCTCGACCGGACGATCTCCCAACTCAGGACGTACGCGCACACTCATAACCACACCCAGCTTTACACCATCGACGTATACCGGCGCACCGGCTTTCATACTCGAACCCCTCTGAAAGTAGGACCTTAATGTCTGGTTGTGGGTCGGCGGCTTGCGTGACGCCTCCCAAATGCAAATCAGTCCGCCGACAATGGTGAGAGCCAACACAATTTTCCGCATATGAGTCTGGTTCAACCTCTTAAATAATACGGTGAAACGCGGCGGATGAACAGCGTTGTTAGATAACCGCTTCTTGCCTCGAGGATCTGCACTCGCATTCCGGGGCCAATTCTTCTGTGCCCATTGATTGAGCGGGCAGCAGTCCTATAAGGTTGTGGAGGGGTTTGCGTCTTGGAAGTCTATCTGGTCGACGGCACTTACGAGTTGTTCCGGCACTACTACGCGCTGCCGTCTGCAAGAGACCAGGACGGACGGGAGGTCGCGGCAGTGCGCGGCGTCCTCGGCTCGGTGCTCGGAATGATCAAAGGCGGCGCCACCCATATCGCGGTTGCGACCGATCATGTGATCGAGTCCTTTCGCAATGGACTGTGGCCGGGATACAAAACCAGTGAAGGCATCGAACCCGACCTGTGGGCGCAGTTTCCACTGCTTGAAGAGGTCCTCTCAGCGGCCGGCATCGTGGTCTGGCCGATGGTGGAATTTGAGGCGGACGACGCGCTGGCTGCGGGGGCGGTTGCGGCGGCTCGGGATGCGCGTGTCGAACGCGTGATCATCTGCACGCCCGACAAGGATCTGGCGCAATGTGTCAGTGGCACGCGCATTGTGCAACTCAATCGCCGGACGCGGGTCACCATAGACGAGGCTGGCGTGGTTCAGAAGTTCGGCGTCTCACCCGCGTCGATACCGGACTATCTCGCGCTGGTGGGCGATTCGGCAGATGGTTATCCAGGCCTGCCTGGCTGGGGTGCGAAATCGTCGGCTGCGGTTCTGGCCAAGTTTATCCATCTCGAATCCATCCCTTCGGATTGTCGCGAGTGGCATGTGAACGCCGCCAACGCCAGTGCCCTCGCGAACACTCTTTGCCGCGAGAGGGACCAAGCGCTGCTGTTTCGCACGCTCGCGACGCTTCGGACCGACATCGCGCTTTTCGACGATATAGACCAGTTACGCTGGAACGGCCCTACCGCCGCCTTCGATACGCTGGCGGCTCGATTGGACGCTGCAGTTACAGAACCACGCCGGTCTGTTCGAGTCGGTTCCTCAGGCCGCCGAGTTGTCCAGCGTGGTGATGAGGGCGAGTGCCGCAACGCATAGACTCAGAGCGCTCGAAATGCCAAGATAAAACGACCATGACCTCACCTATCAGAAAACACGCAGGCCCTGGGCCGAGTGACCAACCATCGGTTCCCGAGCCGGCGTTCGCCGAGCGTGCACGCACTCTGATGTACTTAGCTCGCATCGGTAGCCTCTCAACGTTGTCACGAAAACAGCCGGGATTTCCGTTTGGATCGGTAATGCCTTACGGGTTGGACGATCGCGGGCGTCCTATCTTTCTGATCAGCACGATGGCCATGCATACACAAAACCTGCATGCAGACCCTCGCGCCAGTTTGCTTGTGACGCAGGACGACGCTGGCGGTGATCCGCTGGGCGCTTCCAGGGTTACCTTGGTGGGCAACGTACTGCGCATACCAGAGTCAGAGATTCCGGAGTCGCGAAAGCTCTACCTGGCGCGCTACGCCAACAGCAAGTATTGGGTGGATTTTGAAGACTTTTCGTTCTACCGCATGGACGTAGTTGACGTTTACTATGTGGGCGGCTTCGGAGTGATGGGCTGGGTGTCCGTTGCCGAATATGACCGCAGTCAACCTGATCCTCTTGCTGACTCCATGGCCGAAATTATTCGGCACATGAATACCGACCACCCGGACGCGCTCGTGTTGCTTGCCCGGAGATTTTCTGGTATTGAGTCGCAGGAAGGAACGATGACAGCCGTCGATCGCCTCGGGTTTCATGTGCGCTTAAAGACCCCTGATGGCATGCGCGGCGCTCGAATCGCATTCCTACGGGAAGTGAGCACTCCGGCTGAGACTCGAAAGGTCCTGGTCGAAATGGTGCAACAGGCGCGTTCGCGGGCGGAGTGACTTCTGAGTACCGGATTACTCAAGATTCAAATTCCCATTTGTCCTGAGCAATGAGAATTCAATGCTGGGACTCTTCCAGCAACTCCTTCAGATATTGTTGCCAGACCGCTGCGTGGGTATGGGTGCCGTGGCCGAATGTTTGATCGGAAGCGGGCAATAGAACAAACTTGCCATTTTTCACCTTCTTGATTTCGCGCTCCGCAATTCCCAACTCCGGCGGGTTGATGAAATCGTCGGCGGAATTGATGAACGTCACAGGCGCCCTGATCGCGTCGAGCTTCGAGGACGGATCGTAGTTCCTGGACGAGTTAACGGCGTATAGAAAATCGTTGGCGTCGAGCATAGCGGTCATGCGCTTCATGGATTCATCAAGATACTTATCGGCTGCGTCGCGGGTAGGTAGATCTTCCTGCATGTGCAGCGGGGCACTTCCCGCGATAAGCAAGAAGTCCGCGCTGATCTGCAGAGCGGCGCGAGGCTGGGTAGTGTAGTCGCCATTTTTCCATTCAGGATCCTGGCGAATTCCATCAATCACCATCTTTCGCCAAATGCGATTGCGGCCGGCGATCGGCACCGGGAGGCACGCCAGCGGCATCACCGCGTCCATCTGATCAGGATAAGTCTCGGCCCAAATCCAGGAATGCATGCAGCCCATCGACGTGCCGAGAACCAGACGCAGATGGTTTATGCCCAGCCCCTTTTCGAGTAGCTCATGTTGCAAGGCAACCATGTCGGCGTATTCGTATTGCGGGAAGTGTGCGTGCATGCCATCGCTTGGCTTGCTGGATTTTCCATGTCCGATGTTGTCGGGCAAGATGATGAAGTATTTCGACGCGTCCAGTAATTGCCCTTGGCCAAATAGCACTCCGGCAAAGATCGGGCGCAGGAACTGTCCCCCAGTGCCGCCAGTGCCGTGGAGGATCAGGATCGCGTTCGTCGTATGACCCTTGGCATCCGTAACCGGCTTGCCCAACGTGGTGTAGTGCAATCGCAATTCGGACAGCGTCTCCCCGGATTGAAAATGAAAATCGTGGACAATGAAGTCGCCCTCCTGCGGCGCCGGCCAAGTGGCAGCATTCTTTTCTGGCTGCGGTGTTTGCGCCCGCCCTGCAACCAGGCTCAGAGTCAAGGCTGTCAGCAACCCAAAACTGCGCATGCTATTTTTCATTGGTCCCCAAATATCTAGTATTGCGTTCTGAAACACCTTACAAGATAGCGCCGTCCGTCGCATTTTAATTGCTCAGAAAGGTCTTCAGAATTAAATCTTCTGCTTCTTCCATTTTCCCTGCTTGAACAGGATCGCGCTGGCGAGTGCCATTGAGCTCTCGGCAATCGCAATGGAATAGAAGACTCCGTTGGAACGCATATGCAGAGGAATGGCCAGCCAGTATGCCAGGGGAATTTCGAATAGCCAGAAGCCGAAGAAATTCACGATGGTTGGAGTTATTGTATCGCCCGCGCCGTTGAAGGCTTGCATCATGACCATAAAGTAGGCATAGCCAAGGTTTCCGTAGCTGACAATGCGCAGGCACGCTGCGCCCAACGGCACTACGGCCGGATCATGAGTGAACAAGCGGATCACTGGCTCCGCGAAAAATATGAAAAAGATTCCGACCGTCCCGAGAAAGGACATATTGTAGAGTCCGGTGCGCCAGACAGCTTTCTCGGCACGTTCGGGATGCCCGGCTCCTAAATTTTGCCCGACAAGCGTGGCGGCGGCATTGCTGAGGCCCCAGGAAGGCAGGATCACGAAAATGACTACGCGGATGGCGATCGTGTATCCAGCCAGCGCAGCCGCGCCGAAGATGCTGACGATGCGCACCAAGCCAATCCAACTGGTGTGCGCAATGGCAAATTGCAGAATGCCGGTAAGCGACACGCGCATCAGGCGCAGTAACACATCGTACTGCACTCGAATTTGGCTCTTCAAAATCCGGATACGCTCGGTGCCCTGCAACAAACGATAGAACTGGTACAGCACGCCAATGCTGCGTCCGGTAAACGTTGCCAACGCGGCCCCAGTTACGCCGAGCCGGGGGAAAGGCCCGATCCCGAAAATCAGGCATGGATCAAGAATGAGGTTGATGATGTTCGAAATCCAAAGCAGGCGCATGGCGATCGCCGCATCCCCGGCACCGCGAAAGACTGCGTTGTTGAGAAACAGCAAGAGCACGGCAAAGCTGCCGCCCAGACAGATTCTGGTGTAGCCGCTGCCTACTGCGATGATCTCAGGCGAAGCGCCCATCAGCCGAAGCAACTGCGGCGCAAACAAGAAACATGGAACACCGATGGCAACCGACACTACCAGACCCAAGATTATGGCCTGAACTCCAGCCACGGCCGCGCCTTCGGGGTCTTTCTCTCCGATGCGTCGCGCCACCATAGCAGTGGTGGACAAACTGAGTCCCATGCCCACGGCAAACACCAGGCTCAACATGGACTCGGTCAGTCCAACCGTAGCGACCGCGTTCGCGCCCAACCGTCCCACCCAAAAGACGTCGACTACAGCGAACAGGGATTCCAGAACCATCTCCAGCACCATGGGCACCGCCAGTAGCAAGATGGCCCGGTTGAGGCTGCCGGAGGTGTAGTCCTGATGGGAACCGCGGACCGCTTCCATAAGGGACGCCCACAGTTTGGGATACTGGGGCTTTGCGGTGGTGACATCAGCCTGCATAGGAACCTGCGGACTCTCTGCGATCGCGAAAATAACCGCGAAGGATGCTGATCAGATTACATGAAAAGATAGACGATGTCCGGCTGCACCGGACTCAAGAGAAGGGCGAACTAGCGCGGGTTGAACATGGACATATCCTTGGACCTAAACGCTGCACGCAACTGCAGAAACCCGCCTGAGGCGGATGGTAAGCTCAGTGACGATTGTATCTTCAGGCGCGTCCGTGGCCAACAACTTTCTGGGATTTGGTACTTCTCCTTATGGGAGTATTGGCGTGAACCCAGGTAGCCGAGGCTAAAATCATTTACAGGCCGCTGATGTGAAGATCACAAAGTTCCGTTCTGGCGGACGTCTACATGTTCGGCATCGTAGGTGATGCCTGAGACGTTGCTAGCAACGTCTCCACAGCCGTCGCTTGCTACGCCACAACGTCCGCCGGTTCCCCGAGTTCGCTTTCCGGCTCCGCTTCCGCTTCTGGAGCGAGCGTGTGCGTCTTCGCCACCAGCATATAGATTGATGGCACGACGAACAGAGTGAAAAGCGTTCCGATAATCATGCCGCTGACCAACATAATACCGATGCTGTTGCGGGCTCCCGCTCCTGGACCTTTCGCGAGGACAAGTGGGAAATGGCCGCATACGGTGGCAGCAGTAGTCATTAATATTGGACGGAGCCGCGTGCTAGCCGCCTCGATGATCGCAGCCAGCTTAGCCTTCCCTGTTTCTTGAAGATGGTTCGCGAACTCCACGATCAGGATGCCATTCTTCGCTATAAGACCGACCAGCGTGATCAAACCGACCTCGCTGTAGATGTTGAGGGTCGTCAGTCCGAGGAATGAGAACATCAGCGCCCCGGAGAGAGCCAGTGGCACCGAACCGGCCAGGATGATGAACGGATCGCGAAAGCTTTCGAACTGCGCTGCCAGAACCAGGTAGATCAGGATTGCTGAGAGCAGGAAGGTTCCGAGAAACTTGCTTCCCTCAACCCGCAACTGGCGCGATTCCCCAGCGTAGTCGAAGGTGAATCCCTGTGGCAAGATGGTCTTGGCTTCGTCTTCAAGGAAACGCAGAGCCTTGTCCAGCGGTACATTGGGCGGAATCACTCCTTGAATCGTCACAGCATTGAGCTGCTGGAATTTATTGAGTTGCCTTGGCTCGGTCGTAGTCTTGATGGTGGCAAAGGTCGACAAGGGAACAAGTTTGTTGTCGGACCCGGTGACGTAAATCTGCTTCAGTTGGTCGGAGGTCAAACGCTCCGCACGCTTGATCTGTGGAATAACTTTGTAACTGCGGCCCTGGATGCTGAAGCGGTTGACGTAGTCGCCCCCAAGCATGGTGGCCAGGTCCTGGCCGGCCTGGGTTAGATCAACTCCCTGCGAACGCAGTTTGTCCCGATCGAAAACGACCTCAGCCTGCGGCTGATCGAATTTCAAGTCGGTGTCAGCGTAGATGAAAAGGCCACTGGCGAAGGCTTTCTGTACGAGTTGGTTGGCAAACTCGCTAAGCTGCCGGGGCTCCGCCGCCGAGACAAGCACGAACTCCACGGGAAAGTTTCCACCTCCCGGCAGTGGTGGCGGCGTCAATGGGATTACGCGGATACCCGGAATTTTCGACAGGGGCCCGACGGATTCGACCAGCAACTGCTGAGCCGTCTTTTTCCGCTGGCTCCATGGTTTCGTCACCATGCCTCCGAAGCCGCCGCTCGGGGAAGTAATCTGAAAGATGCTCTCACTCTCGGGGAACGAATGATAAACATCGTAGACCTCAGTGGTAAACAAATTCGTCTGATCAATAGTCGAGTTCGCGGACGATTGGATGACCCCGAAGACAACTCCCTGATCCTCCGCCGGAGCCAACTCGTGCTGCGAGAACATGTAGAAAGGCACGATCAACGCGACAACAATCGCCCACAGGACAAAGACTACGGGCCGGTAATTGAGCGTGCGCGCAAGGGTCCGCGCGTAAAGACCACGAACGCTCTCAAATCGCCGGTTGATCATTCCCGCGAAGCCTCGCTCGGTATCCCCGGCGCGCAGCAACTTCGATCCCATCATCGGAGACAGGGTCAGCGCTACTACACCTGAAACAATCACGGCGCCAGCGAGGGTAAACGCGAACTCGCGGAACAGGGCGCCGGTCAGACCGCCTTGAATCCCAATCGGCGCGTACACCGCGGCGAGCGTGATGGTCATCGCAATGATCGGGCCGACCAGTTCGCGCGCAGCATCGATGGCCGCTCGGAACGGTGGCTTGCCCAGGTGTATATGCCGCTCGACGTTCTCCACCATCACAATCGCGTCATCGACCACCAATCCGACCGAGAGCACGATAGCCAGCAGAGTTAAGAGGTTGATGGTGAATCCAGCGATCTGCATGAGGAAAACCGCGCCAATCAACGAAATCGGAATGGCGACGACTGGAATCAGTACGGAGCGGAAAGATCCGAGAAAGAGAAAGATAACCACCACGACGATGAGCAGGGTTTCAGTGAGCGTGCTTAACACTTCGTTAATCGCGTCCTGAATGTACGCAGTTGAATCGTAGGGGACTCCGACTTTCATGCCTGGAGGCAATTGCGTCCGGATTTCCGGCAGCGCAGCGCGGACATTTTTGATTACTTCAAGTGAGTTGGCCGTGGGAAGCACCCAAACGCCCATGAACGTCGCGGTCTCCCCATTGAAGCGAACATCCTGGTCATAGTCCACAGCGCCAAGTACAACGTCCGCAATTTCGCCCAGCCGTACGACAACACCCTTATCCTGCTTGACCACCAATTGGCGAAACTCATCTGCTGTGCGAAGATCGGTGTTGGCAATCAGGTTCACGGACACCATCGAACCCTTGGTCTGCCCAAGAGCTGACAGGTGGTTGTTCTTCGATAATGCGTCTCGTACTGCGGAAGCCGAAATACCGAGTGCTGCCATTTTCTCGGGCTTCAGCCAGATTCGCATGGCGAAAGTGCGATCGCCGAGGATGTCGGCGCGCTGCACACCGCTGATGGCGCTTAACTTCGGCTGCACCACGCGGGTCAGGTAATCGGTGATCTGATTTTGATCCAGGTTGGCGGATGAGAAGCCGATATACATAGCCGCAAACTGCGTGTCGGCGGTCTCCAAGTCAATGACTGGAGCTTGGGACTCCGGCGGCAGGTCATTGCGGACCTGGGCCAGCTTCGCCTGGATCTGGGTAAGGGCTGCGTTGGTGTCGTAATTGAGTTTCAGGTGAACGGTGATCGTGCTCAGGCCCTGGGCGCTCGACGACTCCATATAGTCGATGCCATCCGCGCTCGCGATGACACGCTCAATCGGCGTTGTGATGAAGCCGCGGACCAGGTCGGCGTTGGCGCCCACGTACACCGTCGTGACCTGCACGATTGCAATGTCGCTCCGCGGATACTGACGCACACTCAGCGAGCGTATGGATTGCAGGCCCGCGATCAGGATGACCAGACTGACCACCATCGCGAGGACCGGCCGTCTGATAAAGAGGTCGGTGAATTTCATTTAGCTGTCCTCGGGCTTAGGAGCGGGATTGTTTCCCGGCTGTACTTTGTTGTTGACTTGTACGGCGGCGCCATTGCGCAGCTTGAATACTCCTGAGGTCACGATTTCGTCCCCGGGATTGACGCCAGAGATGACCGCGACCTGATCGCCGTGCGATCCTTCGACCTTGACGAATTCCTGTTTCACGCCGCGATAGGTCTTGCCGCTCGGGTCTTTAAGGTCGGTGATCACGAAAACTGAATCGCCATAGGGCGCGTAGTTGATCGCAGACGCAGGCAGCGCGATCACGGTACGGCTCGCTCCGAGTGGAAGATCTACCTGGACGAACATCCCGGGGCGCAGTTTGCCTTCAGGATTGGGAAGCGTCGCCTGGATCTGAATATTCCTGGTCGCCTCATTCACAACCGAGTCCACAGCCGTGATGCGCCCGGAGAATGCCGCGCTGGGCAAATCCTCCTTCGTGACGTGCAGCGGACGGCCCACCAGCGACTGGGAGACTACCTGCTGGGGCACTCCGAAGTTTACGTAGATCGGATTCAGCGCCTGCAGAGGGACTATAGCCTGGCCTGCGGAAAGATATTGCCCCAAGTTGACCTGGCGAATGCCCAAAATCCCAGAGAACGGCGCGCGGATCGTTTTCCGCTCAATCGTGGCGCGGATCTCCGCTACATTTGCTTCAGTTGCCTTCCTTTGGGAGGTAGCTTGGTCATACTCCACGCGGGAAATCACGCCTTCATCCACCAGTTGCTGCGCCCGGTCGTAACTCACACGTGCAAGATCGCGCTGGGCCTCAAGCGATGCCAACTGGGCCCGCTCCTGGCGGGTGTCAAGCTCGACGAGGACATCTCCCGCATGAACCGACTTGCCGGAATCGAAGGCGATTCGTGACACCGCACCAGGAAGGTCTGCGCTGACCGTGACGCCCTGAACGGCCTCCATGGTGCCAATTATCGTCATGGTCGCCGGCCATACCTCTTTGTGCGCCACAATGCTTGTCACGGCTTCCGGAGGCGGTTGAAATGCAGAGGCTTGCACCGCCGAGTGAATCTGTCTGAACTTTATGAAGCCCAAGGCCGTGAGCAGAATTACTGTCACGCCCAACATCAGGATCATTCTTTTCGCCATGACTTCCCCTTAAGTGGTTAGAAACGCGTACTTAACGTGCCCCGACACCGCACTCCGACAGTTAGAATTTGATTCACGGCCTCAGCACAAAGATTCGGTTTAAATTCGCCCGCCATTACTCATCAAGGTATTGACGTTAGACACCGGCATTTCGTTTGATCTCATTCTATTTGATTATTCAATTTGGACGACTCCGTTCATGTGCCTCCATCTATAAGTCGAACGGAGTAGGACCAAATCGACGCCAGCTTTGAGAATATTCGCCGTGGCAGCCTACGGGCTGCCCGCATTTTCCTTCAAGTGGAAGTGACCGCCGGTTTGTACTTTTTGAGGAGCCCTTACACACAATCAGATCAGCAAGGGCTCCAAAGGAACAGAGATGGAGCGGGAGACCGGGATCGAACCGGCGACATCCAGCTTGGGAAGCTGGCGTTCTACCGCTGAACTACTCCCGCTCGGGGATAGTAAACTCAAGCGTCTAACGCGGTATTCGAGACTCTACAACAGACCGATACCAAAGCGCTTCCCAGAGCGCTCCGACAAGACAGTACAAATTATCATCCCTCGGGAACTCATTTGCAAGAAATGTTCGGTGCTGTGATGCCTGAAACCGGACCAAGCGATAGAATACCTGCATATCTGCCCGTAACTTTAAGATGTTTGACGAATCTCATATCCGCCGAACTCGGTTGAGGGAACACGATGAACTCACGAATCGACGACCAAAGATTCAAACGTCTCAGCCGGCGCGAGTTGTTAAAGCTGACGCCGTTGTTTGCGCTGGGGGCATTCGCCATCCCTCAGTTGCAGAAACCCTTGCTTAAGGCCGGGCTTGGCTTCAGCGACTGGGCGGCGGCAAGGCTCTTTCGGTCGGGACATTTGGCGCCGACTTTTGCCGACTCGGAACTCACCCCCTTCAATAAGTTTCCAATCAACGACTACGATCTTGACGACCCGGGAGTCGATTTCGACAAGTGGACCCTTGCTGTCGGTGGCGCGGTCCAGAAACCCGGCGATTACACGCTCGCGCAGATTCAGGCTCTACCGAAAGTTATCCAGAATACGCGTCACGTTTGCGTGGAAGGTTGGGACGTAATCGGCAATTTTGGCGGGGTACGCCTTTCCGACTTCCTCAAAATGATCGGCGCGGATACTACCGCCCGGTTCGTGACCGTTGAGTGCGCCGACGATTATTACGAGTCATTGGACATGGCTACCGCGCTGCATTCCCAGACGCTCCTATGTTTCGAAATGTACGGCCAGCCGCTCACCCGTGAGCATGGCGCGCCATTGCGCCTGAATATTCCAACTAAAGTCGGCTACAAGCAGGCCAAGTATTTAACCGATCTAAAAGTGAGCAACGTGCTCCAGAGAGTGGGGTACTGGGAAGATCAGGGGTACTCCGAATTTTACGGGCTTTAGCGGAGGAGGACATGTCGACTCAAAGGGTTGCCATCGAGAACTCAAGAACGGGCGAAGTCACCGAAGCGGTGTATGAGCACCCGCTTGTAATTCGTCTGTGCCATTGGGTGAATGCGGTGGCGCTGTTCGTGATGGTGGGCAGCGGACTGCAAATCTTCCGCGCATTTCCCAGTTTCGGAGCAAAGATTCCGCAAAAAGATTTGATCAATTGGCCTAAGTCGTTTGCTATCGGTGGATGGCTGGGTGGCGCACTGCAGTGGCATCTCACTTTCATGTGGATTTACTTGGCGACCGGCGTGGTGTATGTGGGCTATCAACTGTTCAGCGGCAACTATAAGCAGGTTCTTTTTGCTCCACGAGACTTGCCTGGAGTGTGGCCGATCGTGCGCCACTATTTTTTCTTCGGAGCTAAACCGCCGGTGAAAGAAGCCTATAACCCACTGCAAAAGCATGCGTACACCTCCGCCATTGGTTTAGGCGCGCTGTCTGTCTTGACCGGTTTCGCGATATGGAAGCCAGTGCAGTTTTCTTGGCTGGCGTGGATGATGGGCGGCTTCCATTGGGCTCGACTCTGGCATTTTCTAATCATGTGGGCACTCATTGCATTCGTGTTCGGCCACCTGGTGATGGTTGTCCTGCATGGATGGAATAACTTCGTTTCCATGCTGACCGGCTGGAAGAAAGACCCGGAATATTTTTCGAAATAGTTGTCGTGCACTATTCGTAGTTTCGCTATTTACGGTGAGACATAATGCCGGAAGATGCCATTTCATTGGAGAGCTCAGTCCAGAAGCTTGATGAAGAGATGCTGATCCGGCGCATCCGGGACGGCGAGCACGAGCTTTTCTACGACCTGATTCGACCCTACGAACGGCGCGTGTATTCGACTGCGTTTGCAATTTTGCGCAACGAGGCGGACGCGGAGGATGTGGCTCAAGAAGCGGTACTGAAAGCGTTCAAACATATTCGGCAATTTCGTTCGGAGGCGCGATTCAGCACCTGGCTGATCTCGATCACGGTGAACGAGGCGCGCATGCGGAGAAGAAAAGAGCATGTCGAAATCATGCAGCCTCTGGTTGATCATGAGGATGAAGAAGGAAACTACATTCCTCGCGATTTCGCTGACTGGCGAGAAATTCCATCGGAGACCCTGGAACGAAATGAGATTCGGCAGAAGCTGGCAGAGGCACTGGCGTCGCTCGGCCAGAAATACCGCGAGGTTTTTGTCTTGCGGGACATGCAGCATTTGAGCATTGAAGAAACGGCGAAAGCCCTCGGGGTTTCAACCGCGTCGGTCAAGACGCGGCTCCTGCGCGCGCGGCTTATGTTGCGGGATCTATTGGCTCCGGGTCTTGGCGGTAGTTGGAGCAGCAAGTTGTCATTCGCAAAGGGGACCAAGCCATGGTAGTGACCTGCGAAGAGGTGTGGCGCGAGATTTCGAATTACCTTGACGACGAAGTCGCCCCAGACTTGCGCTCCGCCATGGAGGAGCATCTCCACATGTGCCAGAAGTGCAGCGCGGTACTCGACGGCACTCGAAATGTGATCGGCCTCTATGAGGAAGACCGTATGTTTGAACCACCTCAAGGATATAGCCAGCGTTTGCATCAGCGGCTGGAACAGAACATGCCTCGCAGCCGGCGGGGCTTCTTAGGATGGATGGTCGCGGCAGCAGCGGCGGTTCTGCTCGCCGGCGGCTTCGAGCTGGGCAGGTCCGCGGTCTCGCGTGAACCGGCATTGCGCTCGGGACACGCGCAGCCTGGGACCGGCGTTCCCCCCGAAATTATGGTAGTGGTAGAGGAGGATGGAAAAACCTTTCATCGGGCTGGATGTCGATTTATCCACGACAAAGCAAAGTTGCGGACAATCACGGCGCGCGAGGCATCGCGCGAGGGTTACTCCCCTTGCGTTCGATGTATGAAGAAGTATCTCATCGAAAATGCAAGCTACGACGCGACCGGTGATGATGACGGAGAATTTGCCAGTTCCGAGGAATCGATTCCAAGATAAAGTCCATTGCGGCGACCGGATAGCTGGAGCCCGGCGATGTGGTATACCTACGACCGGAAAGTTACGGAGCACAGGAATACCGCGATGTTCATTCGGCAGAATAATCTCAATTCAATTCTTCTTGGCCGCCGCGGTGCTAACCGTTTGGACTGTCGCGCCGATCACTCGACCCTGTCCCAACTCCTGCACAAATGCGATTAACCGCAGATTGCTTGCGCTCGTCGTGGGATCCAATTTCAATTTCACGTCTTGCGAAAAGGCTTGATCTGTCTGCAATCTTCCCACCTTTGTGATGCTCTTCACTACCGCCGTGTGGGACAGTCTTCGTCCGGAGTTTTCGCCGCCGGAGACTTGCGATTCTGCTCGGTCGAGGGCGACGACAACGTATACCTCT
This sequence comes from Terriglobales bacterium, assembly GCA_035567135.1. Lineage (GTDB taxonomy): Bacteria > Acidobacteriota > Terriglobia > Terriglobales > Acidobacteriaceae > JABDBE01. The sequence continues at coordinate 47,179 of DATMQI010000185.1, forward strand.
GCCTCACGCAAACCAAACGATCCCCGTAGCACATCTGTTTCCAGATGAGCCATCAGACTATTTGTCGTGCCTGATGAAACCGACGACAAACGAACCGCGATCTTCGCTCCCGTCAATGCTTTGACGAAAGCCTGATTGGCCAGAACCGTGTCGCTGCCTACGAACTGGCTGGTCCCGTCGACGACCATTTGAGGAGTGTAGACGTCGCTACCGAGACGCTTGGCATACGTATTTTGTCGATCACTGTAAAAACGTGCCGAGTACGGATCTTTCCAGCCGATGTGGTTCCAATAGTCAACGTGCTCACTGAGAACAATCAGCTCTTCTCCAGCAATGGGTTGCTGGTCTAGTTTCTGCAGCAATGCATCCGCGGGAGGACAACTGGAGCAGCCTTCTGAAGTAAACAATTCCACCAGCACAGGAGTTCGCATCTGCCCGGTCGATGACGATTCAGATACCCCGGTCGACGACCCGGCTGTAACTAGAAGAAAAGCGATCGTAGAAAGAAACAGTATTCTCATGTGTAGGCCGATTATGTGACACGCGTGATCAGATGCGCAATCGGGAGGAAAGTTACCCAGGAGGGATTTGATCGGACAGGCACGCAACTTTTGTCGCCTTCGCGACTCTAAACAGCTGGCCTCATCTTTGACCTGGAACCAAGAAGGAGTTTGTTATGGTTAACTTTTCACGGATTTCTATCCTGCTCTTGATTGCAACCTTTGGCGGATCAGCCGCTTGCAACGCAAGCGACAAGGCGATTGGGGCTGCGCCGAGCCCTGTAGTGGATGCACCAGTTGCCACAACCAGGAGTGAGCAGACGGCACTGGTTGCAGGCGGTTGTTTCTGGGGTATTCAGGCCGTCTTCCAGCACGTCAAAGGCGTGATCAGCGCAACCTCAGGATACTCGGGAGGTGCAGCGAACGCTGCGGAATATGAACTGGTTAGCACCGGCGAGACTGGGCATGCCGAATCGGTGAAGATCGTCTACGATCCTTCACAGATCACCTACGGTCAGTTGCTAAGGGTATTTTTCTCGGTCGCGCACGATCCGACTCAGTTAAACCGGCAAGGCCCCGACTCAGGCACTCAGTATCGTTCGGTTATTTTTTATAACAGCGGCGAGCAAAAGCGGATTGCTGAGGCTTATATTGCGCAACTGGAAAAAGCGCGGGTGTTCCCGCGTCCGATCGTGACCCAGGTAGTCGCCTTGAAGGCCTTTTATCCGGCCGAGGCCTACCACCAGAATTATGCAGCGAATCATCCGACTAATCCGTACATCGTTTACAACGATGCCCCGAAGGTCACACATCTTCACCAGGAGTTTCCCGAACTTTACACGGGCAAATAGCAGCGCGAAGGAGTCGACATGTTCGACGTTGAAGGACAAAAGCATCAGGAGTCGGCTAATTGGACGCGCAGGACGCTTCTCTCCACCTCCGCGTTGACTGTAGCAGGACTAGCGGTATGGTTCCTGCGAAAACCACGGTTTGTCGAAGCGACAACTTTTAACCAGACGCCTAAGGAAGTGACGATTGTTCAATTTTCCGAAGCAGGTGAGCGATTGAGAACGGTTCGGGTAGAGCAGGTCGTCAAAAGCGAAGACGAATGGCGGAGGCAACTGGGTCCAAACGCTTTCGATATTACGCGCCACGCCGACACTGAATTTGCGTACTCGGGAAAATACTGGAACCTGCACGACAAGGGCCTCTACCGCTGCATTTGCTGCAACAATGCGTTATTCAGTTCGGACACCAAGTTCGACTCTGGAACCGGATGGCCCAGCTTCTGGCAACCGATCGCGGCAGAGAACGTTCGCAGCGCCAGAGACACGAGCTATGGGATGGTGAGGACGGCGGTCTCATGCACTGAATGCGATGCGCACTTGGGGCATGTTTTCGATGATGGCCCCGCGCCTACGTATCTGCGATATTGTATGAACTCCGCTTCTCTTAACTTCGTGGCGAAGAAGAGCGCCTAGTCGACCTTGGCAGGCTGATATCAGGCCAGCGCAAATGCAATTACGTCGCGCTTTTGGTTTAGAATGTAATTCTGCCTGCTGAGCAGAGGAACTGCGCTGATGCGAGGAACGCGACGCGGCTTCACTTGAGGGTCCCACTCCTAAACGTCCGTGCGCCGTCTCCTGTTTAACAGCCTCAACATCACAAAGGAATCTGCTCATGATCAGGAAAGTTTTGCTCCTACTGTCCCTTTCTCTAATTGGGTGCGCGACGCTGCCGGCGCAGGAGACGCGGCATTTCACGTTTCACTATAGCTTCACTGTGAAAGATGTCCCTGCCGGAGAGAAAGTACGAATCTGGATTCCGCAAGCGCACTCGGAGAGATTCCAGACGGTGAAGGTCCTATCCGCAACGGGTGACCTGCCTCTTAAAAAGACTCATGAGTCGAAATACGGGAATGAAATGTATTACGCCGAGGCCTCGAAAGCCAAACAGCCGGAGTTGCGTTTCGAGGTTGTATATGACGTCGTCCGCCATGAACGACTCACGCTAGGCATTTACTCTCCGCATCTTCAGGCAGTAAAACTTAGCGACCGGGAACGTCACGAATATCTCGCGCCGGATGCGCTTGTACCGACGACGGGACTGCCTGCTGAGTTAGCGGTGAAGGTTACGGAAGGCAAGACCACGCCAATTGACAAGGCACGGGCCATCTACGATTACGTGTTCACGACCATGCGTTACGACAAGACTGGCACAGGTTGGGGACGCGGTGACGTACTCTACGCCTGCGATGCCAAAAAAGGCAACTGCACCGATTTTCATTCGCTGTTCATTGCGATGGCACGCTCTCGGGGAATTCCTGCGCGGTTTGAAATAGGATTTCCCCTGCCTCTTGATAAGCACTCCGCAGAGATTGCCGGATACCACTGCTGGGCTGATTTCTTCGAACCACAGCATGGCTGGATTCCGGTCGATATTTCTGAGGCGTGGAAGCATCCAGAGAAAAAGGATTATTTCTTCGGGGCGCACGATGCCAATCGCATGGAGTTTACGATGGGACGAGACCTGGAATTGAGTCCCAAGCAGGATGGGAAGCCGCTGAATTATTTTGTGTATCCGTACGTGGAGATTGCGGGGAAAGAATATCCCAACGTCTCGACGGGGTTCTCGTTTGCCGATGTGGACACGGGAGTAGCGGCCAGGCGTTGACTGTCCACGTAGGGCGGACGCGCTCGTCCGCGCAGCGGCGGGAAGCGCCGGAGCTTCGCGACGACGACCTGCTCGCTTGCCCGCTGCCCGGACGAGGCGTCCGGGCCTACCTGCTCGAAGTCCAATGATCACTTTTCATCTGGGTCTGATTTGCTGCTGAACATTACGTGCTGCGGCGCCGGCATGGGCTGATCTCCTTTGCGATCGCGCCACAAAATTGCATTCAAGACCGCCGGATTCGCCGCGTCCGGGTGAGAAAAATCCATCTCTGCGGATTCGCTTGCACCCTGACCTTTCGCCGGATTCATCTGATAAATCAAACCGTTCTCCCGATTGCTCCAGTCGGCCGTAAATGGTGACTGATTGCCTGCGCCTGAAAAAAGAGGTGCCATCAGAGGAGCATATCCGTCGTTCTGATTCATGGGCGGCAAACCCAGCAATGTCTCGAAGGTGTGGATCAAGCTGACCGTTGTGTAGAAATGATGGTCCACGCACGGACGATCGGCCGATCCTGGCGAATACTTGCTGATGACGAAGGCGATGGAGCGGTGCGCGTCGACGTGATCAGCGCCATCCTGGGCGTCGTCTTCCAGAATAAAAATGGCGGTGTCGTCCCAGTAGGAACTGTGCGAGACTGCTTCCGCCACGCGGCCAACGGCGAGGTCGTTATCCGCGACGCTGGCGGCTGGGCGAGGCTTTCCCGGAGTCGTGCCGTGCGTGTGGTCATCCGGCAAATACAACAGGGTGAACGCCGGCAGCTCGGTTCCCTTTCCTTCTTTGCGGGCGCGCACAAAGCCGTCGAACTCGTTGAGGAATTCGTCGGCGCGGAACTGGTCGGGATATTCGGTGTTGAAGTCAGGAAATAGCGGATCGAAGTGATCGCGCAGGACTGCCTTGGTGGGTTTTGTGGTTTTCAGCAGTGGAACCGCCCATGGCCATGGGCTGGATGATCCATGAGGTTGGCCCACATTTGGCGGCAATGCCTCTCCTCTAATCACTGCGTTCTTTGGGCAGGCCGTGCCCGGCACTGGGGCAGCCTCATGAACCGTCATTTTAGTTTCCGTGGCCTTGCACCACACGCCATAAATGAACTCTCCATAGTCGCGATAAGTGAGGCCGTGGCTGGCAACGTTATCCCAAATGTAGCCCGTGCCTGGCTCGTTCACGTCCGGCTCGTTTTGATCGAGCGGGATTTCGTCGGTCACGCTGCCTTGAAAATCGTAGGTGCGCTCTTTTCCGCGGTAGTTGATCTGCCAGGTCTGCTCGTTGTAATCACTCGTGATCGCCGCAGTTGACCAGACATGTCCATCGCCCGATACTTCTCCGCTGTCGTAAAAATTATCGAGCACGCCAAATTGCAGCGCCAGCTTGTGTTCGTTCGGAGTGACATCTGCGCCATACATCGTGAGCGAGGGATCACCGTTGCCCACTTTTAAATCACCGAGGACCTGATCGTATGTGCGATTCTCTTTGATGATGTAGATGACGTGATGAATCGGGTTGGAATTCTGCGCAAACTGGATTTGGCTTGGATTTGAATGCAGAAGATTGCTGTTCTCCACTGTGCGCGTGAGCTCTGGAAGTTGTTTTTCAATATCCTGGATTTTGAGGCGAGCAATCGAGCCGTAGAGCAAGGTCGCGATGTAAGGGTGCTCGTGGTGTCGTCTCTCGTTTCTGAGATTATTCGCACCGCTGTTGGGACCGGTTCCCTGCCCTTTGGAAGTAGCAATGAGCAGATCGCCACCGATCGTGGCAAGAGCACTGGGATACCAATCAGTTGGAATGAAGCCCGAAGGCGCGACCACTTTGTCCGCGGTGTTCCCATTCGCAAGGACATTCGATGTGTCGAACACCTCTACGGCGTTGATAGAAGCGTCAGCAACGAACAAGCGCTTGCCGTCCGTAGTCTGTGCGAGTGCGGCGGGCCATGTTCCGGCAAACTTCTGGTCGGGCAAAGTCGTGCTGAGTTGGGAGATGGTCGTGCCGTTGCGGGTGTCTACTACCGCAACTCGGTCGGCGTTCGATAGCGCTACATACAGCAGTTTCTCATCCGGGCTCAGCAGCATCGCCGTCGGATGCGAACCCGGTGCGGTAGCGTCTTTCGGCTGGCCTAGGGGAATCCAGCGCGTGACTGTTCCCTTCTCCAAGTCGAGTTCCGCCACTCGAGAAGCATTCCACAGACTGCACCAGGCGCGGTGACCATCGCGCGAGGTAACAACGGTGTAAGGAAAAGAAGACGGAATCAGTTCTTGCGTGCTCAGATCGAACTCTTTGAGCACATCGCCGCTTTGGGAGTCAATTAGCACGACGTTATCGGAAAGATTGTTGGCCACCAGGAACTTGTCGGGCGTGCTGCGGCCGGAGATCACCGCGAGGCCAGCAGGATACGGAATGGCAGTTCCATCAGGGGCCTTGCGCGCACCTTGTGCGACCTTCTTCCCTGCCGCGGTCGCTTGCGGCGGAATTCTTATAAAGAGATCCCACGACAGCTTTTGCTTATGAAAGTGATACACCGCAATTCCATTTCCCGTGTCGCCTGGCTGTTCGCCAGTAGGGTCAGTGAGAGAACCGATCGAAGCATAAAGATGTTTGCCATCGGAACTGAACGCAAGGCCAAGGAAGTAACTCTGATGAGCGTCTGCAGCCAGCCGATCTTCCGGAAAATCGGTAAGTCGGTTGGTACCCAGATCGAGAATAGCAATGGATTGGTGCGCCTGGTTTAGTTGCGTGCCGTAGCCGTCGTTCAGAATCGCTGCGTAGCGTCCATCGGGGCTCACGGCCATCGCCGCCGCGAAGCCGTTCAGCGACCCCAAGACACCCGGCGAGGGTATGCTCAAGGACTTGCTCGTGGGCAGCGGAATCTGCCGCGGTCCTTTCTGATTTTGCGCAATGAGCAGGCTGAGTGTGGCCACAGAAAACAGCAGGGCAAAGAAATAGACGATTCTGCTCAAGCATTCCCTCCTCAGGCCGAAATGTTTGGCGATTACGGAAAACAAAACCGGTCAGGCGGCTGACCGGTTTACCTCTGTGCCGACAGATCAAGTTCTAGTAGGGCTTTAATGCGTATCCGTGCTCGCCTGGTGCACTGGCGGTTCTGGAGCGACATTATGACGGACGTCGGCGCCGCGCACCCAGAAGATCACGTCTTCGGCGATATTGGTTGCGTGATCGGCTACCCGCTCTAAGTTACGAGCAACCAACAGCGCGTCCAACGCTTGCCGTGTAACCTCGGGCCGCTCGTTCATGGTCTTGACCAGGGTAATGAAAGCTTCGTCCTTCATGCGATCGACAACGTTGTCCATCTCAAGCACTGCTTGCGCAAGCTCGGCTTTGCCTTCGATGAATGACTCTAGTGAACGACGCACCATGGCAGAAACGGCGGCAGCCATGCGTGGAATGTCAACGGGAAGATCCGCTTTGGGGAGTTCTACCAGATCCATCGCTCGTTCAGCGATGTTGACAGCCTGATCGCCGACTCGCTCCAGATCAGAGTTGATCTTGGTGACGGCGAGAATAAAGCGCAAATCCACGGCGATGGGTTGCTGCAGCGCGAGCAGATCGAAAGCCAACTCGTCAATTTCCCGCTCAGCCACATTGATCTGAAATTCACCTTCAAGGACCATGTGACAGCGGGCTAGGTCGCGGTCGATGTACGCTTGGCAGGCCCGATCCACAGCCTGCTCGGCCAATCCGCCCATGCGAAGCAAACGGGCGCGAAGATCGTCCAGTCCTTGCTGAAAGCGGGTGCGCATTATCCAAACCTGCCTGTAATGTAATCCTCCGTGCGCTTGTCGGACGGAGTCGTGAAAATCTTTTCGGTCTTGTCGAGTTCGATCAACTTTCCTAAGAGGAAGAAGCCAGTGAACTCGGCCACACGAGACGCCTGCTGCATGTTGTGCGTGACAATTACAATTGTAAACTTTTCCTTGAGCTGGAAGATCAATTCTTCGATCTTACCGGTAGAAATTGGATCAAGGGCGGAACAGGGTTCGTCCATGAGCAACACCTGCGGCTCGACTGCTAGCGCGCGGGCAATGCAGAGCCGCTGCTGCTGTCCACCAGATAAGCTCGCGCCGGATTTCTTGCGGAGAGAATCTTTTACCTCATCCCACAGAGCCGAGAGTTTCAGCGAACGCTCCACAATCTCATCCAGTCGCTTATGATCGTGGAAGCCATTGAGCTTCAATCCGGCAGCCACGTTGTCATAGATCGACATGGTCGGGAAAGGATTGGGCTTCTGAAACACCATGCCGATGCGCCGCCGAACCTGCACCGCGGATGTGCCGTTGTATACGTCGAGCTCGCCGATTTGCACTCTGCCGGTGGCGCGAGCGTCGGGGACGGTCTCATGCATGCGATTGAGGCAACGCACAAAGGTAGATTTGCCGCATCCGGAAGGTCCAATAATGGCGGTTGCGTGGTTGGCCGGTGCCTCCATGGTGATTTCATAGAGCGCCTGGGTTTTGCCGAACCAGGCATTCAGCCGCTCTACTTTGATCCCGACTCCCATGGTTCAGTTCGCTCCCTTGAGCATTCCGCGGCTGGCAACGATGCGGACGGCACTCACCGCAAGTACGATCAGCACAATCAAGATCAATGCCCCCGCCCAGGCCTGGCGATGCCATTCATCAAATGGAGAAATCGCGTAGGTGAAAATCTGCAATGACAGTGCGGCCGTCGGCTGATTGATCTTCCAGTTCCAGTACTGGTTCCCGAAAGCGGTAAACAGAAGTGGAGCAGTCTCGCCCGCCACCCGCGCAAATGCAAGCATAACACCCGTGATCACGCCCGATGTGGCCGTGCGTAGAGTAATCGACAAGGTGGTGCGCCAGCGGGAGACGCCCAAACCGTAAGCCGCTTCCCGCACCGCGTTTGGGACCAGCAGCAGCATCTCTTCCGTGGTGCGAGTGATGGTCGGAATCATCATGATGGCGAGCGCGACTCCGCCGGCTAACGCTGAGAAATGCCCTTGCGAGAGCACCACGATCGCGTAGGCGACGATGCCGACCACGATCGAAGGCACGCCGTTCAATACGTCCGCAGTGAATCGGATTACGTTCCCAAACTGGTTACGTCCGTATTCGGCCAAATAAATTCCCGCACCGATTCCGATAGGGACACCGATGGTACTGGCGATTAGCAAAATGAAAGCAGACCCGGCAATGGCGTTCGCCATGCCGCCACCAGGTTCGCCCACGGGTTTGGGCGTCTGCGTGAGGAATGCCCAGTTGATCGAGCCAATGCCTTTGTAAACCAGATATCCGAAGACCGCGCCGAGCGGAAGCAAAACCAGGATCACAGAGACGGCCGCAGTCAGGGTCGCGAAAGAATTCACACCCCGCCGCCACAGACTGATCGGGGCCGCAGCAAATTCGGAGGTGGCAGTCATGGTTTCAGGCATGGCTTCTCGCCACAGTACCCCGCGTTACAGTCCAAACCAGAAATTGGGCCACGATATTTACGATTATTGTAACGATGAAGAGAGCCAAGCCGATCTCAATGAGCGCGCTGAGATAGATATTGCCGGTAGCCTCACTGAACTCGTTGGCGATAACGCTAGCCATGGTGTAGCCGGGCGCGAACAGCGACCGTGCAATCTCCGGGCGGTTGCCGATGACCATAGTGACCGCCATGGTTTCGCCAAGAGCACGGCCCAGACCTAGGATCACGCCACCAAGAATTCCGGCACGCGCATTTCGCAGCACGCCAGTCCGGATCATCTCCCAGCGTGTCGCACCGAGCGCAAGCACAGCCTCTCTCTGTTGCTGAGGGACAGCCGTCATTACTTCTCGCGTAATCGAGGAAACGATCGGCACGACCATAATCGCCAAAATGATTCCCGCTGCCAGCATTCCGATGCCGTAGGGGGGACCTTCGAATAGTCCCGTCCAACCGAAATATCGCGCGAAAAAAGGTTCTCCGTATTGGCGTAGAAGAGGCACAAGCACGAAGATTGCCCACAGTCCGTAGATGACGCTTGGAATCGCCGCCAGCAGTTCTGTGGTGAACGCCAAAGGCCCCTTCAACCAGCGTGGACACATTTCGGTGATGAATACCGCCACGCCGATCGCGAGGGGTACCGCGAGCAGGAGCGCCAACAAGGAGGACACCAGCGTGCCATAGACGAATGGCAACGCTCCGAATTGCTCGTTAACCGGATCCCATTCACTGCGGAAAAAGAATTTCAATCCAAAGGCATGCCACGACAATCTTGACCCGCTCATCAATTCGTAAATGATCACGCCGACAAGCGCGAGCACGCAGAGCCCGCAGGCCAGCATCGCGTAGTGAAAGATACTGTCGGCAACATGGCTGTCGCCGGCTTTGAGGAGAGGTTCAGACTGGGCCTCGGAGGTCGCCACAACCTCTGATTTTGCAACGGGTTGCGGTCCTGGCAATCGTGGCGCTCCTAGGGCTTGGTTGGCCATTTATAGGCAGGCTAGCAGAATCGTGTTACAGCAGTGTTAAAATACCCGCTGCTGTACCGTGGGTTGAGTCTTACTGATCGCGGTCCCGAAGAATAAAGCTGTCATATTCCGCGATTGCATTTTGCTGGATTCCCTTGTACTTTTCGTTCTCTCAGTATCTGATATGCCCATTGACTTAAAACGTAGCCGCCAGGCTTTTCAAAGATTGGGCCGCGAGCTCGCGAAGCTGGCGAAGAGTCAAGCTCCGGAAAGTGTGCATAAGTTTCGTACCAACAGCCGTCGCGTCGAAGCCCTTCTCAGCGAAGTAGCTCCTGAACTAAAACGCAACGACAAGAAGTTGCTGAAACTATTGTCTCGTCTGCGCAAAAAGGCGGGGCAAGTGCGCGATCTGGATGTTGAAATCGCCTCGCTACGGAATTTGAAGATTCCCGAGGGAAATGGACACAAATCGCAGTTCGTGGACGCCCTCGTGCAAGAGCGCGCCAAACGGGAACAGAAATTGGCTAAGGCTTTTGATCGTCAAACGGCCGCCAAGGTGCGAAAACGGTTGACGCGAGCCGCGGACGAGATTGTGATCCCCAAGAATGCGGAGCCGTTGACATTGACACTGGCAAAACTCGCCAAACTTGGACGAGAACATGTCCCGCTCACAGAAAAGACTCTCCACCAGTACCGGATCATCGGCAAGCGGGCTCGTTACATCGCAGAACTGGCCGACCATGACTCTGAGGCTAAACGCGTCGTCGACCAACTCAAGCACATGCAGGACGTGATCGGTGACTGGCATGACTGGCTAAAACTCACCGAAAGAGCGGAAGCGCTTTTCGGCGGGATGAAAGACTCGGCGCTCGTGGCCATGCTGCGAAATGTGACGCAAGCAAAATTCCGGCAAAGCGTGGACGCCGTTGCTGAAACCCGCGCGGCCATTTCTAACAAGAAAGCGGACCCGGTTCATACCACTACAGTGCCATCTCACAAACCTTCAACAGCAACTATCGAGACAATCGCCGCGGTTGCGTGAGGCACGCGCTACATAACCAAGCCACCAGCCAACAATAGTGGCCGCATGCCGGCATTCATATTTTTCTCAGACACTTCCACGCTTCGGCGGTACACTGTTGGCCGTCCGCCATGCCGACTTTTGCCGCGGTTGATATCGGATCGAACTCCGTCCGCCTGAAAATTGCTCGCCTCGTCCGCCACCGGCTCATCGAGATCCATGAGGACCGCGAGGTCACGCGCTTGGGCGAATCCGTATTCCGCAGCAGTTTTCTGTCTCCGGATGCGATTGCCACCACGGTGAAGGTCCTGCGGCGGTTTCATCGTGCGGTACAGAATGCGGGGGCGGACTCGGTGCGTGTCGTTGCTACCAGCGCTCTGCGAGATGCGCGCAATGCCAGAGCGTTTCTGGAGTGGGTGCGCTCGACCACGGGTTGGGACGTTGAAATTATTTCCGGAGTAGAGGAAGCGCGTCTGATTCATTTGGGCCTGGTTTCAACGCTTCGGGTGAATTCTTCCCCCGTACTTATGGTCGACTTGGGCGGAGGCAGTTGTGAGCTGACGATTTCCAGCGAGGGTCACATCCGCAATACGGTCAGCCTACCGCTTGGTGCCGTTCGTTTGACCAATGAATTTCTGCGGCACGATCCGCCGCGGAAATCCGAACTGCGGCAATTGCGCGGCTTCATATTCCGCGAAATCGACCGCACGTCTGACAGGATTAAACGGGCTCGCCCGACGGTTGCCATTGCGACCTCCGGAACCGCAGAATCGTTGGCCGCAGTTTGCCATGGACTCTACAAAACCAAAGGCTCCCGCGCTGCCAGCGTGTCCAAGACGCAAATGCGGCGGATCGCAAAGCTGCTGGCGCGACTGCCGCTTGAAGGACGCAAGAAACTCTCCGGGGTCGGCCCGCGTCGCGCCGAGATTATTGTGCCCGGCGCCGCGGTTTACCTTGGACTCCTGGAGCGTTGCCAACTCCAAGGATTTCGCTATTCTCCACTGGGATTGCGCGATGGGTTGCTGGCGCAAATGGCGGCGGAATACGATCGCACTACCCGATCAGGAAAACAAATCGAGTCTGAACGATGGGATTCGATCCGAGCGGCGGTGGCGCACTATCGAGTGGATATGAAACACGCCCTCAATGTGCGCGCTTCTGCCATGCAATTGTTCGCGGCGCTGAAATCGGTGCACGCCTTGCCCATGGAGTATGAGGAATGGCTCTCCGCCGCGGCTATGCTGTACGAGGTAGGCGATTACGTCAACCGCAACGGCAGGCATCGGCACACTTACTACATCATTTCGCACTCCGAGATTTTGGGGTATACGCCAGAACAGAGACGAATTATTGCGGCTACCGCGCGCTATTTAGGGAAGTCTCGACCGGCACCCGGTGACGCCCCGATCAAGGTATTGCCCAGTGCAGATCAAGACTACGTGCTCAAGGCTTCGCTCCTCTTGCGGTTGGCTCGCGCGTTGAACCTTAGTCGCACCGCCGCGGTCCGTAGCGTCCGTGTGCGGGTGCACGAGGGCGAAGTGAAGTTGACCCTGGTCACCAAGCAACGAAGCAGTGTTGACCTGGAACTATGGGCAGTCGAGAAGGAAAAAACTTATTTCCGCGAAGTTTTTGGGCGCGAGCTCTCGGCTGCGGCAGCGTAAAGCGAACGCAGGACTTTCGGCGTCAAGCACCACTGGAGCAGCGCCGAGTTGCGGCCCATCTCAACTTTCGCCACAGCCCCCTTTTTTAACTCAGTCCCGGCTTCGCATCCGGTCTCGCTGATACTGCGGCCCAAGAATTCTCTAAGATTTGGATTGTGGCCGACCACCATGATCGCCTCTAACTTCGCGTATTTCTCGAGCAATCGGCGAAAATCTGCAAAGGAGGCACCCGGCCGCAGGGCATCTTCGAATTGCAGCTTACCCTCATAGCTGAGCTCGTTGCCCACCAGCGACGCGGTCTGCGCGGCGCGCTTCAACGGGCTGGAAATTATCGCATCCACCTGAACGTCTAACCCGGCCAGGGCTCGCCCTACGATTCCGCACTGCTCGATTCCCTCTTTGTCGAGAGCGCGTTTTTCATCCTTCTTCGGGTTGGCTAAAGGCTCGCCAGCATTGGCGTGACGCAGGAAGTAGACGATCATGCTGCGTTAACGCTCCTTTCCAATTGCTGTTCTTCTGCTCCTGGGGTTCTGTGCAGCCGGAATTGCTTCCGGCAGCTGCTTGCCTTCGGCCAGATTAATCAGAAAATCCTGCGCGCTGAAGGCTGCGGGTCCCGTTGGTGGTTTTCTCTTGCCTTGCGCCCGCCACGCGCGAACGTAACTGCCATCTTTTTGCAGAAGACGGGATTTCACATTGTCCGCCAGGTAGGACTCCAGAATTTCCCGACGCACGCGCTCTCGCAATAGCTCGTCCTTGACCGGGGAGATGACTTCGACCCGCTCGTAAAGATTTCGCGGCATCCAGTCCGCGCTACCCACATAAACCTCTTCTTGGCCCCCGTTCGCGAAAAAATAAATGCGGCTATGTTCCAGGAAGCGCCCGACGATACTGCGCACCGTGATATGGTCACTGACGCCACGAACTCCCGGACGCAAAGCGCAAATACCGCGCACGATCAGATCGATCTTCACTCCTGCCTGCGACGCCCTGTACAAAGCCATAATGATGTTCTTGTCCGTCAGCGCGTTCGCTTTGGCGATGATATGTGCCGGACGGCCGTGACGAGCATGTTCGGCTTCACGGGCAATAAGCGCCAGGCAATGCTCGGCCAGATCGAGCGGCGCGACCATCAGCGGGCCGTAGTTAGGATGTTCAGCATAAGCAGTCAGAAAGCTGAACACGTCGTGCACCGCGCCGGTAATTTCCGGGTCGGCCGTCAGGAGACTTACATCTGTGTAAATGCGAGCCGTGCTGGTATTGTAGTTGCCCGTGCCCAAGTGGGCGTATCGGCGCATGACACCGTCTGGGTCGTGCCGCACCAGCAGTGACAACTTGCAGTGCGTTTTCAGTCCCACCAAACCGTGAAACACCTGCACCCCCGCATCTTCGAGGTCGCGTGCCCAGCGGATGTTGGACGCTTCGTCAAAGCGCGCTTTCAATTCGACGACTGCGGTGACTTCCTTTTTGGCGGCGGCCGACATCAGCGCGGGAACGATCAATGAGTGCTCACTGGTGCGGTACAGCGTCTGCTTCATCGAGAGGACCCGCGGGTCTTCGGCAGCCGCTTCAATAAAGGAGACTACAGCGTCGTAGGCATCGAACGGATGGTGCAGCAAAACATCGTGCCGGCGAAGCTCCTCGAAAAGATCCTGCGACTTACCAGTAAGGCGAAGTTCACGGGGAAGGAACGGCTTGAACTTTAGTTCTGGATGTTCCGTCTGCTCATAAACATTGAACAAGCGGGACAGGTTCACCGGGCCATTGACTGAAAACACTTGCCAGGATTCCAATTCGAAGTTAGTCCGCAAGCGCTCGATAATTTCGGGGTCGGCCTCGGACTCGATCTCCAACCGGACAGCGTCGCCTTTGCGCCGGTTGTGCAACTCGGTTCGTACCGACTCCAGCAGATTGCGAGACTCTTCCTCCGCCAGATAGAGATTGCTGTTACGGGTGACGCGGAATGCAGCCGAAGAGACGATGTCGTAGCCGTAATACATCTGCGAGGCGTGATAGGCGACAAGGTCGGCCAGAAAAATGAAATCATCGGTTCCCACCGATGGCAGACGGATGAGCCGGGGCAAAGCGCGCGGCACTGTCACAACGCCCGTATAGGTCATTGAGGAACGGCGACGCCGTCGCAGCAGGAATGCTACGCACAAAGCCTTGTTGATTACACGCGGAAAAGGATGTGCGGGATCCACGGTGACCGGAGTCAACAGCAGATCGAGTTCCCGCTCGCAGAACTCAGCAATGAAAGATCGTGCCTTGGCGTCCAGTTCATGCAAACCGAGCACTCGGATGCCATTCTCGGCCAGCAAGGGACGTAATTTCTCATTCCAGCACCGGTACTGGTCGTCCACAAATTCATGCGTCTCGCTCGCCACAACATCACGCTCTTGCAGAAGCGTAAGTCCGTCAGGCCCCGCTTCCGTATACCCATCTTCAATCTGCTGCACTAAACCGGACACCCGTACTTCGAAGAATTCATCCAGGTTGCTGGCAGTGATGGAAAGAAACTTGAGCCGCTCCAGCAGCGGGTTGCTTTCGTCCTGCGCTTCTTCGAGGACGCGCCGGTTGAAAGCCAGCCAGGAAGCTTCCCGGTTGATGTAATAAGCCGCGTTATCGAGCGAGGCACGAACCATAAACTATTACGAAACCAATCGGATGCTCAGACCGCACCCGTGGTTACTTCTTTTGAGAAAGGGGCTCTGGAATCTTCTGCGCAGATGCTGCGGCCATTCGTTTTGTGATCACGAATTGCAACTCGGTACCAGCTGGACGGGTTAGAAACATGTAATGCTTGTCTAGCCTCAACCGAACCTCAGCGTCGGGTACATTCCATTCCTCGGGCAATGTATCGCCGGAGTGGCGGGGAGCGTATTCCCCAACATAAATCGTATCTTTAATCTGCACCGAAACTTCGTAGTCGGGCTCGTCTTTAGTCACGGGAGTATCTACCTGGTAATAAAGCACCCGAGACTTCGTTTTCTGTCGAAGGTCGACGATTTTACCCGTCTGGTACAGTTTTTCAGCTGCAGACAAACTTGAAATCGCGATCGCTGCCAGAAGCAGGGCCAAGCAATATTTCATGATTAAGTATAAGGCATGGCGAACCACGATGTCGTTGGGGCGGAAAAGGACGTCCGGGGCAAACGGACGCCCTTGTTTTCACACTGGCGAGTCTTCACGGCCTCGGTGTTCGTAGTGGTCGTCGATTGAGGTCGCTCGACTACCGAACCTGCTTGATCTCGTCCTTAACTCTCGTGGCGACACTCGGGGGCAATGGCGCGTAGGTTAGATCCGCAGTCATCTTCTGTCCGTCATCCACCATCCAGTTCAGAAAGTCAGCAATGATCTTGCCTTTGGCCGCATCCTTGGATTGGGCTGGAATCAGAAGCCAGGTGAAGCTCGAAATGGGATATGCGTCTTTTCCAGGAGCATTGGTAATCGAGACGCGAAAATCCGGAGGCATATTTTTTACTGACGCAGCCGCTGCCGTGACGCTGTCCAAACTCGCTTTCACAAACTCACCAGCCGCATTTTTCATCGTCCCGTACGTGATCTTATTCTGGACGGCGTAGATGAGTTCAACGTACCCAAGCGAGCCTTGCATCTGGCGGATCATACCAGCAACGCCTTCGTTGCCTTTGCCTCCAAGACCTACCGGCCACTTCACCGACGTTCCTTTGCCCACCTGGCTCTGCCAATCTGAGCTCACCTTGGAAAGGTAATCGGTGAAAATGAACGTGGTCCCGCTCCCGTCGGAGCGATGAACTACGACGATGGGTTCGTCCTTGGGAAAGTTAACGCCTGGATTCGCAGCGGCAATGGCCTTGTCATTCCAGTTTGTGATCTTGCCCATGAAGATGCCCGCGAGCACTTCCGGGGTAAATTTGATTTCTCCACTAACTCCGGAAACGTTGTAGGCGGGGACAACCGCGCCCAACACGGTCGGTACGTGCAAAATCTTGATTTTTGCCTGAGCCAGTTGCTCGTCGCTCATGGGGCCATCGCTGGCGCCAAAGTCGACCGTTCCAGCTAGAACCTGGCGAATGCCACCGCCACTTCCAATCGACTGGTAGTTAAACTGAATATCCGGATGAGCGTCGTGATACTTGCTGAACCACTTGGAATACATGGGATAAGGAAAAGTAGCGCCAGCCCCATTCAACGTGGTCTGCGCAATAGCGGGGACAGATAGGACGAGACACAAAAGCGCGATGCGACGAATCACGCGGTGATTCCTCCTTGAAAGTTTTGTCAGTGCTTAGGCTCAGCGTTGATTGTTACAGAGTGGTTACAAAATTGTAAATATTTGATAAATACCCTTGTCGCCGTGAGACTTACGGTCGGTTGCCCGAAAGCGGTTGGGTGTCCAGATGTGCGATTTCCTGGGTGAACAGAGGGTTCTGAGGAAATTCATTTCGCAGCGAAACCAGCAGTTCGCGAGCCCGCGGTTTGTCTTTTTCTCGTACGTAGGCGATTGCAAGCAGAATGCGTGCGAAAGGCGCAAGATAGTGTCCGTGCTGGGCGGTTAATTGCAAGTCGGCGATTCCTTTTTGCTTGTCGCCAGAGACGCCACCCAGTCGAACCAGCCAGCGGATCGGCGCCGCCATGCTGCCAATAATATATTGGCTGACCCCTGTGGCGAGATGGGCGTCATAACATTCTGGGTCCTCCGCTAGCAATTGTTCGGCCCACGCCGTGGCTTCTTTGGTGTAGTGCAGCGAGGCTAGATTGTGCTTGTCGATTAATCCCGCGTAGTCCGCTTTTAGGCCGGACGACATCGTGAGGGCCAACAAAGCGTCACGGTCTTTGGGGTTCTTGGTTAGACGTGAATGGGCTCGGCTATCGGCTTCATTCAGCGCAGCGTAGAAGCGATCGCGGATACCGCCATCCGGCGTAAGTTTCTTGCGCGCAGCGAATGCCTGGTCATCCGCGTAAAACTGTGCTTCCAGCACTCCCAAGCGGTTGAACTCAGAAAAAAGAAACCCCGCCGCATCGCACACCGGTCCCATCGGGTTGTCTGGGTGCTCCTGCTGGAAGGATAGAAAGACTTGATGGGCTCGGCCGAAGTCAAGATTGTAAAGCAGACTGAATCCGCGATCTAAGGTAACGGAACTGGCAATTGTATCGACCGCCGTTGCCATCCGGCATAGGCAGATAAGTGAGGCTACGCAAAGTAAGATTACCCGCCATGTCCGGCTCTTGAGCGCAAAGGTCATTGTAATTTGTGATGCCTCCTGTGACTTCACAAGTTAGATGCGCACCATCGCCGCGCCATTGCTTGCGGTTTGCAAAAAGATTGTAAAGGCCCTGACTATCTCAACGATTTAAAGATTTTAACTCCACCCCGGTTTGACGCCCTCCCGGCCCTTTGTTAGCTTGGAGAGTTTCCTCTTCCTTGTACATTGCCACTATTTGCAGACCGAAACAGAAAGAGAAGCTCATGGCACTAAAGTTTCGAGGTGTAGACTTCATCGGCTTTGACGCGTTGCTCAGCGATGACGAGCGACTGGTCCGCGATACTTCCCGCAAGTTCATCGAGGATAACCTAATTCCTATCATCGAGGAATGCAATCGCGCCAGCCGCTTCCCTCGCGAACTGGTCAAGCCTATGGCCGACCTGGGCTTCTACGGCGCCAGCCTCAAGGGATATGGTTGCGCAGGAATGTCCAATGTCGAATACGGCCTGGTGATGCAGGAGTTGGAACGTGGAGACTCGGGAATACGTTCGTTCGTGAGCGTGCAGTCCGCGTTGGTCATGTATCCGATTCATGCTTTCGGCAGTGAAGAGCAGAAGCAAACATGGCTGCCAGCTCTGCAAAAGGGAGATAAACTCGGCTGCTTCGGATTGACGGAACCCGACTTCGGTTCGAACCCCGGCGGCATGCGAACTCGCGCCCGCAAGGTCGGAAAAGAATACGTCCTCAATGGCGAAAAGATGTGGATCACCTCCGGCTCTATCGCCGATATCGCGGTGGTCTGGGCAAAGGTGGAGGACGAAGATAATAAAATTCGCGGGTTCTTGGTCGAGACCGACCGCCCCGGTTTTAGCGCCAAAGACATTCACGGCAAATGGTCGCTGCGTGCTTCAGTGACTTCAGGCTTGTCCATGCAGGACGTGCACATTCCCGAGTCCAACCTCTTGCCAAAAAGCGGCGGCCTCAAATCTCCGCTGATGTGTCTCAATCAGGCCCGCTACGGAATCGCCTGGGGAGGCATCGGGGCGGCCATGGCCTGCTACGATTGCGCGCTGCAGTACGCGCAGTTGCGCAAGCAGTTCCACGACAAGCCCATCGCCTCGCACCAACTGGTCCAGCAAAAACTAACCTGGATGATCAACGAAATCACCAAGGGCCAGTTGCTCGTCTTGCAGGTAGGACGCCTCAAAGACGAGGACAAAGCCGGGTTCCAACATGTCTCCATGGCGAAACGAAACAACATCTGGATGGCTCTGGAGTGCGCCCGCATGGGCCGCGACATCCTGGGAGCCAACGGCGTCGCCGACGAGTACCCGCTCATGCGCCACATGATGAATCTGGAATCAGTGAAGACGTACGAGGGGACGCACGACATTCACACGCTGATCATTGGGCAGAGCGTGACCGGGATCGACGCGTTCTGAATTTTTACTTGAAGCGCTAAACTCCGTTCGCCCGGTTACGGATCAGGGAAAGAAACTCCGTTCTGGTTTCCTGTGTGTCTCGGAAGCAGCCGAGCATGGACGAC
Organism: Terriglobales bacterium; assembly: GCA_035567135.1. GTDB lineage: Bacteria > Acidobacteriota > Terriglobia > Terriglobales > Acidobacteriaceae > JABDBE01. The sequence goes on from DATMQI010000185.1 coordinate 66,173, forward strand.
GTGACCGCCGCCGAATGCTGTTTCTCCACCCCGCGCATCATCATGCAGAGATGGCGGGCCTCGATCACTACTCCCACACCCTGGGGCTCAATGGCTTTCTGAATAGTCTCCGCAATCTGAGTCGTGAGCCTCTCTTGGATCTGCAGTCGTCGCGAGAAGATTTCAATCAGCCGGGGAATTTTGCTCAGACCAATCACTTTGCCATTGGGAATGTACGCCACATGCACCTTGCCAAAAAAAGGCAGGATGTGGTGTTCGCACAGGCTGAACATCTCCACATCTTTGACGATCACCATCTCGTCATAGGTCACGGTGAACAGCGCCTTCTTCAACATCGCCTCAGCATCTTCCCTGTAACCTTTGGTCAGATACTCATAGGCGCCATGCACGCGATTGGGCGTGCGCACCAGACCCTCCCGCCTGGGATCCTCACCCAGGCGAACGATCATTTCGCGCACCAGGTCTTCAAAGCTGGCTTCGGTCAGGCTCGGCGTTTCAACAGACGGTGTCATGGTTCTCCCGATCTCAGAATTGGGTAATTTCAAAATGGACATTGCCCGATTATTCGATTACCCGATTCTTCCCCCAGTACTCGAACGAATTCATCATGGTCTCTTCGAGTCGTACCCTTAGCAGATGAGCATGACGGAAGCCGCGCTGCAAAATATCGTAGGTGACAATGCACAGATTTTCCGTCGTGGGCACGGTTTCTGAGAATTCTGCCAGCATGTTCAGGTTTTGATGATCGAAGCGCTCGAGAATCTGGTTGTGCACGAACCCATCCAAATCCGTCAGATTACAAACCATGCCTGTTTTTTCATCGACAGGACCGCTTACCGTGACTTCGAGCGTGTAGTTGTGCCCGTGTCCGTAAGGATTGTTGCACTTGCCATAGGTCGCGATATTTTCGGCATCCGACATGGCGTTGTTGTGCAGCCGGTGCGACGCTGAAAACATGTATCGCCTCGTCAGGTATGCCTTCATGATTCCCCGTAAAAATCGACAAACAAGTCGGGCGTCTCGTACACCCGTACCCGATGCAGTTGTGCAGCTTTCAACTTCGGTGATAGGCGTTGCCAGATCGCGATAGCCAGGTTCTCCGTAGTCGGGATTCTGGTGAAAAACTCGCGAACTTCTTTGTTCAGGAAGCGGTGGTCGAGAGCCTCGAGCACTTCCCTCCTCATGGTTTCCTTCAACCGCTTTAGATCGACGACAAAGCCAGAGCGCGGGTCCACCTCTCCCTTGACCGTGACTTCGAGCATGTAGTTGTGCCCGTGCCCATTGGGGTTATTGCATTTGCCGAAGATGCGCTGATTCTCCTCCGCAGTAAATTCCGGGTTGTGATAGTAGTGCGAAGCGGAGAACTCAGCTTTACGAGTTAGATAAACCATCGTCGGGCCTTAATTAGGAGTAGCTCTAGCGCCGGCGTCTCGCCGGCTGTCGTGAGGGCGTCCCGCCCGCACTTCATAGGATATTGCGGAACTGCGATTCTCCGCATAGCGGCGTCCCTTCCAAGAAACAGTTCCGTTCATATGAGCCATTTTCGAACGTAAAAGCAGGTAGGAAAACAACGGCAAGCCGACCAGCGAGAAAACGTTTCCATCCCAAGAAAAATGTGCTCTGCGGATTCTCTTCAGAAACAAAACGTACATAGCGACAGTCAAAGCCGCAGCCGTTACCGCCGATGGTCGCTTACCGTGTACTCCCGTCGCGACAGCAATTGTGCCGCCGCCCACGATCAGCACAAATTCAGTCAGGCGCAACATCGCCAGTCTCACTGGCGACCGAAATAACAGCGCCAGGTTCTTGGTCCAGCCCTCCCTCATTTGAGCGAAGCTGCGATACATGCGCGTTCGCACGGCATCGCCGCCGTAGCGAAAAAATATCTTGCGACCGGAAGCCTTTACCGCGCGGGCCAGCGCTACGTCTTCCAGCAAGCTCGTCGCAACCGCTGCATGTCCGCCCACAGCTTCATAAGCTTCCCGTGAAACCAGGACGTACTGTCCGTTGGCCGCCGCTGCCGGAGACGCCGGGTCGCTTACCTGCGACGGACGATAAGTCGAGGCCAGTTCAGCAAAGATCACCGACATCACGGCCTTCTCCCAAAACTGATGGACTTCCTGTTCAGGAGAATACGAAAGCAAAGCCGCTTTCCGCTCCTGCGCTTCCGCTACCGCTCGCGCCAAGGACCCGATGCGATGCACTGTATCCGCGTCCGTAAACAACAACCACTCTGCCCGTGCCTCGCGCGCACCAGTTACGAGGGCATTGTTTTTCCCGCTCCAACCCGACGGCAAAGGTCCAGGATCGATCACTCGCACGCCCGGAAAAGATTGCGCAATCTCGCAAGTGCGGTCTACGGATCCGTCGTCCACAACGATAATCTCGAGGTTTACGCCGGCTTGCGTCACCAACGATTCAAGGCAGGCTCCCAAACTCGCTTCTTCATTCCGTGCCGGCACGATCACTGAGACCGTCGGCCACTCCGACACTGGATATCGCTCCACCATAGCCCGAATCAAGTATTATAGCTTTGTGCGACGCGCCTCTGCTCTCCTAGCCATCTTCACAATTCTCCTTGCCGGCTGCTACCGGGGCTCCCGGCCTCCTCGCATTGGAACCGCGGCCCCGGACTTTACGGTCCAGGATACCGACCGCAAAGTGACACTCAGCGAACTTCATGGGAAGGTTGTTGTCCTGAACTTCTGGGCCACCTGGTGCGCGCCCTGCGTCGAGGAAATGCCGTCGCTGGTACAGTTACAGCAACGGTTTAAAGACAAGGGGCTAACTGTAGTCGGGATTAGCATTGACGTGGATGGCGATGCTTACCACAAATTCTTGAAAGATTACAAAATTGATTTCCCGACGGTACGCGATCCCGATCAAAAGACCAGCAGTCTTTATGGCTCTTTCAAGTGGCCAGAGACTTACATCATCGATCGGAATGGTGTTGTGCGCCGCAAGTTCATTGGCGCCGTGGAATGGAGCCAGCCCGAAATTGTGGACTTCCTAAGCAAGCTCTAACGTCAATTTCATACATAGCAATATGTCCTTCCGGTGCTCCGTAACGAGCCCACGGGGTGTACAATTCCGTGTTCTCAAGTTACGCAGGTGGGGTTTATGGCTGCTACAAAACCAATACGTGTCTCGGAGAAAGACCGTATTGATGCTCAAATTTCGCGCCCTGAATTCGATTCTCAATCTCTCGATGCGATAACTCGTAGCGCCCAGTATGCGACCGGCGCGAGTGGCGCTGCCCTGGTTCTTTCTCACGAAAACGTTATGTCATGCCGGGCCTGCTCCGGTGAGTTAGGACCTCCAGTGGGAACGCGCTTGAACGCCGATACAGGCTTCACCGCGACTTGTGTGCGGACCGCAGAGGTCGTACGTTGCGACGATACGCAGACCGACCCAAGAGTAGATGGTTCAAGTTGTGTCGAGTTAGGTATACGCTCGATTCTCGCGGTGCCCATCTTCAACGCTCAGGATGTAGCGGGCGTTCTGGAAGTGCTTTCGAACGAACCGAAGAAGTTCACCGACAGGCACGCCGCCGCATTGCAACTACTGGCGCGATTGGTTGAATCTCTCGCCGATTATGTTTCACGACCCCAGGTTTCGCCCGGCACTATCGAAATGAGTGCAAAATCCCAGAGCAGCAGTGAGGCGGGCAAGGCCACCAAGGATCAGACAAAGTTGACATGCCTTTCGTGTGGCCATCCAAATCCTCAGAGCAGCCAGTTCTGTAACAGCTGTGGGGTCGTATTGTTCAGCTTTCTTGGCCCTCAAGACTCGACCGTTGACAGCAACCTATCGGAAAGCAAGAAATCGAGTACAGACGAGGGGGTCAAGGAAATCTGCGAGATCATATCCGGAAATGCCGGTCCGGCCACGTGGAACGAGATTTCTAAGAGGCTTCTGGCAGATCAGCACAGGGGCACCGTGCAAGACAAGCCTCGCCTGGCCGCGAAGGAACAAACGACCAAGGACGGAGAAGACCCGCTCAGGACATCGGATGACACTGTGCTGGGAAGCAGGACAACCGAACGAACTACTGGGGTTAAAGCGCGCCTGGGTGCCGCAGTCCGTCGAAACCTGTGGCTCTGAGTGATCAATTGCAAAATTCTGTTCTGGCCCCCCAGTGCGGCCGAGAATGCTGAATTAGTCCCAAAGGAGTGAAAGCGAATGTTGGAAAAAGGCGATGGAATAATGGCAACCTACACCGGAGCAGTAGAATCTTTTCGAAAATCGGCCACGGCGTTTATGCAGCACGTGGATCTTTTGTCCCAGGCTCGGGATGCGTACCAGCAAGCAATGACCGCCAGCGCGGAGCTACGCAGCGCATTGGACGCCGGGGACGAAAACTTGCGGACGCTCATGGTCCAGTTGGAGCAGGCGCTCAATCTCCACATGGCCAAGCCAGCCCTCGACAGGAAGAAGCCGGAACCGGCGAAGGTGGAGGGGATCAAAGCGAGCAGCGAAAGCACGGGTGGCGTCAGAGCGTTTCCGTGAGCAGTACCGCCGGCGTTCGCGACACGTCGTGCTAGAACGTGAAGCGTACTGAAAACTGCAGGACGCGTGGTGGGCTCAATGGATTAATCGCCTGCAGGGATCCGAAATTGCCCGAGCCCGAGTTGGGTACCAGATAGCAGGTCTGATTCAGCGTGGCGCCGTCCCCGCAGTTGGTCCCGATAGGATTGTATTGCAGCGGGTTGGCCCCGTCGCCATTCTGCACGTAATAGTTGGCGTGATTGAACAAATTGAACGCTTGCACTTCAAATTGTAGTTCCTTTCCTTCTCTGATCGAAAAACTCCGGGCCAACGCAACGTCGATCTTCTCGATCCATGGGCCGTGGAAGGAATTCAAGCCAATCCCCGGAGTTGGCCCAGCACCGTTGATGCCCGCCGCAGTGTTCGCGGTGTTTTGGTTAAACGCGGCATCGTTCAGGTTTCCATTGAGGCCGTCGCAATTGCTGAACGAGAGGGTCGAACTAGTACATGCGGGACTCAACAAACCCGCGTACGGACGGCCCGAAAAGAACTGCATGACACTGCTTAGCCTCCACCCCGAGAGGACCGCTCGACCCGCGTCCGAACTGGTCAGTCGTTCCAGCCCAGGCCAGTAGACGCCCGCAAAGCTAATTTGATGCCGCTGGTCGAGCAGCGAGGGAGCATGGGTATTGCTGAAGTCGAACTGATTGTTGAAGTCCATCCCATCCAGCATGATGCTCTTGGCCAACGTATAAGAAAGCTGCAACGAAAGGCCTCGTGACATCCGGCGCTGCAACTGCACAAACAGCGAGTTGTAATAGTTCTGCCCCGGGCTGATCAACTCATTGATTTGGCCAAGATTAGAGTTGATCAGGCCGTCTGTCAGCAAACCACTGTCCATGTTCGGGAGCGTGATCGTCCGTCCACCGCAGGGTGCGCTAATTGTGCCGGGAGGACACACCACAAACGAGGTTGTGCCCTTTAACGGATTCAGGTTCAAATCGTAGGCGCTGCCGGAGAGCAGATGCACCCCGTGATTCCACATCGTGCCGATACTTACAGTTGTGTTCGGAAAAATCTCTCGCTCAATCTGCAAACTTGCCTGTAACACGTAGGGCACCCTGAACTGCGGAGAGACCAACGAAATGTCGGGAAAGGCTTGGAACAGGGAGGAATTGGTGATGCCATTCGGGAACGTCGGCCCAAAGATATTCCCAGACACCAAGGAGGCCAGTTGTTGGTTCGGCGGCAGCGCCGGATTGTAGCTGGCACTTACCCCGGACTGTTGCGACGACAGCCCGTTCGAGACCACAGCGTTCCGATAGTTCAGGCCGTTCATGTTGGTGTAGAACTGCCCGAATCCTCCGCGCACTACAGTCTTCGCGGCTGGCTGCCAGGCAAAGCCGAATCGCGGTGCCAGTCGCGAGAACTGATTCGGATATTGTCCGGTGAGCGGGAACGCCGGATTCTTCGCCGGCTGTGGGTAAACCTGGAAATCCTCCCGCAAGCCCATTTCCAGCGTCAACTGCGGCAAAGCCCGGAACGAATCTTGCACATAGAATCCGTAGTAAGGTACTGCAAAAGAAAAAGTCGGGTTTCCTGCAGCCTGAGTGAAGAGGCTGTATTCACCCAGCGCAAGACTCTGCAGACTGGTAAAAACATAGCTGCCGCGAAACGATCCGAATTGCACGTCGGCGTTCGGGTCCGCGCCTCCAAAATAACGGTCCGCGTCCCACGCGCGGTTCACATCGAAACCGAATTGCAACGTGTGCTTGCCAACCAGGTAGTCGACGCGGTCGGCCACAGACCACTGTCGTTCAAAAACTCTGCCCGCAGAGAAAGCGGCGTTCCCAAGAGTGAAGAACGCCGGGCTTTCGAGTAGGAACGTGGGCAGGTTCGGATCAACTAAGCCAGTCGGTGTGGCGATCTGATTGTCGTCCGAACCTCCGGCATGAAATTCGTTCAGCATTCTGGGGGAGAACGTGTGTGTCCATCCCAGGCTGGTTTGAAAGTCATGCACATACGCATTCGCCAGCGATTGCTTCCCATAAACCGCCACCGGACTGACCGTGATGACGCCGCCGGGCGAATTGAAATGGTTCGCATTAAAGCTGAGGAACACGCTGTCTCGGGAACTGGCCTGGTAGTCGAGCCGGGACATAATCGCCAGATCGTCGCGCTTTCTTGGTTTGACTCCAAGATTTGAATTCAGCGCGTTTAGCGTGTTCGACACCTGCTGGAGGTACACCGGGTTGCTCGGATCAGGCGCGCTGTCGCTGCCCGGGATCGGGTATGGCGCGTTCGGCGAAGGCAGCGGGATTCCGGCTGGAATGCCAAAGAAAGTTTCGTCCACCTGCGCTATCGGCGGGTTGATGACGGAGATCGGATCGTTCTCCAATTGCTGTTCATAATCGATGAAGAACCATAAACGATTCCGCTGGATCGGTCCGCCCAGCCCCGCACCGAATTGTTGCAGAGCATCTTGCGGTTTGGGAAAGCCATTAGCCTTAGAGATGGCGTCGTTGGCTCCAGTCGCGGAGTTGCGGTTGTAGTAGAACGCGTTCCCATGGAACACGTTGCTTCCCGACCGGGTGACCGTATTGATGAAGCCAGCTCCACCGCCATAAATTGCCGAGTATGGGCTGACCGCGACTTGAAACTCCTGAATTCCGTTCTCGCCATAGAGATAAGGGATGCGGTAACGGCCTAGAATGTCGGCGAAGTAATTGCTGGTCGCATTGGTTCCGTTCACGGTGAAGGAATTGGAGCCGTTTCCATTGGCGTATCCCGAATCCTCTGCGCCCTGTTGTCCGGCGATGCTCACAAGGCCGGTGTCGCCGTCCGCGCTGGTATTCGGTGTAAGGAGCGTAAAGTCGGTGTAGCGGCGTCCGTTCAGCGGCAATTCTTCAATAAACGACCGCTCGATCACCGTGCTGGCTGAGGATTCCGCCGGGCGCAGCAATGGCGCCGTGCCGCTTACCTTGACTGTGTCTCCGCTAGCGCCAACCTGCAGTTTGATGTCCTGCGTTGTGTTGTTTCCTACCAGCACTCGCACCAGACTCTGGACATCGCGAAAACCTTTGAGACCCGTGGTGATGGAATAGGCGCCCGGCGTTAGTACCGGAAACTGGTAAAGTCCAGTGCGGCCGGTCACAGCGGACTGTTTCACCCCGGTCTGCAGGCTCTGGACCACCACGGACACTCCTGGAACCACAGCTCCGCTCTGGTCGGTAATCCGTCCGCTAAGCGCACCTGTCAAGACTACATTCTGAGCGTTCACCAATACCGAACCAACAAACAGGAGCAGAATGCTGCAGGCAGACAGGCGACTCGCCACCCTCCCCGTCCTCTTCCAAATGCGGGATTCCGCTTTCGCCCTTCCGCTCAATGAGAATCGACCAACTTTCCAGAGAACTACCCCGGTACATATTTGAAGATTTCGTTTCATCCGCCGGGGCATTCCACTACTCCTCACCTTTTGGAGGACATCAGAGGGATATTTTGCGGGCTCGAGCCAACTAACGAAAATATAGCAGCACACGTTCGATTACTACCATTAGCTAGTACGTTGGGGATCCGGGAGGGCCACGAGAGTTGTCGGGCTGTCTGTGTTTCAGGAAGACTCCAACATTGCACATTTCTTCGAGGTCCAGGACTTCTGCACTCGAACAAGATTTGTACGTGCCGGCCTTTGGCTACCCCACGGCTGGGATGCGCCAAAGGCGGTTGCGATACTTACTCCTCATCCAGGTATTCGCCGGGCACGTCGTCTTCGGGTACCTCGCGGGTGCGAACTTCCCTTTCGGCGCGCCGTTCAGCGTCTTCGACGCCTGATACCACGCCAGCCTCGAACGCATTTCCTTCCTCGACCAACTCGTCGACACTTTCGGAGTCTGCGCGTTCGATGCCGGACAGGCCCTGGAGATCTCCCGATTGCTCTCCCGAACGCGAACTCGATGGCTCAAGAGCGAACTCGGCCAGCCCCGGGCTTTTCTTCCGAGTCTTATTTCTATTGCCGCCCGCTGCCTTTCTGTTGGTCGCTTTCTTGTGTAAATTCTTTTGTTTCGCTACGGATTTCTTCGGAGCGGCCTTCTTCTTCGCCGATTTTTTAGCACTCGCTCCCTTCGTCGCCCGCCTCTTCGGCGTCGCCTTCCGACCGGCAGCTCCCGTCGACCTTGAGCCCTTCTTGGTTTTTCTTTTGGTAGCCATTGGCGCAGTCTAGCACCGGCACCAGCGTGCAACAAAATCGAGGGCGGGCTCTCCGTAAACGCTTGTCCGGATTACGACTATCTGGGTATTCATCCGTTAGACCAACCGGGTAGAAAAAAATACCGCATATCGTGATGTCTTTTGGGCTGCGTTTCTGCAGTCTTGAGGCGTGTTTGGCAGACATTTGATGTCGAGAGTCTGCTAGGCCGTTGGCAGCTGGAAATGTTGCGTCGAAACGCAACCTAAGACACGCGATTTCATCTCAGGACTATCAGCTGGCCAAAGGGCAAAAAAAAGGACTCCAAAAACAGTCATGGGAGGAGGAAAATGATAACCCATGGTAATCGACCACTTGAAGGGAGAAGACAATGTTTAAGCGCGCGGCTGTATTTGCAGTGGCTGTGATTCTCGGTCTGGGTATTCTGGGCTTGGATACTCCTAGTAAACCTCCGTTCACGGCCGGGTCCTGGCAGGTGGACACTCGCCATTCTGACGCGAAACTTACCACCGACGCGACGACGGATTTCGGCAAAACGAAAATGAACGTCACCCTCGGCTTCGCCAGGGTCACCGGCAGGGTGACATTGGACGACGGTGATCCGACAAAGTCGAGTATCGAGTTCAGGATATATCCGGCCACGTCCATGGCGCCGTCCATTGCAGAAGACGGAAAATTTATGAGCCACTGGCTGGAGAACATGTCCAATCACACGCTGGTCTGTTTCCACTCCAAGCGAGTCGTCCGTACACCTGACGGTCGGCTGCAAGCCACCGGCGAACTGGCCGTTACTCGAGTCGACCGCAACGTCGACGCGACGCCGAGTGAAGCCTATGCCGGGCCGGTCTATGGCCCTCCCATGGTTCATCGCGTTGCGCGAGAGGCAACGTTCGTTTTCGATCTCCCGGGCGCCAACGGGCAGAGCAACAACGGTCTTCAGGCGTCGGGATCAACAAGGGTATTTCGCGAAGATTTTCCCCAGTTGGTGAGGGCTGTGGTCAATACCTACTGGCCGCCCGTGGTGCAAGATGAAAACTGTCAAACCGCTGCAGTCAGTGAAGCCTATCGCGGTACCCAGTGCACGGGAACACTACTGGAAGCTCCCGGGCTGCCCGAAGCTCCTCATGCAGCCAACGCCGAAGATCTCCCCGGGCCGCCGAATTTCAATGCCGTCGTCGGGGAAGATCTGAGCATTCTGGTTCACATGCGTTTGACACCGAAGCCTTCCGGAGGATCAGCGGCAGGCGGAATCTAGTCCGTATCCTGCGTCGTAAATGCATGGAACATTTCATCGATTAACAAACCGAGAAACGACATTTCACAGGAGGAAGGAAATGGCTCAGCCGAAGTTTGCAGATAATGGAAACGAAATTTCTCGCGACCGCCTCGCGGAGCTTTTGAACGAGGATCTGTCCCGCGAATACCAAGCGATTATTGCCTACGTGGTCTACTCCCAGGTGCTTAGCGGCGCTCAATATATGGACATCGCCGCCCAGCTTGAAATCCATGCCAAGCAGGAACTCGATCACGCCCTGATCCTCTCGCGGCAGATCGACTATCTCGGCAAAATGCCCGTGGTCACGCCCAAGCCGGTTCGCACGTCGAAAGATCCGAAAGAGATGCTCCGGTTCGATCTCGATAATGAAAACGAGACCATTCGCAATTACCGGGACCGCGTCCGGCAATGCGAAGCGCTTGGGGAATACGCGATGGCGGAACAGGTTCGCCAGATCCTGGTGCAGGAACAAGATCATCAAATCGATCTGGCTACTGCCCTCGGCGAAGAAGTTCCGGATCTTAGCGGTGGCCCCAAAGCCCGCGCCCTGCGCTAGAAATGGACGCGCCAAACCAGATCAGGCCGACAGCCGGGCTCAGTGACTATCTGGCTGCTGAGCGAACGCTTCTTGCCTGGATTCGGACCGGCTTGGCCTTAATGGGATTCGGTTTTGTGGTGGCGCGCTTCGATCTCTTCTTGCATCCACTGCAAAGCATGCAGCGCGCCTCCGCGGCGCAGCCTTACGGATTATCGCTGTGGTTCGGAACCGCGCTGATTGCGGGTGGAGTCATCGTGACTGTTTGTGCCGGATGGCACCATCTCCGATTGGTGCGGGACTTGGAATCGCAGCGAAACGGAACATTCTCGTTCTTCCACGCAGCCTGTCGCGATTGCTTTCTTTTTGGCCTTGGTCGGGCTGACAATGGCGATCTATCTTGCTTGGGCCCGAAGTCCCACAAGTTCGCAGTTTATAAACGGTGAGGAAGAATCTATGACGCTCAGTAAGAGCAAGGGGATCATCGATACACCCAGCAATCACTCGGTCGACCAGACGGTTGAACAACTCAAGGGAATTCTGGCTGCGAAGGGAGTCACTCTGTTCGCTCTGATCGACCATAGCGGGGAGGCGCAAAAGGTTGGAATGAAGATGCCTCCTACCAAGCTGCTGATCTTTGGAAGCCCCAAGGCCGGCACGCCCTTGATGCTGGCCGCTCCCAGTATTGCCATCGATCTTCCGCTCAAGATTCTGATCCGGGAAGATGGCAAGGGCAAAGTTTGGGTTTCCTATAACAGCCCGGAATATTTACAGGAGCGCCACGGCGTGCCCCAGGAATTGCTCCAGAACATCGCCGTAGTTGAAACGTTGGCGGCCAGGACCGCAGAGTAGATCCGAAACGTTCTTACGCAGTAGCTTTCTTTCCGTCTCCGCCGATGAATGGGGAGAACTATTTCTTTCCTCGCGCCGAGAGATCATTTGCTGGGTCGACGTACAGCGTGTCGCTCGTTCCACTGCCAGAAATATGCACGATTACAGAGTCTTCACCGGTCTGGGCGAAATGATTCGTGCGCCCCGGCTCGGAGTACACGCTACCGCGCGGGAGAGTCTTGAGTGAGTTTTCATCAAAGCGATCTTCATCAGCGTGTCAGTCGTTTCCTTCGGCTTCTCCCGAGTACCCAGTGGCCGCCGTCTTGTATTACGGTCTTGTGTGGCACTTTGTTATGGAGTGAAATTAAGGGAAGCACGCGGCAGGTGGTGCAAAAGGTCCGGCCTTCACGCCATGGTAAAGGCCGGAACAAATTTATGCTGCGGCTTCCTTGCTTTGTTCGAAGAAGGCCAGCAGATCGGCATTGATCTGGTCTGCATTGGTTGCGGGCATCCCATGGGGGAACCCTGGATATATTTTCAGCTTTGCGCCCTTCACGAGCTTCGCGGACAACGGAGCCGCCGCTGCGATCGGCACGATCTGATCATCGTCGCCGTGAAGGATGAGAGTTGGAACATCGAACTTCTTAAGATCCTCGGTAAAGTCCGTTTCAGAGAAGGCCTTGATGCAGTCGTATCCCGCCTTCACGCCTCCCATCATGCCCTGCAGCCACCAGTGCTCCCGGATGCCTTCCGATATCTTGGCGCCCGGACGGTTGTAGCCGTAGAACGGGAGGGTAATATCTTTGTAAAACTGCGCCCGATTTTCCACATAGGCGGCTCGGAGGCCGTCGAAAACAGAAATTGGCGCACCGGTGGGATTCTTTTCCGTCTTCAGCATGAGCGGCGGCACCGCGCTTATGAGGACGGCCATGCCGACACGTTTTGTGCCATGCCGCCCGATGTAGCGCGCGACTTCTCCGCCGCCAGTGGAGTGCCCCACATGGATCGCGTTCTTAAGATTTAGCTTTTCAGTCAGCGCGGCGAGATCGTCCGCGTAGGTGTCCATGTCGTTGCCATCCCAGGTCTGCGTGGAACGGCCATGCCCTCGCCGGTCGTGCGCGATGACTCGATAGCCGCGCTGGCCAAAGTACAGCATCTGTCCATCCCAATCGTCCGCGGTAAGCGGCCAGCCATGACTGAAAACGATCGGTTGTCCCGATCCCCAGTCCTTGTAGTAAATCTCTGTACCGTCTTTTGTGCTAATCGTCGGCATAAGTTATCTCTCCTTACTAAACACCATTTGGATTCAGCGCCCGTAACACAACGCGAACGTTCTCGTAGTTTTTTGACCTGATGGCTCCGCGAAAGCGACATCACGCTGTCGCGTGCAGATGAGGTGAAATACAATCCTCGGCTGTAGCGGCGAATGCGGACAATTCGGGCAGCCGGCGGAACCCAGTCATTCGAATCTGGACGACCTCCTTCATGTCGCAACCGAGCAGCAAAGCGCACTCCCAAATTGAATGGGGCTCCAAGATTGACATGACGAAAATGAAGCGCTCGAGCGGGGCGAGTTGAGTCACCGCGTCAATTTCGCCGCCTTCAGATGTTCCGTACTGCTCCGCGCTCCACAGATCGCGCTTTGATGCACCTTGGCCTGAGGCAGGAGACACGATCTGGATCGCGTTCTTGATCAGGCTGCGCTTGACCCAGGATCGCGCCCATCCTTTGAAGACGGTCTGCCCGCCGGAAACACCCTCAAGCGTCGAGAGAAAACACCGCTCGGCGTCTTTGTGATTTGCCGTCAGCAGGAATGCGAGTAGATACAGAGACTTCATGTCGCTATCAAATATCTTGCAGAAGTCGGCAGCCGTCGTGTAGGCAACTCTGGAATTCGCGGATTCTGGTTTTTTCGTTCGAAACATAGATCCCCTTGGTTTTTGCATGATGCAATGCGGCTTCCCTGTGCTCAATACTCTGCCTCATGCGATAGAAAACACATCCCGCGATGCAGTGTTTTTTTGCTACCACGGAAGGTTGGTGGATGGGTAACACATTTGTGGTAGGAAGTCGGTCGAGGCTGCGGCAAAGCCCAACCTTTAGGTCAGGACCTCGATGAAGGCGCTGGAATGATGATCTCGCGGCGTCCGAACAGGCGGGCATCCAGCGAGAACGCGCCGGGGCCCAGGCAAATCAGAGCAACCGCAACGACTATCCCTAAAACGGCTGTCAGCTTGCCTTCAAACAATTGCAGGTTCGGAGTCGCAAGCCAGGAAAATGCGTTGCCCACGCAGAACAACCCAGCCATTACGCTGGCAAGCGGAGTCAGATATCCAATCGAAAGTAAGAGGCCACTTGCAACCATCAGCAGGCCGAGAGCCAAGATCAGCAAGTCCAGCGCGCGCCAGTCGATAAGATAAGCCGCGCCGTGCACGAGGAGAACAATTCCCGCGGCGGCTCGAAGTAACAAAAGTCCTGCTCCGGGCAACCCATCCGGGAACGTGGAGAATGCCCTTTGCAACTGCAGCCTCCTCGATCGACCGTGTTAAGAGTAGAGGCTTTGCGCATCGAATGAATCCCTAGTGCTCGGAATTTTTTCGTACCACTATTGAGGTACGAGTAAACTTCAATGGAAATGCGCTCAGAGTTGGATGAAGCCGCGGCGCACTCCGATCGCGACCGCCTGAGTACGATCGCTGGCGCCCAGCTTTTCCATAATGTGCTTGATGTGAACTTTCACTGTCTCTTCTGTAATGAAGAGTTTGTCAGCGATATCCCGGTTGCGGTTTCCACCCGCGATTTGACTCAGCACTTCAACCTCGCGAGCGGTGAGGGCTTCGTCACTGTAATGTTCGGCTAAGTTTGCGGCGATCTCGGGCAGAATACGCCTTTTACCCGCATGAACCTGGCGGATCACCTCCACCAATTCTTTTGGAGGCATGCTTTTCAAGACGTAGGCGCGAGCACCGCCTTCGAGTGCGTTTTGAATTTCCACGTCGCCGGCAAACGTCGTCAGAATGATAATCCGGGCTTCAGGGAACTCCGTCCGGATAGCAATCATGGCTTCGACACCGCTCATATCGGGGAGTCGAAGGTCCATCAGCGTCACATCCGGCTTGTGCTCTCGAAACTGCTGAATGGCCTCACGGCCGTTGGATGCCTCGGCGACCATCTGCATATCCGGTTGATTCCTGATGACTGTAGCAAGTCCCTCATGCATCAGAGGATGGTCATCGACGCTGAAGACGCGGATTTTTATGGCTTCGCTCATTTACCCCGTCCATTGTCCGGCTTGCACATTGTGTCTCGCGCGTAAAGCTTCGTTAACCACTTAGACGCGCGGTTCGAACCACGGGATTCGAAAGCAATACGGCTTGGAATACGCAGGTCAACTTCGGTTCCACTGGCAGCGCTGCTCGATAATTTGAGTTTCGCTCCAATTCTTTCCGCCCGCTCGCGCATGCCTGAGAGACCCCAGTGACCGTCGCGTCCTGAATGCAGAACGTCAGGATCGATCCCGCAACCGTTGTCGCGGATGAGAACGCGCAATTGAGCGGCAGCATATTCCAGTTCTACTTCGATATTGCTCGCCCTTGAATGGCGAAATGCATTGACCACGGCTTCGCGGCCGATACTATAAACATCATTGCGGATGGCTGGTTTCAATGGCAAGGCCGGACCCTCCACAATAACGCGGAAACCAATTTCTTGCTGGATGCTCAACTCTTCCGGGATCCTTGAAAGTGCCTGTTCCAAATCTTGAGCATTCCCCGCCGCCGACCGCAGCCCGCGAACCGCATTCCGGCCTTCGTCAACCACCTGCGCCATCAACTGGAGAACGCGATTGAGCGCCGGTTGCGCGGATGAATCGGCAGGTATCTGGTCCACCGCAACGTGCAGTTGCATGAACGCGCTTAGTACGCCCTGCAACAACGTGTCATGCAACTCCTGGGCGATACGCGTGCGTTCGCTAAGCCGCTCCTCTATGCGGATATTGTATTGCCGGGCCAGTCGATGCACCCTCGAGCGATAAAAGCTCAATATTGCAACTCCGCAGACCAGCACACCTGACACACGAAACCACCATGTCTGCCACCACATGGGCTTAACGTCGAAGGGGAATGTAGCTTCCGCTCCATTCCAGAGGCCATCGCTGTTGGACGCGATCAAGCGGAAGCGGTACGAGCCGGGACTAAGATTGGTGTAGATGGCGGTTCGTGTCGACACCGGCTCACTCCAATCGCGATCAAAGCCGTCGAGCCGATACCGGTACCGGACGCGTTCGGAATTGGAGAGACTCAACCCCGTATAACTGAATATGATTTTCTGGCGAGCCGATGAAATACGAACCGGGCCTTGCGGGTCGATCGCATTGCCATCAACCGAGACTGCATCGACATGAACCAAAGCTGGCGCAGACATGCCTGCCGCTCGGCTGGGATCCGCGACGGAAAGTCCACGATTCAGGGAAAACCAAATTCGTCCCAGAGTATCCGAAACAACTGATTGTTGCCGCTTGACGCCCTCCACACCGTGCAAGCCGTCAGCAAGCCCATACTCGCGCACGTCACCGTCGGTGACCTTGTCACCCAGGAGTGCGCTGCGTTTCACGCGCAGTACATGACTGGAGGTTGCGATCCATAGCCAACCACTTCTGTCCTCTGCAATTCCGAATATCGGTTCGTGTAAAGATTCCGGCGTTTCACGCGGGATCTGGACACGATCGGAGGCAAGGAAGGCGATGCCAGCGGCGGTGCCGATCCAGAGTACCCCAGTGGAACCCGTCAGCACGCAGTTCACGTCCGCCGAAGCTAAGCCGTCGCGCACTGTAAAGACGTGCCACTGGCCCTTCGACAATACATTCAGGCCGTTCGGCGTGCCGAACCACATGCTGCCGTCAGGACTCTCCGCCATCGAAGTCACCGCGTTGGACGAGAGGCCATTTGCGGTTGTGTAGGTCGTGAAGCGGCCGTTCTTGAATGCGCTCACTCCAGCAGTGAGTGTTCCTGCCCAAACGGTTCCATCACGACTTTGATGAACCGAGTAAACGCTGTTTTGAGCGAGTCCGTCGGTCTGCGTGTATGTCTTCGCCGTGAGCGATCCATGTTTGTAGCGCAGAAGCGTCAGGCCGCCTCTCTGTCTACCGATCCACAATTCGCCTTCGCCCCCGGAGATGGAGTAGACCACGTCCCGGGGCAGACCGGCCTCAGCAACGCTCCCGCTGTCTGCTCCTTTAATCCAGTGCAGCCCACCCTCCAAGGGTGCGAACCATGTGCGCCCTTCCGGGTCGACGTAAACCGGTCCATTGCTTCCCGACGGCAAACCGGCGGCCTCGGAATAAGTGACAAACGCGCTGTCTCGCAAACGCTCAAGGCCCCGTGAACTGCCTATCCATAGATTTCCTTCGCGATCTTCGAAGAGCGCCGTCACTGCCGGATCAGTGCGCACCTCGACCGGGCCCCCTTCATCATTCATGCGGATTAGACCGTCGGATGTACCCACCCAGACGTTCGAATCATGGTCCCGAATCATGGAAAGAACTTGGGTGCGGCGGAGAGAGGCGGGAATTCCTACGGAAGTGACCTCCGCCCCGTTCCACCGCACCATGCCCCTGTCCGTCCCCAACCACAACCCTTGGTTTTCCAGGGCGAGCAGACAGTTGATCTTGCTTCTGGGCAGCCCCTTCCCTGCGTCAAACACTTTTCCTTGACTCACATAGAAGAGACCTTTGTCCTGAGTACCGAGCCACACCTTGCCGTCGGTCGTCTCCGCCATCGACAGGACGGCAGAATTGGGTTCGGCAAAGCGGTGCGTTGCAACTCCGGTCGCCCAACTGAGGCGACTTGAAAGATCGTCGGCGGTTCCCGTTGTGGCTTGCGTGGAATTTTCCGGCCTAGCCGGAGAGCTAGCCATTTCATACTGCCCGGCACGATACGTGAGGGTACCAAGCGCCAGTGATGAGAGAAGAACCGCACCGTCGCGTCTCTTCAGGACGGAGGTAATCCCGAACTCTGCTTCCTCACGGCCGGGTTCAACTTTTCCGTCGCGGTAGCGCAAAATCCTGGTGCTCTGCAAAAGGATCCATAGGTTTCCGTCGCCGTCTGCTATTAGCTGCTGAACGGGTCCGATTGGCAGTGAACTAGGGATCGCTTGCTCGAAAAGATGGAAGTTCAATCCGTCGAAACGAATCAGGCCCTTCTGTGTCCCGATCCAGAGATAACCGTCCGTGGTTTGCGCAATGGAAGAAACCGCTCCGCCCGGAAATCCTCGTTCGCTTCCCCACCGATCGCTAGTGTATTGCGAGATCGTTCGGTTGGGATCGATGGCACGGGCTGCGAGGGTGAAACACGCCACCACGACGCCCGCCAGGAGCCATTTGAACATCCCGTGCTTTCCACCATCTCCCTCACGGGAGGTACTCGAATTTCTCAACCACCACCTCAGTTTCCTTTTGCAAAGGATTTTTGTCGCTCCCGATAACGTAGAACAAGAATTGGAACTTCTCCTGGCCCGGTGAAGGTACTCCTGAAGTGAAAACGTGTTCGGAAACCACGGGTGTTCCCACGTGGATGGAGGATCCGCGGAGGGTCTTGAAACTGGCGCGTCCAGATTCCCAATGCATTGAATGGGTCAGCGTGCCTGAAGGCGCCGTAAACGGAGCTACGTTGCCGGGGACGTAAAAAGGCTGAATGCCATACTGCGCATTATTCTTACTGGCTGCGTCGCCCCACCGGCTGATCTCAACGTCCAATTCGCGGTAATGCTGGTCTCCTCCCCAATCGTCAAATGTATTCATGCTTAGAACTGCGGCGGGCTCTAAATGAGAAGTGTCTCTTACCACTACGATGTAGGTTCCGTACCCAAGACTTCTTGTGAGTTCCACCTCCGCACACGACCACCTCCCTTCCCTTTTTTTCATGCGGAGATGCATAGCACCGGTCGCATCCGTCCAAGCGTTATCACCGTCGTAAAGATTGTTCAGCCCTCCGCGATCGCCGGCAATCGTGCGAACTTGCCAATCGTATCCGCTGAAATGAAGCGGCTTGGTGGGAGCCAACTGGGTTTCGCCCACACCCTTTACGATCGCCACAGTGACGACAGCACCACCTCGGCTGGGTGCCACGTCCATGGTAGGTGGCGGACGATATCCCGGTTCGACCAACAGTGCTGCGTACTCGAATCCCAGGTGGGTTGAAGTGCCCCAGGTCAAATCCGCTTGAATTGGAATGAGAGGCTTATCGGGCCACGGCTGGACCCACCAAGGCCCGCTTCTCGCATACACGACAATCTGCTGACCAGCACGCGCACCGGCAACACGGCCCGCGATGGTATCAACTCTTTCGCGGCCACCTTGTGCCGCTGGCGGGATTTTGGTGAATTCGATGGTTGGTCCGGTGGCACCTGGCCGCGCATGGCAACCACCTAGCAACATACAGCAGAAGAGTGGGAGCAATTGTCCCACGCTTGGACTGATATGCCTCCGCAGTCGCATGGAAAACTATCCTTCCGCACTTGCCGCACGGGAACCCGGTCTAAGCATTCCGAGGAGCCCCACGCCTCCAGAATGGCACAAACAGGGTAAATGAATCAGGCTGATTTTGCAGATCTGACGAACCTATTTCGACCTCAAAATACGACTGCGCATTGCGGCGCCTGCTTCACCGCGAGTTCGGAGTTACATTTGGATCGTATAGGTGAAAGACCTCGCGGTAAGGCTCAACCGAATAGCCATTTGCTTTCCAGGCTGCCAATCCACCTTTCAGAAACTTGATCCGAGAAAAATGCAAAGCCAGGGCTCGGTCCAAGACTGCTCGGCTGGTTTTATCACCAGGGCAGGTACAGTAGACAACCGCCTCCTTGTCCTGGGGGATCAGGGACGGCTTCTCAAGCACTTCTTTTGGCGGAATCCTCTGCGCGCCTGGGATCACCTCCGGATAAGCCAATAAGTCGAGCGGTTGGCGCACGTCAAAAAGAAGCACCTCCTGGTGTGAGGCCAATAACGAGTGAAGTTCCTGGGCTGTGATGCTATGCAGCTGCAGCTCATCCCGTTCTCTCGTGCGCTTCATCCACACGAACATCAGCAGACACAGCGCCGCAATGCAAACGGCAACCAGAGTTAATAACATTCTTCGTTCCTCGCGTATTCTTCTGATACCAGATTCCGCAGAGAGATGGGAGGATTCAAGGAGCAAATCCATAAAGTTTCAGGTAAAACTCATTGAGGGGCCCCCAGGAGCCCAGACGTTTGAGCGACCGAATGGAAGTTTTTGTATCTAATCAAGTCATCCGGACAACTCGGATGTGTGTGATATTTGTAGAAAATGGAAATCGATCATGTCGAAACCGATTTTACTGAGCGTGGATGACGACTCCGATGTTTTGCGGGCGATAGAGCGCGATCTTCGTTCGCACTATGGCGCTGAATATCGCGTGATAGGAAGCGATTCACCCCAAGGGGCGCTCGACCTCTTAAAGCAGCTGAAGGTACGCAACGATACTGTGGCCTTGCTGCTTGCGGACCAGCGTATGCCGCGCATGGACGGGGTCGAATTTCTCCAGGAAGCGATGGAAATCTTTCCCGCCGCCAAGCGAGCACTGCTCACCGCGTACGCGGACACCAACGCCGCTATCAGCGCCATCAACCAAGCCAGCATCAACTACTTTTTCATGAAGCCCTGGGATCCTCCGGCAGAGCATTTGTACCCGCAACTCGACGATTTGCTCGACGATTGGCAAGCTTCCTTCCATCCAACATTTGAGGGGATCAGGGTATTGGGCACGCGCTGGTCGCCGCGATCGTACGAGTTGCGCGACTTCCTCGCCCGGAACCGCGTTCCATATCAGTGGATTGATGTCGAGGCTTCGGCCAATGACCCAGAGACTAAACGTCTGCTGGAAGCCCTGGGTCCAGAGGCGGCCAATCTTCCTGTGGTGCTCTTCCCCGACGGGACCAAGCTTCTCGAGAGTGTGCCCGCGGACGTTGCGCAAAAGGTCGGACTGCGAACCCGCGCTCAGACCAGCTTTTATGATTTGGCGATTGTGGGTGGAGGACCGGCCGGTTTGGCGGCTGCCGTTTATGGCGCCTCGGAAGGTCTTCATACCGTGATAGTTGAGCGGGAAGCGCCCGGCGGCCAGGCTGGCATGAGCTCCCGCATCGAAAACTATCTTGGATTTCCGAGTGGACTCAGTGGCGCCGATCTGGCCCGGCGTGCGGTAGTGCAAGCCCAGCGTTTCGGAGTCGAAATCCTGGCGCAGGAGGTAGTAGGCGTTCGAACGGAAGGGTCCTACCGCATCATGAAGTTCGCCGATGGAAATGAGATTTCATGCCACGCGTTGATGATCGCGACTGGAGTGCAGTGGCGGCGCCTGGACGTTCCGGGCATGGACAGGCTGCAAGGCGCAGGGATTTACTACGGTGGCGGCTCCACCGAAGCGCTGTCATGTAAGGGTGAGATCGTCTACGTTGTAGGCGGCGCCAACTCGGCAGGTCAGGCAGCAATGAACTTCGCTAGATACGCCGAGCGGGTTGTCATTCTTGTACGTGGGGACTCTCTTTCCCGCACCATGTCACAATACTTAATCGATCAGATCAAGGACACCCCTAACATTCAGTTGTGGACACATGCCAGCGTGGCTGAAGTGCATGGTGACACGCATCTGGAAGAAATTTCGGTACTTTGTTCCGATACCAGTAAGACTGAGCGTGTGCCGGCAAGTGCGATGTTCATTTTTATCGGGGCATTGCCTCGGACGGATTGGCTGGTGAACCTTATTGAGCGGGACGAGCGCGGTTTCCTCTTGACCGGTCCTGATCTTATACGTGACGGACAGCGCCCGAAGGGATGGCCGCTTGACCGGGACCCGTTCTTGCTCGAAACCAATGTTCCCGGCATTTTTGCCGTAGGCGATGTGCGCCACGGTTCTATAAAACGAGTAGCTTCCGGGGTCGGTGAAGGATCGGTGGCGGTGCAGTTCATCCATCAGTATCTGAGCAAAGTCTAAATGGTCGATAAATCTGAACTACTTCGCGTTCCCGTATTCGCTGATCTGCCAGACGATCAGATCTCCTGGTTCATCAGCCAATCCGAAGAACTGAATCTAAAGGCGGGCGAGGTCTATGCGCGAGAAGGCGAGCCAGCCAATGCCATGTTCGTGCTTATAGAGGGGCTGTTTCAAGGACGGGGCGAGTTGGGTGGCGAAACCATTGTCTTCGAAATCAAGGCGGGCTCCGTTACCGGAGTGTTGCCGTTTTCGAGGATGAAGCAGTTTACGGTGAGCGGGCGAGCCGCGACAGACAGCCGCGCCCTGCGATTTCCCGCCTCGCTGTTCCCCGAACTGATACAGAAAATGCCAGAGCTGACCAAGCGACTCGTGGGCTTGATGTCCGACAGGATCCGTGAAGTTACTCGTTTGGAACAACAGCGAGACCGGCTGGCTTCTTTGGGGAAGCTTTCGGCAGGACTTGCACACGAACTCAACAATCCGGCTTCTGCGGCGAAACGCGCGACCAGTCAATTGCGCACTATTCTAAAGAAAATCAGGGACGCGAGTCTGGAACTGGGAAAGCGTGATCTGTCGTCTGCCCAGAAATCAGAAATCGAAAAACTGGAAGCTTCATTCATGCAAACAGATGTAGTTCCACCGGATCCTCTGACCATGAGTGATCTGGAAGATCAGATTGATTCCCTATTGCGCAGTCACGGACAGAACGATTTGTGGATGCTGGCGGCTGGCCTGGCACGACGTAATATCAAGCCGGAGGTGGTCGAATCGTTGTTCACGAACCTTGATGCGGACACGGCTCGAGCCGCCCTCGTCCGGATTGCCGCTTCGGTGGAGATCGCCAGTCTGTTGCACGAAATCGAAAGCAGTACCTCGCGGATATCGGAGTTAGTCGGCGCAATCAAGGAATACACCCACATGGATCAGGCGCCGGTGCAAAACGTAGACGTGGTAAAAAGCCTGGAAACCACGCTTACGATCTTGAATCACAAGCTGAAAAAGGGAGTAGTGGTGAACCGCGATTACCAGCGCGTTCCCCTGCTGGTGAATTCATTTGGCAGCGAACTCAACCAGGTCTGGACCAACATTATTGATAACGCGATTGACGCTATGCACGGGCAAGGTGAACTTCGCATTCGAACCTATCGCGATGACAATTGCATTGTCGTTGAGATTGGCGATAACGGTCCGGGAATTCCCAGCGAAGTGGAGCCCCACATCTTTGAGCCTTTTTTCACAACCAAAGGAGTTGGGGAGGGCACTGGCCTGGGCCTGGATACTGTCCAGCGAATTGTGAAGAAGCACCGCGGAAATATTCAGGTTAGTTCGGAACCTGGAGATACTCGTTTTCAAATCCGGCTTCCGTTGGCAGAAGTTTCAGCCTGAAAGCATCGAGGAGTGCTTTACAAATCTGGCTGCCCCCCAGGGATTCGAACCCCGATAACCTGCTCCAGAGGCAGGTGTCCTACCATTGAACGAGGGGGCAAGCGCTCTTTGCGGAGAGAACCCGCCGATCTGATTCTATTGGGCGGTCGCGTTGTGGTCAACAATTGCCGAAGGACTTTCGCGTGAACATTCTGCCTGTCTGTTCGGGTTCCTTGCGCCTGTTCTTTACCCTACTTCACGGTTTAAGATTGGCCGAGGAGAAGATTCATGGTTACCGCCCTTGGAAACATTAGTCCGCTGGCCAGCGACTACAGCGAAATCGCCCGCATTCCTCTGGAAACCGATCGCTGCGCGCTCCTCGTGATCGATATCCAGGAGAAGCTGCTCCCGCCTATTTTTCAGAAAGAACAATTGTTGAAGAACTCCCAATTGCTCATCCGGCTTGCCGGTATCCTGAAGCTTCCCACTCTCATGACCACGCAATATGCCAAGGGGTTGGGGCATACCGTACCAGAGGTCGCTTCTTTGCTGCCCGAAACTCAGGCTATCGATAAACAAATGTTCTCCTGCTTCGGCAGCGATGTCTTCTGCTCTCTGCTGAAGAGGTTGCCTGGAAATCGCAACACTGTCTTACTCTGTGGAATGGAAAGTCACATCTGTGTGGCTCAGACGGCGCTGGCAGCTTTGCGCGAAGGCTACATTGTCCATGTAGCTTCAGATGCGGTGAGTTCGCGAACCGAGTGGAATTGGAAGATCGGCCTGGAGCGCATGCGCGCGGCTGGCGCCGTGATCTCCTCGACCGAGATGATTATTTACGAGACGCTGCGCTCTTCCGGCGCACCTGCATTCAAAGAGTTGTTGCCCTATTTGAAAGAATAAAACAACTTCGCTTTCGCTGTACGTTGCTCAATTGTCCGGCAATAGTCAATCTTTCTGCTTCACCTTAACCACGGTGATCTTGGAAAATCCCTCTTCAAAGGTGGGTTGCTTGAGTTTCCCCGCCATGCGTCGCATCGCATCCTCTGGCACCTTGCGTTCGCGACGTTGATTGCGCTGCAGGCAAACTTCCACGGGCACATCAAAAAACACTGCCTGCACTTCGTAGCCATAGTCCTTGGCCAGTTTGATCCAGCCGTTGCGCTCGTGTGGTGACAAGTTGGTGGCGTCCACATAATTCATCGGACGCCGCGCGATCAACCTCGCTTTCAGCATGGACCGTAAATTGGAAAAAACCAGATCTTGAAAGCGCTGTTCGGTAGGATCGTCAAACAGAAGTACACGCAGCAGGTCGCTCGAAAGCGGCGTGATGTTATGGCGTTTAAACCACGAACTCTTGCCAGATCCGGGCAACCCAATCGCCAGCACGACAACACCCTTGGAGGGTCGCGGTGCCTCAACCGGAGGCGATGCGAGGGCAGTTCTGACCCCACGTCCCTGTGAGACCGCAACTGCCTCGTGCGGAGCCTGCATCGGCGTAGCGTTTTCACCGCTGGGCGCGACCGATTCCGCCGGTGGAGCACCGTTGCGGCGGCCGCGACCGCCTCTGCCCCGACGCCGGCGGCGTTTCGCCACATCTCCGTTCCCGCCCTGCCGTGGCTGAGTTGCTTGAGGCTCAGCCGCCGATTCGTGATGTGACGCCTCGGGCTGGAGGGGAAGGGACTCCGTGCTTGCGTGGCTCAGTTCTTCGGACGGCCCTGGTTGCGCCGGTTCGGTGTCGTAAAAGGCCGGCTGCAGTGGGGCTTGCGCCGCCTCACCTCCCGCCTTCTCCGGCTCTTTTTTGCGGCGCTTTAAGCGCTCGCTCATCCATTTGCGCATCTCTGGCTTGTAACACACCCACGGCCTTGTGGGCAACGTATGCGGTCACAAAACGTACCAAGGCTGTCAGTTCCCGTACAATATGCTCATGCCCATCCCGCCCGAAATTCGGGGCCGGAAGTACGTCAGCTTGACTACGTTTCGCAAGAACGGTGCTGCGGTACGTACGCCCGTCTGGTTTGGGGAAGATGACGAAACGCTGTATGTGAAGACTCCTGGCGATTCCGGGAAATGCAAGCGCATCCGGAATAATCCGCACGTGTTAGTTGCGCCTTGCACTGTGACGGGAAAAATTACCGGACTGGAGTTCGCAGCCAGAGCGCGCATACTCCGTCCCGAGGACTGGCCACGCCCTCGCAGGGCGGTTGAAAAGAAGTACTGGCTGACGCGAATTTCCTTCTGGAACAAGAAGAACGTCTACATCGAGATTACGGGCTTCGCACCGCATCCTTAGTCTCGAATTTCGAACGTCTTTCCATCCAACTTCTTTGAACCACGTTGCTGCCGCATTTGCTGCTCACCTCGTTCCCTGTTAACATTTTCATGTTCCCGGCCTCACATTCTTTTCAGCGGTACCTTCATCATCATTACGGAGGCAAGATGGCTATTAAAGTTGGCATTAACGGCTTTGGACGTATCGGACGCAACGTAATGCGCGCATCGCTCAAAGACCCAAACATTGAATTCGTAGCGGTCAACGATCTTACAAACCCGAAGACGCTCGCGCACCTTCTTAAGTATGATTCCATTCTCGGCAACCTGAAGAATCAGATCTCCGCCGGTACAGACAGCATCACCGTAGACGACAAGACCTTCAAGGTTTTCGCGGAAAGAGATCCAGCAAAGCTGCCTTGGGAATCTGTCGGCGCGCAGATCGTTCTCGAATCCACCGGCCATTTCACCGATGCCAACGATGCCAAGAAGCATCTCCGCGGACCAGTAAAGAAAGTCATTATCTCCGCTCCTGCCAAGAATGAAGACGTTACACTCGTGCTCGGCGTCAACGAGCAGGTTTACGATGCGGCCAAGCATCACATCATCTCGAATGCCTCTTGCACTACCAACTGCCTGGCGCCCATCGTGAAAGTCGTTCATGACAACTTCAAGATTGTTCTCGGAACCATGACGACCATCCACTCCTATACCAACGACCAGGTAATTCTGGATTTTCCTCACAAAGACCTGCGTCGTGCCCGCGCCGCCGCGCTTTCGATGATCCCGACCTCGACCGGCGCAGCTAAGGCGCTGAAACTTGTCATCCCCGAGATGGCGGGAAAACTCGACGGCTTCGCCATGCGTGTCCCCACGCCGAACGTGTCGGTTGTCGACCTGGTCGCACAGGTCGAGAAGAAGACTTCCAAGGAAGAAGTTAACGCCGCTCTTAAAAAAGCATCGCAAGAAGGCCCGTTAAAGGGTTATCTCGGATACGAAGAAGAAGAATTAGTCTCGGCCGATTTCCGCGGAGACTCTCGTTCCTCGATTGTGGATTCGCCCATGACTCTCGTAGTCGGAGGCACCTTGATCAAGGTGATTTCCTGGTATGACAATGAGTGGGGCTATTCGTGCCGGGTCCGTGATCTGATCAACTTCATCGGTAAGAAAGGCCTGTAAGGTTTGGTAGCGCCGGCATCTTGCCGGCTGTCGCGAGGGCATCCTGCCCTCGCAGGCTACCTAAGGACCCAATAAATGGCGAAGCTTTCCATCCGCGATCTTCCCCTCAACGATAACCGCATTCTCATGCGCGTCGATTTCAACGTGCCCATGGAAGACGGCCGGGTCATGGACGACACCCGCGTCCGCGAAACGCTGCCAACTATCGAGTACGCGCTGCGTCACGGCGCTCGCCTGATTCTCGCTTCTCACCTCGGTCGTCCTAAGGGCAAACCCAACCCAAAATTGAGTCTCAAACCCGTAGCCGAGCGCTTGCGCATGCTGCTTGATAAAGAACTCGCGCGGGGGGAGAATGTAGGATTTTCCCCCGAATGTGTCGGACCGGAAGCCGAAGAAATCGCAGGCAAGCTGGAAAAAGGACAAACTCTGCTTCTGGAGAATCTTCGCTTTCATCCCGAAGAAGAAGCCAATGACGAGAAGTTTTCCAGGCAACTCGCCACCCTCGCTGATTACTACGTGAACGATGCTTTCGGGACAGCGCATCGGGCGCACGCTTCCACAGTTGGCGTCACCAAGTTTGTAAAGAAGTCCGCTGCCGGACTGCTCATGGAAAAAGAACTCCGTTATCTGGGCAAAGCCTTGCAGAATCCCGAGGATCCTTTCGTCGCCATCCTCGGCGGCGCCAAGGTGAGCGACAAAATCGCTGTCATCCAAAATTTGATGAGCAAAGTGGACACTCTCCTCATCGGTGGAGCCATGGCCTACACATTCCTGAAAGCCCAGGGTGAGCAAGTCGGCAAGTCGCGCGTGGAAGAAGACAAGCTTGATCTCGCCCGAGGGCTTCTGCAAGAGGCGAAAAACCACAAGCTCAAATTCTTGTTGCCGGTCGATCACGTTGTCGCTGATCGAGTTGAAGTCAACGCAGTGGTCCACATTGTGAACAGCGGTCAACCGATTCCGCCCAACATGATGGGCCTCGATATCGGACCGCAAACTGTCGAACTGTTCACAGAGGAGGTTTCGCGCGCCCGCACCATCATCTGGAACGGACCCATGGGCGTCTTCGAGGTCTCTCCGTTCAGCAAGGGAACCTTCAAGATCGCCCGTGCTATCGCGGAAAACGTGGGCGCGATTTCAATTGTGGGCGGCGGCGACTCAGTATCCGCCGTACACGCGGCCGGAGTCGCAGACAAAATGACCCACATCTCGACTGGTGGCGGCGCCTCTCTTGAATTCCTCGAAGGGAAAAAACTCCCGGGCGTCGAAGCGTTGACCGACAAGAAATGATCTGCGGAGTACAGCGTGTCAGATTTCAGCATCCGGATATTGCTGGGTGATCAAAAGACGATTGAGTTCGATGGACCCGCGGACATTACAAAAGAAGTTACCCACGCCATCGTAAACGCAGCGAATTCATCTCTCTTAGGAGGAGGCGGAGTTGACGGCGCCATTCACGACGCAGGGGGTCCGTCGATATTGGCGGACTGCAAGAGAATCGCGAAGCGGATTGGAACCTTACCAGCGGGAAAGGCCGTGATCACCACCGCGGGCCGCCTCGCCGCAAAGTACGTTATTCATACTGTGGGGCCGATCTACCGCGGCGAGCAAGGAGAGGATAAGCTACTTGAGAGTTGCCATCGCGAGTGCATCCGGCTGGCTGATGAACACCTGGTTGACTCCCTATCCTTCCCAGCAATCTCGACTGGCGCTTACGGCTACCCCGTGTCGGCAGCGGCGGGGATCGCGGTCGCCGCAGTTGCCGAGGCTCTGCGCTCGACGACTCATTTGAAAAGAGTTCGATTTGTTCTTTTTGACGCTTCGACCTTGCAGGCGTACACGCAGGCTGCCGAAAGGATGCGCAATCCGAAGGATGGCGCGCCATACAGGATCGAAAGAAGCTCAACCTGAAACCCCGACCAGCTTCCCTGAAAGGACTCTATGGCCCGCAAGAAATTGATCGCCGCCAACTGGAAAATGTACAAAACTCCCGACCAGACGCGCGACTTCTTTCGTGATTTTCTTCCTTTGGTCGCGAATCACGATCGCGATGAAATCGTGGTTTGCCCGCCGTACATTGATCTCTGCGTCGCGGTGGAAGTTGTCAAGGGATCGAGCGTTGCAATCGGAGCGCAGAATATGCATTGGGAAAAGGAGGGCGCTTACACCGGCGAAGTCTGTCCCATTATGCTGCTCGCAGCGGGCTGCACCCACGTCATCATTGGCCATTCCGAACGTCGTCAGTATTTCGGCGAGACCGATGACATAGTGAATTTCAAGCTGAAGGCCGCGCTCGAAGCAGGACTGACCCCGATCGTTTGCGTTGGCGAAGTTCTGGAAGAACGCGAGGCGGGGCTTACCGAAGACGTACTCCGCCGCCAATGTTTACGCGCCTTCCACGCTGTGTCCGCCAAGAAAGCCGGGAAACTGGTGGTCGCGTACGAGCCCGTGTGGGCGATTGGAACCGGCAAAACAGCCACGCCGCAACTCGCCGCCGAGTCGCATAGTCTAATCCGCGGGGAAGCTGCCAAGGCTTTCGGCCAGCCGTTTGCGGACAACCTTCGCATCCTCTACGGCGGCTCCGTAAAACCTGAAAATGCCAAAACCCTAATGGCCGAAGAAGAGATCGACGGTGCCTTGGTCGGCGGCGCCAGCCTCGATCCAAAATCGTTCGCCGCAATCGTAAAGTATTAAGCGTTCGCGGTTGCTTGACTCAGATCGGCATCATCCAAATAGAAGCCCAACCATTTGTTGAAGTGTTGCAGTTGTTTCGATGAAAAAGCAGCCCCTACAGCAATTATTAACTTGTCTGTAACCAAGCCTGGGCTCCAAAGACATACACTCCTCTCTGCGCCCACTTTGCAAAATCCTTGAGGAGGATCCCCCATGAAATCAAGACGTGCGAATCGAAGCGGCAACTCCGAAGTGCTTGGGATTTGCGGAATAGTGTTTTTGGCTTTGGCGACCGTAGTGACGGCCTCTGCCCAGGTCACGGCTACTCCTCCCTATACAGTTTCAGTATTTGCCACCAGCGTGCCTCACGTGTATTACCAGCCTGATTCGATTGCGGTCTGGAAGAATTCTGTGTTTGTCGGTTATGGCAACAACGCCAAGCCCGATGGTTCCAGTGGCTTCAGCACGATCGTCGAATACGCCATGGACGGAACCGTGCTTCATAAAGTCAGAGTCAGGGGCCACAATGACGGATTGAAGGTTGATCCGAAAACCAATCTTCTGTGGGCCCTGCAGAACGAAGACGCGCGTCCAAACCTGGTTATCATCAACCCGAGCAATTGGAACTCGAAGACTTACACTTTCGCGAAGCCGGCTCACGGTGGCGGATACGATGATATGGCTTTTATCGGAAACGATGTTTACATCAGCGCGTCAAATCCGTCCAACAATCCTAATACCCAGCAAGCGATTGTGAAGGCTACGCTGAACGGCAACAGAATTGATGTAAGCCCAGTTCTTCTCGGCGACGCCAATGCCACCGACATCACCTCAGGTAACGCGATTGAGCTCAACTTGCAGGATCCGGATTCCATGATTACTGATATGGAGGGCGACCTGGTTCTTGACAGTCAAGCCGACGGCGAACTGGTCTTCGTTCACAATCCGGGGGCCGCGAATCAGAAGGTGTTTCGCCTGCGGCTAAGCGAAAAGGGCAAGCCCACTCAAATCGACGACACGGTGCTGGCATATTCATCGCAAGGCCTGATTCTGGTTTCGGATCGTGATGGCGAGACGGTTTACTCCATTCAAGCACCATTTTTCGGTCCGAGTGAGGCCTATTCCGCCGGTCCAACGTTTGTAGGCCGGCTTAATACTCACAATGGCGCGCTGACTCCGGTTGTGTCCGGCATGGTCAGTCCACACGGAATGACCTTCATCGGGCAGTGAACCGTCGCTATTTCCAGTTCAATTGCGATCGGAAAAGGGCACAAACGTTGTGCCCCTTTTTATTTCTGAAATAGGAGCGATTCGTGCGAGGTGGGCAGGCTCACTTCGCAACTGCGGAAAGTTGTCGGACCGTGCCGATGAAAGTAGTTGTGGGACGGGTGTGAGTTCGATCCCGGCGATAAGCCAGTCCAAGTTCGCGCCACAACTCCACGCCTTGAAGAGGAATCAACTTGACTCGCTCCGCCAACACCTGGTCTCGCGCAAAGCTCGAACTGATCAGCGAAACCCCAAGCCCGGCGGCGACAAAGCTCTTGATCATCCCAATACTGGGTAATTCCATTCTGACCTGCAAGTGCGCACGGTGAGGCCGGAAGAGCTTGTCCATGACCCGGCGGCTATATCCTGTTCTCGGCAAAAGAAGCGGTTGGGTGACGATGTCGGCGACGGACACGTGTTTGTGTTTGGCAAGAGGATTCTGCGGACTGACCATCAGCATGAGCTGGTCGCGAAAAATAGAATGCACTTTGAGGCTCGGAGATTTAATGGGCAAGGTAACGATGCCGACGTCAATCGATCCGTTCTCCAACTTCTCGATGATTTTGTAGCTGAAGTTCCGGTAGATGCTGATTTGCACTCCAGGATAAAGCCGGCAATATTCGGCGAAAACCTCTGGCAAGACGTACAAACAAGTGGCCTCATTGGCGCCGATCAAGAGAGTGCCGCGAGGTGTTGCGCCTTGGTCGGCCACTGCGAGCAGGGATTCATCGCGCATCCTCAAAAGCCGCTCTGAATAGGCAAACAAAACTCTACCGGCTGGGGTAAGCCTCACAGACTTTCCCGAGCGATCGAGAAGTTTGTCTCCGTATTCCTGTTCCAGCAGGCGAATCTGACTGCTGACCGCGGATTGTGAACGAAAAACCTTTTCGCCCGCGCGCGAGAAACTCCCCAGCTTGGCGACCTGCAGAAACGTGACTAGCTGGTCGAAGTCCATAAGTAGTGCGTGATTATAACGGAGACGGGGGAAAGCTTATGCTGAAAAACGTTATTGATTTGCCTTGAGCGCACGCTGTTTCCGATAGGGATGTAAGTTGTCGAGCGGAAATGCCCGTGAAACATCGAAAGCTGCGGTTTTACGTACACTGAAACGGGTTAGGATCGGGTCCCACGTCTCCGCGATCGAACACGGCAATGAAAAAGGCTCGACGCGATTGAAAGGCAGCATGCGCTCACTGCGCAAGAGCTCTGCAGCCCGCGGACTTCCAGTGAGACGTTCATGTCTGCGCAGAACGCGGCGAAGCCACAGCTCCTCTTTGAGCTCGAGCGCAACGATTCTCACGGATTGCTCATTATGGACACGCTCTCCGGCGGAATCACGGAGCAGATAGGTTAGCCCGCCGGTCATCCCTGCGCCGAGATTAATTCCAGCAGGCCCGAGAATAACGGCCACGCCTGCCGTCATATATTCGCAGGCATGTTGGCCGACGCCTTCGACTACGGCCAGAGCGCCGCTGTTGCGTACCGCGAATCGTTCTCCCGCGCGGCCTGCGATATATAGTTCGCCGCTGGTAGCACCATAGAGCACGGTGTTCCCGGCCAATACATCTCCGCGAAGAGAGGCCTCTTCGCCCGCGGTGATGGCAATATTGCCGCCGGACAATCCCTTGCCCACATAATCGTTGGCTTCTCCGAAAAGCCGCAAGTTGACTCCACGAATCAAGAACGCTCCGAAACTTTGGCCCGCTGTGCCGACGAAGTCGTACTCCACCGGCGCAACGAAGCCGGCATACTCGCGCATGATCCCTCCAGACAGATGCGCTCCGACGGCACGGTCAGCGTTAGTGATGCGAAATCGTTTGGCATGATGCGTGTCGCGATGCTCGAAGGTTCGATTCAATGCGAGCTGAAGCGCGCCAGCAGGCTCGTGCAGGCAAGGCGTTTGCGCAGATACTGCGATCGGCTCAAGAAGTTCTGCCAAGGCTCGTCCAGCTTCTTGATTTCGCGGCTGAAGTCGCTCGACAGCACCCACGATCGTATCGATGGAGGAGACTCCCATCGCGGCTAAAAGCTCGCGAACCTCACCGGTCACCGCGCGGAAGTAGCTTTCCACCATTTCCGGTTTGCCGTTAAAACGCATCCTCAGCTTTTCGTCTTGCGTGGCGATTCCGATTGGACATGTATTCAGGTGGCATTGTCGCGCCATCACGCAACCAAGAGCGAGCAGCGCGGACGTACCAAAGCCGAATTCGTCAGCCCCCAACAATGCACCCAAAATGACATCTCGACCAAACTTGAATCCACCATCCACGCGCAGTCGAACTCGGCGACGCAATCCCGCGCGTACCAGAGCGCTGTGCGCATCGCGCAGTCCAATCTCCCAAGGCATGCCCGTATTCTTGATGGACGTCAAGGGAGAGGCACCCGTACCGCCGTCGTGGCCGCTGATCGTGATAACGTCAGCGCCCGCCTTTGCTACTCCCGTGGCAACGATCCCCAGACCTGTACTTGAGACCAGTTTGACTCCAATTCGCGCACGCGGATTCACAGCCCGCAAATCGTAGATCAGTTGTTCCAAGTCTTCGATGCTGTAGATATCATGATGCGGCGGCGGCGAGATCAGCACCGTGTTCGGAACCGAATGCCGCAGCCGTGCGATGTAAGCGGTTACCTTGCCTGCAGGAAGCTGGCCACCTTCGCCGGGTTTCGCTCCTTGCGCGATCTTGATCTCTAACTCATCGGCGTGGACAAGATATTCCGTGGTCACGCCAAATCGAGCTGAGGCCACTTGCTTGACCCGGTTGTTGGCCTCAGATTGAGCCCTGTAGACTTCTGGATCCTCACCACCCTCGCCTGTGTTGCTGCGCGCCCCAAGCCGGTTCATGGCGATGGCAAGGGTACGATGCGTTTCCGGAGAGATCGCTCCCAGTGACATCGCCTGCGTGCTAAAGCGGCTGAGGATGGAAGCTTCCGACTCAACCCCCTGCAGAGGCACGGGCGTAGCGGGAGCGATCTCTAACAAATCGCGAATCGCAACCGGCTCTCTTTGTCCGCTGAGTTGGGTGAAGGCATCGTAGTTTTCTTGACTAGGTGACTTGATGAAGCGGTGCATTCGCCGCACCGATTCCGGCGATGTGGCGTGGCTTTCCCCTTCGTGGCGAAAACGGTACAGTCCAAGATCTCGGAGTTCGGAGCTCTCAGTTTTGAATGCGGCAGCGTGGCGCTCAATGCAATCCTCGAGGAGTTCGTCGAGTCCCTTACCACCAAGCGCGCCGCCCGCGTCTTCAAAGAAGCTGGTCCGCAGATCTTCGTCAAGACCGACGGTTTCAAAGAGCTGGCTATTGCGGTAGCTGGCGACCGTCGAAATGCCCATGCGCGCCATTACCTTGCGCAATCCTTTTTCCACTGCAAGGCGATATGCTGCCACACCGTCGGGGCGCACTTTCGCCGCTTGCTCCAAAGCAGCATAGGGCAGCACCGCGCTTGCGCCGGCCGCAATCAGCAAAGCAATATGATGCGTGTCAACAACCTGCCCAGTTTCGATGATCAGCGGCAGATTCCAGCGTCCTGCCTTCACCATCGATTTCCACACCGCCGCTGCAGCCAACAATGCGGGCAGGGCGGTTTTATCCGCATTCACGCCACGATCCGTTAGAAGAACCAGCCGTGTGCTGTCGTCTTCGGCAATCGCTGATTCCTCGATATCCTGCAGAGCCCGCTTCCCTCCCTCAATTCCATCGGCCACTCCAAAAGTGAAATCAAAATGTGCGACCTGCTGCAACTGGTCTTGGATCGCCTTCAATTGGCCGGGGTCCAGCAGCGGCGACGAAAGCAGCAGAGTATCGTTCAGATGAACATCCATCGACATCACGTGGGCTTCGCGCAGAGGATCGATCGGAGGATTCGTAACCTGCGCGAAGCGCTGCTTACAATGATCCCAAAGCGGCCGCCGCATGCTCGAGAAGAATGCTGGGGGTGCATCGTCTCCCATGCTCCAGACCGCTTCCTGCCCGTTTTGTACGAGCGGTTGGAAAAGTAATCGTAACTGATCTTCGCTCCAGCCCAGCGCTGCCAAAACCTTCTTCGGCTCGGATGTTGACTCGATAGGAAGCTGCTCTGAGGGATTGATTCGCACCGCCACAGTGCTGGACACAAATTTGCGCCATTGGCCAAGTTCCGGAACCGCTCCGGGACGGAGGAATCTGCCCTTCGCGGGATCAACCAAAAGCATCTGGCCCGGTCCCAGTCGCTGCCGTTCCATCACCTTCTTATCGTGTAAATCGGCAATTCCGACTTCCGACCCTGCCACGACCAATCCATCCGCAGTCAGTGTGTAGCGCAGCGGCCGCAAACCATTGCGGTCGAGTTTGGCACCTACAGTGAAGCCATCAGTAAAGATCAGTGCGGCAGGACCGTCCCACGGCTCCTGCTCGCGAGCGTGGGCGTGCAGAAAAGCTTGAAAGTCCAAGTCAATTCTAGAATCGCTTTTCCACGCCGGCGGGACCATGCGCCACATCGCGGCGGTCGGGTTGTAGCCTCTGCGTAGAAAGATTTCCAGCGCATTGTCGAAGCTAGCAGAGTCGCTGACGCGTTCCTCAAGCAGTCGCACCTTCGCCGAAAGCCCGAGCGCCTGACGCACAGAAACTTCCTTGGCTCGAAGCCATCGCCGGTTCGAGCTGATGGTATTGATCTCGCCGTTGTGTGCCACGAAACGGAATGGTTGCGCCAGCGACCAACTGGGGTTGGTGTTGGTTGAGTAGCGCTGATGGAAGATCGCGAAGGGACTGGCAAAATCCGGATCTGCTAGATCGGAATAAAATGCGGGCAATTGCTCTGGCGTCAGCAATCCCTTGTAGACAACGGTGCGGGAAGAAAGGGAACAGAAATAGGTTCCGTCCGGCGCTCCGGATTCCACTTCTTTTCGCAGCCTAAAGAGGTCCGATTCCAGATCGCCGGGCTCCTCGGACGCTAAAAAACATTGCTGGATAACTGGAAGAGTATCCAGCGCACGCGGGCCAACAATGGAAGGATCGGTTGGCACCGCGCGCCATCCCAATAATCGCAGCCCGCGATCCCCAGCAAGCTTCGCTATCCATGCGCGCGCAACGTCCTCTTGCCCGCGGGGCAGGAAAACCATTCCCAAGCCGTATGAAGGAGGCAACTCGATCCCGGCTTCGCGCGCGCACTTTCTGACAAACGAGTCCGGAATGGCAGTGAGCAGGCCGGCTCCATCGCCGCTCCTGCCGTCGGCGTCCAAGCCGCCGCGATGGCCCAGCCGGCGCAGGGCTTCGAGCGCCCGCTCCACTACCTCGCGCGAACCTGTGCTGCCAAGCTGGGCCACGAATCCCACGCCACAGGCATCGTGATCGACGGATGCAGAACTGCTGGTCATCTTATATTGTGTACCTTCCGCAGGGCAGGAAAGTACAATCAAGAATTTCGATGACCGCAATGGATTTTTCTGGGAAGACGGTCGTTGGTCGTTAGCTGCCGGTCGTTGGTCTCAGCCTTTGGCCAACGAATCAACGGTCACCGATCTGCCTTTCGCTAAGGCCTGACCTGCAACGCTTCTTTCAACGCGGTTTCCACTTGTTTCAGGTGTTCGGGTAGAAGCTTCTTTCGATTCGCTGTGAGATAGAACACATCAATTGCCATCTGCCCTTCAGTGTCGATAAGAGCAATTTCGATGTTGCACTTGTGATGGGAGAAGCAGGAGGCGACCGTGTACAGAAGCCCTGGACGGTCCTGTGCGACCACTTGTATGAGCGTGCTGTTCGAGGAGCAAAGGTTGTCAGACTGAATCGACGTTTTTATCTTTACTTTGGGCGTGCCTTTCTTCTCCTCGGCTTGCATCCGGCTCTTCAGCATGCGTTCCAGATCAGCTTCTCCCATCAAGACATCGCTGATCCCCCGCTTAAAACGCTCCCATTCGGAGAGGTTCAGTTCAAGGGTTCGGAAGCGGTCGGTGAAATAGAATGTGTCGACGACCGTTCCGGACTGGTTCGAGAAAGCTGTCGCCTTCACAATGTTCATGCCCCATGCGGCCAAGGTTCCAGACACTTTGCCGAAAAGGAATGGACGGTCGTTCGTAACCAGTGTCAGTTCGAACCAGTGGCGGCCGCGCTTTAAATCAAGCTGAACGGGATGTTTTCCCAGGCTCTCCGCCATTTCCATGTGATGCAGCACTTCATTGGCCGCATAAGTTCTCAAGTAGCGCTGTGGCAATCCTTCCAGAAAGGCCTTCACTCTCTTACCTGCGGTTGGAGCCAGAGCCCGCAGGCGGATCATCTTTTCGTCATCGACATTGGCGTCCGGATGTAGCCTCTTGTCCACATTGCGACTCAGATGGTTCGCTGCTCCGATGTAAAGCTGCCAGACGTTCTCAGCTTTCCATGGAGTCAGCGCTTCTGGATTGACCGCCTTGATGTCCGCGTACGTGAACAGGCAGAGCATCTTCAGCCGTTCGGGGGTGCCCACCCTTTCGGCAAACGCAGCGACGGTCGCCGAATCGAAAATATCGCGGCGCAGCGCAGCTGACATTTCCAGATGGTTGCCAATCAAAAACAGAACCGTCTCGCGCTCCGACGACTCGAGATCCAGTCGCTCCAGGCATCGTTCCGCAATGGCCAAGCTGCCCTCGACATGATTCTCCGAAGGCACGCCTTTCCCGGTGTCATGTAACAAAAGAGACAAATACAGCAGTTCCGGCTCCTCAAGTTCGTCAAGGATTTCGGCATACTGCCTTTCCCACTCCGATCGCGGCTGCCGCAGCCGGTGTAGGCTCTCGATCGCCAAAAAAGAATGCTCATCGACAGTGAAACGATGATAGAAGTCGCGTACGACCAGCGAGTCGATCGTCTTCAGTTCCGGCAGGAGCAGGGTAAGCAAACGCAACGAATGCATGGCGCGCAAGGCCTGGGCGGCATGCGGTTGAGTCAGAATTTCCCCCAAATAAAGCCATAGCTCTGCTCCCTTGGGAGGCGTAGCCGCCAGGGACGGCAACACGTGCTCAACCTTGTATTCCGTGGTCGCGCTCAACCGCACGTCATGATGGGCGACGAAATAAAAAAGACGAAGCAACACTTCGGGATCCTGCAGGGCCGAAGCCTGGCGCAGGAAAACCAGGCCGTCAACTACGGAAAAGTCAGCGTCGGAAACTCGCGCCCGCAAGTTATGAAAGTGGCGGGAGAGCGAAGACCAGGCTGCCGGAATTTCTTCCAGCAACTGCGTCGCGGTGCGATGGATCGAGCGGGCATGGCTGAAATAGATCCGCATCCAGTCGGCCGCAGAAAGTTCTTTACCTTCATCGACTCCGATTCCGCGTTTAGCCGCTTCCTCCTGCGCTTCCCAGGAGAGCAAGTTGTCATCCCGGCCGTAACGAAAATGCAGGAAACACCGGACCGCCATCAGAAAATCGAGTGCAGGCTCGAACTGTTTGCGCGCCGAAGTTGAAAGCAGCGACTTGGGATCAGGCCAGTCATGCAGCTTATCCATGGAGGAAAGCAGGCTGAGCCAAAGGGCCAAGTTGTAATCGCGCAGACCGCCAGGAGTGTCCTTCACATCCGGTTCGAGATGGAAGACCGTGTTGCCGAATTTTTCATGTCGGCTGCGCGTGACATCCGCGAGTCTCTGCAGCAGAGACTGCGCCTCTCGCGTCATCAACTTTGGAATGACTTTGTCGTGCAACCGGGCGAAAAGGTCGGGATCACCGGCGAGATAGCGGCAGTCGAGGAGCGAGATCGCAAATTCGACATTCGCGGGATCGAAGCGGTCGCACTCTTGCAGGGTGCGAGTAGCGGGACTCACCTTCAGACGCAGGTCCCAGATGCCCTGCGAAAAGCTTCTGATCCGGTCTTTGAAAGCTTGCTCGGTCTCATGGCCAGCGTGAAGAAAGAGCAGATCGATATCAGAATACGGAAACAGCCAACTGCGGCCGAATCCTCCCAGCGCAACCAAGGCGAAATTCCGTGGACCTCGTTCGTCGGGACATATTATTTCTGTCCAAAGATGGAGAGTAATCTCTTGCACCAACTGAGCCCGCTGAGTGAGGGCCGCGCCGCCATTTCCTGAGGAAGAAAACTGCCGCCCGATTCGGGCCGATTCCTGAGTGTAAAGGTCGCGAAGTGCGCTGCCTGATGAGCCTACCGTGGTCATACCGTTAATTCGGGCCGAACCTCACGCACTTAGCAGCGTTCTTGTGGCTGGGGGATAGCGCTCTTTGTTCCTCGCTCTTTCCGTCTCACAGAGCGTCCTCTCCGCGCTCGTCATTGCGAATCCGAATGATCTCATCGACGCGAGAAAGAAAAATCTTTCCGTCGCCGATTTTGCCGGTGCGAGCTGCGGCAGAAATTGCCTGAACGACCTTCTCGACCATTGCATCGGCGACCACCAGTTCGAGCTTGATCTTGGGAATGAGATCGACGGTATATTCCCGGCCGCGATAGAACTCGGTATGCCCCTTCTGCCTTCCATGGCCGCGGGCTTCGAGGACAGTCATTCCCTCAATGCCAATTTCGTGCAGCGCCGTCTTCACGCTTTCCAACTTCGAGACTTGAATAACTGCTTCGACTTTAATCATCGTGATTGGTGTCGATCGTTACTTCATATCTCGGAAACTGGTCGTTTCACTTGCTCGCACAGTATCATCGATTCGAATTTCATTCCACTCGGCGATTTGCCTGCAACTATTGTTTGAAACCCAGGGGCACAGTAAAGGACCAAGACAGCTACCGTCCAATGCATAGTTCTTATCACAAGCATCGGAATTCTCTCTGCAATTTACATTTATGAAGGGGCATAAGCGATATTTATTCCATCTGTGCGGAAAAGCTGAAAGTCGCCTATCTGTTCAGATCGACGACTGCGACCTTGTTCACTCCGCTGCATGCCAAATACAGCTGTCTATCGGGAGTGGCCACCATGTTGCGGACCACCCCGCCGCCGGATGGGATCGGCCTGGCACTAAAGCTCTCCGACTTAGGATCGAACCTGACCAATGTATTCGGCTTCACACCCGATTCGCTGTACCAGACTTCGCCGTCATTCGTGATCGCAATTCCATATGGTTCTGACTCCGAGCCTCCCGGCGACGCCCATTCTTTCAGCAGAGTTCCAGCGGATGGATCGAAGTGTCCCAGATAACCGCGCGCATAATCGGTGTAATAAATCGTGCCATCCGGCGCCAGCGCGATCCGTCGCGGGCGCGCGCCCGCTGCCGGCAAGGTGTATTCGCGGACTTTCATCGTGCTCGGGTCAATACGCGCCAGCTTGTTGGTACCAAACTGGCAAAACAGGGGCATGTTGTTCTGCAAGATCAGAATCCCATAAGGCACGGCATGCGGGGTGGACAATTTTGTCAGGGTCATCTTGCCAGTTTTCGGATCAAGACGCCCGATATAGTTGGTCTCTTCGTTCGTAAACCACAGAACGCCATCGTGATCGAATACGGGCGTGTGCGGGTCGATCTCAGTGCCATCGGTTGGCCGATACTCGGCGATCTCCCCGGTCTTTGGATTCAGCTTGCCAACGTAGCCCCCGGAAATCGCCGTGAACCAGATGTTGCCGTCCTTATCGGCGACCAGTCCATGCGCACCGGAGTTAGGAGTCTTCAAAGCATACTCCTTGAATGTTCCAGTCTTCGGATCGAACCGGCCGAGCTTGTTCGCTCCCTGCCCGGTGTACCACAGCGACCCGTCGGGCGCGAGTGCGGGATCGTGTGGCCGCGACTTCGGCGTCGGCACCTCGTACTCCTGGATGCTTACGTTCAGCGTTCCCACAGTCGTGGCCCCAGCCAGCATGGCAGCTAGCGCGAACAAGCACAGTCGATGTAAGGACATGGACAGTCTCCTTCGCAGAAAATTGTATTCCTTCGTCGCACTTATTTCCCAGTTGGATCCCTCAGTAATTTGTGCTCGCAACCTTGACCTCCGTTAAGAGTAGGCGCACAATCCTTTTCGCAACGAGTTGTGTTTCAGTGAACACCCGATTGTTGCACGGCCAAACTCAAGGAACGAAACCATGCCCACGAAAGTAAAGCAGGGAGATCTGGCACTCTTGCAGCATCCTGCGTCCAAGGAACTCCTGGAATCGAAAATTCCTGCCCGGTTGGCCTATGTTTGGACCGACGGAACACCCAGAGTAATCCCCATCTGGTTCCACTGGAACGGGAGCGAGATCGTACTGGCATCCCCGCCGAAGGCGCCGAAGCTGAAAGCGTTGGCCAAGAACCCAAGAGTCTCGCTCACGATCGACGACAATGTCTTTCCCCACAAGGTGCTTCTAATCCGCGGAAGCGCACGCCTGCAAACGCTCGACGGAATCGTCCCCGAATACGCCACAGCCGCGGAGCGTTACTTCGGACGCGAACAAGGTCAAGCCTGGGTCAAACACCTTCACAGTTTGATTTCGAACATGGTACGCATCACGGTTACGCCCGAGTGGGTAGGTCTGCTCGACTTCCAGACGCGTTTCCCCAGCGCCATCTCGTCGTAACCTCTAATGACGATTCTGGAAATACGGGGCTTCACAAAATCGAAAGTTGTTAGGGTTTCATGAGGGTTTTTCTGCCTATTTGACGCTATACGGGATAGGGGAGTTTCATCTGGGATGCGCGCCCGCATTTTGCGCGGGCCGGTCATGGGGGATCATCCGTCAGCGGATTGTTCGGGTTCGCATCCCGGTGATGCTTCGTTCCATTTTTCGGCTTTGCCTGCCCTTCAATTACAATCACGGTTTCGCTCTTGCAAATACTCAAATGAAACTTGCACAGATTGCTTCTGCGCTGGGCGCACGCCTGGAAAACGGCTCGCCCGAGACCGAGATCACAGGCGTCGCGGGAATTGAAGACGCCGGTCCAGGCCAGCTCACGTTCGTGGCCAACCCGAAATACGCGGCCGCGGCCCGGAAGACCCAAGCATCAGCGGTCATCGTCGCCGAAGACTTCCCTGCCCTCGCGACGGCGATGTTGCGCAGCAAGAACCCCTATCTGGCTTTCGCCCGCGCAATCGCCATATTTCATCTGGCTCGCAAATACTCACCCGGCATTCATCCTACGGCAGTGGTCCATGCTTCCTCCCGGATCGGCGAGGGCGCACACATTGGACCATATGTGGTCGTCAGTGAAGATGTCGAGATCGGGAACCATGCCGTGCTGCTGGCGCACGTCGTCATTTACCCGGGCGTGAAGATCGGCGACAACTTCATGGCTCACGCTCACGCGGTCGTTCGCGAGCACTGCCGTCTGGGAAATAATGTGCTGTTGCAAAACGGCGTTGTCATCGGTGCAGACGGTTTCGGATTCGCGAAAGATGACCTCGGCCACTGGCACAAGATCCCGCAGCCGATGCCGGTGGTCATCGAAGACGACGTGGAAATCCAGGCCAATTCCTGCATCGATCGCGCCAGCGTGGGCGAAACCCACATTGCGCGCGGCACAAAAATCGACAATCTGGTGCAGGTTGGCCACGGCTCATATATTGGAGAGGACTCGCTGCTGGCTTCACAAGTCGGACTCGCCGGCTCAACCGAAGTCGGCAATAACGTAATCCTCACGGGGCAAGTGGGCGTCGTCGGTCATTGCAAAATCGGCGACGGCGCCATCGTTACCCCGCAAAGCGGTGTTGCTGGCGACATCGCGCCGGGCGCGATTGTCAGTGGCGCTCCCGCCATCGATCATAAATTGTGGCTAAAGGTCTCCGCGCTGCTGAGCCGTTTACCGGAAATCGCGAAAGCAGTCAGGTCAAAACCAAAAGCGTAGACCACGAAGGGCACGAAGGTTCACAAAGGAAACAAGTCAAGCCGATACGGTTCCTTTGTGAACCTTAGTGTCGTTTGTGGTTATCGGGCTTGACTCTTGAAGCTCCGCCGGCAATCCGCTGTCGATTGCCTTGCGAACTCTCGCCATCAGACACTCGCGGCTGCCAAAATCTTTGGGCTCGATCGGCGAGTGAAAGATTACGCTGACAGTCCCAGGCTTAATCGCGAATCTCTTCTTTGGCATCACGTAGTGCGTGCCCACGATGGTTACCGGCACGATGGGCACACCACATCCCTCAGCCAAATAAAACGGCCCCTTCTTGAAAGGAAGAAGCTTGCCATCGAAGGAACGGTGCCCTTCGACGTAGACAGTCATATTGATGCCTTGACGAATCACTTCCGCGGCGGCCCGGACCGCCGAGATGCCCGACTCCCGATTTCCGCGATCCACCGGGACCAGCGACCCGAATCGCATAAGCCTCGCCAATATCGGATAACGAAACAATTCCTTCTTAACCATGATCGACATGCGGC
Source organism: Terriglobales bacterium (assembly GCA_035567135.1). Classification (GTDB taxonomy): domain Bacteria; phylum Acidobacteriota; class Terriglobia; order Terriglobales; family Acidobacteriaceae; genus JABDBE01. The sequence continues at coordinate 108,506 of DATMQI010000185.1, forward strand.
GCGGAATCAGCGGCATCAGAATCGGGGGATCAACATTGGAAACGTGATTAGACATGAAGATGTAGGTGCGGGCTGGGTCAATCCTGTCTAGGCCTACAGCCTTTACCCGGATTCCAGCCAGTTTGACTCCTGTCCACGCACCCCACATTGTCATGCGATACAGAAAACTGACGTCTCCCGTGATTAGAGTCCAGGGAAAGCCGATCAAGGCCGCGATAGGAAGCAGTGCGGCCCAGAATCCCAGCATCACGAGAGTGCGAATCATGGGCGGGCGTCTCCGAACGGGAACTCGCCGTCAGGCGAGACGACATAGCTTTCCAGTGGCACGAATTTGTTGACGTGGTTCAGCTCAACATCACCTTGTTCTCGGCACCCGAGCCATGCTGGTTGCTTGCGCCAAGCGATTTCAAACGTGCCGGCAGTTTCTCGTAAATGCCACCGAAGCCCCCGTTAGAAAGGATGGCGACCACATCGCCCGCCCGCAACTCGGCTGCAACCAATTGCACGATGCCATCGACGGTGGGAACCATGCGCGCTCGCCGGCCATGCTTTAGGATTTGCGCCGCTACTGCAGCCAAGTCCAAGCGCTCCGCTTCCGGGATCGCTTCTGATTTGAAAACGTTAGCTACGACTACTTCATCGGCTAGCGCGAGGCTATTCGCCAATGCATCCTGCAGCACGTTGCGCCGCAGCGTATTCGAGCGCGGCTCGAGAATTGCCCACAAGCGCGCCCCTGGATAGTTTAATCGCAATGCGGTGAGAGTACCCGCAATTGCCGTCGGGTGATGCGCAAAATCGTCAATGATGGTTATGCCATTCACTTTCGCCCGTACTTCAAGACGGCGCTTAACACTCTTGAAAGTTTTCAGTGCTGCTGAAATCTCTTTTTTGCCAATTCCGCATCCTGCAGCGATCGCGGCAGCGGCGGTCGCGTTCCATACGTTGTACTCACCGGCCAGTGCGTACTCGAAGTCTGCCCAGGGCTTTCCATCCCGTACGACCGACCACGAGGTGTGCCCCGGTTCGAAATGCAGCTCGGTGATTCGCCAGCTTGCATTCGCTGCAGACCCATATCGCTGTACCGGGCAAAACGCGCGGGCGAGACAACGTTCCAGACTCTCTCCAGTATCGAAGGCGATGATACGGCCACGACGAGGCACAAGATTCACCAAGCGCTTGAATGCCGTTTCAACGGCGTCGAGGTCTTTGTAGATGTCCGCGTGATCAAATTCCACGGAAGTCAGAATGATGGAGTCGGGAAAGTAATGCATGAACTTTGGACCCTTGTCGAAGAAAGCAGTATCGTACTCATCGCCCTCGAGGATGAAGTGCTTGCCCTGCCCCAGTTGAAAGCTGCTGCCGAAGTTTTCGGCAATCCCGCCGATCAGGAACGAAGGCTGCAACCCCGCAGTGTGAAACATCCACGCCAGCATGGAGGTTGTGGTGGTCTTGCCGTGGGTCCCGGCAACCACCAGCACCTCTTTACCCCGCAGAAACTCATCGTGCAGAATCTGGGGCAGCGAACAGAACGGGATCCGCTGGTCGAGCACATGCTCGAGTTCCACATTGCCTCGGGAGATGGCATTGCCCACGACCACCAAATCCGGTTGCGGTTGCAGATTCTCCGCGGCAAATGGCTGGCACAGCGGAATGTCGAGTGATGCAAGGAAGTCCGACATGGGCGGATACGCAGCCGCGTCGGAGCCAGTGACACGAAAGCCGCGTCGCTGCAGCATGCCAGCCAAGGATGTCATCGCGGTGCCGCAGATCCCAATGAGGTGGATGTGTTTATTGTCGGTCATGATTTTCACTATTTCACCCGCCGCTTCGTAACCCGTGCATTCATTAACGTGACTGCGAACCGCGTGATGACACCGCCGCCGGCATCGTGGCGGATTCTAGGATCCTAAGGCTTCCTTCCCTTTCGCCCACATTCAATGCGGCGCCCACCCCTAAGGGAAGCATGATGTTGCGGCGCGAGACGTGGCCGGATTGCAATCCGTAAGCCACCGGCACTTCAAGGTCGCCGATCACCCGCAAAACAACTTCTTCCAGCGTGTAATCCCGGTCTTTATTCTGGACGCAGTCCAGCATCTCGCCGAATATGAGTCCACGAACGTTTCTGAACTTGCCCGCTAATTTCAGTTGCATCAGCATGCGATCGATCTGGTAAGGCTTGGCGGCCACGTCTTCAATAAACAATATGGTACCCGTGGTATGGATTTCATACGGCGTGCCCAAAGACGCTACCAGCATGGAAAGGCAGCCGCCATAGAGGATGCCTTCAGCAGAACCGGCCATCAAAGCTTTCGCTCCCGATTCTGTTCCAAAGTTCAACGTCCAATCAGAAGCCCCGCAGAGTGCCGCTTCCAGGGAGGCTACGTCGAAGCCATCCGAATGCGCGAAATCCTTTGTGACCATGGGACCGTGGAAGGTCACAAGGCCGGTTGCATCCAGGATGTAGGTCAGCAGAGTTGTGATATCGCTATAGCCCACAAAAATCTTAGGGTGTGCTTTGATGTTCTCCAAATCGATGGTATCGAGAAGATAATTTGCGCCATATCCGCCACGGGCGCAAATGATCGCGCGTACGTCATCCCGCGCGAACATTTCGTCCAGTTCGCGGGCCCGGCGTTCGGCGGAGCCGGCAAAATAGAGATCCCTTTCGAGAATGGAATCGAGATAGAACGGTTTGTACCCGAGCCGCCGCAGGGCCTCGCATCCCGCTTCCAACAGCTCGCGTTTAATATTGCTGGCGGGGGCAACGATTCCGATGGTGTCGCCGGGCTGAAGCGCGGGCGGTTTGATGCGCGAGTTCGACGGAGTCGACTGCATTGGGATCAGCAATCTATCATTCAGAGACGGGTCAATCTTAACAGGCTGCCGAAAGACTGAATTCGTTACTTCAGTGACTTCTTATCGCTTGATACACAAGCTGCCGAGTACGCCCGGACGAGGCGTCCGCAGTTACGTGTGGACGTTGTTATACGAAAAATTCGCCGCGGCAAACTAGTTGCGCCGTGCCTTGAAGGAACACCTGCTCTTCCCAGCGAACCGTTTGAACTCCACCCGGCGCATGCACTCGCACCGGCGATTCGGCCTTCTTCGCAAAGATAGCCGCGACCGCTGCAGCGCACGACCCTGTCCCCGAGGACTTAGTCTCACCAACTCCACGCTCGAAGAATATCGCCTCGATATTTCCTTTATCCTTTGGTATGACCAGTTCAACGTTAATCCCTTGCTTGAAGTTACGAAGATGTCCAATTTCCCTTGCTTCTGCCTGCCAGCCGGGAGCGAATTCCTTCACAAAGACCACGTAATGCGGGTTGCCCATAGAAACTGGGATGCCCCGCACCTCCCGCGAAGCCAATTTGATGGGAAGTTCGTCGCCAACCTGGGGTTCGCCCATGGCGATCTCGAATTCGTATTGAGTATCGCTGCGAGAGATAAGATTGCAGACTTTCAGGCCAGCTCCGGTACGTATCACAATTTTTTCTTTGCTCTGCTCGGAGCAAATATAGGCGGCCACGCAGCGTGTACCATTACCAGAAATCTCGGCTTCGGATCCGTCGGCATTGAACAGTCGAGCTTGCACGTCGGCATCTTGCGCGGAAAACAACCACTCGACGCCGTCAGCGCCCACACCCTGATGCCGTTCGCAGATACGCCGGCTGAACCCGCTCAAATCTGACGGTGCATGCACGCCGTCAATGATCAGGAAGTCATTTCCGCAGGCACTCGCTTTCACGAAAGGGATGGCAGCGGCGGGCGAATTCATTCAACGTGCACCGGGCCGAGGACTGTCGCGCTCTCAAAAACTGGCGACTGCGTGAGACCATGCTTAACTTGTTCCTGGTGCTTGTGCGTTGCCTGCAGCTCAAACTGAACTCGCACATGCTGAGGTGTCGGGGCAACCTGAACGTTCTGCATCATGGCATGGACACTCTCAAGAATGCGGTTTACCTCAGCAGTGACTTCATCCGCGCTCCGCCCGGCGACTTCATAACCACAAACGGCCGTCTTCAAACCGAATCGTTCTTCCGCACGCCCCAGCAGAAAGAGACAAAGCAAAATGAGGCCGGTGGCAAAAATAGAAGTGAGGTAGAGTCCTCCCCCTACAGCCATACCCACTGAAGCCACAACGAAGATGGTTGACGCCGTGGTCAGTCCCGTAACAAGTCGGTCGCGAGCATGAAGAATGCAACCAGCTCCGATAAAGCCGATGCCGGGAATGATCTGGGCCGCAATACGAGTATGATCCCCGATGTGTTCGACTGCTAGTTCATCGGAAAGAAGCGTGTACATGGCTGCTCCCATGCAGATGAACAAGTTGGTACGAAGTCCGGCTGGCCTGTGCTTCAGTTGACGCTCCAGCCCAATCAGACCGCCCAGGATCGCCGCGAGCACTAAGCGCGTGATCGATGTTCCCACGACGGAAGCCATCTCGTTCTGAAGCAGATCGTAAATGTGCTGCATCGGAGGCATGAGAACGATGGTTCGCTGGATTTTATCACCAGAGACGGGCCTTAATGCCTTCCGGACCTACACCGTTAACGGGGAAGATTACCGGACAGACCCGTGCGTAGAAGCAGGGTTGGTCCAATAAATTGTGGCCGCCGGCTGCCCAATTGTTCGAATCACCAGCATGGAAACCAGGCCTTGCTTGTGCACTCCGAGAGCAACCGGATCTCCATCCATCGCGACGACGTAGTCGACATATTGCGCAGGGTTAGCCAACGAACGTTCCCACAGACCTTCGCGATCGACTGGCGCTTTCCACGGTCGATGATTGCCTTCGTTGATGGTACGACGCAAAGGGATTCCGGCCCGCTGCAGAGCACCCACGTGATCACCCAGATACATCAACAATGTGGAGTCGTGGGGTAGCTTTTCCAGATTGGACGCCAGTTCAGTTTCGAGAGCAATCCGGCTTCGGGAGTTCACCAAGGCTTCGCGAAAGCAGGCTGGCTGTGCCCGCCAGACGGACGCATAGCTCACGGCAAGCAGAATCACAGCGGCGCAGACAACCGTTGTCTTTGCTATCTGGTCTCGCGCAAGACGCAACAGAAAATAGGACGTCACCGCACCTGCCACGGAGAATGCGGGAAGAAGCTGCAGCCCATAACGTAGGTTGTAAAAAGAGAATGGCCACCAAACGGGTACGTAAATCGGCACGCCGCTATACGCAATCGAAAGCATGTAGAACGGAAGCGGCAACCACAGCAAAAGAAGCGGCCACAGCCGGCGGTCGAGAACTAGAATGGCGATGGTTCCAACCAATAGCAACACCACCCATAGTCTTTGCGAGTTTCCTTCCGCCATGTTCAGCTCAGCCGATTTCAGGAAGTAACTGAAAGCAACTGGCAAGTCATGGGAGCCAGGATGGGATGGTGATGTACTTTTCTGCTCAATAACGCGCGATGAGTATGGTCCGTTGGCAAACTCCAGCGGGTTCCTATAGACGATTGCGTTATAGGCAAGCCAAAGCGCGGGGGCCGATGCCGCGAGCAAAACGAATTTCCTGAAACTGCGACGAACAATTTGATTGTTGGCTCTTGATCTAAACACCAGGGGAAGCGTGGCCACACATATTGCCGACGCGAGGAACCATCCGTCGTAGCGCGTGAGGCAAGCGGCCGCGACACACAGGCCACATTTTTTTAAGGATGAGGAGGCCGCAACCTGCTCAGCCTCGCCTTCGCGAGATGATAATTGCACAAACTCGATGAAGAACACCATAGCCCAAACAAAGAGAGCGAGGTACAGCGACTCAGTCATCGCTGTGATTTGCAAGTAAATCAGATTCGGATTCACGGCATAGATGATTGCGCCCAGCCATGCGGCAATTCTTGCGGTAAGATCAGGCTGGGAATCAACACTCAAAGCGCTCCGTACTAGTCGGAAGACGCCCGCCGCACCCAAAGCGTAAGCGACCATCGAAGGAATGGAACCACCAATTCCTGATTGCCACGCCGCATCGGAAAGCACAAATGGAATCATCAGCAAGTGCGGCAGCGGCAACCACACCGTGCCGAGCTGCAGCAAGCCGGGAGTGCGGGAGTCGAATACTCGGCGCGCAATGTTGATGTGCGCCACAGCATCGCCGTAGAGAAGCAGGCCGCCATGCTGGAAATAGTAGGCAAACGATATGAACGAGACGCAAGCGGCGAACTGGGCTACAAGTGCGGTTTCACGATCCCAGCGACGAACAGGCTGGACTTTCATCCGCTTAACACTCATTCCAGATGGGTCAGTTCGCGAAAGATTTGGAAGCGAGCGTCGATCTCTTCCCGAGTGAGCGATTGCAGGCGTTCGGTGCCAAAACGTTCGACAGCAAACGACCCCATCACGCCGCCGTAAAAGAGCCCGCGCTTGAGCACCTCGCGGTTCAACTGCTCTTGCGATGCGATGTATCCCATAAAACCGCCGGCGAACGAATCGCCGGCGCCGGTTGGGTCTTTCACCTCTTCGATAGGCAAAGCGGGTGCGCGGAACGGATGGCGGCCAATGCCGAAGGCCCCTTCACGAAAGAAAATCGTGGCGCCATATTCGCCGTGCTTGATGACCAGCGCCTGCGGCCCTAGGGCAAGAACTTTGTGGGCGGCGCGAAGCAAATTGGTTTCCCCGCCCAGTACTTTGGCCTCGGTGTCATTAATCAACAAGACGTTAACCAGCTTCAGCGTCTCGAGCAGGTCGGGGCGAAAACCGTTGATCCAGTAATTCATTGTGTCGCCGCCGGTAAGGCGCACTCCGTCCATCTTCTGTCGCACTGCCGCTTGCAGAGTGGGATGAATATTACCGAGAAACAGGAACTTTGAGTCCGCATACTCTTGCGGAATGCGCGGCTGGAAGCGCTCAAATACATTCAATTCGGTGAAATCGGTTTTAGCTTCGTTCAGGTTGTCGAGATACTGGCCACCCCAGCGGAAGGTTTTGCCTTTGGCATGTTCGATGCCTTGGGTATCGATGTTTCGTTTCTTAAGAACGTTTTCATGCTGCGCAGTGAAATCTTCGCCCACTACGGCGACGATGCGGACATCCGTGAAGTAGCTGGCTGCCAGGGAAAAGAATGTGCAGGAACCGCCTAATACATTTTCCACACGCCCCGAAGGCGTGGCAATGGAGTCGAAGGCAATCGAACCTACGGCAAGGATGCTCATTACTTGGTTTTAGTCTCCAGGTATTTTTCCAAAATGAGTTTGAGTTTCTCACGAGTAGCGGGAGGAATCTTGTCGCGATCGGTGAGAATCGCATGTGCCAGCGCCGCGCCACACTTGCAGTTTCGTTTGGTGGGCATAGCCGCCACGGTCTGGCGCACGACCTGGCAGGCGTTCTCGGCATTTTTCAGCAATACGGCAACGATCTGATCGACCGTTACCGAGTCGTGATGCGGATGCCAGCAATCGTAGTCCGTCACCATGGCGACCGTCACATAGCAGACTTCAGCCTCGCGCGCGAGCTTGGCTTCCTGGAGGTTGGTCATGCCGATCACGTCCATGCCCCAACTGCGGTATACGTTGGATTCCGCTTTGGTCGAGAACTGCGGCCCTTCCATGCAGAGATAGGTTCCACCGCGCTTGCCGGTCACTCCTGATTGCTTGCAGGCGGTTTCTACAGCTCGCGCCAGTTCCGGGCAGACCGGTTCGGCGAAGGCGATATGGGCTACGATGCCTTCGCCGAAAAAAGTATCGACGCGATGGCGAGTGCGATCGAAAAACTGGTCGGGGATTACGAAGTCAAGTGGTTTATGTTCTTCCTTCAATGATCCCACTGCAGATACGGAGACGATCCGTTCCACGCCGAGTTGCTTGAAGCCATAAATATTGGCGCGGAAATTCAATTCCGTGGGGAGAATGCGATGGCCGCGTCCGTGCCGCGCCAAGAACGCGACCTTGCGGCCTTCGAGCGTGCCCAAAATATAGGCGTCCGAAGGGTCGCCGAAGGGGGTTTGCTGCCGAAGTTCCCGCACGTCACTGAGGCCGGGCATGGAATAAAGCCCACTACCCCCGATGATGCCAATTTCCGCTTGCGACAACAGTCCTCCCCAGGCCACTTATTCTCAATTAGTGGAATTCGGATTATACAAAAAAACTCCTGCCGACATTGAATAGCGCCAGGAATGGTGTAAATTACTTGGCACGGCAGCCTTCCCCCCGAGGGCGTCCGTCAAACCGGAACCCTTCGCTGCGAGTTCATCGCTCGCATTGTGGAGGCATCATGAAAATTCCATTTTTTCTCGGATTCCCGATTTTCTGGGCGGCTGGGTACACTCCTGCTCCCCCGGCAAACCCAAACCAAACCAAACCCGCCGTGGTCGACAGATTACGCAAGTATCACCCGCTTCTGTTGCTTGTAGCTGCCGTAATGGTTTATGCGGTTGTGAAGGCGGAAGAGCGTGGACAATGGGCCGTCGCCCAGGCTTGCCTCCTAACTGCCTTGTTGCTGGCGGCGACGACTCTCTGGTGTTGGTGGCAGGAAAAACACAAAACTCCAGATCTCTCAGTGAAGGCTGAGGTATATCGTCGAGCCCTGCAAAAGCTATTGTGGTGTGTCGCCGTCGGACTTTTTGCCATGCTCTCCGCTGCCACCCGGCAGGAATATTGGGCGCAAACTAATGTGGCTCGGGCCGTCGGCTACGGGATTCTAATCGCGGGTTCCGCTTTTATCTGCGGAGTGCTGGCGGGATACCTTTTCGGACTTCGCCCAACCGACAATTCCAAGAATTCAGCGAATCAGCCGTTGAGCCCACCGCCTCAGACAAATCTCGTGGAGATTGCGGATTGGCTTACGAAGATCATTCTGGGAGCTGGCCTTGTCCAACTGACCCGCCTGCCCGAACCAATCTGGAAGTTTGCGCAGGCGATGGCCGAGGGCGTCGTAAAAGGCACGAGGGAGCCCGCCAACCCGCCTATGGCACTGGCGATCATGGGATTTTTCTCCGCTTGCGGCCTCCTCTACGGCTACCTCTGGACGCGCTATGAAGATGCCGTGACCTCCTATGGAGCAGGTGATGCTTCGGCCGCGGCCCTGGTAAATCTCTGGCTGAACGGGCACCCCGCGCCGGATGATCAAACGCGTCTGAACATGATTGATGCCGTCAAGAGCGCATCGTCAACGGCCAGGATGCGCTTTTACCTCCAGGCGGAGCAATATCGGAAGTCGTCCACAGAAGATATTAACGAGCGGTCCCTTCCTGTTTTCCAAGCGTTGGTCGACGCGGATTCTGAAGGGGTCTTTCACCGGAACCGAGGCCAGTACGCGCTGGCTCTGATGGGGAGAAAGAAAGACCCCAATAACGCCGGTGAGGATTGGAGTAACGCCCTCGCTCTGTTGAACGATGCCATCCGGATCAGGGACTTGTCGCACGACCCAGGATGGCACGAGTACGAGTTTGCACGCGCCGTTTGCCGGATCAAGCTTGATCAGAATTTCAATAAAGGGCAGGCGTCAGATGGACTAGTGGCCCAATGCATTCGAGCTGATCTGGATCAGGCCACAGACACCGAAGTTCCGAAAGCAATTAAGGACCTTATCGATAAAGATCAGGTGGTTAACGCGTGGGTTAAGCAAAATCCCAAGCAAGCGACATAAGTGATGCTAGCAAGAAGCTTCATCGGACATGAGCTGTTATCGGCTCGAACAGCTCATGTTCCAGTTGCTCCGTTGTTGACTGGTCCAGACTCTCGGTAATCAACACGCCGTCGCCATGAACGTCGACGACTACCGGGCCTTCCTCGGTTAGCCAGGTGTGCATCCCAGTCAGCGATCCGAGTTTCGGCAGATCGTCGGAAGACTCTTTACCGTTCGCGGTCACTGCCTGAACATGCTTGTATCGTTTGGCCAGTGACTGAGCGTAAATAGCCGCGAATGCGGCCGCTTTTTCTGGACTCGCCCAGCGTGAAAAATAGAGCAGCGCCAGCGGTGCGGAGGGGTCTCCTTTAGGCCGAGCCGCGTAATAGTAGCCCCCGCGCCAACTGGGGTACAGATCGCGTGAAGCATCCGTGCCTGCGTACTGATCGACCAGGATGGCCACGTCGAATTCCCCGATCGCCCCTACATCGAAGCGTTCGTAATTCTTGAAGTCACGCTGGAAGTCAGGCAGGCGTATGGGCTCTAAAGACTCGCCCGAGAGATACGTTTTCGGCTCCATGATCTGACGAGTGGTGCGCGGCGGATTGGTAAGAGTCGCGGTAAAAGCTTTTTCTTTCCCGCCTGTCCGCAACATTTCAGCCTCAAAATCCAGACCATAACGATAAGGAAAAGTTAGTTCCTCTTTTAGAAAAATGGGAGCATTCTGGAACTGGGGCGAGTCCGACGTGCCCACGAGCATGCCCTCTTTCAGGGCATTAGCAATTTGCGGCGACCCGAGAATAGATTGACCGGCCGGCGCTAGCATGTAGTCAACGAGCACGACCATGGCTTGCCCTTCGACCACGGCCTGGCGGGCTTCGCTGATTTCGTCGTTTTCGATGTCGGTGGGTGTCGGCTGTTTCTTGTCCTCCAAGTCCACGTCGCCCGCTTTCATCCACTTTTCCAGGCCGAACGACTGATCCTGCAGCGCGTGCGTAAGTTCGTGCGCCAGCACGGGACGCTGCTGCTCGATGTCGATCCAGTCCAACAGGTTCACGGTTTTAGTTTTCACATCGTAGTAGCCGGCTACCTGCTCGCGCAGTAAGGCCACTAGAAAAGTCTGCAGATCGAAATCCCGAGGCAGAAGCCCGAACTTCTTCAGCACCAGTTCGGAGCGGCGCAGGCGCTGCGCATCCTTGTCCTCAGCCATATTTTTTTCGAGATAGGCCACAACTTCATCGCGGCTGGTAAGCCGTCGTTTGACTTCCTTCTTGATAGGTAAGCCAGTATCTTTGCTGGCAAACTGCAGAATCTGATCCACGTCGTGGAAAAGTTCTTCGGCTTCTTTGGGAGAGAGTTTCTGTTCAGAAGCATGCGCGTCCGAGGTGGTTGTTTTCTGCCCCTGTGCCGGAGAATCAGGTTTAGTTGCTGCGTCTGTTTGTGGCACTGGTGTGGGAGCTTGCGCCCATGTCCACGATGCCGAAAGCAATATCAGTCCTGCAATTGCAAGCAGAGATGCCGATTTTCGATACAATTTCTTCAATCCAGTCATTGGATCCATTTATGCCCGAAGACGATCCTCGCCAAACCGCAGCCGAATACTTTCAAAAAGCTTATCAGCTGCAGATGCAAGGCGAGTACCAGCAAGCTATCGAGCTCTACGGCCGCTCCATCGAGATCTTTGCTACAGCCGAGGCCTACACGTTCCGCGGCTGGACGTACTCGTTCCTCGGCGACTATGAGCGTGCCATTACCGAGTGTCTTGAGGCGATCAAAGTGGATCCGGAATTCGGCAACCCTTACAACGATATCGGGGCTTACCTGATTGAACAAGAGAAATGGGATGAAGCGATTCCCTGGTTTCAAAAAGCCATAGTCGCGCCACGCTACGAGGCTCGTCCTTACCCGCATTTCAATTTAGGCCGCGTGTACGAACACAAGCGAAATTGGCAGAAGGCAAAGGAGTGCTATGCCACGGCATATTCCATGGATAAGCGATACGTGGCGGCACTGGCGGGATTACGAAGACTGCGGGCGGCGTTTAATTGAGAAGTCTTTCGACACGGATAGGGCTCTCTCTGGACGAAACGCCTCACGCTTCGCGCTTCGCGGCTGTTGCAAACGATTGGAACGGTTTGCGAGGTCTCCCGGCGCTGACGTGTTGAAGGACATGGCTTCCAGCCATGCCGTCAGTCGTCAATAGTAACAGTAATGATCGGCGCAGCTGGAAGCCGCCCCTCTCAAACCCTCAACGCGGATTTAGGGAGTTTTTCCGCAGCTAATGCACCGGCTCCGGATCCGCAGCGATCACACGACGCTGCTGCTGCATCCGATAAAGATGATGAACCGGCCCGATGCCATGTCCCAAAGGATGGGCATTGCTGATCGCCGCCGCAACATAGGCCTTAGTCAGTAAAACTGCCTCCGGCAATCCTCGCCCCAGAGCCAGATGGCAAGCCAGCGCCGTAGCAAAAGCACAACCCGTCCCATGAGTAGAGTTGGACTTCAACCGGGCTGACTTAAACAGCTCTTGCTCAATGCCGCGCTTGCCAGTAAAGCTCAACAAATCGATCGCCTTTTCGAGATGGCCTCCGGTAACGACCACTGCCGAAGCACCCATGTCGTGCAGCTTCCTCGCTGCCGCGCGCATTTGCTCGGGATCGGATACGGCCAATCCGGTCAAAGCGGCCGCCTCGTCCACATTAGGAGTCACGATTGTAGACAGGGGAAGCAAGTTCTCCTTCAGCAACCGCACTCCAGCGGCATCCAACAAGCCCGTTCCAGAAGAACTCTTGAGAACCGGGTCGAGCACCACATTTGCCATCTTGTGCTCGACCAGGAAGTCAGCGACCGCTTGCACCACCTTCCCCGATCCAAGCATTCCGATGTGCACCGCCGCAATTTCCATGTCGGATGCCAGTTCGGCCAGCGTCTCCGCCACCAGTCCGGCGTCGACCGCCTGCACTCGTCGAACCCCGGCCGTCGATTGCACCGTCAGCGCCGTAATGCACGCGACGCCGTAGCAGCCGTGGGCCGCGATGGTCTTCATATCGGCTGTGACCCCGGCGCCAGAACTGGGGTCAAAACCTGCGATGGTAAGTACGACAGGAGGGGTTAGCAGCATAGGCAAGAATTCTCGGAAAGCTTATTCTTCAACCACCCATTTCGCAATGCCCGCCTAGCGGGCGGCCGACGATCTAGACGCAATCCGACGAAAGTTAACCATTTAAAGTTACCGGTGTAAGTAATCGGTGTAAGTAATCGGCGTAAGTCTATGACAACAAATAGAGTGCAAATATTGCACATGCTCTCCGTTTTTGGTTATTTACTATTATATAAACATCTAAGTTGCTGCTAGCACAGCAACATCATCCTCTTTGCTCAAGTTGTACAGCAAGTTACGTAAGTCATCCATAACTATCTCGTAACATTGCTACGGTCAATTCTGGATTGACATCGCCGGTATCCGCCTATAGCATCGTCAGATCAATACGGACTGGGTCGTTGGGAGGACGACTTTCGGATGGACAGACTCTAGAGACGAGGTGACACTGAATGCGAAATCCAATAGCTCATGGACTGGCGAGCATTTTGTTGGTCGTCAGCCTGGGGGCGGCTCAGGGGCCAACCAGCTCACGGTCGAAAGACACTCAAGGTACGACGCCCAGCAATGCGGTCGCGGGATCCAAATACGGACCTCGGGCCAAAACAATCCATCATCCCTATCAAGTCGGAACTGCATCGTGGTACGGAGAATATTTTGAGGGCCGCGCCACTGCCAGCGGCGAACCCTATAATATGCACGACCTGACTGCGGCGCACCCCACTTTGCCTCTCGGCAGCTGGGTACGAGTGACCAACCTTCGAAACGGACGAATTGTCTACGTGCGGATCAATGACCGGGGACCGATTGTTCCAGGTCGAATCATCGACCTTTCCTACGGTGCTGCCCAGGTGCTCAACTTCAGGGATAAGGGCCTCCAGCGCGTCCGCCTTGACTTAGCTACGCCGCGGGAAGCAGCACCGCAGCAACTGGCAATGCTCCAGTCCCTAGCGTATTAGCTAGATTCGCTTTAAACTCCCCAAGGGATGTTTGATCCGCGCCAGCGTCTGATCGTGGCATTGGATGTATCGTCCGCGGCCGCCGCCCAGAAGATCGTGGCGGCCGTGGGCGACTCCGCCTCTTGCTATAAGGTAGGGATGCAGCTTTACACCGCTGAAGGCCCCGGAGTGGTCCGCGATCTGGTGGCCTCCGGACGGAGAGTCTTTCTTGATCTGAAATACCACGACATTCCCAACACGGTTGCGTCTGCCGTCCGCGAAGCCGCCGCTCTCGGCGTGAGCATGCTCACTATCCACGCCTCAGGCGGCAGCAAAATGATTCGTGCCGCAACGGATGCCGGACGCAGCGCCAAAGGCGCGCTCATGGTCCTTGGGGTTACGGTCCTGACTAGTCTCGATGACGACGACCTCAACCAACTCGGGATACAAGGACGGGTCCAGGATCAGGTGCTACGCCTGGCGAAGCTTGCCATTGCCGGCGGATGCCACGGCGTAGTCGCTTCCGCGCACGAGGCCTCAGCATTGCGCAGCGAAGTAGACGGCGACTTTGCCATTGTGACACCAGGCGTCCGTCCAGCGGGCGTGGAACACGGCGATCAAGCCAGAGTGGTGACGCCAGCCGAGGCCATTGCCGCTGGCGCAACTCACATTGTAGTGGGCCGGCCTATTACCGGCGCGACCGATCCGGCTGGAGAGGCCCGGGCCATCCTAAGCCAGATGAGCCTTTAGTTAGTGGAGGCGCGGGCTTCTCGCCCGTGCGCCTCCAGTTGGAACTAAAAATGATTGTCTAGCCCGGAGGCTCCTGGATACTGCGATCTGCCAGATGTAAGGCGACTCTCTGCGGTAGCTTGCTTTGATCCATCGGTGGCTCCGCTCGGGCGAGGACGCCCGCGCCACATGGACTCTGAAAGCTAGAAGCGGTTTACCTACAACTTCTCGAAGAATTCGCAAGCCGAGCACGAAATAAACACCCCGCCCGGAACTCCGCGCTCCCGGTCCTTCACGCGCTTCACAATGCGCGTCGGCTTGCCGCACTTGGGGCAATCCGTGCTCTTGGATGTGTCCATCACCTTCTTGCGATCTGCTGTCTTAGCAATCTTGGCCATCGTTTGTCTCCTGACAAAAATTCTCCCACAGGCCACCGGCCTGGACGAATGACAATCCTAAATAAGAATTCGGGAGTAGCGTCTAAGGCTGGGAATCCATACTCGCCGCATTCGATTTTACATGAATCGCGCAGCGGCTGTCTGTCTTACTCAACTCCGTGTGGCGCGGGCGACTTGCCCTTGCAGGTTCTGCAATAGCAAGTAATCTAACTATTTCGAAACAGCCGCAAACAAGTCCGAGTGCATCAGCGACTGGAACTGCTTATCGTCGGCTTTGAAATGCATCTGCAAATTGGAACTGTCGGAGTTCACGGAAACATTTTCCAACGCCACTTTCTCAATCGGAGTCGCCGTCATCTTGCGATACAGCACCCCCGCCTTGACCAGCGACGAAAGCGTAGCCGCAGTCACCGAGTCCGAAGTCACTACATCCAAGTCGAAGTTCACGCCGTTCGTAAAGTTCATGGCGTAACGCGAGCCCACCACGCGTTTCTTGACGGTATCGAAATCGGCCAGTTTCCCAGCGTCGCCCAGCGCCGAAAGCAGCATGTTCTGAGTTCCCTGCTGGTCAAGCACGCTCCACACCGTACCGGATTCGACGGACCCGATCATATCCGCGACCTGGCTGTTGGAGTCGAGCGCCGGCGTATAACCATCTCGGGCGTCGAGCGCACCTTTCACCGCACCGCCATCGCCAAATAGCAAGGAGTTCTCATCCAGGAAAGTCATCTGCATCCCGCCCGACATCGGATAAATATCCGTGTCGTGGTACTTGAGCGGCTTCACTTTATTCAACTTCATTTTTTTGAGGAAAACCTTACTCGAAAAAGAACCTTGCGCGATTCCAACGACTTTCACTCCCTCCTTACCATGCCGGTAAGAAGCAAAGGTGAGCTGATCGACATCCTTCTCCGGATCGATTCCCACGCCCTTTAACGATCCTTCGAACTCCTTGAGGCTCGGCGGAAGGACCTGGTCCTTCAGCGCCATCGCGGTACTAGAGTTCTTCAGCGTGCGGTAGTCGACAGTAATAACCTGTTGCACATCCGAAGGAATTACGCCTCTGGCGGAGCTGCCCATCGCGGCCGCCCAGGCTGCCGCGGTCGAAAGTATCAGCATCCACAAAACGCCCTGCAATCGTCTCATAAGTAAAGCGCCTCTTCTATATCTTAGATAGCTTAGACCGGATACGCTTATTTAGATGCAGAACGAACCGCATCCGTAAACTTGCATCGTCCGTCTATTCTATGCCAAAGCAAACGCAAGGACTACGGAACAAAGGTACATCGACAGCCAGGAAACGACTGCGAACAAACGCGGACCGGGCAGGCGTTGGAAAATGCCGCAGATTAGAACTGTCAATCTCTCAGGATGCGTAGCACCATCGGTGATGGGGTGAATCCGGTCCAGGCCTTCGCGAGGCGGCCACGGGAAAGCTCTCGATTCGTATCAGGGTATGCCTTCAGGCATACCGCTAGTCGCTCGCTATGGCCCCGGCCTCAGCCGCTGTATTTCGACGTTACTGCACCGTCGGTGAAAGCAGCGCCCCATCCCGACTCCCCTAAGACGTAATTTTCCGCAATTCCCTGCGCAGGATCTTGCCCGACGGCGTTCTCGGTAGCGCATCCACGAAATGAACTTGGCGCGGTTGCTTGTAGGAAGTAAGGCGCTCGGCGACGAATCCACAAAGGTCATCTTCTAATCTCTTGGATGCCACCGAGCCTTCGCGAAGGACGATAAAGGCGACGGGGATTTCGCCCGCAGTTGCATCAGGGCGTCCGACGACGCCGCAATCGCGGACCGCAGGATGCTCAAGGAGCAGCGCTTCGACCTCGGCGGGAGCCACAGGAAAGCCTTTGTACTTGATCATCTCCTTGCGGCGATCGATGACGAAATAAAAATCGTCAGCATCCCGGTTCACGATATCGCCGGACCAGAACCATCCATCGCGAATCACGGCAGCGGTCGCTTGCTGATCTTTCCAATAGCCCATCATGAATTGCGGGCCGCGCATGACCAGTTCGCCAGGTTGCCCGGGAACAACTTCGCTTTCGTTGGCGTCCGTCGCATTCACCACGCGGCATTCGGTGTGGGCCAGCGGTTGCCCGATGGAGTCAGGTCGATAGAGATCGGGCTCGAGGTAGCCTACATGAGTGACGGGCGAGGCCTCGGTCATGCCGTAGCCCTGGCATACCAGAACTCCGGTGAGCTCGGTGAAGCGGCGCGCAAGTTCCGGGGCAAGCGGAGCGGCGCCAGACTTTACCCAGCGCAGACGATGATTCGTGGGGAACTCCCCGGCCTCGGCGGCCTGACACAGCGCGTTCAAGGCGGGCGGCACGAGTGGAATCATGGTCACATATTCGTCGACCAGCAGCGAAAGCAACTGCGAAACGTTGCAGCGCGGCATCAACAGTAGCGTTCCTCCGAGCGTGAGTATCGGGTTCAGGACCACGTTGAGGCCGTAAATGTGATAGAGCGGCAGGAAGCAAAGGGCCACGTCGTTCGCGGACATCTCGCTGGCATGCGGTCCGATGAATTGAAAGACGTTGGCGACGAGGTTCGAGTGCGAGAGCATGACACCTTTAGGAAGCCCGGTAGTGCCGCTCGAGTACGGAAGCGCCGCAAGCGTTTGATCTGAAGGCTTACCCGGGGTGGGCAACCCGGTTGTGACCGGCTGTAGCAAGCTAGTGAATGGCTCTGCTCCAGTCCCGGCTTGACGCGTTGTGTAGACGCGGCGCAGGTTGGGTAGACCGCCAAGGTTGATTCCCTCGAGCAGAGTGCCATCGGTGATGAGAACCGCAGCGCCTGAGTTCTCCAGTTGGTAGCGAACCTCGCGCTCACGATAGCTCGGGTTCAGTAATGTGGGGATCGCTCCCGCGAGCGTCGCAGCGTGATAGACCGCGCAGAATTCCCAGCAATTGGGCAGGTAGATGGCGATAACTTCCCCTGGCTTCAGCCCAGCTGCGACGATCCCGCGGGCAAGCACGTCGACCAGTCCTGCGTACTCGGAGTAGGTAATTCGGCGGTTGCACGAGCTGTCAATGATCGCAGTCTTATGCGGGTACCGGAAGCATGATTCGACGATGACGTCGTGAACAAAGCGGCCCTGCGGGTCGGCGAATAGGCCAGTGCGAAGCATGCCGGATGTGATTCTAGCGCGAAGGGCGCAGTGTTGAACATTTTTGCAGCAACGCATTGTTACCCGGCCAATTTGCGGAGGAAGTCGGATTCGTCCATGTGGTACTTGAAGGCTTTGCGACCATCAATGAAAACAACGGGGACTTCGTCGGTGAACTGGCGGCGGAGTTGGTCGTCGCTGTCCACGTCTACGTCCTCCCAGGTGAAGCCGCCGCGGCGGTGCAGCTTGGTGAGAGTTTCTTTGACGATTTCGCAGAGGTGGCATCCTTTGCGAGAGTAGACGACGACTTGGCGGAGGTCGGACATCGCCGCTGAGTGTAGCAATTTGGACCGGCTTTGTTCCAGTGGTCGGACCACTGCAACAGGGCTATCCCGCCAGCTTTACGATCACGATACAATTCCGATCTATGAATAAAGCATCCCCGGATACATCCGCCAAACCGCTTATGGCGAAGACGGTTTTGATTACGGGCGGGGCGCGGCGGTTGGGAAGAGCATCGGCTTTGGCTCTAGCCGAGGCGGGGGCGGATGTGGCCATTACTTTTTTGCATTCGGCGCGCGAGGCGCAGCACACTGTCATCGATCTCGGCAGCTTCGGCGTGCGGGCGCTGGCGCTGCGCTGCGACGTTATGGATGAGAAGAGTGTCAAGGCGGCCATCAAAGAAACGGGTCGAGAGTTGGGCGGGCTCGACATTCTGATCAACAACGCGGCGAATTACGAGACCGTGGAGTTCGAGAAGTTAAGCTTGAAACAGTGGGATGCGATCTTCGGTTCGAATACGCGTGGGCCATTTCTGGTGTCGCGCGAAGCATTGAAATTACTGCGCGAGCGGCGGGGAAAGATTATCAATATGGGTTCGCTCGGCGGGTTGCGGCCTTGGGCGGACCATGCGCATTATTGTTCGTCGAAAGCTGCGGTGCATATGTTGACCAAGGTGATGGCGAAGGCCTTGGCTCCGGAGATTGCGGTGAACTGTGTCGCGCCGGGGATGATCGATCTGGGAGAAAGATCAGCGGCCGGGTTTATGAAGCGGATGGCGAAGCAGACTCCGATGCGGCGCAATGGAACTGGAGAAGAGGTTGCGGCGGCGGTTTTATTCTTTGCTACGGCGCCTCATTTTATTACTGGCCAGATTATGGCGGTGGATGGCGGGTTGGGTTTGTAGGGCTGCTCCCCGGACGAGGCGCACGGGCTACGTGATTGCCCTTGATTCACGATTCGGCGGTTGTGGGATCGATGATCGAGGAGATTTCAGAAATGCGATTGGCGGGGAAGCCGCCTTGGGTGGCATGTTCCCGGATCACGGCCTCATTCGGTGCGATGTAGATGCAGTAGATTTTGTCCTGGGTTACGTAGCTGTGAACCCACTGAATCTCGGGACCAAGTTTACGGAGAACGCCGCAGGATGTTTGGGAGACGGCTTGAAGTTGATGGGGGCTCAGTTTTCCGGCACCCGATAGCTCGCGCTCAATCACGTATTTCGGCATAACACCTTCCCGTCCATTGAGTGAAAAAGTTTTGATGGCCGCATCAGTTTGCCCGATCCATGTGCTTTAATCAAGCGTTGGCTGCTCGTTTGTCGGGTGGCAAATTTTCCCTATGCTACGAACATCGGCTTTGAGCAGGATAGAGAAAGTTCTCATCGCAGGCGCGCTGTTGTTAAGTTCAGTGGCGTGGGCGCAGGCGCGTCCAGAAGATGGCGGCCAGGAAATCGAGATATGGACCGGCGGTGGACACTCCGTTCCCGGAGGCACATCGGATGTCAACGCTTGGAATGTCGGCTTGCGTTATGGGTGGATCCTGACCCGGCCTCATGGTCCTGGATTCCTCAACGGAAGATTCGAATACACCGTCGATGCAGTGCCGCTTTTTGTGATCTTCCAGCGCTACAACACGGCATACGGAGCGGGCTTTAATCCGCTGGGATTAAAGTGGGACTTCGCGGCTCGGGGACGGGTTGAGCCTTATTTCGAGTTGGGTGGTGGAGTATTGTTTACCAACCATCAGGTGCCGACTGGAACTTCCGCTGTGAACTTTACTCCCTCGGCGGCGCTCGGCATGCATCTCCTGCGCGACAGGCATTGTTTCAGTGTCGAACTTCGCTATATGCATATTTCGAATGCGGGATTGAGCTACTACAACCCGGGGATTAATACGGTGCAGGTGCGAATTGGGGTGGGGAAATTCTTCGGGAAGTGAGCAACCCAGATTCCGAAGGCAAAAACAACGCACGAAAATAAACTTCTGCCTCGACAGACCTTCGTCGTCTTGACCGCCAACCTCGCCGAGAGGGAAAATTCCAGTAACCCGGTCATCCCCCGCAGTCGCCCAACCAACGCTTGGACCAAAATCGAGTCGGGTTCCCATCACAATTATTCGCGGCGGCGTGAGGGTTTTTTCTGCGCGTTTGCGTAATGCGTAGTAGGAGCACAAAGCGAAAAGTGCCACAGACTGAGCCTGCGGCTCATCGCTTTTGCCAGTTTGAACAATACGCAAATAAAAGGAGTGACTATGAAACACAGGATTTTCGTGTACTTGGTGATCGCTGCTTCCACCTTGCTGTTCATCTCTTCCGCGTCGGCTACCTGGAGCGGTTTTCGCAGCTTAGGCAAGACCCCGGTAGTCGGAGAACCGTCATGCGTTCAACTTGCCAGCGGGGAGGTGATGTGCGTGGCTCAAAGCCAGCAACACACCTTGATGGCAAACGAGTTCAGCAAAGGCGCCTGGTCAGGCTGGACCAATCTGACCGGTAGCGTTACCTCTAACCCAGGTTGCGTCAACGATGGGGCGGGCAACATAATCTGTGCGGCAATCAGCGCAAAGAATACGCTGGCGGCATTGGTATTTAATGGCACCACGTGGGGTTCTTTTGTTGACTCCGGCCAGCAAAGTTTCTCGAATACCTACGCGTCGGCTGCAGGCCCGAGTTGCGCCCTGCTTCATGCCGGAAAGGTGCTTTGCAGTATCCGCAACCAGGCGAGCATGCTCGTGGCGTCAGTATTCAATGGAACTGCCTGGGGCCATTTTTCTACGATCGCGACCTCTGCCACAACTCCCGCGGGTTGTACGAGCGACGACAACGGCGACGTGATCTGCATCGCAGACGCAATCGTCAACAACCTCAATTCCACCGTCGTCAATCGCTTCGATGGCGCGAAGTGGAACGGATTGCTCGTGTTGAGCAACCTTCCCAGCTCAGCCGACCCGGTGTGCTTAGCTTTGGGAGGCGGGAATTCCGCAGGCCAGGTGGATTGTTTCGTCGATGGATATAACAACAGGGTTGCGTATGTCACCCACTTCAACGGCGGGATTTGGCAGCTCAGCGACTGGTCCGGATTTGGACAAGTTTCAGGCAACGTAACCCCGAGAACGAGTTGCGGCCTATTGTCGACGGGCTCCATCACTTGCGCCTGGATCAACATCCAGGATTCTCTGTTGTATGAAGACACGTTCAATGGCACGCAGTGGACTGGGTACGTAAAAGTGGGGGGCTCTCCGATCATCGCCGGTCCGAGTTGTACCCCACTCGCCAGCGGGAAAATCATGTGCGTTGTGCTTGGACTCAACAATCAGGCGCTTAGCGTCACCGGCCCGTAAGCGGGACGAAAATACCAAGCCGCCTCTCGCAGGGGCGGCTTTTTTGTTCAAGCGTGGTTTAGCTATACCCTCTGCCGACGCTGATGTACAGAATGGAAGCGCAGACCCAAGGCTTGCGGGCTCGTCACTCCGCCGGATATTCTTCTCGCGTATGTCAACTCTAGTGGAATGTGTTCCCAACTTTTCCGAGGGACGCGATAAGGCAAAAGTCGACGCCATCGTCTCCGCCATGAAAATGGATGGCGTCTATCTGCTCGACCGCGAAATGGATGCCGATCACAACCGTTGCGTGATCACGTTAGTCGGCGAACGCGACGCGATTCAGGAGGCTGCGATTCGCGGCGTGGGCAGAGCCGCCGAGTTGATCGATCTGAATCAACATCAGGGAGCGCATCCACGAATGGGCGCGGCGGATGTGGTGCCGTTCATCCCCATTGATGGCGTGACCATCGAGGACTGCGTGGCCATGGCCCGGCATGTGGGAGCGGAGATTTGGAAGCGATACCAAATTCCGGTTTACCTGTACGAAGCGGCAGCGGCCACGCCGGAGCGGCAGAATCTGGAGAATATTCGCAGGGGACAGTTCGAAGGCATACGGGCGGAGATTGCGACCAATCCTGCAAGAAAGCCGGACTTCGGCGATCCCAGAGTACATCCGACGGCTGGGGCGACGGTCGTAGGCGCGCGCAAGTTTCTGATCGCCTACAACGTTTTTCTCAGCACGCCGGATGTCCAGATTGCGAAAAATATTGCAAAGGCCGTGCGCTTCTCGAACGGAGGATTGCGCTTTGTGAAGGGTGCGGGATTCCTGGTGCGCGGGTTGGCTCAGGTTTCAATGAACCTGACCGACTTCGAGCAGACGCCAATCCATCGTGTCTTTGAGTTGGTGAAGCGCGAGGCTGCACGGTATGGGGTTTCGCCTCTGAGCAGCGAGATCGTGGGCTTGATTCCGAAAAAGGCTTTGGAGTCGGCGGCGGAGTGGTTCTTGCAGGTGGAGAACTTCGATTCGTCACTGATTCTGGAAAATCGACTCAGCGCTGTGATGGGAGGCAAAGCAGCGATCGGCGGATTGCGAGCTGGGGTCGAGCCTTTCATTGAACAATTGGCCGCGCCCACGGCCACGCCCGGTGGGGGAAGCGCGTCGGCGGCCGGCGCGGCGATGGCGGCGGGGCTGGCCTCGATGGTGGCTTCTATGTCACGCGGCAAGAAAGCATATCTGCAATACGAACGCGAGTTGAGCGAGGCGATTGCGCGTCTTTCACAGTTGCGTGAAGAATTGAAGGCCGCGATTGATGCCGACGCGGAGTCCTACAACGCGGTCATGAAGGCTTACAAGCAGGCGAAAGCATCGGCCAACGCGGATGGCGTGATTGATGCCGCTTTGAAACAGGCCACCAGCGTGCCGTTAAGCGTGGCTGAGCGAGCCAGGGAAGTTGCGCGAATTGCGGAGAAGCTGGGACCCATCACCAATCCGAATATGAAATCTGATCTGACGACGGCGCAAGCATTAGCAAAAGCTGCAATTGAGGGAGCCCTGGCAAATGTAGAGATCAATCTGGAGTCGCTGAAGGACGCGGCCTTTGCAGCGGATGTGCGGAAGAAGGCCGCGGCCCTAGTGGCGGTCTAGAACGTAGCACGCCCGTGTGGCGCCGGGTCTTTGACCCGGCCAGCCGCTGCAACAATTGGCCACCGCGGAACCCGCGTAGGCCCGGCCGCCCTCGTCCGGGCGGCCGAGCAAAACTCGGCCCGATTCGCGGAATCTCCCCGCCTCACTCACGAGTCAGAAACTTATACTGCTCTGTGCTCAGGGGCACCACGCTGAGTCTTCCCTGCCGTACCAGCGCCGAATCCGCAAACAGCTTGTTGGCTTTAACTTCCGCCAGTGTCACCGGCCGAGTTAGCGCCTTCCCCGCTTTGATCTTCACCTGCGGATTCTTAGGATCACCCGTATCGACTGAAACCACCGTCGCCGTCCCCACCGCAGTCTTGTGATCGCCAGTTTCATAAATCACCAGCCGCTCCCCAGGCTTCATCCCGCGCAGGTTTTTCACGGCGACAGGATTAGTGACGCCATCCCAAACCGTGACCTGCTCACGTTCAAGATCGGCAAAAGAATAAACCGTAGGTTCGGTCTTCAATAAGTAGTCCATGATCTTCCTTTATGGCGGAGTTGATGCGCGGTGCCCCAGGTTCGCGTCTCTTCTGGAGGCGCTAACCTGGGTCTCACTGTACCCGAAGCAAGACCGGCATGAAAAGTTTTCACGCGCCGTTGACCGTGGTGTCTCCACAATTCAGTCGGTCCCGGTCCGTTACGTCAATTCCTAATGCCGCGAGGCCAATTCTAGCCTCCGCTGGACTGTACCAAATCGAAAGAAAATAAGGACGTGCCGATGTTCTTTCAACCAAGGTCAGTGTCCAATACGGACGCGAATCTGGGGAACCAGGCCGCGGGCGGGAACTTTTTATAAGGTCCTTCCGTATCCCAAAGTGAGCACTGATCTTGGGGTGGAGCAGAGAACTGTAAGGAGCACACCATGGACGGAAATTTGGTAGGTCTGGCAGCCGTGATCATGATCTTCGGAATTCCAATGGCGGCGATGTACACCTTCTATCGCGTTCGCAAGTTGCGCACCGAAGAACGCTTAGCGGCACTTGCCCGCGGAGTAAACGTGCCCATGCAACCCGAACTTTCCGAGGCAGCCCGTTCCCGCCGATCGGGTATCATTCTGGTAACCGGCGCGCTCGGCTACATGCTCACGTTCGCACTCATCGCAAGGGCAGAGTCGGACGCCTGGATCGCCGCCGCCTTCGGCATCATCCCGCTGAGCATCGGCCTGGGCTTCTTCGTAGATTCCGCGCTAATCCGCCGCGACCTGCACGCCTGATGCTGTTTTTTGCCAGTGTCGAGCCGGGCGGCGGGTGGGGCTGATTGGATAACCGTGTCGGCTCCCAGCCGCCGAGTAGACTTGGTGCTGGTCAAAGCAACCGAGGTTGGGCCAAAGTAATGTCGACCAGGATGGCATTTTATCCTAGACTCTCGGTCATGGCATTCCAAATGTCGATGGGAGCGAAAGGACGCAGACGCCTTCTGACTTGTGTAGGCTTGCTGGTCGGATGTGGCGTTTATCTTTCGTACTTTGGACCGCAAACCATGTTCGTTCTTGAAGCGCGCTACTTGGCACACAAGGTACCTGTTGTAACAAAAACTCCTTCTAAACTTCGGGATTTTTCCATGTCAGACTTGGCGAGAACGAAAGTCTCCTATTTTGGATACGAATTCGAGGTTCCCTGGAGCGACATCGACGAATCTGCTACGAAGGTCTATCAGAAGCGGGTAGTGATTTCCTTCAAATCTGGCTTGCGGTTGATGTTTGCGAGCGGCCCTCCAAAAGAATTCGTGAGCACAGTCCTTTCGTCGGGGAAACTTGATAGTCGCTTGTTTCAGCAGTATTACGGTGACGCACTGCAATCGGACTACGACCTGACCCGATTGATGCTCGAGTCGACACCGGACAGGCTCACCCTGCTAACCCCAAAGAAGGACGCGGTCGGGGAAGCGATGATGCTCGCGATTAAGGCGATTGCCATTCCTGAGGATTCTGGCCTGTTCTCAATTAAGACCGCGGAGTTCAAAGGATTTCAGTACGGTGAACCCCAAAACAAACCCAAGAAGATAATCGTGGACCTTTTTGCAGACGATGGTGATCTTGAGTTCATGTTCTTTGAGCACGATCCTAGCCCTGCGACGACTGTGGCGCAGGTAGACCGCCCGCTGACTGTCTCGCAAGCAGAGATCAATGCCGTCATTCAAACCACCCGGAAGATTAGACCGAAACATGATCGACTCGGTGCCTCCTGAAAACAGACGAGAGCGACGGATCAACCAAAGTCCCGTCCTCCCATTTCTGTTGCAAAGGAAAAATCAATTTCATGCGGGCTGGCCCATCTTTACGTTTTTTGTAAAGGTGGAGACGTCGAGGTCGGATGTCACAGCTTCGACGAAGTCCGCTCGCGCGATGGCTTTGTGGTCGTGGGCTACGTCGTCATGCCCGATCACATTCATCGTCTGATCAGCGAGCCGGAGAAAGGCGATCCTTCCCGGGACGTATGGACGGAGCGTAAGCGAATCGAGAAGCTGCACTACATGCACCGGAATTCAGTAGCGCGAGGGCTGGTGCAGGCGCCGAGCAGTGGCCGTGGAGCAGCTATCGGAGTTATGCTTTCGGGGAAGAAGGCCCGGTGCGAATCAATCAGTGGGGCGAGATAAAGATGAAAACCGCGGCGTCGGCAGCATGAGTCGCCACCTTAACAAAAAACGTAAAGGTGCGCCAGCCACGAAACTAGCGAAGTTCGTCGTATTTTTTATCAAAAATGAAGGAGCACCGATTCTCGCTCCCGTTCACGAGCTTCGGACGCGAGCAATGTATTTCCCCGATGAAATCATTTTGCCTAAAGCAATATTCCTTACGTGGAGACACGTATGAATTCAAAAACCGCGCAACTCACCGAGAATGGGACAGAGATTGTCCGTCTGTTCGCACGGTTTGCGCTAGGAGCTTCCTTTCTATCCGCTGTGGCTGATCGTTTTGGCTTATGGGGGCCACATGGAGCAAAGAACGTAGCCTGGGGAGATTTCGCTCATTTCGTGGAATACACGGGCGCGGTGATGTCTCTCTTCCCCAGTTCATTGACGCTGTCGTTTGCATGGGCAGCTACCGTCGCGGAGACCCTCTTTGGGATATTGCTCATCGCTGGCTTCAGAGTACGAATGACCTCAGTCCTGTCCGGTCTTCTCCTTTTGTCATTTGCTATGGGCATGGTCACAGGTCTTGGCATCAAGACGCCTTTCGACTATTCGGTCTTCTCGGCGGCCGCAGCAGCATTCTTACTGGCATTCTGGGAGCCTGACCGATTCACGTTGGACAAGCTTCTGAATCGATTACGAAACTGAGCGGGAGATCCACCACGAACAACACTAACTTTGATAGCGTGAACGCTACGCGTAATAGACACAGCGAATTCAAGGAGTAGAGCGATGACAGAGATGAAAGCAATGGAGTTTAAAGACAAGCTAAGCCTCAGCCGGTAACACGTCCCGTACCTCAACCGAAGGCGGGAGAAAGGAGGCAATTCCTATGAAACTGACATGGCTCGGCCATTCCGCATTTCGTATCGAGGCGTACGCGGCCAACATTTTGATCGATCCGTTTTTGTCCGATGACCCGTCTTGGGACCAAGGGTGGAGCGGCTACCTTGCAGGCAAGAACTCGACACAGGGAGTTGACTGATGAAGGCGATTGTGGTGACGGATCAGGCTGCGGGAACGGCCGGGGTGAAGCTGGTGGAACGGCCCGAGCCGCAGGCGGCGATAAACGACGTCGTTGTTCAGGTTCATGCGTCGGGATTCACCGGGGATGAGCTGACGTGGCCCTCGACCTGGACCGATCGCGTCGGCCGTGACCGGACGCCTTCAATCCCCGGACATGAACTGGCCGGAGTGGTCACCGCTCTCGGCTATGGCACGACGGGGCTGTCAATCGGACAGCGGGTGTTCGGTCTCACGGACTGGTATCGCGACGGCACGCTGGCGGAGTATGTCGCCGTCGAGGCACGCAACCTCACACCGCTGCCGGGCTACGTCGACTTCACCGTGGGCGCGGCCCTCGTGATGCCAGGCCTGACCGCGTGGCAGGGCCTGTTCGAGCACGGCCGCCTTCACGCGGGGCAGAGCGTCCTCGTGCACGGTGCGGCCGGCGTAGTCGGTTCGATGGCGAGCCAACTCGCACGTGAGGCCGGCGCATACGTCATCGGTACCGGGCGCGCTGCCAGCCGTCAGACGGCGCTCGACTTCGGCGCACAGGAGTTCGTCGACCTCGATAACGAAGCCCTGGAAAACGTGGGCGCAGTCGATCTGGTTTTCGACGTCCTCGGCGGCGACATCGCGAAGCGGTCTGCGGGCCTGATTCGCCCCGGAGGAACCCTGGTGACCGTCACCGGCCCGACCGAGGCACGGCCCTCTGGCGGCCTAACTGTCGACTTCGTCGTCATACCAGATTGCGCCCAATTGAGTGAGCTCGTCCAGCGGGTCAGGGTTGGTCGGCTGCGGACAAACATCGGTAACGTGGCTGCCCTCGACGATGCGGTTGCCGCCTTCAACCGGACCGAGCGGATCAAGGGAAAGACAATCATCCGCGTACATCCGTGAGGACTCGGGGATTGGCGGCTGGCCCAGGCTTTTCACTACCGGGTGGCCCACCCTTTCGAGCACAAGCGTACGTCAACAATGAGGGTGCCCCATCCCTTTTTCGCGCCCTTTGCGAAAAGGGTGGCTGCCATAATTTCGATCAGCTTGTCGCTTCGTCCCTGAGCTGCCGGAACCGCAACGCTGCTAGGGCTGCGGCTTGGCATTCGGGTCGGGCGCGGGTTTGTCTTTCTTATCGTTCTGCGGATTCTCGTAAATTGAATATTGCCCCTCAGGACGCTTCAGCTTGATGGTGATCTCCATCGTCGGCTGGTTGATTTCGTAGTCTTCGCCAAAAGTTTGAAATCCCGGCGCCAGCACCTGCACCCGCAATTTGCCGTAAGGGACGCCGTCAAAGTTAGCCTTCCCCTCCGCGTCGGTTTTCAGTTCAAGTCCGCCGCGATCCTGCTTGTCATGCTTGCCCACCGAATGCATGACGACTCCCGCATTGCGCACCGGCTTTCCGTTATAGTCCTTGACCACCACAAAGCTCAGCGACGATACCGGAACGTCGTATTGCGACTTCTTATCGCTGGCATTGGCCGCAACCGAGAAGGCTCCGACAATCCAGAGCATTCCCGCGATCATCATCGCCACAGAAGTTTTCACGCCTCACCTCGCAAACACGCCGGAACCCACTGCTAAATAATATACTTACGCGCATCCGCAGAGCGCTTGCTTGACAAGCAATTACCGCCGCTCTATACTTAGCACTCGCCAACCATGAGTGCTAACACTGCAAACCGATTGAGTTGGCTAGCGGTATCTCTTGAGCACTTTACCCTAAATCCTAACTGAATACGAACGAAAGGAGCTGCAAGCATGTCTACGAAATTCACCCCACTACACGACCGCATTCTGGTCCGCCGCGTAGAAGAAGTAGGCACCACCCGAGGCGGCATCATTATTCCGGATAGCGCTAAGGATAAGCCTTCGGAGGGCGAGGTTATTTCTGTTGGACGCGGTAAGAGCAATGATGAGGGGAAGGTGTTTCCTCTCGACGTTAAAGAAGGCGATCACATTCTGTTTGGCAAGTACTCCGGGACGGAGATCAAGTTGGATGGTGAGGATTTCATCATCATGCGCGAGGAAGAGGTTCTCGGCGTTGTGACTGGTGCGACGACGAGCAAGAAGGAAACAGCCGGCTCGCGCCGATAGAGCAATAAGGAGGTTCGCGTCGCGCTTAGTTGTCCGGTTCGCTTACGCTCATCGGGCGCGCGGTCGCTCACCTAGGTCCTTCGGCGACAAAAAGCCGTCGCCTCAGGATGACAGCAAAATTTAAATTCAATAGGAGAAAAGACATTTATGGCAAAGCAAATCGTACACGGAGAAGAGTCGCGGCAGGCAATTCTCCGGGGAGTGAATCTTCTTGCCGATGCAGTGAAGGTTACTCTGGGCCCCAAGGGGCGCAACGTTGTGATTGAAAAGAAATTCGGTTCGCCGACCATCACCAAGGACGGCGTCACCGTGGCAAAAGAAATCGAATTGAAGGACGCGCAGGAAAACATGGGCGCGCAGATGGTTCGCGAAGTGGCGTCGAAGACTTCGGACATCGCGGGCGACGGCACCACCACAGCAACCGTTCTGGCACAGGCGATCTATCGCGAAGGCGTTAAGACTGTTGCTGCTGGCGCTAACCCGATGGCGATGAAGCGCGGCATCGAGAAGGCTGTTCTCACCATTTGCGGCAGCGTCGACAAGGACGGCAACCGCGTCAAGGGCGAGCTTGATAAGTTCTCCAAGCCCGTGACAGGCGATATGATTGGACAAGTCGGCACCATCAGCGCCAACAACGACGAGACCATCGGCAAGATCATTGCCGAGGCCATGAAGAAAGTCGGCAAAGATGGCGTCATCACCGTGGAAGAAGCCAAGACTCTCGAGACTCAACTCGAAGTGGTCGAAGGCATGCAGTTCGACCGCGGCTATCTCTCTCCTTATTTCGTCACCGATCCCGAGCGCATGGAAACCGCCCTCGAGAACGCTTACATCCTGATTCACGAAAAGAAGATCAGCTCAATGAAGGACCTTCTTCCCCTGCTCGAGCAGATCGCGAAGAGCAGCCGTCCGTTGCTGATCATCGCCGAGGATGTTGAAGGCGAAGCGCTCGCAACACTGGTCGTGAACAAGCTGCGTGGCACGCTGCAAGTGGCAGCGGTCAAGGCGCCCGGCTTCGGCGATCGCCGCAAAGCAATGCTCGATGACATCGCGAAACTCACTGGTGGCAAGGCCATCACTGAGGATCTCGGCATCAAGCTGGAAAACGTGCAGATCAGCGATCTCGGCCAGGCCAAGAAGATCACCATCGACAAGGACAACACGACCATTGTCGAAGGCAAAGGCAAGCCCGGAGACATTCAGGGCCGGGTAAAGGAAATTCGTGGCCAGATCGAAAAGACCACCAGCGACTACGACCGCGAGAAGTTGCAGGAGCGGTTGGCGAAGCTGGTTGGTGGCGTGGCTGTGATCAAGGTTGGCGCTGCGACCGAGACCGAAATGAAAGAGAAGAAGGCTCGCGTTGAAGATGCCATGCACGCAACCCGCGCTGCAGTCGAGGAAGGCATTGTCCCCGGCGGCGGTGTGGCTCTAGCTCGCTGCGTAAACGCACTCGATAAGGTGAAACTCGAGGGCGATGAGCAGATCGGCATAAACATCGTGAGACGCGCCATCCAGGAACCGCTACGCCAGATCGCCGAGAACGCCGGCGAAGAAGGCGCCATCGTCCTGGGCAAAGTCAACGACTCGAAGGATCCGAACTTCGGCTACAACGCTTTGACTGGTGAGTACGAAGATCTGGTTAAGGCGGGCGTGCTCGATCCTACCAAGGTCGTGCGCACCGCGTTGCAGAATGCGGGTTCGATTGCATCGTTGATGCTGACCACGGAAGCTCTGATCGCCGAAATCCCAGAGGAGAAGAAGAGTGCTCCGATGGGCGGCGGACATGGTGGTGGGATGGAAGGCATGTACTAAGAAGCTGTTGGCTCTCAGTTAGATCAAAGGCCCCGCTCGCGAGAGTGGGGCTTTTTTGTTTGGTGCGATGCGCACTTGGATACAGCCGCTCGCCCGCGGTCGAGGATTGACGGGAGTAGTGTCTTGGGAGAAATTCGGATACACTCCTTCGTTCCGATTTCGGCGCGACCTAGGAGGGTGGAAGACCCCCCGGTTATCAAAACGTGTAATCGCGTGGTTACAGCAATTACTTTTTCCTGCGTTACGTTTTTTTGTTAGGCAGTTTGCCGCTACAAACTTGACAATTTTGTGGGTTGACTCGTGATTCCTGTTGGTGTATGTTTTCCCGGTTTGCCAAGTCCCCTCGCTGGCAAAACTACCTTGCCGGCATCCCCCAGATCGGCGAACAACTGGGTCTCGCTACGTCCCGGAATTCTGGAGGTCTCGATGCAACGCACGAGTCGTGTCATTTTCTTGCCGATGATCGCTTTGTGGCTGGTCGTCCCGTTGTTCAAAGTATCGGCGCAGACCTATACCTACAAAGATCTCTATAATTTCAACTGTTCGACTGACGCCTGTGGCCTACAGCAGCCGATCCCCCTGACCCAAGGGCGGGACGGCAATCTATACGGGATGAGCTACGCCGGGGGGACCAGCAATGGGGGCACGGCCTGGAGAATCGGTCCGACCGGATCCTATGCCACGCTCTACGACTTCCCTATCGGAAGCTTTAAGAATAACCCCATCAATGGCTTGGCTCTCGCGCTCGACGGGAACTTTTATGGAACGACGCTATTTCTAGGTACAAACAACGAAGGCTACATTTTCAAACTCACTTCTGGGCGAGTGCTGACCCACATCTACGACTTTGGGTCCGGCCCGGACGGAGGAATCGATGGCGAACCGCTGACTCAGGGGCCGGATGGAAATCTGTACGGCCACGACTGGTTCAACTGTTACTTCTTCAAAATCATAGTCAAAACGGGAAAGTTCTCCAATGTGTCCCCAACTTGTCCGAACCCCAACACTTCCTATTACGGGTTAAAACTCGGGGTGGACGGAAAACTCTACGGTAACGTGCCTATTGGTGGCGCCAACAATAAGGGTGAGGTGTACAGCGTAACCACGACGGGGAAGATCACGGTCATCCACAGCTTCAACGGCACCGACGGTGAAGTTCCGGTCGGAAACCTGGTGCAGGCCACGGACGGCGACTTTTACGGCGTGACGCAACAGACCTCCGTAAGCACGTCCACCGGCGAGATCTTCAAAATAACTCCTACCGGTAAGCTCACCGTGTTGCATACGTTCAACACCGACGGTTCGGAAGGCACCAACATCCAAACCGGCCTGGTGGCTGCGAGCGACGGCAATCTGTACGGCGTCACAACAGGCGGAGGTGCCAACAACGGGGGCGTGCTTTTCCAGGTCACCCGTACCGGCACTTTCACGAAATTGCGGGACTTCAACTGTGTGACCGATCCCTGCAACAACTGGGTGCCGCTGGCCCAGCGCACCGACGGGACTCTCTACGGAGTGGGAACAGGCGGCTCTCCCGGCGCCAGCGGGGGTGTCTATACAGTCAGGAGTCCCAGCTTCCCTCCGTTCATCATCGTTCAGAATTACTCGGCCAAATCCGGCCAGACGGTCGACATTCTTGGCAACGGATTCACCGGTGCGACCGCGGTCGACTTCGATGGCATTGCGGCCACCAGCTTCAAAGTGGTCAGCGACAACTTCATCACCGCCGTTGTTTCCCCCGCTTCAGAAACAGGTCTGGTTACGGTGACCACGCGAAGTGGCAAGCGAAGCACGCAGACCAATTTCAAAGTCCCCCCCGCAGTTACCTCGTTTAACCCGACGTCCGGTTCGGTCGGCACACAGGTGACGATTATGGGAACGGGCTTCACCGGGGCATCAAAGGTTACATTCGGCGGTGTCAAAGCCACAACGTTCACTGTGAACTCAGCCACAAAGATCACGACCAACGTTCCCGCGGGGGCCGTAACTGGCCCGATCGCTGTCACCACAATCGGGGGCACCGGAAGCAAGGGGACATTCACGGTGAACTGAGCGTCTTGGTCGGTTAGCGAGTGGCGAAAAATCCCGATTACGCCAATAGTCTGACAGAAAATGGCAGTCCGTTAACAATCGCTGGACAACTTCAGCCGTGAATGAGCATGTCATCAGAGTATCCAAATGGATACTCGAGACCCCTTCCGAGTTGGATGGGCGGCCCGTCCAAGCTTCGCTTGAGCGGGGATTTCGGCGCGAGTCCGCAGCCGAGCGGTGTCCTGCGTATGTGCCGCCCATGCGGGGCGTGACTCAAGCACAGGTTCTTATCGGCACGACTGAAGTCGTGCCCTCCCAAAAACTGCACGAGCGCGGACGCTCACGTCTACATTAGATTGGCGACGTAGACACCAGGTCCCTCGACTCCGCCATTGGGATTCGCTTGCGAATCCCATGGCTGCGCTCGGGATGGCAGATTTCTTTGAAGGCGCGAAATGTCGCCCATCGTCCTGAAAGAGAGTGCGCAGGTGACATTCGTACTCTTGCGGGGATGTTTTTGCCTCGTGGGACCTTTGCCATGTGTTATGTTCTTGCAGTGTGTGCGCACATCCGCCTGGCCGCGCACGGGACTGCAACCGCGTGCTCAAATCAAGAATGGTCAAATCGAACATGATCAGAGCGAAGGCTATCAAGTCCGTCTTGTGCCTTTGTCTGCTCACTGGGGGAGCGTTCGCGCAGACGGTTCGCGATAAAGATGATTCGCAAGCGACTAAGCTGATCGTGCTCGAGCGCCTTTGGAACGAAGCCCAGGTGACTCGTGACGAGCGCGCGTTAGAGGGCATGATCGCCGACTCTTTCGTAAACACTGAGTGGGACGGTGAGGTCAGCGAGCGAGGCAAATTTCTGGCCGATATCAAAGACCCGAAGTTCAAGCCTGACCTGGTCGCCATCCAGGACCTGAAAGTGAACCTGTACCACAACGCCGGGGTGGTGACCGGTGTCTATCACACCAAGGGTTCCTATAATGGCAAGCCCTATGACCATGTCGGCCGCTTCACCGATACCTGGATTTTTCAAGAGGGCAAATGGGAGTGCGTGGCCAGCCACACCAGCCTGGTCAAGAAATAGCTACCCACAGCTGATCGCCCGCGGGCAGGTTCTCATCGGCACGATTGAAGTCATACCCTTCCTAACAACTGCACCAGCGCGGACGCTCGCGCCTACATTCTGAGCTTTGCGCGGTTGGACAGCGAGGGCGGCTGTCCCACGTGCGTATCGCGGCTGGCACGCGGACAGGGGTCCGCGCCACACGAATGTTGGCGGATCGAGATTTTGGTTTCCCACCATGTAGCACTTTGTTACTTGCTGGGGATCTGCGCTGCGACCTCGTCAGCCGATTCGAGTATGCTGTAAGTCTCCCCAGTCTTCATGTGAATGATGGTTCCCTGAATTGGCCCAGGGGCGAAGGATTGAATTTCGCTCGACTCTAACCAGACCGGCGTGCGGTTGGCGTCGGTCAAGGTAAACTGAATCACCGGACGAGTATATCTCCCTGTTCGATCAACTCCATCCTTGATTTTTTCGGGCGGGTGCTCGGGTGGACAGAGGGGGGCGGCTGTTCCCGCGTGGGTGTGGCGGGGCGGCTAAGGGCTGCATTTGCAATGCGGCGAAGAAAAACGGACCTGGCGTGGTTTCAGGCGTATGCTGGCATTATGGCTTATCTTGCGGAACACCTCTCCAGCCTTCGTCATGAGATCACTGATTTGCGGAATTTGAATGTTCTGTATTCGCGGCAGAGCGAGCACACGCCGGTGGAGCAGACTGCGTCGACTGTGCGGGAAAGCCGGCTGGTGCAGATCAAGCAGGAATTGTCGAAGATGCGCAATCGTGCTGACGATAGCGCGGTGTGGTGGGGGAAATCGAGCACGCCGGATCGCGTTGTTTAGTGCCCTGACGAACTTGCGGGCTCCGGAGCGTGCATCGGTTCTTCGATGATTTCGGGGCATCGGGGCTGAGGCCATCGTGTATGATTACGGGGCTTTGGACTTCTCTTACACAATTCTCCGCGTAGTCTTGTTATTTATTGCGGCTACTTTTTGGATTCTCTACTTCCACGAAATCCTGTTCAGGTCGGGGAGGGTTCGGACCCAGTGGCTGAAAAAAGGCTTAGCCGATCTGGGACTGATACTCGTCATCGGGCTGGTTTCGTCCCTGCTATTCCTCCTGGTTAGCGGCTTTCAGTCTGGGCATCACCGGTAGCGATACCGGTAGCTTAATCTGGCGCGTCTGATGTTTTAGAAGGTCCTTCCTCGTCTCGAGCTCGCCAAACCATTGCGCGTACCTATGTACCATGGTACGATATGGAATGCCTCGTGAAAAAGAGCTCTCCCCGTTTGTCGAAGTCGAACGCGTTCAGACCGGAGTGCGGCTTGAAAAACGCATGTTGAAGGTACTGAAGGCGGTCGCCGAACTGAAAGACATGACCTTGGGCGATCTGTTGGAGGGCGTGGTGCTGCACGCCTTCGAGGGGAAAGCGCCTTTTTCTTCGGAGACGCTCAAGGAGATCGAGCAGTTCAAGAAGATTTACGGGATGACGTTGAAAGCGTCGGATAGCCATCAACTGAAGGAGCGACGGCGATGAAGATAGGTTTGCTGATTGGGCTTGCAGTGGGTGCGTCGGCATTGCTGGTGTTGCTCTATCAACATCATCGGCGGGGTGCTTCGGGCGGCCCGGTCGTGCACGTGCGCAACGAGTTCGAGTTTACGGTTCATGCGCCTTATCAGGTTACGGCTCCGTTGTTCGGGCCTGAGGCGGAGCGGGGATGGGCGGAGGGCCACTGGGATCCGCACTTCTTGTATCCGCAACCAGCGCAGGATATTCAGGGGGCGGTGTTCACAATCCGCCATGGACACCGGCAGGCGTACTGGATCAACACATCGTTGGACATGAACGCCCGCCACTTTCAATATGTCTACGTCATTCCGGAGGCGATGGCCGTACTGATCGACGTGCGCTTCTCCGAGCCAGATCCATCGAATACGAAGGTGAATGTTGCGTATGAACGCACCGCTTTGAATCCCGAGGCCAACGAACACGTGAAACAGCTTGGCAACTCGGACCGGGAGAGCAGCAAAGAGTGGGGCACCGCGATTAACGATTACCTGGCGAAGCAGAAAGTTGTGGCTCGGTAAGGGATTGACCTCGAGGCCGCGCCGCCTCTGGCTTGAGGAACAAGCATGAGGCGGCGCAGAGATACTTACTTGGTCAGTGCTCGGAAGCCGACATTGCCACCCGAGCTGGGGGTGTAACGTCCTACGATTTCGAGTTTGTCGTTGAGGCCATCGGCGCGGGTAATATTCGGGCCGTTGGGATCTTCAACATCGTAGTAGGTGCCGCTGTGAAGCAGCCAGCCGTGCTCGTTGCCGCTAGAGTCGTAGTAGGTACCGTCGATGTCGCCCTTATTGTTCGGGGTGTGCACGACGGTGCCGAGTCCTCCTGTGGCGTTGGGGTTGTTGATGTTCTTGAAGGTGCTTCCGGTTAAGAGAAAAGAATCGAAATCGCCGGACGAGTTGGTCGCGTAAACGGTAATCTGGCCTTTGTTGTTGACTCCCCAGGCGACGGTATTGGTTTCGCCGGGCACATCAATGCTCGTGTAGTTCGCACCTATCTTTGAAAAGCCGTGCGAGGCCCCGGCGGTGTCCAAGTACAAGCCTACAACCTCTCCCTTGTCATTGATTCCGGTCGGCTCGGTGCCCGTTCCGCCTGGAAAATTGATGTCTGCGAAAGTCCCGTCCTTAGTTCGGGTAAATCCGATTATTACCCCACTGGTACTGATGCACCAGCCGGCAACTGTGCAATCTTTGTTGATGCCGTAAGCCGCGATGCTCGAACTGCATTTGCTGTAGTCGAACGAGGTGGTGGGTATACCGTGGATCATCCCATGCTGAATCCCGCTGGAATCCAGATAGTCTCCGGCGATAGTGCCAAAGTCGTTGACCGCGTATGTATCCGTTTCCAATGCGGTTTTGCTGGCGTGAACGTCTTTGAAGGTAAAGGTTAACGGGGGTGCCGCCGCGATACCGACGGCGACGAAGGTTAGAACGAACAATACTCCAAGAATCGACCTTTTCACTGTTGGACCTCCTGGAAAAATCGTTGTGACTCGATCCGGTCGAAATCCAGAATGAACCTGCTTGAGCCGCAGTGGCCGTGCCGCCCCAAGCCCGATTGAAGGGCCTGAGGCGGCGAAGCGCAGAGAGACGTTGCTATTTGTAGGTTGCTTTGAAACCGGTACCGCCGCCGCCATTACCTGTTCCGTAACGTCCGACGAGTTCGTTCTTGTCATTGAGACCGTCGGCGCGCGACGTCCCACCGGGATCCACGACATCGAAGTA
Organism: Terriglobales bacterium; assembly: GCA_035567135.1. Taxonomy (GTDB): domain Bacteria; phylum Acidobacteriota; class Terriglobia; order Terriglobales; family Acidobacteriaceae; genus JABDBE01. The sequence continues at coordinate 145,578 of DATMQI010000185.1, forward strand.
CTTGCCTTTATGAAGCAGCCAGCCTTTTTCGGCGCCGGTGGAATCATAGTAGGTGCCGTCGATGTCGCCATTATTGGCGGGGGTGTGGACGATAGTGCCGAGTCCACCGGTTGCGTTCGGGTTGTTGATGTTCTTGAACTTCGTCCCAGTTACGAGGAAAGAATCGAAATTGCCAGACGAATTGGTGGCGTATACGGTAATCTGGCCCTTATTGTTGACTCCCCAGGCGACTGAATTGGTTTCGCCCTTCACGTCAATGCTCTTGTACTTGCTACCGATCTTTGAAAAGCCATGGGTGACATTGGCGGAGTCGAGGTACAGGCCCACAACCTCTCCGTTGTCGTTGATCCCAGTGGCCTCGGTTCCGTTGGATTTGGGGAAATTGACTGCAGTGAATTTGCCCTTAGAATACACAAAACCTTCGAACAGACCGGTCTTAGTGCTGGTGCACCAGCCAGCTACCTGACCTTTGTTGTTGATGCCGTAGAACGCGATCCCGCCAGTGCCGAGAATCGCCGCGCAATTCTTGTTGTTTACGGTAGTCAGCTTCTTCCCCGCCAGAATCATCCCGTGTTGAACGCTCGCGGAGTCTAGATAGTCGCCAGCGATGACGCCAGTATTGTTGACGCCGTAGGTGTCGGTTTCTACTGCCGTTTTGTTGGCATGAACATCGGAATAGGTGAAGGTTAAGGGTGGGGCCGCCGCGATACCAACGGCGACGAACGCGAGAACTATCAATACACCAAGAATCGACCTTTTCACTGGTTTCTCCTCCTAGAGAAAATTGTTGTCACTTCTCCTGCCCCGGCGCGAACCAGTGCAGGAGTCATTAGAGCTTCCTCGAACCAGATTTGCGCACACTTTGCAGTTGGCGCAGAAACGGTGGCTTCGCGCGACGGTGGCGGAAAGTCGCGAAGCGTTCGAGGCCGCCCATTATCATCCTGGCTAGGGTTGCGGTCAAGATGAAAGGTTTTGCACTTCTAAGCGTGAGCCTGAGGAGGCATGTGGAAGATAGTTGTCGGCTCCGCGGGGGCTTGGACCTTTCCAAGTTTTTTACGGCTTACACCTTCAGCCGCTTCGCGGCTCAAGGCGCGCGAATCTATACTTCATTGAATGCTGTACGTAGGTTAGTTCTTATTCGTTAGGACCCGCAAATCCTGCCCTGTCATTTCTTTTGGTTCGTCGATTCCCAGCATGCCTAGGATGGTTGGGGAGATGTCACGCAGCGAGCCTCCGGGCCGCAGAGTGAACTGTTTGCTGTTCTGTGAGATGACGATAAAGGGAACGGGATTGGTGGTGTGTGCGGTGTGCGGGCCTCCGGTTGCCGGATCAACCATCATTTCGGCGTTGCCGTGGTCGGCGGTGATCAGGATTGCTCCGCCCTTGGCACGGACTGCCGGCTCGATGCGGCCGAGGCAAGCGTCGACGGTCTCTACAGCTTTTACTGTAGGTTCAATCTTGCCGGAGTGGCCGACCATATCGGCATTGGCGAAATTGACGATAATTACATTGAAGGTTCCGTCTTCTACTGCCTTCACCACCGCGTCCGCGATGCCGGCGGCACTCATCTCTGGTTTCAGATCGTAAGTGGCGACCTTAGGCGACGGGACGAGCAAGCGGTCTTCGCCGGGAAATGGTTGTTCTACGCCTCCGTTGAAGAAGTATGTGACGTGGGCGTATTTTTCTGTCTCTGCCACGCGCAGGTTGCGAAGATTCAGCTGGCCCATCACGTTGGCGAGGATGTTGTTCATCGACTCCGGCGGGATGACGACGGGGAGGTTGAATTGTTTGTCGTAGCGGGTCATACAGACGTAGTGCAGATTCCTGGGTACGCGGTCGCGAGGAATCGTGGCGTCCAGATCGTCGGCACCGGGTAAATCGCGTCCGGCTTTTTCGTTGAGGCCGCTGTTGCGCGTGAGGGCGCGGGTGATCTGGCGGACGCGGTCGGCGCGAAAGTCGAAACAGATGCAGGAGTCCTCGTCACGAATGGTGGCGAGGGGTTCGCCTTTGTTGTCAACACAGACGAAGGGGACGATAAATTCATCCGTGACTCCTTTGTTGTAAGCCTCTTTCACGCCTTGTACTGGGTCGACATACTTGGCTGCCTCGCCGTTGCCGTGGACCATGGCGTTGAATGCCTTGGCTATGCGCTCCCAGCGCCGGTCGCGGTCCATGGCGTAGTAGCGGCCATTCACGGTCGCGATCCTGCCGGTGCCGTACTCGCGCATCTTCTGCTGCAGTTGTTCGAGGTAGCCGGCGCCGTTGGTGGGCAAAGTATCGCGGCCGTCCATGAACGCGTGCACGAAGACGCGGTCGACGCTATTTTCTTTGGCCATGCGCAGCAGCGCGTACAGATGAGTCTGGTAAGAGTGCACTCCGCCATCAGAGAGCAACCCGAACAGATGGAGACGGCGGCCGCCGCTGCGGGCGCTTTTCATGGCTGCGAGCAGGACGGGGTGGGAGAAAAACTCGCCGTTCTGGATCATGAGCTCGATGCGGGTGCTGTCCATGTGCACGATGCGTCCGGCGCCGATGTTGAGATGGCCGACTTCACTGTTGCCCATTTGACCGTCAGGCAGTCCGACGTACGGGCCGCTGGTTTGCAGCAAGGTGTTGGGATATTCGCGCAGCAGGCGGTCGTAAGTAGGCTTGCGGGCGAGCGCGATGGCGTTGGCTTTGGTTTCGGCACGGTAGCCCCAGCCATCGAGGATGATGAGGACGAGAGGTTTGGGACGCATTTAGCTGCTGGCTCCTGGCTTCTATGTGAACCGAAAAAGCTGCCACGGATTTACGCGGATGAAACCCGGATCTGAATTCGTTTTCGGTCCGATTCCTGTGCTAATTTTTTCGCTCGGTTGGGGGCGCTGTTGCTGGCTTACTTTCTTGTTTTTCTTGATCTTCTTTTACGATTTCCTCCGCTCGCTTCGTCATCACGTCCATTTGCTTTTGCATGCGCGCGTAGGAAGCCTGCATCGACTCGGAGGTCAGGGCGGGCATCTCCTGCATCATCTTTTGGCCGGTCGGTGATGCGTAGAAGGTGCTCATGGCATCGATGTCGCTCTTGGAGAAGTGCCTCTGGTAGATAGGGATCATGTCGTCGAGCATGGCGTCCATAGGCATGTCCTTCATGGTTTCTTGGATCATGCCGTTGGCGCGGGCTATTTTATCAGCCGATGTTTTCGGGTAACGCTTTTTCAGAGTCTCGTCGATCATGGCCGTCTGTTGTTTCATCATGGCGTCCATCACCTGGCGCATTTGCTGGTGAATTTGCATGACCTCGAAGAGTTTTTGAATGTCTTCTTTCGAGGCGGGAGCGTCGCCGGTTGCGGGCACGGGTTGTTGGGCGAAGGCTGCCGAAGCTGCAAAAAGAATGATTGCGAGGAAACCAGAATGACGTGTCATAACACTCCTCTCCGAAAACAGCTACCAGATCAACTCGACAGGATAACGCTCAAAGTGCGGATCGGCAGTGACCAGCGGAAGTTTTTCTTGTATACTCTGCGCGATCAGAACGCGGTCGAATGGATCGCGGTGGTGAAGCTCCAAGCTTTCGATCTTTAACACATGATCCAAAGTGATTGGCAGAACGGAAACGCCATTGGATGCTAGCTGTGCAGTCAGGAAGGGGCCCGCCGGACTCGGCAAGGTCAGCTTGCCAACTTGCACTTTCGTGATGATCTCCCAAATGCTGGCCACGCTTATCCAGACGTCAGCGACGGGCAAAAGCCTACGGACCTCTGGCGAGAGACGGGCCTCCTCGGTGAGCCCCCAAAGAAACACGTGAGTATCAATGAGAACCCTCATTGATAGAAAAGGTCTTCGATTTCTTTGGGTAGAGGATCATTGAAGTCATCGGGGACGGTAAATTCACCCTTGGCTGATCCCAATTTAAACTTGCGGGCGGCCGGTTTAATTGCGACCAGTTTTGCTACCGGTTTCCCGGCCTTGGCAATAATGACCTCTTCGCCCATGGCTACCCGTTCTAGCAGGCGCGAGAGGTGGGTTTTGGCCTCGTGGATATTGACTTCCATGGGATAAGTATAGCTAAGTCGTGGACTAAGTCAATACTTCAGGCTCCTCGTGGTGGGCATGCAGTTTAAATAGACCTAATGCTCGCCGAGTGGCGCTCGCGGCGATGCCCCCGAATGCGGCGATGCGTCCAGGCAAGCCAAGCACAAAGAATTGCCGTTGATCCGATCACTCGACGTAGATAATTCGACTCCAGATCGTTCAATCCGAGCCGATCAGCAATACGAGTGGTGACATATGATGCCACGCCTGCGATTGCGATTGTGACGGATACTGCCAGCAGCAACTCGGCAGCGTCCTTGGCAATATGGCGCCACGTCCATTTTGTTCGTACTCGAATCATCTGAACAACGCCGATGGTAGTGAACACCAAGAAGCCCGCGATGAAAGCAAGTACCGGCACGCTATCGGCGCCTATCCACGCACCAAGTACGGAAACCTGAAGTTCGGGCAGCATTTTGCACCCTATTTTCTGTAGTTCAGTGCGTTCAACCCCAGAAATCTCGCCGCACCTCCCAATTCTTCTTCGATCCTTAGCAACTGGTTGTACTTTGCGATGCGGTCCGTCCGCGAGGCCGAGCCCGTCTTTATCTGGCCTGCACCTGTTGCCACGGCGAGATCAGCAATTAAAGTGTCTTCGGTTTCACCGGAGCGGTGCGAGATTACCGAGGTGTAGCCGTTGCGGCGGGCCAGGTCGATAGCGTCGAGAGTTTCGCTGACTGTCCCGATCTGGTTGACTTTGATCAGAATTGAGTTGGCGACGTGCTTGTCGATTCCCTCTTGCAAGCGCTCTACGTTGGTTACGAAGAGATCGTCGCCCACTAGCTGAATCTTGTCGCCGAGTTCTTTGGTCAGCAGCGCCCACCCTTCCCAATCATCTTCCGCCAAGCCATCTTCCAGAGAGACGATGGGGTAATCGTTGGCCCACTTTGCCCAATAGCGGACCATTTCTTCGGAACTCTTGGCGGACTTGTCGGACTTCTTGAAAACATATTTGCCGTCTTTGTAGAGCTCGCTGGCGGCGGGATCGAGCGCGATGGCGATTTCTTCTCCGGGCGTGTAGCCGGCTTGCTGGATGGCTTCGAGCACAACCTCGATGGCTTCGACGTTTGATTTGACGGACGGGGCGAATCCCCCTTCGTCGCCGACGGCGGTGTTGTAGCCGCGCTTCTTCAGTACGCCTTTCAATGTATGAAAGACTTCGACGCCCCAACGCAGCGCTTCGGAAAACGATTCAGCTCCGACGGGCATGACCATGAATTCCTGGAAGTCGACATTGTTGTCGGCGTGCGCGCCACCGTTGAGGATGTTCATCATGGGCACGGGGAGCGTGTTGGCTGCGGCGCCCCCGAGGTATCGATATAAAGGAAGGCCGAATGCTGCGGCCGATGCCCGAGCCGCTGCCATTGAGACTGCGAGGATGGCATTCGCGCCCAGACGTCCTTTATTTTCGGTGCCATCGAGTTCGATCATTTTTTGATCGAGGGTGCGCTGGTCGGAGGCGTCGAAATTGGCGAGCGCGTCGGCGATCTCGCTGTTTACATTGTCGACGGCTTTGAGCACTCCCTTGCCTAGGAAACGCTGGTTGTCGCCGTCGCGCAGTTCGACCGCTTCATGTTCACCCGTAGAGGCTCCGCTCGGAACGATCGCTCGTCCTCTGGTTCCGTCGGCCAGCGTGACTTCGGCTTCGACTGTGGGGTTGCCGCGGGAATCGAGGACTTCGCGGGCGTGGATATCGGCAATATTCATCATGGGCATGAGTGCGTCCTTAGTTGAAGAAGAGATCTTCGAATCGTCGTTTTCGCGAACGTTAGGATTGCCAGACTCGAAGGTGAGGCTGCGTCCTGTGAAATAGCCGGTGCCGGTGTAGGTTCTTGCCATGGGTTTGACCCGAGAGCGGTGATTATAAATCACAGACGCGCCTTAGCTCGGTGATCGGTGACATGCCGTTCTGTTTGCGCTGGAACTGAGGGCGCCCGGAATGTGATTACAACTTAGCGGCGGTTCGCGGACAGGAGTGTCCGCGCCACACTACCAGCGCCCGTGCCTCCGGTGGTTCGTTTGTTGCATCCGCTCTTGTTCTGCTCTCGCAGGTAACTTAAAGTCGATTTCACGATGCAGAATCGCACGGAGACGCTGGGAATCGGGTCGCGTGCGCCTGATTTTTCGCTTATGGCGGCTAATCGGGAGGGAAACTTTTCGCTTTCGGATTTACGAAAACGCGGCCCGGTGATTGTGGAATTTTTGCGCGGCACCTGGTGACCCAACTGCGTAAAACGCATGGCCCAGTTTGAGCCGTTGAAAAGCGAACTCGATCAGGCTGGAGCGCAAGTAGTGTTCATCGCGGCCGAAAAGCGCGACGGGATGTTCAAGCCGGCGAAGTTCCTGGAGAAGCATCCGATGTCGTTCCCGTTTCTGCTGGACGAGGACCGCGCGGTGACCAAGGCATACGGGCTCTACAACCGGCTGGCAAAGGATGCGATCAATATCGCGCATCCGGCTACGCTGGTGATCGATCGCAGCGGCACGGTGCATTACATCTATCGCAGCGAGAAGCAGGCGGATCGGGCGCCGATGGAGCAGGTTATGGCGGCGGTCCGGAGACTAGCAGGTTCCCTTGATACTTGAGTCGAGAGTTGCAGACATTCATGAATCAATTCAGGAGGCGAAATGAAGAAGCTTGTATTGCTTAGCGTCGTGTTGCTGGCTCTGGCTGCGGTGGCACAAAACAATATCTCACTGCCTGCGGGCACATCCATGAAAGTGAAACTGGAGAATGCTCTGACGACTTTTTCCAGCAAGAGTGGGGATCCCTTTTCGGCCCGCGTTACGGAAGCGGTGATGCTTGATGGAAAACCGGTGATTCCGGTCGGCGCCACCGTGCAAGGGCGCGTCACGAAGACCAGCGAGCCGCGCCGGATTGCGGGCAAACCTACGATTGCTATCTTCCCCGAGAGCGTGGTTTTGCCTAACGGCGAACATTATATGCTCAATGCCACGCTCGTCGACACCAGCGTGCGAAACGGAACCGACGTCAACAACGAGGGCCAATTCAAGGGCAAAGGACACAATGGCAAGGATATGACCGAGATCGGGATGGGCACCGGCGGCGGCATGCTGGTAGGAGGATTAATTGGCGGAGGCAAAGGCGTGCTGATCGGCGGAGCGGTCGGCGCCACCGCGACCGTGGCTCACTGGCTGGGGAAAAAGAACTCCGCGATGCTGCCTGCGGGCACTGAGATGGTGATGGAATTGAGCCGTCCGCTGGCGATGACGGCGGCGACCGGCGGGCAGTAGCAGATCAGTGTTTCGTTGGTCTATTCTCTTAGCCGGAAGCATTCGCTTCCGGCTTTTCTTCGGAGCGGGCTTCACATTCCTTCAGGAAGTCCGTGAGTTTAGCCCGGTCTTCCTGAGACATGTTCAGAAATTCGATGCCATTGCCGAATTGCGGATGGTGGGTTACAACTATCCCGCTCGCTGCCATTCGCTGATCGTCGACCCAGAGAGCGAGTTCTACCTTGCTTCCCACCGGCAGCGTGAAACTCATTTCCACGTAGCATCCAACAACACTGAGATCGGCGGTTTCGGCGTGGCTGGCGACGGTCGCGCCTTCAGCTTTGAATTCAATCGGAATTGCGACCTTGGTGCGTGGATATCTTCGTCGTTCCTTTGGAGGCTGCTCGGTCATGGCTTCGTCTCCTTTCCAAACCAGGACGCCTCTGACTGCAATGGTGCTCTTGATCAGCTCGAAAGGGAAAGATTAATCGTACTATCGAACTCTGAGGAATACAGTGACAAACTAGCCACGTTCCCTGATTCTGAGTGAAGGTCAGTCCCGCTCGGCGGAGGACGGAACGTAGTCGAAGAAGCTGCTCTTTGGTCAACGAAAGGAAAAGCAGGTTTCTCGACTCCGCAGGATCGTTCCGCATTCGCGGATGATCGTGCTGGGCTCGAAATGACAGGTGGAATGTTGATGGACACAGCCAACTAGCTTCATCTAGAACGCCAATGCCATCAGATCTTCCTCACTCAGAAGGCGTAGCTCGACCCATCCTTCCAGCGGAAGCGCGTCGACTGGGAGACGATTTTGCCACACACTGAAACGCAAGCGCAGAAGAGTTGCCACGGGAATGGTTGCTTTTCGTCCTGCGTTCGGGGTGATTGACGCTACTGGCTTTGCCAGCAACCAGGCGAGTGGCAGTTTGAACTCGAAGTTGCGAAACAGGGCTACTTTCACTTCTTCGGAGGGACGCTCGGATGTGGTGATAGGTCTTTCTTCCTCTGGAGAACTCACTCGCCATGATGAAATCTTCGCTGCTTCGAGCCGCACATCCACTCGCAACACGCGCCGTGGCCGGTTCGCGTCTGCTGCCCAGGATTCAAGATTGACCACCAGGTCGAAATCCGATTCAGGAGGTTTACCCACAAAATCGAGGCGGCCATAAACGTGAGTCTCATCGATTCCGGCATGAACACAATCAACCAGAAACTGTTTGCCATGCATGGCGCCGGCGCGGTGATCGGCTGTGTGGATCGCCGCGCCCATCCACTCGAAGTAGCGGACCATATCGCCGTTGATATGGGGATGGATGTAGTGAGTCTGCGGGGTGAACTCGGGCCTGGTCTCGGCGCCGCTGATCGGCTGCGCAAGATAATCGGGCGCGAGCGCGCCCAGCGCTTGATACACGTTGGAAAGATGCTTGCGATAAAGTTCGTCGAATTCGCGGTCGTTGGCCGAGTGATGTTCCGGCCCGTACCACCAGTTCCAATCGCTGCCTTCGGCGATGAACAGCTCTTCAAGAGCCAACTTGCGTTGCGCCTCGGTTACGCGGTCCGCCGCCTCGGCGTAGAAGTTGCGGGCATGGTAGAGATAATCCCACGAGCGATTATCCTCTGGCGCGCCGATCCACACGTTAAAGTTGGCGCTGATCCAGGAGCCTGGAACCAGCGAGGTCACTTTGCCAAATTCGTGGTGACGAGCGATGGCTTCTGAAACTGTGACCGCCTCGATCCCAGGCTCGCTCTGCAGTTTGTCGTAGAAACGGCGCAGGAATTCGCGGCCGGATCGCGGGTAGTATTCCCAGGCATTTTCGCCGTCGAGGATGATGGACACGACCGCATCTCGACCTTGATTGAGCAGCGGCTGTGCAGCTTGCTTGATATTGTGAATGAGATGGTTGGCAGCGTCCTGCGCGGGCATTCCGGAGTATACGAAGCCGATCATGTCGGAGATGGTGTGATCTCGAAAGATCAGGTGCATTTGCGTCGAGCCGCTTTCGAAGCGGTGAATGGTATAAAGTTTCTCGGCAGTCTGGGGTGACAGGCGTCCCTCGCCATCGCGGGCGAAATTAGTTCCCAGACTTCGTCCCAGAACGCCTTCGTCCGTTGCCATCCACTTCACGCCCAGGCTTTGTGCGATGTTCAGAACCTCCTCCGATACGCTGCCCTCGGAAGGCCAGACGCCGACGGGCTGAACTCCGAAAACTCGCTGATGCAACTCCAGGCCACGCCGAAGTTGTTCGCACGCATCTTCGGGATGGCGAAAACGGTTCTGGGGCAAAGCCAATCCAGGCGTCGACACGGCGCCCATGTGCGTATCGCAGACGAGCGGCAAGATTGGATGATAAAAGGGCGAAGTGGATATTTCGATTCTGCCCTGCTGCGCGGCCGCGGCATGTGCGGGCAGCACCTTGCCCAGCAGTTCACGCTGGCGAGCGATCACGAAGGCTTGATCCTGTAGCGAGAATCCCTGACCCTTTTCGATCAACGCCGCGATATCCGGGTCGTCGAGAAAGAACTCATCAAACCATGCTATTTGCGAGAGCACTTGCAGATCGGTGAAGTCTTGTGATTGAAAATATTTGTCGGCGCGTTCCGCAGAATCACCCACTCCGCGAAATCGTTCCCATAGCGTCTGGTATCGCGGATAGCGGCCGATCATGTGCACCGGGTTCGCTTGAAACAGATACTGCAGGGCGAAGCGGCGTTCGGTTGCAGTGAGATCCTTGGCTGGCTTCGCCGCGACCTTCAAGAACGGATCCTGCGCCGTTCCCGCCACGTAGTCCTGAATTTGCGTGATCAGCGAGGGAACAAGATTAAAAGTCTGATGGACGTTGGGAAATTCATCCAGCAGTTTGACCATGCCGTAGTAATCTTTGAGAGCGTGCAGGCGCACCCAGGGCAGACGGTACTCGCCCGTAACCAGATCTTTGTAAAAAGGCTGATGCTGGTGCCAAAGAATAATGACGCGCAATACGGACATTGAATGTGATGAGCCCCACGCGAGAAAATCGAGGGCCGTGTTAGAAGTCTAGCATGCAAGTGTCGGCTTATTGAGCTCTGCATAACATAGCGGCATTCAATCTCTCATTGTCACTTCGAGTGGAGTTGAGAAACCTGCCTTGCGCTCGCCCGCCCACCGGGTTCCTCGACTTCGCTCGGAATGACTGGACATGGTTGGATCATCAGAAAGCGCAGCCGGTCATCGTCTCCAGGCGTAGCGTTCCGGTAAACTAAAAGGCTCGGCTAACCTTAATCCCTAATGACGAATCCAACTGGTTCCGAGGTCGCGCTGAGAATGGGACTTCTGACTGAGCAGGATCTTTATCTCTTCAATCAAGGGCGCCATTACCGAGCTTATGAAAAGCTGGGCTCCCACCTCACTTCGGTCGATGGTCAATCCGGCGCCAATTTCAGCGTGTGGGCGCCGAATGCGCGTTCCGTGAGCGTGATTGGCAGCTTCAACGGGTGGAACAAAGATTCGCATCCCCTACGCGCTCGTGAGAGTTCAGGGATTTGGGAGGGTTTTATTCCAGGGATCAACAAGGGGACCCTTTACAAGTTTCACATCGTTTCGCGGCATCACGGACATATGGTGGACAAGGCCGACCCTTTCGGATTCTGGCATGAGAAACCACCGCGCACCGCCTCAGTGGTTTGGGATCTCGACTACCAGTGGTCGGATCAAGATTGGATGCAAAAGCGCGAAGGCAGGAATTCCCTGCATGCGCCGATTTCCATCTATGAAGTTCATCTGGGTTCATGGATGCGGGTTCCTGAGGAACATAATCGCCCGCTCACCTATCGTGAGACGGCGCCGCGCCTGGCCGACTACGTTCAACGGATGAAGTTCACCCATGTGGAGTTTCTGCCTGTCATGGAGCACCCGTTCTACGGTTCGTGGGGATATCAGACCACCGGGTATTTCGCCCCGACATCGCGTTATGGTACGCCGCAGGATTTCATGTATCTGGTGGACTACCTGCATCAGCGCGGCATCGGCGTGATTCTCGACTGGGTGCCATCGCACTTCCCTGCTGACGAGCATGGGCTGGCCTACTTCGACGGCACCCATTTATTCGAACATTCAGATTCCCGCCAGGGCTTTCATCCGGACTGGAAGACGCTGATCTTCAACTATGGGCGCGACGAAGTCCGGAGCTTTCTGCTCTCGAGCGCAATGTTTTGGCTGGATAGATATCACGTCGATGGGCTGCGCGTGGATGCGGTCGCATCCATGCTTTATCTCGATTACTCCCGCAAGGAGGGCGAGTGGCTTCCCAACAAATACGGTGGACGCGAGAATCTGGAAGCCATCGAATTTCTTCGCCAGTTCAACATAGAAGCGTACAAGGAGTATCCGGGCATTCAGACCTTTGCGGAGGAGTCCACATCCTGGCCGATGGTTTCGCGGCCTATTTATCTCGGCGGCCTGGGCTTCGGTCTGAAGTGGGATATGGGATGGATGCACGACACCTTGCAGTATTTCTCTCTCGACCCAATCCATCGCAAATTTCATCACAACCAACTCACCTTCCGCATGCTGTACGGATTCACAGAAAATTTTGTGCTGCCTCTCTCGCATGATGAAGTTGTACATGGCAAGGGCTCGCTCATTGGCAAAATGCCGGGAGACGAATGGCGAAAGTTTGCCAACCTGCGAGTGCTGTTCGGCTATATGTTTGCGCAGCCAGGCAAAAAGCTTTTGTTTATGGGAGACGAGTTCGGACAAGTGCGAGAGTGGGCCCATGATACCAGCCTCGAATGGGATGTATTGCAGTATCCCGTTCACCACGGAATGCAGCGTTGGGTGGAAGAGTTGAATCGGGTTTATGGCAACGAACCGGCGCTGCACGAACTCGATAGCGATCCCAGAGGATTCGAATGGATAGACTGCAACGACAACACCGCCAGTACGCTTTCCTTACTGCGTAAGGGAACTTCATCGAAGGAAAATATAGTGGTGGTGTGCAACTTTACCCCGGTTCCCCGGATCGGGTATCGGCTGGGGGTTCCTGGCGGAGGCTTTTGGCGGGAACTTCTGAACAGCGATGCCACGGAGTATGGCGGCAGTGGCATGGGCAATGCGGGCGGTGTCATGGCGGAGGAACAGCCGGTCCATGGACGTCCATACTCGCTAATTCTGACCTTGCCGCCATTGGCGGTGCTCATCCTGAAAGCCGAATAGTCGGCATTTCGCCGAACCTTCGGCAGCGATTAGGGTGAGTGGTGTCAGCAAACGTGACTGTCGCTGGCGTTCCCTAAGAGGCGAGGAGTAATTCAAGCCGGTCCAAAATATGCCGCAGCGGCACGCCCTTCACCATCGCCGCATCCACGTAGGGAGCCATATCTTCCGGTTCCGGATGCGAACCCGAAACCATGATTACGGGTAAAGTTGGATGTCGCTGCTTCAGCCACGTGGCCAGCTCCAAACCATTCATTCCAGGCATTTCATAGTCCAAGATAACAGCGTCGATCTCTTTTTCCTTAGCCTCAAACACGCGAAGTGCGTGTCGGCCGTTGGTTGCGGCTATAACCTCGTAGCCGTTCCGGCCTAGCAGAGTTCCGTACAGTTCCCGGATCCCCGCATCATCGTCCACGCACATCACGGTAGGCGCCTTCATAGGGGAGAACCGCCCTTCATGCCTCGCCTAAGAGGGGTTCAGGCTGAGGCTCTTTGCTAAACAGTGTGCACGTCCGATGCCAGGCCTGCGTTCCTTTTCTGATAAAGGGATTGACCCGCTGCGACGCGCGCAAGCCATCGCTCCTTCGCTGCGTGCTAGACTCGATTTAGTTGCTGCCCATGCGGATTCTCACCCGCTACATTCTGCGCGAAGTCACGGCCCATGCCCTGATCGGCGTGGCGGTGTTCACCTTTGTGCTGTTCACCCGCGACCTGGGACAGATCCTCGAACTGGTGGTTCGCAACAGCGCTCCCTTGCCCAGTGTTGCCGAAGTCTTCTTCTTTATTGTCCCGGTAACTCTGACGATCAGCATCCCCGCGGGCGTGTTGGTGGGCATTCTGATCGGTCTCAGCCGCTTGGCGGCTGACAGCGAAATCACAGCCATGCGGGCCAGCGGCATCGGAGTGTGGAGCTTTCTCCGGATCGTTTCCATTTTTGCGGTAGTGGCATGGCTTCTTGCGCTAGCTAATGGAATCTATCTGGCGCCTCAGTCCCAGGCGGCTATGTTCCGCTTGCAGGACCGGATGAAAGCTTCGCAAGTCTCATTCGAAGTTCAGCCGCGAGTCTTCTACGAGGGCTTTCCGGGTTTGGTGCTGTACGTCCAGAATGTAAAAGCAGCCCAGGGCGCGGCCATCTGGAAGGGCGTCTTTATCGCGGATACCAGCACCCCGTCTTCCCCGAGAATCACCCTGGCACGGCAGGGCATTCTGGTCAGTGAGGGGCCGCAGACCCTGCATCTGCATCTCACCGACGGCGCGACCCACGAACTCGATCCGAAGAGTTCTGACCATTACCAGATTTCTACATTCGAGCAAACGGACATTCCTATTCCCGTCCCGCAGGCCGACAATGCCAAGGAACAGGAACCGGCGCCGGTTTCGCAAATGGGAACCTGGGGACTTTGGCGGCAGGCGCACGAACAGAAAAATCAGACGCTGGCCCGCTGGTATTTGATCGAGTTTTACCGCCGCTTCGCCCTGCCCACGTCTTGCCTGGTCTTGGCGCTTGTGGGAATTCCCCTGGGTCTGTCGTCGAAAAAGGGCGGCAAGTCTACCGGGTTCGTGCTCGCCATTCTATTAGTATTCGCGTACTACTCCGCGTCGCTGGTTGGTGTTTCGATGGCGCGGCAAGGAAAGTTGTCACCCGGCTTCGGTGTGTGGCTGGCGGATATTCTGTTCTTTCTGGGCGGCGCTTTTCTCCTGTGGCGCGCTGAAAACAGGCCGTTTGAAATCGCTTCGCTGCGACGGCTATGGCGTCCTCTCGGCGCCGAAACGCAAGAAGTCACCCGGATGCCATTCCGCCGCGTCGAGGATGTTTTCCAGCGAGCCGCAACACGCCGGCGGGTATTCAGCGCACGCTTCCCCATGATCCTGGATGATTACGTGCTGCGCGACTTTGGCATGAATCTGGCCATGGTTGTGGCGGCATTCCTCATGTTGCTGCTGGTGTTCACGCTGTTCGAGTTGCTCGGAGACATACTCCGGAATCAGATCTCTCCGCTGGTGGTAGGAGAATACCTGCTGAACGTGTCGCCCTATTTCGTTTACAACATTACGCCCCTGAGTATCCTGCTGGCCGTTCTTATCACTTTAGGTGTGATGCAACGCTCCAACGAAATCACCGCCATCAAGACCACGGGCATCAGCATTTACCGCATTGTCACGCCGCTGGTAGTAGCCGCGGCCGTACTCGCCACGGGGCTCTTCTTCGCCGACCAGTTTTATTTGCCGCACGCCAACAAACGCCAGGACGCGCTTCGCAACCTGATCAAAGGCAAGCCCGCCCAGACCTACCTGAATCCCGACCGCAAGTGGATTTTCGGACAGCACTCGGATATTTACTATTACGAATTATTCGATCCTGATCGCGATCAGTTCGGGCGGCTCGCCGTCTTTCAGTTCGATCCCGCTACCTTTCAACTGACCAAACGAATCTACGCCGACCGGGCACACTGGGAAGACAGTCTGCGGCGCTGGGTCTGCACTCAGGGATGGGAGCGCGATCTGCGCGGGCCCGCAATCGAGAACTATCGCACCTTCGATGTGGCCACGTTCCCCGTAGTCAGCGAGCCTCCGACCTATTTCAAGAAGGAAGTGAAACAGTCATCCGAAATGAGCTACCAGGAATTGCGCCGCTATATCCACGACCTGCAGCAAAGCGGCTTCGACGTAGTGCGCCTTCGAGTACAACTGGAAAAGAAATTCGCCTTCCCAATCATCACGTTGGTCATGGCGGTGCTCGCGATTCCTTTTTCTCTCGCCACAGGACGTCGCGGCGCAATCACTGGGGTTGCGACGGCCGTGGGTGTAGCGGTTGTCTACTGGACCGTGGCCGGTCTATTCGAAGCGATGGGAAACATCAGTCAGTTGCCACCAGTGCTCGCGGCATGGTCGCCGGATCTGATTTTTGCGCTGGTGGGCGGGTATTTAATTCTGAAGGTGCCGACCTAGAAAGTTCATCACCTTCCTAAGACAGCCGAGGTCTGCCCGAAAATAACAATCGGTTGACCAACCACGTTCAGAAGTCCGGTGCTGGTAGTGAGTGAAAAAATCGAAACTGTACCGGATCCGAGGTTGGCTACATATGCGTAGTCCGTGGTGTTGAATAGGGTGTTTCCGATGTCAGCCACTACCACCCCGGGTAAAATGGCGATCGATACAGGAGTCGTGCCAGTAGAAATGGTTCCAGGAGACAGCGGGGTCAGAACACCACTTTCAGGGCCGTAGGAATATTGAGAAATCGTATTCGACCCTTTATCGACCACGTAGGCGAAACTAAAACCCGGATCGAACGCGATCGCTACCGGGCCTAACCCGGCCGGAAACGGAGAGCCTGTCACCTGGGTAAGCGTGCCATCGGGAGTATTTGGATTGGTGCAACTGTTAACCACTTTGTCGCAGATGGCGTAGGCCGAGATGTTATTGGAGTTCGCCCCCGCGTTGGCGACGTACAGGAAGCCTCCATTAGGAGTAACGGCAAGTCCTGAAGGCGAAGTCTGCCCGTCATCGTAAAACGGCACTCCCAACGGGGTCAGCGCGCCCGAGGTGGAATTAATCGCGAAGGCCGAGACAAAATTAGCCAATCGGTTAGCAACATACAAGAACTTTCCCGAGGCGCTCACCGCCACCGCGGCCGGCAGCGTACCGTTGGGGTAGGAAAGCCCGACAGGGACCGTCGTAAATGGCGAACCGGGCGCCGGCGTCAGGACGGTGCCATTAATCGAAAACACCGAAATGTCGCTGGACGCGAGATTAGCCACGAACAAAAACTTGCCACTTTGGTCGACGGCGAGGGCTACAGGGGTGCTTCCCGTTGATGTAGTTCCACTGACCGCTGTGAGCGAACCGTCCGCATTTATGCTGTAGGTCGAAATGTTGTTGGAACCACTGTTGGCCACGAACAATGCACTGCCAGTGGGAGTGACCGCAAGCGCCGTAGCAACCGAACCGGTGGCGAGAACGCTACCAACGGTGGTCAGCGCCCCTGTGCTCTGAGTTACCGTGTACGCGGAGATGCTGGTGTTAGCCTGCGCCGTGACGTAGAGGTAGCTGATGCCGGTGGTCGCCGAATTGCTGTTACTTGCGCAACCTGCCAGGCAGAAAAGCGCAATCGGAAGCACCAGAAACGCCATGAACCAAAACTTCATCCCCATTCTCTCTCCCAGTCGTCGATTCAAGATCTCACCGCTGCGGGCAGGAAATTCCCGCCGTCATAGGAGATCACGGATTAGCCTCATTGTGTGTAACAGGATTATAAGGCAAGCGCAAACATCTACCCTGATTGGAACCGCAGGGGAAGGTAAAAGTTGCATTGCCGCTGGAGCTGTTTTTCTGGTGGACTCGTTCCGTCCACCTCCGCTTAGAAAATCCTGACTTGCTCCTTTCGGGGCCCTTCACTTCACTAGGATCGCGATTGCGTCGGGTGTACGATATGCTTCAACAGGAGCAATGCTATGACCACCCTTGCTGCAGTTGCTCTCCTCTGTGCAGCCGCACTGCCCCTGGGTGCGCAGAACAAGGTTCTTGTGGCTAAGAGCCGAGTACCCAGCGTCGCGTTCGACGGTTACCGCAGCTTTGCGTTGCCGACCGATTGCGATAAGCAAGGGCGCTCTTACGTAAAACTAGTCAAGCCATTGCCCGGAACGGTCGGCCCGTTGCTTCGGTTGTCGAGCAAGGGCGTGCTCGAAGCGGAGTTTGATACCGAGGGCTCCGTAATGAACCTGTACGCCGTGCGGCCCAATGGCGGTGTCGCCATGGTGCGCATAGACGGACCCACGAAGGTCGTGGACAATTTCGCTCCCAATGGGAAGCGCGAATCGTCGGTTCCGCTCGAGCGTCCTCCCATAGCCTTCTTCCCCATGCAAATGGCGGTGTTTCGCTCAGGGGAGATGCTGATTGCCGGCTTACAGGGTCATCCCGGATACAAGGCATCGACTGCGGTCTACGATCCGGCCGGGCATCTGCTGAAGCAGTTCGAGTTGGATGGAGACGCGGAGATCGAGCGTGCAATCGAGGTCGGCGATGCGCGGTATGCCAGCACTCCGGGGCGAGGCAACGACGCAGTTTCGCGCTCGGTAGCGATCACGGGAGACGATGGCTTGGTTTACCTGATGAGAGCGACCTCTCCGGCGAGTGTGTACGTGATTTCTTCTGCTGGCGAGGTGATCCGCAAAGTCGTGGTGAATGCACCGACCGACAAGGGATTGCCCGGTTTCGGGGTTCGAGTTGTCAAGAACAGGCTGGCTGTTGAGTTTGAACGTGAGTGCGACAGCCCGCTGATTTTTAGCTCCTGTCAAGGTACAGTTTATACCGTCGTGGACGCTACGACGGGCCAGAAGCTTGCCGACTATGAGACCGAGGACGATACGGCAGGTCCGATTGCGTGTTACGTTCCCGATCCTGATCGCTTCTTCACTTTTTCGATGCCGGGAGACGAACATCGGCTGGAGATCGTGGAGGCGGCGGCAAAGTGAAAGTCCGTCCTAGCTGCCGAGCCAGGTTTTCCCTTCGCCTGGAGAATATCTCTCATTGCGCCCAGATGTGTTATGGTGCGTCGCCTACTTTCTTCCCGCCGCCAGCTCGCCAAGCGTTGCGTGCCTCACGATCACATCTGGTCCACGAGTCTGGCCTGCGATAATCGCCTTGTGCGGAATAGTTTCGTAGGCGTAACCCTTCAGAACCGCCGTGAAGGTGTTCTTGGTGGTAGTGACGGAAATGCGAGCCCAGCCGAAATGATAAAGACCGTTGATTTTGAACCTTAGGCCGAGAAAGCGGTCTTTAACCCCTTCCCCTCCGTTCACCCACGGCCCGTACCATTTCGTCGTTGTACCGGGGGACATACTAACCCCACCTAAGCGGACGGCATTATTCACTCTAATTCGATCGCCGCGTTGTATCTTCACTCCAGGCCTCAGTGCGTTTGCGAACTTTCTGCCCGAAGACATCACCACGCCGTTTAGGTTAGACGGCTTTGTGTAACAAATATAGGCACGATGAGTGCTTTGATAGAACGGATTGTTGCATGCGAGCAGATCATTGTTCTTGGGGTAAAAATGAGAATAGTACTGCTGAAGGTAAAAATCGTTGATGCCGTCGTGGTTCAGGTCGATTGCAAACGGTTTGGTGGTTATGGTCACGTTTGCCGGTGTGTAAACGATCTTCGCCCCAGCCGGTTGGGCCAGAGCAAGCATCCCCACCCCCGCCGCACTCGCGGCGAGAGCATACGAGCTGAGCTGGCGATGCAACGATTCGGAAAGTTCAGCAGGCTGCCTTGATGGGCGCTTCATAGCTCCTCCTTTGGCGGGGGTTCATTATCCGTCATCTCGAATTGATGTGCAAGGCTTTGTGAAGTGGCGAAATCAGAACTTACCGATTTTCAACAGCAGCAAGAATCCCGCCGGCTTTTCGTGTTCCGAACTTTTTCCACGGCTTACGCGCTTAAAGTTCGCGCGAAAGTATTGTGAAAGTTTGCTGATCGGGTGTGCTGTTCACTTCCGCGGAAGCGAGCGGCAAACGAATCTCGACCATTAAGCCGCCCTGCGGCCGATTCGATACTCGGATGGTGCCGCCATGGAGACGCACCGCGCGATCCGTGATTGCCAAGCCTAGGCCGACGCCGCCCGTCTGTCGCCCGCGGGCATCGTCGATGCGGTAGAAAGGGCGAAACAGTTTGTCCAGCGCATCCTCGGGTACGCCGGGGCCGGAGTCGGTCACCCGCACCACGGCTTCCGGTTTGCCCGCGCCGTCGTTCTTTTGTCCTGCGTCCTGCACCGTAACCGGCAATCCGACGCCCTCTTCCAGGCGGACCTCGACGCTGGTGCCTTCCTGGGTATAGCGAATGGCGTTGCGCACAACATTCTCGATCGCACTGTGCAGCAGACTCGGGCTACCCATGACCACGCAATCATCCATCACTCTTGCCTCGACTTGGCAATTGCGGCTTTGGGCCTCGAAGGCAGCGTCCCTGGCAATTTCATGAATGATCTTCTCAAGGTGCACCGGGACCTTCTCGATGGATTCGTCTCCAGCCTCGAGTCGGGCAATGGTCAGTAACTTCTGAATCAGTTCATTGAGGCGGTTGGCTTCGCGGTCGATGCGATCGAGGGCGCTACGCGCTTCGGAGCCACTCCGTTGGCGAGCTAACTCCAAAGCAACATTTAACCGCGCCAGCGGAGATCGAAGCTCGTGCGAGATGTCTGTCAGCAACCGGCTCTGGGCATTCACCAGGTTTTCCAGGCGCTCCGCCATGCGATCGAAATCGCGCATGAGTTCGGCCATTTCATCATGCCGTCGCGACCCCGGCACGCCAGCGCGGGCGGTTAGATCGCCGGAGGCCAGCTTCTGGGTCGCAGCCCGAAGTTGCACGATAGGCGAGGTCAAATATCGGGCCAAAATGTAACAGACCAATCCGGACGAAATAACCGCGATCATGATGCCCAGGCCAGGCACGCTATGCAGTCCGAAAAACGGGTGCTCTTCCGGAGGAAAGTCGACGATCACCGTATAGCGGCGCCCGTTGTCGGCGGTAATGGTTTGCCGCAGAAACTGACCCGGCCCGAAACGTCCCAGAAAGGTATCGGCGGTGTGAATCCGGCCAGCCCTTACACGGTCGATCCAGTCAGGCGCCTTGCGCCCCAGCAGGTCGCGGCCCTGATCATCAAAAATGAAGAGCCGGACGTGCAAATTATCGTGAACGCCCCTCATATACTTCCGCGCCGCTTCGTCGCCGCCGGTCTGATAAGCTTGCAGGGTTTCGTTGAGAAACTTCGGTTCCAAGGCCTGGAGATTGGAAATTTCCCTGGTGGGCCGCATCGCGAAAGTCACGATAATAGCCAGCGCCAGAAACAGCGCCTGCGCCATCCAGTAGGAGAGAAATATCTTGAGGAACAGGCTTCTCATGCTTCCTCAGCCTTTGCCGCTGGACTCTTGGCATGGTCGCGGGGATGAGCAAAGATGTATCCCACTCCGCGCACCGTCTTGATGTGGTCGCTACTATTGTCGGCATCGCCCAGCTTCTTGCGAACCTTGCTGACGTGCATATCGATGCTGCGGTCGAAGGGAGAAAACTTGCGACTGAGCACCGCATCGACCAGGTACTCGCGCGTGACCACGCGTCCCGCCTCGCGCAGCAGGACATGGAGCAGATTGAACTCGACCGACGTCAACTCGATCGGCTTGCCATTCTGACGAACGATTCGAGTGGCAGGATCAAGCTCGATATCGCCGACCTGCACGACCTCGGGAATTTGGTCCTCGACTTTTTCTCCAACCTGGGTACGGCGAAGAATGGCGCGGATGCGGGCAACCAGTTCGCGAGGATTGAAAGGCTTGGGAAGATAATCGTCGGCCCCGATCTCGAGACCTACAATTCTATCCACGTCTTCGCCTCGCGCCGTGAGCAACAAGACGGGAATGCGCGACGTGTTCCGTATCCGCCTAAGCAAATCGAAACCGTTCATGCCGGGCAACATTACGTCCAGCACGACCAGCAGGTGATCTCCGTGCAGGGCGCGCTCAAGACCGCGATTGCCGTCATGCACCGCCTCAATCTGAAAACCCTCGGGCTCAAGATACTCCCCTACCAGGCTGCACAGTTCCACGTCGTCGTCGATGACCAGAATGCGATCCACTCTATTCATTTTAGTCAGGCTCGCTGATTAAGGTGGTAAAGAATTGTCAATCCAGCGGTTATCTCACTTTACAAAACTTTACTCCGGTTGACCGACTCTTTACCACTACGGCGCGGGAAAAGTGTTTGTATGATCAGAGGCAATTTGAGGTTTTCCGACCTACGGGGAATGCTCACAGGAGAGGTTATGAACTTTCGCAGCAAGATGTCGATTGCAGCTTTGGCTATCGTGCTAGTGACGGGAATTGCGATAGCACAACCGCACGGCGGGCCGCACGGTGGCGGCGATTTCTTTGGCGGGGGGATGATGGGTTTCTTCAGCGATTATCTGGATTTGACCGATGCGCAACAGGCGCAGATCAAACAGATCGTCGCAAAGGAGAAGCCGACGCTGCAACCTTTGTTCGCACAGGAAATGCAGAGCCACGAGCAAATGATACAGCTTATCCAGAGCGGCACGTTTGACCAGGCCAAGGCGCAGGCAATTGCAACTCAAGAAGCGCAGGTCCACACGCAGCTTGAGGTGGAGCACGCGCGCATCGCCAATGAGGCGTACCAGGTTCTGACCGCGGACCAGAAAACCAAGCTGGCTCAGTACATAACGAAGAAGCAGCAGCGATTCGAGCAACACATGCAGCAGAAGCAGGGCGCTCAGTCGGAGCAAGCACCCAATTAGTGATCAATCAGGATCAGGGAGAGGGGAGGGACAGAGGGGGTCCCTCCCCCGGGTGGCAAGCTTATCTAGGCATTAGAGAAAGGCGGGTAACTTCTTGGCTACTACAGCGATTCTGTCGGATCTGGTAGATGTTATCGCGAGTGAGATGTCGGTCGGCGTAGAGCGCGCCGTCGAATGCTGGATGTCAGAAATTGAGCAGGCGCCAACCGACATACATCTGACCTCGCTTGGCCGGCTTAATGCCGTCTGCGAGATTCTGGAGGAATACAAAAAGTTGACCGGCAAAACACAACTAACGGACCGAAGCGTATGCTGAATGCTTTGCCCGGAGACCTGCGAGCCGGTAGTTCCGTGAGAGTGTGACTATGAATGTTGATCTCGTTTATTCCTATCTGATCGATTTCACCTGGCTCTTTCTCGGGAGTTGGGTGGTGCTGCTGTTGACGGCCGCTGCAATCGCATTTGCCGATTGGTCGTGGCCGCGAACCTCGCTGTTGATCGGGACGATGCGGCGAAACTGAAGCTGGTCCTGCTAAAATCGCATCTAACGACCGATGCTGCCGAAAAGTCTGCGTCCCCTGGTTTTCTACTTTAAGAAGTACCGCCGCAGCTATGTGGTGGGGACGATCTGCGTTTTCCTGACCAATGGCGTCTGGATTCTCTTTCCGCTGGTGATCCGGCGCGCTGTGGACGATCTTCATCTCGGTGTCACTCGGCAGAAGCTGGGCACGTATGCGCTGCTCTTGTTGGGCGTGGCTGCAATCAAGGGAATCTTCCAGTTTCTGACTCGTTGGATCGTAATTGGTGTTTCTCGCGAAATTGAATACGATCTTCGCAATGATTTATTCCGGCACCTCGAGAGACTTTCTTACTCTTATTATCAGCGGACGCGAACCGGCGACATTATGGCTCGGGCTACTAACGATCTGAATGCTGTTCGCATGCTACTTGGCCCGGCGATCATGTATTCGGCGAACACTATCGTGTTTACTGCCGGGGCGCTCGCGTTCATGCTGTCAATCAGCCCTAAGCTGACTCTCTATGCTTTCCTGCCGCTGCCGATTGTCAGCATTACTATTCAATACTTCGGCCGCAAGATTCATGAACGCTTTGAGCGAATCCAGGCGATGTTTTCCGAGATTTCGGCCCGAGCCCAGGAAAATTTCTCGGGTGCGCGAGTTATTCGAGCTTACGTGCAGGAAGAGGCTGAGATTGCAGCCTTCGAAGCCGCCAACCAGGAATACATCAAGCGCAGCTTGAAGCTGGTCCGTTTGATGGGCATGCTGTGGCCGACGCTTGAGACCATGCTCGGGCTGGCCATTGTTCTGGTGCTATGGCTGGGTGGCCGGGAAGTGATTGCTGGCCGGATCACTGTGGGCGGCTTTGTTGCCTTCAACACCTACATGGTGCAACTTACATGGCCGATCATCGCGCTAGGGTGGGTCATCAATATTTTTCAGCGCGGTACGGCTTCGATGGGGCGGATCAATGAGATTCTGGTAGAGAAGCCCGAGATTGAAGATCGCGAGACGGTCAAAGGCAGAACCGGCGAGTTGTCCGTTCCCACACTTGGGGAGCTCGAGTTCCGGCATTTGAACTTTTCTTACGGCTCTACTCCGGTTTTGCGCGACATTAATCTTCGCGTTCCGGCTGGGAGCAGCCTGGCTATTGTGGGGCCTACCGGCTCTGGTAAGACCACGCTGGTTAGCTTGATCGCGCGTATTTACGATGCGGAGCCAGGGAGCGTGCTCATCGACGGCGTCCCGATCCGCGAATATCCGATCGCGGCCCTGCGCCGAAATCTCGGATTTGTTCCGCAGGAGACGTTCCTCTTCAGCGAAACTGTGCGCGAGAATATTGGCTTTGGAAAAGAGGATGCCTCGGACGAAGATGTCCGCTCGGCTGCGCGTGCGGCCAGCATTGGTGAGGAGATCGAAAGTTTTCCTGAGCAGTATCGAACGCTGGTGGGTGAGCGTGGCATTACCTTGTCGGGCGGCCAGAAGCAGCGCACCGCGATTGCCCGCGCCATCATTCGCAATCCTCGCATTTTGATTCTCGACGATGCCCTTTCCAGCGTTGACACTCACACCGAAGATAAGATCCTCAATCATCTGCGCGAAATCATGCAGGGGCGCACCACCATTTTCATTTCCCACCGGGTTTCGACGGTGCGCAACGCCGACCGCATCGCCGTCCTCCACGCCGGACGAATCGTGGAACTGGGCACTCATGACGAACTTGTGGCCAAGGATGGTTACTATACTGATCTGTATAACAAGCAACTACTCGAAGAGGAACTGGCGGAAGTGTAGAGCGCCTTCAGATACTGCGTAAGCGTAAACACCATTTGTCACGTGAGCTAAACGTCCTCGTCATCCCGAGCAAAGCGAGGGATTCAGCTTCTTGCCAGCGCCGGCGCTATCGCCACCACCGGCAAATACCCAGATTCCTCGCTTCGCTCGGAATGACGGCGCGTAAGATGACGGGCCGTAATTAGGTACAGTAATCGGCGACTCAATATGCGACGTGTCGTCATCCCCGAATTGCTTGACACTGATTCCGGCACGGCTGCCGAGATCGCCACCGCACTGTCCGATTTGCGCCACATCAATCTGTGGTTCGGCGGCATTGCCACGACTCAGTCGATGATCGCGCGCGCAGCGACCAAAGCTGGCGCCACCTCGCTATCGCTCTTAGAAGTTGCCGCAGGCAATGGATATGTACCTCAGTCCGCAAGCACGCGCATGCAGAGGTCGGGAATCCGATTGCAGGTCACGCTGCTTGATCGCGCTCAGTCTCATCTAAATCGTTCTGGAAATGGAACCTCGGCGGTAGCCGGGGATGCGCTGGCTCTTCCATTTGCGGACGGAAGTTTCGATTTGGTAAGTTGTTGCCTCTTTGCGCATCACCTGGAACCTCGGGAGATTGTGGCATTTGTCGATGAGGGCCTCAGGGTATGCCGCACGGCGGTGATCATCAACGATGTGATTCGCGATCCAATTCACCTGACTCTGGTTTACCTGAGCTTGCCGCTATATCTAAGCCGCTTCACTCATCACGACGCGCCGGCTTCGGTTCGTCGGGCATATACGGTTGAGGAAATGTATGAGATGTTGCGGCAGACTGCGGCCGCAGGCGTCGAGATTGACCGCCATCCGCTTTTCCGGATGGGCGCAATCGCGTGGAAAGGTTAGATCGATGTATGACTTGATCGTGGTCGGCGGCGGTCCAGCGGGAACTTCCGCAGCGATTACTTGTAGCCGAAGGGGCGCTAGCGTCCTGTTGCTCGATCGCGGCCGCTTTCCTCGGCACAAAGTGTGCGGTGAATTCGTTTCTTCCGAATCTGTAGACCTGCTTTTGAATCTGCTCGCTCGACAACATGCCCGGTCGTTTTCTGATTCAGTTCGTATTCCTCGCGCCCGCATATTTCTTGATGGCCACACGCTCCATACCCCGGTCGATCCGCCCGCAGCCAGTATCTCCCGCTTCGACCTCGACGCCGCTCTGTGGGATTCCGCCGCGAAAGGCGGGGTCGACGGACGGCAGGAGGTTGCGGTGCAGAGCATATCCGGCAATGGTCCGTTTCTCGTCAAGACTTCGGTGGGAGAGTTTGAAAGTCACGCGCTTATCAACGCCTCCGGCCGCTGGTCGAATCTGAACTCAGCAGTCTACGGTCCGCAAGATTCGCGAGTGAAGTGGGTTGGTCTCAAAGGACATTTCTCGGAGACTTTCACGCCGCCTTCTGTGGATCTCTATTTTTTTGATGGCGGCTACTGCGGAGTACAACCGCTGGATCTCAGCCTCGAAGTCGAACGACCGGGGAGAGTCAATGCCTGTGCCATGGTGCGGGCCGAGGTTGCTCTCACATTGCCAGACGTGTTCGCCTGCCATCCCGGCTTGCTGGAACGTAGTCTCGGATGGAAGCCACTTAGCACTCCGGTAAGCACGTCGCCCCTGATCTTTCGCGAACCCCGGCCGGAACACAACGGGATTTTGATGGCTGGCGACGCCGCCGCTTTTGTCGATCCATTTGTCGGCGACGGCATTTCTCTTGCGCTGCGCAGTGGCAGTCTCGCTGGCACCTGTCTGATTCCATTTTTCGAAGGGAGCATTTCTCTGGCGGAGGCCATCCGCGCTTATCGGTCGGCCTACGAACGCCGACTCACACCGCTATTCCGGACATCTTCGAAAATTCGGCGAATGCTAAGTTTGCCGAGGACACTCCGGATTCCGATCCTCAGGTTGCTGGAGAAGACTCCCGCAGTCACACGGTTTTTGGTAACCAAGACCCGAGAGGCAGCTTGAACAGTCCGGGTCAGCGCACAACCAGCACTTCGCGGATGTTGTCGCGTGTCAGGAAAAATTTGATCGAGCCAAAGTCGCGGAACAGGTTTTCTACATGCCGGTTGTTAAAGACTCGCTGCAGGCGGAAGCTCTTTTCGATAGAAGTATGAAGAATGCCTGTGGGGCCTCGACGCACATCTCTTCTGGCTTCGACATGCTGCATCTCGAGCATGTCATTCTCCAGAATGTGGTAGCGGTAGCAGGGGGCATCAGGTCCGGCTTCGTGAGTATGGAAGAACGCCAGCAACATGCCACCCGGCTTAATCGTCGACCAGAGACGGGCAACCACCGGCTTGACCAGGCTCTCGTGCATATAATCGGCCAAATTCCAGCACAGAACGAGATCGAACTGGGCCGGCGGGTAGATCAGGTTGTCGGAAAGAAAGCGCCTGCTATCAAGAATCGTCGCCCCCTGCTCATCTTTCGTGATCAAAGACGGGTCAGCTGAAGCCTCGAGCAAATCCTCGCTGTAGATCTTGTGTCCGCGTTCGGTCAAATAGCGGATGTTGGAGGCCGAAGTGGAACCGATATCCAGGACGCAGATTGGCTCCTCGGATTGCAATGTACGCGAAACGGCACCGAGCCCGCTGGAGCGCCGGGTGAGCCGTTGCCGCGAGGACACCGGTCTGGCTCCTTGGCCGGGGATGGTGGATGAACCGCGAAAGAGTTTCATGAAGCTGTGAGTAACTGATGCCATGTCGAATTCCCGGGCGTCCGGTTCCCGAGAGTTCCGCAATCTAAATACTATCGCGGCCCGCGCGGTTGAACCGGTGAAAAAGTTTTACTGCTTGGTTACTACGGTACCTCCCGCCGCTGCGCTCCTGGCCTCGGCCTGAGATTCCGACTTGCCTGCAGCCGGCGTGCTTGGCTTGGCGGCTTCCCTCTGGATCTCCACCTTGCCCTTGAAATAGGCCCCGTCTTCGATCGCAATTCGCTGGGTCACAATATCACCCAGGATGACGGCAGATTTCCTCATCTCTACCCGATCCGTCGCCTTAATGTTCCCCTCCAGCTTGCCCTGAACCACCACACCCTTGGCATTGACATCGGCATGAACGTGGCCGTTCGGTCCAATCATCAGGTCGTGGCCCTGTAGTTGGATCGTACCGTTGATGGTGCCGTCGACATAAAGGTCCTCGCCGCCGGAAAGCTCTCCCTTGATAATCACCGATTTACCTATTTGCGCAAACTCTCCGGTCTTTGAAATGTCCATAGCAACAGTCTCCTTTGGGTGCGGTACCGCGCGTACAAATGGGATACCGGATTCTAAACTATTTGAACGATTACAGGGAGATGGAGAAGTTCGATCCCAGGAAATAGTTTGGTCGGGCGTCAGGTTTCATCCTTACTTTCGAATTGCCGCAAATCGCCTGCTGCTGGCGGGCTAGCCGGTGTACAATGCCGTCGGTCTGGAATTCAAAACGGAAGTCTCAGTTTAAAGAAAGAGTGGGTGCATGAAAAAGTCTATCGCGATTTCCACAATTGCCGGCGTCGTCTTATCGCTTGGCGCGTTTATTTTGCCAGCTGCAGTGCATGCAGCGGACGAAGCCAAGGTCGGGGGAACACCGATTAACGGAACAACGATTAACGGATTTACGGTTGTCGTTCCGGAATCCAGCATCCCGCGCCCTGGCCGCATACATACCAACTACTTTTTGGCGATTCCTCCCGCTCCCAATACCACGGGTGGGCCACCTCCGGGCACTGAGACGCCTGGCTCCGTGGCCTGCGTCTACAAACTGGTAAAGGGACCAAAGGGTTGCCCAGTCAATACCAGCACGACTGTCCCCAGCGGCGGCTGGGGAGCCATCGCGATAATAGATGCTGGGCACTACCCGACTGCGAAATCGGATCTGCACGCTTTTTCGAGTCAATTTGGCATTCCCGATGCTGACTTCCATATCGTGTATGCCAACGGAAAACAGCCCCCGGTCTATGGTGAATGGCTGGTCGAGGAGGCGCTGGATATTGAGTGGGCCCATGCCATGGCGCCTAAGGCGAAGCTTTTCCTGGTGGAGTCCGATCTGTGCATGTCCGGCACTTGCAACACGGATCCCTACTGGTATGCGGTGACGGTGGCAAGTAAGTTGGTGGCCAAGAATGGTGGCGGAGTGATCAGCATGAGTTGGGGCGACCACGAGGCCTCCTACGATTTGAAATACGACAAACTTTTCACTCAGCCTGGAGTTGTCTACTTTGCTTCGAGTGGTGATTCGGGGATTGGCAACACCCTGTATCCGACGGCGTCTCCGAATGTGGTTTCAGTTGGAGGCACGGTATTCAACCGCGACTCCAACGGCGATTTCACCAGCGAGTGGTACTACACGGGCGGCGGTGGCGGCGATATAAGCCCTTATGAAGCCAGACCAAGCTACCAGGACGTCATCAAGAAGATCGTCGGCAGCAAACGCGGTTATCCGGATGTGGCTTCTGACTTCTGCTGCGCCGCCATCTATTTGCAAGGTCAATGGGGCGCGGTCGGCGGTACCAGTTGGTCTTCACCCACTTTTGCTGGAATCGTCAATGCCGCGGGCGGCAAGATGAAGTCAACTCACGATGAGCTCACGGCCATCTACAAGGAGTACACCATCAAAAACGAGTACAAGGCCGATTTCAACGACATCACGCAGGGCGATTCGCACTGCAAGGTCGGTTGGGACCTTTGTGCCGGTGTCGGCTCGCCGCGCACTTACAAAGGAAAGTAGATCGAATTGTTACTTTGATTTTCCCCAGGCCCTGTCGACGACGGGGCCTTTTTCACTGCCTCCAAAACGAGTGCCCTTGCGGCGCGGCCTTTGAGACTTGCAACTGCCGCGATTAGCGTATACAACCAGCAAAAGGGCAGGTGCCTTCTAAACCAGTACGGGCGTACATGGCAACAATTCACCTCAAGGCGAAGCTGGTAGCCGCGATCACGGTGCTGACATTTGTCAGTGCACCTCCTGCACTCTCCGCCGACCAACCTTCGGAGTCGCCAGTCGAGTGCGTACGGCGGACGGTGCAGCGCGAACTCGCGGCCGGCAATGGCGAGACGAAAGCGATATTCGTGGATCGCAAGGAAACCCCGCACGGTTCACAGACCAAGCTGATCGTCGAAACCTGCGAAGGCATGGCCGGAATGCTGATCGCTGTCAACGGTAGACAGCTGACACCCCAGGAGCGCCAAGCGGAAGATGCGCGTTTGTCAGGGTTGGCTAGCAATGCCGATCAGTTAAGAAAAAAGCAAAAGACAGAGAAGGAAGACGTCGACCATACCACGCGAATCATGAAGGCGCTGCCGGATGCTTTCCTTTACGAACCCGACGGAACTACGGCGGCGAATCAGCAAGTCGGGAAACCTGGTGACCAGTTGATTCGTCTTAAATTTCGTCCTAACCCGAAATACAGTCCGCCCAGTCACGTGGAACAGGTGCTTACTGGCATGCAGGGTTACCTGCTGATCGATGCCGCCCAGCATCGCATCGCAAAGATCGACGGAACTCTGACCAAGGAGGTGGGCTTCGGTTGGGGAATCCTGGGCCGCCTCAACCGGGGCGGCAACTTCCTGGTGGAGCAGGCGGAAGTGCTACCGGGCCGGTGGGAGGTCACCCACATGAGCCTGACCTTTACCGGTAAAGAACTTTTGTTCAAGAACCTGAATATCAAATCGGACGAAGTCTTCAGCGATTTTCGCTCCGCACCTTCGAATCTGAATTTTGCTCAAGGTGTGGAACTGCTGAAGAGGCAGGAAGCGGAGCTGGCAGAAAACCGGCAGAGGCCTTGATTCTGTAATCCCAAATAGAATGCAGGTTGCGCTGTCCTTACGTGCGGGCCTTCCGGTGTTGTCATCCCGCGAGGGACCTGGCTCCTGCGCTCGGCCGTGAAAAACCCAGATTCTTCGTCGCCTTCGCTCCTCGTAATGACAGGAGATTGGCAACGGTGAATAGTTGCAGCCAGAGTTTCTAAGCTCCTGCGTGGATTGTTTCCTTGCGGACAGTGAGCTTCTCAATCAGATCCTCCCGCACGCGATAGCCGGTGCCCGGTTCATCGTGAACCAGAATCGTCCCTTGCGGGGTGACCTGAACTTCGGGATCGATGATGTCCTCCTTCCAGTAGCGTTTGGAGGCGGAAACATCTCCCGGCAGTCGAAAGTTTTGCAGCGTGGAAAGTGCGATGTTGTGCGCGCGCCCCACACCCGACTCGAGCATGCCTCCGCACCACACCGGAATATTGCGGGCCGCGCAGACGTCGTGTACGTTCTTGGCCTCAGTAAAACCGCCCACTCGCCCTACCTTGATATTGATGATGCGGCAAGCGCTCAGATCGAGCGCTTTGGCCGCATCGCGCGCGTGACGGATGGATTCGTCGAGACAAATCGCAGTACGTAATTCTTTTTGCAACCCGGAATGATAGTAGATATCGTCGTGCCACAGCGGCTGCTCAATCATTAAAAGGTTGAACTGGTCGAATTTGCGGAGATGCTCGAGATCGTCCAGAGTGTACGCGGAGTTTGCATCGCAACTGAGGACGATCTCGGGCCACCGCGAGCGGATACGCTCCAGCACGTTGACATCCCAGCCCGGTTTGACTTTCACCTTGATCCGGCGATATCCGGCGGCCAGTTCGATCTGAATCTTCTCCAGCAATTGCTCGACGGAATCCTGAATGCCAATGGAAACGCCGCACGAGATTTCCCGCAGCGTACCGCCGAGCAGCTTCCACAGAGGCATTTGCTTCTCTTGGGCCTCCGCGTCCCACAGCGCGTTTTCGACGGAGGCCTTGGCCATGTCATGGCCACGCACTCTCGCCATTAGAGGCACGCTCTCGCGCGCCGCCGACAGCGTTCGTCCCAGTACGGCTGGCCCCAGGTAATGTTTGATCGTGGGCCATGCGCTTTCCGTCCACTCGCTGTTATAGAAGGGGTCTTCGCCGGCTACGCACTCCCCCCAGCCGTCGATGCCGTCGCAGTGGACGGTCAACAGCAGGATTCGGCGGCTGAACGTGCGCTTGAAGCTCGTCTCGAAAAAGTGGACGAGCGGCATCTGAATTTCGCGAAGGGTGATAGCTTCTATTTTCATTAGTCTTAAAATCCACCAGCAAAGACACTTTTATCACCGACGCTCGGAATGACAGGAACTAGGTTGCCGGATAAATTCAGCTCTCCTGCCAGCGTCCTAACAAAAAATGGCCATTCCCTTGCTCGCTGCGTTCGTAGCCTAGCACCGCCAATCCGTCGGCAAATGCTTTCGCAAATTGTTCCCGATTGCGATCCTGTACTTCTTTCGCTTGACTGCGCTGTGTAGGGGAAGCCTTCCAATCGTAAATCTGAGCCGGAACGGAAATCTTGGTCAACGTTTCGAAGTCCGGCCTCTTTCCCGATTGCAGCAAACTTTGGATCCGCTTCGACTTCAACCACCACTCGGCCACCAAGCGGTCGGTGGGCAAACCGCCCTGCAGCGGCGACGAAGAAATTCCGTACTGGTTCACGCTGTAGCGACGGGCGATGGCGCCTAGCTTCTCGATATTAAGATATGCGTTCTTGATTTCCAGCGGATCGAACGTCCACTCGATCAACTCGAAGCCGCGGGCAAGCGCGTCGTCCCGCTGGAATAGCTTGAGACGGCGGCCTACCCCGGAATTCTGATACTGCTTACGCACCGCCAGCATATGCGAATGCAGGTAGGAATGCCCACCACGAAAGCCCGGTATGGAGAGAGCAAAGCCCACCATTTCACTGCCGGCAAAAGCTCCAATCACTTGCCCACCGACTTTTTCAGCCACCACGAACATTCGCAACGGCACCAGATCGGCATCCGAAAAACTCCAGACCTCCTTTTGCAGGCCAACGCAAGCTCGCATTTCATCGAGCTGCTCGCATTTGCGAATGACGATTGACTCCGCGCTCACTTGGCGTCCTGCTCGAGTTGCTTGGCCTGCTGCCATAAAGATTCGAGCTCTTCCATCGAAGCCTGCTGAGGCGTGCGTCCCGAAGATCGCAACTGGTCTTCCATCAAGCGGAACCGGCGCTTGAACTTGCGGTTGGTCTTCTTCAGCGCGGACTCGGGATCCAGCGAAAGATAGCGCGCGATGTTGACCAGCACGAAGAAGAGGTCGCCTAGTTCACCTTCCAGCCTTTGACGCAAATCTTCGCTGATCTGCGGGCGGCCAGCTCCGGCCACGCCTCGTCCTTGGGGCTGCGGGCC
The DNA here is from genome assembly GCA_035567135.1 of Terriglobales bacterium. GTDB lineage: Bacteria > Acidobacteriota > Terriglobia > Terriglobales > Acidobacteriaceae > JABDBE01. Next base: position 177,899 of record DATMQI010000185.1, read on the forward strand.
GGGAGCGGGAAATTCTTCGAGCTGCTGTTGCAATTCTTCAGTTTCCTCGCGGAGCTTTTCGAAAAGACCGTCAATATTCGGCCAATCAAAGCCGACGTGGGCGGCACGCGAACTGAGCTTGCGAGCCTCGAGCAATGCCGGCATCGCAGCGGAAACTCCGGCGAGCACGGAGTCCGGCCGGGCTTCACCAGGCGGCGAGTTTCCGTCGTCTACCTCCAGCCGCTTTTTCTTCTCTTCAGCCTTGAGCGCTTCCCAGTTGCGCACCACCTCGGACGAAGTCTCGGCCTTTACATCGCCGAAAACATGGGGATGACGATCGACAAGTTTACTCGAAAGCCGGTCGATCACTTCGTCAATCGAAAATGAGTTTTGCTCTTTTGCCATCTGGGCGTAGAACAGAACCTGGAGTAGGAGATCGCCGAGTTCGCCAGGCAATTCGTTCCAGTCGCGATTGTCAATGGCTTCGAGAACTTCATAAGTCTCTTCGACGGTATAGGGCTTGATGGAATCGAAGGTCTGCTCGCGATCCCATGGGCATCCTCCGGGTCCGCGCAGGCGGGCCATAATGGAAACCACGCGTTCGAAACGCTCTCCAGTTGTCGGCATAGAACGCAATCACTGTAAATGACGGGCATACGCCCCGGCAATGATGCGCGTCACTCGATCACCTAGCCACGGACGCCTCGTCCGGGGTGCGAATAAAGCGAACCGATGTTGCACCCTGGCAAGGCGTCCGCGGCTACGTGATTTTGCGGAGGAGGAGCCAAACCAACCATTCCACAGCAGCGAAACTAAAGTTATCTTTTGTATGGCAGCCATGAGTACGCATCTAAACCCGCGCATGAACTTGCGACCCTCTCTGCAGAACGAGCGTTTCCATGTGCTTGTGATTGGCGGCGGCGTTAACGGAGTCGCCATTGCCCGGGAATGCGCGCGCGCCGGACGGAGGACGCTCCTGGTCGAGCAGCATGATTTCGCAGCAGGCACCACCAGTCGCTCGACCCGCATTATTCATGGCGGCTTGCGCTACCTCGAACACGGGGACGTTGGGCAGGTGCTCGAGTCGTTGCGCGAGCGAAGTTGGTTGCTGGAGCGGTACCCGCATCTGGTGCACCCGCTGGAGTTTTTGCTGGCCTTGAATGAGAAAAGCCATCGCAGTGCGCTGGCTGTGCGAACAGGGTTATGGCTTTATCAGAAGATGGGACATGCGAACCTGCGAGCTGGTGCGAACCACACGGAGCAGGACAAGCTCGAGCGTATGCTCGACGCTGGAAAACGCTTTTCAGTATTCAGCTTTGACGACGCGCAGTGCGAGTTCCCTGAGCGGTTGGTTGCGGAATGGCTGGTAGAGGCAATCGAAGCGGGCGCTGTGGCGCGCAATCATACTCAAGTTCTGGCGGTCGAGACTGGCAATGCTCATGTCACCGGGGCGCTCCTGCGGGATCAACTGAGCGGGAAAGAAGAGCGCGTTGAGGCCATTTGGATCATCAATGCGACCGGACCCTGGGCCGACGGGATTTGCCAGAGTTCCAACATTCAAACGGAAGATCCGATGATCGGCGGAGTCCGCGGATCGCACATCGTGTTGCCGAAGTTCGCAGGCGCGCCGGAAGCAGCGGTGTACACCGAAGCAATCGACGGACGCCCCATCTTTGTCATTCCGTGGAACGAACAAGTACTGGTCGGGACGACGGAGGTTGCCGACGGCAGCGACCCCTCCAGGGTACAGCCTTCGTCAGATGAGATTGATTACCTGCTGCGCTCTTTGCTCGATTTGTTTCCGCAGCTGGAAGTATCGCAGAACGACATACACTACGCCTTCGCCGGCGTGAGACCACTTCCTTTCTCACCCAAGAAAAATCCCTCGGCCGTGAGCCGGAAACACTATCTCCACGACCACGCCCCGGACGGCGCCGCGCACATGATCTCTGTAATCGGAGGAAAGTTAACCACCGCGGGCAGCTTGGCGCGCGAATGTGCGGCGAAGATTGGAGTGAAGACCGTCGCGCCAGCGCTTGCGATTGCCTCGGAGAATGGCATTGATCCGACTCTGGAGCAGTGGGTAGTCGAGGTCGCGCAGACTGGCGGAATCACAGCCGATGCTGCGCGTGGGATTGTGGAATGGTATGGAAAGCGCGCTTCGACCGTAGCTCGCAAGGCCCGCGATAGTGCGGAAATGAGCACTCCGCTTTGTCCCCACACCCAGCACATCGTTGCGGAGGCGCTCCATGCCTTTAGCAACGAGTGTGCGGCTACGCTGGCGGATGTGTTGCTGAGGCGCGTGCCAGTAGCACTGGGCGCATGCTGGTCATCGTCATGTAGCCGGGAAACTGCGGCGCGCATCGGCGCTGTCATGGGATGGAGTGACGAGCGCGTGGCCCTGGAACTGGAGGCATTTGAGACCGAACGAGCCGGGTTTCTGTGGAAGGCAGCCCAGACGGGCAGCCTCGAAGCCAAAGCATAGGGCCTCGTCCCGCCAACAGCTCAACCCAACTTATTCGGATCGCGCGAAGGTCTGCGCCAGTAATTCGGTGTCGTCGGAGATGATGCCATCCACTCGCCAGCGTGCCAGCCGCAACATTGCCTTGCGATTATTGACTGTCCAGGTAAGGAGCTTGCTGCCCGCATCGTGTACCTCCTGCACGAGCGCATGCGTGACCAGCGAGTAATGAGGAATCACGTATTCGACATTAGTTTCGCGCCAGCATGCGAGCTGCCCGGGCTTGTCGCAAATGATCCCAGTCCGAACCTTGGCGCTCCGGGTTTTTAATTCGGTAACGACCTCGGGTAGGAATGAAGAGACGACGTAGTTTTCTTCCACCCGGCATTCTCGCAATGAGTTGAGCACCTTTGATTCCAGACCTGAAACTTTAAGTTCAATGTTGAGAAACGCCCGCTGACAGTAGCGCTGCAGTACGTCCTCCAGGCACGGAAGATGAAGTAGTTGATCGGCAGTTGCCCGGCTGACTTCGATGCCGTCGACTTTGGGGTCGTGACAAATCACAGCCCGTCCGTTGCCGGTTAGGCGCACATCGACTTCAAACCCATCGCAGCCGTGTTGTAGAGCAAGGTCAAACGACGCGAGGGTATTCTCGGGAGCCAGTTTAGACGAACGAGCGCCACGATGGCCGAGTAGCAGGGGAAGATCGGACATCGACCAAATTCTACGCTCGATTATCCGGAGGTGCGTACACAAAAGCACTCGCCAATGCGAAATTCACCGACCCTTAAATTTGCTGTGGAATTTTGCAGCACTTCCTTCGTCGTCAATAGCGTCAGTCCAGATCGAAATCCCGAATGGGTTTGCCAGTGTCCGGAGACTCTTTGGCCTTCTTGACCGCTTCCTGAAACTTTTTTTCCAGAAGATCACCGGCATGTTTCTGGGCTTCGACGGATTGGCGAAAGATGGATTCGCGGCGGCTATCCTGTTCTTTCATGGCCTTGGCAGCTGCCTCGAAGTCATTGAACATTTTGGGCTTGACGGCGGCGGTGTGGGCAATAACCCCTTTGGCTGTGGGATCGACCTTCAGCACCGCGCCGCAGCACGGGCAGGTGATGTCGAAAGCCGTGAGATTCTCCGCCATACAGCGAATCATAGCGCAAATGCGCGCTGCTTGGCCGAGAAACTCAATGAGGCTGGAGTTTAATCGGGAAAATATGGAAGATGGACAGCATTTCCCAACCCAGGAGAACCACAGAAACCAGCGTCACCGTGATCGCCAGCAGTTCGCCGAAATTAAGATTGCTTCGGCGAGGTTCGAACCGCCTCGCGACTAAGCCAAGAATGTTCAAAGTCGCAAAGCCGAAAACCAGCACCCAAAGGATGTTGTAGACATTGTCCTTCTTACTCGAATTACTTGAAAACTGAAGCGCGAAAAGCACTAAGGATTGCAGGCTGACGAGACTCGGCCCCAACCAGACGCGCGTGGTAATGCGTGCGAGCGTAGCGGTAAGGGTCGATACCATGGTTCGTCCGTGCCTCCAGCGAATCCGCGCTTAGCGCTGAAAAGCTATGATATTACTCTGTTTGCGCCGCAAAAGTCAGGTGAAAACAAGGGCTGTAGTATTTCAGTTTGTACGACCACTGTTCTGCGGCCGGCTGGGCCCTGCTTTATAATAGAAAGATTCCATATCCCCTTCGAGGCCGCCAGAGAGAGGTACCTGCGGTGCAAAACAGGCGTGGCGAGGCTCCCGCCGGGGAATCAGCAATCGTTTTACGAGCGTTTCCTTTATTGATGTGTCCACTGAAATATTGATGTCCACAGAAACCATAGTTGTTCGCGGGGCGCGAGTTCATAACCTCAAGAACATAGATTTTGAGATTCCGCACAACTCGTTGACCGTTGTCACCGGGGTCTCGGGGTCAGGCAAATCGTCGCTCGCTTTCGATACGATCTACGCCGAGGGCCAGCGCCGCTATGTGGAGTCGCTCTCCGCCTACGCCCGCCAGTTTCTGGAGCGGATCGAGAAGCCAGACGCTGACGTAATTGATGGAATCGCTCCTGCAGTGGCAATCCGGCAAAAGAACACCACCCGCAACCCTCGTTCTACCGTTGGCACCGCGACCGAAATCTACGATTACTTACGTCTGCTCTTTGCCAGGATCGGCCGCACTTACTGCGTGCAATGTGGTCAGCAGGTTAAGAAAGACACAGTGGACGAAGTTGCAGATGCAGTCCTGAAGCTGGGAGAGGGGACGCGCCTGAACGTGCTGTTCCCGCTGCAAAGTGCGACGCCACAGATCGCCAGCGTGCAGAATGCTCCTCTGGCCGCAGGTAAGCGTGGGCGAAAAAAGAAGGCCACGACACATGCGAGTAATCTTCCGTCCGATCAACTGAAGAGCCGTCTGCTCGATCTTCGTACGCGCGGCTTCAACCGGCTGTACCAGGGTGGGCAGGTATTCGAGTTCTCCACACCTGAGTCGCTGTTGAATATCGATTTCGCCGAACCAGTTTTGTTGCTGGTCGATCGCCTCGTGGTATCGACGGACTCCCGCGCGCGTATCGTTGATGCGGCTGAAATCAGTTATCGCGAGTCCGGTGAAGTCATCTTCGAGACCGCACATGATGAAGGACAAGCTCGGGAACGATTGCGTTTCTCCCAACGTTTCGAGTGCAAGGTGTGCAATATTCGCTACGAGGAGCCGGAGCCGCGATTATTCTCTTTCAATAATCCTTACGGTGCATGTCCGCGATGTCAGGGATTCGGAAACACCATTGATTTCGACCTGGATCTGGTGATCCCTGACCAATCTCTGACCCTGAATCAAGGTGCGATCGAGCCCTGGACCAAGCCCAAATACCGTTCGCTGTTCACTGACCTGAAGCGCTTCGCCCGCGAAGCCGACATCCCGCTCGACGTGCCCTGGAACGACCTGGATCGTGAGCAGCAGCGGCTGGTGATCGAGGGCGAAGGCCGCTTTCTGGGAGTACGGGGCTTTTTCAATTATCTGGAGCGAAAGAAATATAAGCTCCACGTCCGCGTATTTCTGAGCCGGTACCGCGGATATTCTCTCTGCTCCACTTGCAGCGGCGCCCGCCTGCGTCTGGAGGCTCGGCAGGTAAAGATCAATGGCAAGAATATCTGCGAGACCTGCTGCATGACGGTCGAAGCCGCGTCGAAGTTCTTCGATGCACTCGAATTGACTGAGCAGGAGGCAGGCATTGCCGAACGCCTACTGCAAGAAATCCGCGAGCGCCTGCGTTTCCTGAATGAAGTTGGCTTGGAGTATCTGACTCTCGACCGGCTCGCGTCAACGCTTTCGGGCGGCGAAGCGCAGCGCATTCAGCTGGCGACGTCCCTGGGTTCGCGTCTAGTGGGAACGCTTTATGTGCTGGATGAGCCGTCTATAGGGCTACACAGCCGTGACACGCATCGCCTGATCAAAATCCTGCACAATCTGCGCGACTTGGGTAACACGATTCTGGTAGTCGAACATGATCGCGATGTCATGCAGGCTTCCGATACGATTCTCGACCTCGGACCGGGCGCCGGAGAAAACGGCGGCAAAGTGATCGCTGCCGGAACTTACGAGCAAATTCAGAAGATGCCGGCTTCTTTGACCGGACGCTATCTCTCCGACGAGCTGCAGATCCAAATTCCAAGTGCCCGACGCAAGCCTGGACCGCAACAAATCAGGATTTACGGCGCACGCGCTCACAACTTGAAAAGGATCGACCTCGAGGTCCCGTTGCGAATGCTGGTGGCGATCACCGGCGTTTCCGGCTCGGGAAAATCCACGCTTCTGCACGATGTGCTGTATCGGGCTTTGTCTGCAGCCAAAAGGCAGCCGAACGGTGATCTCGCCGCTGCCTCCTCATGGGACCGAGTTGAAGGCGCGGAGTTCATCGACGAGGTTGTGCTGGTCGATCAGTCGCCCATTGGACGCACCCCACGCTCTAACCCGGTTACTTATATTAAAGCCTTCGACGGCATCCGCGATCTGTATGCTTCCCTGCCCGAGGCCAAGAAGCGCGGCTTCACCGCCGGACACTTCTCCTTCAACATTCCTGGGGGACGCTGCGAGACCTGCCAAGGCGATGGAACCGTCACCGTAGAAATGCAGTTTTTGGCCGACGTAGAGCTCATCTGCGAAGAGTGCAAGGGTGCACGCTACAAACCGCAAGTATTGGAGGTTCGTTACCGCGGGAAGAATATTCACGAGGCATTGAACCTCACCGTAAAGGAAGGGCTGCAGTTCTTCGCCAACGCACCCAAGATTGTGGAAAAACTGCGCGTGCTGGAGGAAGTGGGCCTCGGCTATTTGCGGCTGGGGCAGTCGGCGACGACGCTCTCGGGCGGTGAAGCGCAACGGATGAAATTAGCGGCACACCTCCAACCCGCGGCACGCGAGGCTAACCGGCCGCGGAGCCCCGGGGAGCAGTCGCGCCGGAGACAGCATATTTTGTACATTTTCGATGAGCCCACAACTGGGCTACACTTTGACGACATCAGCAAACTACTGTCCGCCTTCCGCCGTCTAATTGATGCAGGAGGCTCGATCCTGGTGATCGAGCATAATCTCGAAGTAATCAAGACTGCGGATTGGGTGATTGACCTCGGTCCCGAAGGTGGCGAGCGCGGCGGGTACATTGTCGGTTCGGGTCCGCCAGAAGTTATCGCCAAACTGTCGAAGTCGTACACGGGAGAGTTTCTGGCGGGTGTATTGAATGGAAATGAGCCGTCGGGAAGTGGATCGTCGCGGAATGGGGCCAAATAAGCTAGCCTCGATCACGCTGCTCGTGCTCTCCCTTGGCGCGACCGTTCTCGCACAGAGCACCGGCCAGACCGTACGTCATCACAAAATAGCTGAGCAGGATTCAGCCTTCCCGCCCGAGCTTGCACAAGCCGAGAGTTACATCGAGAAGCACGATTACGCCTCTGCTGATCCGCTATTGAAGAAGGTGGTCGCCGCAGATCCGAACAACTTCCAAGCCTGGTTTGATTTGGGATTTGTCTACAACGGGATGGGAAATACTACGGAGTCCATCGCCGCTTATCGCAAATCTGTGGCCGCCAAGCCGGACGTCTTCGAATCCAACCTGAATCTGGGGCTCATGCTCGCGAAGACTGGCCAACCGGATGCCGCCCAATTTTTGCGCGCTGCAACTACTCTAAAGCCTACCGCGAATGTCGATGAAGGCCATGCGCGAGCATGGTTGTCGCTGGCCCACGTGCTTGAGAACACAAAACCTGAAGAAGCGATCGAAGCCTATAAACAAGCCGCTGCCCTTGAGCCCAAAGATGCGGAGCCTCATCTTTCTGCCGGCGCCCTATTAGAAAAGGAAAATCACTTTGCTGATGCGGAGCAAGAATATAAACAGGCTTTGGCCATCGATCCAGGATCCAGCGACGCATTAACCGGAATGGCCAACATCTACATGCGGGGGCAGCGCTTTGCGGAGGCCGATCCGATCTTGCGCAAGCTCATTGCGATGCATCCTGAGGATGTCTCCGCCCGAGTGCAACTCGTCCGCATCCTGCTGATTGCCGGGCGAAACGACGAAGCAACCGGAGAACTTCAGGCAGCGTTGAAGCTCGATCCTGGGAATTCCAGCGCGCAGAACGATCTCGCGGAACTGTACGTTAAGAATAAAAAATACGATCTTGCGGAGACGCAGTATCGCTCATTGCTGACCGCTAATCCCAACGATGCGGAGCTGCACCACGGGTTGGGCGTGGTATTTCTGAGGGAGCGAAAATTCCCTGAGGCGCAACAGGAACTGTTGGCGACGGTAAAACTGAAGCCGGACTTCGGAGCAGCTTATGGTGATTTAGCCACGGCGGCGGTCGAGAATAAGAATTACGAGCTCGCGATCAAGGCGGCAGATGCGCGAGCCAAGTTTCTACCCGAGATTCCCGTCAGTTATTTTCTTCGCGCCAGCGCTTACGATCACTTGCGTAACTATAAAATGGCAGCGCAGAATTATCATCAGTTTCTTGAGGTCGCCAAAGGAGAGTATCCCGATCAGGAATGGCAGGCTCGGCATCGGTTGATTGCGATCGAGCCGAAAAAGTGAATGCTATGCGTGTGCACACCACAATTGCCGCGGTTCTGTTGGCGACGACATTGCTTGCATTCGCGTACAAAACCGAGAGTCTGCAGGATTTGATCGCCCGGGCAGCGTCGGCGCGAGTGGAGGACCGTCCCGCCTTGTGCGTCGAAATCGCGGAGCGTCAACTCAAATCCGCTGACGAACTGTACACAGCTGGCAAGGTCGATGACGCTCGAACTGCGGTGCAGGATGTCGTGACCTATTCTGAAAAAGCGCATGATGCCGCCATCCAATCGGGCAAGCGAGTTAAGAATACGGAAATCGAGTTTAGAAAAATGGCGGCCAAGCTGCGAGACATCAAACGCAGCCTCAACTTTGACGATCAAGCGCCGGTAGAGATCGCCGCAGATCGCCTGGAGAGCTTGCGCACCGATTTGCTATCTCACATGTTTGGCAAGGGCAAATGATTTCCGGCTCCCATAAGCTCGCCTCCTGTCTTTTGGCGTTGTTGCTGCTTACCGGCGTGTGGGCGCAGCGTCGCCGGGACCCGCTCAATCCCCTGGAACAAGATCAACTGCGCGATGCCGCCCAGGAACCCAGCGAGCGCCTTAAGCTGTACATCCAGTTTTCCCGCACCCGGCTAACATCTCTCGAACAAGTGCGTTCTGATCCCAAAATCACCGACCGTGCTCAGCAAACTCGCGATCGGCTGCAGGACTTTCTGGACGTCTACGATGAGATGAACGACAACCTCGACACCTTTGTGGAGCGGAAGGCCGATCTGCGAAAGCCTCTGAAGACACTCATTGAAGCCGACACCGAATTTCAAGCCAGGCTCCGGGCTTTGAAGAACTCGGCGGACGCCAACAAAGACGAAGCCAGGAAATATGATTTCCTGCTAACCAGCGTGCTGGAAACCATCGACACCAGCGTAACCGACCACCGGCAATTGCTAAGCGAACAAGAGGAAGCATTCAAGCACAAGAAAAAGTAGAGTGCCGGAGCGCTGTTCAACGTTCTCCGTGTTTCACAGTTCGCGCGTGCTAATCTAACCGCAACGTGAACGACAGGATCCTCCACATCTTCCAGGACACTTATCATGAGCTGCGCCCCCGGACGCCCATGCCCCAGCTCGCAGTGGAATTTTTTGCCTTCGTGAACATCAACAACACCATCCGGATGCGGGAGGGCAAGCTCTTTGTTCGCCTGTCAGACTTGCTGGAAGGCGCTCCAGACGTGGTGTTGCGGGCGATTGCTCATATTCTCCTGGCTAAGATGTATCGCAAGCCCATCGAGCGGGAGTACGCAACCCGGTACCGCCGTTATATCTCCCGCCAAGACATCACCAGCAAAGCTCACCTCGTACGCCAGATGCGTGGCCGCAAACGGATCCAAAGTGCCCAGGGCCGAGCCTACAACCTGGAAGATATCTTTGAAGATCTGAACCGGCGATTCTTTTATGGCCTGCTGGCTCGACCACAGATGACCTGGAGCCGCGATCACGCTCGCAACCGACTCGGCCACTACGATCCGGCGCACAATGCCATCGTTGTCAGTCGGGTCTTCGACCACCCGCGAGTTCCTTGCTACGCGGTCGAATACATCGTTTACCACGAAATGCTGCACCTCAAGCATCCCGTGAAACTGCGCGGCAGCCGGCGCTGTGTGCATTCGACTGAATTTCAAGCAGAGGAAAAACTCTTTCCTCAGCTGGATGAAGCCAAAGCGTTTCTTAAGCATCTATAATCCAGCCTCGCGACGGCGGCTTTGACTAGGGAGTGAGTGACCCAGATCACAATCCCGCGTGATTCCGCGCGTTGACGCAACCGGAGGCAAACGACTATCCTAGATAATGAAATTGAAATTCATTTTCAATATCATGGCTTCGAAATAGAGGGCTGATTTTCGATGTTAGAAGCATTCATCGTAACCTTGCGCGAAGGCGTCGAAGCGGCGCTGATCGTCGGTATTACCCTGGCGTATCTCGCCAAAATCAATCGTCCAGAACTGCGGAAATCCGTCTATGCGGCTCTGGTTGCGGCTTTTGTCGGCAGCCTCGGAGTTGCGGCGCTGCTTTCCCGCACCCAGTGGAATCAAGACATTTTCGAAGGCTGGGTCATGCTGGCCGCCGCCTTCTTCGTCGTCACCATGATCATTTTCATGATGAGGACAGGCCGCAAGCTCAAGGGTGAGATTGAGGGCAAGGTTGGGCTTCTGGCGGGCCGGAACGCGTGGTTCGGGCTGTTCGCATTCGTATTCCTGATGGTGCTGCGGGAAGGCGTCGAAACGGTTTTGATTCTCTCGGCCGTCTCGCTGAACTCTACTGCACTCCTCAGCTTTCTAGGTACGTTTCTGGGTGTAGTTGCGGCAGTTGTGTTTGGCGTGATGTTCGTAAAGGGCAGCGTCCGCATTAACCTGCAGAAATTCTTTCGCGTCACCACGGTGATTTTGTTTTTCGTCGCTGTCCAACTCGTGATCTCTGGCCTGCACGAGCTTTCTGAAAACGGTGTGCTCCCGTCCTCCAAGACCGAGATGGCGATCATCGGTCCGGTCGTGCGCAACGACCTTTTCTTCTTCATCACGATTCTCGCTCTGGCTGCGCTGATGGTGTTGTTCGAGATCAAACGCCGCGACCCAGGAACTCTACCAACTTCCCCCGCGGAAAAGCGAAAAGCAGTCTGGAGCGCCCGCCGGGAGCGCTTGTGGATGGCCTCCGTCTATGCCAGTTCGTTTGTATTTATCGTTCTGGTCACCGCAGAGTTCATCTACACCAAGAGCGTGAGCGCGTTGTCGCCGGCAACAGAAGTCATTTTTGTGAACGGCCAAGTTAGCATTCCGCTCACCCAGGTTCAGGACGGCGATCTGCACCGCTTCTCTGCCCAGGAAAATGGCAGCACGGTACGTTTCTGGCTGTATCAGAAGCCTGATGGCAAGATTGCCACGGTCTTGGATGCCTGCGAAATCTGTGGCGCCGTTGGCTTCTACAAAGGGCCGAACGGAGTAGTTTGCAAGAACTGCGCCGCGCCCATCAATCCGCAGTCAGTCGGGATGCCGGGCGGATGCAACCCGGTGCCGCTCAAGGCGCAAGTCACCTCCGACGCGGTCATCATTCAGGAAGCAGACATTTCGGCAAGAAGCCACATGTTCCAGCAATAGCCATGTTCGGACGCCTAGTCTACGAATCGTTCCGGCGGCAAAAGCGGCGCAAACTGCTGGCCGGGATTGCGATCACTTTAGGCGTGGGCGTTGCAACCGCCATGCTCGCGGTCGCCACCGACATTGGCGACAAGATCAGCCGCGAACTGCGCACCTATGGCGCAAACCTGATCGTGACCCCGCAGGAAGATACTCTTGATATTCAAATCGGTGGCGTCGATCTCAAGCCGCCGAGCGACGGCACCTACCTCAACGAAGCCGACCTGCCTAAGATTCGAGGCACATTCTGGCATCACAACATCGTGGGATTCGCTCCCATGCTGCCGGTGAGCGTTCACACAGGCGCTGCGACAAATCTCACGTTACTCGGAACCTACTTCTCGAAGCGGCTCATCTTCGGTAAAGAGGATTTTGCAACGGGCGTCCGCATCACTCACCCTTGGTGGAAGGTGCAAGGCGCGTGGCCCGATGACAATTCGTCCGACGTGTTGCTAGGCGAAAGCCTTGCCGCAAGACTCGGTCGCAAAGCGGGAGGTGAAATCGAAATATCCGGCCAACCCCATCGCATCGTCGGAATTCTTTCCACTGGCGGAGCCGAAGACAATCAAATCGTTGCTCCACTCGCGCTGGCGCAACAAATTCTTGGCAAGCCCGGAGCCGTGCGCCGCCTGTATGTCAGCGCCATGACCAAACCCGAGGACGCGCTGGCCCGTCGCGATCCCAAGTCAATGAATCCGGAAATGTACGATCGCTGGTATTGCTCACCGTATGCGGCTTCGATCGCTTTTCAGTTGCAGGAGGCGATTCCGCACTCCCACGCTGAACAGATCCGCCAGATCGCGCAGAATGAGGGTACAGTGCTCTCCCGTATTAAGGGCTTGATGCTGTTGGTAACGCTGGCAGCGCTGTTCGCCTCCGCGCTCGCGGTTTCGGCGGCCATGGCCACGGCCATCTTTGAGCGACGCACCGAAGTAGGTCTGATGAAAGCTCTAGGTGCAGGCAGTATTTCCGTAGCAGCTTTGTTCTTCGCGGAAGCGTTATTGCTGGCGCTGATCGGGGGTGTCGTAGGTTTCGCCGGCGGATCGCTCCTTGCCCGTCAGATCGGCCGCTCCATTTTTAATTCGCAAATCACGATTGAGCCCGTTCTCTTTCCCGTGATCCTAGGCATAGCCGTGATTGTGACCTTCGCCGGTAGCGCGATGGCGATTCGCCGCGCCGTCAAATTTGATCCCGTCTACGCGCTGCGAGGTGAAGCTTGAGTTCACCACCAAAATCGGCTCTGATCAACCGCCGCGCCGGCAAGCCTCACACCTCGATGTTTCTGCGCATGCTGATGCGTGCTGCCGTGCTCCGTCGTGGACGAGCCGCTTCTGCTCTATTGGCCATGGTAGTCGCCGCCGCCGTTGCCACCGCTATGCTCAATCTTTATGTGGACGTGCAAGCCAAGCTGCGCAAGGAGTTCCGCAACTACGGCGCCAACATCGTGGTCGTTGCAAAAGATGGCCAGGCCTTGCCGGCCGACGCCTTGGATAAAGTTAACTCCGCGCTTGCCGGACACGGTCTCGCCGTGCCCTTCGCCTATGTCGTGGCCCGCACATCCGACGGTCAGTCAGTCGTCGTTTCCGGAACCAATCTCGATCAGGTCCGCAAGCTGGATAGTTGGTGGTCGGTAACGGCCTGGCCCAACACCACGCACGATGCGCTGGTCGGAGCCCGCGCAGCCGCTGTAGTCAGCCCGCAAAGCAAGCTGTTCGATCTCACTTTTCAGGAACGCATCATCCATCTCAACCCCGCCGGAACCTTGCGGACCGGCGCTTCGGAAGACAGCCGTATCTATCTTTCATTGAACGATTTCGTAAGCTGGACTGGCGTGCAACCTTCGACGATAGAAATTGCGTCCTCCGGTTCGTCCGAGGAAGTCGACGCTTTGATTCAACAACTGTCGCAGGCACTACCCGCAGCAGAGGTCCGTCCCATCCGTCAGATCATGGAGGGTGAAGCGCATGTGCTCGGAAAGACTCGCGCCACCTTGGCCGCTGCCGCTATCCTAATCATCGCGACCGCGGCTCTGTGTGTACTCTCTACGTTGATCGGATGGGTCTTTGATCGCCGCCGCGACTTTGCCATCATGAAGGCTTTGGGCGCATCCGAGAGGCTGATCAGTGGATTCTTTGCCGCGGAAGCCGCCGCTTTAGGAGCCGTCGGAGCGATCGTAGGATTCGGCATCGGCGTAGGCGTCGCCGCGTGGATCGGCCGGGTAAACTTTCATGCTCCGGTAGTGCCACGCTTCAATGTCCTGCCTATCGTCGTCGTGGGTAGTATCGCAGTAGCCTTGATTTCGGCCGTGATTCCGATTTTTCTGCTGCGCCGCGTGCAACCCGCTATGATCTTGAGAGGGGAGTGAGATGATCAAGCTGAAGGATGTCAGCCGCCTGTACCCCGCCAAAGCTGAGGCCAACGGCGGCGTCATCCGAGCCCTCGACAATTTTTCGCTCACCGTCGATCCCGGCGAATGGATCGCGATCATGGGCCCATCAGGCTCGGGCAAATCAACGCTGGTAAACCTGATCGGCTGCCTCGATCGTCCGACGTCCGGTGAGATCTGGCTCGACGGTGAAAATGTAGCCAACATTTCTGCCGCTGAGCTGAACCGTGTGCGAGCGGAAAAAATCGGCTTCGTCTTTCAGCAGTTCCACCTGATTCCCTATCTCACATCTTTGGAAAACGTCATGCTAGCCCAGTACTTTCACAGCATGACCGATGAACAGGAAGCCCTCGAAGCCCTGCAGCGGGTGGGATTGAGGGAACGCGCGCACCACGTTCCCTCGCAACTTTCGGGCGGCGAACAGCAGCGGGTCTGTATCGCGCGCGCCTTGATCAACGATCCCAAGATCGTACTTGCCGACGAACCCACGGGAAACCTCGACGCCGTGAACGAGGAGATTGTTCTGCGCCTTCTACGCGAGCTTCACCAGCAGGGACGCACTATTGTCATGGTGACGCACGACCCCGTCGTAGCCCGTCTCGCCGACCGCCGCATTGAACTTCACCATGGCAAGATCGCGGCACAAGAAGTCTTCGCCATGGCCGACGAAGAACAGTTCGACGAGGTCCTGGAGGAACTCTGGGCGCTGGCTGAACACGGCGAGATTGCCGAACTCGAGCGCATGGAAGTTCACGGCGCCCTTCCGGTAAGCATCGCAGTAGAAAAAATGATTGGGCTGGATCTAGTCACGGCAAGACCGCATCCGCCTGTGCCTCACGACCACAAACCGTTTATCAATCCGTGCCACGATGCGCTCAAGCCGACCGGAGTTTCAACCGGCGACGGCAGCATGATTGTCGAACTGACGTCCCGCGGCCGCCAGCGCGCCGCCGACATTATCCGCCGTCACCGTCTTGCCGAGCGCCTTTTCACCGACAGCCTCGCCATGGACAGCGAAACCGAAATCGAACAACAAGCCTGCAAGTTCGAACACATTCTCTCCCCTGAAGCGACCGACAAGATATGCGCATTCCTGGGCCATCCCCGTACATGCCCGCATGGCGCGGTCATCCCTCCCGGACCTTGCTGCGGCGGATCTAGAGACCTTGCCAACGTTTCAGTAGCAAAATCCGAGCGGTCTTCCTGACCCTGCATGCCTGCGCGCAGAACCTGCATCGGTGTTTTCGATTCCGGCTTTGGTGGCCTGACCGTCCTCAAAGCTTTGCTTCGACTAATTCCCGATGCCGACTACCTCTATTTTGGCGATACCGCGCGCTTGCCCTACGGCTCAAAATCGGCAGAGACCGTGGCCCGGTACGCTGTCGGCGCAGCGCACTATCTCGAGCAGCAAGGCGCACAGACGCTGGTAATCGCCTGCAACACGGCCACGGCTCTGGCCCTCGACCAGATCACACAAGCAGCGAGTGTTCCGGTTGTAGGCGTGATCGAACCTGGGACGGACCGCGCCGCCGGTGAGAGCAACAACAAAAGGGTTGTCGTCATCGGAACCGAAGCCACGGTCAGCAGCCATGCTTATCTGCACGCTCTTGAAGCTCGCGGCCTGCAGGCCAAGGAAAAGGCCTGCCCCTTACTGGTGCCGCTGGTGGAGGAAGGATGGATCGAGCATCCCGTGACAGAAGAGGTGGCCCAAATTTACCTGAAAGAAGCCTTCGCCGATGAGTTCAAGTCGGCCGATGTGTTGCTGCTCGGCTGCACCCATTATCCGCTCGTCCACTCGGTATTGCGGCGGGTCGCTCCGAAACACGTGAAGATTGTCGATTCCGCCGACGCCACCGCCGACGCCGTGGGCAGACTCTTGCGTCGCGCTCCGCTACCCTCCACGGCTGAACTTGAGCGCCGCAGATTGCCTCGGTTGAGGTATTTTGCCACCGACTCTACAGAGAAGTTCCGCCGCCTCGGCGCCCAGTTCCTCGGACAACCGATTGAGGACGTTCGACACGTGGATCTGCCCGAGTAATCCCTGAATCTAATTCGCATCGACTCGGCACAGCGTTAGTCCGGTTTGAACGCAAGACTCGGATAGACGGTAATTTCACAACCCGATTAACCTGATTACGCGATGCATTCACTCGACAATCCAATCTGGGAAGCGCTTATTACCACTCATGCGAGCTTCGCGGAAACATACAAGACCGCTCGGAGGTTCCCTCGTGAAGTCAGTATGGTCGCAGGTTTTCCCGAGCCTACGCCCGACAACTACGCCGCTCTCGCCGCTCTGGTGAGTCCCGGCGAAACGGTTGGGCTATTTCTGCAGCAAGCTCCGAACCCGCCTGCCCCGTGGTCCCTCGTCAGTTCCGGCCCGCTGCTACAGATGCTTTGCGAAAAGGAGACCTCTGCTTCTCCTGCGCCTTGGTCGAATGGGACTCGCTCAATCCCGAAATTCATCCGGCTTACGCAGTCTGACGTGCCGGAAATGTTGGCTCTGACAAAACTCACGAAGCCGGGACCATTCGGTCCGAGAACCCACGAGATGGGCGACTATTTCGGCATTCGCAATAGCGAAGCACTAGCAGCGATGGCCGGCGAGCGACTGCGGATCCCGGGCTACACCGAAATCAGCGCGGTGTGCACCCATCCTGACCATACAGGTCACGGCTACGCAAGCGCTCTGATGAGCATGCTCATGGAGCGTATCTGCGGTCGCGGTGAATTGCCTTTTCTACACGTTCGTCCCGAAAACACCAGGGCCGTTCAAGTCTACGAGCGGCTTGGGTTCACAAAGCGTGCGGCCTTGCACTACGTCGTCCTCCGGCGCATGGCGGAATAGACAATTCAAACTCATTACCGGCTCTTGAGGATCCACCACAGGACGAAAGAAACCATCAGCCACGCAATGGAGGCACTCCCGAGCACCAGCCAAGCTGAATGATAGGGAATGAATTTCCAGACCACTATTCCAAACAATGCTAACCCGATGCTCCCGATGGCCGCCCCCGCCGCATCTGCACTAACCGCTTCGGCGGATCGCCTTGGGCCCTGCAGTCCAGCCTGTTCTTTCTTTTCTTTCTCATGCTTCTCGATTAATGTCGCGCTGGCCGGGAAGATTGCGGGGAACGCTAGAAACAAACCACCAATGACGGGGCCGTACTCCTTCGCGATGATCCCCGCAATTGAAGTAATCAATCCTCCGAACAGAAATCGCACCGCATATTCGTACCATTTCGTTTCGGTAAGAGCAGAAGGATTGATTTCTATTTTCATTTGGCGCTATCTCAGAAAGGTGTGCCATAGTCCGAATGCGGTTCCCAACCACACCAGATTGGAAGAAGTCGTGACCACCAGAGCCTTCCACTCGTAGCGCATCATCAGCCAGCTAACGCACGATGCATACACGAAGAACGCAATCGCCCCCGCGATCATAGACCGAGCTTCGGTCGCTGTGTACAACTTGCCTTCACTCGCCACCGTCAGGCCCAGGGTAGCGAGCGCAACCGAGGGTGCCGCTCCGAATAGTCCCGCAAAACTCTTCGGCTTGAACAGGTCACCAAGTACCGCGAAAAACGAAACGACAATTCCACCGATCACAAAACGCACAAGAATTTCTTTCATATCGAGCCGTGAAGCTGTACGTTGCGCGTGACTCCGTTGCGCGAACATGACTGGATGCGCGGAACACGATGAGGGTTTGATCACATCCAGTTCCGGCTCAAGATTTTGCATCCTGAGCGCCCCATTCACGCTCCAAAGGTATAGCTATGAATCAGGAAATGAATGTTCTTCCCCTGGCGAATTACTCAGGCGCGGCGATACAAGCCTCTGAGGCCAGCGTAATCAATGACGCAGCTTTGCTCGATGCATACTCGCAAGCAGTCGTCGGCGCCGCGGAAGCCATCAGCCCATCCGTCATCAAGATTGACGTGGCGCAGGCGGCTAGAAGCCGTTCAGGAGAGCCTCGGGAGCGTCAAGGCGGCGGATCAGGATTTGTGTTCACTCCCGACGGCCTGGCGCTGACGAACAGCCATGTCGTCCATGGCGCCACGCGCATCGACGTCTCCCTGCCAGATGGGCAGCGCTTCCCAGCTCAGATCATCGGCGACGATCCCGCGACCGATCTCGCCGTGATCCGCATCGGTCTGCCCAGCAACGACGCTCCCCGACTCGTTGCCGCACCGCTCGGAGACTCGCAGCGACTTCGGGTGGGCCAAGTGGCAATTGCAATCGGCAATCCTTACGGGTTTCAATACACAGTCACGGCTGGTGTGGTGAGCGCTCTTGGGCGTTCGTTGCGCTCCTACTCCGGCAGACTGATCGATGATGTCATTCAAACTGACGCCTCGCTCAACCCGGGCAACTCCGGTGGGCCGCTAGTGAGTTCCGACGGGCGCGTGGTAGGCGTGAACACCGCAACTATTATGGGCGCACAAGGGCTTTGCTTCGCTATAGGAATCAATACAGCGAAGTTCGTGGCAGGACGCCTGCTGCGCGAGGGCCGTATTCGCCGCAGTTACATTGGCGTCGAGGCCCAAACCGTGCCGCTGCTCCGCCGCGTAGTGCGCTTTTACGATCTTCCGAAAGAAAGCGGCGTGATCGTGATCTCAGTCGAAAACGCAAGTCCAGGACAGAAAGCAGGATTGCGCGAAGGCGATGTGATCGTCGCCATGGACGGCAAACCAGTCGCGGGTGTGGACGATCTACACCGCTTGCTGACCGACGCGCGCGTGGGATCAGTGAGTGTGCTCACGGTTCTCCGCCACACCGAAAAACTAGACTTGAAGGTTGTCCCCGAGGAAATGCGCGAGCAATAGTCCGTGTGAAGCGAACGTGAGTCCGTGTGGCCACGGGCGAGTCGCCCGCGTGCGTACGAAATGAAGCCACTGGCCGGGAGGACTTTCCTGAAGTCCGGGCAATAATGCCTTCCGCACTCCCATTTTTGACAACTCTGGTTAGCCTCTCCCCTATAATTCCGTTTCGCTGATACCAAACTCGCTAATTGGGAGAGCGCTGCTTGAGCCAGAAAGAAGACGCCAACATCGACTGCAGTTCCCCTCACCGCCGACGTTTTCTGCAAACCGGCGCACTACTCACCGCTAGCACCGCCATGTTTCCAGCGTTAGCTAGCGCCCGACAAGTAGCTTCCCCCTCTTCGACACCAGAAATCAAAGACTTCGAGTTGGACGAGATCACCATCGCCGACCTGCAAGCCGGAATGGCATCAGGCAAGTTCAGCGCCCGCTCCATCACCGAGAAATATCTGGCGCGGATTGAGCAGATCGACAAGCAAGGTCCAATGATCAACAGCGTGATCGAAGTCAATCCTGACGCCCTGGCAATCGCCGATGCACTGGACAAAGAACGGAAACAAAATCATGTCCGCGGCCCCATGCACGGAATCCCCGTTCTCATTAAAGACAATATTGATACCGCCGACCAAATGCAGACCGCGGCGGGCTCGTTGGCATTGCTGGGCTCGAAGCCCCCAAAGGATTCTTTTGTAGCACAGAAGTTGCGTGAATCCGGAGCCGTGATCCTGGGCAAGACCAATCTAAGCGAGTGGGCAAATATCCGCTCCAGCCATTCCAGCAGCGGATGGAGTGGGCGCGGCGGCCAGACCATCAACCCCTACGCCCTCGATCGCAATCCCTGCGGATCAAGTTCGGGTTCAGGCGCCGCCACCGCCGCTAGTCTCTGCGCAGTTGCGGTTGGCAGTGAGACCGACGGCTCGGTGGTCTGCCCAGCTTCAGCCAACGGGCTCGTGGGCATCAAGCCCACGCTCGGCCTGATCAGCCGCGCCGGCATCATTCCCATTGCCCACAGTCAGGACACGGCGGGCCCCATGGCGCGCAGCGTCCGCGACGCCGCCATCTTGTTGGGCGCGCTAACCGGAGTCGATCCCCGTGACACTGCAACTGCCGGAAGCCAGGGCAAGGCAGCAACTGACTACACGAAGTTTCTCGATCCCAACGGGCTTCGCGGAGCCCGAATCGGCGTAGCTCGCAAGTACTTCGGCTCGAACGATGCACAAGATGAGTTGATGAACTCTCTGATCGACGCCATGAAGCGCCAAGGCGCGGATATCATTGATCCTGCCGACTTGCCCACCCACGGAAAATTTGATGACACCGAATTTCAGGTCCTGCTATATGAACTGAAGGCCGATTTAAACGCCTATCTGGCAGCCCGTCCCGGAGCGCCGGCATCCTTGAAGGACGTCATCGATTTCAACGACCGCAATCGCGACAAAGAAATGCCATATTTCGGCCAGGACATTTTCATCAAGGCCGAAGCCAAGGGCCCGCTAACCAGCAAGGAATACATCGACGCCCTCGAGGCGAATCACCGTCTGTCGCGCGAGGAAGGCATCGACAAGGTGATGGACCAATTTCATCTCGACGCGATCATGGCTCCCACCGCCGGCCCCGCATGGCTAACCGACTTCGCCAACGGAGATCACGCCGTAGGCGGCAGCTCGAACGCCGCCGCGGTCGCCGGCTATCCGGATATCACAGTCCCCGCAGGATTCGTCTTCGGCCTACCAGTGGGGATCTCCTTCTTCGGCCGCGCCTGGAGCGAACCCACTCTGCTTAAAATCGCATACGGCTTCGAGCAAACGATTCAAGCACGCAGACCGCCACGATTCCTGGCGACGCTGAAGTTGTAACGAAAAACACCGCGCCCCCTTTTGTCATCCAGGTTTATGGTATTCTTCCTCGCCGTAATGGAGAAAGCCGCGTGATCCCCGAGCTACAACCCATCAACGTTGGCCTGATTGGCTTTGGTTTCGCCGGACGCACCTTCCATGCTCCCGTGATCCGCGCCGTTGACGGCTTGCGCCTTGCCGCCATCCTGCAGCGGAAAGGAAACGACGCCGCGAATGCTTACCCGGACGTTCGAATCCCTCGCACTCTGGAAGAATTACTCGCATCCGATTCCATTCAACTCGTAGTGATCGCGACCCCCAACGTCTCCCACTTCGATCTGGCGCGGCAATGCTTGCTGGCCGGGCGCCATGTCGTAATCGACAAACCATTCGCAACCACGTACGCCGAGGCTGCGGAACTGGTTGCGCTCGCAGAAAGATGCGGACGCTTGCTTTCCGTTTATCAGAATCGCCGGTTTGATGGTGACTTTAAGACAGTCCGGAAACTCGTCGCCTCAGAAGCACTCGGCCGCGTCGTGCTGTACGAATCGCATTACGATCGCTATCGCACGCAACTCCGTCCTGGGGCATGGCGGGAGGAAGCTGAACCCGGAAGCGGCGTGTGGTTCGATCTTGGCCCTCACCTGATCGACCAGGCGCTCGCACTGTTCGGGACGCCCGGAGCGGTCAGCGCGGATGTCCGCGTGGAACGCGACGGAGCGAGGGTCGACGATGCTTTTGATGTCACTTTGCTTTATCAACGCCTTCGAGTCTGGCTGCGCGCAACCATGCTGGCAAGTAAGCCGGCAGCCCATTTCCTCATTCATGGCACCAAGGGCTCTTATGTCAAGTACGGTCTTGACCCCCAAGAAAACGCCTTAAAGCGGGGCGAGCTTCCGGGCGGGCCAGAATGGGGCAAAGAACCATCTGAAGCGTGGGGCACTCTTTCGCTGATGGAAGGAGACAAAGTCGCGGAGGAGCGGGCGATTCCAACGGAGCCCGGCGACTATCCCGAATTCTACGAAAATGTCCGCGACGCGATTCTGGGCAAAGCAGCCCTCGCCGTCACTCCGGAAGCTGCGCTAAGCGTGATGCGCGTACTCGAGTTGGCTCAGCAAAGCAACCATGAGAGACGCGTGATCCCATACGCGTAGCAAGCATGGCGCGAACCTAAGGCAACAATTCATAGCTGACAAAAGCGAACTTCTTGGAATCGGGCGCCCATGAGTTGACGTTGATCGTTCCCTGGCCACCAAAGAACTTGATCAAAACTTGAATGGAGCCGCTCGCGCTTTGTGCAGGACCACTTTGAGGCATCGGCATCAGGCGAAGCTCAACGTTGGTTTTCACGCTGTGTCCCGGAGTGCCCTTTGGGAAGGATAAAAAGACCAGCCACTTACCATCCGGCGAAGGGTGCGGGAACCAATCCTCCAGTTCATCGCTGGTGATGCGCTCCGCCTTGCTATCGCCTGGCCCGGCACCATCAGGGGGAAATCGCCAGATGTCCCAACCTCCAGAACGGTTGGAGTTGATATAGATCCACTTCCCATCGGGCGAGTAGTCCGGACCATCATCATCGACCGGGCTGGAAGTAAGCTGCTGTTCAGTTCCGCCGCCTTGAATACGAAAAATGTTGAAGTGGTCGCCCCGCTTCCCCACGAAAGCCAGCCACTTCCCATCTGGCGACCAGCCGTGAAAATAGCTTGGGTGGTACTCAGTAATCAACAGCGGCGTCGCTCCATCGGGAAAAGCGACGAATACCCGCGATTCCTGCGTTGAGCCAATGCTTGCGGAGAATGCTAGGAACTTACCGTCGCGCGAAAGGCCATGGTCATTGTTGCACTCATACGCCGCGTCGAGCGCCAACTTCTCGGGTTGCGCTTTTCCGCTGCCATCCAGCACGAAGCGGTAGAGCGCGCCGCCGGAGTTGGCCAGTAGATACTTTCCGTCGGGCGACCAGTTCGGCGCCTCCCAAAGTTTGTCCGCTTCGTAAACCACGCTGACGTTCTTGCTTTCTAAGTCATAGATCGAGATCCTGCTGCGGACGTTGCTGGGATTTTGGTTTGCAGCCGCTTGTTTCTGCGGTGTTGCCGCCTGCGAGAGCGCACCGGACGAAAGCATCGAAACGCTTATCGCAACCGCGAGACAATGGAGAATAGCGAACCGAACTTTCATCAGCCTATGCCATCAGCACCTGAGAAGATTTGCGCCATAGCATACTTGCAAAAGCCAGCGGAAGTCTATATTGCTGTGTATGGGAGGGTCGAATCTGATCGACCATAGCCGCAACGCCTCACGATACGCGCTGTTCGTGGCCGTAGCATTCGCGCTGGCGTGTTCATCTTCCCCGGGTGCGGTAGACAATCCTGATTCGCATTGGGTGGCTACATGGAGCGCCGCGAATGCCGAAGTCCTAAAGCCTGAAACCTTCACGAATCAGACCCTTCGCGAGATCGTGCACATAGACATTGGCGGCCAAGCTGTACGGATCTGCATAGCGAACACTTTTGGCGCGCAGCCTGTCACCTTTGATGCCGTCTATTTAGGTTTGCAGAAAAGCGGGGCGACTCTGGTCCGGGGTTCCAACCATGCAGTTACGTTTGGCGGGAGCAAGTCCATTACGATTCGTGAAGGCGCCGAAGCGCTTAGCGATCCGGTCCCTCTTGCGGTGGGTTCGGGACAGAATCTCGCTGTAAGCTTGTTTACAGCCGGCACAACCGGCTCGGCAACGGTTCACCCATTAGCTTTTCAAACCAACTACGTCTCGATCGCTGGTAATTTTGCCAGCACCGAAGAATCGAACCCTTTTCCGAAGACGACGCAATCGTGGTACTTCCTCCACTCTGTCGATGTCATCGCATCACCCGACGTGAAAGGAGCAATTGTCGCGCTCGGAGATTCCATCACCGACGGCGTTGATTCTCATCCAGACATGTATGAACGTTGGCCAGACGTTCTCGCTCGTCGCCTTCTTAGTCAGCCTGCCGGGCAGGTGGCGTCTGTGTTAAACGCCGGGATTTCCGGCAACCGGGTGTTGAGCAGTTCCCCGTGTTGGGGTATGAATGCTCTCGCCAGGCTCGACCGCGACGTCTTTTCGCAAACCGAAGTCCGCGCTGTGATTCTGTTTGAGGGCACTAACGATATTGGGCAGCCTGATACTCCAACTGTTTCTCTTTCGCCCCACATCATTCCATGCCTGAGCAGAATTCAGATTACCGCCGATGAACTCATCGCGGGCTACAAGCAGATCATCGCCCAGGCCCAGGCTCGCGGACTGAAGATTTTCGGCGCAACCATTCTTCCCTACCAGGGCTTTGGCGGATGGACCGCCAGCGGTGAAGCGAAGCGCGTGGCGGTCAACACCTGGATCAAGACTTCTAACAGCTTTGACGGGGTCATCGACTTCGCGTCAGTGCTAAGTGATCCTACGAATCCGGCGCGGATGAACCCGAACTACGATAGCGGAGACCACTTGCATCCCGGACCCGCAGGGCATGAAGCGATGGGGAATGCGGTGGATCTGTCACTGTTCCACTGAGGATGAGAAAAGATTTCCAGGAAGTTAATCGATTACTCTGATCAAGAAAAACTACATAGGGGTCAACTCCCGATGTTATGATGCTGAAACGCTCATCAGAGTCCCGCTGACGGCGGCCCTGTTCAGCGGAGCGAGCAGCGATCCGATGGCAATTGCGAACGTTAAAGGTCCTACCCCTCCTACCTCGGCGCTTGCACCTTCCTCAACTTACAAGGGCGCGCTAGCGGTGATGACCACGCTTTTCTTCATGTGGGGCTTTGTCACTGTGCTGAACGACGTGCTGGTCCCTCACCTCAAATCCATCTTTGATCTGAACTATGCCCGAGTGATGCTGATTCAATTTTCTTTTTTTTCGGCATACTTTATCTTCTCGATTCCTTCGGCCAAGCTGATCGACTGGATTGGTTATCACAAAACCATGGTCGTAGGTCTTTTCACCATGGGCTTGGGAGCGTTTCTCTTCATACCCGCAGCAAGCGTGGCGTCGTATCCACTTTTCTTGACCGCGCTCATGATTTTGGCGGCGGGAATTACCGCATTGCAGGTAGCCGCAAATCCATACGTAGCTGTACTTGGTCCTGCGGAGACCGCTTCGAGCCGGTTAAATCTGGCGCAAGCATTCAATTCGCTGGGAACAACAATTGGACCGTACCTAGGCGGCGCACTTATCCTGACGGCCGTTCCCCTGAGTATGGAAAGCGTGCGACTGCTGTCGCCCGAAGCGCTGCAGGCCTATCGCATTCATGAGGCGTCGTCCGTCAAGCTGCCTTACATCGTGATTGGGCTTACTCTCCTCGTGCTCGGAATCGCGATCGCGCTTTTCAAGCTGCCAGCCATGCCACAAGCAGAACGCCGTGGAGGAACGGGTGCACAAAAAAGCGTATGGAAACATCGCAATCTGACCCTGGGAATGATTGGAATTTTCGTATACGTGGGAGGCGAGGTAGCGATCGGTAGTTTTCTGATCAACTATCTCAGCCAGCCAAACATTGGCAATGTTTCTGTCCTGGTCGCCGCCCGATATGTTTCTTATTATTGGGGAGGCGCCATGGTCGGCAGATTTGTCGGCTCGGCAATTCTGCAGAAGGTTCGTACTGGCACTCTGTTGGGTATCGCCGCGGGTACGGCGTGCCTGCTGGTTTGTATTTCCATGCTTACCCTCGGGCACGTGGCCATGTGGAGCATTCTTCTTGTGGGCTTTTTCAACTCAATCATGTTCCCCAGCATCTTCACACTGGGAATTGCCGAACTGGGCCCGTTGACAGGAGATGGCTCCGGACTTCTGGTTATGGCGATCGTCGGCGGCGCGATCATTCCTGTCCTGCAGGGCGCGCTGGCGGATCGGATAGGCATTCACCACGCTTTCATACTACCGGCCTTCTGCTATCTCTATATCCTGTACTACGCGCTTAGAGGGTCGAGACCTATTGTGACGGCTTGAGCGTTCCAACGTTCACCGGCCCCGGCGTCAGTCATCGACGGCGATCACCGTCGGAGATGCGCCAGAGAATATCGAGGCACCGAAAGAAAAACCCCGTGAGAGCAATTGCGCTAGCCTTATTCGCCGTCGTCCTGTTAAGTTCCCCTCGGACATCATTGGCACAGGATGCGACGCTGGCTCCAACTCCCCCAATGGGATGGAATAGCTGGAACAAGTTCGCGTGTAACGTCAGCGAAGACTTGATCCGGCAAATTGCCGACGCCATGGTGAAATCCGGCATGAAGGACGCCGGCTATCAGTACGTCGTCATCGACGATTGCTGGCAGATTGCGCGAGACAAGGACGGCAACATTCTCGCCGATCCGCAACGCTTCCCTTCCGGTATAAAGGCGCTCGCCGACTACGTTCATTCCCTGGGCTTGAAGTTCGGAATCTATTCTGACGTAGGAACCAAGACTTGCGCGGGGCGGCCCGGCAGTCTTGGACATGAATTTCAGGATGCTCGCCAGTATGCCGCGTGGACTGTCGACTACTTGAAATACGACTGGTGCAACACCATAACGCAAGATGGCCACGCAGTTTATTCATTGATGCGCCAGGCGCTCGATGCCTCGGGCCGGCCGATTGTGCTGAGCATCTGCGAATGGGGCACGCACACGCCTTGGCTCTGGGGCAAAGATGCCGGTGGCAACCTGTGGCGCACGACGGGCGACATCAAAGACCGGTGGCAAGGCCGCGTCAAATGGCCAGCGGGAGATTGCTGTTCGAATGGCGTGGTCGATATCGTCGATCTGCAGGTCGGATTGGACAGCTATGCCGGGCCCGGCCATTGGAACGATCCCGATATGCTGGAAGTCGGCAACGGCGGTATGACCGACACCGAGTACCGCTCGAACTTTAGCCTCTGGGCCATTCTTGCGGCACCGCTAATCGCTGGCAATGATTTGCGTGACATGCGTCCGGAGATTCGCGACATCCTGACCAACAAGGAAGTGATCGCCGTCGATCAGGACCCACTCGGCAGTGAAGGCAAGCGCTTAAAGAGGAATAGCGACCTGGAAGTATGGGCCAAGCAAATGAAAGATGGCAGCCGCGCCGTAATTCTGTTCAATCGTGCGAGTGCGGATCATGAGATCAGCGTGAACTGGGAAGATCTCGGTTATCCCAATCATTTGCCAGCGGCCGTCCGCGATTTGTGGCAGAAGAAGGATCTGGGGAAATTTACCAGCAAGTTTTCCGCTTCAGTTGCGCCTCATGCGGTGGTTATGGTCACGATCAGGCCATAGCGCATAGTTCTCTTGGCGGCGGGTTGGGATGATTATGTCTTCAAAATAAATTCTAACTGGAGCCACCTTTGTGAACCTTTGTGTCCTTTGTGGTTAATGAAGTACAAATAGAACCTCAAAGGGCACAAGGGGTTCACAGAGGAAGAACCTCTTATCACTCGGCAAAAGTTCTGTGAAACGAATCGATAGACCGATGGGTAAGACGTTCGCTCCCAGCAAGGCCGCCTGTTCTCTATTGCTGAGCAAACTGCGGGCTTTGTTCGCCGAATTGTACGGAGCGGTCCCCGCGATCTACCGGGCGCCGGGAAGAGTGAATCTCATTGGCGAGCACACCGACTACAACGATGGCTTCGTCATGCCAGCTGCCCTGGACTTGTACACGTACGTAGCTGTAAGTCCGCGTCCGGACCGGCGACTGCAAGTCTATTCCGAGAATCTGGGTGAGAAGTTCGACCTGGATTTAGAATCGATCCGCCCCGGAAAATCCGGCCACTGGAGCGATTACGTCCGCGGAGTCGGGGGTGTGTGTGAGTCCTCTGGATACCAATTGCGTGGCGCCGATCTGGCAATCGTGAGCGAATTGCCATTAGGAGCGGGCCTGAGTTCGTCGGCTGCTCTAGAGGTCGCAACTGCATGGGCGCTGCTGAGCAACTCCCAGATTAAAGTAGATCCGACCACCGTCGCACAAATGTGCCAGAAGGCTGAACACCTTTATGCAGAGACCATGTGCGGAATCATGGACCAGTTCATCTCATGCCACGGTGGTGCGGGAAAGGCTCTGTTGTTGGACTGCCGCTCTTTAAAGTTCCAACTCCTGGCCATCCCATCCCATCTGCGCCTTATGGTTTGCAATACCATGGTCAGGCACGAGCATGCGAGCAGCGGCTACAATACGCGGCGGCGCGAGTGCGGAGAGGGCCTGCTCGCTCTGGCCCAGGTTTTCCCGGGGATCCGTGCTCTTCGGGATGTGACTATGGATGAATTGGAAGAGAATGACGACCGGTTGAGTCCTGTCATCTATAAACGCGTCCGCCATGTGGTGACGGAAAATGATCGCGTCAAAAAAGCGGCGAGCGCATTAACCAAAGGAAATATGGCGGAATTTGGTTTGCTGATGGATGATTCCCATCGCAGCCTTCGTGACGATTATGAAGTCAGCACGCCGGAACTCGATCTAATGGTCGAGTTGGCGAGTAGCCAAGCCGGCGTCTTCGGCGCGCGAATGACGGGCGGTGGCTTCGGGGGATCTACGATCAACCTCGTCGATGCCGCTCATGCCGAGGAGGTCCGACAATGGCTCGAACAAAACTACGAAGCAAAGACTGGGATAAAGCCCACGATCCTGATTTGTGAAGCGTCGGAGGGCGCGGGTGCGGTTGCGGAAACATGATGAGTGGTATGCAAATGAAATCTCCGCCTAAATCCGAATCAATCCTTCAAGTATTGCAGGGCTCTCCGCACCGACGATTCAATCCGCTCACACGCCAGTGGGTATTGGTTTCGCCGCATCGGACCGAGCGGCCATGGCAAGGTCAAACCGAGCCTCAGGAGAAAGAACCCAGCCGGCCCTACGATCCGAACTGTTATCTTTGCCCGGGAAATACTCGTGCCGGAGGCGTACGAAACCCGTCCTATTCCCAAACGTTTGTATTCGACAATGATTTCGGCGCCTTGCAACCCAATATACCTAACGCGCAAGTAGATGTAGACGATAAAGGCCTTCTGGTCGCACAAACCGAAAGTGGCATCTGCCGGGTTGTCTGTTTTTCTCCACGACACGATCTGACGCTAGCGCGAATGTCACCACCGGAAATCCGCGGCTTGATCGACGTTTGGGCAGACCAGTTCGACAGCCTGGGTGGAAAACCCGGCATCAACTATGTGCAGATTTTCGAGAACCGCGGGTTGATGATGGGCTGCAGCAATCCGCATCCTCACGGCCAGATATGGGCAACCTCGACGGTTCCCAACGAGCCTTGCCAAGAGCAAGAAGCATTTGCTACTTACCAAAAGCGTCACGGTACTTGTCTGTTGTGCGATTACACTAAGCTTGAGGAAGCTTCCGGGGACCGGTTGGTTTGCGACAACGAGCATTTTCTCGCCGTCGTTCCCTTCTGGGCAATTTGGCCTTATGAAATTTTGGTGGTATCCAAGCAACACTTGGGCAACATGAGTGCCCTGGATCGAGAAGCGCGATCGTCGCTGGCGGATGTTTTGAAACGCATCACCGTCCGTTACGACAATTTATTCCAAGTGCCTTGCCCGTACTCCATGGGGTTTCACCAGCAGCCCACCGACGAAATGGATCACAAAGAGTGGCACTTTCACGCGCATTTCTTCCCTCCGCTTCTCAGGTCTGCAAGCATCCGAAAGTTTATGGTTGGATTCGAAATGCTGGGATCGCCGCAACGCGATATCACACCCGAATATGCGGCGGAGAAACTGCGACAGGCTCAGTGACCGCGCTAGTGAGTGGTTCCACTCCAAGCGTCTGGAAAGCACTACTCTATCCAAAATCAGGAAGCAACGTCGAGTTTTTTCTGCAAGCACCCAAGCAGTGACGCTACGGCTGCTCCGGAGTCTCCCCAGAAACAGCGGCCGTGGCAGTCGCCGTGGAGAATCGTTGCGGCTGGGGACGGTATCCGTTTCGCGTGCGGATGTGATATTTCTTCAGACGCTCGCCCACCAGTTTCACTGTGATGCCACGCCAGCCTCGGTTGGGATTCACCTGCGGATAGTAGCTCAGCGAATAGAGATGTGCGAGGTCATCGCGGATCGAGGCAAAGGCGCGCTGTTCGTCTCTCCAGCTCTTGGCAAAATACGCTTTGCCTCCCGTGGCTGCGGTCATACGTTCAAAGACCGCAGTGGATACGGGTTCTATCTTAGCCAGCTGCGTGCTGATCATGTAAATGGCCGTCCCTGTCGACTGCGCCAGTTCGGCCACATCTTCGGGAGGCACCATACTGGAATTGTCGGGACCGTTGGAGAAGACTACGACCACCTTTCTTCCGGTGAAATGGGCCGCATCTTTTATGGTCAGCAACAGGCAGTTATAAAGCGCGGCATCGTCTCCGGCTACGGTTGCACGTACACCGCGCAAAACCTTCGTCCGATCCGGAGTCAGCGGGGCGGATCGGGAAAGGTCACGGCTGTAAGAATAGAATGCCACTTTGTCCGCGCTTTCGAGCGAACGGACGAAATCCGCGATAGCATCTTGCGCGAAGACAAAACCTCGGTACATGTAGTTGCTGGTATCAAAGAGCAGGAAAACATTGGCGCCAGCGACCATCGAACTGAGACTCTGATCTACGTCGGGCTTTTGATTGGGCTGCTGTCCACTCGCTGACGCTGGAGTCTTTCCATCTGCCGGCGTCGTGTCCGCGACTCTGTAGGCGGGTTCGTTGCCTTCTCCGAAAGTAGCCAGTTTTTGTGGAATGTTGTCCTCGACGATGGCGAAGTCTGACGGCCGCAGGCCGGTAATGTAGTTCCCCTTATTGTCAGTCACGGCAACGCTCAACTGCACCATGTCCACCACCACGCGAATGTTCGGCGCGCTTTCCTGCGCCACCATGCGAGTTGCGGGGCTCGAGCAAAGTGTTAGAACTAACACAAGCACCAGAAAGTAATTCTTGGTCATATAATTCCTGTCTGTCTCTTAATTCGTAGAGACGAGGCTAGCCACGTCTCTACCCGTCGTTAAAACTGGATTTTAGCGCCAGTCGCTGATACCGAAGCAATCTTGCCTTGCTTGAATTCTTCCCCCGTCTCTCGCATGGCCCGAAGCATGGCTGGCCAATCTTCGAAATCAGTGGCAAAAATCTTTTCGACCATGCGATGCGTCAGTTCAGGAACCAGCCGATTCAGCATGACCGGAGAGTAGCCCTTCTCATCCACCAGGCGGGCCCAGTACAAATTGCTGGAATCCCAACTCTCGGCCAGCAAGCGGCTGGAATACCCCTCGAAGGCAGGAAATGGTTTCAGATTAAGAAGTTCCCGGGCGTAGCTCTGCGCCAGAATCGGATGCGGCACTCCGAAGTCTTGAGAGAGCCGTTGCCAGCTGACCTCCGTTGGATAGCGCCGGTACAGACCATCCAATTCCTGACCGGCTGTTCCCCACGCCCCGGTGTCTCCAGGAAACCTTTGGCGAAACTCCGCCGCCAGATAGAAGGTATCGGCCGGCGTCAGTTTAGAATCCACGTCTGCAAGGCGTCCCGCAACGATGGCCCGTTCCACGCGTTCCGAAACTTGCGGATCCATGCGCTCCGAAAGAATCTTCATCACCTTGCTCCGCAGCTGCGGATCACCGACCGAAGCGCTCAGAAGCTCCTCTCCGGACCGCTGATAAAGCGTGACAGCGTGAAGCTCGCTCGGGCTCACACTCCACCAGCGCGGCAAGGTTGCGTTGATCAGCAGACCTGGGACCAATTCTCTCCAGATCAAGGCCTGAATGTTTTCCGGAGCAATGAAATCCTGTTCTACTTGCGCCAGGACGTACGGTAGGTCGGCGAGCGACCCTACGAGATGCGCTCCGCCTCCCGCCGGGGAGCCTTCTCCAAACAATTGCGATGCTTGCCAGACTTGCTCCACCCCCGCCACCGTGTCGCCCGAGAAATCATGCGAGCGGACGAAAAGCGGATTGTTGTGAAGAATCTGCGCCCCTGGTGGTTCGTAGTACGCATAGTTCAAACCCACGAGAGTATCTCTGAGAAACGGAGCAAGTTGGCCGCGAGCCTCGCCTACTTGCTCCCGCGAACCGGGCGATTTGATTACCTTGATCAAATCCGTTCGCATTTGCAATTCGGTGTGACGGTTGTTGTAGATTCCGGTCGCCCACTGTGTTCTTTCGCCGCTGCTGAAGATCGGACGCGGCATCTCGAATTCCCGGAGTTCTCCAGCCAGCGGTATTAATTCATCGCCCACGGCGGCTCCTCGTGACATTGCATCCAGACCATTGCCCAGTGCCAGGATCGTGTCCAGAGAAACCAAACGCTGGCCGTCCAATACGGATCGGATTCCGTTGGCGATTTCCTCGTGCATCCGTTGACCGTCTGCACTCGACTGCTGCGGTCCTGCAAGCAGATCGATGATCTCATCCTGGGAACGGTCGCGCTGGCCGGTCGCCGCCAGCATCATCTCTCCTAGCGAGTCGCGGCCAGCGTCGAAAAGTTGCGCAGAGGAAAGCACCTTGCCGAAAGGTGTTATCACTTTTTGCCAGGAATCGTTCAGCTCGGCGCTCTTGATCTGTCCCTGACGGGCGAGGATCTGCCAAATCCCAATGTTGGCCTGGAAGACGCCCATAGCGTTGCCTCGCAACGTATGGTTTTGCATCTTGCCCAGGCGCTCGGCCACATTCAGAAAGTGAGTAACGGATACATCGGTCAGCTCCGGAAATTCGGAGAAGATTAGATATTGATTGCTGAAATGTGAGAACCGGCTGGATAGCAAGAGAACAGTCTGCGGGCTCAAGCGATTAGCCGGCGATCGTTTGCCGTCCAGTTCACTCAGCATCAGATACACTTGCAGCGGCCCGGTCTCGGTCTCCACCCTGCAAAGTCCGAACATCGCCTCGGCTAATTGCTCTGGGCGGGTGAAGTGGGCGGCGCGCTTGCCCCAGTCACGCACAGTTTTGGAATCGCTATTCTGGTGGAGTATCGCCTTCCATGCCTCCAGATTTCCGGGGACGTAGGGTTCTCCCGTGGACTCCCATTGCAAGCGGGTCACGAGCAGCAAAAGTGCGGGAGCTGGCCGAAACGCCGGTCTCGCGGCGTCAGGAGAAACGGACTGCCCACGGAAAGCTCCATAAAAACGCCGCAACCGGACCTCGGTGAAATGTGCCTGCTGAGTTTGATTGACTCGCGACAGCGCATCAAAATAAGCGGCGAGCCAGCCGTTGTCCTTCGCCAGCAGCTTAGGTACAAACTCTCGTGGCGAATCCGGACTCTCCCCGACCAATTCCTTCCAGGCAGCGTCCGCATCCGTTCCTCCGGGCACGATCACGCGGCCCGAGCGAATACAGATGTGACTTCCGTAAAAATCAAGGGTCGCGGCCAGGGGAAGTAGCCTCCCAAGGCCCACAGTCTGACGCAAGGCCATTCTGGTCTCAGCATCGCTCCGGGCTAATGCCCAGTAAAGACGGCACAAAAGGGGATCGCGAAGCATTGTCTCAACCAGGTCGCCGCTATTCTTGCTACTTAGTGTTGTCCAATCTCGTTCCGTGAACATCACCGGAACCCGAGATGCCGCAAATGGATAGTTGAAGGACTTGCCTCCCTGAACAGTCTCTTCCAACTCAGGCAGAGGGAAACCCGAGTCGATGGTTAGAAAGGCTCGTTCAGGATCAGAAGTCACCAAGGAAGTGCTGCTCTGTCCACAGTCGAGGCGGGTACGGTAGCCCAAGATGTGCAGCAGGGGTCTGGCCTCATCGCAATTCGAAACATGGATACTTCCGTCCGGACCAGCTAGAACCGCCAACTCCTTCGCCTGATGGACATAGCGGCTCAGCAGGATCAGAAACTCCGTTGGCCGGCCTCCGTCCCGAGCACCCTCGTAGCCTTGGGTGAAGACGTTGTGAGCCAGCAGGGGCACGACTTCTTCCGCCGAGATCTTCTGGCTGATGCCCGCCATGCGCAAGAAGGAACGCAGAGGGCCCGGAATAACGATCACACTTACCCCTTCAGAAGGCCCCGCGCTCGGTTCGTCTGACCCGGAAGGGGCGGACACAGCGGCGCTCCAAGCGTATGAGGAGAAGCAGAATATGCACAGAAACATCGCGACAAGAATCACAGGCAGGCGACGAGGAGGTTTCATGGCTGGAGTTCCTCTCCGAACCCTCGAAAAATCTTGCAACTAAATCTTATTGATACCTGGGAACCGGGAGGTTTGCCGTACTGAGCAGTTCGGGTGACCGATCCGGTTCCTTACATTCGTGTCGGCCACGATAAACCATCTTTCGGTGTAATCCAAGGTCTTTTCTTCGATTCACAACTAGAAAATGTGTTTGGCTGACGGATCGGGAATATTTTGGGCTGATCGTCTCCTTGCCAGCGACCGTACGGACATCCACCGCGACCACCGGAAAGGGCCCGCAAACCTTCTGGACTAGTTGTTTACTCGGTATAACTTGGCAGTTGAACCTTCAGCTTTTGCAGTAATGGCTGGTCAGTGGAAGAGGACTGGAGACGGGTGTAGATTGTGCGCGACCGATCAAAGGCGCGAGACAAACTGCGGCCCCGCTCTCAGTACAGCCGCATGAGGTTATTGGCCACGAAGCCGCCCTCTACTGCCAGCATGGTTCGCGCCGCAATCCGTTCGGCTTTGTAGTGATGGGTCCGGTGGAGTAGATACGTTGTTCCGACGCCAAATCCGAAACCCAGGGCCGAGGCCGCTGCCTCTCCAGCAATGCCCCTGGTGACCAGCGGACGCATCACGGGATTGGATTCCCTGAAGCCGTTGTTCAAGCCCTGTTGGGTGGTGATAGCGTCGACGGTGATCTGCCCGGCCAGGATCGAGAAGTCAACTTTGTTTTCCCGGCTCCAGAATTTCTGCGGGTTGGGAGCATCCGGCACCGGGGCCGCTATGAAGTTCTGTTGTGCTTGAGCTGCACCGATGAGCAGTAAAACGAATACCACCGTTAGTTTCATGCTGTCTCCAAGTCGAATTGAACAACCTGCTTGGGAACCGGCTCAGACCCAGGCAGCGCAACCAAGTAAAGCAAGACTAGCCGTTTCGGTCCCGACAGTACATGGCCTAAAAGTGACCCTCAAACCGCCTTTGGTAATCCCGATAGTAACTTCAAAAATGGTTACGTGCGGCACGGAAGTATCTGGTTTACACTGTTGGCAAACGGGGAAGAACCAAAGTCTCGGGTGGAATCTGCCGTAGGTCAGGGCTTTGAGACCTCTGGACGAACCTGCGGGCGGTTCGGATAATTGGTTCATGCACAACGAATCCACCGCATTGCGAGTACACACTCTCGGCTGCCTTTTGGCCTTGCCCGTGATGCTTGCGTTAGCTGGCTGTCAGGGCATCTCCTCTGCGTCGAAACAAAGTACCGGCAATCCGACCTCGGGTCAGCTTTCGGTGACGCCCACCACTATGAGTTTTGGAAACGTCGCTGTGGGTGGCAACTCGCAAAAACAGGGGTCGTTAACCGCAGGTAGTGCCGATATTCAAATCAGCACCGCGGCTTGGAATGGTCAAGGCTATTCGCTCAGCGGGATCACCTTCCCAGCGACCGTGCCCGCCGGAAAGAGCATCCCTTTCACAATTACATTCGCTCCGCAGGCAGCGGGAAGTGCTCCTGGCAACCTCGTGTTTGACAGCAACGCGACAAACGCCCCAACCACGGAAGTCCTGACCGGCAGTGGCACGCAACTGTCCTCGCACACGGTAGCGCTTTCCTGGAATCCGAGTACCTCGCAAGTGATCGGCTACAACGTTTATCGCCGCATCGGATCGAGCGGATCCTATACGAAGATCAACCCGTCGGTAAACCCGACTACCAGCTTTACGGACAACGCCGTCCAGAGCGGAGTGACCTACGATTACGTCACCACAGCGATTGATTCGAGCAACCTAGAAAGCGCGTATTCGAATCAGGCCACAGCCGCGATTCCGTAGAGAGGGATCCGCACAGAGCGGAGCGCGCGGAGTTTTTCTTGCCAGCTTTGCTTCGCCATCAGAACACTTGTTCCTTCAGCAACTGCAGCAAATAAGCGCCATACCGATTATTCTTCATCAAAGACGCCGTAGCCTCCAGTTGCTCGGCCCCGATGTATCCCAGACGATAAGCAATTTCCTCCGGACACGACACCATTAACCCCTGGCGGGTTTCAATCGTCTGGATAAACAAAGACGCCTCCAGCATCGACTCGTGCGTTCCCGTATCCAGCCATGCCATGCCTCGGCCCATCACCACCACATCCAATTGCTTCTGTTCCATGTATTGCTTGTTGACGTCGGTGATCTCCAGTTCCCCGCGGGCAGAAGGTTTCAGCGCTTTGGCAATGTCGACAACCTGGCTATCGTAAAAATAAAGCCCGGTGACGGCGTAGCGCGATTTCGGAGTTTTTGGTTTTTCCTCGAGACTGAGAGCTTTCCCCGCGGCATCAAACTCGACCACCCCGTAGCGCTCGGGATCCTGCACGGGATATGCGAAAACCCGCGCTCCAACTGTCTTTGCGCACGCTTCCTGCACGCACTTCACCAGATCGTGCCCATAAAAAATGTTGTCGCCGAGGACCAGGGCGCAGCAGTCAGAACCGATAAACTCCTTGCCCACCAGGAATGCCTGCGCGATGCCCTCCGGCCGCGGCTGAACCACGTATTGAAAACTCAAACCGAAGCGTGACCCATCTCCGAGAAAGTGCTGGAACCGCGGCACGTCCTCAGGCGTGGAGATGAGCAAAATGTCCCGAATCCCCGCCAACATCAGCGTGGACAGCGGGTAGTAAATCATGGGCTTGTCGTAAATCGGCAGCAGACTTTTGCAAACTGCATGGGTCACGGGATAGAGCCGCGTGCCGGATCCGCCCGCCAGAATGATGC
This sequence comes from Terriglobales bacterium, assembly GCA_035567135.1. Lineage (GTDB taxonomy): Bacteria > Acidobacteriota > Terriglobia > Terriglobales > Acidobacteriaceae > JABDBE01. The sequence continues at coordinate 214,444 of DATMQI010000185.1, forward strand.
CCCTGTATTTAGAATTGTTCGTGGGATTGTGAGTTTGCATTCGTCGTCGAAAACCTGGAGCTTCGTATCAGGGCTCGCCTTTAGGCGTGCCGTACCATCGCCTGTTCTATAACGCCTTTAGGCGCTGAGGCGGCAACGATGGCAGCAGTTTAAAACAGAAACATTCACACAGAATACTGGGTCGCAATCCACTCCCGATAATGCCCAGTCGTTACTTCCCGAATCCACGCCTCATTGGCCAAATACCACTCAACCGTCTTGCGGATCCCGCTTTCAAACGTCTCCCGCGGCTGCCACTTCAACTCGCGCTCGATCTTTCGCGTGTCCATCGCATAACGCCGGTCATGGCCGGGCCGATCCTGGACGTATGTAATCAACTTGCTATGTGGGACAACTTTATCCGCGGGCCGCAGCTCGTCGAGAATCGAGCAAATGGTTCGCACGATCTCAAGATTCGGCTTCTCATTGCGTCCACCAACGTTATAGGTCTCGCCGGTTTTCCCCCGCGCAAGCACAGTGCGAATGGCATCGCAGTGATCCGCCACATACAACCAGTCGCGAACATTCTGGCCGTCGCCATAGACCGGAATCGGCTTGCCATTCATCGCATTCAAAATGGTCAGTGGAATAAGCTTCTCGGGAAACTGGTAAGGCCCATAATTGTTCGAGCAATTCGTAGTCAGGACGGGCATGCCGTAAGTGTGATGATAAGCCCGGACCAAATGGTCGGAAGCCGCCTTGGTCGCGGAGTACGGGCTATTGGGAGAGTAAGGAGTCGTCTCCGAGAACGCCGAGTCCTTCGGACCAAGCGACCCGTAGACCTCGTCCGTCGACACATGTAGAAAACGAAACGACCCTTTTTCTTCTGGCCCCAATTCCGTCCAATAAGATCGCGCTTCTTCCAGCAGGCTGAACGTCCCATTCACATTCGTGCGCACGAAATCGTCCGGCCCGTGGATAGAGCGGTCCACATGACTCTCCGCCGCAAAGTGCACAATGGCACGCGGGCGGCATCGGCCCAGCAAATCGCTGACCAGCTTTCGGTCGGCAATATCTCCATGGACAAAGCTGTAACGCGGATCCGCCGAAATCTTTTCCAGATTGCCCAGATTCCCGGCGTAAGTAAGCTTGTCCAGATTTACCAGCGGAGTGCCCTCGGCCGCCAGCCATTGCAAGATGAAGTTGGAACCGATAAAGCCGGCTCCTCCGGTTACCAGAACAGGTCGAGTAGGCACAGGTGAATCCTAAAGGCGAGTATGCCGAACGTAAAGTACAAAGCGGTGTTCAATGGAGCACGACCGTCCCCAATAGCCGCGAAGCGGCGATAGATCGCAGCCCACGGGGCAAGCCGTTCAGAAAATGGAATGAGCCCCATCGGGCGAAAGATAAGTTTGACAAAGTCTACGGGGACGACCAATCGCAACCAAAGCCTTAACCAGCGACTTCCTCTAACAACTTCTGATCGATATCAAAATTCGAGTGCACGTTCTGCACGTCGTCATGCTCTTCAAAGGCTTCCATCAGCCGGATCATGGTGCTCGCAGCGGGCCCTTCCAGCTTGATGTAGTTTTGTGGAATCATGGTCACGCTCGAAGATGCCGGCTCAATACCAGCCTTCTTCACCGCGTCCAGAACGGCCTCGTACGCTGAAGGCTCGCACAGCACTTCCCAGTTCTCGCCATCGTCGCGCAAGTCCTCGGCCCCAGCATCAAGCACCACGGCCATCAGATCGTCTTCCTTAGCCGCGGACTTGGGAACGATGATTTCGCCTTTCTTGTGAAACATGTAGGACACGGCGCCGGCGTCGGCCATATTGCCACCGTTTTTGCCAAACACGTGGCGGATCTCGCTGACCGTGCGATTGCGGTTGTCAGTATTGATGTCAAGCAGAACGGCCACACCGCCCGGGCCGTAGCCTTCGAGCGAAAACTCTTCGTAAGTCGCACCTGGCAGTTCGCCCGTGCCTCGCTGAATCGCCCGCTTGATATTGTCCTGGGGCATGTTCTCAGCCTTGGCGGCGAGGATAGCGCCACGCAAACGCGGGTTGCTGTCAGGATCACCCCCGCCATTCTTGGCGGCAATCGAAATTTCCTTGATCAGGCGGGTAAAAATCTTGCCGCGCTTGGCATCAAGCGCCCCCTTCTTATGCTTGATTGTGGCCCATTTTGAGTGCCCAGACATGGAAATACCTCGTGTTCAATAAACTTGGATTGCGCTGATGTTGTTTATAACGATCTTGATGACGCTGGTTTTAACTCTAAAAGACGCGCCCGTAGAGGAGATCACTGAATTACCCTCGGGATTGCCTCGAAACAAACGCAGGCGACCTAAAAGTATAGCACGCTCCCGGTTAGCCGATGAACGAAAGAGGTAAGGGCACTGGTACAGTGTGGACAGACTCAACTACTCGAGCGGGGCCCCAGGTCTCACGTCTTTTTCGAGACCTGGGTTTCTCACCATCGCCAAAGCACCAGGCGCAGCACTTGGCGCAATAGGAATTGCGTCCTCTATCCTTCGCGCAATGCCATCAGCGGATCGATCTTGGCCGCTCGACGCGCGGGCAAATACGAGGCAAACAGCGCCAACCCTGCCAACAGCAGTGGTGCGCCAAAAAGCAAGCGCGGATCATCCGTACCAACCTTAACTGCCTCGACAAAGACATTGGTCAGCGCCGACAGCACTTTAGCTAACCCGAACGCGCCCAGGAATCCAAGCACAGTTCCGACGCTGATCAGAGACGCGGCTTCCTGCAGTACCAATCGCAGAACCTGGTCCTTCCGCGCCCCCAGGGCCATGCGAATTCCGATCTCCTTGCGGCGTTGTGCTACCGCATAGGCGGTGACCCCGGCAAGCCCGATCGCAGCCAAGATCAGGCCGAACACTCCAATCCCACCGTAGGTATTAAGATCGTTTCGCTCCGAGGCGCGGCTTAGCGCCATATAGTCGCTGAGCGTTCGCACATTGAAGATGTCCAGCTTCGGATCAATCAAAGCGATCTCGCGCCGGATGCCGCTTAGCGCATCGGTGCCCGCGTCCGACCGCACCATAATGGTCATGCCGTCGGCTGGCGGTCGCGCAAAATTGCGCTGCGTCAGGGGTAAATAAACTACCGAATGGCTGGTCTCAATGCCGTTCTTCAAGTCGCGGACCACGCCCACAACTTCATAAGACTGCTGATCGTCCCGAAGGCGCTGCCCGATCGCATTCCCATTTCCGAAGAATCCGCGTGCCGCACTCTCATCCAGCACGACTGGCAAAGTCTTTTCGCTCCGATGATCCCCATCCACAAACTCTCGACCAGCCAGCATGGTTTCACTCAGAGTTGTGAAATAGCCTGTGCCCACGATTCTCTTGACCACCGGCAGCTCCACCCGTGAGGCGCCATGCGAGTCTTCCGCGGTTAATTGACGGGTTCCATTTTCAATCGAAAACGGTACCTGCGCCGCCAAAGCGACACTGCGGACAGCGCCCGCGTTCTTAAGACGCTCGGTAAGTTTCTCGAATAGATCCTGCGCTTTTTCCGACGTGTAGCCATCACGCACCGGGTCGATCGATAGGAGATACATCGTGTGCGGATCGAATCTGGTTTGCATAACGCTTGCCTTCGTAATTCCCATCACCAGGAATCCAGTGATCAAGAGCAGCATCAGCGATCCCGCAACCTGAGTCACCATCAGCGAGTTGCGCAGACCAAAGCGCAGGTAACGCGGCCACTGCAAGGTCGAGCCTTCTTTGAGCGCCGGAGTCAAATCCGCTTTCGTTGCTCGCAGCGCGGGCGCCAGGCTGAATCCAATTCCGGACACGATCGTAAGGGCGAACACGAAAACAGCTGCATGCCAATCCGGAGTGAAGTCAGATTCAACCGGTACCGCCGTTGGCAGTGTGAACTGCGAGTTCAGCATGGAGAGAAAATACGCCAGCACGAATCCGGCACTGCCGCCCAGCAGCGAAAGCAAAATGCCTTCACTCATCATCTGCCGCACAAGCCGAAAACGGCTGGCCCCGACTGCCAGGCGAATCGCCAACTCCTTTCGGCGATTGACCCCGCGTGCGAGCAGCATATTCGCCAGATTCATACACGCAATGATCATTATCAGCGCCATCAGCGCGACATAGAATCCAATCACGACCGGCTTCAAATTCCGGGGAAGCGGCACCATCAGACCTCCGGAAAGTAAAGTCACGCGCCTGCCCTTGTCGGCGCTCACGGGAGCCGAGGGATCCTGCTCGTCAAGATGACGTGTGATCGCGTCCAGAGCGGCCTCGGCGGACTCAACGGTCACGCCCGGCGCCAGGCACATCATCGCCAAAAACTCCTTGGCATTGCGTTGATGCAGCACATCGTTCCCCAGCTCCGGAGCCAGCGCCGCCGGCGCTGTGATGGGCACGAACAGCTCAGCCGGGTTCATCGAAAGCGCGCCATTGAAATTCTTCGGCGTGATTCCCACAATCGTCGCCGGTTGTCCGTTCAGGCGAAGCGTCTGCCCTACCGCGTCGGGCGAGGAGTTGAGACGATTGCGCCAGAAACGATCACTGATCACCACCACCGGTGCGTCTCCGGGCTTGTCAAGTTCAGGACTGAGCACTCTTCCTTGTTGGGATGGGACACCGAGCACGGAAAAATAATCGGCAGATACAAGTTGTCCGAAGACGCGCTCCGGTTTTACATCGCCGTCCCCATGCAAACTGACGTTGAACGGGACGCCGTTCTGGAATGCGGCGACCCCGCTGAAGAGGTTCGTCTCAGTCCGATATTGCTCAATGTAGTAATATGACGTCGGCTTGTCAGGCATCACCAGGCGTTTGGCATTCGCCGCTGCCGGAAGATCCCGCGCGATCAACTGCCATTCCGAGCTGTACACCACCGTGGTCAGCCCCATTCCAAGTCCCATTGAAATGATGCCGACCAGCGCGAATCCCGGCGACTTGATCAGCGCCCGCAACGCGTACCGCATATCGCGGCGCATTTCGTCGAGGTATTCGAGCGGTACGCGAAGCGCAATGTCCGCGATCAGCCGGATCAGCCCCGCGGGTCCGTGCCTTTTGGCAATGTCTGCCACGACATCCTCCCCGAGCTGCATCACATCTGTGCCATACGCCAGTTTGAATTCATGCGGAAAGGCTTCCGCTAAACGCCGGTAAAGCATCAATGCGAAATTCATTCCGTCACCATGGCCTGCTTCAAGCGAATTGTGCGAACTAATTCCTGCAGACGCTCGCACTCCGCGTCGAGCACCCGCCTGCCGAGTCTGGTCAGCCGGTAATACCGGCGTCGCGCATCGTCCAATTCCTGCGCGGGCCGTTCGTCCGATTCCTCAATCAACTCCGCCTCGATCAGCCGCTTGATCGATCCGTAAAGCGTGGCTGGCCACAACCGCACTTTTCCCCCAGTGCGCTGCAGCACTTCCTGCATGATTCCGTAACCATGCTGCTCCCCACCCGCAAGCGAGAGCATGATGTGGAACCACTGGGTCTTAAGCGGCAAAAACTTGTCAGAGTTGTTCTTAGGCATGCGTCACTATATATATCATGTGATATATATATCAGTCAATGGTGACCCAGGTTAGCGCCCGTTCTGTGGGCGCTAGCCTGGGATCACTGGACACCGAAAGGGGTGGCCCATCCATATGCGCCTGTATCTACAGCTTCCGAGTTCGCGGACTCTGGGCGTACAATGCTCGCCGGAAACATTCGCATGAAGCGAACTGCTCTTCTCATCCTCGTCGCGGTACTCGGTCTTCCCTGCCACCTTCCGGCTCAGACCGGCCAAGCGAACTCCATCCAGCAAGCAATTCTTGGTACATGGAAGCTGGTTTCCTACGTCCGCGAGGAACTCCCATCGGGCGCGAAGTCCGACGTCATGGGAGCGCATCCATCCGGTTACATCAACTACGGCCACGACGGCCGCATGATGGTGATCATCGTTGGTAGCGACCGCAACAAACCCGCGGGCGCAGTTGCTACCCCTGACGAAGCAGAAGCCCTGATCAGGAGTATGCTCGCATATGCCGGAACCTATAGCCTCGACAGCCAAGCCAAAACCGTCACCCACCACATCGACATATCTTGGGACCAGTCTCGTACGGGGACCGACCAGGTGCGAAGCTACAAATTGGAAGGCGACCGGGTTACGCTCACCACAGAACCCTCGACTGACCCGGCCACCGGCAAGAAAACAGTGCGAACGCTGATCTGGGAAAGATTGAAGTGAAGTGTAACGCTAAATCACAAACAACAAAGGGTGCCCCACTCTTACGTGTTCTGTGCTGAAGGGTGGGAGGCGACAAAGCACAGGCAAGATCGCCAACTTCACTGGCTCGGTTCAGGCGGTTGGAACAGATCCGGTATGCTCGCGATCACGGCCGGAGTGAGCGGTTTAAGTTTGAGTTGCTCCGTGAGGAACGCAATGCGGTCTCGGCGGGCCTCGGCGTTCAGCGCATGAGGCGCGTCATACAACTTAAAGCGCTTGGGTTCACTCACGATCGCCTCATAAGCGCGCGCCCGATCCGGAGTCAGGAAACTCTCCTTAGAAGCATACTGCAGGAACACTACTGCGGGCGCCGCATGCGAGACGAACTTGCCGGGATCCAGCCATGCGTATTTGGCCTGGAAGGCGTCAAATTTCTCCGCCCCAATCTTCTGGCGATACTCCTGCACGTCTTTGGTCTTGAGATCGGATTCATCCGACAAACCGCCCGCCATCAAAACGAAAGCCACGAAGCGCTTATCGACGCCGCTGAGAAATCCGCCCACGCTGGCGTTGTAGCTATGGCCGACATAGGCAAGACGCTTGGCGTCGACGTCCGGACGCGCCAGCAGCAGGTCAGCTCCGCGCCGCATGTCTACAATCTGCTGCACGAGATCCGTAACCTGCTGTTCGTTCAGCGGCGTAGTGTCGTCCACGTGTCTAGGACGCGCGATGGGACCGTCGGTCAGCAGCGACACGACGCCGGCAGGCGCGAGGGCCACGGCTTCGTCCAAGAACTCTTTGCGGTTGCGCATCGCGGAGTTGCCCCAATACCAATGTCCCCAGATCACCGCCGCAAACGGCCCCGTACCGCCGGGCACGACCAAATAAGCGGAAACGCGTCCGCCTTTCGGACTGGCGTAAGAGATGTCGTGAATCGAGACATTGCCGCGGTGCTCGACGCCCACCTCGCGCACATCGAGGGACGCTTTATGGTCGTAGTCGAAATGCCGCAGGAGGTCCGCGTCTTGCGCAAACAAAGGCACGACGCCGGCGAGCATAAAAATCGAGAGCAGCAACCGCATCCGGCTGATCCCCCAGTGTCATAGACGGTCAGAAAGCGTTGAAGGTAGCAGTTAAATGCGCCTGACACGGGCCAAAATCGACTCAAACACGAATAAATGAAGGGTGCCCCACTCTTCCGCGTTTTATGCGGGAGGGTGGGAAGCGCGACCGCCACGTCCTCTCGTCGTTCGGGCCCGAATCCCGTTATTCGGTGAGATTGTAAATCAGCCCATTCGGATCTTTGACGTAACATCTGGGAAAATCAGGCTCGTCCTTAACGACTCGGCAACCCTTTTTCTTCAGACTCGCTTTGGCTCCCTTGACGCTTTTGACCGTAACCTCGAAAACCGGTCCAAGAGCAGGGCCGCGCTCAATAAAGAAATTGATGTTCTTTCCATGAAGGCTGACCATATTGGGTTTCTTATCGGTGATCTCAAATCCGAGCGCCTTGACATAGAAGTTAGCGGCCTTCATCGGGTCTTTCGCCTGAATCAAAACATCTGTACCAAATCCATTCGCCATAAGCCTCCTTCGTTGCGCAGCTCTACTTGAGGGGCGACCCAGTCTGACTAGATAATCATGTCGGCTGGTGCCCGAGGTTCGGGCCCTTCTCCGGCCCGTCAACTTGGGTCCCACTGTACTCCGAAGGGGAGGCAAAATGATTCTCCAATGTAGGCGCGGGTCCTCGCCCGTGCAGCGCGTCGTCACCAAGGGATTGTCATATCCCGGCCAATTGCACCGATTTCGGTGCCGAAATTCCCTCAAAAAAACCGCTCAATTCCCCGCAAAATCTAGAAAACAAACGATCGGAATTTTTCTTGCCCGCTAGATCTATGGTTCTTAAGGTAGTTACGGGCAAAATATCAGAAACATTGGAGTTACGGGTTCTTGTCCTTCACTAAAGGTTGATCGGACTCAGCCGCTCGTTTGGGCGGACGCTGCGACTATATTCGATTGTCAAAGAACGCAGTTATCTTATAGATAAACTATATGTGGTTATATTATCGCAAGTGAGAGAGCGGGATCAAGAAGAAAGGGGGCGGAGTTATGGCGGGTTCCCAAATTGGGAATTCGGCTTCCGCCTTCACAAAACATCGCCGAATGCGAGCATGTTCCTTCGAGGTGTAGTAAGGCCCAGGTCAGCGTCCAACGAACGGACGCTGACCTGGGGTATCAGGCTCAAGGCGAAACGCACGCTGACGACCCCCGATGTAGAGCCGGGGAGATACCACAGGGAATGAGTGACTGTGAGGATTCCGTCGCGCATACGCCGGAATCATAACCGAGGTTGTTGGAAGGTCAAAGCGATTACCAACGGCAGGCGGCAACGTACAATTCAACAGGGTACTTCCGAGGCGATCATGACGATGCAGGATGAAGATGCTGAGATTGTACTTAACGCTACGACGTTTCAACAGCCACTTATTAAGCTTGCCGAAACTTTGGCCCAGAAGGCTAAGCGCGAAGCTCCAGCACTCCTCTCAGCGCCCTATTTCGTATCCGTTGACCTCCACGTGTTGATGAGGCAGGCTATGAACACCTATGACCTGCTTTTCTACGTCAATGCAGATGAAAAACGGTTGAACGACTGCTACTGGCGAAGCGAATACACGATGGTCATGTTGCCACTTATCCGAGGCATGATCGACTGCCTGTACAACGTCACGGCTATTTTGCAAAACCCGAGAGAAAACGGCTCCTGGTTTCGCAAGAGCGGTTTTCGGAAAGCTCTTGAAGAGTTGGATGCCCACGAGGCGAAGTATGGCGGGAGCCCAAAATGGGATGCATGGATAAAAAAGAACCGTGATGGGTATGACTTTCTGATACGCGAATGCGGCCTCACGATGGCGGGAGTCCTGACACAACCGTCTTGGCCAACTTTGGGGAAGTATATTAGTGACAAGCAGCCAGGCGGCACGACCACGCCTCATCAGGACTTCCTGAAGACCTTCACCCTCAACGCGTGGCGCGAATACTCTGCAATGGCTCATGGAGCGTTTGAAGGGCTGATGAAAGTGGGTATGTACTACGCAACCGATTCCATGCCGCATGAGGAAAGACCCAAACTAGACGCGGTTTATCCAAGAATCCTGTTCATGCACCTTGCACGAGCTGCGGCGATTCTGCTTTGCATAATCACCGAATTGCAAGCACATTTCCACTTCGATGGGGCACACATCAACGAACGGATTCATAAAATGTGGGACGCCTTGATGCCGGTCTTCGAGGTGAAGGAGTTATACAAGGACCGGTACTCGCAGCTGATGAAGGAGAAAGGAATAGAATCCTGATGCAATCCGCACGGTTTGCTACGGTCCGGGGCTGGCAGCGTCTTCCAGCTCAAGCCACCTAAGAAGAACGGTGGCGACTGGATCCCCGATGTGCTTCACGGTTTCTTGGGTCCACCAGATGGCGATTTTCCGGCTGCCGGTTTGACGACTGGCAAGAACGGCGGTCTTTGCAGTGCAACACAAGGCGGTGGCATTGGTACGGGATGCGGGCGTGGTGGTTGCGGGACCGTGTTTCAGATCTTGCCGTAGAAAAGCGGGCCGAGGATGGGGAAGTCGACGGCGACGGAATTAGCGAACTGCCGCGCTCATGGGCTGAGTGGAGAGAGTGCCGGTTCCTTGCGCCGCCACACGACACCTTGAGCACCCAGGGCCAGCATGCCAAGCGTGGCGGGTTCGGGAGTGGGCGTTGTCAGAGCTGCACCCGGTCTTTCCACGACACCGTCTGAACTCTTCGTCTGGCCAGCAACAATCGCTTTGCCTGGGATGGTCTCGTAGGCGTAGCCGGTTAAAGTGGCTGTGAAAGTGGGGTTTCCGTTAACATTCCCCCCCGGTTTGACCGTCATGCGAGCCCAACCAAAATGAAGTCGCCCGTTGATGGCGAACCTTATGCCAAGATAGCGATCTCTTACCCCCTTGCCTCCGTTCATCCAGGGGCCATACCACAGATAATGCCCCGTATAATGCATCGAAGTTGTTTCACCATGACCCAACGAGACACTTCTAGCACCTAGGAATCTGTCACCACGTTGGATTTTTGCCCCCGGACGCAGCGCTGCCCCGTAGGTCTTAAAGTTGGATTTAGTCACTAGGACTGCGTTCTGGGGATTCCAGTTTTTGCTGGTAGAGCAAAAACTTCTGTTGATGGAATATTGTCTTATGTTGTGACAAACCAATAAGCTGTTCTCGCCCGACGAGTAGTGCGGATAGTAGTGGAACAGATATAAGTCGACTATTCCGTCGTGATTAAGATCGAGGCCAAATGGTTGGTCGAAGGCCAGCTTCACGTGCGCTGGCGTATAAACAACTTTCGCCTCGGAAGGCTGCGGCAGTGCTAGAGCGCTGACTCCAGCTGCAGTCGCCGCGACTGCGTACATGTTGAGCTGATGATTGGTGGATCGGGAAAGATTGGCTGGCTTACGGGGCATAACGCCTCCTTTGGAAGGCTGCAAAATTATACTCCGAACTTGATGTGACCTAGCGCGCCCCGCTCCGTGCGTTTTTGCAAGGGGCGGGTAATCCGGGGGACACGGCGTGGAGAAGTTTTGGCTACCACAAGTGTGGAGAGGCGGTTCGAGTCAACGATTGTGACTTGATCCGGATGAACGAATGGAAAGCGGCGGTGTGGTCGATCCATGCACCCGCCCCTTGCAAAAATCGCAAGGAGCGGGGCACCCAGTTTTTGGTTATCTGCGAAGGTCCGGCGCACCCGGCTGTCGTCCTGAGGCAGTGGAGTTCTTGGACTCCCAACGAAGGATCTGTGCACTCCGGCGGCGATGTCGCGCGGGGCAATTGCATAGATCCTTCGGCCCACAAAGGACGTGGGCCTCAGGATGACAGCGTTGATGGTGGGGAGGGTGCTGGCGTCAGGCGTCTAAAAGCCCCGCCCTCTCGCACAGAACGCGAGAAGGGCAGGGCACCCGCCTTTTGCGCAGAGGGAAAGCTTGGGCCAGCATCCTACGGTAGCGCTTTCTGTTTTTGTTCCCCGATGATCCATGCTCCGGCCCCTTGCAAAAATCGCAAGGAGCGGGGCACCCAGTTTTTTGGTTATCTGCGAAGGTCCGGCGCCACCCGGCTGTCATTCTGAGGCAGTGGAGTCCTTGGCGAAGCCGAGGACTCCCAACGAAGGATCTGTGCACTCCGGCGGCGATGTCGCGCGGGGCAATTGCATAGATCCTTCGGCCCACAAAAGACGTGGGCCTCAGGATGACAGCGTTGATGGTGGGGAGGGTGCTGGCGTCAGGCGCCTAAAAGCCCCGCCCTCTCGCCAAGAACGCGAGAAGGGCAGGGCACCCGCCTTTTGCGCAGAGGGAAAGCTTGGGCCAGCATCCTATGGTGGCGCTTTCTGGTTTTGTTCCCCGATCCGTTGCCGGTCCATCTATCAAACAGCAGGTGCCTCCGCTCCGCTTCTCATCCCCTTTTGGGTTGAGAACTCCGGTCGGGATGACAAGCCGTGGGCTGGTAAGGCCCAGGTTAGCGTCCACAGAACGGACGCGAACCTGGGGCACCGGCGGAATCTTGATCGTTTAGAACGGTCGCGGAGGACCAACTATCAGGGACTGCAGCCCTGAGCCGCCCGAGCTGATCTTGAAGGGAGAGCCGCTGACTTCTGTGGTTGATCCATTCGAATTAATCTGCAGAAGCCCGACGGACGAATCGGGGGATCCATCCTCCGCCACCACGAGGTAACCAGTAAGTATCGAGTTGATTCCCGCTGTCGAAACGATCTCGTTGCCGGGATTGTTCAAGCTGGTGATGCTGATATAGGAAAGGCTGAGCGGGCCCTCGCCGAATGCGAGGGAAGTAATCTGCTTTGAGGAATTATTGCTCACGAAGAGATACTTCTCGTCCGCGCTAAGCCACACATCGCTGGAGCCGATGCCGGAACCTAAGCTGCCATCGCCGCCGAACTTATTGTCTTTACCCAACGACCCGTCGGAGTTAATGGGGTAAATCTCGACCTGCGTGGTGGACTTGGTGGTATCGCCGAAAATGGCGTAGGCGCTATCTGCACTGATGTCTACGCCAGCGGCGCTGCCGGTCGCGGAATACGGTCCGTGCTCGGTCAGCTTTCCGTTTGCCGCAATAGAGAAGGAGTCAACTTTATTGACGCCTGCGCCATAGCTGACAACCAGCGTTTTGAAATTGGGTGACGCCCTCATGCCTGCAACTGTGCCTGCCGAATTGTACGTACCGGAAAGCTTGAGTTTGCAGCCCGGAAGGATTTGCCAAACGCCAATGTTCTTGGTTGAACTGTAGGCTGCAAATACGAAATTCCTGGTCACTGCCAACCCGATCCCTTGCGCCTTACCGGAACCGTGCGGGTCCTTGAAGTTCCCCACCTTGGTTATGACCTTGTTGACGACCTTGAAGACAGCGACATCGCCACTGCCCGCGTCGCTGACGAAACCGCAGACGACTGTCGGGCTGGTCGCACCTAATGCTATTCGGTTGAGGCCCGGGAAGCCGCCGCCAATGCCTTTGCCGCCGGTTGGGGCCGTGACGGGGGTCTTTAGAGTTGTCCCCGTGAACTTGAAAAATGAAACGGTATTCGATCCCTTGAGATCGTTGTTCGTCACCACTTCGGGGTGATTGCCTGCCGCTCGCAGATTCGCCGGCCAAATCGTAGCCAACGCCGTAGTCAGCGCGGCCGTAAATAACAACTTGCACAGGTTTGCCATGGTTGTTCTCCTCTCTGCCTGACATGGCCAAACTTTGACGGAGGAGTCTCCCTCCAAGGGAAACCGATGTCAAGGGGCAAGAGTTTGCACTACCTGCCGATCTGGTCCACGTTTGCGGTTGTGGTTTTGGCTCAGGTAGGGAATTCACGCCGCCTGGGTCGCGACTTTGACATTGGCCTTAGCAGCAGGTCCCTTCGCTTCTCATCCCCTTTGGGGATGAGAAGCTTCGGTCGGGATGACAATCCGTGAAGGCTGGCTCGGCTTTACGTTTTTCTGTACGGCGGGTAGTCAGGTGAGGGTTTCTCGGTCCGTTGCTAGCCACGCTTTGTAGGCATACAGAACCGCCAACAGCGGCGGCGCCAGCAGCACTCCCCAGAACGGAATCAGAATGCCGAGGACGATCGGGGTTAGCAGAGACGCCCACATCGGAACCTTGGCCACGCGCTTCATGATGTAGGGCTGCAGCAGAAAGCCATCGACTACCGCGATCGCAGCATAAAGCATCAACACGTAAAGCGGGTGTTCCCAATCCCCCCAGCGCAGGGTCGCGGCCAGGACGGGACCAATCAATCCCAGCACCGGCCCCAAATGCGGGATAACCTGCAAGCACGCCGCCAGCAGCGCCCACAGCGGAGCCCAGGGCACGCGCAAGGCGTAGAGGCCGATCAGCCACAACACTGCCACGGCCAGCGAGTCCTGCATCTGCGCGATCGCCCAGTTCTTGAGCGCCCCGCCGGTCAGCCGAAAATGTTCACCGAGACTCATATCATCTCTGATGCGGGCCGCCAACGCGAGGCATCATCCAACTGCTTTTGCATGCGCTGTAAACCTCACTGCCCAGGATTCGTCCATACTCATAGCACTTAGTCAGCCCAAAAAAAGAAGGCACGTGGAAACCGCACTCACGACGGCATTGAACACACGGGTCGAAAAGGTGACCGAATCCATCTCGTCGGAAAGTTTCGAGGAGATCATCCGACAACACCAGCGCCGAGTGTACCGCGTGCTGTACCTGCTGGTGAAGGATGCAGACGCGGCTGACACGCTCACGCAGGAGTGCTTTCTGCGAGCATACAAGAATCTCGGAAGCTTCCGGGGCGACTGCCGGATCGAGACCTGGCTTCTGCGAATCGCCGTGAACCTGGCCAGAGATCACGGAAAGAGCCGCCGCACTTCGTTCTGGAAAAGGCTTATCGGTCTGGAGGACGCGGACGGAAGTGAACCCCGCCAGTTTCGCGGATCACAGCCTTCCCCAGAGCGCATCTTGCTGGCGCGTGAAGAAATGGATGCGGTTTGGACCGCGGTCGCTTCCCTTTCGCAGCAGCAGCGAGCTATCTTCCTTCTACGATTTGCCGAAGAAATGTCGTTGCAGGAGATTGCGAGCGTATTGAGCCTTAGCGTGGGAACGGTGAAGGCGCACCTGTTCCGCGCTACCGCGAAGATTCGAGAAACAGTGAGGGACAAATCATGCATTTAACCCGCCATTTGAGCAATGAAGAATTGAGCGAAATGATCTTCGACAGCGATCAGCGACATCTGCGGCGGACTCTCGACGCCTTGCCAGAATGGGCTCGCACGGCCGCGGATCATCCCGATACGTTCTGGGAACGTCAGCAGGCAGAGATACGGAAACGCATTGCGGGGGCGCCGAAACGTTCATCCACGCGGACCGCGACAGCGTGGGCCGGCGCTTTCGCGATGGTCTTGCTGGCAATATTGCTTCTGAGCGATAGTCCCGCGCCGCGACCGTTACGAGCACAAGAAGATCCGGATCAGGAGTTGCTCGTCGCTGTGGAGCAAACCGTCCAAAGTGGCGTTCCTCAGGCCCTGGAACCAGCCGCGATGCTCGCGGAAGAGATCAACAACAGCCAACCAATTTCAAGGTCACATCGCGTTTCCAAGGAGAATCAACATGAAGCTCAGTAACTTCTGCTATCTGTTCCTATCCCTATTGCCGGTTTCTGTGGTGGCTCAATCACAACCCCAAGCCGCGCCTCTACAAAACCAGGTGTTCGTTCGGCAAAAGGCTGGGAAGGTCATAATCCGCAGTGAAATGGGAAAGTGGTGGAAGGACTCGAATGTTGCCAAGAAATTGCAACTCACCGAGGGCCAGATCGCCCAACTGGATCAGACCTTTTTCGATCATAAGATGAAGCTGGTTGACTATGGAGCTGAAATGGAAAAGGAGGACTTGAAGTTGCAGAATTTGCTCGATGCCGACGTCCCCAGTGAAGGCCAGGTGGGAACCCAAGTGGACCAAGTCCTGACCGCACGGGGCAAGCTGGAGCGCGAATACACCATGATGAACCTTGATCTGCGCAAAGTGCTCTCGGTGGAACAATGGCGCCAGCTCAAGTCCATCCGCGAGCAACGGGGTGGTCCCGGCGAACACTTCTTGTACCGGAGCCTGCCGCCCGGCGCTCCGCCCCCGGGGCCGGGAGCCGAGCTCATGCCACCACCACTTCCGTCGGTTCCTGATGACTCGTTTTGAGCGAGGTTGAAGCAATGGGCTGCCTGCTCCGGGCACGCGTGATGCAGGCAGCTCATTTTTCCTCCGTGCTAAACTCAGGACATACCCCTAGCGAGGAAACGCGGATGAAATTCGGCGTCATCATTTTCCCCGGATCGAACTGCGATCACGACGCATATTGGACCATTCAGCAGGTAGCGAAACAGCCGGTGACATTCCTGTGGCATGATTCGCATGATCTCCAAAACTGCGACGCGGTCATCGTTCCGGGAGGATTTGCCTACGGCGATTACCTGCGCACCGGCGCCATCGCCAAGTTTTCGCCGGTGATGGAGTCGGTAAGGAAGTTCGCCGAGAATGGCGGCCTGGTGCTCGGCATTTGCAACGGCTTTCAGATTTTATGCGAGTCCGGACTACTGCCCGGCGCCCTGATGCGAAATGTAGGCCTGAAGTACGTTTGCAAGCCTGTCCAGGTGAGGGTAGAAAGCACCGACACACCGTTCACCCATGCCTGCCGACAAGGCGAAGTGCTCACGATTCCCATCGGTCACATGGAAGGCAACTACTTCTGCGACGAGGCCACGCTCGCCGAGTTGCAGCGGGACCAGCGGATTGTATTTCGTTATTCCAGCCCTGCAGGCGACATTACCCTGGACGCGAATCCTAACGGTTCGCTGAACAATATCGCGGGCATCTGCAATCCCGGCCGCAACGTGCTTGGCATGATGCCGCATCCTGAGCGCGCAAGCGAGTCTCAGCTCGGCGGTACCGACGGCTTCAAGATCTTCGAATCTCTAGTCGGCGCGATGGCGGAAAAATAGGGCGACCGCTGGTCACACTTCTTTTCCTCAGGATTCGACCCTCTGCCCTCAATTAGGGCTTCCCTTCCGCATTTCTTTTTGCTACGCTGCAGTCCCCTTCGCTTCCCGGACTGTCCGGTCCCTGAATTTTTGTCTACTCCGGGAGGGTCCAATGACAGCACGAGAGATGATCGATAGTCTCTCCGGCACTTTGTTGTGCGACGAGCGCATTCTCAGCGTGCCCGAGAGAGAATTGCTTGCCAATTTGCTGCAGCGTACAAGAAGCCAATCAAGCGCTTCGGAAAGTGTCGTAGCTCAAACCATCAGCCGGACGGTAGGAGAACTCATCGCAGAGCGAGCCCTCGGCGTTTTGGGGGAAAGCATGACGCGCCAACTGCTCCGGCAGCTGTCGGCGTCCTCGATTCTTCCGTCCAAGAGCTCGTCGGTTATCCGCGCCGGATCTCCACCTACTACTCCACCGCCGTCTCCGGTCCCGGGCACTCCACGCCCTCCAGGCACAAGTCCGCCGCCGATTAGCGCCGGAACACCAGGCACTCCGCCACCATCGCCGGTCCCGGGCACTCCACGCCCGCCAGGCACAAGCCCGCCGCCGATATCATTTCTGACCCCGAGCACGCAACCGCAAACTCGAGGCATCGCGGTTCTCGAGGCTTCCGAATATGTATCCGCGGAATGTGTGGTCTTCGACGAGTTTCTGACTTTGTCCGAGTTAAACACATTGCGGCAATACATTTTGGACCAGGAAAAGCGCTTTGAGATCAGCGAGGTGCTTTCGCCTGGAGTCACGGGCGGAGCCGTTGACTATGATCAGCGCCGGTCGCGCGTGCTGATGGATCTGGGTGGGCATGAAAGAATGATCGTGGATCGTCTTCTGATGACCTGCTTGCCCCGGGTTCTGCAAAAATGGGGACGCGATCCCTTCCCGATTACCCGCATCGAGAGCCAAACCACGGCCAGCAATCACGGTGACTTTTTTTGCTGCCACAGTGACAACGGGGCGGAGGTAGTCGCAACCCGCGAAATTACCTTCGTTTATTTCTTCCATCGTGAGCCCAAACAGTTCAGCGGCGGCGAGCTGAGAATCTACGACTCACGACGGGAGAACAACAACTATGTCCCCACCGCCAACTACCGCACCCTTGTGCCTGAGCAGAACCAACTGGTTCTGTTCGCCAGTGGGCTGTCGCACGAAATCACCCCAGTCGACTGTCCTTCGGGTCAGTTCGCCGACAGCCGTTTCACGGTCAATGGATGGATTCACAAATGAAAGACGCAGCTTGGCTGGCATGGATTGAGCAGCTCGCAGTCGCACCCGCGGGCCACGATCGGGAGACCGAACTTCCCCGATCGCTCTTCCACTGCCGCCTGGACGATCAGCCGGACCATCTGGTGCCTGTACATCTCCTCCGACCAGAGTACTGGGAGGGTTCGTCTGATCGTCCACTTTTCCTGAATCCCGATTGCTTCTTTACTCCAGAAGGCGAATTGCCTGAGGAAGCACCGGCCGGCTTTGCCCACCAAGGTCAAATGGTTTGGATTAAAGATCCAGGAAGCCAAGCGCTGCAACCCTTCTGGCTGGGCCCTGAGTTCTGCAACATGCTGTGCGGAATGCAACCCGGCGATCCCGCTCCATTCACGCTTTCGCCGCAAGCCCGCCGCACTCTGTTGCTGGCCAACATCCTGGTGCCGGAGGGGTATGCATCGCATCGCCGCCGGCAATGGGATGAAATTGTTTCTATCGTCGGCGCGCCCTTCCAGTCGCAGGGATACGCCGCGGTCGGTCGGCTCATTCATCCATTCCATATCGCAGCCCTGCGGCGTTATTACCGCCAGCAGATTCGCACCGGAAAACTGTCTCTCGGGGACGAACAAAGCCCGCTCCGCTATAAGGCCTACAATGACCCTGTCGCTCGCTTCTTTCATCGACAGCTGACTGCAGCCATGAGCGCGTTCGCCGGCGAACCGCTGAAAGCCTCCTACGTTTATCTCGCTTCGTACCAGCCGGGGGCGATCCTCGAGAGGCATACCGACCGCGAGCAGTGCGATTTCAGCGTGACTCTATGCCTCGATTACGCACCCGAACCTCGCAACCCCACCCAGTGGCCACTTCAACTGCACAACAAATCAGGCACGGTAAAAGTGTTTCAGGCGATTGGCGACGCCTTGCTTTATCGCGGCTGCCAACTACCGCACTCGCGGGAAGCCCTGCCTGAGGGACATACCTCCACGTCGATCTTCTTTCACTACGTGCGAGAGAATTTCGCCGGCAGCCTGGGCTAGTCCGGATCACTCCCTTCCTCGATTGTCATCCTGAGCGTAGTATCTGCGTCGCGAAGCGAGGCAGATGCGGAGTCGAAGGATCCCTGCAACTTATCGGTGAGCAACAACTAGGCAACGATCGGAGTGGAAACCCTTGCGGCGGCAACGCGCAAAATAGCTTATGAGATCGCTATACAAGACATGCTATGCTATATGTCAAATAGCAATCGCAACGCGACCTAACAACCGCCACCGGATTGCCCATTGCCACCCCAAAAGGATCCCGATGTCAGCCATCGAAGTTCTCCCGATTTTCCCCGGTTACGAAGTTGGAGCGATCTACGCCGAAGCCGCCGAATTCAGCGGCGAAACCCTATACCGTACTCGTTCTCCCAAGGCCCTGGGCGAACTGGGAGAGCTCGCATTTTCCTACAAAGCCGCCAGCCTGGGTTTCGGCCTCTCCAAACCTCTGGGCGAAAACGAACCCTTTGACTTCATCCTCAATACCGGCCACCGTCTCTGGAGAGTGCAGGTCAAGTCCACGTTCCACATGCGCAGGACGTATTTCTTCCGCACGACCCGCGCCGACGTCGGCCGAAAATGCCGCCGCTATTCTGCTGACGACGTTGACGTGCTCGCGGCCTGGGTCATGCCCTTGGATGTCTGGTACATCATCCCGGTGCAGGCCTTCGCCACCCGCACCGGGGTGGCCGTTTATCCGCATCGCGAAAAACAGACGGGCCAATTCGAGGCGTTTCGCGAAGCCTGGTGCCTGCTGACCTGCTCCGAGCAACGCACCCCAAACAGCCGAGTGCAGATCGACCGCTGCCAGATAAACGAGAACCTGATGCGCCCCTCCGGCCCGGGATCACCTTGCCCCGTGAAAAAAGTGCTGGCCCAATTGCACTCCCAAGCCCCCGGCAACAAACCACGCAAGCCCCGGTAAGCCGAGTGTGGCCGCGGGGCGACTCGCCCAGCGAACCTGGGAGTAGGTCAGAAAGAAAGGCTGGGCCAGCCGCCGATGCCGTATCCTTAAGTCCTAATGGTCAAGGCTTTGACTCAGATAGTCTCTTGGAGCCGCAGGAACCTTTATCCGATACTCGCCTGGATACTGTGTGTGCTCGCATTATTAGTACCTATGTATCTGATCAGGACTGGGCACACACCACCCGTTGGTGTTTACATCGCGATTATGGGAGGAGCGGCTGCTTATGTGACATTCCGAGAAAACTTGAGACCAACAGAGAAGGCTGCTTGGATTTTCCTAATCACCCTGCTAATAGTGGCCGAAATAAGAAATCTTTACGTCGCCGATGCTGAGCAAGTTGGACAATTCACCAAAATTTCCGAGGCTCTTGATGCAACCAGCAGGGGCCTGAATGCGACAGCAAAGGGCATTGATGTTACGGCTAAAGCACTGGACAAGAGCATCAAAGCAAGTGACCAACGATTTTCCGCCACAATGCGGCGCACCGATGCTGTCTTGACCAGCATCACCGGTGGCGACTCTTATGGTGCTGTGGTTCCGATGCTCGGCAATCTCATTCCCGGTCAGGATATTCCGTTAGCATTAGAGAATCATGGCGCGCACATTCTTACTGGAGTGTCTGTTACTCTCTACGATACTGGCATCTGGATGCAAGCGACTCGCAACAGTATCCTTCAAGCGGTAAGGAATCGACGTATCGTTGGCACGCTTCACCCTGAAGAGAGACTTGTGTTGGACATAGAGATATATCCAGAGCAATTCATGGCACTCGATAACGAGAGAACCAAGTTCCGTGTGTTCGCAATGATAGCTGCTCAAAACTTCACATGTAACGAATACCTCGACTTCAAAAGGGCACAGACGGGGCTGTGGTCCTACAGGTACAAAATCTATCGGCAGAATACGAATGCCGACATAGCCCGAGCAGTGAAGAACAAACGAGCTGCAACAGAGAAATTCATAGAGGCTGTCGATTGGTCAACCGATCCCAACCGACCTATGCGAGTAAAGTCAGATATTCCGGATTGGAATTGAGTCGTGTATGGCTCGTCAATGTGTCTTCTGCCGGGTGTCTTCTGCCGGGTGCCCCATCTTTGCGCGTTCTGTGCGCAAACGTGGGAAGCGGGTGGCCCACCCTGGCAGGCTAGGATGGGCCAATAGTCACCGATGCGCCACAGCATCACGAGAATCAATTCCGTGGTCCTCCGCGGCGTGGAATGTTCTTCAATTTGGGCATTGTGCCTCCCATGGACGCCAATCTGCGAGCGCTTTCCCGCTCGATGAGCGCTTTGAGAGCTTCACGAATCAATGCCGTTTTCTCCGCCACCCCGGTGAATTCTTGGGCGATGCGTACGAGATCCTCATCAAGCGTAACTGTTGTTCTCATAGAAACTCCCGTGCACCTATCGCACCCGACAACGTCGCCTGTCGTGCTCGCACTACATCCCGGCAGATCCTGCGTCCGTCTAGCCTACGGAGGAGCCAGCCTCCTAATTATTCCAAAGCGAGAGCCATCTTCAGGGCTCGATCCAATTCCGGAATCTTGGAGCGGGCCAGCGATCCAACAAAGCGTGTCAGTTGCACCTTACGGAGACTTACGAGGTTATCGCAGAGGATCCAGCTTTCATGCTTCAAGCCTTCATCGATGCCGACCGACACCTGGGTTGAGAACCCGTGCCCGCGTGTCACGATCGGCGCACAGACCACGGTGGGAAATCGGGAATCGATCAGGATCTGGCGGCTCACGACCACGAAGCTGCGGTACAGTTTAGGATCGTCGCTGGGGTGATGAACGCGATAAATTTCGCCTCGTCTCACTCCTTAATTGCCTCCGGCTATTCCGGTATCGCCTGATACCGGAGAACGTCTTCCACCTCGTCGTTCAGCTCATCCGCGGCCTTGTTGATGAGTTCGAGATCGCGAGCCTCGACCTTCGCTCGCGCCTGGCGGCGCAGATAGTGCCTCAGCACGGCTTCAATAAATGCCGAACGCGATTGCTTCGATCCGACAATCCGATCGATGCCGCTAAGCACCTCTTTCGATAGTGTGATTGAGGTCTTCTCTTTCATACTACTATTGTACCACCCCCAAAATGCTGAACACTCTAATATTGGGGTAGCGCCGCGCTTTCAGCGCGGAGGCAAATGCTCTCGAATGAGCGAGGTTTTAGCCGCTGAGGTAATAGCGTGGAGTTTTCTACTCAACGCAAAGCCGCTTGCACAGCAGGGCGACCACAAGAACGACAATGCCAATCGCCATACCGATGGCGCGCGCTCTGTTAGCCTTTTCCGTCATACACTTCATTCGAGCCGCATACCGCCAGTCGAAGTTTTGTCCGGCGGACGAGGGCGTTCGCCCCCACACAAGCCGTGCACAATCTATGCGCCTCTTTTCGTTTTCAGATCTACCAGCAACTGCTCGATGCGGTCTTCTTTTTCGAGCGCGGCCAGGCGCTCTTCCATGTTGTCGGCGGCAATCTCGGACTTGGCCTGGCTTAGCGCTTCGCTGTGGGCAACCTTGCGTTTCATGCGGTCGAAGGCGGCCGCACTTGATCCATTGCCACCGGCCATCTTCGCGTCGCTGGCTTTGCCGACTGCGCGCGCCCGGCGATGCTGCGCGATCAGCAGATCGGCCTTGGCTTGGGCTTCAGTGAGTTTCTGTTCGAGTTGCCGCAACGCGGTCTTCAAATTCTCTACCTGCGCTTTCTGATCGGTGATTTGCTGGGCAAAGCCTTCGGTCAAGTCGCGGTAGCTTTCGACGCGTTCGAGTGCGGCGCGCGCCAGGTCATCCTGCTTTTTGTCGACGGCGAGTTCTGCTTTCCGCATCCACTCGGCAACTTTGTCTTCGTTCTCCTTGCGTTTCTTTTCCAGCAGATGCTGGTCGGCGATGGCGATGGCGACCTGCGTCTTCACCTGCAGAAGCTGGTTGTGCATGTCGAGGATAACTTGCTTGATCATCTTTTCCGGGTGCTCGGCCTTGTCGATCAGGTCGTTGAGGTTGGCCCGGACTAGTGTGGAAACTCTCTCTAGTAGTGCCATTGGTGAACTCCTTTGCTTCAGTCGTTGGTCGTTAGTCGTTGGTCGTTAATTGTCGAGCTCGGTTTATTAGAACTCGTGCGCGTGATGGTGGCGCCGATCGCGATGCCCACGGCGATACCTACCGCTAGCCAGGCGCTTCCCGCACCGAGAACGATCGATAGAGCCGCGCCTAATGCAGCTCCCAGCGCGACACCGAGTCCGATCTGCAGGAATGTTTTTTTCATGTCTCCACTCCGTCTCTTGCAGGGGACGGGCGCGGACGCCCGTCCTCCATCGTTCGCTTACTTTGCCGGGCTGGGCGCTGGTGGAAGCACGTCGGGCTTAACCGGCTTGTCTCCGACCGGTTTGTCGCCGATCATTCGCACCTTCGACAGCAGGTCGGTCATGCTCATTCCGGAGAGCGTCTCGAACAATGCCGGAACTTGCGCGGCCATCTTGGTTATGTCGCCGGTAATCTTGCTCATCCCCGCAGAGTCGCCGTTGCCAGTTGAGACCACGGTGATCTTGTCCACATTGGCCAGCGGGCTGGCCAGCGCCCGGACGATCTCCGGCAAGCTAGTGAAGAGCTTGTCGATCACGGCCGCCTGGTTGTACTCCTGATAAGCCTCGGCCTTGACGTTCATCGCCTTGGCTTCGGATTCACCTTTCTTGAAAATGATCTCGGCTTCGGCTTCGCCTTGCGCACGAATCGATGCCGCGTGTCCTTCGGCTTCGGCTGTCAGGCGCTGCTTCTCAGCTGCTGCCAGGGTCTCGATGCGTTGGCGCTCAATCTCCGCGCCCTTCAACACAGTTGCGATCAGCTCCTTCTCGCGGCGGTTGATCTCGGCTTCCTGTACTTTGACTTGCTGTTCCTTCTCGACCTGCTGCACCTTCACCTGCTCAGCGACCACCTGCTGTTGCATGATGTTGGTCTGAATGTCGTAGGCTTTGTCGGCCTGGGCTTGCTGGCGTTTCGTGACTTCCAGGTATTGCGCTTTCTTGACTTCGAGATCGCGCTGCGACTCGGCCTGTTTGGCCAAGGAAAGCGTTTCTGCCAGCACTCGCTCTTGATCGGCTTGAGCTTTAGCAACGGCGGATTCCCGCGTTGCCAGTGCGCGCCGGATGGCGGTATCGCGATCGGCTTCAGCGGCGGCGACGTCGGCGTCACGCTTGATGCGCGCCACATCGGGTCGACCCATGTTGGTGATGTATTCGTTCTTGTCGCGCACTTCTTTGATGGTGAACGAAATCACCTCCAGCCCCATCTTGCTGATGTCGTCAGCGCAGGTGGAGCGCATGCGGTCGGAAACCATTTCTGGTTGCTTGACGATTTCCTCTACCGTGAGTTGCCCGATGATGCCGCGCAGGTGACCTTCCATCACCAGGCGGATCAGGCCTTCGCGCTCTTGCGGCGTCTTGGTGAGGAATTGCTCCGATGCGGTTAGGATCGACTCTGTGTCTGACTTCACCTTGATCTGCGCTACGGCTTCGACGGTGACTGCCACGCCTTGTTTGGTGTACAAGTCCTGCTGTGGTGCGACGTCGAATGACATGAGTTCCAGCGAAAGGCCGCGGCAGTTTTCGATCATGGGAAAAATGATCGTGCCGTGTCCCTTCACCACGCGCGTGCCGCGGAAGCCGTATACCACCAGGGCTTCATGCGGTCCCGCCTTACGGTAGAGTTTCGCCAACATGCTCATCAGGAGCATGACGGCTAGAACCATCAGGCCTACAATTACCCAAATTTCAATTGCCATGCCGAACATATCGCCTCCTCTTCCAATCTCCAACACCTACGAAGGTCTTCAACCGCCCTTCGACTTCGCTCAGGGCAGGCTCCGGACACGAAGGTTCACGAAGGAACCTGCGCTTTATCCTGGCGGAACTTGAGCGCTTGCCCGGTTCAGCGTTATTGCCTCCAGGTCGCGGACTATCCGTTCCGGATCGCGGTGTCCTAAGAAAACTTCGCCCTCGGTCGTCTGGATACGAACGCCCGAATTGCACCAGACATAAGCTCGACGATTGCCGATCCCGCGAATGCCATAGCCGCGGAGTGGATTCCAGCTTGCCACCGCATATTGCGTGATCTCGTTCCGCGGAATGGACTTCAAGCGGAATCCCAAGGTGCGGATCTCCACGCCGGCAGTGCTGAAGAAGTACTGGAAACCGGTCCAAACGTGCAGCGCAATCACGGCGAATAACACGCCAAGGATGGCCGACGTGAGGCGCACGGGAGGAGCGGTTATTGCCGTGGCAGCCACGATCTGAGCCAGCATCAAAGCGACGAACAACAGGCTCCAGGGTAGCGAGCCATGCGTTTCTTCCGCGATTACGGTGGCGGTTGGCAAGCTGTTGCCGCGCTTCACGCCCAGGAATACTGCAGACAATGCGATCACTGCGACCGGAGCAAGGACGATCCAAAAGTCTATTGCCATAGGCTGTCCATCCAGGTTGTACTGGACGACGCCGCTATTCCCGGCGTAGACGAAGCCAATCACCAAATAGAAGAAACCCAGGAGAAACCAAGAGAAAGTGTCCGGAACCCGCGTTTTATGGGCAACGTACGAGATCGCCGTGAAGACGGCAAGCATCATAGCGGTAACGCCCAGCGCCAGGAAAAAGGCGGCCTCGCGCGGCATCCAACCATTGGGTGTCCCGTTGAAGTTGAAATGACTCGCCATGCGAAGCGGCAGGCGATCCCACGCCGTCCAGAAGCGGAAGGCCGTGATGGGCAACGCCAGCCACATCAACCACGTGAATGCCTGAAACACTTTGCGATTCATCGGATGAAACCTCCGCGTCTGTAAGCCCGACGTTTTCTTAGTACGTCTTCGCGCTGCCAACATTCTGTCGAGTTTCGCTCGACCGCCCGGACCAGGGCGACCGGGGCTACGTGTTCATGGTCAATGTTCGGTTGATGGCTGTCCTTCGGTCATTTCCGTCCACAGGCGCACGTACGCGATTCCTTTTTCGTAGCGGGTCACAATTACTTCGCTTCCCTTCTCGATCGCAGTGCCATTTTCGGCTCGCGCTCCGCAGGTTTTGCGGGTTCCCGCTTGCGAGTAGATGATTTCGCCAGTCCCACCTTGGCGGATGGGTACGGACGTGCGTCCCAACACGCCGGCCATTTCGTAATCAGCGGGATCGAGATTCTCTTCTTCCGAAATCAACACCTTGCTTAGAAACAGGTAGATGATTGCGGCTCCGACCGCACCGCTGAGCAGGGCGATTCCGAGGCCCATGGCGAACCATATCGTCCAAAAGCGCGTGAGCAGATAGCCAGTTCCGCCGAACCATGCCAGGAAAGCGGCGACGCTCACGAAGTTGAAAAGCGAGACTTGGCTGCCGCGTGCCCCACCCTTTATTGTGGCCGGACTTCCGCTCGCTCCTGGGGCGTGCCCGATGGGCGCATGCATCGCATGTGGCAAATGGGGCAAATGCAGATGCCAGCGAACGCCTCCGGCGAAAAATGAGAGCACGCTGAAAGCCAGGCCCACGGCAAAACAAATCAGATAGAAATTGGCCCAAGTCATTGCGCGCACCTCCCGCCGCTTATTCGATTGTTTGCTGCCCGCGCGGCCTGCGGCTTCAAGGCTTCGAGTAACCGGTCGGCGAGGCCTGGTGTGTCGAGGATCGCGCCCAGCAAAATGAAACATTGCCGGGTGTTTTTGTCGCGGGCGGCCTTGATCATGACCTCGCTCACTTGCGGGTCGCTGGCGAAGCGCTCCGAACCCTGCAAGAGCCAAACATCCAACTGCCCTTCCGTCGTGCGCAAATCTGAGACCAGTTCGGTGTGATAGCCCACAGGATCGTCGACCAGGAATCCGGGATGAACTTTGAAAAACTTTGCCAGCAGAGTGCGCGTGGATTGGGTCATGTGAGGACGGGTTCCGCTTTCGATCTGCGACACGTACGACTGGCTGATGGTTTTGCCGACCTGTTTCCGGATGGCGCGCACTAATTCGAGTTGCGTCATGGGACGGTCCAGGCCACGCAGTGAGCCTTCCACTTCACGCAAGTAGCGGATTTTTTCGCCTAGTGTCATATCATCAATCGCAATGTTTATATTGCAATTTGTGATTGTTGTCAAGAAATGGATTTGGCGTGTTTACACGGGCTTGGGAGCAGCGACCGCGCCCCATGAGCTTTCCGGGCAGCGCGTCGGTTTCCGAACTGCCCGTGATCGGCGCGGTGTTTTGAGTGCTGGGGCCTGTTGACAACGTCCAAGCGAACAAGGGGGCTTCAGCTACAATCTTTGGGTAATGCAGGCCGATGAATCGGAAAGAACATCGAGGTGGATAGCTAATCGTCGTTGGACTCAGATCATTCTCCTGGCTACAGTCGCCGCTTGGTGGGCCTTGTGGGATTCCGACACTGTAGCGGCATTTATTTCAAGACTTGCCCTGCGCCTAAGCTGGCTTGACCCCACTCTTGTCAAGGCTTTTCTGTTCTGGGGACTGCCTATCGGCGGAGTTGCACTTGTCCAGCTAATTTGCTACTCCCTTGACAAAGTCTTTCTCAGGCGGCGGTGGACATCGATAGATCTGCTACGGCTAACTCTCTGGCGGACGGTTTCTCCAACTGTTGCCATTCTGCTTCTTGCCAGCGGTTTCAATGCGTTCTACGAGCGTCATTTGGTGGGCATTGTGTGGCTTGTAATCGCCGCGATAGTGGCCATGCTCGGAATGCTCCGCCTTCGCTCGGCGGAAGGCATGAAACTACAGGAAGTAAAAGGTGGGGAACTTTACAAAAGGGCATTCGTTCTGGCGAAGATGACCAGGACGCCTTTGAAACGAGTGTGTGTCGTTCCGGCAGGCAGGGGGCACCTAACCAACGCCTATGGGGCTTCGCACACTATTGCAGTGACCGACAATTACGGAAAATTCCTGACAAGTGCGCAACTCGATTTTGTCATTGGGCATGAACTGGCACATGCAAAAGCGAAGCATGGTCGCAAGAAACTGCTCATAACGACAGCCGTTTTCGCAGGTATCGCTCTCGCGAGTTTCGTCATGTCGCCTCTCCTGTTTGCATTTCGCCCACTTTTCGATGTTTTGGTAGTGTTCGTGCCGATTCTCACGTTCTATTTCTTATCGCGTCGGTTTGAATACGCCGCCGATGCCGCTGGAGTTGAATTAACGCGAGACCCGGAGACCGCAATCCATGCTCTGGTCAATCTGCACCGCATTACGGAAGCGCCTATGCATTGCGACAAACTGACAGAAATCTTTATGACACACCCCGCTTTAACGCGACGTGCAAGCGCCATAGGCGAAAAGGGCGGGATTTCTCCTGATCGCACACGCGAAGCAATCGGAGAAAATGAAGTGGAGAGGCGTGTTCGGTAATAACTGTTGTAAAAATTGCCTTTCACACTCATTGAGATGGGCATGACAGGACTTCGTAGTGGATCACACGCGGCCCTCGTTCCAGTAAGAATTTTTCATCTTCGGGATAGTAGACCGCGTTCTCGTATTCTGGGCCGGCGAAAGCTTTGATGGCGTGCCATGAATGCCAGAGCGAAATCAGGGTAAACTCGGATTTTCCGTCATACACACGCCGCAAGACCCACACGCATTGGTTGCCGGGGATAGACGCATATTCCTTCAACCCTGTTTTCTGGAGATATTCGAAGTAGGTGTCCTTGTCGGCTTCACGAGTTGCGCCTCGCCAGATGCGTGCAATCATTAATTCTCCTTGGGTGATTCGGACTTGCGAATTGGATGAGCTACAGCCCGGCCTCGATGCGGGAGCGAGGATCGAGATAATCGCGCAGGGCGTCGCCGATGAAGTTGAACGATAGTACAGCGAACATTACAACCATCGCAGGGAAAATCACGAGATGGGGCGCGTCGAAGAGGTGGGCGCGGCCGTCGTTGAGCATAGTACCCCAGCTCGCGGTTGGAGGGGGAACGCCAAGACCGAGGAAGCTCATGGTGGCTTCGGCCAGGATCGCGCCAGCCATGCCTATGGCGGCTTGCACGATGATTGGCTGAATGATGTTGGGCAAGATGTGGCGAACGATGACGCGCAGATCGCTGGCTCCCAAGGCGCGTGCGGCTTCGACGAATTCGCGCTCGCGGGCGGCGAGAACCTGAGCGCGGACCAGGCGGGCGTAGCCAACCCAGCCTCCGAGGGATAGTGCCAGCACTAGATTGAATATTCCCGGCCCGCGAAATGCGACGAATGCGATGGCCAGAAGAATTCCGGGGAACGAGAGGAAGGCGTTCATCACCACTACGTTGACGAAGCGATCGATGCGGCCTCCGTAGTAGCCGGCGATTGATCCCACGACAAGGCCCAAGGCCAGAGAGGCGGCAACGACGCAGCTGCCGACCACCAACGAGATGCGCGATCCGTAGATGAGGCGGGAGAGGATGTCGCGTCCGAGTTCGTCGGTGCCGCACCAGTGGGTTGACGATGGTCCGGCAAGGCGCGATGGCAGGTCGATGTGGGCTGGGTCTTGCGGGGCAATCCAGGGGGCGAAGAGCGCGCAGATGACGAAAGCCGCGACTAGGATGATGCCAATTGTGGCAAGTGGATTACCGCGTGCGGCACGGCGAATCGAAATCGCGGTTGTCGACATGACGGAGTTTTAAATTTCTTACGCGGCCTTGTGGCCGCTCGAAAATTATGTTCTGATTACGAAAGACTGTCGGCGCGTGGCAATCCGCATGGGCGCCGTAAACCACCACCTCTAGCTTACATTCTGAGGAGAAAATCATGAGCAAAGTTTCGTACATTCCCAAAGACTATAACTCCGTTACACCATACCTGGTCGTCAAGGATGCAGCCAAAGCCATTGACTATTACAAGAAAGTCTTCGGAGCGACTGAGACCGTTCGCATGAATGGTCCGGACGGCAAGGTCGGTCACGCCGAGTTGAAGATCGGCAATTCACACATCATGCTGGCCGACGAAAATCCCAGCATGGGGCAGGGTCACACGAGCCCCGCCACCGTGGGCGGAAGCCCGGTCAGCCTGTACGTATACCTTCCCGACGTCGATAGCGTGGTTAAGCGCGCGGCGGACGAGGGGGCGAAGATCCTGAAGCCGGTGCAGGACCAGTTCTACGGAGACCGCAATGGCTTCATTCAAGATCCGTTTGGACATCTGTGGGGCATCGCCACGCATGTGGAAGATGTGTCGCCCCAAGATATGAAAGAGCGGATGCAGAAAATGATGCAGGCGGCGTAGGTTGATTTGGACCAGAGGCGGGGCGAGGATGCCCCGCCTTTGAATTTCGGACCCGCCAGCGTGGTATCCTTTATCGCAAGGGCCGTTATGAGCTCGGCTAAACAGGATGTTGAGTTGCTTTTGAACCGGCTGCCGGACAACGTCTCGGTGGAAGATATTCAGTACCATCTCTACGTTCTTGATAAGGTGCGGCGAGGGCTGGAGGATGCTCGGGTTAACGGTACTCTCACGCAGGAAGAAGTGGAGAGCCGCTTCAGCAAATGGCTCACCGAGTAGTCTGGTCTAGGCGGGCCGTCCAGGATCTCGATTCCCTCACCACCTACATTGCCGCCGATTCTCCGGCATTCGCTGGCATTGTACTCAAGAACATTGTGAATCAGACGAGAATTCTGACGCGCTTTCCGCGCGCAGGGCGTAAAGTACCTGAATTCGACGATGAAAACGTGCGCGAACTTATCGCATACAGCTACCGGATTATCTACCGATTGCAGGATGACGAGGCTCTGATCGTCGCAGTGATCCACGGGAAGCAGATTTTGCAGTAGTCGAGAGCACGGATCGCATTCTCGATCCGAAACGCGATATCACGTTGTCGAATTTGCGGGCGGCTGATTTGGTGGGGCAGCGGGTTGCGATTTGAGTTGGTTTGACGGCTTCGTGCCGATTGCCACTAGAAAAATGATCGCCACGATTCCTTTGAGGCCTCTCTAAACTCGGTGTCAGGTGACAACTTGACCTCGCCGACAAAAGTCACTTCCACCACCTTGCCCCGTGTTCGCGAGAAATCGCAGGCCTTCACAAATGTGTTGGGGCCACGAGGCGATTTTTTGGTCTCGTAGCGACACACTCAATCCTTCGATTTCGATCGGTTCGTGGTTCCGACGCCGTGTCAACAGCAGATCAGTTCGTCCAGCACGCTTCATCAGTTCAGCCGCACAAGACAAGACCTTCGATTCGCGAATGTGGGCAAGATTCGACCTATCGGTAAGGTGAGATAGGTAAGGTCGGAGTTCTGAAAATCGATCTGTGTCCACCAGCGCCCTCTGGCAATTTGGCTACTGCCTGATTCTCGGATTGGCCACCGAGTACAGCAGATCCGTCAGGAAATTTACTGCGATGTAGGTTAGGCCGATTGCGAGGATGCATCCCTGGACCAGATAGTAGTCGCGGTTGCCAATGGCTTGGATGGTGAGGCGGCCGATACCGGGCCAGGAGAAGATTGTCTCGGTCACGATAGCGCCTGCTAGCAGCGCGCCGAACTGCAGCCCCAAGACTGTGATTACCGGAATCATGGCGTTGCGCAGGGCGTGGCGATAGACTACCGTGCGCTCGGGTAGGCCTTTGGCGCGGGCGGTGCGGATGTAGTCCTGGCCGAGTTCTTCCAGCATCGAGGTGCGGACCATGCGGGTCAGGATGGCGGCGAGCGCGCCGCCCATGGTGATCGCTGGTAGGACGAGATGGGCTAGCGTGCCTGAGCCTGAGACTGGGAGCAGTCCGAGCTTGATGGCGAAAAACAGGATCAGGATCGGACCTAGCGCGAAGTTTGGGAAGGACAATCCGAAGAGGCTGATTACGCTGAGCAGGCGGTCGTCCCAACGGTTGCGTCTTTGGGCGGAGCGTACACCGGCTGGAATTGAGAGCAGCACCGCGACCAGCAAAGCGGCGAGGGTCAACTGCAGCGTGTATGGATAGCGCTGAGCGATCAGGGTGCCGACGTTCTGATTGAAACGCAACGAGGGTCCGAGATCGCCGTGTAGCACGCCTCTCCAATAGTGTAGATATTGTTGTCCTAATGGCACATCTAGGCCGTAGGCGTGTCGCGTGGCTTGAACATCGGTGGCGGGGGCGCCTTCTCCGAGCATCTGCAGAACGGGGTCGCCGGGAACGAGGTGGATGAGAAGGAATACCAGTGAGACGACGAGCCAGATTACCGGGAGCGTGTACAGCACGCGGTGAGTGAGGTAGCGGAGCATTAGGCTTCAGGCTTCAGGCTTCAGGTCTCGTGCGCACATTCCAAGTCCTTCAAATGCCATGTTGTTCATTTAAGTTTCTCCCGCGTGAGCAAAAACCTAAAGCCTGAAGCTTAAAGCCTGTAGCCTGGTTTTCAATCCCCGGCCTTGCCCACCGCCGCGGGTTGCAGCTTCTCGATTTGCACTTTGGCGATGCGGTGGCCTTCCATCTCTTCGACGATGAAGCGGTGACCTTCGAAGTCGAAGGCGTCGCCGACGCGGGGAATTCTCTGCAGGCGGGCCAGGACGAATCCCGCCAAGGTTTCGAAGCCGCCGTCGCGAGGGAGCGAGAGTTGATATTGCGAGTCCAGATCACGAATCCCGAATGAGCCCTCGAGGACTAGCGCGATCTTGCCTTCGAGCACGGGTTGTTCGGGAGGGGGTGCGTCGAATTCATCTTCAATCTCGCCGACCAGTTGTTCGAGAATGTCCTCAACCGTAATCACGCCGGCGGTTGAGCCGAACTCGTCGACCACAACTGCCAGGTGCCGCTTGCGATCTTTGAATTCTTCCAGCAGTTCGGTAAGCACTTTGGTTTCCGGCACCACGAGAACGTCGTGCATGATCTGGCCGATTCGGGTGGCAGACGCTCTGGCGGCGATCGGTTGGGTAAGACGGAGCCGGGCCCATCGCATCAGGTCTTTGGAATAGAGGACACCGATAATGTGTTCAGGTCCGCTCTGCGGGTCATAGACTGGAATGCGAGAGTGCTGCTCCTCGACGACGCGGGCCAGAGCCTCTTCGAGCGGGAGGTCACCTGGGAGCGAGAAAATGTCCGGCCTGGGGACCATTACTTCGCGCACTGTAATGCTCTCGAGTTCCAGGGCATGGTGGATCATTTCTTCCTGGAATTGTGGAATTTGGCCGAATTGGCGGCTGGCGGTCACGATGAGCTTGAGTTCATCAGGAGAATGGATGGGGCCTTGGCGAACTTTGCGCGATCCGAATATGCGGAGGACGGAGCCGGCGGCTGCGCTCATGGAGAAAATAAAAGGCCGGGTCAGGGTGAGCCAGAATTCCATTGGAGCAGCGACCGCTAGCGCTACCTGCTCTCCACGCTGCAAGGCCAGAGATTTCGGAACCAGTTCACCGAGAATTACGTGCAGGCAGGTGATGAGAATGAAGGCGATCGCAATTGCAATTCCATGGGCGTAAACAGTTACATGGGACGTGGCCTGGCCGAGAAGCCCCTCGACAATGCGGGCCAGCAACGGTTCGCCGACCCATCCCAAGGTGAGGCTTACTACTGTGATTCCCAGCTGAACGCCGTTGACCACTTCGTCGAGATTACGGTGCAGCTTTTGAACAATGCGGGCGCCAATGCGGCGGGCTTCAATGAGTTGCTGGATGCGGGTTTCGCGAATGCTCACCAGGGCAAATTCGGCCGCGGCAAAGAACGCGTTGGCTGCGACCAGGAGCAGGATCAGAAACACCCGGATCAGCACGAAAGCGATCATGGATGGTGTAATTCTAACATTTCAAAGGTCGTACTGCATTCCCAACGGGGGCAAGACATTGTAAGATAAGGGGTAACGTTGGTGGTTGTGCTTTGCCGTTGCCTCTGGAAATCCACCTTTTTGCGCGTAGACGTTCGACGACAGATTCTCTGCTTCCATTTCTTGGGTTCGACGGTCTAACGCAACGGGCGCGATCAGTGGGCTGATCGAGGCCAGAGCAAACAAGCTTCGTCTGAGGAACAAAACCCTAATCATCTTCGTAACAACCATGAAGCACGGAAGAAAGAACGCGAGCAGGAGGCGGATGTGAACGGCAACAGCAATGGCAAGAAGAAGCGGCGCAAGCGGATCATCATCGGTGGCGTTGTGGCAGCTGTTCTACTGATATTTGCGGGCGCGGTTTTCGCCTTTACCCGCGGCGGCACCAAGATTGATCCCTCGAAGCTGGCAAAGGTTGAGAAGGGCGATCTGGCCAAGAGCGTAGTGGCGACGGGCAAAGTCACTCCCATCACCAAAGTCGAGGTCAAATCCAAAGCCAGCGGCATTGTGAAGAAGCTCCTGGTGGAGTACGGCGACAGGGTGAAGAAAGGCCAACTTCTAGCGCAATTGGATAAGGTCGAGATCGAAGCGCAGGTAGACCAGTCTCGCGCCGCGTTGCAGGCGGCGCAGGCAAACTATGCCAGTTCACAAGCGGACTTCGAGCGCGCCAAGGTAGATGCCGAAGGACCCGACGTGCCTTTGCTGAAGCGGGCATATGACCGTGCGGTAGAGATGGCGAAGGATGGCGTGGTTTCCGATTCGGCGCTGGACGATGCGCAAAAGAATTACCAGATGGCACAGAACAAACAGAACGTCGCCAAGGCGCAAATGATGGTTTTAAAAGCGAAGATTGCGCAGTCCCAGGCAGAGATGGCGAGGGATCAGGCGAATCTGAAACAACTGGATGAGCAGCTCAGCTATACGGATATTGTTTCGCCGATCGACGGCATCGTGCTCTCGCGCGACGTTGAGATGGGTGATGCGGTCAGTTCCATCCTCGTTCTGGGTTCTTCAGCGACCTTGGTTATGACCTTGGGCGATACCAGCGAAGTTTACGTGAAGGGCAAGGTGGACGAGAGCGATATCGGGAAGGTCTATCTGGGTCAGCCGGCGCGAATCAAAGTCGAATCGTTCAAGGATAAGACTTTCAACGGGAAGGTGACCAAGATCTCGCCCATGGGAGTGGAAAAAGATAACGTGACCACTTTCGAGGTGCGCGTATCCATCAATAACCCTGGTGGCGAATTGAAGGCGGAGATGACGGCTAACGCGGAAATCATTCTGGAAGAGCATAAGAACGTGTTGCAGATTCCGGAGGGCGCGATTATCTACGACAAAGACAAGAAAGCTTCCGTCGAGATCCCTGCTCCGAAAGCCAAGGACGGAAAGACGAAACTCGCGGTCAATATTGGCATTTCAAACGGCGCCAAAACCGAGGTCCTCAGCGGTCTGAAGGAAGGCGAGCAGGTCGTGTTGCAGTAGCAGCGGACCACAACTGGCCGTCCGGTTAAACGAACTTATCCTCCTGTCATTCCGAGGAGCGAAAGCGAAGAGGAATCTGAGTTTTCGCGGCCGAAACAAAGAACCCGGATCCCTCGATTCGCTCGGGATGACAACGAGTTCAATTGTTAGCGTTTTATCCTTCGAGTCGCTTCACGACGAATGAGGACATCTTGGAGGAATTCGTGATCAGATCAAATCCCTGCATAGCATTTTTGTATCGATCCGTTGCATTCCTTTTGTTCCTGCTGGCTGCAACTTGTTTGCCCAGCGCGGCTTCCGAAGGTTCGTTCCAGCGCACGTTGCAGGTTACCGGCCCGGTCAAACTCGATCTCAATACTGGATCGGGAAGTGTGAATGTGCGTACGGGAAGTTCATCCGAGGTGCAGGTGACAGGGCACATCAAGGTTACTAACTGGTTCGGAGGCGATGCCGACGAGCGGGTCAAGCGGATTGAGGCGAATCCTCCGGTTCAGCAGAATGGCAATGACATTCGGATTGGGCACATCGAAGAGACGCAACTGCTGCGCAATATTTCCATCAGCTACGATCTGGTGGTTCCTGCAGAAACTCAGTTGCATTCCCACACCGGTTCGGGCAGTCAGAACGTGGAAGGGATTCGAAGAGAAGTCGAGGTCGAGTCGGGATCGGGTAGTCTGAAGATCTCCGATATTGGCGATACGGTTCGGGCTGAGACGGGCTCAGGAGAAATTATCGTCGAGCGGGTAAAAGGCAATGTGCGCACGAAGACCGGGAGCGGTTCCATCCACGCGACCGATATAGCCGGCGGATTCGAAGGCCATACCGGCAGCGGACACATTACGCTCGAGCAAACGGCGTCGGGGTCGGTGCGCGCCGACACCGGTTCCGGCGGCATGGAACTGCGAGGCGTTCATGGTTCGCTCGATGCACAGGCGGGAAGTGGCACAATCACCGCTGAGGGGAACCCAACCGGTTCATGGATGGTTCATTCCGGGTCCGGCACGATACGCCTTAAGCTCGCGTCCGACGCTGCTTTTGACCTGGATGCGCACACCAGTTCGGGATCCATTTCAGTGAGCCAGCCAGTCACGGTGCAAGGGTCCATGGGACGGAGGGAGTTACGCGGAAAAGTCCATGGCGGTGGGGTTCCTGTAGAAGTGGAAACGGGATCGGGAAATATTGAGATTCAATAGTTTGACCTTTTGTTCCTTTGTGTACCTTTGTGTCCTTTGTGGTTAGAGAAGTGCAAATGCTTTGACCACGAAGGACACGAAGGTACACAAAGGTGAAACGCCGAAACCGGCCACAGTCGCCGCGGAGATGGCAAACGCTTCTGGGTAATGTGGGTTCACCGAAACTAAGATATTTCCGATTACCTCCGTGCCTTGACGCCGCGCTTCACCACAGGTTACTTTCGGTTCTCCCGGCAGAACCCTGCTTCGGGCAAGGAAGAACATTGGCCAACCGTCCGCTTATCACTCTGACTACCGACTTCGGACTCAACGATCATTTCGTCGGGACGATGAAAGGCGTCATTCTGGATATCGTTCCGGAAGCTGAAATTGTGGATATTTGCCACGCCGTGCAGGCCTTCGATGTCCTCGACGGCGCCTTAACCGTCGCCCAGGCATATTCATATTTTCCTAACGGCACCGTCCATATGGTGATTGTGGATCCGGGTGTGGGCACGGCGCGACGCCCTATTCTTTTGTCCACGGGACGACACTACTTTGTGGCGCCTGACAACGGTGTACTTTCCCTCATCTACGGCCGCGAAGAGCGGTTGCAAGTTCGTCATATCAATGCGGAGCACTATTATCGACAGCCGGTGAGCAATACATTTCATGCGCGAGATATATTCGCGCCGGTGGCTGCCTACCTTGCTAAGGGCGTCGAGGTCGCGAAATTTGGGGAGGAGATCACCGATTTCGTACGCTTCAACGCGCCTAAGCCGAAGCCGGTGGATGCCAAGACCATTCGGGGCGTAGTCCTCAAAGTGGATCGCTTCGGCAACATGGTCACGAATATCACGCCGCAAGATGTTCCGGCTTTGTTTCAGCCGACGCCGCCGGCGTTCAAGATTCTTGTGGGCAAGCGCGAGATCACCGAGATTCACAGCAACTATGCGGAGGGCGCTCCGAATGAGGTGTTTGGTATTCTCGGGAGCATGGGCTATTTGGAGATTGCCGCCAATCGCGCCGCTGCCGCACAAATTATTGGATCGGGTAAGGGCAGCGAAGTGAATATCGTCCTCGAAGGCGCCACGGCTGCGGCTAACGGGCAGTAGAACTAAGAACTCTTCGGCTTGGGATGGGCGTGGCGCTCCATTTCGGCTGTCCACTTCAGAAAGCGCCACAGATTCTTGCGCTCCCGCCAGGTGAATTCCCAAAACTCCAAAAGTCCAATCTGTTGCATCTTCACCCCGCAGTAAGTTTCGATTCGCCATAGCAGATAGGGACTTCGCCACGGAGTCAGATGATGGCCGCGGGTGGCATTCCACAAGAATCGAAGCATGTAGCGCATGGGGTAAGAACATCATAGTCACTACGTCGATTTCTGGGTAGCGCCGGCATTCTTACCGGCTGCCGCGAGGGCATCCTGCCCTTGCCGGTGGGCCGAGACGCCCCCACGAGAGCCGCCGGAACGGCGGCGCTACTTTTTGTCAAAGCGCATGACATGGCATCGCAGATTCAGACATCTAAATATCTGCGTGCTAGAATCCCTATTCCGCCTGAGGATTTCTGTTCTATGCCCGACTCTGAAGCCCGCCAGAAAGCTGAGGATCATTACTATGCGGCGCTGGACTTGGTTTCTGAAGGGCAGCACGACCGCGCCGTAGAGGAATATCAGAAGTCTCTGGAAGCGGATCCGACGTTTACAGAAGCTATGCACGGCTTGTCCCGGGCGTTGCAGGATCTCGGTCGCCTCGACGAAGCGATTGTCATCGCGAAGCGCATTGCGGAAATCGATCCTGAAGATGTTTTGGCCTATACCAGCTTGTCGGTTCTTTACCAGAAGAAGGGCATGATTCCCGAAGCCGAGGCTGAAGGCGCCAAGGCCAGGGTGCTGGGATGGAAGCAGCAGTTGAAGAAAAGCAATGGTTAGTGGTTAGTTGTTGGTCGCTAGTCGCGAACTGCGCATCGTGCAGAATGATCTAACGACCCATGACCAACGACCAACGGCTATAGCTCGTACTTCTTCATCAAATGACGGAACGAGCGGTATGAAATCTTCAGTAGGTCCGCCGCGCGAGTTTGCACTCCGTTCGATTGCGTCAGTGCCGTCAGCAGCAGCGACTTCTCAATGTCGGCAACATACTTCTCCATATCCATCCCGTCGGGCAGCGTGCTCATCTTGCCAGTGATCACTGAACCCGGCAAGCCTACTCCGGCGGCTGCGGCTCGAGCTTTGGTCTTTTCAACCGGCAACTCGACCCGCAGTTCATTGCCAGTCTCCAAGGCGACAGCGCGCTCGATGGTATTTTCAAGTTGGCGAACATTGCCAGGCCATTCATAGCCCGCCAAGGCTTCGAGCGAGTGGGTATTCACTCTCTGAATGCTCTTCCCTGCCCCCGGCGCGTACTTCTTGAGGAAGTGGTTGACCAGCAGCGGAATGTCTTCGCGGCGTTGGCGCAGAGGCGGAACCGAAACCGGAATCACACTGAGGCGATAGTAGAGGTCCTCCCGAAAGGTGTTTTCCGCGACTTGCTTGTCGAGATCGCGATTGGTGGCCGCGATCACGCGCACGTCAATGGGAATTTCGTTGGTTCCGCCAACCGGACGCACCGAGCGCTCCTGCAGAACCCGCAGCAGCTTCACCTGCATGGTCAGGCTCATCTCGCTGATTTCATCGAGAAAGATGGTGCCCTGGTCGGCGACTTCGAACAATCCCCGTTTGTTCTGGTTGGCGCCGGTAAATGCGCCTTTCACGTAGCCGAACAGTTCGCTCTCCAGCAAAGTCTCGGGAAACGCTCCGCAGTTGATGGAAACGAATGGCTCGGCGGCGCGCGGAGAACACACATGCAAGGCGCGGGCCACGAGCTCCTTACCAGTGCCGCTTTCGCCGTAGATCAGGACGGTGCTTTGCGTCGAAGCAACAGTGCGAATCGTCTGCTTCAATTTCTCCATGGCGGGACTGACGCCGACGATGTTATCCAGCGAGTTGCGCGTGGCAGCATCGCGTTTGAAGGCGAAATTCTGGCGGCTGAGCGCCACTTTTTCGAGCGCCCGGTTGATTGCGAGCTTGATCTCATCGACCAAGCCGGGAGACTTGCGTATGTAATCCGTGGCGCCACCGGCTTTGACCGCTTGCACGGCCGCCTCGTAATCGTCCACGGCTGTGATCAGAATTACCGCGGAGTCGGGAGAGATCTGGTGAGCGTGGCGCAGAACCTCGATGCCATCGATATTCGGCATCTTAATGTCGGTTACGATAACGTCGTACAAAGCGCCGTCGAGTTTTCTTTTCGCGAGCTCGCCTGAGTTTGCGGTCTCGACCTTATGGCCTTCCCGGCGCAAGGCGATGTCCAGCATTTCGCAGATGGAGCGCTCATCATCGCAAACCAGAATGTTACCCACGCACTCCTCCTCCCACGGCTGCCGCGGCGCCGACTGAGTCGAGCGGGGATTCCGATTGATGTGCAGGAGCCGAAACTGGAGCGAGCAAAGCATGATCTGTGGCGAAGCGATGCAAGCGAAGCACAAACACGCTGCCTTGTCCCAGCTTGGAGCGGGCCCAAACCTTGCCTTCGTGAGCCTGAACGATCTGGTAGACGATCGCCAAACCCAGGCCAGTACCACCTTCGAATTGCGATTGAAAGGGCTCGAATATTTTCTCGATCAGCTGCTGACTCATTCCGGGACCAGTATCGGCGAAATTGACCTGCCAGTCGTCTTCGACAGATTCCACCGACACTGTGAGGGTGCCTCCCGCAGACATCGCGCGCACGGCGTTTTCACAGAAATTCCAGAAGACTTGTTTCAATTTGTCTCCGTCGGCCGAAGTCCAGGCTTCTGTTATGCGGTATTTTCGTTCGACCTGGATACCGGAATTTTGCGCCGCCAGACGATGCTCCAGCAGCGTAAGTGTGTCTTCGAGAAGCGGCAGCAGATCCACCTTCGCGAACCGGTACTGTCGGCCTCGCGAATAAGCCAGGAAATCGGTGATAATTCCGTTGAGCCGCTCCGATTCCCGGATGACAATTTGCAGCAGTTGCCGGTGTTCGTCGCCCAGATCCGGGATTCCGGACAGCATGCTTACCGATCCCGCGATCGAAGTCAAAGGATTGCGGATCTCATGTGCGATAGCTGCCGCCAGACGCCCCACAGCGGCCAGACGGTCCTGCATGCGTACTTCGCGCTCCAGGCGCCGGATTTCTGTCAGATCATCGAAGGTGTATACGAAACCCAGCGTGCCCCGCTCCGGAACGGCAAGGGCGGAGACCAGCACGCGAAAGCTTTTACGGTAGCCGTTGGGCGCAATGCATCGCACTTCTCCGTGAGCCGGTTCAGAATCAACATGAGGCAAAGCATCAAGAAAAAGCGAATTGACGGGCTGGCCCAACAGATCGTGCTCCGAACGCTCCAATAGTTTCTGCGCCGCAGTGTTAACCAGCGTAATGTGTCCATCCAGCCCGGTCGTGATCAGGCCTCCGGTAATGGACTGAATAATGTTCTCGTGCAGGGCCTGGAGATTTTCCAGCGCTCCGCTGGTGTCCTTCAGCTTGACATCCACCTGCCGCAACTTGTTTGCCAGCAACCCGGCAAGGTAGGAGACCGCCAAATAGCCGAACAGGTTGACGAAAATGATGGCCTGCAGGGCCTTGAGTTCGGGATGAGTGCTGGAGTACGAACGAATGATCGCGAAGTAGGTCAGCTCCAGAACCGTTCCATACAAAATGAACGCCAGCGCGGCGACGAGATATGCCCAGACCCGTGGCAGAAGAATGCAAGCCACGATGATAACCAGCGGGTACAGGAAATTGAGGGAACTGTCGACGCCTCCTGTGGCGTAGACAACCAGGGTGACGAGCGCCAGATCAGTGAGCACCTGCAACACGGCCTGGATGCGGTACTCCTGCCAAAACGACAGCAGCAGAACGTAAAAGATCGAGACCGCGTACCACAGGAGAATGGCATTAACGAACAGCCGCAAGGGCAACGGAGTAGGAATGAGCCGCGAAATGGCCAGCTCAATTCCCAACAGAAGGGTGAGGATCAGGATGCGAACCTTGACCAGCCACGCCAGCCACAGCCGCTCATCGAACATGGATTGCATGCCTAACCCAATTTCCTTTAGAAGCGCTTTTCCACTGGGCGGAACCGCTAGCTGGACCTATCCAGTGCCTGGTATTCCGCCCAGGAGTTTTCTGCTTAGCCCGCCATCTTGGCGATCAGCGAGAATAGCGGCATATACAATGAAATCACGATGCCGCCGACCGCAATACCCAGGAAGGAGATCAAGAGCGGTTCGAGCATGGCCAGCATATCCTTGGTCGCGGTATCGACTTCGTCTTCGTAGAAATCAGCGATCTTTTGCAACATCGCATCCATAGCGCCCGTGGCTTCGCCCACACCGATCATCTGGGTCACCATGCTGGGGAAGACTCCCGATTCACGCAGCGGATCAACGATAGTGCGGCCTTCTTCAATGGCCTTGCGGACCTTCATCAGCGCTTCTTCCAGCACGGCGTTCCCGGAAGTTCTGGCGGTGATGCTCAGGCCTTCCAGAATAGGAACACCCGAGGTGATCAGCGTGCCGAGGGTACGGGTAAAACGCGCCACTGCAATTTTGCGCAAGAGCATCCCCATAATTGGCATCTTTAACATTCCATAATCCAGGTAGTAGCGCCCTTTCGGATTCTTACGGATCTGCTTTACGCCAAACACCAGAGCAACGACTCCCACGATGAAGAACCACCAGAACTGACCCACGAAACCGCTCAGCCCCACCACTACGCGAGTCGGCAATGGCAGAGCGACGCCCAATCCCGCGAAGAGGTTGGCGAAGATAGGCACCACCCACTTAAGAAGGGCAGCCACGATCAGGACTGCCATACTGATGACGGAGACGGGATAGATCAAAGCAGATTTCACCGCTCCACGCAGTTTCACCGCTTTTTCGACGTACTGCGCCAAGCGCTGCAGAATGATGTCGAGAATACCGCCGGTTTCGCCGGCCTCGATCATGTTGGTGGAAAGATCGTCGAAGATCTTGGGGAATTGGCGCATGGCGTTGGCCAGGGTGGAACCGCCTTCCACCGTGGTCCGCACACCGTTGAGTGTCTTTTGGAATGCCTGATTCTCCTGGTTGGCCGCCAGGATTTCCAGGCACTGCACCAAGGGCAAGCCGGCATCGATCATGACCGAGAACTGACGGAAAAAGATCGCGATCTCTTTGGTCTTTACTTTGCCGGAGCCGAAGGTGGGCAGGGCAAACTCTTTGCCCTTTTCCCGAATGGCTGCGGCGTTGACCCGCTCCTTGCGCAACTGAGCGGCCAAGGCTTGTTTGTTAGGCGCAACCCGCTCGCCGCTGACTTTCTCTCCGTTTTCGCTTTTTCCCGAAAA
The DNA here is from genome assembly GCA_035567135.1 of Terriglobales bacterium. Classification (GTDB taxonomy): domain Bacteria; phylum Acidobacteriota; class Terriglobia; order Terriglobales; family Acidobacteriaceae; genus JABDBE01. Next base: position 256,689 of record DATMQI010000185.1, read on the forward strand.
TGTAAAAACTGGCATAGTGACCTCTCTTTGCTTTTCTAGCGTTGCGTCTGGTGCAGGGCGCGCACCGGATTACTGCTTCATACTGCCCGCTCAAACTGGAACTGCATCGTTCGTGAAACCATTGTTTTAATGCTTCCCGGTTGCTGCGCCTTTGGCGCCGGAAGCGGACGCATTGCGATTCAAGAGTCCGGCTCCGCGGTTGATCATCTCCTGCAACTCATCCACGTTGCTGGAGCGGGCCATGGCAACTTCCAGAGTGATCTGCTTCTGGTGGTAGAGCGTCGCCAGCGCCTGATTGAATGTCTGCATGCCAAACTTCTCCTGCCCTGACTGCATGGAAGAATAGATCTGGTGGATTTTGTCTTCGCGAATCAGGTTGCGAACCGCCGCATTTGGCACCAGAATCTCCATACCCATTGCCCGACCCTTACCGTCCGCGCTGGGCAACAAGCTTTGGCACATGATGCCTTCCAGCACCAGCGACAATTGCGCCCGGATCTGGGACTGCTGGTGTGCCGGGAAGACATCAATAATTCGGTTGATGGTGGAGGATGCGGAGTTGGTGTGCAGCGTGCCGAACGTAAGATGGCCCGTTTCAGCGATACGCAAGGCCGCCTCAATGGTTTCCAGATCGCGCATTTCGCCGATCAGCACGACGTCGGGATCTTCACGGAGCGCAGCTCGCAAAGCATCTGTAAAGCTCTTCGTGTCGGCGTGCACTTCGCGTTGATTGACCACGCAATTCTTGTTCATGTGCACGAATTCGATCGGGTCCTCGATGGTAAGGATGTGGTCGTGCCGCTCGGTATTGATTTTGTCAATCATGGCCGCAAGCGTAGTCGATTTCCCCGATCCGGTCGGACCAGTGACCAGCACCAAACCGCGAGGCTTGTCGCACATCTTGCTCACAACCGCGGGAAGTCCCAGCTGGTTAAAAGACTTGATCTCGAAAGGAATCAGACGGAAGACGGCAGAGGTTGCGCCCCGCTGGTTAAATACGTTCGCGCGGAAGCGAGCCAGACCTTTCAATCCAAAAGAGAAATCCAACTCCAGATTTTCTTCAAAACGATGCTTCTGCGAATCGGTCATGACGCTATATGCCAGCTGTTTGGTTTCAGCCGGCGTCATCTGCGGCAGATCCAACGGCACCAGGTGCCCGTGTACACGGATCTGCGGTGGCGAGTTCGTCGTAAGGTGAAGATCGCTTCCCGACATCTCCAACATTCTTTTCAACAGATCACTTAATGAGAGCGACATCTTTTTGTTTCCCTTTCTTCCTCGTTACGAACTCTAGTGAATAGTCTCGCGTGCTACTTCTTCCAGCGTCGTCATGCCAGCTGCAACCTTGATGAGCCCGCTACGGCGCAATGTAATCATTCCGCGCTCAATTGCTTTCTTCTTCAGTTCAACCGCGGACGCACCAACCAGAACCAGTTCCCTGATTTCGTCATCCACTTCCATCACTTCGTACAAACCGCACCTGCCTTTGTAACCGGTGCTGTTGCAAACTCCGCACCCTTTGCCCTTTTGGATCTTTACGGTCTTGGCTTCTTCCGGGCTGAACCCTTCTTCGATCAGGGTTTGATGGGGAACATCTATCGTCTCCGTGCATTCCTTGCAAACGCGCCGCACCAACCGCTGAGCGCAGATCAAGTGAACCGAGGTCGCGACCAAAAAAGGTTCAATACCCATGTTCATGAGCCGGGTAATAGTCTCTGGAGCGCCGTTGGTATGCAGCGTGGAGAGCACCAGGTGTCCCGTAAGAGCAGCCTTGATCGCGATTTCGGCGGTTTCAAAGTCTCGGATTTCGCCGACCAGAATGATGTTCGGGTCTTGGCGGAGAAAGGCACGCAACGCGGTCGCGAAATTCAACCCGATCTGTTCTTTCATCTGTACCTGGTTGACGCCCGCCAACTGGAATTCCACCGGATCTTCCGCGGTCATGATGTTGGTATCAGGCTTGTTCAATGTAGAAATCGAGGAATACAAAGTGTTGGTTTTGCCTGATCCGGTTGGTCCGGTCACCAGCACCATTCCGTAAGGCTTCAGAATGGCTTTCTCAAACTTGACCAGAGACTCGGGCTCGAAACCCAGCTTGGTCATATCCAGGCGGAGGTTCTCCTTATCGAGCAACCGGAGCACGATTTTCTCTCCCCACAGCGTGGGCAGTGTGCTGACGCGGAAATCGAGTTGTTTTTTACGGCCGCCAATATTCATCTTCAGCATGATGCGGCCGTCTTGCGGCAACCGCTTTTCGCTGATGTCCAGCTTGGACATAATCTTCACGCGCGAAATAATGGCATCCTTCAACTTGAGAGGCGGCGTCATGATACTCTGCAGCACGCCGTCAATACGGAAGCGCACCCGGAATTCTCTTTCGTACGGCTCCATGTGAATGTCGCTGGCCCCGCGCTTCACGGCATCGGTCAACACCAGGTTCACCAGCTTAACGATGGGAGCTTCATCAGCGGCTCGCTCCAGGTCTGCCAGTCCTAACTCGGCCTGATCGGCTTGCAGTTCGACGTCGGCTTCATCCATCTCCGTCATCGAAAGCATTACCTGCTCGAGGTCTTCCTCTTTGGTGGCGCCGTATGCTTTGTCGATGCCTTCGAGAATCGAGCTTTCCGATGCCACCACAGGCTCGATATTGAAGCCGGTCATGAACTTGATATCGTCCATGGCGAACACATTGGTCGGATCCACCATTGCGATCGTCAACGACGCTCCGACGCGGCTCAGCGGCAGAATCTGATAACGCTTCGCGGTTTCAAACGGAATCAGCTTGACCACTGCAGGATCAATTTCGAAGTAAGAAAGATTGATGGCGGGAACGCCGTACTGCCGGGAAAGGAAGTTGGTAACGTCTTCGTCAGTCAGGAATCCCAGCTTCACCAGGGCGGCACCCAGGCGAACGTTGGTTTCCTTCTGAGTCTTCGTTGCTTGTTCCAACTGCTCTGGGGTTATGACCTTCTCTTTAACCAGAAGATCACCCAGCCGTTGAGACATACCTCGATCTCCTATCTGAGCGGCAGAGGGATGACGTCGACTTCGCTTTGCTCGCGCGGCATCGCTGCGTTTAGGGGGATAAGTGCAGCCTATCGCGTTGACACAAATTGTCACAGCGAATGCGTTACTTCAAAAGTAACTTTGGTACTTGTCCCGCCCGACAGAGAACGCATAACGCCTTGGCACCGCTTGAAATGCCCGTCAGACGTGCTTTTATAGAAGCAGACGGGCCCAATGGGCATGAACTTAGGTAAGCGAGGCGGTCAATCCAGACAACAATTTCCGTAGATTAGAGCTCACTAAAGTCGAAACACCTGCCGGTAAGCATTGCTCTACACTGGAGTTCTCAGCCATGACTTCTGCAGATAACGAGGAACAAATCCGCGCATATTACGGAGCTCTTTATGATGCCTGGGGACCGCAGCACTGGTGGCCGGCTCGCACCCGTTTTGAGGTCATCGTCGGTGCCTATCTCACGCAGAATACGTCGTGGAGGAATGTCGATATTGCTCTGCGCCGTTTGCGCGCTGCCGGCCGACTGAATCTCGCTGCCATCCGGAATATGCCTCTAGAGCAACTCGAAGCGATGATTCAGCCGGCGGGATACTTTCGGCAGAAAGCCGCGCGGCTGAAGACTTTCGTAGCATTTGTTGACCAGTCTTATGAAGGCTCGCTGCGGCGCCTGTTCGCGCAACCTACCCAAAAGCTGCGACAGGAATTGCTTTCTCTGAACGGCGTTGGTCCTGAGACGGCGGATTCCATTTTGCTCTATGCCGGACAGCATCCGGTTTTCGTGGTCGATGCCTACGCCCGCCGTGTCCTGGACCGCCACGAACTTGCGTCCGAAAAAGCCAGTTATGAGGAATTGCGGAAGCTCTTCGAACAGGCCCTGGGCAGGGCGTCATCTACGTCTGCGAAACCGACAGTCGAAAATCCAGCTGTGTTTCGCCCTGTTCCTCATCTTCCTTCCGCCATGAGTCTTGCCCAACGCTCACCGCGGGCGCAGGTTTACAACGACATGCACGGACTGATTGTTGCTGTGGGGAAACATTATTGTCTCAAGTCAAAACCACGCTGCGAGCATTGCCCACTGCGAGACTTCCTGCCCGGAGGACCGACAGTCGGGCGCCTACCTGTAACTTTCCGATGACGGCGAGCAAGTGAATATGCCCGTTCCCGGAGGTGTCCGCTTATAATGGGCCAAAGAAGTTGTCAGATTTGTGGATCAAATGCAAGGAAACGTGTCTGCTGACAATCCAATTCGACCGGATCAAAAACCTCCCAGCCGGAAGAAGGTCATTATTCCGCTGGCGGTAGGGATCGCCCTGCTTTTTGGGGTTTTGCTTTCGCTAACCTCTTTTGACCTTCCCGTGAATCCGGACACTAACCAGCAGTTGCTGGTTTTTGCTTCGCTTTCCGCACTGATCTTTCTTTTATTCGTCGCCCTGACCTTCGTCCTGGCTCGGAATCTCCTGAAACTTTTTGCCGAACGTAGACTCGGGGTTCTGGGATCGAAATTCCGCACCCGTCTGGTCGTGGGGAGTCTTTTGCTTTCGTTCCTTCCAGTAATCGGCATGTTTTTCTTCGCCTATGTGCTGATGAACCGGTCGATCGATAAATGGTTTTCCAGCCCGGTAGAAGAAGTTCGGCGCGACACGGCGACCATGGCGTCGCTGCTTTCCAACTATGCCGAGCAAAACACGAGAGCCGAAGCCGAAACTATAGCCGCTACACCAGAGACGCAATCTGCCTTTGCGAGCGGCAACTTCTCCGCGGTAGCGAGGTCATTTCAGCGTCATGCGCCCACACTGCAGGGCGGATTCGCTCTGGCGATTGTTGATGGCGAGGCGGAAACCAGCTTTGGCACGCCGGCTCCCTGGCCCGAACTGAAAGCCAAACTTCCTCTGGAGCATGTGACCTCCGCGATTCCGACTCCTTTTACGTGGAATCAAACGGAGTACATTCTGGGCAGTGCGCCGGTTGGTAATCATGGTTTGATCCTGGTGGGCATGCCGTTGCCCAAGCAATTTTCTGAAACCGTTAAGCAGGTGGAAGCCAGCCAGCAGCGCTATCTCGATCTAGCCCTCGAACGACGACTGGTTCGCCGGACCTACATGGAAGTTTTGCTTCTGCTCACTGTGGTGGTGCTTTTCGCCACTACATGGTTCGCCTTATTTCTTTCCAAGCTGGTGACGCGTCCCATGGTCGCACTGGCCGAGGCGACGCAGGAGATTTCCCGGGGCCGGCTTGACTATCGCGTCGAAGTTCGTGCAGCCGATGAGATTGGCGATTTGGTGCACTCGTTCAATCGCATGGCGGAGGAACTCGAATCCAGCCGCCGCCAGATTGAGGCGTCCAGCCACGAACTCAGCGCCGCCAACGTTGCTTTGGAGCAGCGGCGGCGCCATATCGAAACCATTCTGGAAAGCATTCCCAACGGCGTGCTTTCGCTGAACGCGGAGCGGCGCGTCACCCATGTAAACCATGCTCTGCTTCGCCTGTTCCATCCCACGGGTGTGGAATCCGGGACGCCAAGTGTGCTCATCGGCGCGCCACTGAGAGATGTTTTCGGGGCCGAGGTCCTCGAAGATCTGGAGCCGCTGTTACGCCGTGCCGACCGTATGGCGACCACGACCACACAGATGGAAATGCTGGTACAGCGTTCCAGCCTGAACGTCGCGGTGACAGTGGCCACACTTAAGCATGATGGACAGGGGCTGGGATATGTCCTCGTATTCGAAGATCTCTCCGAGTTGCTGAAGGCGCAGAAACAAGCAGCCTGGCGCGAGGTTGCGCGGCGCGTAGCTCATGAAATCAAGAATCCGCTGACCCCGATTGCACTCTCCGCCGAACGCATCCGCAGACACCTGCAGCGTGGCACGCCTCCTGACGCAGCTTCGGTGCGAGTACTCCACAGCTGCGCTGAAACCATCGCCGGAGCCGTCGAAACGGTTCGCGCGCTGGTCGACGAGTTCTCGACCTTAGCGCGTTTTCCTACAGCCCGCCCGCAATCCGCGAACATCAACTCCATCGTCGAAAGTACGCTGGCCATGTTCGACGGGCGCTTGGACAATATCCGCCTGCGGACATTTCTGTCGCCGGAACTGCCCAACGTCATGGCCGATCCCGAGGCCATCAAGCGAGCCCTGGCCAATCTGCTCGACAATGCAGCCGAAGCAATGCACGATGCTCTCTTCCGCGAAATTCAGGTTTCTACCGCCCTGGTGGCGACCCGTGATGTGGTCGAGATTACGGTAGCCGATACCGGTCATGGAGTCACGCGCGAATTGAAAGAACGGCTGTTCCTGCCATACTTTTCCACCAAGAAACGCGGCACTGGGCTTGGGCTTGCGATCGTAAACCGGATTGTTGAAGATCACCACGGCTCGATTCGTGTGGAAGAGAATCAGCCAGTGGGCGCCCGCTTCGTGGTCGAACTGCCGATCGTCTCAGACGCGGTCGCCACGCCTCCGATGAACCAGCATGCATAACATTCTCATCGTTGACGACGAACTCACGATTCGCCAGTCCCTCAAGGGTGTGCTGGAGGATGAGGGGTTCAAAACCTCGATGGCCGAGAGTGGCGAAGTCGGGCTCGAGATCATCAGCAAACATGCCTTCGATGTCGTGTTGCTGGACGTCTGGTTGCCCGGAATCGATGGCCTCGAAACCCTCGAAAAGATTCGCGAAAAGGAAAACGCTCCCGAGGTCATCATGATCTCGGGACACGGAACAATTGAGACGGCCGTTCGCGCCACCAAGCTGGGCGCTTACGATTTTCTCGAGAAGCCGCTGTCAATTGATAAAACCCTCATCCTGATCAAGAACGCGATTGATGCCAAGCGGCTGCGCGAGGAAAACCGCGAGCTCAAAAAGCAACTCATCCCGAAAAGCGTGATTGTCGGCGACAGTATTCCGATGAAGGCATTACGCCAGCAAATCCAGATCATGGCTCCTACCAACGGCCGCGTTCTTATCTATGGAGAATCGGGAACCGGGAAGGAATTGGTGGCCCACGCCATTCATGCCCAGGGTTTGCGCAAGGATCAAATGTTCGTCGAAGTGAATTGCGCCGCGATTCCCGAGGATCTGATTGAGAGCGAACTGTTTGGTCATCGCAAAGGATCTTTTCCTGGAGCTACGGGGGATAAAGAAGGCACATTCCAGAAAGCTCATGGCGGCACGCTTTTTCTCGATGAGATTGGCGACATGAGTTTGAAGACGCAATCGAAGGTGTTGCGGACGCTCGACGAGCAGCGGTTTGTCCCCGTCGGCAGCGACGAATCAATCACAGTTGATGCGCGCGTGATCGCTTCGACTAACAAGGATTTGGAAGAGGAAATTTCGCGAGGAAATTTTCGCGAGGATTTGTTTTACCGTCTCAACGTTATCCCCTTCTCAGTGCCGCCGCTGCGCGAGCGCAAAGAGGACATTCCATTGCTAGGACGCCACTTTCTGAAGGAGTTCTCTGCGACCTATGGCCGCCGGCTGCGCGAAATTACCGATGATGCGATCGACACGCTTATGCGCTATTCCTGGCCGGGAAATGTGCGGGAACTGCGGAATGTGATCGAGCGCATCGTAATCATGAACCCAACTACCATTCGGTTCGAACGCAAGCACCTGCCGCCGCTGGTTCATCGCGATGGTACGCGCCGCGCCGCCGGCGGCGAATTCTCTACTTTGCATCAGGCTCGCGCCGCGTACGAGCGCGACTATATCCTGAAAAAGTTAGATGAGAATCACGGAAACGTTACTCGCACAGCGGAAGTGTTGGGCCTGGAACGAAGTCACCTTTATCGCAAGATGAAAACGTTAGGCATTGCTGCAAAAGAGTAGATTCGGCGCGCTGGATTGAAAGTCTCACCGCTTGATCATGTGGATCTCGGTGCCGTTCTTCAGGAACTTCACCTCATCCATAAGCTGAGTGATCAGATATACCCCGCGACCGTGGCCAGAAAATATGTTCTCCCCAACCACCGGACTCGGGATTGCCGCGGGGTCGAAGCCGTCCCCAGGATCGCGCACCACGATCAGCAGACTCCGGTTTTGGTCGCAGGCCACATCGCATTCGACGATTTTCGAGACGTCTGACTTGGCTCCATGGACCACGGCATTCGCGAGCGCTTCCGAGAGTGCCAGTTCGATTGCCGATTCCTTCCCCCGGGCACAGTCTTTCTCGCGAATGGACTCCATGATTCGCTGCACTACCGAATCCACTGCTGCCTTATCGGCAGCCAGAGTCACTTGAAGCTTGAAAAGTAACTTGTCGGCCAGGAAATCGAAAGTGGGTTCGGAATTGGAGGGTATCAATAGAATCGGTCCTGATGGTCAGTCGCAGCTCTGACCTCTGCGATTCTACAGTCGAAACCAGAGACCGGCAATGCGAAAACCGTTCCGGTAAACCGCATTCTCAAACCTTACCCGGGGTTAACAGGTTCAACTGCCGGCGCCAGTCTAATTCCTCGATAAACGAGTGTGATTCGCGCCAGTCCGGGCTTACCTTCACGAACAGCTCCAAGAAGACGCGAGTCCCGACCATTTTCTCGATCCGCAGCCGTGCGGTTGTGCCGATCTTCTTCAACATTTGTGCCTGCTTGCCGATCAGGATCCGCTTCTGCCCTTCGCGCTCACAATAGATCGCCGCAGCAATTCGCGTGAGCTTGGCTCCCTCTTCAAACTGTTCGACCAACACCGTCGTCGCATATGGAACTTCTTCACTGGTTTGGAACAACACCTGTTCCCGGATAATCTCTGCAACCATAAAGCGCGTAGGTTGATCCGTCACCTGGTCTTCTGGAAAGTATCGCGGTCCCTCGGGCAAAATCTTGATGACGTTCTCCAGCAGCAGGTCTAACCCTTCCGGTTTTCGCGCCGAGATAGGAATAATCTCCTTAAAGGGATACAGCTTGCGGTATTCCTCGATGATGGGCAGCAACTTATCTTTCTGATTCCGCAACAAATCGATCTTGTTCAGAAGCAGGAAAACAGGCGTCCCAGATTTCTTAGCCATCTCTAGTACTGATTCGTCCTCCCGACTAAATTTGCGGGTTACATCGACAATCAGCAAAAGCAGATCGCAGCCTTCCAGCGCTTCGCGCACCTCGGACATCATCTTGCGGCCAAGCGAACTGTCCGCCCTGTGCACGCCCGGCGTATCGATCAGCACGATCTGTCCGCCGGCTCTTTTCTTTTGTTTAGGAACCTGAACAATGCCCAGGATGCGGTTGCGCGTGGTCTGCGGCTTGGGGCTGACAATGGCCAACTTCTGGCCCACGAGCGCGTTCAGCAAGGTGGACTTGCCGGCGTTGGGACGGCCAAGAATGCAAACGAATCCGGATTGAAAGGCCATAAGAATTGAGAAATTTCTTAATTTGGTAATTGAGTAATTTGGAAGGTTTGCAATTGGAAGGCTTGTTAATTACCCAATTTCACAATTACCCAATTGCTCAATCCTATATCAGGCGCATCTGTTTTGGTTGCACCACCGAGATGCGCACGCGCTCAACTCGCCGCTCGGTGGACTCGAGAACTTCGAAGCGCAGGCCGTCCTCTTCGATCACCTCTCCCTTTTGTGGAATGCGACCGGCCATTTCACTCACCAATCCAGCAACGGTGGCCGACTCTTTGCCTTCGGGACGTGTGCCCAGCAACTCATCCAACCGGTCGACATCCATATTGCCCGGAACGATATAGGATTGATCGCTCTCGCGCACCACTTCAGCCTTCTGGTGCTCGTCATCGATTTCACCGACAATCTCTTCGACCAGGTCCTCGATCGTCACCAATCCTGCGACTCCGCCGTACTCGTCAACCACAATGGCCATGCGGATATTGTGCTTCTGCATTTCGCGCAGGAGTTCGCTGCCCAGCTTGCTTTCGGGCACGAAATAAACATCTTTGCGCATCACCGTGTCGACCGTGCGAGTGTGCGCTTCGGTGTCCGGGACCTGCAGCACATCTTGCGCGTAAACAATTCCTTTGATGTTGTGAATTGTGCTTTCGAAAACGGGAACCCGGGAAAACGGCTTCATACGCAACAACTCAATGAACTGCTCGACCGTGGTATTCGTGGGAACCGCGACGATTTCCGGCCGCGGCTTCATCGCCTCGCGTACCGTCTTCTCGCCAAATTCCACGACCGACTGGATCATGTCGCGATTGCTCTCATCGAGAATGCCTTCTTCCTGACCGGCTTCGATGAGGGCATCCACGGCCTCCGCCTGGGTTTCAGGCTGCTCATCCGAATGCTCTTTGGTGAGCGCCGCCACCGACTCCAGGAAGCCCAACACCAGCGTTACTGGCAAAACCAGGTAGATCAGGATTCGTAAGAAAGGTGTCCAGCGGATCAGCCATTTTCCTTTGGTCCGCGAGAAGAAAACGAAGGGCAGAAACTGGTTAAAAACGATGACGATGAGGATCAGGCTGAGGGTGGCCTGTAGAATTTCGTAGATGCTCCAGGCCCGGTCGCGAAACACGGTGAAGCCCACCAGCATGGCAATCGCTGCCGTGGTCATTTGGGTGAGCACAGCCATCGACAGTGCCGCGCGAGCCCGGCTCACATGCAGCCTAGGCTCCACGTCGTGTTCGAAAGCGTCGATATTGTCCTGGAACTCGCGGGAAAGGAATTTCCCAATCTCGGTGTAAAGGCGTTCTACGTAGGAGACGAGAGTCAGCAGCCCGAGCAGCATCAGCAACACGATAGCGATGACGAAGTTCATCGGGATGCCCGTGTGGCGCGAGAGCCTGACCCGGTGCGTTTGGCCGGTCTACGAGACCGCGCTCCGTCAGGCGGGCCCTCCCTCTTTCCCATCAAGACTTTCCCGCGGTCTGGCCGTTCTCTTCTCTCAATCAATCCCAATGGCAATCCGAGCGACTTCCGCAAATGCGCTTCCTTGCGTGCCATTTCGCCGTTGTCCTGTTCGTGATCGTATCCGGCGAGATGAAGCACCGCGTGCAACGTGAGAATTTCGATTTCCTCAGCTGCTGTGTGACCCAATCGACGGGCGTTACTGGCCGCCATTTCCGCGGAAATGGCGACATCCCCCGCGAATCCGCGCATCAGTCCCGGTATCGCGGGGAACGATAGCACATCCGTCGGCTTATTCTTTCCGCGGAAACGATGATTCAATCCCTTCAACTCCCGGCTGCTGGTCACTAGTACACTAACGGCTCCTCGAAGCCCGATGGCCCGCCGCGCACGCGTCAGAAACTTAGCCAGAGCTGCCTCAGTCAACCCTGCCACTCTTTCTTGAATGATTACCAATCTTTCTCCGTGGGGAATTCGTCCAAATAAACAGGAGGGCCAAAACCGCAGCCCTCCCAGCCAGGTATGTTTGTTTTATTCTTTTGCGTCTGCTTCCGAAGGCATTGCAATATTCTTCGGTAGTGGCACAGAATCGGCCCCGTTAGTCTTGCCGTTCGTACCCCTGGGTTCGAGCAGCGACAACTGCTGTTCCGCTAGTTTTGTCTTGTGCTCGTCGTAAGCCCGGATGATGCGCTGCACCAAGTGATGCCGTACAACGTCGCCTTCATCGAAGTAGACGAACGTCAATCCTTCGACACGCTTCAGAATATCCACCGCTTCCAGCAGTCCGCTGCGGCGAGCATTAGGCAAATCGATTTGTGTGACGTCGCCGGTGATCACCGCCTTGGAATTGAAGCCCAGACGAGTGACGAACATCTTCATCTGCTCCGAGGTCGTATTCTGCGCTTCATCCAGAATCACGAATGAATCGTTGAGCGTGCGCCCCCGCATGAATGCAATCGGCGCAATTTCGATGACATTCTTCTCCAGATAACGATCGACCCTTTCGGGATCAAGCATGTCGTAAAGCGCGTCGTAAAGCGGACGCAGATACGGATCGATCTTGTCCTGCAATGTCCCTGGAAGAAATCCCAGGCGCTCGCCGGCTTCAACCGCTGG
>DATMQI010000186.1:0-2208 GCA_035567135.1 Terriglobales bacterium
TCCACACCTTCGCATCTTGAGCATTCTTTGCTAACGTGGCGTAGCCCTCGACCGTTGCGATCAAAAAGCTGGCAGCCTCGGCTGGATTCAGGTCGCGGCGAACTGTTCCTTGGGATTTGCCCCTCCGCAAAAGCGTTGCAATACCTTCCTGCCAGTCAAGGAATATCCTCTCCAGTCGCTTGCGGAATTGCTCGTCCAGCGGAGACATCTCCTGTGACAAAAGCAGCAGCGGACAACCGGCGCGAACGTCTTGGGGCCCAGCTGGTATCCGCCGGACAACGCCGATCAAAATGTCGATGGGTTCCCCTTCGCTCTGCATAGGACGCAACCACCTGTCGCGCGTAAGTTTTGCGATCTTCTCTTCGACGACGGCATAGCCTAGGGCTTCCTTGCTCTCGAAGTGGTGATAGAGCGCTCCCTTGGTGACGTTAGTGGCGGCGAGGATTGTATCGATGCTGGCACTCTGAAAGCCTGATCTGTGGATCTCCCGAAAGGCCGCTTGTAGCAAGCGGTCCCGCGTACGCTCCGGATCACGAGTCCTTCGCTTCTTCTCGTGAGCAACTAGCATACCAACTAGTATGTATGTTAGACCCTTTGAAATCAATCGAAATAATCTGTCCGACTCTTGGCCGCTCGGTGTTCTCGAATTTCGTAACTTCTCGCCAGTTTGTGTATGAAAAGTTGGAGAAACAGCCCCTCTGGTCGATTGTGGGTCGTCCCAGGAGATTGTTAATCCGCCACTCATCTTCGAACTCTGAAGTGTTTGGCCTGTTGTGTCGCGTAATCATCGTGAACGTGGAACGCCACATGCTTCCTCAGTTGTCACTCAGCAGGAATTTGTGGAGTTGTGAGCCAATTCTGCTCTCAACTGCTGGAGCGCCGAGTGGTACGTGACGTAAATCGCCAGTCATGTCGGCACGGCGACTTTCATCGGAGGAAAAGAGGATACATGATCACACTAAGACGGTTGCGGAATCTCTGGATCCCGTGCGTTACAACGATTGTTCTGGGTTGCTTCAGCGATGCGGTCGCGCAAGTCAAGTATCACGTTGAAGATTTGGGCACTCTGCACGACGGGTTTTTCGGCTGTACGATGGGCGTCAATAATCATGGGTGGACGGAGACCCAGTACGGGCTCTTGGAGTCGGGAAAGCTTGTAAAAGGGCGGGTAGCGATAAACGTCGATGGATTCACCTTCCCCCTCCCCACGCTCGGAGGACCGAATAATTGGGACAACCCCTTTGGCGGCGAGATCAACGACCGAGGGGAGGCAGTAGGCTATTCCGAAACCGCTGTTCCAGATCCGGACGGCGAAGACGTCTGCGGGTTCGGCACACACCTTACATGTCGTCCGTTTCTTTGGAAAGACGGCCACATGCGCGCTCTCCCGACGCTGGGCGGAAATAACGGGCAGGCCAGCGCCATGAATAATCGCGGGCAAATCACAGGGTTTGCGGAAACGACTGTTTCTGATTCCTCATGCCCAGCTTCCTCGCCTTCCAAGACTGATTCGCCGGTGATATGGGAAGACGGCAAAGCCCGAGCTCTTCCTACGGTGGGTAGCGATCCAGATGGGGAAGCGAACGCCATCAACGATCGCGGTCAAGCCGTAGGCTACTCGGGAACCTGCACCACAGCGCTTCACGCCGTATTGTGGGAAAAAAACGGCAATGTCTTCCCCCTTCCTGACCTCGGAACTGGTGGTTTCGCCTTCGGCATTAACAACCAGGAACAAATCGTTGGGGATGTCGCTAGCCCTGACGGCACAACCTTTTATGCCGCGCTTTGGCGGAACGGCGCAATCACGAACCTCAAGACTCTGCCGGGAGATTTTGCCGCCATAGCCAGCGGCATCAACGATAAGGGCCAAGTGGTGGGAAGCACATTGGACTCCAGCTTCAACTGGTCCCATGCCTTCATCTGGCAGGACAATGTGATGACCAGCCTGGACACGCTGTTTCCTGCCAGTTCCAACCTGAACCCAACCATGGCTAACCAGATCAACGAGCGCGGTCAAATCGTGGGAATGGCGACGGTGCTCAACGGTCCGCATACGGGCGAGACCCACGCCTTTCTGGCAACGCCCATAGACGAAAGAATAGACAAGTCGATTGCGGATGTCGCGACCACGCAACCGAAGCCGCCCGCAAATGTTGGCAGACAGGTTTTGAGGAAACTCGGACGCGGCCGATTCGAGCAATAAAGCAC
>DATMQI010000187.1:0-193946 GCA_035567135.1 Terriglobales bacterium
TTCGCTTCGACTTTTGGCTATCTCCGCGCACGTCAGGCGATAGCTCAGTCCTTCGATGATAGTTTGGTTTTTCCCGCAGCAACCCTTCGATAGCAAGCGCAAAAGCTGGGGATGGCCGCTCGGGCGGAATAAGAACAGTAAAGGAGTGCCTTCTATTCGAGTGCGTCTTGACCCGGAGCGGGAGTCGATGCGGTCTCGACGGAATGACCCCCGTTGCTGGCTTTCAGCTTGTCCAACTCGTCCTGTGTTCTTCTCCAGGCTTTCGCGTTCTTCTTGGTTGCGATCTGCGCGTTCGGATCGGCGTAGAACCCAAGTATGTTTTGCCGGAGCTCTGGGGATGCCTGATCGAAGTTATGCTTAGCTAAATCTTCCAGCAGATGGGCATAGGTCTTATCCGCCAGCGAATATTCTCCAGCGCGAGTTTCCCGGCCAGTATCGAAGTCCAGGTTCACGATTGTGAGCTGCCCCGCTTTTTGCTCACGCAACAACCCGCCGTAGTCATCCACGGTTTTGTTGATGCTCTTGATGTACATGTCCTCTGTCTGAGTGCTCGGGATCTTAAAGGCCACCGCCTTAAACGGGCCTACCTTCGGAACAATCCTGAGAAAAAATGCCGCCACGCGGCTTCCGAATCCGGGCTTGCGATATCCGTTCCCCCACTCCTTCTGATACTTCGTCCGTGAAAGGTGATAGAGGAACTGCTTCTCGTTGAAATTAGGAGTATCGTGAACGATCTCCTTGCGACGCGACAATAAGGCGACGCGCGTCATGTCGGGAATAATTTTGCTGATGGCGCGCCGAAAAGTACCGATGGCCAGGTCTTCGTTGTGGATGACGTCTTTCAGTTGCACCCCGTAGGTCTCTGGAAACGCCCGTTCGAGGAGTGGCTTGGAAACGTTGAAGCCAATAAAGTCGTGGTAATTGTCAGGGGTATAACGGTTCTTCGCCACCTGCACCATATCGAAGCCGAACTCGGTGCGAATGTGCGCCTTGGGATCGTCGACGTAGGTCACTTCGGGTCCGTATTTCTTTCGCAATTTAGGAAATGTTATAGCAACCACACGATTGATCGTGGGATGCCCGTCGTTATCAGCAGCGTAGTGTGCGAGGGCTCCCAATGCGAAAGCGTACTCATTGATATCGGAAGAGTCTCGGATCAGAGTCATTACAAAATCGCCGGTGCGAACGTAGTGCGACAAATCGCTGAAATACTTGCTGCCAAACGGATAGTAGCCCATGTCCTGAACCATGCTGCCGCCGTAGGCGTAGGCATGAGCCTGTTTCAGTTCTTCTACAGTGGTTTGGGGGAAGCGCTCAAGGAGCAGGGGCCGTAATTGGTCCAGCCAGACCAAATCGACGATTTCTTCGTGGGTAAGTACGGAATATCCGTTTCCAACGCCTGAAGAGAGGATGACGAAGAACAAGAGGGCAACTATGCCGGCGACGACGTGTCGAGTTGGCCGCATATTCGCGATTTCTTACCCACACACAGAAGAGCCGTCCGTAAACGAACCATGCTCACCGGCCGACACCTGCGCCGGGCGAGCGACACAAGTTTACCATTCCGAATTTACCGAAATGGCCAATGGTTCGAGTCACGAACAGCTCATCAAGAACTGATTTGCAGCTAGACTGCGCTACTTCGCCCGCTTAGGAGGTTGATCACAAGAATTACTAATGCCAGCACCAACAGAATGTGAATAAAACCGCCCAGGGTGTAGGAACTTACCAGCCCCAATAGCCACAAAACCAGGAGTATCACGAATATCGTCCAAAGCATAGATTGGCTCCTTAAGAGTTATTTTTGCAGCGACCCCGGACGAAAAACGCCGTGCGCCGCAACTACTCCGACTCACATAACCAGCAGACTATATTTCCGACGGCGTCCTTCGTGCCATCGGGTGAAGGTGGTACAGCGGCGTCGCAGTCGTAGTAGTAAAAAGTCGTGCAGTTGCGCTAAAGCCCTTGCAGCCTGTGCTGTCTACGGGCATTCCAGAGGTGAAGTACGGCTCTGACCGGATTGGCAGCGGTGTTTGCACAAACTAAGGTTCAGAAGTGCTTGGCGGCTGGGCGTTTCGAGTTTCGGGGTCTTGATCGATGGGGTCTTGGATTAGCCGTCAATCAATGAATTGTGAGTAATTTTCCAGGTCAGGAGTTTTTCAACAATGAAGATGACAAAGACTATAAGGACGTTCCTGCTTGTATCCTCGCTTTTGGGTGGTACTTGGGTAATCGCTCAGGACCATACCACGCAAGGGGTTCCTGTGCCGTCGGATAACACCAAGGTCAACCAGCGCGATCGAAATTCGAACCAGCCCACTGCTGATCAACAAAAAGACACAGGTTCAGACCGCGACATCACGCAACAGATTCGCCGATCGATCGTTAACGACAAGTCCCTCTCTACCTACGCACACAACGTGAAGATTATTACCCAGAACGGCCAAGTAACCCTGAAAGGTCCGGTGAGAACGGAGGACGAGAAGCGAGCAGTCGAGGCCAAGGCCGCTCAAATCGCGGGTAACAGCAAGGTAAACAGCGAGTTGAACGTTAAACCCTAAGGAGAATTCACAATGGCAGGAAAGAACACGGCGGTTTTCGGCATTTATCCGAGCTATACAACCGTGGAAATGGGCGTTGACGGTCTGAAAGCCGCGGGGTTTAGCAATCGGGACATTTCCGCATTGCTTCCTCAGAGCGCAGGCACCAAAGATTTTGCACACGAGAAAGGAACTAAAGCACCGGAAGGGGTAACGGCAGGCGCGGGAACCGGCGTAGTGCTGGGCGGCGCGATGGGATGGCTGCTGGGCGTGGGTGCATTGGCAATTCCCGGGCTGGGCCCTTTTATCGCTGCCGGTCCGATCATGGCCGCACTGGCTGGAGCGGGCGTCGGCGGTGCAGTTGGTGGAATCACGGGAGCGCTGATTGGAATGGGGATTCCCGAATACGAAGCTAAACGCTATGAAGGCAGGGTCAAAGACGGTGGCATTCTGCTTTCCGTGCACTGTGATAATTCGGAAGCGATAAGACGTGCCAAGCAAGTCCTGGAACGCACAGGCGCACAGGACGTCTCGTCGAGCGGCGAGGCCAGTTCGGACGACTCATCGATTAATCGCCATCTGCCTAGGGCGGTCTAGGACTGCTATCTGCTGCAGAAACAGTGCCTTCGCATGCGGTGTTTCCCATCGAGAGTTACCGCATCCACCTTATCGCTCGCGGAACGCACTCGGCGTAAGCTCCGATCAGTAATGAATTGAGCGACGAATGTGACACAAGGTGAGGCCGCCGTTCAGGCCTAATAACTAAACACATAAAGGAGAATTGAATGAACTCGGACCAACTGAAAGGCAAATGGAAACAGGTTAAAGGCTCAGTGAAAGAACGCTGGGGAAAGTTGACCGACGATGATCTGGATGTCATCGATGGAAAGCACGATCAACTGGTTGGAAAGATTCAAGAACGGTACGGCGTCGCGAAAGAGGCGGCTCAAAAGCAGGTTGACGAGTGGAACTCAGTCGAGTCCCAACAGCCGGATCTGGAAAGACGCAGGGCGAGCTAGAAGATTCATGGCTAAGGGGAGCCACTCTTGTGGCTCCCCTTTTTTTGCGTGCGGTGCCAAATGTAGTCATCGGATTATTCCATAGGCGTCAATGGCCATAGCCGAGTTCCAGCGGAGCGGAGAGCGGCCCAGGTTTTTGTCGTTTCCCTGGCTTGGACTCGCCGAAGCGGAACGACTGTCACGCGAGTCACGCTCCCCCTCTGCTGGCCCTCCCTTACAGGCTCTCCCCCCCGCCATCTAAAGCATTTAACTGATCGATGCAGGCTCTATGTTCGCCTATCGTTTCTCTGGGTAAAACTGACGGCAGAAACCTTGATGCGGACGAAGAAGCCGGGAATGTCGGCTTCGATGCCACGAAACGTGTTCTCAACTAGATCGACTCGAATCTGTGGAAACATAACGCGGGCACGCCAGAATCACGCTGTACGCTTGCCATTACTTAAATGGCGCAACATCAACAAATTTCAAACTTCGGCTGGGTACACCTTGTACGCAGTTTCCGCATCGTACAAGGCGGCAAATAGAGCAGGTCCGCATCGAGTGGGGCAAAGATGAAGGCTTTCCGAATACTTGTCGCTGATGACCATGAACTCGTACGGCGGGGCATCCGCGTTCTGCTTGAGAACCATCCTGGATGGGAAGTGACCGCCGAGGCGAAAGACGGGCGGGAGGCGGTGGAGCGAGCCAGCGAACTGAAGCCGGATCTCGTCCTGCTCGACATTGGAATGCCAAATCTAAACGGCATTGATGCGGCGCGCCAAATTCTAGCCGAGTCGCCCGCGACTCATATTCTGATCTTAACTATGCATTATTCACCTCAGGTTGTGCAGGAAGTACTGGCTGTGGGAGCTCGCGGCTTTTTGTTGAAATCGGACGCTGGCCGTGATCTGATTTCCGCCGTCGAAGCTGTACTGCACAATCGTACTTTCTTTACCAGTCAGGTTACAGAAATCGTGGTCGATGGATACTTGAACCCTGACCGTAAGGTAGAGCCTGCCTTGCGAAATCGTCTGACTCCTCGCGAACGTCAGGTAGTGCAGCTTCTGGCCGAGGGCAAAACCAGCAAGGAAGTGGCTGTGGCCTTGAATCTCAGCGTCAAAACGGCTGAAACCCACCGCACCAACATCATGCGCAAGCTCGATCTGCATTCAGTAGCCGATCTGACGCTCTACGCACTCCGCAACGGTATCGCCCAAGTTTTCTAGCTACAGGCTTTCTGTGTGGGGGCAGGCCTTCGACCCGTCCCCGCCGAGCTGGACTCGGTTCCGCGGGTGGCTTCTATTTTTGATTCTTCATCTTCTGAAAGAATCTTCCCACACTCACGACCGCCCGTCCCACCGTCCCACGCCCTATCTCCTGGACATCGTCCCAAGCATTCACCCGCACCAGATAAAATTTCCCATCGAACGATTCCAGCACCCCCTCGGCCCGTATCCGAGCGCCGATCCCGCTCGCCGCACGATGCTCTACATGGATTGCCGTGCCCACGGTGATCTCGTCACCCTCGCAGTACGGTTGCAACGCATGAAAGGCCGCCGTCTCCATCAACCGGATCATGTCAGGAGTCGAATACACCGGCGGCAGTTCCGGATGATGCGAGGTCAACGTGTGCTTGAACTCAACCGTCTCTTCAGCCGTTCCGCGAGCGCCGATTGGCATTGCTTTTGCCATAAAGGAACTTCCCAAAAGAAAGAGCCAATGATTCTACCGAATCACCGGCTCATTCCATGCCTTAGTGCTTTGAAGCTACCGCCTAGGCCGCTGCCTTCTGCATCCGCCGCGCCTCGATTCCATCGAGCGCACGCCATAACGCCTTCGCAGCATTCTCTCCCGCGGCCAGCGCCTTGTCTGCCAGTTGCGGATTCGCCTTCAGCCGTTTCTCTAATTGTTGACGCCACACCTGCGAATGGAAGACATCCGCCGTTGTGTGCAGGGCGAAATAAGCGGTTACGCGTTCGTCAGCACCATACATCTCTCGCAGCCCGCGTGCCTTTTCCTTCGAGACCCGCGGCACTTGCGATTCATAAGCGTAGAAGGCGGCTAGCGCCTCTTCTGCCGTTCCCTCGCTCGCTATGAAATGGAAGAAAGCCGTCAACTCCCTGATTTCGGGAACTGGAATGTGTCCGCGCAAATCGCGGCGTGCCCCCATGCCTTCGGCAAAGTCCAGCCAAAGCTCCGAATGCGACGTTGACTCGTCGCCCGAGGCATCGGCCATACCTTTCTCGTCCGCCATGTTAGCCAGCACCGCCTGTCGGAGTTCGCTTTCATCGAGGCGGATGCCCAACTCCGCCAGATAGATTGGAAAAGCCTCCACATGATGGTAGTAGTCTCGCGCGTACTCCTGTAAATCCTCGCGCGTAAGCTCGCCCGCACTCCATGCCTGATAAAAAGGATGGCAAAGCAGATCATACTTCGCGATCCGCGTATCCAGTTGTTCGAAGAATTGCCCACTCGTCATGATTGCGCCTCCAGGACATTCCAATATACGAGCGCCGGCGAGCGCATGCAAATGACCCCATTCGGGAATCCATGGCAAATACAACGCAAATTCGAGTAAGCGAAGCGCAAGACCGTCAGATAATGTAGGCGCGGGCGTCCTCTCCCGTGCTAGCGCCATGCCACCGATGTGAACATGGGAAAGCGAATTGCAATTGCGACGATTACCTGTGGAACGCTCATCTCAATTCTGTCCACAGTCGCAATTGCGCAAACGATACGCCCAGAGATTCTCCGAATCTCTCCCACCAGCGGGCCGGAGGGTTCCCGGGTTGTAATCACGGGCAAGAATCTACAGGAAGCTTCAGCCGTTTTCCTGGGCACTGTCAATTCAACTTACACGGTCGTCTCCTCCGAACAGATACTCACGCTTATCCCGCACGCGAGCACAACGTCGACAATCACAGTAGTCACACCCCGAGGCCGCGCTTGCAGTCCATTCGCCTTCGTCATCTCCAACGATCCGCGCGTTCCCGACGAGGTCGGCTACAAAGCCGGCTACGTGAATCCGATCCCACCGCGGCGTGACTTTCAATCCGCATTGCTGTGGGGAATCGCAATCGCTGACACGCGCATCCCAGACCATGAATCCGCCAAAGTAGAAATTGCCTCGACACAGCTAACCTGCCGAGTCGACGGCAAAGACGTAATCCTCAACGACGACGACGGCAATGTTCGGGGTGGACTTTATCGCCGCGTCCCATGGTTTGGTACCGATCAGCACGACCCCTTGCCTGTGACTCAGCGCGTGTGGGCTCGGGGCTCCGACCCGGACCCGCTGCGCCGCGGCAGTGATCAATCACACAATGCGTCCATACTCCCAGTCGGCCAGCGCCCCGATCGGGTCTGGCATTTCTGGAGTCCCTCGCCTCGATTCGCGCTACCACGTGGAAGTCTCGAAGGCTGCACCGTCAAAGCCCGGGTCAAGATTTCTCCGGGAGCTCTCCTGCAAATAGGCATGGATTATTGGCGAACTCCGACCATTGCGTACGGACGTGGCGGAAACAACCACGAAGCCGGCGCCAGCAACTGGTACTTCCCGTCCGACCAATGGCAAGAAGCCACCTTCACGGACATTGGAGGCCCGCAATTCTAGTGCGCAAGGAGGGAACAGCATCTTCGCCCACTCATTGTTAGAATAGAGATCACAAATGCCCTTCACCGAACATTTCGACGTAGTCGTCGTCGGCGCCGGACATGCCGGGTGTGAAGCAGCCATGGCTGCGGCTCGCATGGGCCTCAAGACCGCTCTTTACACGCTGAACGTCGACCTGATTGCGCAGATGTCGTGCAACCCCGCTATCGGCGGAATTGCCAAGGGGCATCTGGTCCGCGAAGTCGATGCCCTCGGCGGCATCATGGGAGAAATCACCGACGCGGTCGGCATCCAGTTTCGTTTGCTAAATACTTCCCGAGGACCGGCGGTCTGGTCTCCCCGCGCTCAGTGCGACAAGCAAGCCTACCGCCTCAAGATGCGCGAGGTGCTCGAGTCCCAGCCAAACCTGAAGATCAAGCAAGCGGAAGTAGCGGATCTGATTGTCGAAGAGGCTTCAGGCGGCAGGCTACAGGCTTCCGGATTGGCCACGAACATCGACGTAGAACAAATTGCTTCCCCTGAAGCCCGAAGCGTGAAGCCTGACGCCTCGCGCATTTGCCGCGGCATTAAACTTCGCGACGGCCGCACGGTCGGCGCGGACGCGATCATTATCACCACCGGCACGTTCCTCAATGGCCTCATTCATTGCGGCGAGCAACAATATCCCGCTGGCCGCTCCGGCGAGCCGGCCGCCGTGCTGTTGGGCGAAACGTTAAAGCAACTTGGCCTGCGCGGCTGCCGCCTGAAGACTGGCACGCCGCCGCGGCTCGATGGCCGCACCATCGACTGGTCGCAATTCCAGCTTCAACCCGGCGACGCGGATCCCACGCCCTTCAGCTTCCGCACTAAGCGGGTTGCCCATCACGATTCGCAAGTGCCGTGCTACATCGCCTGGACTACGCCAGAAACGCAGCGCATTATCCGCGAGAACGTGCACCGTTCTCCCATGTACAGCGGCCAGATTCAATCGATCGGTCCGCGCTATTGTCCGTCGATTGAAGACAAGATCGTAAAGTTCCCCGACAAGACCGCGCACCAGCTTTTTCTCGAACCCGAGGGACTGAACACGCACGAGATCTACGTCAACGGCATGAGCACCTCGCTGCCAGTCGAGGTTCAGCTTGCAATACTCAAGTCGATACCAGGCTTGGAAACCACGGAAATGCTGCGTCCCGGCTATGCCATCGAGTACGATTCGATTGATCCCACCGAACTCGAGCGCACTCTCGAAACCAAAAAGATTGCCGGCTTGTTTCTTGCCGGGCAGATCAACGGAACCAGCGGATACGAAGAAGCTGCCTGCCAGGGTCTGATGGCGGGAATTAACGCCGCACTAAAAGTGAAGAATGAACCACCACTAATCCTCGATCGCACCGAAGCCTACACGGCAATCCTCATCGACGATCTGATCTCAAAGGGCACCAACGAACCGTATCGCATGTTCACCTCGCGCGCCGAATTCCGCCTGCATCTGCGCATCGACAATGCCGACCGCCGCCTGACTCCGCATGGCCGCAGAATCGGTCTCATCTCCGATCAAGCCTGGGCCGACCACCAAGCCAAGCAACAGCGCCTGGAAGCAATTAAGCAACTATTGCAAAAAACCAAACTCACCAGCCCAATGCTGGAACAAATAAATGCTCAGGTGGAAACAGATCACGTAGCGGCGGACGCCCACGTCCGCCCAGCCGAGCAAAGTTCGGCAGCGACCGCCGAGGTCAATCTAACCTCCGCCCTCGGCCAGACCTGCGCCCAACTTCTCAAACGCCCCGAGATCACAATCGAGAACCTGGTCCCCGCCCTACGAGAACTAGCGCCAGCATTCTTTGAACGAGAAGAAATCCGCGGGAATCCGCGCCAATCCGTGGCCGCTCTATCTTCCGAAATCCGTAACGAACTCAAGTCGATCGAAACCGAAATAAAATACGAAGGCTACCTGCTGCAGCAACAACGCTCAATCGATCGCCTCAAAAAAGCCGAGCAGCGCGCCATCCCCGACTGGTTCGACTACCACTCAGTAAGCGGCCTCTCCCGCGAAGTGCAGCAGACTCTGCTTAAAATAAGACCTCGCACCCTGGCCCACGCTTCCCGGATTCCCGGCGTCACTCCAGCCGCGGTATCATTGGTGCACGTCTACATCGAGATTCAAGCCAAGCGCCGCCAGCAAGCCGCTGTGCTGTAGGGTCGCCTCTGGGTCTGATCATCTATGCTGCTTGGGAATCGAGAACAGATGAGCAACTTTTACACTCAAATCGAAAGCCCGGTTGGACCCTTGCTGCTGGCCGCTGATGATGCGGGCCTGCGGCAAATTCTTTTTGTGGAGGGAAGGCATCCGGCACAGCCAGAATCTTCCTGGAAAAAAAACCGGCCTGCTTTCAGCGAGACCATCCGTCAGCTTCGGGCGTACTTCGCAGGAGAATTAGAAAACTTCGATCTGCAGCTCGCACCCGAGGGCACTCCGTTCCAACTCGGCGTGTGGCGCCGACTTTGCGATATCCCGTATGGCAAGACCATCTCCTACGGCGAGTTGGCTGGCCAAATCGGAAATCCGAAAGCCTTGCGAGCCGTAGGACTCGCCAATGGCTCGAACCCCATCCCGATCGTGATTCCGTGCCATCGGGTCATCGGCAGCAATGGCAAGCTCACCGGCTACGGCGGAGGTTTGCCCATCAAGGAAAAGCTGCTAGCTCTGGAACGCCATCAGCTCCGCTTGCTCTGAAGCGGAGCAGGGGTGTCATCGTCCCTTCCGCCGGGCCAGGACGCCCGGCCTCCATACCGCACCTGACACCGGAGTTATGCCTGGGTTACCATAGAGTGCAAAGGGTGAACCGAGTTTTTCGACAAACCATGAACAAAACTCAAGTCGTACTTGCATCGGTGTTTTTCTTGTTACTTGTCACTCGCGTCTTCGCACAGGACGAGGTCAATCCTGTCCTCAGACCCCCCAAAGGAGCGCAAGTTGCTATCGTGGTTTTCGAGGACTTGGAGTGTCCCGATTGCCGCCGCGCCGCTCCGCTGGTGCAAGAAGCCTCGAAGACTTATAAGATTCCCGTCGTTCGCC
Organism: Terriglobales bacterium; assembly: GCA_035567135.1. Lineage (GTDB taxonomy): Bacteria > Acidobacteriota > Terriglobia > Terriglobales > Acidobacteriaceae > JABDBE01. The sequence continues at coordinate 10,213 of DATMQI010000187.1, forward strand.
ACGATTTTCCTCTGCCATTTCATAAGTGGTCCTTTAACGCGGCTATTATCGCTCGTTATTTCGATACTCGCTCCAAACAACTAGGCAATCAGTACCGTGATTACATCTTCGAGCATCAGCCCGAAGTCACGGCTGAGAATCTTCGCGGATATTCAGAGAAGTTTGCGGCCGATCACAAAGTCGACCTGCCGTTCGTGGTCGATCCGCAAGGCAAGCTCGCGGCCGAAGTCACGGCCGATCGTGACCTAGGAAAATCGATCCACCTCGAACACACTCCGACCATCTACGTGGTCAGCAGCAAAACTCAGGGCAAACCGTTTGTCGAGGTAGTGGACAGAACTCAGCTATTTCAGTTGATCGACGCTATGAAGGCGGAGTAATAAATCGGAGCCGTCATCCTCGAGCAGGACGCAAAGACAGCGGACTGATCACCTCGACCGAGTGGGAGCATCCGGAAGCGCCGCCTTGATTGCCGCTACCCGGTCTAACAGGCTCCCCGGTTTAACCAAGACGATCTCAAAACCAAAGTTGCGATAGGTCTCTTCATGAACCCGTTCAAAGCGCAGGGTTTCCTCAAAGCTGATCCGCCGCGCTTCGGTCGGCTTGATGAAGCCAAGATTCTGTATGAAGAAAGCGCGCTTTTGATAGATTGCCTCCGTCCTGATCCGCTCCAGTTCCCGCGAAAGCGTGTCCGAGACGGGGTGTCCAAGGTAGACCGCGAGAGCCGCAGTGCAAATGGCTGACCGATCGTGGAACTGTACCTCGTCGGGCTGGCAGGACGCGCGAACCTGCCGCCATCTTTGCAGGTTAGCGACCGAATCGATGAACGAAGGATGGGTCCATGGTTCTGCGATACCTTGCGCTTGCTGGAGGGCGATCACGTCGGTAGCCGCCTCTTCTACCACGCCGAAGCCATCGAGTTCGAGCTGACGAATTATCGCGGTCTTCCCCGCGCCCGGCGCTCCCGTCAACACGAACCTTTTCATTGAGTGTTTCCCCGTTCTGACTAACTCTTTGGAATCGCGCCGGACTTAACCTGCACACCTCGGTTGAAGTATCATTTCGAAGGTATTTTATGGCGCTAAGCTTTGCAAAAGACATTCGCCCGTTGTTCCGCGACACGCCTGACGTGGATACGATGAAGGATTTTGGAATTGATCTTTCGTCGTTTGCCGATGTGAAGGCTCAAGCCGAAGAGATTTATGCCCGCGTTCTCGACGGTACCATGCCCTGCGACGAACCTTGGCCCAAAGAGCAGGTCGCCTTGTTCAAGCGGTGGATGGAAGAGGGTATGGCGCCTTAGCGCAGCATAATTCGCCATAACATTACCCTCTCTCAAAGGCGTGTTTCTTCTCCAACTCTTCGAGCGCCGCTCGCATCTCGGCCTCGAACTTCTCCGCCTGCGCCATCAATGAGGGATTCGCCGTCGCCAAGTGCCCCTCCAGCTTGATCAGTCCCTGAGCTTCCAGTTTCCCGGCGATATCAAGAAGATGCTCGGATGAGGTCTCGACGTACAGCGCTTCTGTAGGATCTTGGATCCAAGCCGAGCCGCCGACCAACCTCGTCTGCCAATACACTTTGCGTGCCAGCAGCGATGCCATCTCGTCGTCACTCGCCCTACCGAACATCCACTTGCTGCGCTTGAAATCATAATGACGGCTGGAAAACTGCACTGGCACGAGTTTGCCGGACTTCGCGAACTCCAGTTGTCTTCTGTCGACTTCTTTGCGCAATGCATTAATCACCGGACCTTCTATATCGTTCGCCTCAAGCGACGGCACCACTTCGCGCACCGTGGTCGACAGATTCACCGCGACCGGCGCGTGCAGTCCTGGCGAATTTTCCAATCGGATATCGCCATGCAGGACGAAGAAATCTGCGCCCGAAGTGGATTTGCGAAAGGGCCATTCCAGATGAAAAGAGAGTGGGAGCCCTGTTAGAGTCACGTAGATTTTCTTCTGCCCGCTTCCTTCGCCCATGGCGTGATTGTCCATACGGATCCGTTCCTCTTGACTGAATTCCGTCGATATTCTACCGCGAGCCAGCAAGAGTCAGCGGCAAGAACGGTCAATTCAGCGTTCTTATTCCACTCTTACTATCTTGATTCTTATCTGACGAGATGCGCTCGGAATAAGAAAGGCGGCCCACCCAGGCCGCCTCAACGGAGAACGATCAACGGAGAATAGACAACTGCAGACGAACTACTGACCAGCGGCTGCGCCTTTGGCCAGCCCGTTCGAAGTGATCTCGCCTGTCGACATCATCGACGCGATTTTCGCCACCAGATCGGCAATGCTTCTTCCCGTATCGATATTCGCGTCAACCGCAGGATGCCGCTCCCCATCCGTGTGCATGACCAGCACGCGTGTGGCGGCCTGCGCCTTCTTGATCACGTAAGGCAAGTGATGCCGGTCGTTTTTGGTCAAGGTAGCGCCGAGGATAACCAGGTCGAACCCTCCCCGTCGCGCTGCCTCATCGATCGCTTTGCGGCCCACGGCCGTCTCTACCTGGTGACCCGCCTTTTGGATGGAGAGTGCTTGCGAGACAAGCACCTGCGGGTCGCCTTCACCGTAAAGAATCTTGAGTTGAAATGACGATTTCTCACTCTTTGCCATAATAGGATCAGAGCCAGCCTTTCTTGCTGCTGGCCTACGTTAACAATGCCCGGGAGATTAGAGAACGTCACCGAAGACCACGTCCGAATAGGACATGGCACTATTCGAAGCTAGCTGGCTGTGTTAAGAGAATTACCATGCATCGCCGTTACCCGGCGTAAATTCCGCTGCAAATAAAGCCTTGTGGACGTACAATGATGCGGATTTGGCGGTCTCATGTTAGAAAGTCTAGTCCGCGGGGGTACTTCATGCGTCTGCTAGCCGTCTGTATCGTCCTGATCAGTCAGTCGTTTCTGGCCGCAAGCGCTGAACAGGCGGACCCGGCCGACCCAACCGCCACCATTACGTGCGATTTCGCCGACGAACAAGAAATCACCGTGCAGTACAACAACTCCGTCATGAGTGATAAGGATCAGCCACGCAATGGCAGAGTGTGGCTTCCCGGCGGCTCCCCCATGACCCTGTTCACCCAGGTTCCGCTGGTCTTAAATCACGTGGAACTTCCTGTGGGAGCGTATAGCGTATACGTCATCCCCAACAAGAAAGAATGGACTCTGGTCGTGAGTAAGAACGTCACCAACCCGAAAACATACGACGAGAAACAGGACCTGGTGCGCGCTCCCATGGAAATCGGCGGCGTGGAGTCGCCGCCCAGGCGGCTGCAGGCTTCGTTCGCCCATGTTGCGCCCAAGCAATGCAGCATCCGGCTGTATTACGAGAAAATCGGAGCTTTCGTCGAATTTAATGAGAAGTGAGTCCTGAAATCTTCGTTCCGTCGGGAAAACATCGGGCTGGTCGGGCTGGGTCTCTATTGCCTCCTAGATCTTCAACATCGCGGATATCTTCCGTACCAGTTTCGCATCCGTCACTTGATAACGATCTTCCGGCGGGTGCAAAGCGCCGCCAAACGTAATAGCCGGCCGCGCGTGGGTTGAAGTATCGAGCACTGTTCCCCACGCGGTTAAGTGCACTTGCCGGCACGCGATCTGTTCTACCATCTCTTTCAGATTCCAGACCTGAATTCCGCCGCCGGGAAGGATCTCAATTCGATCGCCTGCCCGCTCGATGAGCTTTTTGATCAGCTCTACCCCCTCGGGCGCACTATCTTTTTGACCGCTGGTCAGAACGCGCGTGATGCCAACGTCGACCAGTTGTTCCAGCGCCTCGAAAGGATCAGGAGTCACATCGAAGGCGCGATGAAAGACTGCCTGGCGTTTTCCGATCAACCGGCGGATTCGCCGGCATCTTGGAATATCAATCGCTCCGTCGGACTGCAAAACGCCAAATACAATGCCATCGGCCCCGTTCTCCAGCGCGGCTTCCGTATCTCGCTCCATGCTTGCCAACTCGGCTTCGGAGTACGCGAACCCACCGCCGCGCGGACGAACCATGACCATGATCGGAATCTTCAGTCTCCGCTTTGCCTCCTGAATCGTCCCGACCGAGGGTGTCAACCCGCCAAGGAAAAGCGCGGAGCAAAGTTCCACACGATCCGCCCCACCCTTTTCTGCCTCAATCGCATCGTCAATCGATCCACAACAAATCTCAAGCAGAACATGCGTCATGGCGTTCCTTCTTTTCGGAATGTCGATTCCATCGTGCAAATCATGCCAATCGTAACCGTGACTTCTGGCACAATCATCGCATGCGTTTCCATTTCTGCGTGCTCTTGTTAATAGCCAAATCACTTCTCGCTCAAAGCCCTATCGTTCAGAAGTCCAATACGACTGAAAACCTTCGCGGCGTCAGCGTGCTCGCCAACCAGGTTGCCTGGGCCAGTGGCACTCATGGAACCTTTCTGCGCACGACCGACGGCGGAAATTCCTGGCAAGCTGCTCAGGTTCCAGGGGCGGAATCACTCGACTTCCGCGATGTGGAAGCCTTCAGCGCCGACTTGGCATATCTGCTGAGCGCCGGCCCTGGCGACCAATCGCGCATTTACAAGACTACCGACGCAGGCAAGCACTGGATTTTGCAATTTACTAATCAAGATCCCAAAGGCTTTTTTGATTGCGTGGCATTCTGGGATCACGACCACGGTATCGCGCTCGGCGATCCTATCCCCGATAATTCCGGCAACCTTAGGTTTGAGCTGATTTCAACGGAGGACGGCGGAAAGAACTGGAAGCCGCTATCGCCCGACACGCTACCCCCGGCCGTTGAAGGCGAGGGCGCATTCGCCGCCAGCGGTACCTGCATTACAGTTCAAGGCAACTCCAACGTCTGGTTCGCTACGGGTGGAAAGGTCGCTCGCGTATTCCGCTCTACGAATGCAGGCAAAACCTGGACTGTCGCCAATACGCCGTTGATCCATGGTCCGGAATCCGCAGGCGTTTTCTCCATCGCATTCCGCGACGCAACCCATGGAGTGATCGCGGGCGGAGACTACAAACATCCTGAACAGAGCGGCCCCAACCTGGCTTTCACCGACGATGGCGGACTGACTTGGACATTGTCCACCGTCTCCCCGCAAACCTACTTTTCGGCTGTAGCTTTCGCTCAGCCTGATTCCGCAGCGGTTCTGGTTGCGGGATCGGCTCGACTCGCCTACGGAAATATCGCGCAAGCATCATGGAAGAAAACCTCGGACCTGAATCTGAACGCGCTGAACGTAAGCCCAACCGGCGAAGCGATGGCCGTCGGTCCTCAAGGCGTGATCGTCAAACTTGTCGTTCGCAAGTGACGGTAAAGCCGGGCGACTTGGGGAGGGATTGAGGGCGCGCCGATCGAAAGAACGGCGGCGAATCAAATTTGTTTGTGTTGAGATGAGTTGTAGAATCGCATTATGGCGTATACGGCATTAAGCGCCTTCATCGTTGCCTTACCCAAAGCTGAGCTGCACCTTCATCTCGAAGGTTCGATCGACCCTTCCACTGTGCTCGAGTTGAAAAAGCGTCATGGAAAAAAAGGCACGCTCGCCGAAGTGGAGGAGCTTTACCGGTATAAGGATTTCACCGGTTTTCTGCTGGCATTCAAGACTGTGACCGAAGAATTGCAGACTCCCGAGGACTATGAACTCATTACTTATCGATTGATGGAAAAGCTCAAAGCGGACAATGCGTTGCACGCCGAGGTGTACGTTTCCGTGGGAGTGTGCCTGTGGCGCAAGCAGGATTTCGGTGCGATCTTCACGGGGCTCGAACGCGGACGGCAACGTGGGGAACGCGACTTTGGAATCTCACTACTGTGGATCTTTGATGCGGTGCGCCAGTTCGGCGCGGAAAAGGCGCAGCAAGTTGCCGAGCTGGCGGTACGCTATAAAGACTCAAGCGTGGTTGGATTCGGAATTGGCGGAGACGAACGCCAAGCCGCTCCTGAATTGTTTCGAGATGTGTATGCCTATGCCGCGAAGAATGGCCTTCGGCTTACGGCGCACGCTGGCGAAACCGCTGGGCCGGGATCGGTATGGGGTGCGCTCAATCTGCCCGCCGAACGTATCGGTCACGGGTTCACTGCCTCTCAAGATTCCGAACTGGTGGAAGCATTGTCCACGAGGCAGATTCCGGTGGAGATTTGTATTACGAGCAACCTGCGCACCGGGATATGCCCGACGATTGCTGAGCATCCGGTACGCAATTACTTCGATCAAGGTGTGATGGTCACGCTCAACACGGACGATCCCGCAATGTTCGCAACTTCCCTGAACCGGGAATACCAACTGGCCCAGGATGCATTCGGTTTTACCGACGAGCACTTGCGAGAGTTGGCCAGAAATTCCTTTGAGGCTTCATTCTTGCCCGCGGAGAAGAAGCTTGGCTTCTTGAATCTGTTTGATGCAGCGGCGGCGAGATCCTAGGCTATTCCGTTCTATCTCAGAGTCATAACCCAAGCCGGACGGGCGAGACGCGGTTCCTCTATTGCCCGCGGCCATTCGACCTTCAAAAACATCCGATGAATGTTGAAACCGCGAATTCACGGGCTGGGTATGGTCTAATAGAACAATCGCAAATTTCATGCCTGCCCGCCGTACAACTCTGCGTCGTCGCATGTTAGCGCTCCACCGCAATCTTCGCGGAGCGGCTATGGTCGCTCGCGCTTTCGTGTCCACCGATCATCCTCTGCTGGCGCACATCATTCCTATCCGTCGTTGCAATCTGGCTTGCGAGTACTGCAACGAATACGACGACTTCTCGAAGCCGGTTCCGACTGAGACCATGTTCGCGCGGGTGGACAAGTTGGCCGAACTGGGTACCTCGGTGATCACGATCAGCGGTGGAGAACCACTGTTGCATCCCGAACTGGATGAGATCCTTCGCCGCATTCGCAAGCCCGGCATGATCGCGGGAATGATCACGAATGGCTACCTGCTGGTGGCGGAGCGCATTCAACGCCTCAATCGCGCGGGACTCGAATGGCTGCAGATCTCGATTGATAACGTTACGCCGGACGATGTATCCAAGAAGAGCCTCAAGGTTCTGGATAAAAAGCTCGAACTGCTCGCCGAGCACGCCGATTTCCACGTGAACATCAATTCCGTGGTGGGCGGTGGCGTATGCAATCCGCAGGATGCGCTGACCATCGGCAGACGGGCGCTGGACCTGGGTTTCAGCTCAACTATCGGCATTATTCACGATGGTGGGGGACAATTGCAGCCGCTCGCGGAAGAAGAGAAGCGCGTCTATCACGAAATGAAGGTGATGGAGAAGAGCAGCTTCACGCGAATCAATGGCTTTCAGGACAACATCGCGCAAGGGCGGCCGAACCAGTGGCGTTGCAGAGCCGGGGCGCGTTACCTATACATCTGCGAGGACGGGTTAGTGCACTATTGCTCGCAGCAGCGCGGCTATCCCGCAATTCCGCTGGAGAAGTACAGTGTGCATGACATCCGCCGCGAGTATGTAACTGAAAAATCCTGCGCTCCGCACTGTACTGTTTCCTGCGTGCATCAAGTGTCAATCTTCGATTCCTGGCGCGGGCCACAGCATGCGATGCCGAATGGCGCGGCCACGCAGGACTTGGTGCAGATCGAGTAAGGCCGCCGCTAAGGCCCGCGCATAACAAGCCGACACCCTCCCACCTCATTGTCATCGCAAGCGAGGCGAGGCATCTAGGTTCTTCGTGCGGGTGCAAAAACCCAGTTCCTCGTTGCTTTCGCTCCTCGGAATGAAAGAGGAAATGGGCAGTCAGCAGCCTGAGACGCAGCAAAGCTACGTCTCTACAGAGTGGAGTTACTTCTTCGGCTGGGCCGTCGGCGGCAGCAGGCCATTCAGGCGAAGATATGCGGCAGCCCCGCTGTAGTGGTCCGCCCAGTCGTTAGTGAGAGCAATCAGTGCGTATCCCACGGTTACTTGCTTTCCGCCGAAGATCTCGATGCTATCGCCCAGTTTTGAATCGTCCACCTTGTTCATTGCGGCCTCGCAATATTCGAAGGACCTTGTCAGATTCGCAAGCAGCCTGTCCTTGTCGGTCTCGGGCGCGGGGCGCAACGGTGGCGGGGGCATACTGGCGGCTTTGCTGCATAGTTCGATATTGGACATGGTCATGTGCATCACCAAGTGGCCGAAAGGCATCTGCGCCGGCGTGGGACTAAAGCCAAACTTATCCGCAGGCATCTCCTCGACCGCCGCAGCCAGACTCTTCTGCTGGCGCGACAACATTTCCTTCACCGCATCAGTTACCGGATTTTTGCTCGGCGCGGCTTTCGCTGTTTTGGCCGGTTCGGTTTTAGTTGGCTCCGGTTTGTCTTGTGCAAAAAGAAAAGCAGTCGATGCAAGCAGCACAAAGAGAGTAAGTGTTCGTTTCATGATGTCTCCAGTGGGCCATAGAATACCTCCGCTGGACCTGATTTAGCCAGCCTCGGGCTCATCAATTCGAGTTCTTTACGCCATCACTTCTGGCGTCGCTTCCAACAAGCTGCGTGTGTAGGCGTGCTGTGGCCGTTCTGTGATCTGTTCGGTAGACCCGACCTCAACAATCTTTCCGCGATACATGACCGCGATACGAGTAGCCAGATAACGTACTACGGGCATAGAGTGCGAGATGAACAGGTAGGTCAAGCCGAACTCGCGTTGCAGTTGCGCCATCAGATTGACGATTTGTGCGCCGACGCTTACATCGAGAGCCGATACTGGCTCGTCTGCCACAATGAATTTCGGGCGCAGCGCCAGGGCCCGGGCGATCCCAATTCTCTGCCGCTGCCCGCCGCTGAATTCGTGCGGGAAGCGACTCAAAGCCGATTGGTCAAGACCGACTGCGCGAAGCAGTTCGGCAACTCGTACGCGCCGGGCGGGAGGACGCATTCGTTCATGGACAATTAGCGGTTCGCCGATGACATCCTCCACCCGCATGCGCGGATCGAGCGATCCGAAGGGATCCTGAAAGATGATTTGCATGTCGCGTCGCAGGCGTCGCATCTCACGATGGTTGGCATGGAGCAGGTCGCGGCCCTCGAACACTACGTTCCCAGACGTAGGTTCAATCAACCGCAATACCAGGCGCCCTAACGTGCTCTTACCCGATCCCGATTCGCCAACCAGGCCGAGGGTTTCACCCGAGTGAATTTCCAGCGACACATTGTCGACGGCACGGACTTCGCCGCTTGCGCCTCCGCCAAAAATGGATTCACCCAGCGGAAAAACCTTCGTCAGATTGTGAATTTTGAGCAGGGCCACGAGGAAGATGGTAACAGCAGGACCGCCCACGGATTCTCACCGATTTTCACGGATCAACTCTTTAGGGTTTTGTAAAAGAGAAGCGCCTGCTTTAATCCGTGCCATCTGTCGCTGGGTTTACCTCCACGCGATCATCGGTACGGCTAGCAATGCTGCGACCATGCCCAGGGCTTTCCAGCGGGTAAAGTGCTCTCTGAGGATGAAGCGGGCCAGCAGTACAGTAACTGCTGGGTAGAGCGAACTGAGCACCACTGCTTCGTCGAGGCGGCCAGTCTGGCTGGCACGGATGAACAACACGCTGCCGATGACGTCGAGGCAACCCGCCAATACACCCAAAAAAATCCCACGGCGGTCAATTTCGCGAGCGCTTCGTCCTATCAGAACGATGAGGCCGGTGAGAGTGAACGATGCGACCTTCGAGGTTGCCGCAAGCCAAAACGCCGAGCCATCTCCGGCCTGCTTCATGCAGAGATAGAATCCCGCGAAGCCGATGCCGGCGAGTGCGGCCATCCCAATTCCTTCGGAAGGGCTGTCGTCTTCGGTGCGCGAGATAAGCCAGATTCCTACCGCGGCCAGGGCGAAACCGATGATTTGAGCCGCCTGAGGCAAGCCTTCGCGGAACATTCCGAACACGGTTGGAATTGCAGCGCCGAGCACCGCCGCTACCGGGGCGGTGAGGCCCATTCTCCCCGTGGACAGTGCGCGATAGAAGATGGCCAGCGCGCCTCCGCCGGAAAGGCCTCCCATCAACGCCCATACGACCGCGGTTCTTGAGGGAAAGGGCGAATGACTTGCCAGCGCCAATCCCGCCATGAGGAGCAAACCACTGATGTGCGCGATCGCCGTGAGTAGGAATGCATTAGTGCGCCGCGACGCGTATCCACCTAAAAAATCGCTCGTCCCCCAAGCAAAGACGGCTGCCAGGCTGAAGCTGGCGGGAGAGGATAGCGTTAGCAGCGTCATCGGAAGTTCATCTATTTCGGAGCAAATGAGACTAACACGCGAGAAGATACGCCGGGTTAACAGTTTCACCGCTGCGGTATCCCATTTACGAATTGCGATCCCGGGTTGGATGCCGGTTGCGCAGGCAATAACCTAGATCCCTCGCTGCGCGAGGGATGACAACTTCGCCGTAGTCCGCCGTGCTAAACGTCCTAGGTGATGATTTCCGAGGTGGAAGCGGCCTCGGGAATCTCGGCGGCTAGTTTTTCCAGCAGGGTCTCGAGATGATCCAGCACTTCTTCGGCTGCGGTTGCTTTGAGAGAGAATTTCAGCATCCCATCAGGCGTGAACTGCGCTCCGCGTTGCGAGGAGACGAATCGCGCCAGCTTCCCAGGGTCGACAACCGCATTTGGACGGAACTTGATGGTCACCAGGTCCCGTTTTCGTTCGATCGCGTTTACGCCCACTCGCACCGCCAGCAGTTTGAGGGAGGCGTAGTCGAGCAGGTTGCGAACCGCTGCGGGAGGCTCGCCGTAGCGGTCTTCGAGTTCGGCGCCAACGTCGTTCAGTTGCGACTCGGTCTCGATTCCGGCAATTCGTTTGTACATCCGCAGCCGCTGATTCTCCTCCGGAATGTAATTCACGGGGATGCGAATATTTAGACCGAGGTTAAGTTGCGTCTCCGCCTCGTCCGGCGCGGCTTCGCCCTTCATCTCTCGAACGGCACGGTCGAGCATCTGGGTATAGAGTTCGAATCCGATGGCCTCGATGTGTCCGCTTTGTTCTCCGCCGAGAAGATTGCCGGCGCCGCGGAGTTCTAGGTCAAGAGCTGCGATTTTGAAGCCGGCACCGAGGTCGGAAAACTCTTTCAGGGCTGCGAGACGTCTGCGAGCGATCGGAGTTAGTTCAATGTCCGCCGGAATCAGCAAGTAAGCATAGGCTCGACGATTCGACCGCCCGACGCGGCCCCGAAGCTGGTAGAGCTCGGAAAGCCCGAACCGGTCAGCGCGATTGATGACGATGGTATTGCAGAGCGGAATGTCGAGGCCGTTCTCGATGATAGTCGTAGCCACGAGAATGTCAGCCTCATGATGCATGAACTTCAGCATCACCTTTTCCAGTTCCCCTTCCGACATCTGGCCGTGGCCAACGATGACGCGCGCACGAGGGACTAACTCCTGCAGCTTCGCCGCGATCTCCCAGATGCTTTCCACGCGATTGTGTACGAAATAAACCTGGCCGCCGCGGTCGAGTTCCTGCTCAAGCGAAGACTGGATCAGCTTCTCGTCCCAGCTCGCGACCACGGTCTGAATCGCCATGCGGTCTTTAGGCGGTGTCTCGATCACGCTCATATCGCGCATCCCGACCAAAGACATATGCAAGGTGCGCGGAATCGGAGTCGCGGACATGGTGAGAACATCAACTTCCTTCCGCATCTGTTTCAGCCGTTCTTTGTGACGCACGCCGAAGCGCTGCTCTTCATCCACAATCAGCAGGCCGAGATCGGTAAACTTGATGTCTTTTGAGAGCAGGCGGTGCGTGCCGATCAGGATGTCTATTTTCCCGGCTTCGACCGTTTGCAGGATCTCTCTTTGCTGCTTTGCGCTGCGGAAGCGGCTGATCATTTCGATCTTGACCGGAAACGCCGCAAAGCGTTGCTTGAAAGTTTCAAAGTGCTGGAAGGCCAGCACTGTGGTGGGCGCCAGCACTGCTACTTGCTTGTTGTCGTTGACCGCTTTGAAGGCGGCGCGCATGGCGATTTCCGTTTTGCCGTAGCCAACGTCACCACACAGCAGACGGTCCATGGGTTGCGACGACTCCATGTCGCGCTTTACGTCGGTGATAGCAAGGTCCTGATCTTCGGTCTCGGTAAACTCGAAAGAATCTTCGAACTCGCGCATCCATTGGTTGTCGGGTGCAAATGCGAATCCCTTGGCAGCTCTCCTCTCTGCATAAAGTTTGAGCAACTCGTCAGCCATGTCTTTCATGGCCTTGCGCACTCGAGCTTTCGTCTTGGCCCAAGCCGCGGTACCAAGATGGCTCAGCGGTGGCTTTGCGCCTTCTGACGACCGGTATTTCTGAATCAGGTCAAGCCGCGTCAGCGGAACATACAGCCGTGCTCCTTCCGCATATTCCAGCAACATGAACTCAGCATTGCCATCGCCCTGGTTGATTTCCTTCAGCCCCTGATACTGCCCGATGCCATGCTCGACGTGGACCACGTAATCGCCGACTTGCAGGTCGCGGAAGTCGGAGAGGAATGCAGAAACTTTGGACTTCGAGCGTTGCGGGCGCGTAATTACCGAATCGGATTCGTCGAATAAGTCGCGAGAACCGAGAATCGCCAGATGAGCTTCTGGCAATATGACGCCATCCGGCACATAGGCTTTGGCTAGCGTGGTGGTCAGAATTTCGCCCGCGAAATAGGCGGTTTCGTCGGCATAGCTTTCTCCGCCACGAGTGCGGCTGCCCAAACGGAAGGAAAGCGCATACTCGCTGAATACATCGGCAAGGCGCTCGACTTCGCCGATATTCGGGACTGCGATCAGCACCCGATTCTGTTCGCCAAGCTGCTTCTTGACCTCTTCCAGCATCGCTGGAACCGCGCCATGAAAGCGTTGCGCCGGCTGTGAATGGAAACTGACCGTCTCGGCCTCGCCGGGACGCGCTATTTCGAGATGCTCGATGGAAGCTCCGGGGAGGCTGGCCAGTTTCTGCCACCAATCGTCCGGAGGAATGTAAAGATCCGTAGGCCGCACCAGGTTGCCAACCTCGCTGCGTTCATGCGCCTCTTCGATGCGTGACCAGGTGTGGTCGAATTCTTGCTTCAGGTTATCGGGCTCGTCCACCAAGACGGCCGCGTTCGGAAGAAGGTCGAAGACGGTGCGATCGGCGCCGGCCACCGGCGCATAAAACTCCCAGCCGGGAAATACGGTGACTCCGCCCGCGCGTACGGCTTGCTCGACCACCTCTTCGGCGCCGGCGATGCGCTTGCCCGACAAACGAACGTGAATCGCGCCCAGCAGATCGTCGCTGATTGGAGTTTCGGTAAGGGGAAGCAGCAGTGCTTCGTCGACCGGAGTGGAAGACCGCTGGGTCGCCGGATCAAATTTTCGGATGGACTCGACCTCGTCACCGAAGAATTCGATGCGCAGTGGACGATCCGCCTCCGGCGAGTAAACGTCGAGAATGCCGCCCCGTATAGCGTATTCGCCCGGCATTTCCACCACGTCAGTCGAGGTGTAGCCGACAGTATTGAGATGGCCCAGCAACGGCTCGATATCGAGCGTCTCGCCCCGGCGTACCATTCGGGCCAAATCCGCGTAGTAATCTCCGGAACGAAGGCGAAGTGCGGTGGCTGCAATGGGCGCAACCAGAATCGAGACAGCGCCAGTGGCAACCTTCCAAAGCGCGACCGCGCGTTCTTCCTGAATTTCGGGATGCGGTGAAAGATTCTGAAATGGTAAAACATCCCGGGTCGGCAGCGAGACCACGGAGTCCGGGTCATTACCGCCAATCAGTTCATGGAAAGCCTGCAGCACGGGAACGAGCTCTTCCGCGACGCGGTTGTCCTGAACCACCACGATGAGCGGCCGTCCGGCGCTCTTCTGCAACAAGACCAGAAGCAGTGCCTTCGCAGTGGGAGTGAGTCCGGAGACACGTATCCGCCCCGTGCCCTCTCGAAGGTGGGGGGCTACGCGTAAGAAGGCGGGCAACTTTTCCACATCCGTGAACAGATCACGGACAAAAGGCAAGACCATTACCTTTTAATTCTAACAGGAGATTCAGAGGCTGAAGTTTCGTTGCGCCCGGACGGCCGAGGGCACCCGCATCCATCGATCTCGTTTGCGCGGGACCAGGTCTATTGACGTCGTCGGGAAGCGGAACCAGCTCGACTGCGGCCGCTTATCGTCGAAGCAGCGGCCGCGTCAGGCAGGTTGGACCGCCACCGCCGTTGATGCACAGCGCGGAACCCGGGAAGGTCCGAACATCGAATCCCGCCGCACGCAGCTTCGCATTCGTCTTTGCGTTTTCTTCCAAGGCCAACAGCCGCTTCTCCCCTAGCGCGAGTACGTTGCAGGCCAGTGTTTCTCGCTCTGAATAGTCGATCTCGATGAACCGCCAGCCACGCGTCTTCAGCAACTCCACGGTTTCGACCGCCAGCGAAGGCAAGTCGACGAGTACGGTTTTTTCATCGAGCAGACTGATCAGCGACATCAAATGCAGGCAAGCAGAAGGTCCCTGGCCGTGCGGTAGTGGCGCGGAAAGAACCTCCACGCCCTTCGGGGTAAGCAGCGCTCGGATCTGCTGAATGCCTTGCGCGTTGGTGCGATAACTGTGGCCGATGAGCAATGTCTTGGCGTCAAGCCACACCATGTCTCCAGCTTCCGTTGTCGCCGGAGCAGTAATCTTGGCCAGCATCGGAATGCCCAGAATCTGGCAAAAAGACCCATGATGTTTGCCTTCGAAAACCCGGTTGGCTTTGCCCGGACGCATCAGGATCAACCCAAAGTCTGTGGGCAGCGATGCATCGTGGGCATAGACCGCATCGAGGGAAAGTTCCATGGCCGGGGGAATATCCTCAACTTCCGCGCCGCACTCTTCCAATTCGCGACATAAAGCTTCATGCTGGGCCTGAGCCGTCGCGAAATCCGGGGCTTGAACAAAGCCCAGCTCCCGCCAGCGGGCAGCCCGCTCGCGTTGATGCCAGCACGCGGTACGCGGCGAACAAACCAGCACCCGCTGCAGCACACCCACCATGGAATGTCCGTTAAAACGTGGTTCGGTTTCGGTGGGAACCAGCGCGTCCGCAACCGATTTTTCGAAGCCTCCAGCCATAAAAGAAATCTAAACTGGTGTCATGGCAAAAGCAATATGGGAAGGCACCGTCCTCGCGGAATCCAACCAACCTGTCGAAGTGGAAGGCAACCAGTATTTTCCACCGGATACCCTCAAACAGGAGTACTTCAAACCCAGCCCGGCCCACAGCGTTTGTCCCTGGAAGGGCACGGCCAGTTATTATGACCTTGAGGTGAATGGCAAACGCAACCCAGGCGCAGCATGGTATTACCCCGAGCCGAAGCCTGCGGCCAATCAGATCAAGGGGTATGTCGCATTCTGGAAGGGCGTGAAGGTCGAGATGTAGCCGCGCGACGAACTCCTGGAGCCTCGCTCAGTCACCATCCACTCGTTGTCATCCCGAGCAGCGCGAGGGGTATAGGTTCTTCGCGAGGGCGGGGAGACTCAGATTCCTCGTCGCCTTCGCTCCTCGGAATGACAGAATAATGGAGTTGTGTCGAGCTGCGCTCGACCTCGAGGACTCGAAGACCGATCTTCACACTAGCCTGTCTCGACACGAATCTTAGAACTCCATGTGGGCGCGGAATGAGGGTACAATGACCGGCCCGCGGTCGCGATTGTATCCGGGATCGTTGATGTGCTGCACTCCGGGAGCGACGTAAATGCCGCGCCATACGTGGATCGTGTAGTAAGACTCCACGATGTTCTCGCGACCATAGTTCAGCTTGCCATCGCCGAGGAGAAAGCCGAGGCTGCCATCGGCGAGGTAGATCTGATGGTCTTTCTTAATCGCATTGGTGACGAACGCAATGCCAGCCCGGTCCTGCTTGCGATGCCACCAGGAGCCGTACGCTCCCAGTCCTACGTCGACGGTCTGCTCATCTTCCGTGTAGGCGAAAGACTCGGTCTTGCCGTTATTCCAACCGAAGCGGCCGAATGCGATCAGGTGGCGCGTGAGATTCTGCTCCAGGTTCACGCCGAATCCGTATTTGCGAGTTATGTGCCAGGGATGAGCAGTGATTTCCGGAATGGGTGTAAGGCCGGCTTCAAAGTTGGCAATGGCCTGGCGGTAGATCCCCATGTTCGCGTAATTGGTGTAGACCAATAGACGGACCACACCGCCTTTTTTCGGGATCAGTCCATGGCGTAACTCGTATTCGAAGTTCTCCGCGTGCGCTTGCCATGGTTTCCACACCAGATCAATTCCATTCGCGACCTTGGGCATGAGCGCCTCGGAGAAGCGGAAGCCCCAGTTGCGTTCTTCATAATCGGCGGTCGCGCCGACGGTGTAGCCGCGCGTGTCGGCTGCATAGTCGTATGCTCCGTCGTTGTCCACGGTCCAATTGGTAAATTGGAAGTGGGTATCCGAACCGACGAAGTTGACATCGAAGAAATCCACCATGCTGAACTTGCCGAAGCGCACTTCCAGGCGGCGGCGCGGGAGTTCATCAAAAAGCGAAAAGGCGCTCCGCTGGTTTTCGACTTTATCCTTGCTCAATGCAAACACTTTGTGAATCATGCCCCGCGCCAGATAAGGCGCTTTGCTTAAGAGTGGATTGCGCACGATATCGAGATCGGTGTTGCCCGCGAGCCCGAGCCCCGTACTGAGTGCTTGTCCGCCAGCTTCTTCAATGTCCACGAGAATCTCTGTGGAGTTGTTGAGCCGAACGCCGGTATAGAGGGTCAAGAGGCGCGACGTGGCTTTCTCATAGCTGGGACGCAGGCTGTTCGGCCCGCTGTAGGGCGCGTGGAATGGAGGATGCGTTTGAAAAATGAAATTCGCCTGGCCGGAAAGCCAGTAACGTGTGTCCTTGAAATGGGGAAACATCGTTTCGACGCCCTCTTCGGGCGGGGGGTCCGAGGGCGGATCTGCCTCAGGGGCTCCTTCGTCCCGTTGCGCCGTGGCTTCCTTAGCGGTAGAAAACGCCTCCATCTGCTGCGCGAGCGACGGAATCGACATCCCAGTCGCTATTACTACCCAAAACATGAGCACGAGCCCAGAGGCGCTGAAACTCACGAGTTGGGCTTGCTTTTTCATAATTGTGGAAGACGTGACGAGTGAGATAGATGAATGTAACTATATCACGGAGGTTAACTATGGTTAACTTGTCACTGTTCAATTGGGCGATCCGGCGACCAGTCTCCACGCCAGGTTTGGCGACGCTGCGACCTCCAGCCTATGCCATGTTAATCAAGGGTATGCTACAGGTCGAGCAGAAGGAGTGCGCAGCCCAAAAAATCAGGACAGCTCGGAGCCCCCCGAAGCTGTCCTCGAAAACCCTCCCGGTTAGAAGGGCGTGTACTGAAGAAAGGGTACCCGGACCGTGTTGCAGCATTGTTGCAAGATTGTAAATATCCGGTAAATTCCGTTACTCTTTCGCGTGCCGAACTCAGAAGCGGACACGCGCGCCTGATCTGGCTCGCCACTGTTACCATATAGCACCAGTTTCCTTTCGGAGAGCCCATGGCCCGCAAAACAGAGATATCCCGCCAACTGCAACAACGTGCCGAGCAGATGATTCCCGGCGGCGTCAATTCGCCAGTACGAGCTTTTCGTTCCGTGGGCGGCGATGCGCCCTTTATCTTGCGCGGCCAGGGCTCCCATATCTTCGACGCGGACGGCAACGAGTACATAGACTACGTGGGATCGTGGGGCCCGTTGATTCTGGGGCACGCTCCGCCCAAGGTAATCGAAGCCATTATGGACGCCGCCTGCAACGGTACTAGCTTTGGCGCTTCTACTCCCGCCGAGGCCGACCTTGCTGAAATTGTGCTTTCCGCGTTCCCTCAGATGGAGAAAGTCCGTTTCGTCAATTCGGGAACGGAAGCCACCATGTCTGCCATTCGCCTGGCGCGCGCCTATACGAAGCGCAAGTACATCGTGAAATTCGAGGGTTGCTACCACGGACACGCCGATGCGCTGCTGGTAAAAGCAGGTTCGGGTATTGCGACGCTTGGCATCCCGGGCTCCGCCGGGGTCCCGGAAGAATTCATTCAATTCACTTTGGCTTTGCCTTTCAATAACACCGACGCGCTCGAGCACGCCTTCAAGAAGTTCAAGCACGAGATCGCTTGTGTGATCGTCGAACCGGTCGTGGGCAATATGGGTTGTGTTCCCGCTTCAGGCGGATATCTGGCCGCGCTGCGTCTGATCACGCAACGGGAAAACAGTGTGCTCATTTTCGACGAAGTCATGACCGGATTCCGCGTGGCCTTCGGCGGCGCGCAAGAACTCTACGGAGTGACGCCGGATTTGACCACCATGGGCAAGATCATCGGTGGCGGACTTCCCGTGGGAGCCTACGGCGGTCCTTCGGAGATCATGAACCTGGTGGCGCCGCTCGGTCCCATGTATCAGGCAGGTACGCTCTCGGGAAATCCATTGGCGATGGCTGCCGGGTTAGCAATGCTGCGTCATTTGCGGGAACACAAACAGGAAATTTATCCAAACCTTGAAAGGCTCGCGGGACAACTGGTGGAAGGAGTCGCGGCTGCCGCGAAAGAGGCTGGCGTGTCTCTCAGCCACAATCGTGTGGGTTCCATGTTCACCTGGTTTTTTACTCCAGGTCCCGTAACTGACTGGGAGTCAGCTTCGAAGGCCGACACCGAAGCCTTCGCACGTTTCTTTCGCGCCATGTTAGACAATGGCGTTTACCTGCCCCCCTCTCAGTTCGAAGCCGCGTTTCTAAGCGCTGCCCACAGCGAAGAGGATATTCAACGTACGATCAGTCTAGCGAAGCAGGCATTTGCATCCGTGCACGCGTAACCACGCAAACGCAGCCCCGGACGCCTCGTCCCGGCGTGCCATCAAATCAAAAACGTTCCTCAAGCATGGGCGATGAACCAAAGTCGCCAAGGTGACTTCATCCCAATTTTCTCTAAGCACGAAGATGGTGATTTCTTCACCAGCACAACAATTGTTTAACTCATCGCGTGTTCCATCGACAGATTCGTTTCGGGAAAACTTCAGTAATGTACTTCTGACATCTTCTGGGCAGCACTTCACTAAGATACGTTTCCTTTCGAGCATACCCGCTCACACTTTCTCGGCAAATCCGGAGACGACAACATGAAGTTGGTCCGCAGAGTTTTGGTTGGATTCTACGTGTGCATTTTACTTTCCGCGCTGTCTGTGGCGCAGATGCCGTTCGGCGCTCCAGGGGTTTCCGCGCTCAACGTCGATGACTCGATGAAGGGATGGAAGCCGGTCTGTGTATTGCCGTCCTGCAACCCGGGAGGAAGTGGAATCCCTATCAAGACGTTTCAGACCACTGGCCATCAGAGTCCGGCCAAAGATGGCCGCTCGATGGAGGTATCGCTCACTGGGCGGAGCTATACCAATGCACTGTGGACTTATGTTGCCGGACACGACGATAGCGCAACATCCTTCAGCATGGACCTCTGGATTTACCCCACGGGCGCGGCCTCAGTGGCTGGGTCGTACGAGTTCGACCAGTTCGACTTCTCAAGTTCAACCCGGGTCGAATTTATGTGGGGCTCACAGTGCAATCAGGTCAACCATCTCTGGCAGGTCTTCGATCAACTCCACGGACATTGGATTAACACTTCGGTGAAGTGTTCGCTCACGCCGAATACCTGGCACCGGGTGCGCTGGGATGTTCACCGCGTGAACGGCGACACCAACCGGTGCAGCGGCATGCCGTGCATGTATTACGACACGCTGACTGTGGATGGGACGGTGCATCCCGTTAACGTGAAGTATCCCGCAGGCCATTTGCCGAGAGGATGGGGAAGCTCAGTTGGTCTCCAGGTCCAGATCGACATCGGTGCGACCGGAGGACCGGTTACGGTAGACGAATTCCTCGACATGGCCGACTTCACGGCACGATAAGCGTCGTCTAGGGAGGGTTCGGAATTTTGCGCGAACCCTCGTCTTCCGCTGTGATTGTCGTAAAATATTGATCTACTTGCCAGGGGCCGCGGCGGGTTTCACGTCCGCGGTCGATTTCCTCAGCTCCTCGACCGCTTTAGAATCGAGTTGGTACAGCGTCGAGTCGTTTTCTCGTTTCGCAACGTAGTTGTCGCCGGCCTTGGAGATGGCCACCTTTTCCACACGCTTTCCGTCGTTCGACGTAATGGTGAGATCAACGAGCGCCGCTGTAAATCCTGAGTCGACAAACTTGCTGGCTGACAGATCGCGAATTTTGTCCATGAGTTCCTGAACTGTTCCGGCATCCATCTTTTTTGCGCTGCCCGACCACCAGTCTTCCCCGCTCCTGGTTAGAAAATAAGTCTTCGCTTCGTCGCGGATCTCGATTTTGTTAGGGTCCTGGGAGCCAAGGTCGAACAACTTCTTGTTGCGGAAATCTTCCAGGTTTTTGTCCAGCGCCTGACCCAGCGTGCTTGGGACTTTATATATGCCCTCGACTAAGCTCGACTTGGCGTAGTACTGGTCTTTATTCTTTCGGACCTGTAATTCCTGGCTCCCCGATTCAGCCGTCAGCTTAGCGGTGGCCACGGGAGTAGCGGATGCGAATGTCGAAGCCGCCTTCTTCTGGTCTTCCTGCTTGTCCGATGCATCGAGCTCCATCTTGGCATCCGCGAGGGCACGGACAAGTTCGTCCACCTGCGACCCATCCGCTCGTAGCGGTTTAGGTTTCACGATCTGCCATTCGTCCTTGTTGCGGCCGAATGCCATTTCTTGCTTCTTCGAAACCAGATCAATCTGGCTGATCTTGTCAGAGTCCACCGTCAACAGACGTTTGTCCCGCAGATCGTTTGCACCTTTGTCGATGCTGGTCTTGTCATAGCTGGGGATGGTAAAGACGCGGGGATCGCCATCGAGCTTGGCGTACATTGCATTGCCGGTGGGAGTGGGATCGCCCAGTAATAGCTTGTGCGTCTTTTTGTCCTTTTCGGTCAAATCAACTTCGAGTTTGGGCGTGTCCAGGCCGTAGGGAGCGAGACTGCTGGCTTTGTCTTCTACCAGACGTTCCGAGTTGAGGGATGAAAAAGTGCCGAGCAGGCTGGAAACCGCACTCTGATCTGCGGGCAGAGACGTGGGAGAAACAATATGCCATTGGCCCGCGCCGTTGCGTTCCCCTCCGACTTGTTCCGCGCCATCTTTCTTCAGGTCAAATTTGAAAATGTCCGTCTCTTTAACCGCAAGAATTTTGGGTGCCACGTCGGCGGAGGCTTGGGCAGTATCCGCGGGCTTGTGATGATTCGACCAATAGAGTACCCCCGTTAGCCCCGCCAAGATGATGGCCGCAACGATCAAACTACGCAAGTTCATCTAGCGCCTCCGCCACCACACTGACACGCCGGCGAAAACTACAACCAGGGGCAGCAGGAACTGGCTGGTGAGCCGAACCCAGTTCATCTGGGCGCGAGTCATGGTGACGCGACGATCTTCTTCTTGCTTGGGACGGATCGAGATCAAGTCTTCATCGGACGCCAGCCAGTCGATCGTATTCAGGGCCAGATCGCTGTTGCCATTGAACTTGATAAACGAGTTCGCTGCCCACGAGGAACTGCCAACTACCACGAAGCGGCCTTGCGAGTCGTGGTTGCCCGTGTTGTAGGTTCCTGCGGCCGCAATCGTAAGCGGCCCCTTCTTGTTCTTCGGATCGTTAGGATCGATCGCCGGAGACCTTAAATTGTTCGTCGCCAGGCTTGTAGTTGAGGAGTCGAACAGTTTTTGGACGGTGGTTTTGTCGCCGTTCTTGATCTCAATCGAACGCGAGAGCGGGAACCCGGTTGCTGTGCCCTTCATGCCATTCACGATAGGTTGTGAATCGTAGGTGGTAACGAGGGCGACCTGCGGGCCCAGCCCGGCCAATTGGCCAATCGGGTTCAGGTCCAGAATCAGGTTCTTGTCCAAGGTCACACCCCAGCCCTGCAGCAGGTTCGCGAGCGCATCGTTATCGGCAGTCTCAGAGCGTCCGATCTTCAGCGGCGGATCGAGCATGAACAGAACCCGCCCTCCATCTTCGACATATTTCTTGATGGCCTCGACTTCAGGCTGCTGATAATCCCGCGTCGGACCACCGACTACAAGGGCAGTGCAATCGCTCGGGACTTCGGCTTTCTGCAGCAAGTCGATCGACTTGGCTTGATAGTTGTCTTTGCCCACCAGTTCCTTGAAATTGGAATAACCGTTGCGGTCGGACTCGTCAATCTGGTGCTCACCGCTACCGGCGACGAAGCACACCGTTCGTGTCTTATTCTTCAGCACTCGGATCAGCGCGCCCGTAATGCCCTCTTCCGTCATGCTTTTGGCTTCTTCCTTTTTATCGCCAACCTGCACGATCGCGGTTCCGTAATTCTTTATGCCCGCCTCGCGGGCTTCCTGCGGTTTCTTGTCCGGGTCGACGTAGTCCACGTGGACTTTGGGAGACAGGGCGGTATATTCGCCAAGCAGGTCTTTCGCGTGCTCAAACCGTGTCCCCTGATCGAAGTAGAGAATGGTCGCATTCTCTTTCAATCCCTTGACGATCTTGGCAGTCTGCTCTGACAGGCTATAGCGCTTGTTCGACGTGGCGTCGTAAGACTTGGTATAGCGATTGGCAAGCACATTCACGATCACAACCGCGGTGAGGACGACCAAGACGTAGACGGCCGCATAAGCTGCATACTTCGTCTGTCTGGCTTTTAACAACTGAGTGTTCACTAAGACCTCCAGCGGAGAGATTCCATGGAACGAGCCGTGAAGAACAGTCCCAGGAAAATCACCGTCACATAAAAGATGGCGTCCTTCAAGTCGAGCACGCCTTTGGCGAACGACTCGAAGTGCGTGATGATCGACATATAAGCCAGTACCTGTGCCCAGGCTGCGGTTTCGTATCCGCTGACCCACTCCAGGACCCAGAGCAGCAGGCATACTCCGAAGGTTGCGGCACCGGCAATGATCTGATTTTTCGTCAGGGTTGAGATAAAGGTGCCGATGGCCAGCAATGCTCCCGCCTGCAGCAACAATCCCAGATAGCCAATCAGCAATGGCTTCCAATCGGGCTTGCCGTATTTAAAAAGGAATGCGAAATTGACAGCGGCCACGAGCAGCATGCACGTGTAAAGACTGAGGGCTGCCAGCCATTTTCCGATGATGACTTCCATGTCGCGGATGGGCGAAGTAGCCAGCAACTCAATGGTGCCGCTGCGTTTCTCTTCCGCAAACAAGCGCATCGTAATCATGGGGATAAAAAAGAGCCCAATCACACCCACGTTTGAAAGTAGTGGCCGGATGATCATTTCGTTGAGATTCATCGGCATCATCTGGCCTCGCATTTGCGATTCCATGCCCATCAAGACGAAATAGCCCAACGAATTCCAGAAAAAGAAACCAAAGATCAGCGCGAACATCGTCAGCAGCAGATACGCAATTGGCGATGAGAAATAGCTGCTCAGCTCTTTGCGCCAGATGACCAAGACGTTTCGCATTTACTGTGCCCCCTTGGCTGCCAGTTCTTCTTTTCCTTCTTTTGCGGCTGTTTCTGTGCCCGTCAGTTGCAGGAAAATTTCTTCGAGGCTCATGGCGGCAGGGCGAAGCTCGTTCAAGTCCCAGCCGGACTCAACCACTGCGCGAGCGAGATCGCCGCGCACAAAGCCCTTCCGGCTTTCGACCTCAAAGCTGTTGCGATTCGGGCGACTCTGCTTAACCACAACTCGGCTTACTCCCGCAACCTGTTCGAGCCGACGCTGGACAGCGTCGAAATCGAGGCTGCCATTGCGTCCGCTGACTTCGACGAGCACCGATTCGGCTCCCCGAGCGCGGTTTTGCAGGTTGTGTACGGAGTCCGTCGCGACTAGCTTGCCTTTGTTGATGATCAGCACCTGCTCACAAGTCTGTTCGACTTCCGGCAGAATATGAGTGCTCAAAATAATTGTGTGGTCGCCACCCAGGCTTTTGATCAGGTCGCGGGTCTCGTTGATCTGCTTGGGATCGAGCCCGGCTGTAGGCTCGTCGAGAATCAGGACGTCCGGATTGTGAATAATCGCCTGGGCCAGGCCGACGCGCTGGCGATAGCCTTTTGAAAGCTTTCCTAGCAGTTTGTTCCTCACGTCCGCAACCGCACAGCGATCGCAAACGTAATCGA
The DNA here is from genome assembly GCA_035567135.1 of Terriglobales bacterium. Taxonomy (GTDB): domain Bacteria; phylum Acidobacteriota; class Terriglobia; order Terriglobales; family Acidobacteriaceae; genus JABDBE01. The sequence continues at coordinate 34,237 of DATMQI010000187.1, forward strand.
CCCGCCTGCGCAACTCTGCACCGCGAAGCCCTTTAAGCTGGCCAACGAAGGTGAGATATTCGCCGGTCTCCATCTCCGGATAAAGCGGCGGGGTTTCGGGCAAATAGCCAATGCGCTTTTTGACCTCGAGCGGCTGCTCCAGAACATCATAGCCAGCGACGGTTGCGCTCCCTGACGTAGGCGATAGAAAACCAGTCAGCATGCGCATGGTGGTGGTCTTCCCAGCCCCGTTCGGTCCGAGAAAGCCTACGATCTGGCCTTTCAGCACCTCAAACGAGATGTGGTCGACAGCGGTATTACGAGCGTATCTCTTGGTAAGCTCTTTAACTGTAATCATAAGAGGTTTGTCGCAAGGAACTACGGTTTACGACGCCCGAACCGTACGGCTCTTGGACAGTTCAAGGCTGAACATATATGTTAAGAATCTCAGAGCAGCAATGTCAAATCCCTGCAGGAGATTTTTTGTCTCCCGACGGAGGCTCGATGAAGTACCGAAAACTCGGTCGTACCGGTTTCGAAGTAAGCGAAATTGCGCACGGACTTTGGGGGATGAGCGGCTGGAGCGGGTCCGATGACCGCCAATCGCTCGAGGCGCTTCAACTCGCCGTCGACCTCGGCTGTAACTTCTTCGATACTGCCTGGGCGTATGGCGAAGGTAAGAGCGACGCCTTGTTGGGCAAGGTTTTATCTGCTAACCGTGGTAAGCGCCTGTACGCAGCCTCCAAGATTCCACCACTGAATGAAAAGTGGCCGGCGTCTTCGAAGGACAAGTATCGCGAGGTCTTCCCCTCGGAACACGTATTCAAGTACGCCAAATTGATCCGCGAAAAACTCGGCCTCGACTCCATTGATCTATTGCAATTTCACGTCTGGGACGACGGTTGGACCGATGAACCGGAATTTCGCGAGACCGTGGAAAAACTAAAGAGCGACGGTTTGATCCGCTTCTTCGGATTGAGTCTCAACCGCTGGCAGCCGGAAAACGGCATCAAGGCCATGCGGACCGGGTTGGTGGATGTCGTGCAGGTGATCTACAACATTTTCGATCAGTCGCCGGAAGACAAGTTGTTCCCCGCGTGCCGGGAGTTGAACGTTGGCGTGATCGCCAGAGTCCCGCTCGATGAAGGCAGCCTCGGCGGCAAAATGACCGTTGAAACGAAATTCCCTGAGCACGACTGGCGTTCCAAATACTTCAGCCCGGATAATCTCAACAAAACGCTGGCGCGCGTGGACAAACTGAAATCCGTGCTTCCGAAGAACACAAGCCTACCCGAAGCTGCATTGCGGTTTATCCTGTCGGATCCGACAGTGAGCACTACGATCGTAGGAATGAGGAAACCGGATCACGTCCGGCAGAATATTTCCATGAGTGACGCTGGTCCGCTGAATGCGGATGCGCTGCAGAACCTCAAGAAACACCGCTGGGATCGCACACCACAGCCCTGGTCGGACTAACTGCTCAGAACGCCCTCAGTCGTAATCCGGCTGGCTTTGGAGATCTCCTTCGCGACTTTGACCACCGCGGCGATACCGTGGACCGGGCCCTCCGCTGACATAACCGAACTGGCAGCCAGGGTGAAAAGCAAAGCATCCTCCTGCTTGTCGAAGTAGAGAACCACCTGATTCGCCGCCATGTGCCAACCTCCAACTAAGTGTCTTAGGAATGATAGGCCGATTCGCAACGAAAGTGACGTTATCTCTTTTGGTGCGCCCCACTCGGAAGGGCAGGTTCGCGAGATTTGGAGGGATCTTCGCAGCGGCAGTCGTCTGCGCCACGAGCGCTGCTCGAAAATGCTACAGTTAGACGTTCATGTCCGCTCCTGAATCCCGATTCGTCAAGGCTTGCAAAGCGCAGCCGGTTGACCGCACGCCAGTATGGTTCATGCGTCAAGCCGGCCGCTATATGCCGGAATACCGCGCTGTCCGCAAACAATATTCGCTGATCGAGATTTGCAAGAAGCCGGAAGTCGCGGCCGAAGTGACAATTACCGCCGCTGAAGCACTCGGCGTCGATGCTGCGATCATCTTTGCTGACCTGCTGCTGCCGCTGGAAGTCATGGGGCTGCCGTTTCACTTCTCAGCCGGAGAGGGTCCTGTGATCGAAAAGCCAGTGCGTCAGAAGGAAGATATCGCGCGTCTGCGCACGGATCGTGCCGCCGATCTGGGATATGTTTCCGACGCGGTTCGGCGAGTGTGCAAGCATTTTGGAACCAATCTGCCGGTGATCGGTTTCTGTGGCGCACCCTTTACTCTCGCCAGTTACATGATCGAAGGCGGCGGCTCGCGGAACTACGTTCACGCCAAGAAAATGATGTATTCCTCGCCCTCCGTGTGGGATGAACTGATGCGCAAGCTGGTCGCGGTTGTCTCTGAATATGCCGCTCAGCAAGTGCATGCGGGCGCCGATGTCATCCAGATTTTTGACAGTTGGGTCGGCTGCCTCAGCGTTGAAGATTATCGCCGTTACGTCCTGCCACGCACAACGGAACTGGTGAAAGCACTACAAAAGACCGGAGTGCCTATAATCTATTTCGGTACCGATAGCGCTACACTTCTCCCTTCGATGCGGGAAACCGGCGCCGAAGTGATTGGTCTCGACTGGCGCATTCCGCTCGATGAGGGCTGGCGCAGCCTGGGTTTCCAAGGTGCCGTGCAGGGCAATCTCGATCCGGTTCTACTGTTTGCGGATTGGAAAGAACTGAGATCGCGCGCGGAAGATATTTTGCGTCGTGCAGACGGACGTCCCGGACACATTTTCAATCTGGGTCACGGCATCTTGCCCGAGACTCCGGTCGAGAACGTAAAAGCGCTGGCTGAATTTGTGCAAGAGCATTCAATGAAAGTCGTCCCCGCCTCGCTATAGTGGAGAAGAGATTGCAGAATTCCGCCAAAACGGCTGTCTTGCTTCTCGCTCACGGCAGCCCCGATTCTGTCGATCAGGTGCCGGAATTCCTTCTTCGCGTAACCGGTGGGCGACCGCTCCCTCCCACAGTTGTCGATGAGGTGAAACACCGCTATGGTCTGATTGGCCGTTCTCCGCTTACTGAACTGACGCTGAAGCAGGGCGAACTCCTGGCTCGAGAATTGGAGTTGCCTGTCTACGTTGGCATGCGAAACTGGAAGCCGTTCATCGCCGATGCCGTCAGCGCCATAATTTCGGATGGCACCGAGCACGTGGTCGCGATCTGTCTCGCGCCGCAAAACTCACGCACCAGCGTCGGTCTTTACCGATCTTCACTCACCGGCGACCAGGCAACTCCTTTTATGATCGATTTCGTCGACTCCTGGCACGATCATCCGTTGTTGATCAAAGCGTTTGCCGAAAAGCTGCGTGCGGGATGGGACCGCGCCCGTCGCGAGGCGGGGACGCAGAAAGTCCCGATCATCTTTACTGCCCATAGCGTTCCCCAGCGCACTATCGCGGAGGGCGATCCCTATGAGAATCAGGCGCACGAAACCGCCTCCCTGGTCGCGCGTGAGGCGGGATTGACTGCCGAAGACTGGACCTTCGCATTTCAAAGTCAAGGCATGTCCGGTGGCGCCTGGCTGGGACCGCGAGTTGAAGATACGATTCTGGGCCTGAAAGAAAAGGGTCATCACAACGTATTTGTTCAGCCCATTGGATTTCTCTGTGACCACGTTGAGGTGCTCTACGATATCGACATCGGCTTCAAGCGATTCGCCGACACACAAGGCATGCGCCTGTGGCGCGCCGAGTCGCTGAATGATTCACCCTTATTGGCTGCCGCCCTCGCCGACATCACCAGATCACGTCTGGTTGCAACTCTTCCCACCACTAAATGAAACGGATCGCCATCATCGGCGGCGGTATCTCAGGACTCTCGGCTGCCTTCGCGCTTGAAAAGCACCGCCTCGCTGGTGCTTCGTTGGAATATGTTCTATTCGAATCCAGTCCACGTCTCGGCGGAGTGTTGGTAACAGATCGCGTGGATGGCTGTCTGGTCGAAGCCGGTCCGGATTCATTTCTCACCGAAAAGCCCTGGGCCAGCGACTTGTGCCGCGAAGTTGGCCTTGGCGATCAACTCATCGGCTCCAATGATGCCGATCGTAAAACCTATATCTTAGTGAAGGGCCGGTTGGCATTAATCCCCGATGGCCTGATGTTCATGGTCCCAACAAAGATTACGCCAACTGTATTGTCCTCCCTGTTTTCAGTCCGCACAAAACTGCGGATGGCGCGCGAGTGGTTTCATCCTCCACGAAAGGCCGACGCTGACGAGACCGTCGCAGCCTTTGTCGAGCGGCATTATGGCTCCGAGATGGTGGACCGCCTCGCTGACCCGCTGCTCTCCGGAGTCTACGGCGGCGAGGCTGCACAACTCAGCGTGCGCGCCGTGCTACCCCGCTTTGCCGAGATGGAAGCCACACACGGCAGCTTAGGCCGCGCCATGTTGGCCGCACGCAAGAAAATGGCGCTGTCTTCGAAAGCTCCAAAAGCTCCGGCCAGGCCGCTGTTCACTTCTCTGAAAGGTGGCATGCAGCAGTTGGTGGACGCGGTCGTATGTCGATTGCCGGCATCCGCTCTTCAAGCCAACTGCCCCGTGCAACGTATAAAAAGAGACCAGAGCAGTTGGGACATTTTTACCAACGCACTGGATCACTTCGACGCCGTGATTATGGCTACGCCGGCGCAAGCGGCCGCGGAATTATTAAGGACGGTCAGCGAAAATCTCGCTTCCGAACTTCAAGGCATACAGTACACCTCGTCCATCACTGTAAACCTCGGCTACGACCGGGGCGTGCGCGCCGCTCTTCCCCCCGGTTTCGGTTTTCTGATTCCACGCAGCGAAGGCAAACGCATGCTTGCCACCACTTTTGTGCATAACAAGTTTCCCCACCGGGCACCGGAGGACCGCGCCCTGCTCCGCTGCTTCATCGGTGGCGCGCGCAACGAACAGGTTTTGCAAGCCCCCGATGAAGAAGTGGTCCGCATCGTTCGCGAAGAGCTTCAGCAAATCATCGGCCTCAGGTCTGATCCGCAGTTCACCCGAGTCTACCGGTGGAGAGGCGCCATGGCGCAATACGGAGTCGGTCATTTGGAGCGCCTGCAGCGCATCGAAAGCCTGCTGCCACAACTTCCCGGGCTCGCGTTGGCCGGAAATGGATACCGTGGAATCGGAGTGCCCGATTGCGTTCGTTCCGGAACCGACGCGGCGAATCGAGCCATGCTCACGCTCGGATTGCCAGAAGTAGCGGCACAGGCTCTTACTTCCTGAAGGTGCTTTCTTCAGAATTACTCCCGTAACCATCAGTAACCTCTCCTTTATTGCAGAAACCACTTGTCTGCCTCAGGGTTAATACATCGTGGGGGATTTCGTATGAACAACCTAATTCTGACCGCTGCTGCGCTCGCAGTGTTTGCAATTTCGCCGGCGTGGGGGCAACAACAAGACCCAAAGAGCGACATGTCCAACATGAGCGCCTCTGAGATGCACGATATGCCGGGAATGGGCAACGATGGCAGCGCGCATGCCATGCGGTCCATGGAAGGCCACCACATGGATATGGGGCCGCACATGAAGATGACCACGCTACGCGATCTCAAGCCAGGAGACCAGGAAAAAGCGGACCAAGTGGTCGCCGACGCGCGGAAGGTCGCCGAGAAATATATGGACTACAAAGTTGCCCTCGCCGATGGTTTCAAAATCTTCATGCCCAACCGGCCGCAGAAGCAATACCACTTTACGAATTACTGGTACGCTTTCGAGGCCAGCCGGCACTTCAATCCCGAGCATCCCACTTCACTGCTTTATGAGAAAGAGGGTGATGGTTACAAGCTCATCGGCGTAATGTACACTGCGCCGAAAGATACCACAGAAGGAGAACTCGATTCTCGGATTCCGCTCAGCATTGCCCAATGGCACGCTCACGTGAACCTGTGCGTGCCGCCGGCTGACAAAAGAACAGAGATGGGCGGAGCGAATCCGCAATTTGGATTGGCAGGTTCGATTACAACCAAAGAAGCTTGCAACACCGCCGGAGGGGAATTCAAGCCCCAGATCTTCGGCTGGATGGTGCACGTCTATCCCTTCGAACAAAAGCCGGAGAATATCTGGTCAGTCGAGCGGCAAGCCTACAACCACATGGATTAGTCCGACTGACCAGCTCAGCTCATCAGCTAATTGACCGTGATACTCACCGCCTTGGAAGGGATTCCATTCGCAACGACCACTAGCGAACTTGCTCCGGTCTCCATCTTTGCGGGCACATCGAAGTTCGTTGAAACGGTAGCGCTGCCAGTGGCGACCGCCATAGTGCTATGGTCGTGCGTCTTGGCATAAAAAACATGTTTCGTTGCCTGATTCGTGATTCGGACCAAGGGATAGTTTGTCGCGGTCTCATCCTCATCGCCAAAGGAAGCAGCCTGCGACAAGCCATTGAACTGCGTGCCCGAGATCTTGTAAGTGGACCCACGCGTGACCGTGCTCGGGAACGTTGTGATCGTTGGAGCCCACGCGGCCTTGTACGTGCCGGACGAGGTGTACACCTGGCTGCCTGCGACGATCACTTGTCCGGTAGGCAGCACCATCAAACTGGCGCCGAAACCGGCAAAAGGTCCGGCCTTTAGATTCTTTCCATCGAACTCATACAGAGTCCCAGAGTTCCCCAGCACCAACGGCCGACCATTCGTCAGCAAAGCAGCAAACGAATCGCCGGCGTTATCGCCGTTCGGGAAGTCGGGCCCAACCGTCCACTTTCCGCGGTCCGTCGGTTTCTTTCCCGGATGATAAACAGCGGTGTGTCCGGGACCATTGCCGCCATTCGAACCTGAGCCAGTAGCGAAGACTGTGCCGTCGGGACGAAGTATGCCCGGGCCTACCTCTCCTGGTGCCGGATAGCAGCCTCCGGGATAGGGAATACAGCCTCCCTGGTGAGGAGAGTGCAAATCCACAATCGTGCTGCCCGCCGTGAACCACTTTGCCATCGAAGACACATATTTCTCCGAGTGTGGAGCGTTCTTCACGTCGTAGGTCAAGATGGAGCCGTCGGGCATGAGGGTCCAGCCCTCTTCAGCGTTGAAGTCGCTTTTCCCAGCGGTGCCGACCAGCGTCCAAGTAAGAGTCGCGGGATCCAAAACCGCCGCACTCTTATCTAGTTTTCTCCCCACCAGGTACTTGCCGTCGGGCAGTACAGAAGACGGGGATTCTCCAATATAGGACCAACCCGTCGGATGACCGAGCGAGGTCCATGTGTCCGCCTTGGGATCGTAGATCGCAGCCTTGTTTGTCAGCACGAATTGAAGGAAGTTATATTCACCGCCCACGATCACGACTCGCCCATCGGCAAGCACGGCGCCCGCGAAATATAAAGGCGAATATCCCGAGGGCAAGCTGGCGATTTGCTTCCAGGTTCCCTTCACGTAGCTCCCGAAGGCATCGGGTGTGAGCTTCCACCAATCCGTCTGGTTGTTAGCTTGAAAAATCACCGACCCATCGGTCAGCAAATAGCCAATTCCGGCGCCATTCGGCGGCTGGTTCACAAGGTTTTGCAATGTCTGTGCCAGCGAGAAGCTGGAAATCGCAAGCAGAAGCGTGATTACCGCAAGAAACAGTTTCTTCGACAACATAGGGTCCCCTTTTTTTGAAAGCTACAACCCACCGCAGATTCATCAATCACTGAAAACCAGCGTAATGATGCGCTAGAAGTCTACTTGATTTGCCAAAACGACTACAACCGATTTAGTCATGGGGAGAGAGAAAAAGCGGAGCGCTCGTGGGCATTGAAACCCACAACCCGCGGCTGTCACGGCGAAGCGGCGGAAGCCTGCCTCAGCGACTGGTGCTTCTTGATCCACTCATTGGCTTCCTCCTGCGCTGCTGCGAGCTGTGCGTGGCTCATTCGCGAAGCCAGCACGGAGACGCGGTATTTACTGGCTTCGTCGCCGCCGGCCTTGGCTAAAACCGACCAGAAGTAAGCCTTGACCAGATCCTGAGTAACCCCACGTCCTGCCCAATAGTAAGCGCCCAGGGTGGCCTGAGAGACGATGTGCCCCTGTTCGGCTGCCATGGAGAACCAGCGCACCGCTTCGGCATAATCTTGAGGAACCTCGTCCCCCGTCGCGTAGCGCGCTCCCATGGAAAACTGCGCGGTGGCGTCACCGCCTTCAGCCAACTTGCGAATGCTCTCAAGACTGCCGGTCGCAGGCACGGACGCCGCCAATACCTTGGAAGGACTTTTCATCGGCGGCGGAGACATGGATGCGGCGCCCGCGCTCCGTGTGAAGTCGCGCGGCGAGATTAACCAGGATCCCGCGAATAGCACCGTGGCTGCAGCTGCGGCCAGAAGTATCTTTCGAGCCCGGGAAAGCCGCGGAAACGCCAAGTCGGCCGCAGTTTCGACTGGAAATTCATCGTCTACGCTACTCCTCGACGAAGCACCAGAGTCGGTCTGCGGAGAACCAGGCTCGGCGGAACCGTAGTCGGAAACCCGCTCCGCGCCCGCGCGATGAATAGCGGCGGAAGTGATTTCGGCTAGGCGCTTGAGCACGATAGGGTCATTCGTGCTGAAGGCATAGGGTTCGGGGGAGAACACTTCCAACAGCCCGATGACGGAGTCCTCCCAGCGAATGGGAACGGCGACCATGGAACGAATTCCTAACAGACGGCAACTTTCGCGATCGACCAAGGGGTCGGTTTCGGAGTCCTCACAGCGCAGCAGTTCGCCGGTGCGCACGCACTCGCCGGAAAAACCTGAGCCAATACTGAACCTCGCCCCCATTGGAGGAGCATCCGCCCCGGCGCTGGCGCGGCACAACATGCTGGATCCTTCGGTCAGCGCGATTGCGGCACCGCTGGCGCGGGTAAAAGTCTGTGCTCTCTGCGCCAGCAACTGCAAAGCCGGATCGAGGTCGGAGCCCAGCGAATCTACCTCGCGCTTGACCGCTGCCAGGGCCGTCAGCATGGAGGTGTAGTCGGCGGGAGCCGTGGGCTCAAGCTCGTGCCGCATCCAGTTGACCAACGCGCTGTTCTCCGCCGGTTTCTCAAGGACGGAAGAAGATGCCACCTGGGATAGCTGACTGGCGGCCGACTGCTCGCCCGATAGCTGAGTGCTGGACAACAGGTCTGCAGAAATAAGGTCAGCGCGGTAATTGACGCACGCGACCATCACATTTACAAACAGCCACTCTTTGAGCTGGCGAAGAGAGTCGTCCGGCATCTGCGGAAAACTGATTCCGACGCGCCCCGCACCGTCGCACCATACAACTTCGCCGGGCGTGTGAATACGGGTGCTGGTCGCGGTCAGATCGAGGCACAGATCGACGTTCCGCTGAATCTCCAGCGGAAACGAAGTTTGAATAGCCATGCCTTCCTCGCTGATGTCGACGATCTCGCTGAGATCGAGCACCTGGCCATTCGAGCTTCCATTCAGGCTGGCGTAAGCGGGAGTATGCACCTTCTGCCGCACCCGCCGGCGGCGTGTACGCAAAGAAGGAGGCAATTCCCGGCCAGCCTCCACCGGGTTGGACCCAACGGTTCCCATATAAAAATCCGGGATACATATTACCCTAGGTTGGGCAGGTTTTATAGAAAACAAACAACGTGGCAGGCAAGCATTCTGAAAAGCGGTTCGTTTCGGTCCTAATTCAGCTTGAGACGGACGCTCTGTGCGAGCTTTCGTTGCTGCTGGTCGAAGGTGTAGAGATAATCCGCGGACAGTTCAAGGGCCGTTGCCACGTGCAAGAGGTCTGCGGTGCGGGTGCCGAGCTTGGGGGTCGTTTGCCGCGGTAACTGGCGCGCCCGTTCAAACACCTGCTCCGGCAAGGGCTTGAGCTGAAAGACCCCGGCTCGTAAATCCTTCTCAAAATCGTTCAACGACGACTGCGCCTGTATTGCGGAGATTTCCTTTCGAAACACCCGCAACCCCATGGCATTCATGACTTCGAGTTCCCCAAAGACGCTGACAAAACGGTCTCCTCTGGAAGCCTGCATGGTTCGCGCAGCAGCTAAAGAGTTGGCGTCCGGGCTGTACAAGGACACGAGAAAGCTGGTGTCGGCGTAGATCTTCAATAGCGGTTCCGATCCTCGGACACCACTTCGGCGCCGCTGACGGCCAGCTCCCTGTCGCCGTAGATTGCGCGTAACCGTCCCAGAAAATCGGGAACCTCTGCTGGCGATACACCGCTTTCGGGCACCAGGCGGGCAATCACGCGACGGCGCTTGGTAATTTGAATCTCTTCGCCTTGATGCAAAAGGCGTTCGATCTTCTTGAAAGCATAGCGTAGGTCGCGAACCGAGGCTTTTCGCATGTGACACATTTTAGCATCACAAAAGCAGACCGGCAAGGATGGGTGGGCCGGGCCAGCCTCATTCGAACGTAATCCCATCCGCTTCGCGTAGCAGGTAGCATGCCTCGCGGTAGCGGGGATCGAAATTAGGCTGTTCACCCGCATGCCTCGCGTTGACCGGGATAGTGTTGCAGGCATACGATGTTCGTGCTTCACGCGGGGCGGGAGTCCTCTCCCCGATGACCGGCACAAATCTTGCCCACGATCGCGGCATTCGCAACTTAAGCAGTGAAGGCCTGTGCGTTGTCTGCGAGTCGGAACATCTTCGACTTGGCCTCTGCATATCCCTCGAATTCATCCCAGACATTTTTGGTGCGAGCGGGAAAGCAGATTTCTCGACTTCGCAGGATCATCCGCTCTTGCGGATGCCCATGCTGCGCTCGAAATGACAGTGGGAAATGGGAAAAATGGCAATGGCAAATGTTTATGCGACTCGCAATAGGTGCCCACAGAAAAACTTGACGAGGTTTCGTATGCACAATCGAATCCGCTGCTCTGGTTGCATCCTGGTTGGTTTTGCCCTGTTGCTGCTGGTGGGTTGCGGAGCGCGTCACGACGCCGACGAGAAGTACGTGTTCGTCTCCGCCAATATTCATGTGCCCTATTGGCAGGCGGCGGGCGCCGGCTTCATCCAGGCGGCGTCGCAGATGAAGGTGCGCGCCGAGTTTGTGGGGCCGGAGACCTACGATCCCAAAGGTGAGCAAGCGGAATTTGAGCGCGTCATGAAAACCAACCCCAGCGGCATCCTGGTCGCGCCGGCGAATCCGGAGTTGATGCGCGCGGATATCGACGCCGCCATCGCCGCCGGAATCCCCGTCCTCACCATGGATGGCGATTCGCCCGCCAGCAAGAGGCTGTTTTTTATCGGCACCAACAATTATCAGGCCGGGGTCATGGGAGCGAAAGTCGCGGTCAAGGAAATGCATGGCAAGGGCAACGTCGTGGTCTTCACTATGCCGGGACAAACTAATCTGGAGGACCGCCTGCGCGGCTATCGCGATACGTTCGCCAACTCTCCGCAAATCAAGATCGCACGCGTCGTCGACATCGCGGGAAACCCTCGCGTCGCGTTCGACACCGCGTCGCAGATTGTGGGCAAGGAAAAAGACAAGGTGGATGCTTTCATCTGCCTGGAGGCCCTGGCCGGAAAGGAAGTGGCCGAGGTGCTAACTCGCTACAACGTGAAGGACAAAACGATCGTAGCCATGGACACAGACCCGGAGACGCTCGACTGGATCAAGAAGGGCGTAATCGCAGCCACCATCGCGCAGAAGCCCTACACCATGTCGTATGTGGGCCTGACGATGCTCGACAACCTGCACCACAACCCGCCCCGATCCCTGCAAGAGGACTGGACGTCCGATCCGTTTGCGCCAATTCCTGCGTTTATCGACACCGGCGCGGCCCTGGTAGACAAGAGCAGCGTCGACACATTTCTGGCCGCTCAGCAGGCAGCGGCAAGCAGTCACAAATGACGCCATCCTCCACTGGTAATCTCGTTGTAACCCATGCCCCGCGCTTCCGGAGGTATAATTTCCAGTTGACATGCAAAATCCCCGTTATGCCCTTGTAGCTTATGTGAGGAATGCTGTCGGGGAATTTGTCGAGAATCTCCGGCAGGAACTGCACCCCGATCTGCCCCATCTGCCCGCGCACTTGACCATCCTCCCTCCACGATGCTTGAACGGAAGTGAACGTTCCGCGATGGAGACGGTCGAGGAGGTCTGCGGCCAAGCTGAGCGGTTTGAGGTCGCGCTTGGCGATGTCGAAACCTTTGTACCCGTAACTCCCACGGTTTACATCCGGGTAGCCCATGCCGCGTACCGCATGCGCGAGCTGCACGATCAATTGAGCCGGGATGCCCTCGCCGCCGAAGAGGAGTGGCCCTACATGCCGCACCTCACGATTGTGAAACTCAGCACAGAGGAATTGGCGCGACAGGCTTATATTTTCGCTCGCGATCGTTGGGCTCAGTTCGTCGGCAGCCGTTGCGTCCCGGTCAGCGAGTTGACCTTCGTTCGCGAGGACGAACCGAATTGCTGGGTAGACTTGGCTGGCATCCCCTTGGGCCGCAGCCTGCTTAAACGTTAGAAAGTCAAGGATTGTAAACGCTCAGCGGGGACCTTCCGATTGTCCAAATTCCTGTTTCCGGCCAGTAGGTCATGGCCGCTGGTACAAATCCCTCCCGTGCATTGCTAACTGAATGATGCGAGCGTAAACCAGAAGTGGGACTCGCTGCGCCAGCCAGATCAGGCATCCTTCCCCAGCGGTTCATAGTAGGTTTCTGGAGGTTCCATGCAGATTGGGGTCTACGGAGCAGGGTACATGGGGACAGTCGTTTCCGCCTGTCTCGCCGACTTCGGCACCCCCGTCAGCTGTTGCCACCCGGATAGCTCGCAAATGGTCGCCATGGCCCAGGGCAACGTCCCCTTTCACGAGAAGAACCTTACCGAAGTCATCAAACGTAACGTACGCTCGGGACGGCTGGCATATTCGACCGATGTCGAATCCTTCGCCCGCAGAGCGCAGGTCATCTTTCTGGCCGAGGATAGTCCGCAACATCTTTCCGATCTCGCCATTCGCATCGCACGTGGAGCTCCCAAGCCACCGATCCTTTCTATTGTGACCCCGGTGGCGGTCGGCACTGCCTCCGCCATAGAGCAAAGCATTACGGGAGCGGGCTTGCGGGCTACGATCGTTTCCCAGCCGATGTTCTTTACTCCAGGCTGTGCGATCGAGGATTTTAATTGGCCGGACCGCATCATTCTTGGAACCACTTCGAACGACGCCGTACTCGCGCTCAAACAAATCTTCCATTCCCTGGTGATGCGGGGCGTTCCCGTCATCGTGACCAATCACGAAACAGCTGAATTGGTGCGTGAGTCCGCGACCGCTTTTGTTGCCACGAAGATTTCCTTCATCAACGAACTGGCGAGCCTGTGTGAGCGGGTGAACGCGGATGCGGTGAGCCTTTCGCTAGCCTTGGGCTTGGACAAGAAAATCGCGCCCCGCTGCCTGCAGCCCGGAGCGGGCATGGGCGGCTTGTTCGCAGAGTCCGACATGGATTCACTGGCCGAGTTAGCCCAGCGCAACGGAGTGGCTCTCAAGATCCTGAGCGCCGCCCGCGAAGTGAATCACGGTTTAGCCGATCAAGTGATCGAAAAGATTTCGAAGTGCGTTCAGTCGGTGCACAACAAGGACGTGGGGATTCTAGGCCTTGCCTTCAAACCCAACACCAACTCGATCGCCGGTTCGTCTTCCATGCGGCTGGCGAAGAATCTAATCGCCCAAGGCGCCCGGGTGCGAGCCTACGATCCCGTCGCCCTGCCGGACGCGCGTCTCGAACTGAACGGAAGCGTGTTCTATTGCGAATCACCGTATGCCGCCGCCGAAGGCGTCGATGCCCTGGTCGTCGGCACCGGTTGGCCGGAATTTCGCGGCCTCGATTTCACCCGCATCAAACAAACGCTACGCCGCCCGCTCATCGTGGATACGAAAAACCTGCTCGACTCCGTCCGCCTCCGCGCCATGGGATTCGAATACGTCGGCGTAGGACGCGGTTAGGTCTCGACTCGCGAGAACCGCGTGGGGACAGCCGCCCCGGCTGTCCGGCCGAGCAAAGCTCGGCAGTTCCACGAAAGTGTCAGTCAATTAAACCTGGCGCAAGGCGGATCGACTCCAGCACAGTTCTCCCCACCGCTTGTTATAATCACTAGACGCGGTGGGAGTAGCTCAACCGGCAGAGCACCGGACTGTGGCTCCGGACGTTGCGGGTTCGATTCCCGTCTCCCACCCCAGAATACCTCGCACCCGCGAGCTGCCTTTGATTTAGTCCCTCACCATGATCAATAAATACTGGGAATTTCGGTACTGGAAGGTTTGGTAGCGCTACCGGGAATCGAACCCGGGTTTGAAGATTGAGAATCTTCCGTCCTAACCCCTAGACGATAGCGCCATTGGGTCGGTGCTGATTATAACAAAGCACGCAGGCTGGAGTATCGTTTCCAGTCTGTAGTAGAGCCTCTCTAAGGCTACGAGTCTCTCTTGGCTATTTGCTTTTTGCGGAGCCCATTGATGAATCCTGTGCGGCAATTAATTTTTTTATCTCTTGACAGTCCCGCTCCGGCAGTTGAATAATTAATAGCGAACAAAAGGCGAATATATATTCCGCCCCAGAGAGCCTGAGTCTGATCGCGGCCCCTGACGTTCCCTGAAATTCTGAGGTTCCATGTCGTCTTTACCGCTTATTTCAACTGCGGCCGTAAGCCGCCCTATTGCCATTGCTGTTCCGGATTGGTCTACGCCGGATTTCAAACGCTTGTCGTTGTTCGCAACGCCCAAGCTCGCTGGGGTAACTTCCGCGTCGCGATTGGAAGTGCGGCCCAGCCCTCAGATGGTGTCGAGCGGCGTGCGCGAGATCGATACACTTACTGGCGGCCTTCCGCGTGGATGCCTGACTGAGGTTTGCGGACCGGCCTCATCCGGTCGCGCCAGCATATTGTTGGCCGCCCTGGCGGCAGCGACCCAACGGCAGGAAGTGTGTGCTCTGGTCGACATCAGCGATTCTTTCAATCCTCTCTCGGCTGCGGCAGCAGGAGTGGATTTTGAACGACTGCTGTGGGTTCGGTGCGGGGTGCGATTGCAAAAATCGGGTTCACCACAGAGACACCCTTCGACTTTTCTCAGGGCGGGCTCCGACACAAAAAAGAAGGAAAATGCCCACCGGGAAATCGAAAAGCCTGTTGAGCAAGCATTGCGAGTTACTGACCTGCTTTTGCAAAGTGGAGGCTTCGGGCTGGTGATTATCGATCTTGGCGATACTTCGTTGAAGATGGCACGCCGCATTCCGTTGACCTCGTGGTTTCGTTTTCAACGCGCGGTAGAGCATACAGGTACGGTATTGTTTGTCATTAGCCAAGTTCCGTGTGCCCAGACTTGCGCTTCATTGCTGCTGAAAGTTTCAGGAAAGAAGCTGTCAGCACTCAGCTGTCAGCTCTCACAAGAAACTCCGACTCACGCCCAGCTTCTGGATGGACTTCAGATACAAGGGGAACTCTTGCGGTCGCGGCTGGAGCGCAAGCCAGTTGGATCGGTCACGACCGCATTCACGACGAAAGTACGAACGGGATGAAGAATTGAATCACTGAGCCATTGAGTGATTAATTCATTGCCCTGCGCAATCATCAATGACTCAATGAATCAATGAGTCAATCGCTCAATCCATCATGCCCTTTGCCTGCATCTTCGTTCCTGATTTTCCGGTGGAATCGCTGGTGCGCGTCGAGCCGGAGTTGCGCTCGCAGTCTCTGGCTGTACTCGAAGGCAAGGCTCCGCTGCAGAAAGTTTTTGCTATGAATGAAAACGCACGCCGTGCCGGGGTAAGTCCGGGAATGTCCAAGCTGCAGATCGAAGCCTGCGCCGGATTAGTGTTTCGTGCCCGCTCTCTGTCGCAAGAAGCGGCTGCTCACGCCACGTTGCTGGATTGCGCGCAGTCGTTTTCGCCGCGAGTGGAAGATTTGGATTGCGACACAATCTTATTGGATCTTGCCGGACTGCAGCCGCTTTTTGGTCCCTTGCCCAAAATCGCGCGGGCTTTGGCACGTCGCGCTTCCGATCTTGGACTCAAGACCAGCGTTGCCGTGGCTGGCAATCCGGATACGGCTGCGCTGGCGGCTCGAGGGTTTTCCGGCGTAACCGTCATTCCTGAAGGGAAAGAAGCGGAGCAGTTGGGCAGTTTGGCGGTGGAAGTATTGTTTGGGAACTTGGCTCAGGATTCTGTGCAGTTATTGGAAACCTTCAGCCGCTGGGGGATTCGTAAATTGCGCGATCTGGCGGCATTGCCCGATGTCGCACTGAGTGAGCGCGTGGGACAGGCTGGAATTCATTTACAAAAACTCGCACGTGGCGCCACTTCGCGCACTTTGGTTCCGGTTGAGCCGGCGCTGGTTTTCGAGGAAGTGATCGAACTGGAATATCCCCTGGTGCTGCTGGAGCCGTTGGCATTTCTGCTGGGACGGTTATTGGAGCAATTGTGTGCTCGTTTGGAGGCGCGTGCGCTAGCAACTCAAGAATTGCGGCTCGACTTGGAATTACAAAACGGGTATCAGAGCGACGAATCTGCCGAGCCTGCATTCAGTCCATCCTCCCATGGCCGGTTTAGCCGTACCCTCCGGATTCCGGTTCCATTACTTGACTGGAGGACGTTTCTCAAACTGTTGCAGCTGGATTTGAAAGCGCATCCTCCTGGGGCTCCCATCGTCAAGATTCGTTTAGCGGTAGAACCAGTGCGACCGCGAGCGGCGCAGAGCGGGCTTTTTCTTCCTCCCACGCCCGAGCCGGAAAAGCTTGAGCTAACTTTGGCCCGGATTGCGGGCATTGTCGGGGATGACAAAGTGGGCTCGTTGGAACTGTTGGACACGCATCGTCCGGAGGGATTCCGTATGCGGCGCTTCGCGCCCAGTGAACCTCAGGGGCTAAAGCTCTTTTATAAAAGCACGGTTAATGCAGGGCTGAAGCCCTGCTCCACCGTTGATGCCCGGAACTCCAATGCTCGGAACTTAAATACTCAAAAGCTGGATGCTCAAAACATTGATGTTCAGAACCGTGATGTTCAGAATATTGATGCTCATTGCGATCTCGTGACCGCTCTGCGCATTTTCCGTCCACCGGTCGACGTCACGGTAACCATTCAGGACGGTAGGCCTGCACGCATCACCTGCCCCAAGCGCAAAGAAATGCAGGGGGAAATTCTTTGGGCCGCTGGACCATGGCGCTCCTCCGGAGACTGGTGGGAGCAGGAAGGCTGGGCGCGTGACGAGTGGGACATCGCGGTGCAAGGAGAAACTGGTATCGCTTTGTATCGCCTGGTCCGTGATCGGATTGGCGGAAGATGGATTTTAGAAGGGAGTTATGACTAGCTGCATAAATCACGTGGGGACAGCCCCACCGGCTGTCCGTCGGAGCGAAGCTCCGAAGCAGTTTGCTGACCATCGTTTCCTCATTGTCATTCCGAGGAGCGCAAGCGACGAGGAATCTGCAGCTGTTTTGAGAACGCGCAGAACTGCAGATCCCTCGCTATGCTCGGGATAACAAACATAGACTTGTCAGCACTAGCGGGCGAGCTTTTCTCGCCCGGACAGCCGAGGGCGCTGTTCCCACGTGAGTTCGAGCGCTTGAAAGTTTCTTACATGTACATTGAGCTTCACTCGCGCTCTGCTTTCAGCTTTCTCGAAGGTGCTTCTCTGCCCGAGAACTTGGTCGAAGCCTGCGCCAATCTGAACATGCCGGCGATGGCGCTGCTCGACCGTGACGGCGTCTATGGTTCTCCGCGTTTCCACATGGCGGCGAAGAAAGCGCGGCTCAAGGCGCACATTGGAGCAGAGGTGACCTGCGAATACTTTTCACCACCGAGACACAGAGGCACGGAAGAAATCAGAAATCAAAAATCGGATTCCTCTGTGCCTCTGTGTCTCCGTGGTGAATTTCGCCTTCCTGTTCTTGTTTCTTCCCGTGTCGGATATCAGAATCTCTGCCGCCTGATTACGAAGATGAAGCTGCGTTCTGCGAAAAGCGAAGGCGCGGTGCGGGAAGAAGAACTGCAAGAACATGCCGCAGGGCTCATCTGCCTTACTGGCGACGATGACGGTCCGTTGGCTTCTGCTCTCGCTTATGGTGGCATGGAAGAAGCGCGCGGCTGCGTCGAGCGGCTGGCCAACATTTTTGGCCGGGACAATGTCTACGTAGAACTACAGCGACATTTTCATCGGGAGCAGGAGGCCCGCAATCGCGCCGCCATCGAAATTGCTGGCTCGCTCCAGCTTCCTTTGCTGGCAACCAATGGCGTCTGGTATGCCACCGAGCGGGAGCGCGAACTTTGCGATGTATTCACCGCCATTCGTCACCATCGCACGCTGGCTACCGCTGGGCGCCTGTTGGCGCGCAATTCCGAGCGCTACCTGAAATCGTCACAAGAGATGCAAGCGCTCTTCGCCGATCTTCCCGAGGCTATTGCGAACACGGTGGAATTGTCTTCGCGGCTTACATTCACTTTCAAAGATCTGGGATATGAATTCTCTAAATATCCAGTGCCCGAAGGCGAAACCATGATGTCGTTCATGCGGGAGCGCACTCGGGAAGGATTTCAGCAGCGCTATGGCCGAGCTTCATCAGATATGCAAAACCGCGCGCGTTGTCAGATTGAGCGTGAACTGAAACTCATCGAAAGACTCGACCTTGCTGGCTACTTTCTTATTGTTTGGGATCTGGTCCGTTTCTGCCGCGAAGAAAATATCCTGGTACAAGGACGCGGGTCGGCTGCCAACAGCGCGGTCTGCTATTCGCTCGGCATCACCGCGGTCGATGCCGTCAGTATGGAATTGCTTTTTGAGCGTTTTCTTTCCGAGGAACGCGGTGAATGGCCCGACATCGATCTCGATCTTCCCAGCGGCGGCCAGCGTGAACGCGTGATCCAGTATCTATACAAACGCTACGGCGAGCGCGGCGCGGCGATGACTGCTAACGTCATTACTTATCGCAGCCGCATGGCTTCGCGCGAAATGGGCAAGGCTCTGGGTTTTGATCCTGAGACCCTCGACAAAGTGTCGGCCGCCGTTTCTACCTGGGAATATCACGATGCCAACGACACCTTCGATCATCGCTTCCGCGATGCAGGGTTGGATTTGAATCATCCCCGGCTACGCAAATATTTCGAGTTGTGTGTCGCGGTACAGGATTTGCCGCGCCACCTCGGACAACACTCCGGAGGCATGGTGATTTGTCAGGGACAACTTGATTCCGTGGTACCGCTCGAACCGGCCTCCATGCCGGGCCGCGTAGTGGTGCAATGGGACAAGGAAGATTGCGCCGACTTGGGCATCGTCAAAGTGGACTTGCTCGGCCTGGGCATGATGGCAGTGCTCGAAGATTCCCTGCAGCTTATTCGCAACCATCATGCTGAAGAAGTGGACCTCGCCCATCTGCCGTCGGACGATTCTACGGTGTATTCCGCCTTGCAGAAGGCAGACACGATCGGCATGTTTCAGGTCGAGAGCCGGGCGCAGATGTCGTGCCTGCCGCGCTTAAATCCCAAATGTTTTTACGACATCGTGGTGCAAGTCGCGATCATTCGCCCGGGGCCGATCGTGGGGCAGATGGTGAATCCGTATTTGCAGCGGCGCATGGGACGAGAGCCGGTGAACCATTTGCATCCGTCGCTTGAACCCGTGTTGGCGCGCACTTTGGGCGTACCCCTGTTTCAGGAGCAGTTGCTGCGCATCGCGATGGTTGCTGCCAACTTCACCGGAGGCGAGGCCGAAGAACTGCGCCGCGCCATGGGCTTCAAACGCTCGCAGGCCCGCATGAGGGATATCGAGGCCAAGCTTCGCAGCGGCATGGAACGCAATGGCATTTCGCACGAGGCGCAGGAGCAGATCATTCTCTCCATTACTTCGTTCGCTCTGTACGGATTCCCCGAGTCTCACGCCGCCAGCTTCGCGCTCATCGCCTACGCCAGCGCCTATTTGAAATGTCATTACCTCGCCGCATTTACCGCTGCCATGCTAAACAACCAGCCCATGGGGTTTTATCGTCCAGCCACGCTCGTGAAAGATGCGCAACGGCACGGCCTGAAGGTGTTGCCGATCGATGTGATGAAGTCAGAGTGGCAGTGCACGTTGGAGCAGTCAGCACTCAGCAGTCAGCACTCAGCCAATTCAACCACTGACACGATTTCACTGCGCTTGGGGCTCCGCTATGCTCGTGGATTGCGGGAAGAAGCCGCCCAATCACTGGTCCGGCAACGTAACCTCGCTTCATTTATTTCTATTCGTGACCTCATCCATCGTGTTCCCGCGCTAAGAAAAGATGAGTTGAATACATTAGCGGAAATTGGTGCCCTGAATGAAATCAGCTGTAGAGACGTAGCTAGCTGCGTTTCTACAAAACTTCATCGTCGCGATGCCCTCTGGCAAGTCGAACGCGCCGTCCGCCATTCCGGCCCATTGCTAGACGAATTGCCCGAGCCAGATGCCAACTCCCCGCTGCGTCCCATGAATCAGGAAGAGCGCCTGGTGGCAGACTTCCGCTGCACGGGCATGACAGTTGGCCCACACCCGATGGCCTATCACCGCACGCGGATGGAAGCGATGGGCATCCACAAAGCCAGCGAACTCGAGCACATCCCCAATGGACAATATTTGCGCATTGGAGGATGCGTTATTTGCCGCCAGCGTCCGGGCACCGCCAAGGGTTTTGTTTTTCTCAGTATCGAGGACGAGACTGGAGTGGCTAATGCGATTGTCACGCCAGATCTTTTTCAGAAAAACCGGCTGCTGCTAAGTTCTGCGCAGTTCCTGATGGTGGAAGGAATCCTGCAGAATCAAGACAATGTCATCTCTGTGAAAGCCGAACGGGTGTTGCCGCTCGCCATTACCCGCGCCGAAACCAGTTCGCACGACTTTTATTAATCGTTATTCACAAAATCAATGTTTCCGAGAGATTAATTCTTTCCAGTTTTCGTGCAAATCCACAGCGTTTCAGTTTATTATTTACTACACACTCACTGCATACATTTTGTGGGGCACGTTAGGCCGGGCCGTTGTGTAGGCCAATCATAAACCATTCTAATTCATGGACTTATCAGTCCCAAGGAGTACCGATAAATGGCTAAAGCAAAGACTCCCCGCGCACCCAAGGCAACTCACAACCAAGTTATCACCATGCCCGAAGCCGGCTCAGTTTCTCTGGTTCGGAAGACTTCGCCTCTGAACGGCTCTCCGACCGACGTGGAAGCGAAAATCCGCGAGCGCGCGTACCAGTTGTACCTGGAGCGGGGAAGCACGCCTGGTTTCGAGAATGAGGACTGGCTCCGAGCCGAGCGTGAAGTTCTCGCCCACCAAAACCATCAGCAGACCGCATAAGCAGGAAGAAAATTCCGCTTACACGCGTCGCCCCGGACGCCCTCGTCCGGGCGGCGGAGCAATACTCCGCCGCCTTGCGGAAAACTGCCGCCGATGTCCGCATTTAGGGAATCCGGCAGGCTCTGCAAATCACGCTTCCAGACTTCATGGTTGCTTAGGTGGACGGTTTCTGAAAAAATACAGATAGGGTCCCGCCATGTCGCAAATAGGTAGTTTTGCGCTCCTGCTCGCGCTCGCGTTGTGCGCCTATTCGTTTCTAGCCGGCATTCTAGCGCTCGTCAATAAGGGACCGGGCTCCGAACGCTTAGGTGAAACCGCGCGTCGCGCCGGAATTGCCAGCTTCGCGGTAGTTTTTCTCGCTGCGATCGTGCTGGTAGTGGCGGCCTTCCAGAACGATTTCTCCATCGCTTACATTTTTCACCACAGCAATCGTGAGCTGCCTGCGCCTTATAAGTTCGCTACGCTCTGGTCGGGGCAAGAAGGATCGCTGCTGTTCTGGGCCCTTCTGCTTTCTGCCTACGGACTCGTCCTGAGGCTGCGATATAAGACTGACGTTCGCCTGTTCGCCCACGCATCGGTCATTATTGCTGCAGTGCAAGTCTTCTTCTTATTGCTCCTGAATTTCGCCGCAAACCCTTTCGGTGTGATGCAAGGCTCGCTACCCGCTGACGGTACCGGACTCAACCCTTTGCTGCAGTATCCCGAGATGGTTATCCATCCTCCGATGTTGTATTTGGGCTACGTTGG
This sequence comes from Terriglobales bacterium, assembly GCA_035567135.1. GTDB lineage: Bacteria > Acidobacteriota > Terriglobia > Terriglobales > Acidobacteriaceae > JABDBE01. The sequence continues at coordinate 56,206 of DATMQI010000187.1, forward strand.
GTTCACCGTGCCATTCGCGTTCGCATTGGCCGCGTTGATCATGCGCTATCCAGGCGAAAAGTGGATTCAGATCACCCGCCGCTGGACCATGGTGACTTGGGGATTTCTGACCTGCGGCGTTTTTCTGGGCGCGCACTGGGCTTACTCGGTGCTGGGATGGGGCGGATATTGGGGATGGGATCCAGTCGAAAACGCCTCCCTCATGCCTTGGTTAACCGGTACTGCCTTTTTGCATTCCGTAATGATGCAGGAAAAGCGCGGCATGCTAAAAACGTGGAACATGTGGCTGATCTTCTCCACCTTCATGCTGTCGATTTTCGGCACGTTTCTGACCCGCAGTGGTGTGGTCAGCTCGGTGCACGCTTTCGCGCAATCTTCGATTGGTGATTGGTTCGTTGCGTTTCTCGCGATTATATTCGCGACCTGCCTCATCTTCTATGTAAAGAATCGCTCGCACCTGCGCACCGAGCACAAACTGGAATCGCTGATCTCGCGCGAATCCAGTTTCCTGTTCAACAACCTGTTGCTGCTGGTCGCTTGCTTCACGGTGCTTTGGGGAACGCTCTTCCCGGTGCTTTCGGAATGGGTTCAGGGAACCAAGGTCACGGTCGGACCGCCGTTCTTCAATCGCGTAAACGTGCCGGTAGCGTTGCTGCTTCTACTGCTGACGGCAGTTGGACCACTGCTCGCCTGGCGCAGGACTTCAGTCGACAGCCTGAAACGAAATTTCCTGTGGCCCGCAGTCGGCGCTCTGGTCACGGGCGTGCTGCTGGTCGCGCTCGGCATGAGACCGTGGAAGGACGTTTCTTATTTCTACTCGTTAATGACCATCATGTTGTCCGCGCTGGTGGCCTTAACCGTGATCTCCGAGTTCGTCCGCGGCGGCCGCGTGATTGGCCGGCATACTGGTCAGAATCTCTTTTCCTCCATGGTGCAACTAGCGCATCGCAATACGCGCCGCTACGGCGGATACATTGTTCACTTCGGCGTGATCGTGATCATGATCGGGTTTGCCGGTTCCGTGTTCAATCAGGACAAAGAGCAGGAGATGGGTTTCGGCGACAAGATGACGATCGGCGCCTACACCCTGGTCTGCCAGTCTTACACCCAGGATGACAATCCGAATTACGGCAGCGAGTGGGCGGTGATGAACGTCTTCAAAGACGGAAAGCAGATCGCTACGCTCAACCCGGAGCGGCGTTTCTACAAGGCGAGCCAGCAGACCTCCACCATGGTCGCCAATCGCTCGACCCCACAAGAAGATCTCTACGTGGTTTACGAAGGCCAGAATCTGGATACGGGACGTCCTATCATTAAGGTCCATTTGAATCCTCTGGTCATGTGGGTCTGGATTGGGGTGTGGATCATTATTGCCGGCACGGTCGTGGCCTTGATCCCCAATGCGGAACGGGTGCGGGTTTCGGCCCCGGCACGACTGCGAGCCGAACCGGTAGGAGCGGGCGACTGATGCGAATCCCAGAGCGAGCGAAATCCCACCCATTGTCATTGTCATCCCGAGCGAAGCGAGGGATCTGGGTTCTTTGCTGGGCCGGCGAAAACCCAGATTCCTCGTCGCTTGCGCTCCTCGGAATGACAGGTATGTTTGAATGACGGCAATTTTATTAAGACGTGGCGGTCAACTGATCGTGCTCGCCCTGGCCGTGTTCGCAGGGCTTGGCGCCGGGGACCAATCGGCCCGCGTCAACGACCTTGGCCACCGGATGATGTGTGTCTGCGGCTGCAATCAGATCCTGCTCGAATGCAACCATGTTGGGTGCGCCTATTCGGACCGTATGCGCGCCGAATTAATCGCCGCCGTCGATCGTGGCGACAATGACGACATGACCCTGCAAGGATTCGTCCAGAAGTACGGCACGACCGTGATGGCAGCACCCACCAAGGCCGGCTTCAATCGCGTAGCCTGGATCATGCCGTATCTTGTTTTGGTCCTAGGATTGGTAATGGTTACGGTGATTGTGCGGGCCTGGAGATCGCGTCCGCTAGTGTTGCCGGTGGGCGCCGTTGCCGCTGTTCACGGCGCAGAGCTTGAGCACTTCCGCGATCAAGCCAGGAAGGATACGGAAGTATGAGCATCGAACTGCTTACCTGCATCCTCATCACGATCGGCGCGCTGGTCTATGTTTTCTATCTGCCTGGAAAGCTTTACATGGGACCGGAGAAAACGCGCGTTATCTATCTGCGGGAGCGCAAGGAGGCGATCTACGAAAATCTTCGCGACTTGAACTTCGAATTCAAAGCCGGCAAGTTTCCTGATTCTGACTACCAGACCATGAAAACCTCTCTGGAAGAGGAAGCAGCCGCGGTTCTGGCTGAGATCGCGCGATTGGAAGAAGCCGCAGCCAATGCGTCTCTTCGCCCCCGAAAAGGAGCCCGGGTTTGAGACCTTCGCTGAAGTTCATTGCAGTGTTGTCGCTCTTCGTGAGTTCCTTCGCCTCGGCACAAACTCTAACCGGCACCGTCAGCAATGGCACCACCAAGAAGCCCGCGTCGGGCGACGATGTTGTTCTACTCAGTCTGGGCCAGGGGATGGAAGAATCGGGTCGGACCCAGACCGACGCCAAGGGCAGCTTCAGCGTGAAGCTCGACAATGCCGCTAGTCCTCACCTGGTCCGCGTCATCCACCAGGGAGTGACTTATCACCGCATGGCGCCTCCGGGAACCACTTCGGTCGAGGTGCAGGTCTATGATGTCTCGAAAAAAATCGAAGGCATCAGCGTTACCGCCGATGTGATGCGTTTCCAGGCACGCGACAACGAGTTGCAGGGCATCCGCGTTTTCGCTGTGAACAATACTTCTGATCCGCCGCGCACGCAGATGAGCGATCAGAGCTTCGAATTCTTTCTACCCGAGGGCGCTCAGGTTGACCAAAGCATGGCAATGACCGCAGGCGGGCAGCCCATTAACTCGGCACCGGTGCCGCAGAAACAAAAAAACCGGTACGCTTTCGTATTCCCGCTGCGTCCGGGAGAAACTCAGTTTCAGGTCAGCTATCACATGCCCTACAGCGGTGAAGCTAGCTTCGATCCCAAGACTCTGTATGGCGCTCAGCATTTTGTAGTGGTGCTGCCAAAGACCATGCAGTTCTCCGCCGGGGCTGGCGCAACCTTCAAGGCGATGCAGGACCCGCGTCAATCGGACGCCGTAGTCCAAGTAGCTTCGAATACCACGGCAGGTCAACCCCTTGGTTTTAAGATTTCAGGGACCGGCACGATGTCTGACGAGGCTGAGGAAACCAAAGGAGGAGGCGGCGGCAACCCGGTCGGCGGCGCTCAGACCAGCGGTCCCGTGGCCGGACGCGACTCCCGCCCTGGCGGCGGACTGGGTCCACCCATTGATGCTCCCGACCCACTGGAAAAATATCGCTGGTACATTCTTGGAGGGTTCGGGATTGTGCTGGCTGCGGGGGCGATCTACATTGCCAGCCGCTCGAAAACCGCGGCCGTCTCCGATTTCGGTCCGACGGATGCCGAACTAGCTGACGTTCCGCGCGCTCCCAAGACTAAGCCCGCAGATCGCTCCGCGCTTCTGCTCGAAGCCCTGAAAGAAGAAATCTTCGAGCTCGAAGTCGAACACAAACGAGGCGGAATCACACAACAGGAATACGAGAAAGCCAAGGCAGCGCTGGATCAAACTCTAGAGCGCGCCGTGAAGCGAGGGGCAGCTAAAGTCAGCTAACAGGGAATGGAGGACGGGCGTCTCGCTCGTCAGGGCTGAATACGTTGTCAGCAATCGACAGCCTCATTTCCCCGGCTGCTCCGCCATTTGCAGTTTGCGTGCGCGGCCCACCAGTTTCTTCAGCTTGCCTTCGATTGCCGCGTCGCCGACGTGCTCATCCTGTAGCATGCCGTCTGCGTCAATGGTAAACGTGTGCGGAATCGCCTCGACACCAAACATCCTCGCTATCGGCCCGGTAAATCCATAGTCGCGGTATTGTGGCCAGGTCATTTCGTTTTTGGCGATGAAGTCCCTCCACTTCTGCTCATCGGTATCAACACTCACGCTCAGCACAACCAACGGTTGACCCTGGAATTTCTTCGCGATATCCCGTACGTGCGGGAGAGCTTCGCGACATGGGGCGCACCACGTCGCCCAGAAATCGATGAGCACGACCTTGCCTTTTAAGTCGTCCAGCGAGACAAGCTGGCCATCGGTCGTGGTGACCGCAAATGGCGGCGCCATCCGGGCGCGCGCCAAGTCGGGCTGACTGATGTATCGCAGTGCGCGTTGCCGATCCGGATCCTCCGCCGGCTTCATCTTCACAAACTGCTCGAATTGGGCTTTTGCGGCGTCGTCCTGCTTGAGTTGGGCGAGCGCCTTCCCATCGACAAGCATCGCATCCGGGAAATTCGGGTAGGCGGCTAGTGCCTTGGTCATCTCGTCATGCGCGCGAGTGAATAGCTCGTCCTTGTGCTTGTCCAGCCCCTCGTCCATCAAGACGATGCCAAATTCGTAGTGTGAAAGTGCTACATTTTTCTCACCCCGCGCTGCCGCCACTAGTTCTCCCGCCGCGGTTTCAGCGGTCTTCCAGTCATGGAGCTCAACTCCGTACTTGATCATCTTCTGCTGACATGGCGCACAGTGCCCATCGTCCTGCTTGTCGGCCTTCTTGAAGCTCTCAAGCGCGGACTCCGTCATGCGCCTGTGCAGATACTCAAACGCTTCTTTATACGTCTTTCGCGCCTTTTCATTTGTGGGACCTTCCGTTTTGTCTTGTGCCGACGATAGCGTCAACGCGCAAATAAGCGCCAAGAAGATCCGAGCATGCCGCATTCGACCTCCTGCTTCTTACGATCCGCGTCAAGAAACTACCACGAATCCGTGGGTTTCCGCGAGGATTCTTGGGATCACCCATTTCTGAGTAACCCGGAGCTTCCCCTACTTGAATCCCATAGCTGCGCCTACCATCTAATGGATCAGAGACTTCTATGGGAAACACATTCAAAACCGCGTTCTTCCTCACACTGCTGACGCTACTGCTCATGTTCATTGGCCGTGCATTTGGCGGGCAGAACGGCATGGTGCTGGCATTGGCATTTGCGGCGGTGATGAATTTTGTTTCATATTTCTACTCGGACAAAATCGCGCTGGCGATGTATCGCGCTCAACCGGTCACCCGCGAGGAATTACCGCGGGCCTACGCTGCGGTCGAACGGCTTACTCAGAAAATCGGTATTCCTATGCCGAAGATCTACGTGATTCCCAGCGAATCTCCGAACGCCTTCGCCACCGGACGCAATCCGCAGCATGCTTCTGTCGCCGTCACCCAGGGGATTCTGAATTTGCTCAATGATGAAGAACTGGAAGGCGTCTTGGCGCATGAATTGGGCCACGTGAATAACCGCGACATCCTCATCAGCTCTGTTGTTGCTACCATCGCAGGAGCCATCACGATGCTGGCCAGCATGGGACGTTTTGCCATGATTTTCGGTGGCATGGGCGGCAATCGTGATGAGAACCGAGGCGGAGGACTTGGCGCGCTTTTCATGTTGATTCTCGCTCCCATTGCCGCATCACTCATTCAGTTGGCTGTGTCGCGCTCACGCGAATACCAGGCCGACGCCACAGGCGCGCACTTTACCGGGAATCCATATGCCTTGGCTAGCGCGCTAGGCAAGCTCGATGCCTACTCGCGCCGCCTGCCTTTGCAGGCCACACCATCGACCGCGCACCTATTTATTATTCAACCCTTCCTCGGGATGAACTTTGGCAGCCTGTTCTCGACTCATCCGCCGATCGCAAAGCGCATCGAGCGTTTGACCGGCCGACCTGCCGAGTTTACTCAGTAAGAAATAAGCAATCAGCATTCAGTTCTCGCAAACCAGCAGAGATCTGCGAACGATCACCGCTGACGGCTGACTGCTGTTCGTAACCGACGTAACCGTCGAGTCAACTAGACGCATAGTAGAATTCAAGTAATGTCCCCTGAAACTGCCAGTGCCGTTTCGCATCGTGCGGCGCAGCTGGAAAAAGCCCTGCGCAAGGTGATCCGGGGCAAAGATGACATCATCCGTCTCGCAGTGGTGTCCCTGATTGCTCGCGGGCATCTCTTGATCGAAGGCGTCCCCGGAGTCGGCAAAACTACTCTTGGACAGGCACTTGCTCGGGCTCTCGATTGCACTTTTCAACGGGTGCAGTTTACCAGCGACATGCTTCCGTCGGATGTACTCGGGATTTCGATTTATTCCGCCATCGAGCAGCAATTCGAATTCAAACGGGGCCCAGTCTTTACCAATGTACTGCTGGCCGATGAAATCAATCGCACCACGCCCAAGACGCAGTCCGCGCTGCTCGAAGCCATGAACGAAAGCCAGGTTACGGTGGATGCGCACTCCTATCCGCTGCCCCAGCCGTTCCTGGTTATTGCCACACAAAACCCGGTCGAACACCACGGAACCTATCCTCTGCCGGAATCGCAACTCGACCGTTTTCTGATGCGGGTGCGGATGGGCTATCCCGACAACAATGCCGAGCGCGAGATTCTGCGCTCCCATGCAGGTAGCGCGCAGTTGGAAGCGATGCAGCCAGTGCTCAGCGGGGCTGATGTGCTGGAGATGCAGCACGCCGCCACGCAAATCCGGGTGGATGAATCGCTGGTCAGTTATGCTCTTAGCATTGTCGGAAAGACGCGAGAGTCCGAACAGTTCTCGCTTGGAGTGTCCCCGCGTGGGTCGCAAATGCTTTATCGTGCCGCCCAGGCCATGGCATTTCTCGACGGCCGAACTTTCTGCACGCCAGAGGATATCAAGCCGCTGGTCGTGCCTGTCTTTGCTCATCGGGTCGTGGTGAATGGACTGTATTCGTCTACGCTGAAGAAGTCGGAACAAGCAGAGCAGGTTATCCAGGAGATTGTAGACAACACGCCGATACCCATTTGAGACTGTCATGCTGAGTGGAGTTGCCGGCGCGAAGCGACGGCAACGCAGTCGAAGGACCCCGGGGAAGCCATTTCCAGCAGAGTACATCAAGGAGTTTCGTGACCCCTTCAGCGCGTCCGTGGCTGCTGCGCGCTGCGCTAGAGCCACTCCGCTCAGGATGACAGGGTAAAGTAGAACGCTATAATCGCTTCATGTCGTTCTTACGTTATCTCATGCTTTTGTCGCTGATCGTTTGGCTGGGCGGGCTGATCTTCTTCGCGTTCGTTCTGGCACCAACGGCCTTCTCTGTCTTACCCAGCCGACATCTGGCCGGAACTGTGGTCGGACGCTCCCTTGGCGCGTTGCACTGGATGGGCATCATCTCAGGAATCATCTTTCTGGCGAGTTCGATTCTTTATAGCCGATTGACGAAAGGCACCCTGCATGCATTTGCCGCGCGCCACGTTCTGATCTGCCTGATGCTCGCGCTCACACTTATCTCGCAATTCGGAATCATTCCTCGCATGGATACGCTGCGAGCGTCGATGGGCGAAATTGACTCGGTGCCCCCCGATAACCCTGCGCGAAGGCAGTTTGACGCTTTGCATGTGTGGTCAACGCGAGTCGAGGGTGGAGTGTTTGTGCTGGGATTGGTAGTTGTGTATCTAGCGGCTTCTGCTCTCAGCGCCTGATGTAGATCTAGGCCGCTCCTTTGGCGATCAGCGTCAGCATCATTTATTCTTCACTTGGCATGTAGAGACGTAATTAATTACGGCTCTACAACAAAGAGCCCAAAAGCTAACAGCCCAAAACCTTTTTATGAAAACTGGCATTATCGGCCTGCCTCAGGTAGGCAAGACATCCCTCTTCGGCATTCTGACCAAAGCCCGTCTATCGGAGCAGGCTTATGCGAACCCTCGCGAGGCGCACATTGGCGTTGCTAAAGTCCCTGACGACCGGCTCGACCGCCTGGCTGCACTCTACGATCCCAAGAAGTTGACCCACGCTTCGGTGGAATATGTGGACGTCGGCGCCATCGGCCAGGACGCTCTTAAGGAGACCGCATACCTCGCGCATCTACGTGGCGTGGATGCCCTTGCCCATGTCCTGCGAGCATTTGACGATCCTGCGATTCCGCATGTCGGCGGCATCGATCCTTTGCGCGATATCAAGAATGTCGAGTTTGACCTCATGGTCAGCGACCTCGGGCAAATCGAGAAACGGTTGGAGCGCGTAGAAAAAGACCTGAAGAAAATGCGTACGCCGGATCTCGAAAAGGAATTCGATTTGCTCAAGCACGCCAACGCTCACTTGGGATCGGAGCGTCCACTTCGTGAAATGGAGATGACGCCGGAGGACAAGAAGCGTCTGCGCGGCTTCATGTTCCTCAGCGAAAAACCAATTCTCTACGTACTGAACGTCAACGAGAGCACGGAACTAGGGAAGGAACTTGAAGCTGCGGTGAGCAAATACAAGCTCACGGAAGTCGCCTCTCGCCCAAATGCGGGTGCGGCAGCCATCTGCGGAAAGGTCGAGGCCGAACTTGCGGAGATGAGTGACGCCGATGCCGCCGAATTCCTCTCGAGCTATGGTCTCACCGAGAGCGGTCTGGTCCGCTTGATCCGCACCACGTATGTTTTGCTTGGGCTGATGTCATTCTTTACCGCTGGGGAAGATGAGTGCCGGGCTTGGACTATCCCGGTGAATACTCGCGCGCAGGACGCGGCGGGCGCAATCCATTCCGATTTGCAGAAACATTTCATCCGCGCCGAAACCATCCGCTGGGATCAACTGCTCGATGCTGGATCAGAAGCCAACGCCCGCGCTCGCGGTACGCTCCGTCTGGAAGGGAAGGATTACATCGTGCAGGACGGCGATGTGATGCACATCCGCCACAGCGGATAATGGTAATCAGCGTTCCCTTGAGGCTTCCATTTCTCTGCGCCGAGCGTGTTTCTCGCCTCGTAGCATCTAAGATTCACCCCTTTTGGTTAGTATTATCAAAAGAGATTGATTGCCATGCCGACATCGCCGCAAGTCACGATGGTCGCCAGCGAACAAGAGCAAGGGCTTCGGTATTATCTCAAGCGAGAACCATTGATCCTGGCCGTGCTCTCCGCACTGGCCGTGGTGTCTTTCCTGGGAGTCAGCGGGCTGACCCGCATCTATCGCGCGCAACAACAGTCTCTGGGGAATCGATGGTTTACGCGTGGCGTTGCCGATCTCAAACAGCGCAATTTTGAACGCGCAGTCAACGAATTTCGAACCGCGCTGCTCTACTCGCGCGACAATTACGACTATCAACTCGATCTGGCCGAGGGCTTAATCGGACTGAAGCGGACCAACGAGGCCGCCGCTTATTTAGTCAATCTGTGGGAGCGACAGCCCGAAAATGGGTTGGTGAACCTCGAGCTCGCACGCATCGCTGTACAGAGGGGAGAAACCGAACACGCGCTGCGCTATTACCATAACGGGATCTATGCGATCTGGCCGGGCGACCAGGAAGTGCAACGCCGGGAGGCCCGCCTCGAACTCATCGAATACCTGTTGAGCATCAACGCTAAAACGCAGGCGCAAGCGGAGTTGATTGCGCTGGCAGAAAACTTGGCCGATGATCCTTCCCAGCATGTACGCGTCGCGGATCTTTTTCTCCAAGCACAGGACTATGAACACGCGCTCGCCGAGTACCGCCAAAGCCTGAAATTGGATCGTCACAACCCAGTGGCACTGGCTGGAGCGGGGCGAGCCGCCTTCGCGCTCGGCCGCTACGACCTGGCTCAACACTACCTCGAGACAGCTGAGGCCGCTAATCCGAACGACGCTCAGAGCGCGGCATTGCTCAACAGCACGGAGTTGGTGCTAAAGATGGATCCATTCCGGCGACAAATCTCGGTCGCCCAGCGCCACCGAATGGTCATCAAAGCGTTTGCGGCGGCCGGTGAGCGGCTCAAGTCGTGCTCTGCTGCAGGCAATTCGAGAGGCAGTGCCCCGTCCGCGACCTCGTTGCAGAGCCTCGCCGACACGTGGGAGAAGATGAAGCCCGAGATTACGGAGCAAGGCCTGCGGCGGAATCCTGATTTAGTGGAGGCGGCGATGACTCTGGTGTTTGACACAGAGCGCCAAACCAATGTCGCGTGTGGAGCTCCGACCGGAGTCGACATGGCATTGCTGCTAATTTCTAAATTGCACGAAGGGAATTAGAGTGGACGGCTCGGCCAACTCGCAGACGGCAATACTCATGGAAAACGGACATCCTCAGCCGGTGGCGTCGTTGCCGCGGCGGGCGCGGGGAGCGCTGTTGCGAGCGGTTTTTCGGGAAGAGCGTTTATTCCTTGTCCTATCGGTATTCATCGGAATGTTCTCCGGACTTGCGGTGGTCTGTTTTCGTTTCGCCATCGACTGGTGCCGTATCTATTTATTGGGATCGGGATTTGCGCTCTCACCCACCCGGATGTTGCTGGCTCCCAGCCTCGCGGGTCTGGTCATCGCGGTGTTAGTCATTCATGTTTTTCCCAGGGCACGCGGCAGTGGCGTTAACCAAACCAAGGCGGCGCTTTATATCTACAACGGCTACATCCCCATTCGTACCGCGATCGGCAAGTTCATCACGGCTGCGCTGGCCATAGGCTCAGGACACTCGCTGGGCCCAGAAGACCCGTCTCTGCAAATCGGCGCCAGCCTGGCTTCTGTGCTCGGAAGGCGCATGAAGTTATCGCGTGACCGTATGCGGTTGATTGCTCCGGTTGGCGCTGCGGCCGGATTGGCTGCCGCCTTCAACGCGCCGATCTCGGCGGTGCTTTTCGTGATCGAAGAAGTCATTGGGCGCTGGACTGCCGGCATTCTCGGTTCGGTCGTCCTCTCAGCGGTCTCGAGCGTGGTTGTCACGCGGTGGTTTTTGGGCTCGGAGTCTCTTTTCCGGATTCCCGCAGTGCAACTGGAACGACCTTCGGAGCTGATTGCGTATTCCATCCTTGGAGTTGTGGGCGGGTTCGCTTCAGTCGCGTTCTCGAGTGGGATTTCGACTTTCCGCCCGTGGTGCAAGACTCTGCCACGCTGGACGCAGTATTTTCAACCTGCGGTTGCGGGTTTGCTCATTGGGATCATCGCAGTTCTTGGCGCTCCGCAGGTTATGGGGGCTGGCTACGTGTACATCGATGAAGCGATGCACGGCCAATTCACCTGGCAAATGCTGGCCATCCTTGCCGGACTCAAGATTGTGGCGACGCTGCTTTCGTTCGTGAGTGGAACTCCTGGCGGCATGTTTGCTCCGACGTTGTTTATCGGAGCCATGCTGGGGGCGGCCGTATGTGGGGCGGAGCACGTCTTGCTGCCACACCTGAGCGGTGCGCCGGGCACTTACGCGCTCGTGGGCATGGGCGTTCTGTTTGCCGGATTTCTGCGCGCGCCGATGACATCTGTATTCATGGTGCTCGAAGTTAGCGGGAACTATTCCATCATTCTGCCCGTGATGGTGGCGAATACTTTTTCTTACTTGATTGCGCGGGGACTTCAGCCGGTTCCAATCTTTGACGTGCTCACTCGTCAGGATGGCTTGGATTTGCCGTCCATGGAAGAGCAACGCGAAGAAGGCATCCTGCGGGTGGAAGATGCGATGTGCTTGCCAACAGCCCCAGTGCTGGACGCCGACGAAACGCTGGAGCGTGCGTTTCAGCGTCTAGATGAGAAATCACCCGACGTGCTGCTGGTTCGCCTGAATCCGACCGGATGGAGCAGTATTACCAAACAAGAACTCGAGACCAGGATCAAGGAGGGCAAAGGCGGTCAGACCCTCGCTTCCGTTCTGGCTGGGCCTCAGATCCCGTGCCTGCATCCCGATCATCCTCTGGAAATGGCGTTGCGTTACGTAGAACGTTGGCCGCTCGTCCCCGTGGTGAACCGCGCCGATTTCCGCAAGTTGGAGGGAGTTGTTTCCGAACACGATGTGCTCGCTCGTTACCGCGATTTTGGCGAGGGATGAACATCGATTCTACTCAGGTTTTCCGGTGTAGTGTTGTTCGCGGTGGACGTCGGCGTGGTCTTCCAAGGATTCCAAGTGAGTGATGACCTCAGCGGGCATTCCGAGATCGTCGGGCAGTCGTTCCTCCAGAATAGTTGCCAGACGGTGGGCCTCGCTGACCGGCGTCAGGTGAGCGAACAATAAATGTACTTCGATGATCTGGCGGTATCCGGTGGTGCGAAAGCGTACTCCATGGTATTGAATCGTCAGGTCGGAGCAAATTGCATCGAGCTTTTCACGAATCTTGGTGCCGGCTTCGGGATCGGAATAATCCATCAGCCCGACGGCTGAGCGCCAGACCAAACGCCCACCCGACCAGAGAATGTTTGCTGCGACTGCGATGGCTACCAGGGGATCGAACGGTTTCCAATGCGTCAGCAGCACCAGCGCCAGTCCTCCCACAACGCCAAAGCTGGTCCAACTATCGGTTAATACGTGCTTGCCATCAGCTTCCAGGATAAGTGAATTGGTTCGCCGGCCGGTGCGCAGAAGATAGTAACCGAGACCCGCATTGACAATCCCGGCCACCAGAATCAACAATGCGCCTGCTCCCAGATGCTCCAACTGTAGCCCAGCAATCCATTTCCGGATCGACTCATAGAGAATTGCGATCGCGGCCACGACGATCATTGCTCCTTCGAATCCCGCGGAGAAGAAAGTGATCCGCTCATAACCGTAGAGGAATTGAGGGGAAGCGGACCTCGTGCTCAGCCGAAGACTAAAGGTGGCAAATCCCACGGCGATTACGTGGACGACCGACTCGGCTGCGTCGGAAAAGATGGCAGCCGAATGGGTCATGAAATAGACTGTGGTCTTGGCGATTAGCATTGCTATCCCAAAAATCAGGGAAAGCCGCATGGCGAAGCGGGCATCGCGCAGTTCTCGCTTGTCTCTACGTATTGCCGAGGTTATCGTGGTTTGCATGGACGACTCGTATCTCCGTTCGGGTATTGGCCATTTGGAACATCCTTGCACGGCAGTGGCAACGAAGATGTGATGTGGCTCACTCATGCAGTGTCTTGGCCTCAAGCCACCAGCAGCGATCCTTCCGCTTGCTAATCCGGCTGGATTCTGTGAAAATAACAGTTTGTCTGATCCCTGCCAGAAGGACTAGGAAAGGAAGCAAAGTTCTGTGTTAATGATTCGTCTATCGCGCACCGGTGCGCGCAAACAACCGCATTATCGCGTGGTCGTGATCGAAAAGGAACGGGCGCGCAATGGCCGGCCGGTTGAGGTAGTGGGAACGTACAATCCCCGCACCAATCCTGCCAGCATTGAACTGAAGCGTGAGCGTATTGATTACTGGGTATCCAAGGGCGCCAAGATGTCAGACCGGGTTGGCAAGATTGTGGCCAAGCCAGTTCCCAGCGCCGTTCCCGCCGCCTGATTTTGGCGTGCGTGCCATTAAATTTCCAGCCTACCCGATAGGAACCGCAGATGAGCCAGCAAGACGGCGACGTGCGAGCTTTGGTCGAGCAGATCGCGAAGGCGCTAGTTGACGAGCCTGATCAAGTCTCGGTCAGCCAGATCGAAGGTGACGTGCTCGAACTTAAGGTCGCCCCGAACGATGTCGGTAAGGTGATTGGTGCAAAGGGTCGCGTCGCTCGAGCCTTGCGTGCTGTGATCGGCGCAGCTGGAATTCGATTGCACAAGCGCTTTACGCTGGAGATCCTAGAATAGGAGAACCAGGAATAGAAGAGTCAGGCGAGTTCGTTACTCTGGCGCGCGTGCGGAAAACGCAGGGCCGCCGTGGCGAAGTCGCAGTCGAATTGCACAGCGATATTCCCAACCGGTTCAGGGTGGGACTGAGGTTGTTCGCTCTCGCGGAAGACAATAGCCGGCGCGAGTTGCAGGTCGAGGAATCGTGGCCTCACAAGGGCGACCTGGTTTTGAAGTTTGCCGGAGTTGATTCGATTTCCGATGCCGAGACTTTGATCGGCTGCGAATTGCAGCTTCCCGGCAGTGAGCGGGCGCGGCTTGAGCCAGGATGGAATTACATAAGCGACTTGATCGGCTGCGCAATATTTGACGCAGGTCGCGAGATCGGCAAGATTGAAGACGTCCAGTTTGGCGCAGGCGAAGCGCCGTTGCTGATCGTCGCAACAGGAAGTCAGAAGGGAAGCAAGCGCTGCGAGATTCCCTATGCCGAGGCGTACATAAAAAGCGTAGACCTCGAGCATAAGCAAATACACATGCTGCTGCCCGAAGGGATGCTCGAGTTGAACGCGCCGCTGACGGCCGAGGAAAAACAGCAGCAACAGATGGGCCGCAACAGAAACACAGGGAAATGACATCCGTTTTGTACCGTGCCGAGAGTTTGGCCTAAGCGGAGTCGAAAGGAGGTGCTTTGTGCAAGTGTTCAGCCGACGTTTACTTCAAGTTGGGGTTTTGGTTTTCATGGCCATCGCGCTCACCTTGTCGGCGCAGGCTGCGGGCTTCAACAATGCGAGCCTGAAGGGCAGCTACAGCTTTTCGACCAACCTCCGAACTGCAAATGTGAGTAAAGACCAGTTTGCCATGGTAGGACTTATGACGTTCGACGGCGCGGGCAATGTGACCGGGTCATACACATCGATTTCAAACCATGCTGTCCAGAGTGGACCTTTGGGCGGGACTTACGTCGTGAAGTCTAACGGGACTGGCGCAATCGACCTTACTACCGGCTCCACGGCTCAGTTTGCCATCACTCTCAATTCGACTGCCGCTGGCGTAGCTCACGGCGTGCAATTGTTGCAGACCAACGATACCAACAACGAAGTCATTAGCGGCACCGCTTTGCTGCAGTCCACCACGGTGGGAAAATACACCGTGGCGAGTCTAAAAGGCAATTTCGCCTTTCAGTACAATCCATGGACCGACGACGCGAGTCTGTCCGAGGATGGCGGTGTGGGAATATTCAGTTTTGACGGCAGAGGGAACATCAAAGGTTCAGTGACCATCCTGTTCGGCGGCGTCCAGTTTGACGGCCCTTTCAAAGCCACCTACAAGGTGAACTCTGACGGTAGTGGTTCTATATCCGGAATCGGCAAGCACAATCTGAAGATTGCGTTTGCCTTGAACTCGGTGGCAGCGGGGCAAGCCAAAGGATTTCAGTTTCTGGATACCAACACGGGCGACGGCAACGGCAACTTAGTCATCACCGGGAGTGCGCTGCAGCAGTGAAGGCGTGCCGTGTGTTTTTTGTTTTCGATCTGGACCCGCGATGAAGATCGATATTGTAACGATCTTTCCCGACTTCTTTCGCGGACCGCTGGATCACGGAATTATCCGCCGGGCTCGGGAAGCCGGACTGGCGGCAATCGAAGTCCACGATCTGCGGGCGTTTGCGCATGATCGCCACAAGACCGTCGATGACCGCCCATTTGGCGGCGGCGAGGGAATGGTCCTTAAGCCGGAACCGATCTTTGAATGTATTGAAGGGTTAAACGTTGCGCCCCCAGAAGCACGGAAAGACGCTCGGCAAAGCGTGATTCTGCTCTCGGCACAGGGCAAGCGATTCGATCAGAGCGTAGCCAATGAACTCGCCTTGCTGGAACGAATCGTTCTGATCTGCGGCCGTTATGAGGGCGTGGACGAGCGCGTAGGCCAATACCTGGCGGACCGCGAGTTGTCCATCGGAGACTATGTGCTGAGTGGTGGTGAACTGGGCGCGGCGGTAATTGTCGATTGCGTCACGCGGCTGATTCCGGGCGCGGTTGGGAATCAAGCGTCCACGCAGCAGGAATCGTTCACTACGTTCTCGCCGACGCAAGTCGAGAACGGTCCGAGTTCAACGTGCACCTCGGGCGGATTGCTGGATTACCCGCACTACACCCGTCCTGCGGACTTTCGCGGAATGGGAGTTCCGGAAGTGCTGGCCTCGGGCAATCATGAGGAAATACGACGCTGGCGGCGTCGCACCGCACTTGAGAAGACACTGCGCAATCGGCCCGATCTTTTGGATCGGGCTGCGCTGAGCGACGAAGATAAGAAGTTGCTGGGCGGGTCCTGACTCTGGTTGAGTTTAAAGTGGACACTGTGCCGGCGGGGACGCCCGCGCTTACATTTGAGAATCTATAGAAAAAGAGGACAAGATTATGTCGAACCTCATCATCGAAAAACTGCTGGCCAAGACCAAGCGCACCGACCTCCCCAAATTCGTCCCCGGCGACTCCGTCCGCGTACACGTCAAGATTAAGGAAGGCGACAAGGAGCGTACGCAGGCGTTCGAAGGCGTTGTAATTTCGCGCTCGCGGGGCCCTCAAGCCAGCTTCACCGTGCGCAAGATCAGCTTCGGTCAAGGGGTCGAACGTATTTTCCCCGAGAACTCCCGCGTCATCGACAAGGTAGAACTGGTGCGCTCCTCCAAAGTTCGACGCGCTAAGCTGTATTATCTGCGTTCGCTGCGAGGTAAAGCCGCCCGCCTCAAAGACGTCGAGCGCGAGCACGCAACCGCAGCCACAACCACGAAGTAACTTGCTCTGGAAGTCGGCGAACTTGGACCAAAATCAGCGGAACCATCGCGGGATGCGTTCTGTTCACCTCTGCTAAGTTCCCTCTGTGCACAGAGTCGCTATCTGTCCATACGTCAGCAATTTCCAGCGAGCTGCGATGAATTGCAGACCGCACTCACGATCTTGAGAATCACAGCGTCGGGGTTTGCATCCTGGTCGTTGGTGAGCACGACCACAGTGAAACCGCTGTCGAGGAACACTGCAGTCTCCGTAGTAAATCCTCCGATCTGGCCGTCATGCCAGATTACCGGCCGGTTGTTCAACGTCGCGAGAGCCAGCCCGAATCCGTACGAGCCACCTTCAGGAGTCACGAAGCCATTGGAACTCGTCATGGCTTTGAAGGAGGCGGGCGAGACGACTCTCCCATTGATCAAGGCGTTGTCCCAAGCCACCAGATCGTAGACATTCGAACTCAACGCTCCCGCCGCAAAGGCGGCCGAACGGTCCCAAAGGATTGCGGGAACCAAACCTGATCCGTTGTTGGTGTAGCCGGTCGCTGACTGACCCGCGGGAGGAAGCGAGTAATACGTATTCATCAACCCCAACGGTTGGAAGATGGACTGCTCGACGTTGTCCGCATACGACTGCCCGCTAAGCTTTTCGATGATCGTACCCAAGGCGAAAAAGTTGCTGTTGGAATACGAGTACTGTGTGCCTGGCTGGAATTGCAAAGGCAACTGGCTCACCGCCATCAGCACTGTCGCTTCCGTCACCCCATTTCTTACCCAGTCTCCAATTTGAGGAAAATTGGTGAAATCGGCAAGGCCTGACGTGTGAGTCAACATCATTCGAAGCGTGATCGTGGGTGGAAAGTTATACTCGGGCAGGTAAGCAGCGATCGAATCGTCCACCTGCAATTGCCCTTTCTCTTGCAACCTCATGATCAAGGCTGCCGTGAATTGCTTGGTGATGGAGCCGATTTCAAAGATTGCGCCGGGCTGGGTCCGTTGGCCCGTGGTCAGATCAGAAACGCCGTATCCCTGGACATACAGCATCGTGCCTTTTTTTGCGAGAGCCACCGTCATGCCCGGAATGCCTTGCTCCTGCAGCGCTGCCTGCGCTACTGCATCCACCGTCGCGGCCAAAGAGTTTTGTTGGCCTGGTGAAGAAGCAGGTCTGGAACTACCGCATCCCACACAGGCAAGCGCCATCGCTACGGAAATCACAAAGACGGAAAAGCGCAACCCAAGAGCGTTTGTCATATCGCCCCCTTCCGCCCACAAAGTTTAGACCCTGTTTCACGCACTGAGAGACAAAATTTTCGGACTCCCCTGGCAATTTTGCACCGAGGAAGAGTTCATGACGCGCAGCCTACCTTATACTGGGTAACCTGGATGGCACCGATCACCACAACTCGCAACCGAACCCGTTCCCAGCAGTGGTATGAGCGGGCGCAAGAATCCTTAGTCGAGGGAGTGAACTCGCCCTCGCGCGGTAAAGCCACCTATTCAGCCGGCCCTGTATTTCTCGAACGCGGCAAAGGTTCACACGTCTGGGATGCCGACGGAAACGAATACGTAGATTTCATGATGTCCTTCGGAGCGCTCATCCACGGCCACGCCCATCCCAAGCTGGTTTCCGTCGTTTCTGAGGCCATGACCGAAGGCTCCCATTTTGCCGCCGCAACATCCGCCGAAGTCGAGGCGGCAGAGCGTTTCCGCAGCATGGTGCCGTCCGCGGAGGTCGTGCGCTTTACCAACACCGGCAGCGAGGCAACCATGCTCGCGCTTCGCTTAGCGCGAGCCCACACCGGGCGAATCAAGTTTTTGAAGTTCGAAGGCCACTATCACGGCTGGTACGATCCCTTCCTTTTAAACGCGCACGGGCATCCACCAGAACAGTTAGGCTCGCTGGAAGATCCTGCAAGAATCCCGGACTCCGAAGGTATTCCGCCCGCAACCTTTGATGATGTCGTGCTCACCCCCTGGAACGATGTAGCAGTTATCGAGCGCGTCATGAAAAAACACGGACACGAATTGGCCGCCGTGATCACCGAGCCGATTATGGCGAACATGGGATGCATTCCTCCACAGCCGGGCTATCTGAAAAGGTTGCGCGAACTAACCCGGAACTACGGAGTGCTGCTGATCCTGGACGAAGTAGTCACCGGCTTTCGCTACGCGCCCGGCGGATGCCAGGAATATTACGGAATCCAACCAGATATAAGCACATTTGGAAAAGCGCTGGGAGCAGGATTCCCCGTAGGCGCCGTCGCCGGTCCACGATCAATCCTCGATCGCATGCGCTGGAGCGAAAGCATGGTGCTGCACTACGGCACGTTCAATGGGCACCGGCTGACCATGAAAGTCGTTGCCGCGAACCTGGACCTGCTCTCACGCCACGACACCTATACCAACCTGCATGCAATAGGCGACGCCACGATTCGCAGCCTGCGTGAAGTATTCCGCCGACGCAAAGTGAAAGCCATCGTGCAGGGATTCGGGCCCATGTTCCAAATCTATTTCACAGAACGCGACGCCATCCATGACTACCGCGATTACTGCACCTACGTCGACACGGCACGCTATTCCCAATTCGTCCACTGCCTGCTCGAACACGGCATCTATATGACTCCTTCCAACGGCCTGCACTGGATCATCACCACGGCACACACCGAAGCAGACGTTGCAGCACTGATAGAAGCCGCTGACCAGGCCTGCGCGGACCTCAGGTGAAAACAAGAACTGGCGTAAAGGCAACCGTGTTCCTCGGCGGCGGACGCATCACCAGTGCCCTCATCGCCGGACTACGGCTTGCGAAATACGATAAGCCGATCATTGTGCACGATCGCCATGCGAGTAAAATGCGGCAACTCAAGAAACGGTATGACGTGACTGTCGAACCAAATCTGCATCAAGCCGTGAGGCAAGCTGGACTTCTCATCCTCGCCGTGCGCCCGGATTCGATGAGCGGATTGCTTCGGGAGATTGGAAGCATTCACCGACCCCTGAGCATCGTCAGTCTGGCCGCTGGCGTCCCAATCTCCAAACTGCGGGCCCGCTTGAAACCGCCAATACGTTGGGCCCGAGCGATGCCTAGTCCGGTCTGTCGCAGCGGTCACGGGCTCACGGCGTTGACTTTCGACAGAGCTTTCTCTCCCAAGGCAAGACGCGAAATCGTACACCTGTTCGAGCAGGTAGGCACGGTGCTGGAAATCCCCGAAGATCAGTTCGACGCCTTTACCGTCACCTATTCCAGCAGCCACGGCTACCACTCCCTGGCAACGCTCGCTGTCTCAGCTCAGAGACTGGGACTGAACCGCAAAACAGCCTTGGTGGCCGCCGCTCACGCACTCGCTGACGGCATTGCCTCTTGGAGGGATGGCAACATTCCGCTACCTCGGCTTCTTCACGAAGCTAGTACGCCAGGTGGCATTGCCGCGGCCGTTATGAATGCCATGGACTCATCCGGCTACGAACGGATCATCAAGCAAGGACTACGGGCAGGAATAGCGCGAGCGCGAACAAATGCGAAACGAGCCTAGCTATCTCTGTAAGGTTCTTTCCGAATGCTTTCCTCAAGCCTTCGACAGGATCTCTCTCCGGTAAGCTTCGAGCGTGTCCTCTTCCTCTCCACACATCAGATAGACATTGAACTGTGTAACTCCGATGCTGGCTAACTTGCGGAGCTTTTCACGGTGCGTAGCGGCCGGACCCACCAGACAAAAGCGATCCACAACTTCATCCGTCACGAATTTCGAATTGCTGCTATCGACTTCGCAATGCTGCTGGTAGTCGTACCCACCCCGATCGCGCACAAACGATGTCAGCGCAGGCGGCAGTTCTTCGGGCTTGTATCGCGAAATCAAATCCACAACGTGATTAGAGACCAACGCCGGAAACCAACGGACCCGTTCTCGCGCCAGCTTCAAATCGTCGGACACCCAGACCGGCGCAGCCGCCATCACCTCGATCCCGCGAAAATCACGGCCCGCGGCTTCCGCTCCCTTCTTCACGAAGCCAAGACACCACGCAATCAAATCAGGATCGGCAAACTGCAAAATGACTCCATCGCCAACCCTGCCCGCCAAGTCCAGCACCTTCGGCCCGTATCCCGCAATCCACACCGGAGGAGATCCCGTCGCCCACGAAATCCGCGTCGGCTGCCCGTCATATTCGATCTCATGCGCCGCAGTGAGTTCGCGAAAAGTCTTCACGGCCCGTTCCAGATCCCCCGCCCCCACCGGCTTCTTGCCTAAAACCCGGCGCGAACTGTCGCCACGCCCAATGCCCAACTGCATCCGCCCGCCCGAAATCAGGTTCAAAGTAGCGAAAAGACTGGAGGTGACCGTGATATCGCGAGTCGCCGGATTCGTCACGCAAGTGCCCAGCCGCATTTTGTTAGTGTTGCTCGCCATCAGCGTGAGCAGCGGATAAGGCTCCAGCCATAAAATATGAGAGTCGAAGATCCAGCCATACTCGAATCCCGCGCCCTCGGCTTGTCGCGTAAGCGCAACAATGCGCTCCACCGGCATGTCAGGCTTGATCGTGATGCCAAATCGCATGTATCTCCTTTGTCACATCGACAGCAAGCGCACTGCCTATTCCTTTGTGAACCTTCGTGTCCTTTGTGGTTATCGGTTTTGGATTTTCGCTATCGCCCGCACAATCCCCATCCCAAGGTGTCGCAGTTTAGCATAAAATGCCTGCTCCGCTCCGACAGAGGCACAACATGAGCTTCGATACCATCATCGCAAACGGACGCGTGGTCACGGCGACCGACACTTACGCCAGCGACGTCGCCATCAGCAATGGCAAGGTCACTGCCATGGGACAGAACCTCCCGCGCGACAACGCCACGAAGATCATCGATGCCGCCGGAAAATATGTATTGCCCGGCGGAATTGATGTACACACTCACCTCGACATGCCCTTCGGAGGCACCAACAGCGCCGACGATTTCGAGACCGGCACTCGAGCCGCCGCCTTTGGCGGAACTACAACTCTCATCGACTTCGCCATCCAGTACAAAGGCCAAACCCTAAGAACCGCCTTCGATACCTGGATGAAAAAAGCCGCAGGCAAAGCCGTCTCCGATTATTCGTTCCACTGCATCATCACCGATCTGGCGGACGCGCAACTCGAGGAGATGAACGCCCTGGTGCGCGAAGGCGTCACCAGCTTTAAGCTCTTCATGGCCTATCCGGGAGTATTCATGCTCGACGATGGCAGCATCTTCAAAGCGCTCCGCGCCACGTCGAAAAATGGAGGCTTGGTCTGCATGCACGCCGAAAACGGCAGCGCCATCGACGTAATCGTGCAACAAGCCTTAGCCGAAGGGAAAAAAGCGCCAAAGTATCACGCCCTAACACGCCCAACCACGGCCGAAGCAGAAGCTACATCTCGCGCTATTGCGCTGGCAGAAATGGCGGGAGCTCCGGTCTATATCGTGCATATGAGCTGTAACGATGCTCTGGAAAAAGTCCGCGAGGCGCGCGATCGCGGCCTTCCTGTCTATGCCGAGACGTGTCCGCAATATCTCTATCTTTCGATCGAAAACTTCGACGTACCCGGATTCGAAGGAGCAAAGTACGTCTTCACGCCGCCATTGCGCGAGAAGTGGCACCAGGAAAAACTCTGGAATGGCTTGAAGCAAGATCACCTGCAAGTAGTCTCGACCGACCACTGCCCATTCTGTTTCAAGGAACAAAAAGAATTGGGTCGCGATGACTTCACAAGAATCCCCAACGGAGGTCCCGGCATCGAGCACCGCATGAGCCTTATCTATTCCGGCGGCGTGGCCCAAGGCCGTTTCGGCGTGAACCGCTTCGTGGAACTGGTCTCCACCACGCCCGCAAAACTCTTCGGACTCTATCCCCGCAAGGGCACAATCGCAGTGGGCAGCGACGCCGATCTGGTTATTTTCGATCCCGCCCGCAAGCACACCATCAGCGCGAAAACCCACCACATGCGTGTGGATTATTCGATGTTCGAGGGTATCGAGGTGACCGGTATGCCTGAGGTCGTGCTCTCGCGCGGGCGCGTCATCGTCGAAGCCGATAAGTTCACAGGCCGTCCCGGGGCCGGAGAATTCATCAAGCGATCGCTCTATTCGATGTAGGCGCGAGCGTCCACGGTCATGCTCCTGACTAGATCAGCATGCCCGCGATTGACGCGGACATCAGATTCGCCATAGTCCCTGCTAACATTGCCCGGAGTCCAAGCCGTGCCAACTCTCCCTTTTTATTTGGAGCCAGCGCGCCGATACCGCCAATTTGAATACCGATGCAACTCAAGTTCGCAAATCCACACAGAGCGAACGTCGCAATGGTGAACGAGCGCGGATCAAGAGCCGCCTTCTGCGGCCCCAGCATGGAAAAGGCCACCAATTCGTTCAGCACCATACGGGTACCCAGCAAATTGCCGACCAGGGTGCAGTCTTTCCAAGGGATTCCAATCACCCAAGCTATGGGAGCGAAGAGCTTGCCAGAAATAATTTCGAGACTGGCAGGAAACCAGGGAAAACCGAAGTGTGCGAGCCCATTGTGAATTCCATAGAGGATTCCGTCCATCAGCGCGATCAGGGCGAGAAAAGAAATTAGCATGGCCGCGATGTTCAGCGCCAGGTTCAAGCCATCGGTTGTGCCACGCGCTACTGCACCCAACACGTTTTCTTTCTTTTCGGTTTCCACTTCCTCTTCGCTCATGATCACGCGGCCAGCGGTTTTGGGCTGTTCGGTCTCGGGCACCAGCATCTTCGAAACCAGAATGGTTCCTGGGGCGGTCATAATTACGGCGCTCAAAAGATGCTTAGGCTCGATTCCAAATGCGATATATGCGGCCATGATTCCGCCAGAAACATGGGCCATCCCGCTGGTCATAACGGTCATCAGTTCGGAACGGGTAAGGTCGGGTAAAAAAGGGCGGATGGTCAGAGGCGCTTCTGTCTGCCCCATAAAAATGCTAGCGGCCACGTTGAGAGACTCGGCACCGCTCGCTCCCATGAACCGGGTCATCACCCGCGCGGCTTGTTTGATGATGAATTGCATGACTCCATAGTGGTAGAGAACCGCGAAAAAGGCCGCGATGAAGATAACGGTAGGCAGAACCTGAAAGGCAAAATAAAAACCTAAACGAGAACCTTGCTTTCCTAGATCTCCAAAGACGAACTGGGAACCGACGAAAGCGTAGCTGAGCAGCTTATTAACCGCGTCCCCGGCGTACTGAAAAATGCGGCGCCCGATGTCCATTCGCAAGACAAAGATTGCAAAAGCAAATTGCAGCCCCAGTCCCCAGGCAACCGTTTTGCCGCGAATGGCGCGGCGGTCGGTGGAGAAAATATACGCAAGGATCAGCATGGTCAGCAGACCCAGTATCCCGGTGAATCGCGCCATCAATTTTCCTCTCGATCTATTTTGCTTTTGATCCTCGAATCACTCGATGCACCAGACTCTTCTGCTCGATTGGAGGAGCGTCCGCGATCTGATAACTCTCCAGCAGCAATTTCGCTGCAAGAGTCGTTCGAGTGTCAGAATTGGAATGAATTGTGCAAAGGGGTTCCGCGGCGGCAACACGATCCCCGACTTTGCGATGCAGAACGATTCCGACCGAGGGGTCAACGGCATCTTCCTTCTTCGCACGCCCCCCGCCGAGAACTACGCATGCGGTGCCCACCGCTTCGCAGTCGATGGCGGCGACATAGCCATCCTTGGGGCTGCCTAAGTCGTGCCTGTATTTTGCGGCAGGAAGTTTGGATGGGTCGTCGAGCGCACGAACATCCCCACCTTGCAACGCAACCATCTCGCGAAACTTATCGAGCGCCTTCCCAGAGACGATGAGTCGCTCAGCCTCCACCTTGCCCTGCGCTACCGTATCGGCAGATCCACCAAGGCGAAACATCCAACCCGCGAGTTCGAGACACAGTTCCTTGAGATCGTCCGGCCCGCGTCCACCTAAGACATCGAGCACCTCGACCACTTCGAGCGAATTACCAACATGGGTTCCGAGAGGCTGATCCATGTTGGTGATCAATGCAACGACTGACTTCCCCATGCGCTCGCCGGTTTCGACCATCAGTTCGGCCAGGAACACCGCGTCCTCTTCCTTCTTCATAAATGCCCCGGAGCCAGTCTTGACGTCGAGCACCAGCGCATCGATACCTTCGGCCAGCTTCTTGCTCATGATGGAGGCACAAATGAGAAACGGACTTTCGACCGTTGCGGTGACGTCGCGCAGAGCGTACAGTTTGCGATCGGCGGGGGCGATCTCGGAAGTCTGGCCGATCATCGCGCAGCCGCAGGCTTTCAGCACGCTCCGGAACTCGGGCACTGACAAATTCACGTTGAAGCCAGGAATCGATTCCAGCTTGTCGAGAGTGCCGCCCGTATGGCCGAGACCTCGGCCGCTGATCATAGGGACTACGAGCCCGCCCGCGGCCACCAGTGGTGCCAGCACGAGCGACGTTTTGTCGCCCACGCCGCCAGTCGAGTGCTTGTCCACCTTTCGTGCGGGGAACTCGGAGAGATCGAGCACGTCGCCCGAATGCAGCATGGCGTCGGTCAGCGCGGAGGTTTCGGCACGTGTGAGTCCGCGCAGGATCACGGCCATGAGCCAGGCGGAAACCTGGTAATCGGGAATCTCGCCGCTGGTGTACGCGTCCACCAGATACTCAATCTCGGCGGGAGACAATTCTTGTCCATCACGCTTCTTGCGGATGACATCGACGGCACGAAATGTCTGTTCGCTCGGCGGGCTCACTTTAGACGGAACCCTTCCGGCAAGAGTTCTGTGATGTGGCTTTCCTTCCAGCCTTTCGCTGCTTGGAAAAAGACCGTCGCTTCGGGGCCGAACTCGTAAATTACCTGGCGGCACGCGCCGCAGGGAGAGCATGGAACTCCCTGGTCATTTACAACTGCGATGGCACGAATGTTCAGTGCCGGACCGGATTGAGCTATAGCCGCGAAGATCGCGGTGCGTTCAGCGCAGTTTGACAAGCCGTAGGATGCGTTCTCAACATTGCATCCTGCGAAGACCTCGCCCTTCGAGGTCAGCAGGGCGGCACCCACTCTGAATTGAGAGTATGGGGCGTAGGCGCGCTTCATGGCTTTTCGCGCTGCGCCCAGCAGGCGCTGGTTCTGTTTGCCGGAAACAGCTTTTTTCGCCGAGTTCATCAGAGTTCACGCAGACGAAAGAATAGCGCTTGATTCTAAACCTCGATGTGGCTTTGCGCTATGGGTTTCGAAGCTACCGGCTTGAGCGTAGTTTTGGAGGCGATTGCACGGGCGAGGACGCCCACGGCTACATTTGTTACTTTTCCATGAGCAAAACTTTTTCCGTGCCATCGATTTCTTTTAACTTTACTTCGATCACTTCGTTCATCGTGGTTTGGACTTTGCGGCCGATAAATGCGGCTTCAATCGGCAACTCGCGATGGCCACGGTCGATCAGTACGCAGAGTTGCACGCGGCGCGGGCGGCCTTGCGAAAACAGCGCGTCCATGGCGGCGCGAATGGTGCGGCCGGTGAAAAGCACATCGTCCACCAGCACGATATTCTTGTCCTGAATGGAAAAGCCGATCTCCGATTCGTGCACTACCGGCTTTGGTCCAACAGTGGAAAGGTCGTCGCGATAGAAGGTAATATCCAACGTGCCCACTGGAACGCGGATATCTTCATTAGGCCCGCCGATGTGCCCGATCGACTTACTGAGACGCTCTGCCAGCGGTACGCCACGGCGGCGGACGCCGATGAGCCCTAACCCATCCGTCCCGTTCTCTTCGACAATCTGGTAGGCCAGGCGAACTGTGGTTCGGTCCATGTCGGATGCCGACATCAGTTGGGCCTTTTGGCGAAGGCCGGTTTGCAGGACCACGTTGTCAGTTGTCATAACGGTTGCATGATACGCAGGCCGCTAGCCCGCTGGCAAGTCATTGAGCGTCCGCTTTTTAGAATACGACTACGAAAGCATTCTCTTGTGCCATGCGACGAGGAGAGCCGATCCGATAATCATCAGGCCGCCGCACAGGCCGATCCAAACTCCCAGTGCGCCCGATCCCAGTCTGAAACATAACACATAGCCCAGGGGAAGGCCCATCAGCCAATAGGCAACGAAATTGGCGAGCATAGGGGTGCGCGTGTCGGCCGCGCCACGTAACGCTCCGGTCGCCACCGTCTGCAGACCATCGAACAGTTGAAACGCAGCGGCGACTAATAATAGTTGTGCGCCCACTCGAATTACAGCCGGATCGGGCGTGAACACGCGTGCGATCAATTTTGGAATGGAGACGAACACCGCTCCGGAACAGGCCATGAATCCGACTCCGATGATGATCGCGGACCATCCTGCACGCCGCGCTCCGTCGGGGTCGCGTCTTCCTAATTGTTGTGCGACGCGCACGGCGGCCGCGGAACTAATTCCGAGCGGCACCATGAACGTGAGGGCGGCGCAGTTCAACGCGATCTGATGGCCCGCCAGAGGGACGGGCCCGAGTCTGGCGCATAATGCCGTGGCAGCGGAGAATGCTCCGATCTCGAAGAGGATCTGGGTTGCAGCCGGCGCTCCAAGCTTAAGCAGCGCCGACATTCTGTGGACATCAATTCGTACCGCGCTCAGCCAGTCGGGTCGGAGACGTTTCGATTCAACCCAGAGCAGCGTGACGACGAGGCAGAGCGCCATGTAAATGCGAGCCCAGCAAGTTGACCAGCCTGACCCGGTAATCCCCATGGCGCGAAACCCGAGATGGCCATAGATGAGAACCCAATTGCCGAACGCGTTGACAATGTTCGCAGAGATCAAGGCGAACATGATAGGGTGGGCCACGTTTACCGCTTGCAGATACCGTCGCAGTGCGAAGTAGGCGAGCAGCGGCAATGAACCCCAGTTCAGCGCGCTCAAGTACGGACGCATCGGTTCCACGAGTTCCACACTGATCCCGAAGCACTGCATGAGTGCTGGCCAAAACGAAACGGCCAGCATCAGAAGCGGCGTGACTGCGAAGGCAAGGAACAACCCGTTGACCAGAGAATGTCGTGCGTCTTCTAAGTCCTCGCGTCCGAATGCGTGTGCGACAAATGTATCCATGCCAAGTAGCAGACCGCCGGCAAAGATGGCCACGCTATGGTAGAGACTCTGGCCCAGGCCCGTGGCGCCAATGGCAACGGCGCTATTCGGCAACCGTCCGACCATGATGGTGTCGACGATGCCCATGCTCATCCAGCCCAGCTCGGCAAAGATGAGCGGCAACGCTAGTCGAAGAGTCAGGCGAAAGTCCTCGCGCCAGAGCGGAAGAGAAGTTGAATTGAGTTTCACGGACATTGTTGTTGAAAGCGACTATAGCAAGTCGGCAGTTTCGCTAGCCGTCGCGCGAATGCCCCTGCCCGGGAAAGAGCAGCCACTGCTTACCTGATGCGCAAGTATTCAGCGGCTTCGACCGTGCGATGGGTCAGGCGTGGTTGCGGAATTCACATCAATGTGCAAACCTTTGCCGACATCGATCTGTGGCGGATAGCAGTTTCGATCGGGATTGTAACCTGGACAGCTTGCCGCAACCTCAGGTCTCTTTGGAGACTGGGCGAATTGCCATACGTCGGCAAAGTGAACGCCACTGTCAGCAGGATGGGGCGCCCCCTTAGGAAACACGCAACCCGGCGAAGGAGGGCAGGCATCGTCCGTGACCCAGTACACGATTTTTCTTGCGCCAGCATTCTGGCGAATATCGTCTGCAGTGACGATATTCTCCCCCCCCTCTTTATCGGCCGAAATCCCGGAACAATAAATGCCGGCCCGGAAGCGGTCTGCGGTCACTCCGTCCACCCAGGCATAAATATAGGCTTTCTGCTCGGGCAGCATGCGGCCCCCTTGTTCCTGATCGAGGAAGATGATCGTTCCCGCGGGAAAGCTCTCCCTCCGCGCCGCCGCCACGGCTGCCTGCGCATCTGACTTGCCGAGTTTGGTCGCATAAGTGACCGACTTCAACTCGTTGAACAACCGGCCATTGAACAGCACCAGGAATCCAAATCCGGCAGATTGCAGAGTGCGCCGTTTGCCAGTCCATGTATTGGTATTCGCGCTCGGCGGATGGTTGAGCCAGAAACCCGTGTAGGCAAATGTCTGGCGAAGCACCTTCAAATTCTGGTCGCCGGGATAATTATTGCGATCGAAGCCAAGGTAGGAAGTGCCGGCCACAGTCGAATGGGATTGCGATTCCGAGCGTACATTTTGGGCAAACATCGTGCCCATTTCGGCGACAATCAGCAACAGCAGGACAATTCGTTTCACCTTGAACTTATATCACTTCACTGCGACGGGGTGGCAGTGCAGCTTCGCGACTTCTTAAGTTTCCGAAGGCCGATGATTATCCGCCGATGTGCACCATCGTCCTCGAAGCAGGAACGAAGTCCGCCTCGCCGATATGGTGACGTTCTTCTTTCCTCTGCACTACGCCGCGAATGAACTTAATCAGCTCTTCGTCAGAAGCGCCTCGGCGCATTAACTCGTGCAGGTCGTGGTCCCATACCGAAAACAGGCAGGTACGGATTTTGCCGTCGGAGGTGATGCGGATGCGGCTGCAGTGTCCACAGAAGGGATGCGAAACGGGAGCGATGATTCCGATTTCGCCGACGCCATCGTCGAAATGGAAGCGGCGCGCAGTTTCACTGCGTGCGCGTGGAATTTCGACTAGCGGACGGTACTCCGCCATGCGCTGGATAATTTCATCCAGAGTCACTACCGTGGCTGGCGACCACGTCCGGTCTTCTTCCAGCGGCATGAATTCAATGAAGCGCACGATGACCCCTTCTTCGCGAGCAAACATCCCGAAGGGAATGATCTGGTCTTCATTGAAACCGCGCATCAGCACGCAGTTAACTTTAACCGGCCATAGCCCGGCACGTCGGGAGGCTCGGATTCCCGCCAAAACGTGGTCATACCCGTTGGGCACACGGGTGATGCGAGCGAAACGGTCAGGATCAACCGCATCCATGCTGACGGTGATGCGATTCAGACCCGCATCCTTGAGGGCCTGCGCCATCTCGGCCAGCATGTGACCGTTGGTGGTCATCGCGAGGTCGAGTTCTTCGCCATCCGGGGAGCGAAGGGTCGCGAGTTTGCGGACGAAATCGACGACCCCGTTGCGTAGCAGCGGCTCTCCACCCGTGAGGCGGATTTTCTTGATCCCCAGTGCCGCAAAGATTCGCGCCATGCGCAAGTAGTCGGCAAAAGGCAGATCACCGTACAGCGCCCCCTCGTTCCCAGTACGGCAATAGACACACTTATAGTTGCACCGGTCCGTAATCGAGATCCGGAGATCAGTGATGGGACGCCCGAATTTGTCCGAGAGAATCACGGGCTTTAGCCAAATGCCATCCGGTGAAGCTACCACCATTGGATTCACGTACCGCACGAAAGGAGACACGCAGAGAGGATATTCCCAGCGGGCGCTTCCTTTCCAATGTGCTCCTCACAGAGCACGGGAGGCACGGGCGTTTCCATCCGCACCTTCGGGAAAGTGTGGCGCGGACACTCTTGTCCGCGAACTTTTTCCCTCGCCACCGCGGCCAGGGTATGCCCAGGGGCCGCGACGGTCGGAAACTCTGGCTTAATTATAAGCCCTGAGGGTAACTGGCGGTTTAGGCTTAATTGATCTGTGAGAATCTGTGGCGACTTTTGCCCCCACTCACATGCCGTCGTAGTTCGGGCCCCCTCCGCCTTCTGGCGGAACCCAGGTGATGATCTGATACGGGTCGGCGATGTCGCAAGTCTTGCAGTGCACGCAGTTCGAGGGGTTCAAACTGATGCGCTTGCTGTTCGGTTGCTCGGCGTCGTCCACCATTTCGTAAACATTTGCCGGGCAGAAGTTCTGGCAAGGGCTGCCATATTCTTTCACGCAACGCGTATTGCAGATGTTGGTATCGTGAATGACCAGATGGGAAGGCTGATCCTCTTCATGTTTTGTGCCCGAGTGATACAGGTCGGTGAGCTTGTCGAAGGTGAGCTTGCCGTCGCCCTTCACAAGACCGAGGAGATGAGCTTCGTCGCCGCCATCGGCCGGCAACTCGGAGAGCTTTTTCATGTGCTGATAGCTCGCAGTCCCGGGGTATCGATTACGTAATCCGCGTCCGCCGGTGAATTGTTGGATTCCAGCGTGGAAAAGGCCGGCGACGAGGCCGTGCTCGAATCCCTGGTGAAAGTTGCGGACCTTCCAAAGCTCTTCTTTGATCCAACTGGATTCGACTTTCTTCTGAAATCCGCTCAGCGTTGCTGCAGAAGAATCGTCTTTCTTCAGCGCCTCGAATGCGGTTTCGGCCGCCAGCATACCGCTCTTGATCGCCAGATGAATTCCCTTGAGCCGCTGCGAATTGAGGAAGCCGGCGGAGTCGCCGAGAATCATCCAGCCATCGCCCGCGACCGGCGGAATTGCCCACCAGCCGCCGTAAGGCAGCGACTTCGCGCCGTAGCGCATCAGCTTGCCGCCTTCCAACAACTTCGCAACGAATGGATGTTGCTTGAAATCCTGTAATACGTGTTGTGGATCAAGGCGTGGGTTGGGATAATCGAGGCCGGTCACGAAGCCGAGCGAGACAACGTTATCCTTCCCTCCGTAGATCCAGGCGCCGCCATACTCTTTTGTGGTCAGCGGCCAGCCCATCGTGTAAATCACTTCGCCCGGCGCGATGCGCCCCGAAGGTACCTCCCACAACTCCTTTATGCCTTGGCCATAAGTCTGAGGATTCCTGTCCTTTGCAAGATCGAATTTCGTGATCAGTTGTTTGGTGAGCGACCCACGCGTCCCTTCCGCGAGGATGACGACTTTGGCCTGCAGATCGTAGCCGGCCTCGAAATTCGATTTTGGCCGGCCGTCCTTATCCACACCTTTATCATCTGTGCGAACCCCAGTGATGCGGGCGCCGTCAAACAGGAGTTCTGATCCTGCGAAGCCGGTGAAGATCGTAATTCCGGTCGCCTCGACTTTGCTGCCCAGCCATTTTACAAAACGGTTCAGCGAGATAACGTAGTTGCCGTGGTCGCGCAGTGGTGGCGGTGTGATGGGAAACTTGAATTTGCTTTTCTCGGTCAGGAAATAAACCGCTTCCTTTGTGACCTCAGCGTCGAGGGGAGCCTCTTTCTCGAAACCCGGAAGCAGTTCGCGCATGGAGCGTGGATCGAGCAACGCACCCGAGAGACAATGCTGGCCGACCTCCCGCGCTTTCTCGAGCACGTAGATATTTTCTTTGCTTAACTGTGCGTCGGGTTTCTTCGAATTGTGCTCGTCGATGAGCTGGGACAAACGCAAAGCGCAGGCCATTCCCGCTGGACCTCCACCGACGATGACGACGTCGGCCGGCATCTGGGGACGTTCGATACCTTCCAGAGGTTTGCGGAAAACCAGCATAAGAAAAACCTGGCCACAGATTTGCACTGATCTTCACAGATCAATTTGCAAACCTGATCAGTGAAAATCGACGTTCATCCGTGGCGGATCCTACGCTCCTGCCTTCGCCTTCTTCACTTCCTCAATCAGCGGCGGCACGATGTCGAACAAATTTCCCACCACAGCGTAGTCAGCGATTTCGAAGATTGGCGCTTCTGAATCTTTGTTAATCGCGATAATCGTGCGAGCGCCTTTCATCCCGACGATGTGCTGAATTGCACCGCTGATACCGAGCGCTAAATATAGCTTCGGCGCGACCGTCTGGCCGGAGGATCCGATCTGTCGATCCATGGGCAACCAACCCGAGTCGCAAATGGGACGCGAAGCAGCCAACTCTCCGCCCAGAGCTTCGGCGAGTTGCTTGGCCAGGTCGATATTCTTCTGCTCTTTGATTCCGCGACCGACAGAAACGATGATCTCCGCCTGTGTGAGATCAACCGCCTGCTTGGCTTCTTTGAAAACTTCCTGCGGCTTATTGCGGATGATGCCGTCGGCAATTTGTACGTTCACGGTTTCGACTGGAGCCGGGTTCGCCCCCGGTTCGACTTTGTCTCCGCGAAAAGCCCCGTTCTGAAATGTGACGAACCAGGGATCGTCGCAGGCAAAACTCACATCCGCGGCCAGCTTGCCCTGAAACATCTGGCGAGTAAAGAGTAGCTTGCCGCCTTCCTTCTTGTAGCCAATGCAATCGCTGATCGCGGTGCGCCCCATTGCGGTAGCCAGCTTAGGAACAAAATCGCGCACCTGATACGTGTGCGGCATCAGCACTAGCTTCGGCTTTTTCGATTCGATGAATTGCCTAAGCGCAGCGGAAAACGCATCGGGAGTGTAAGGCTCGAGCTTGGGCGACTCAACCGCATAAACCTTCGCGACCTTCTTGGCGGCAACTTCATTAGCGAAGTTCGACACGCCGCTGCCTACGACTGCGGCTTCGAGTGTCCAACCGGTTTCGGCGGCAAGCGCTTGACCAGCAGTCAGCGTCTCCCAGGAGACGCGGTTCAGTTTGCCTTCGCGTTGTTCGACAACAACCAGAATTGTGTCAGGCATAGTATTGTTCTTAGGCGATCCTCACGTGGGGACAGTCCGTCGGCTCTTGAGGCTAAGCGCGGTCGCTACAACACGCGCACTTCGTTGCGCAACTTGTCCACCAACTTTTTCGCAACTTCGTTGGCTGAGCCCTCCAAAAATTCCGTATTCTTGGTTTTCTGGGGCACGTAGAGCCGCTCGATTTTCTGCAAATTCCCGGTTATTGCGGCCTGTACGTCAGCCATCGAGACTTTGCGCAGCGGCTTGTTCTTGGCCTGCTTGATACCGATAAGCGTGGCATACCGCAGTTTGTTAATGCCGGATTGGATGGTCAGCACCGCGGGCAACGGCATATCGACAAATTGGAAGTAGCCAGCCTCGAGCTCCCGTTTCACCCGAATTCCTGCATCATTTTTCTCAATCTGCATGATGATGGTCGCGTGCGGCCATCCCAGCAACTCCGCCAGCACTACGCCGGTTTGAGCATAGCCGTAATCGTCAGACTGCAAGCCAGTAAAGATCAGATCGAATTTTTCGTCCTTAATCGCGGAAGCAAAAGCGCGGGCGGTATTCAATGCATCCAATCCGACGAACGCGTTGTCTTCGAGATGAATCGCCCGATCGGCGCCTTTCGCCAGAGCTTCGCGCAAGACCTGCTGGGCGCGCGCGGGCCCGGAGGTGATGACCACGACTTCTCCGCCGTGCTTTTCTTTCTGCCGTAACGCTTCCTCCAGAGCAAAGGCATCGGGCTCGTTCACCTCGTAGGACACATCCTCGCGAATCCAGGCGCCAGACTCGTTGAGCTTCAGCGGTGCGTCCTTCTGCGGCACCTGTTTCATGCAAACTAGAATCTTCAAGCAAAGCTCCTCGTGTGCGGTTGAGCGCCTCGCGTGATCGAAACGTTCCTCAGCAACGTCTATATAGAGACGATCAACCGGCTATGAGCAAACTGGTTAGTATAAACGAGGGCTGCGGAAGAGGGGAAATGCGAAGGCTAAAAAAGGCTACTCCGTAAACACAACCGACTGGACTCCCGAGATTTCGAAGCGCTTGCGGCAGCGCATATTCTTGCAAGCCATCATGTCATCGCGGCGCAGCATATAGGACTTCGCTTTCGCGAAGCGGGCGCGATCGCGTTCGTCGGCACGGCCGGGAAGTTGACGCTTCTTGGTGCGCACCAGCCAGCTGATTTCGTATTCCGCGGCCTGCTGACAATGCGGACAGTTTAGCGTCGCTACCTTTTTTTCCGGCCGTTCGTCGAAAAAGTCGCGCTCTTCCATAAATGGGTCGTGCGAATTCC
Organism: Terriglobales bacterium; assembly: GCA_035567135.1. Lineage (GTDB taxonomy): Bacteria > Acidobacteriota > Terriglobia > Terriglobales > Acidobacteriaceae > JABDBE01. Next base: position 90,283 of record DATMQI010000187.1, read on the forward strand.
TGCTGGCACCAATTAATTGCTAATTACCGCTTATGATTATTACACGTTCGCAGCGCGCGGCACTATGGCAACATAACGACAATGGCCAAGAAGAAAAAACCGAAGCGGTTTACCGCCGTCGAAGCTGTAAAGACCATGGCTCGGGCGCAGATTGGCGAACCTCCGGCCTCTCGTGTTGTTCCCGACCGGAAAAAGAAAGCTGAGAAACACAAGTCTACCTTGGCAAAACTACTGCACGAGCAGAACTGATTGACATTTCGCTACGGCATGCATTTTGGAGTCCCGTCGTCCACACCCTTGACAGTTGCCGTCCCGACGATCAGGTTGCTCGTGGTTGGGTTTGCAGGATCACTGTAATGAGTTGCGGTGACATCTCCGCTTCCGCAAACGCTTATCGCTGTAACCAGACCTGTTTGGGTGATGGTGGCCAGATTCGCGACGTCTATTTTCCAGGTTACTTGGTTTGTGATGTCTTTCGTTTCGGGAGGGTGTATATAGGTACCGAGCGCGGTAAACTGCCCCTGTGCTCCGATACCTTCAAACACAAATCCAGAAGGTGTAACCTGAATAGATACCAGTTGCTGATCGTGCCCGCAACTTAGTAGAAAGAGGGGCGTCAGGCAAATTGCGATCAAACTAAGCAAGCTTCGATTCATCCCATCTCCAAAAAACGCCACCGTACCTACATTTCGGGGGAAGGCGCCAATTTAGTCTAAGGACATTCAAAAATCAATACCCGTATGGGTGCCTCCCTGCCCGATGCGGTGCTTTTAGTCACCGACGGCCTTGGTTACGAACCTCGCGAATTGTCGTACATCTTGCTCTGTAGTATCGAACGAGCACATCCACCGCACCACGGACCGCTCTTCATCCCATACATAGAAGAAGTAGCGCTTCTGCAGCTTGCCAATGGCCTGGCGCGGAATTTGCGCGAACACGCCGTTAGCTTCCACCTTGTAGACGATCTTCACGTCGGGGATTTTGCTGACTTCTTTTTGCAACAGTTCGGCCATCCGGTTGGCATGCTCGGCATTTTTCCTCCATAGATCATTCGAGAGCAGTGCTTCGAGTTGAGCTGAAATGAACCGCATCTTCGAAGCCAGTTGCATGCCCTGCTTGCGCAGATAAAGGAAGTCGCGGCTGAATTTCTTATCAAAGAAAACCACAGCTTCGGCACCCATGGCGCCATTCTTGGTTCCGCCGAACGACAGAACGTCCACACCCAAGTCACGCGTAGCCTCCCGCAAGGTAAGGCCCAGGCTTACGGCCGCATTGGCAATTCGGGCGCCGTCCATGTGCAGAAACATATTGTGATCATGGGCGAACCGGGCAAGGTCGCGGACTTCTCGCGGCCTGTAAACCGTACCCATTTCCGTGACTTGCGTAATGGAGATCACGCGCGGCTGTACGTGATGCTGGTCGCCAATGCCGTGGTAGGCGTGGCGGACCGACTCGACCGTAAGTTTGCCGTCCGCGGTGGGAATAGGAATGAGTTTGCATCCCGTGAATTTCTCGGGTGCCCCGCACTCATCCGTGTAGATGTGGGCGGCTTCGGCGCAGATCACAGCCTGGTAAGATTCCGTTAGCGCCTTCAGGCTCAGGCAGTTCGCTGCCGTTCCATTAAACACGATGAAAACTTCGGCATCCGCACCGAAGTGCTGCTTGAACTTGCGCACCGCTGCCTCGGTATAAGCGTCGTCCCCGTATCCCACAACATGTCCCCGGTTGACTGCGGCAATGGCTTGCAGCACCTTGGGATGGACACCGGCATTGTTATCGCTGGCAAAGCTGCGAACAGATTTCATGGCATCAACAATGTAGCAGAGGTGAAGTACGGGTTCACGCCGTCCCCGAAGCAAGAGCCCGCACTATGGCCAAGCCTTTTTATCCGTGATATAGCTGAAGCATGGAGATTCTGACGATTACTCCATTTCTCGACTACTTTGAGAAAGTACGCTCGCGCACTATGCGGCTGGTCGCTTGTATTCCGCCCGCACAGTTGGAATGGCGTTGCAGGGAAGACAAATTCACCCTCGGGGATCTGGCGCGCCACATCGCCGCTGTGGAGCGAAATGTGTTCGCAGAATCGGTGGCCGGCGGGCGCAATCGCTACGCGGGGTGCGGACGTGAGCTGGCCGACGGATACGATCAGGTAGTCGGGTTTATGGAGCGCATGCACTCCGAGTCCATGAGCAAATTCTCCCGGCTTAACGACGAGGACTTGCGACGCAAGTGCGCCTCCGCCGACGGGACTCCCATGACCATCTGGAAATTCCTGCGCTCGATGCCAGAGCATGAAATTCACCACCGTGGCGAGCTTTACGCTTATTTGGGCATCCTCGGCGTCTCCGTCCCTCCTCTCTACGGAATGACCTCTGAAAAACTGCAAGAAATCGCGGCAAGAACACCACGGCCAGGCGCAGCGTAACCATGGAATTTTGCGGGCATCGCCCGGCAACGCAGAGCAGGCGGCGCTACCAACACGGGCTGTACAGCCTGGGGTCCGCTCTAGCTCTTGCAGCATTTGCATTCGGCCAAACCATTCCCCCGAAAGCTCCGCCCCCAAGGTTTGCGGATGTTGCCAAACAAGTTGGCTTGACCGTATCTCATATCTCTTCTACCGATAAGCGCTACATCGTTGAATCGATGAGCGGCGGTGCGGGTCTGATCGATTGCGATAACGATGGCAGACTCGACATCATCACGGTGAACGGATCCACCGTCGACCGCTACAAGCAAGGCGGCGATCCCATGATCACGCTTTATCACCAGGACGATGGCTTCAAATTCACTGACATTACAAAGTCCGCCGGACTTAACCGTAAAGGGTGGGGCATGGGGGTCGCGGTCGCCGATTACGACAATGACGGTCTGCCCGATATTTATGTAACCGGATATGGCGGCAACGCTCTCTATCACAATCTGGGCCAGTGCAAGTTTGAAGATGTCACAGACAGAGCAGGAGTAGCAGGGAGGGGATTCAGCACGGGCGCGGCCTGGGCCGATTATGATCGCGACGGCCACGTAGATTTATTCGTCTCGCGCTACGTGCACTTCGACGTTAACAAACTGCCCGACTTCGGAAAGAATGAGAAAAACTGCAGCTTCAAAGGAATCCCTGTGCAATGTGGGCCTTGGGGCATGCTCGGCGAATCCGACTTGCTCTTCCACAATCGTGGTGATGGCACATTTGAAGAAGTTTCCAAAAAGGCTGGCGTCGACGATCCCAATAAATATTATGGTCTGGGCGCGATCTGGGGCGATTACGACAATGACGGCTGGCCCGATTTGTACGTCGCCAATGATTCCGGACCCAATTACCTCTATCACAATAAGCACGATGGAACCTTCGAAGAATTTGGAATGCTTTCAGGAGCGGCTGTCAGCGGCGATGGTTCCGAGCGCGGCAATATGGGAGTGGACTGGAGCGACTATCTGCACGAGGGCCGGCTCTCCATGTTTGTGACCACCTTCACCGAACAACCTGACAGCCTGTATCGCAACCTCGGAGCGCAGGGATTCTCCGAAGTGAGCTATGCGGCCAAGCTCGCCAAGCCGACTTATGACCCAGTGGGTTGGGGAACCGGATTTTTTGATATGGACAACGACGGATGGCCCGACTTGTTCATTGCCAACGGCCACGTGTATCCGCAGATGGATCTTGTCCCTGGCGCTCCGCGTTATCGCCAGCCCATGCTGCTGTTCCGCAACAATCGCGACGGAACTTTCGAGGATGTTTCCAGCGTGTTCTCAGCGATTCCCGATGCGTCCCGACGAGGAGCGGCTTTTGGCGACCTTAACAACGACGGGAATGTTGACATCGTCGTAATGAATACCGGGGAACCGCCACTGCTGCTAATCAATCAGGGAGGGAATAAAAATCATCGCGTGCTATTCAAGTTAGTGGGCACCAAGAGCAACAAAATGGCCATCGGCGCGCGGGTGACCATAAAAGCAGGAAAGTTGGTGCAATTCAATGAAGTTCGCGCCGGAGGCAGCTACCTCTCACAAAACGATCCACGTCTGCACTTCGGTCTCGGGGCCGAAGCCAAAATGGACGAAGTAGAAATCCTATGGCCAAGCGGCAAAGTTGAGGCGGTGCGCGATGTGCCGGCAGATTTCATCTATACGATCAAAGAGGGCGAGGGCATTCAACAAAAGACAGCGTTGCCAGGGTTGATGTAGACGCGAGTATTATGTAAGTCGCAGCGAGCTTCCATGCTCCCATTCAAGCTGGTCTACAGCGACGATTATTATCTTCCCATCGGCGCGCACGTCTTTCCCGCTGAAAAATACCGACGGATACGTGACCGGTTGCTTGAGACCGGAGCCGCCGAAGCGTCTGACTTCGTAACTCCGCAACCTGCCTCCGATCAGGACGTGCTCCTCGTACACACCCCGCAGTATGTACACAAATTGAAGACGGGCACGCTCTCCGCGCGCGAAGAATTAGAAATGGAAATCCCTTACTCGCCCGAACTGGTGCGAGCTTTCTGGCTGTCGGCTGGTGGTTCCATCCTGGCCGCTGAGTATGCGCTGCAGAATCGCGTCGCTATCAACATCGGGGGGGGATTTCATCACGCCTTTCCCGACCACGGCGAAGGCTTCTGCATGATTCATGACGTAGCCGTCGCCATCCGCCGCATGCAGCATGACGGCAAAATTACGCGCGCGATGACCGTGGATTGCGACGTCCATCAAGGCAATGGCACGGCCGCGATCTTCGCCAGCGGGCGCATTCCGGCGGGGCCGCTGCCCTCGACCGCTGTTTCCACTGTGAGTCCTTTGGGGCCAACGCGAGTGCGCAATGTTCATGCGAGCGACGTGTTCACGATCTCGCTCCACCAAGAGAATAACTACCCAGCGTGGAAGCCGCCGTCTTCGATCGATGTGGATCTGCCCGACGATATCGGCGACCACGATTATCTCGCATGGCTCGACAATGCCCTCAGTTCGGGGCTGCGTCAGTTTGAACCGGAACTGATCTGTTACGTCGCGGGCGCCGACCCCTACCGCGAAGATCAACTTGGAGGCCTGTCTCTAACTATCGAAGGATTGAAACGCCGCGACGAATTGGTATTCCGCGCCGCTCACGCCCACGATATCCCGGTGATGGTGACCTTCGCAGGCGGATACGCGAAAAAGGTGGAGGACACGGTCACGATCCACAGCAACACGGTGATCGCCGCAAGAGAAATCTTTACAGGCTAGTGAGATTTGGCCGTAGTAGCTTCTGGTTCAGCTTCGACTGTGACGTCGACCTTGGCGCCTTGCTTCAAGCGCACTTCATTCCCGTTCTCGTCAGTCAGATTGTTTTCGATCCGAAGTTCTTTGTACAGGTGATCAGCTCCTTCCACGGCAATTTGTGCTTTTTCCGGTTCGCTGGGATGAGGAGGTTTAATGATTTTCTCGACAGTTCCGGGCAAAGTAGCACTCGGCTTCTGGGGCATAGGGCTGTCCTTATGAGGAGTGTAGTGTTGCCATATTTTAGCATGTAAATGTCGAGGGATCGCCAAGCTTTTCGTGCGGCTTTCCTTCGTTTTCGCGACGTGTCTTTCCATGGGCTGGACTGTTAAAATGAATGCTTCATAAATCCTTATGTTCGAGAATCTTTCAGAAAAACTGCAACGTGCGTTTAAGACTCTACGCGGCCAGGCTGTCCTCACAGAAGAAAACATCCAGGAGGCGCTGCGGGAGATTCGTCTCGCACTGCTTGAGGCCGACGTTAACTTCAAAGTTGTAAAGCAGCTGATTGACCACATTCAGGAAAAGGCCGTTGGCCAGCAGGTGGCCACGGCGCTCTCGCCGGGCGAGCAAGTCATCAAGATCCTGCGTGACGAGTTGATTGAGACTCTCGGCCGCGATACCGCGCGCTTGAAATTCGCCTCACAACCACCAACCGTCGTGCTGATGGCCGGACTCCAGGGTTCGGGTAAAACCACGACTTCCGGTAAACTCGCGAATTGGCTGAAGACTGGCGGGCATCGACCGTTGTTAGTGTCGGTGGACGTCTATCGTCCCGCTGCGCGCGAACAGCTTAAGGTCGTAGCTCAGGCGATCAAAGCCAGCATCTACGAAGGCGCAGACGTCGCAGCCAATACTGCGACGGTCGAGCGCCTGGCCAAAGAAGCCCGCCGCGAGGCCATCAACACTGGCTGCGACGTATTGATTGTCGACACCGCCGGCCGGCTTCACATCGACGATCAACTGATGGAGGAGATGCAATCGCTCAAGCGGTTGCTCAATCCTCAGGAGATCCTGTTCGTTGCCGATGCAATGACCGGCCAGGACGCGGTTAATTCTGCCGACGAGTTTCACAAGAAACTTTCCCTGACCGGTGTAGTGCTCACAAAAATGGACGGCGACGCCCGCGGCGGCGCGGCACTCTCTATTCGTCAGGTAACAGGCCAGCCCATCAAGTTCATCGGCGTTGGCGAAAAGTACGACGCGCTGGAGCCCTTTCATCCCGACCGCATTGTGTCGCGCATTCTCGGAATGGGCGACATTCTTTCGCTGATCGAAAAAGCCGAGCAGAATGTCGATAAGAAAAAAGCTCAGGAAATGGCTAGCAGAGCCCTTTCCGGTGATGGCTTCTCGCTCGAGGACTTCCGCGATCAACTGCGCCAGGTGAAAAAGATGGGATCGCTGCAGAGCCTCATGGGAATGTTGCCAAGCATCGGCCCCTTCGCTGGCTTGCAGAAGCACGCGGACAAGATCGATGAAAAACAAATTAACCGCGTCGAGGCCATCATCAACTCAATGACCGTGCACGAACGTCTGCACCATGAGGTTATTAATGGCAGCCGCCGCAAGCGCATCTCGCGGGGATCGGGCACTAGCGTACAGGAGGTCAACAATCTGCTTCGACAATATGCCCAGATGCGCAAGATGTTTAAGCAGATGGGCAAGCCAAGTTTTGCCCGCAAATTGGCCGGGATGAAGCTGCCGGGCATGTAGAACGTCATTCCCATTCGCTCTAATTCAACAAGGCGAGCATTCGACGGATGGAAAGCGCGGTCTGGCGGATTTCGTCGGCGTCCGACGCGTCAGGCGACATTTTCAAATATTGTTCCAGATCTTCCGCGGCACCCGACATCTGGCCGAGGCTGTAACGCAGCATAGCCCGCTGCTTAGCGTCCTCCGGAGAGCGCGGGTAGATCACCAGCACCAGGTCCACCAGAGGCAGCGCCTTGCGGAAATTGCGCGCGGCGAGATGAACCGTCTTGAGATTGTTCAAGATTCGGGTGAGAATCTGGCGGCGGCTGACGGCGAAGAGAAACTCAGGCCGCAGAGTCATCTGGCCAGAATAAATTTCGTCGAGACGCCGCTGGCAATCCTGTGGGCTGAGAATATCTCCGCCGTTAAAGCAATCGACCAGGGTCTCGCGGCCGTCGATGTCGTAGTGCTTGAGCAGAAAATGTCCGGGCATGCCGACGCCGAATAGCGGGAAGCCGAGACGCCGGCCAACCTCCATGTAAATCAAGGCGAGCGTGATGGGAATACCGAAGCCGCGGTCGAGGACGTCGTTTAAAAAGGAATTGCGCGGGTCGTAATAGTCCTCGCGATTGCCTTTCAGTCCAGCTTCCTCGAATAGAGTGTGGTTGAGGGCGGCAATGGTCTGGGCGGCGTCGCCGACGTCTGAGATTCGAGCCTCGGCGGTACGCGCGAGTTCATCAATACGCGTGACGTAGGATTCGATGTCGAGATCGGGATACTCGGTTCGGGCGATGGTCAGGGCGGCGCGGACAAGATCGATATCCTCATCGCCGACCTGAGGGCCAACTAGAGCGGCAAAGGCCTCGACGATGGCAGTCTGGCCAGGGTTGCCCATGCATTTATGCTAGCAGAAGTGAGGGAGAAATATCCGCCTGGTGCGGCTTCCTCGTGGAGGGATCAACCACTCGCCGACGAATGTCACCACTCTCATCGCATCGCAGGTGCCATGCTAGTGTGCAATGGGCGTCTGGCAGCGTAACCCCGACAGGTCGGACGTCCGAAACGGATTCCAGCCGCCGACCTGCAGTTCGTAGCTGTAGGATTTTATTTTCCCATTGGGAAGGATAATCGGACGATTGTTGGATTGCATGATCCACTCGAGGTTGGTGACTGATCCGGAGACCTGAGAATGAGCGTCAGCGACGAACTTGAAGACTGACCAGGGCCCGCTGAACGAACCGAGAGTATCGCCGCCCTTAGTTGTTACTTGGACATCAGCCGCGACGCCAGTCCAGGTGAATGTCTTCTGTTGGCCTGTGCCGGAAAGCGTATCGCTTCCGATCTTCAAGACGGTGTCGACATTGCTCGGCATTGCTTTGAGACTATAAGTAAACCTAGGCGTCGCGGCTCCCCCCGGATAAAAAGCGTCGCTGAGGCCAGCCGCGCGGTTGAAGAAGGCGATAAAGGCGGGAGTCAGCTTCATTTTGGGGTCTGGGATTTCAACGTAGCGCGAACCCTGTTTAGTTAGATGTTTTGGCAGCGGAGGCTTGTCATAGAAGGTCCACAAAGCGCCGGTTTTCGGGGCGAGAATCGTATTCAACTGGTCGACGGAAAGATCCTGGCTGGAGCTGGGATTGAACGGATATTTGTCGCTGAGCAACGCGAATTGCGCGCATAGTGGAATTGCCGCGCCGTTGAGAGCTTCCTTGTCGGTGCCGGTCTTATCTATAAGAGCTTCCACCTTGGTGATCGGTTGCCTGAGAAGTTCTCCGACAAGATTCTCGTGGTGAAACTTCTGATCAACAGGGGATCCCACCAACATTTTCGTGACCGCATCCTTGGCCGCTGCCGCCGAATCCGAAACCGGCTTGACGAGTGCAGGATCCATCTTGTTTTGCGCGAATGCTCCGACATCGGATTGCAACTTACTTAACGCCAGAACATAGTCCTTGTTGGTCGGCAGTACGAACTGATCCGGCAATTTGTCCGGTGGCCCTGGAGGCTCGACTGTACGTACTGGTCCAAACGGGTCGGTCACTGCGGGAACCCCCACGTCTGTGTTATGGGACACAAACCAGAACAATTCCAGCAATGGCGAAGTAAGACTCGCTAGTTTCCCCAGTTTGCCCTCGGCATCTTTAAGACTGCCATATCCTGCGACTGAAGAAGTTTGCAGAACCGTGCGCCACTCGTTGACGAAGTCCTGATCGTAACGTTCGGTCAGCTTCTGCTGCAGCGTTGCTTGGTCCAGTTCCAACGCAGTGGTCTTCCCTAATACCCACTCTTCACCGCTGGCGTAGGCAGAGGGGTTGAGGATTGCGTCTTTCATGAAGGCGAACCCTGGGCGGGTAAACGCGCCTCTGACGGTGTGGCCGCTGAAGACCACGCCGCCGGCATCTTTAAACTTCTGGTTGAAGTTGAGATCAGGATTTTTGAGCGAAGCCTTCTCCACGAGAGTCGAATAAAGCCGATCCGTGCTGCCGAACAGAGAAAGATAATTACGGGCGCGAGCAATGGCTGAAGGATCGTTGTTTGCTGAGAACGGATTTGCCGCCGCCAATTCCTTGCTGTAAAAATCGAATTGTATTTTGACGAGTGCAGCGCGGTCAGCATCAATGTCCCTTCCCGCAGTCCAGTGATTGGTAAGCACAGGAGAGAGGAATTCTTTCGTGCTCTTATCATTATTCGTCGTGGTGATGAGATACGCCTTCAGTTCGCTGTAGGTGTTGTCATAAGTATCATTGGCACCGGGTTTCTCAGGAACGCTGCGGAGTCCGTTCAACAATCGAGCTTGCGTGTCCGCGAACAAAAGCTTCTGAAAGTTCTGAAAGTACGCGTTTCGGGCGTCGGGATAGATCTGATCGCCGGAGTACAGTCCCCAACGCAGGCTCAAAGGGACTCCGCTGTTCTGGTAATCCGAAAGATTCACGACCTGCTGTCGCAACCGGTCGAGTTTCTGCAAGTCGGTCAAGCTGGGTACGTGATTGGGAGCTACCTGGACGGTCCGAAGCTGGTTGATAGCGCTGCTGACATTGTTCTCCAGCGCGTGATTTCCTGCGAAAGAAACCACAAATCCAACGCCGCAGACCATGGCAACAATTATTACTGAGGTTAAAGCAATGCGGCGCAGCAGATTCACCCGCGAACTGAAACCGCTGGCGGCCAAGGCGACGCGGTCCTTGACGATGACGTCGTTGAAAAACTGGCTCAGGAAAACCCATTGCGGTACTTTGCGGGATCCAGCCACGCGGGCCGCCACTGGCGCTGGGGCTGCGCCGCCTCCCGCGCCGCTGAAGATACGTGTAGCTCCGGCATCGAATCCTGACTCTGCGGCTTGCACTTCAGGAGCGGCCACGGCGGCAGCGACATCGCCGACGATTACCGGACGAACTCCCGAAAAATAAAAGCCGCGCAGGAATGGGTTGACGTTAAGCTGGCTCGGCCGCGCCAGGTCCACGAGAAACTGCACCAGGAGCGTTCGCAGCTTTCTCAACTCGCGTGGAAATTCATAAATGCCTGGCTTCTTCTCGGCTTCATTCTCGCGCGCCAGCAGATCAAGCCGTCTTTCCGCCAGAGAATAAAACAATTCATCAAAGGCTTTGGACAGACGCCGAGTTTCTTCCTCCGCGTAAACTCCCGTCGCCACCAAACGCACGGGCAAAGTGGCTCCGAGAACCTCAGACGCTTCCTCCTTGCTCAAGCCGCGCGCGAAGTCGGGAAAGAATGAAATCCTGTCCAGCTTGGTGAACAGAACGTACACCGGAAAACTGATGCCAAGAAGTTGTGAGATTTCCTGCAGGCGGACAGCCAGTTTGCGCGCCGCCGAAAGCGTGGTCTCGCTGGCGCCCGGCTTCATGAAGTTTTCGCAGTCGTAGCAGACGATGGCGGCTCGCGGAGCCTGCTGGCCTTTCCCCATGTTAGAAAATCGGCCGGGCTGTACAAGTTTGACCAACCGCCGCCAGCGCCCGGATTCTGCCAGCAGACCGCCCGCAGGATCGACGAAAAGGGCCTGGCGTGTGTACCAGATGTTGGCCACACGCGTGGCGATAATGTTGTTGTCCTGATAGACCTGGCCGGCGAGGAGTTCGGGATCGAGAGCCGAGTGAACGATGGTGGTGGTTTTGGTGGATCCAGATTCGCCCAGCAGGAACACCAACGGCAGATTACCCAGTTTCGCACCGCGACCCAGAGTCGAACTCTTTAACCGGCGAACCGCCTCATGCACCAGCACGTCGAGATCGTCAGAAGTTTTTGCGCTCGCGTTCTCATCCCCGGACTGCTCAGCTTTACTCTTGCGGTAGAACCAGAGAAAAGAACCCGCCGCAATCAGGCCGATCAAGCACAGCCCGCCGCGCAAGATCCAGATGCCGGCGCCCGGCGGATGCATCCACGTGCCCAGGAACCAGACGAGAACGAGGTAAACCAGCAGAACAATGCCGGTCACCAGGTAAACAAGCATGCCGCCCCCTATTTCCCAACTTGTGCAGCCAGCGTAGACAGGTCAGACGCGCCGGAAACCAGTGAAAACTTGAAAACCAAAAACAATGCAATGGCCAACAACGAGGTTACCGAGGCAGTGATCGCAAGCCGGCGTACCCAAGGATCCGACTGCGCCAGGCGAACCACATCGGCCGGAATTGCACCCCGCGGAGATAACGCAACCGAAGGGCCGCGCACCCTCCGGATCTTTTCTTGCACGCTTGCCATAATCGAGCGCAAGTCGCCGCCAGCCGCATAACGGCCCTTGAATCCGAGTAACAGGCAGAGGTAATAAACCTCAAGCAAGTCGGCGGTTTCGACCGAATCACTACGATTGAGTGTCTTTTGCAGCTCCTGGAAAAATACCTCTCCGCCTAACTGATGCCCGTATAGTTCCGCCTGCAAGGGCAAGCGAGGCCAATCAGCAAAAACCGGATTCCGGCAACCCAGTGCGGACTCATCCAGGAATGCGACCACGGCGAAGATCACCTGCTTCACGTCCTCCGCAGTGCAGCCCCGGCTACGAGCCTCCTGCTCGGACACGCGCAGCGCCTGCTTCATCTGTGCCCGAAACGATTCGGCATTGGAAACCGCCTGCCGGTTATAGCGCAGCCGCACGATGGCGGTAAACACTTCCTGGAAGGCGAGAGCGAGATTCCAGCCGCGCCGGTCGAGAGCTGAACTCGAACCGCGGTAACTGCCCAGCGGAGTTGCATGTGACCCAGACATAATTTTCAACTCTCCAAAAGAACCACTAATTCCATCTCAGGCGAAGGCAACTCGCCCGGAACGTACACACCCACGCCCCGAGTCTGCATAATGTGTTCCCAGCACGGTCCGCCGCGACTGATGGTGAAATACTGGCTCTCCACCTTGGCGGAGATAGCCGAGGGTGGCACTTCGAGATGAGTCAACGTCAGCCCGGCGAGAGCCCGCTTCACCAGCTCCGGAACAAACTTGGCCGAACAGACTTTGACGAACTGCGGCACCTTGGCGATCAGTTCAGCCTCGCTGACGGGCGAGTGAATACCCAGAATCCAGCGGGAACGAGCGAAGCAGCGTTGATCTTTAACCTCACCTTCATAGAAATAACGGTCGACCGCTTTCAGCGGAATCACAATCGCCTGCGATGGAACCACGATCTCGAGATGCCGCCGGATGTGATCGTCCAGCGCGTCGAAGCCGGGGCCCGGATCACGATGGTTGTAGTTCGGCAGTGAGCGCGGATGCGTGTTCAATCCGAAGGTGCACAGCGCGCCAGCCAAACGCGACATTTCGCGGAAAAGCTCTTCAGGATGGCCGTGCTTGGTGAGCAGGAGATGCCGAAGCGGAGTCAGGCTCGAATTAATAGCGTGAAGAAACCAGAATTGCGAGACATGCCGGGCGGACATACCCGCCTGAAACTTTCCGGCTGATTGTTGCTGCTCCTGAGAAACTACAGCACTCTTTTCCTCAAGAATTTCTACGAGCCGCTGCAGCATATCCGTCAGACGCTCACTCGCGCTCAAGCGGATGGTTGGCGGCACAAATGCCGGATCGAAGGCGAAATGTCCGGTTCCGTCGCGGACGACCCGCGCCAGCGGCAGCGTCAGAAGGTCCTCTCCAGCTTCCGATTCAAGCACCAACCGAATGTTCTTATGACCCAACTGCACCGGCTTTTCGTCACGACCGGTATTTTCGTCGTGCAGCATCTCGACTACACCGCTGTAACGCGTGCTGGCATCAGGGCCGGACTCCAGCTTGCAGTTTTGCCCATCGGGCACCCATCGCGGTATCACCAGACAGACGGTCAAATGGTCGGAGGTAGGAGGAAAGAGCGCGGCGATATTGCGAGACTCAGGCACCGAATCGCATCCCGGAATATCAAAGGGCAAGCCATCGTCAAACATCCCCCGTGCATGTACCAGCGTCACGGTTCCGTTTCGCAGTGCATCGGCATCAAGCTGGCAGGCGGAGAACCCGTAGCCATTCCTCCACAGGCTTGCGGTCGCGAAATGCACAGAATCTTCAAAATACCGGTTCTGCGCCTGGAAGTGGTGCGGGGCCAAGTACATCCCTTCCGCCCACACGATTTTTGAAAGCAACTTCATTCCCATTCACCCGCCCGGAGCAGGTCATTGTCTCCCGAACTGAGTACACTTGAGAATAAGTATTTAGCGCCTGAACCTTCAACAACGCCTGGCCAGCGATGCTAGGGTGTTTGCCTCTTTACTGTCAAGGTAATGGCGGTGTAAGGTGAAGGGCTCTGGGGGCATTTGACGACGCGCCTCCGAGCCGTCTAACCAGCGGAAGCCATGAAATTTGCCAACAAGTACGAGCTTTTTGAAGCCGTCACCAGCGGGCGGGTGGAGACATTTTTCGCCAAGGACCTGGCTAGCGGCGAGCGGGTTCTGCTCCACATCTTCGAAGCGCCGGAGAAAAAGCCTGATCAGCCGACCGTGCACTGGGTGCTGGACTCGTTCCGAAGCGTCGCTCCCCCGCCGCCTGGATTGGTGGTCGAAACCGGCAGATATAACGGAACCACTTACGCTTACCTGGTAACCAAGCTTCCGGACACCGCCGCATTGCAACACTGGGCGCAGGCCTACGAATCCTCGAGCATCGAGACGCAGGAGATCGCGATTCCGATCCAGGGCACCTCGAAGGGTGGTCCTCCCATCAGCAGGGATCTCTCGCGGCCGAATCTCCGGCCAGCCGAAGAATCAAAGCCGGTTAGCAACGCCGCTCCGCCGAGCAACTTCACTGCGGCGTTCTCCGGGCCGGCAGTCAGTCCCCGGCCTGAGAGCAAAGGCTCCACAACGGATCGCGACGAAATAGACGTTGCACCTGAACCAGGCTCTACAGGTCGACGCCCGGGCGACTTCACCAGGCAGTTCTTTTCGGGATCGCATGAAGCGCCCAAAACGCTGGTGACCCAGCCTTCCGCCGAATTACCTGACGCAAGCGCACCTTCGAATCGCGGAGTCCCGTCAGTCACTACAGAAGGCCGAGAAGCGGCGAACGCAAAAGACAATAAGGTACCAGGCGGCGGTTCAATCACGAACTCTCCGCCATCGCCGGACCCAGGCGGTTTTACGGCCTTGTTCCGGTCCAGCTTCAAGTCAGAAACCGGGGTCCCCGCCGAGAGACTCGTCACACCGGCTAAGTCTGACGAGGCCAGCGCGGGGGACTTCACAAATTTTTTTCGCGGGCCGTTTGACAAAGACCAGCCTGCGGAAACTCCCATGACTTTGTCAAAGCCGTTGGACCCGCCACAACGCAACGCAACGGGCGAGTTCACCAGAGTATTCGGATCGGGTAAGGATGGTCCATTTTCCACAAGGCCTTTGCCGGACTCAGTCGGAGACCCGCCTCAAGAAGCTGGTGCGTTCACACAATTATTTCCGGACGCGAGCCCTCCCGCTCCATCTCTCACCAACGCTCCGGCGCGAACCTGGGAACCAGTAGCGCCGAAAAAAGAGATACCTCCTGCATCCAGGGAACCAATGTGGACCGCGCCCGCGCCGCCTCCAGCCAAGCCTCCAGTTATTGCCTCGGTCGAACCAATCCTTCCGAAACCCACTGTGAGCAGCACGCTGCGTGAAGCTGAGCCGTCGTTGCCGGACGGGGCCACCCACCTTTTTTCCGCACCGGGGCGTCCTGCTTCTAGCCCACCTCCGATCCCGGCGGGCCCGAGCGAATACACGCGAATCATCTCAGGCGGAATAGCAGGCTCAACGCCTGCAGAAGCGCCCTTCGCAAGTGGATCGCAAAAGTCTGCT
Organism: Terriglobales bacterium; assembly: GCA_035567135.1. Classification (GTDB taxonomy): domain Bacteria; phylum Acidobacteriota; class Terriglobia; order Terriglobales; family Acidobacteriaceae; genus JABDBE01. The sequence goes on from DATMQI010000187.1 coordinate 105,459, forward strand.
CCTGCCCTTCCCAAGTTCGCAGCACCGCCACCACCAAAGTTCTCTCCCCCTGCACCCAAAGTGCCGCAGGGCGATATAAAGGCTCCGAAGCCCAAAGCATCCTATTTGCCGCTGGTCATCATCCTGAACGTGTTGTTGTTCATTGCTATCCTGCTGATTGTGTATTTCGCAATGAAGCACTGAAAGCCTCCTGTAAAAAAGCTTTCGCGCAGCGCTGCTTCAGACTCTCTCGCCGCCGATTACTAAAGGCCGTGTCCGACTCTTCACTTCCGTAATTTGTGCCACCGGATTCGACCCCTGTATCACAGATGAGACACGTAAGTCAGAAATCGTCTCACGGTGAGACGGGGAATTTTAATGCATTCGACATCCTACTTTTCTGCCTGGACGGACAGCGGTTGTCTTCTGGGATGCTTCCACGAGCACCCGACAGTTGCGTCAGCCGTAGCCTGCATTTCATACGCTGGCGGCTACGTGATCGCTGTCGAGAAAGGCGTACTGCGTGCCTTGAACGATGCCGAGGACAAGGAATTCCGGAAGGCAGTGTACGGGAGCGAGGTTCATCAATCTACAAAGCCTCTCACCCGCGATGACGTTCTTACAATTCTGTTCACAATTCGAGTCAGGCTGCGGGTTCAAAGCTGAAGATTAACTAGTCTGCGGGAGCAGAATAAGCAGTTCCATGTTCGGATTAGGAAAATCCCCAGGCACATACGCAGCCAGGTTGCGCGCGCGAGTAACTGCCTCCCAAGCTGCACCCGACTGGTTCAGGCTGAAATACTGATACTTCAACTTAACCGGGATCGCGCTGGGCGGGTTCGGCAAATGTTTGAGCTGAATGCCCGGTAGCGCCTGTTTAATCAAGTGCTCAATGTGGGTCGCCGAGCACACCTTCACCAGTTGCGGCACTTTCTGGATGACAACATCCTCACTGGTCTCCGCATTCACCGCAAGATACATCCGCGTGTTCGCCAGGTTTTTGTCGTTATCAATCGCGGTAGCGTAGATGGAAGGTTTCACCAGCTTCAGCGGCAAAGACACCAGATTTGTGGGTACAACGGTTTCGAGCAGCGCACGTAATTTTTCATCAAGGTCAGAAAAAATCGGCCCCAGCGCGTCATGAACATACAACGGCAAATCACGCGGCCGCACCTTGGGAGAAAAAGTGCTGAGTGAACCCGCCAGCGAAGCCATAGCCGAATAAAGTTCCTCGGGATGTCCCTGCTTGCCTTCAAACAGGTGACTGAAAATCGGGAAGTAAGAGTTGACGGTGTAGAGCAACCAGAAATTCGCAATATCCGACGCGGTGAAGTCGGCCAGGCTTTGATTCTTTTGCCGGCGTGTTGCCGCAAGCTGCGTGCTTCGGGCAGAGAGAATCTCGATTAGTCCGCGCAGAATTCCAGAGAGGTATTCGCTCGCCCCGATTTCAAGCAGAGGAGGAACGAAGCGTGGATTCAAAAGAAAAGTATCTGCCTTCGTACGCTCCACGTTAGCAATCCGCAAAACCGAACAACCCTCGCGATTCTCATTCTCAGCCAGCAGCCGCAGATTCTTCCGCGCAATCTGCACCGGCTTTTCACCCACCCCAGTATTCTCATCGCGGAAAGCCGTCACTTCCGCAAGATAACGGCTCCCGCCATTCCGCTCAGCAATCGCGACGTTAAGCCCGCGCGTCCGATAGTCAGGAATGGTCAAGTAAACATCCAGGCTGGTCGCGCCAGGATCAAAGAAATCCGCCAGCGCCTTCGAGGGCGGCGGCGGATCCGCATCCGGAATATCGAACAAAAGTCCATCCGGAAAAATGCCGGCAGCGCGCGAAACCACAAGCTGACCCTCAGCCAGCATCTCCTGATTGATAACCAGCTCACTGAATCCCCAAGCACAAAACTTCAGCGCCTGCAGCCGGAAATTCAGCGTGTCCTCGATGAACCTGTCCTGCGTCTGCAGGTGCTGCGGAGTGAGGAACGTCCCCTTAGTCCAGATCACAGGTTGCAGCTGTTTCATAGATCTCCCGTGCGACTGCCACGATAGCAATTCTCCAGCCCAGAAGCAAAGGGTAAGACCGAGAACTAAGACATCGGAATCAGAATCGCGGCGGATGCGTGCGGTTGCCGCAAGTGTTCCACGTGGAACACTCGAGCGGATTGGTTGAGGTGTACTAATGTATAGCTAATAGATAATCAACGAACCCGGTTGTGCCCGAGGTATCGCAGTCCGACATCAACGCGCATTTCCACAAGAAAACGCGGGAAGGATGCGGCCCCCCGAGCGTAAAGATGACGCGAAAGCGAAAGGCAAGGCCAGCCGCCTGTGTCATCAGGTCCAAGCTCGCGACAAAACCTGTGAACAGGGTCCAGTTGGTTTACGCAACTGGAAGACACGCTAACGCTCGCGTCGCATCCCAAATTGAGGGTTCAGGGCTTATCCCCCAATCATTACCGTAAACTCTCCCAGGATGATGGTTCCTCCGTGGGCTGTGGGATCTCCGAGACGTGCCGCCGGCAGGAAGCCGATCATGACGGACGTCGATCCCATGACGATCAAGTCCGGCGGGCCGACGCAAGTGAGCATGTCTGTAACCCGGGCGGCGGGGAGAAACCCGATCAGAACAGTCGGGCAGCACGGGGGAAGGATGGGGCCGCCGACGTGCGGGACAATCCCCGTTACCATGGGACAAACGTGCATATCAGTTACGCGTGCGGCAGGCGGCATTGGCTTCCTCTCTTATACAAGATCGTCCCACAAGAAATTCATCCCTCCGGTCTTTCTCGCCTTCTCGTACGTTAACCGCTGCTGATGCGAGAGCGTTCCCTGCAAGTAGAGCACGGCTTGCGCCGCCCGAGTGAAGATCAGCGCGGCGGGAGTTTCTCCGAGTTTCTGAGCGGGCAGGGCATCGATGGCCTTGAGGAACGCGCCACACACGGCATCGGAGTTGCCGGCTATGGCCTCGGCACGGAGCAAACGTGCAGCCCAAGTCTCCATCTGGGCGGTGCTGAAAGCAGACTGGCCCAGGTAAATCTGGACCAACTCGGATCGCCGGAAATCCGGTTGCAAGGAAGCCAACCGCTTGCGGTTGTCCATCAGGCTGACCGCGTTGCGTAGATCATTCCGCTGATAAGAAGCCAGCCTTTGGTAGTTCCTCATACCCTCTTCGCTGACGTTTTGAGCGGGCGCGGCTTTGGCGACTTCGGCCTGGATGCGCTGGGCCAAGCGAGTGGTGGAAGCGGCCAACGCCAAGGCGATCAATGCCTCCAACATTTGCGGCAGTGTGTCCAGGGCTGAGGGATTGGGAACGAGCCTGGCGTCGAAGTATTGACTGGCACGAGTGGCGATCTCGTCCGTACCGAAGTCGCCCGCCGCCTGCAGGATGTAGGTCGAGCGGGAAACAGCGCTGACATCGGCCTCGCTGCCTTTAAGCGCCAGCATCAGGTGAGGGACGACGTCGGCGCGCTCGTAGAAGCGAATAGCCTCCAAGGTTCGCTCATAGGCGTCGGGAGAAGAATCGGGTTGCAGCTTTTCCACGACGAACTGAGACACGACCTCGGGATCGACGCCCCGCGGGACTCGCGGTGTACCAAATTTTCCACCAAAGATGTAGCTTTCAATCGCGCGCCGACCTTCCAAGGGAGTGTAGCGGACTTGGGTGATGGGGATGTGCCGGATGGGATTGGTGTCCATTTTTCTTACCATGCCTCCGAAACCGTAGCGACGCCAGTGCGAAAGCGCTGCACGGCATTGATAGTCAGAAATTTGCCGGCTCCGGGAGTGGCTTGCGCGGGATCGAAGGCTGAGTACTGGACGAGCACCGGCGCATCACAGATCCGCTTGGTGGCGTTGACCGCGTTGGCGGGGGAGGTGTGTGCACTCATGAGCTGAGTGGGGCCATTGGAATCGTTTGGATTAGTGTGGAAAGCGTCATTGAGCACGTGTCCCGCTTCGTGAGGAAATGTGAAAGGCAAATTGTCAGAGTTGTCGAGGACGGGTCCGCTGCCCGAAGTCGTGGCCATGATTGCGGCGAACTTGAGGGGATCCGGTGGCTGAAAGGTGGCGGCGAGATCGCGGGCGGGGACGAAGGCACGACCGCGAAGGCCAAAGTTGGAGAATTGCCCGATCACGTAACAATCGAGCTGGTCGGGAGCGCCAGGAGCGGCACGAATGACACGTCGAAACTCTGCCGTGCTGGGGATCAGCGTCGGCCCGCTATCCGCGCTATTCACATTGTTGATGTTGACGCGGGCGACGGTCACGGTAGCTGAAGTGTCGTCGGTGGTCTCATTCAGAATCATCACGCGAGTGCCGTCGGCCCGGGTAATCAACACGTCGCACGAACCATTCGTGGCGTTGAAGGCGGTGGCGTTGGTAAATGCTGTGCCGCTGAAGCCAGCGGGCAGGGCAGCGACGACCAAAGCGCCAATCTGGGTCGGAGTCAAAAGCGGACTTAAAGGCACCGAGACGACGGGATCAGGAGGAGCGCCGGCGGGTTTCGGGGGCGGAGCCGACAGAGTGAATGACAAGGTGGACTGCGCCGCGGCGCTGTTAAAGCCGGTGGCGGTTCGCCCGTGATCCTGGCAAATTACCAGCATGTTGTCGGGCGGAGGATCAATGAATTCGACGCCCGGGGGCACCAGCTTTGGCGCCATGTCAGCCTGGGCGTAGGCGCGGCGAAACCAGCGAAAGGCGCGGCGGCGGAGCATCTGGGAGTTGACGCCATTGACGCCACCAGCCGCGCCGGGCGCGCTAAGAAACGCATGGAACTGCACCCGGATGCGGAGCCGATTCTGGCCCACCGGCACACTGGCGGAGACAGTGCATTTCTGCGGAGCGGGGCAGCGATTGACAGAATACGAAGCTTGGACCTGCTGATCGAGAATTTCCACAAAGTCGTTGTCCGCGGGCTTTCCTGTACCCAATCCGTCGGCAAGATCGGTGACGAGGAGCGTTTGGTTCGGAACAGCCGCCTGATCGATTTCATCGGAGACGATACGAAGATATGCGGAGCGATAGGCCACGCCTGAACTGACCTTCCGACAGGTGAGGTTGAGCGTGCGGGCTGGGTTGAAGGCTTCATTGTGGTCGACGGTGCCGTCCGCTTTGTAAACCGGCTTCAGGGCCTCCAGCACAACGCTGACGGAGCCACCCCCAGCGGGGTCCACGACTTCCACTTTGAATGTGTCGGGATCGGCGTGACCGTCCGCATTGAACCCGAAACCGGCGGGGAGGTTCTTCCTGCCGTTAGTACCCGCCCGGTTAGTTTCGTAGTTATTGATATCGAGGAAGGTGAGAGTGTCGTCCTGCAAATACTTTTTGTTTGGCGAGCCGTGAACGAATCGAATGGAAACTTTAGGTGCCGTCTTCTTGACGAATTTATTCTTAGTGTCTGTGGCCTTACTATCGTCCTTGAGTTTCTTGTCGGGGATTACAACCACATCCCCGGCTTTCAGGGTCGGCCGCGTGAGGAAATCCTTCCCTTGGTTTTGGGGCTCGTCGCGGAGCGGTTGGCAGTTCACGAATCCCGCGTCAATGGCAAGTCCGCACAAGGTATCCCCATCATTCGCAATGACAGTGGTCGGCACGAAACAGAACCTCCTCGCTAGCTAAGGTCATTTTGGCTTCCAAACCGACTGATCGAGGTTCGCGAATGTCACTTTGCATGAGCCAGGATCGATTCCATCCACGCGAGCCTTCCCGTTGCCGTCGAGCGTGCCTGAGGCCACGCTTCCATCGGGGAGCGTTATGCTGTATTGCTCGCCGGGCACCGGATTTCCTTCCTCATCGACCAGCTCAATCTCAATCCAATGCGGCTTTGGCTGCTCGCCGGGAGCAGGCACCTGTCCCGGTTTGAAAGGCGTGATCGGAGTGGAGCCATATTTTCCTTTTTGGGTTTGGGTTTGCTCCGCCTTGATCTGCGCCATTTCGCCGGGATCCGCCTTATCCGCTTCGTCGGCATCCGTCGGGCTCATTGGAGGCACGAGAGAGCATGGACTGCCACTTCCTGCGGGCGAGCCTGGGCCGGAGTTGATGTTCACCATCGATCCTTGAATCGTGACGAGTGCGCTCGAGGTGAGAGTCACTCCCGACGGGTCGACCACCACGCTGTTGCCGCCGCACACCAGCGTGATTCCCATCGGTGCCTCGATGACAACCGTCATCCCCGCTTTTAGATAGAGCGCCTGGCTGACCTGCTCGGAGTGGTTTCCTCCGAATTGCTCCGCCACATCGCCCGTGACCTTGAGCGAATGGCTGCCATCAACCTCCATCGCCTGTTTGCCGCTGACTTTAAGATGGTGATCGCGACCGATGGACTGGGCGTAGTCCCGATCGATGGTCTCGTGATGGTCGTTCTTGATGTGTTCAAAATGGTCTTGCTCAACAATCAGGTGAAGGTCCTTGGAAACCGTTTCATACTCATTGTTCTTGACGCGTATGTCGAGGTTCTTTTCCGCATTGATGAATACTTGTTCGCTGCCTTTCTTGTCTTCGAAGCGAAACTCATTGAATCCGCCGCCGCCCTTTGAGGAGTACGACTTGATGTAGCTCTTGGTCTGCTCGTCAGGAAGAGTGTAGGCCGGCATTTGTTCCGCGTTGTACACGCGGCCGGTGATAATCGGCCGGTCAGGGTCGCCTTCGAGGAAGCTGACAATGACCTCCTGGCCGATGCGTGGAATCCACATCGAGCCCCAATTTCCTCCCGCCCAGGACTGAGAGGTGCGGATCCAGCAGGAGCTATTCTCGTTCTTCTTTCCGTCGCGATCCCAAAAGAATTGCACAATCACGCGCCCGTATTTGTCCACCCAGATTTCTTCACCCGCCTTGCCTACGACGAGAGCGGTTTGAGGACCCTGCACGAAAGGTTTGGGCGTAACACGCGGGGGGCGGTAGGAGAGATCGGCGGGAATGCAAATGAAATGGTTGGAATACGATTCGCCACCACCGCCGCCGGTCAGGTTGTAGCTGCCCCCCTCGGAAGCCACATGCTGAATCTCGGTTAGGACATAGCTGTCGTTCATGTCGTCGCGGTAGTGATCCTCCAGGTCGAATTTATAGCCCGAGGTGAAGGCCCGGCAGGTGCTGGACCCGTTAATCACCTTGTGGGCTGCCTCTTCCTCCTGCATGCGAAGCTTGGCTACGCCGCTGCCGTCGGACTGATTCAGATGGTCGCCGGGATAGTCGTAGATCTCGAAATTGGTATTTCCTCCGACCTCGATCACCGTGGGCTCACTCGACAAGAGGCTGGTGCTGGGAGTCTCGAAATTGTAATCGGTCACCGAATATTTGCCGGTTCGCAACTCCTGCTCCATGTTCCAGCCAGTAACGACATCGTCGGCGTCCAATCCGCCACCCGCCTGGTTGTATTGCGCCGTGGCTTGGCCGGGGCAGGGCTGGTACGCGCTGGTCGAATCTGCCAGCACCAGCGTGTGTTTGCCATTCTCATGTTCGAAGAAGTAGAAAATGCCGACGTGCTCCATCAGGCGAGAAACAAAATTAAAGTCGGTCTCGCGGTACTGGACGCAATACTCGCGCGGATCATAAGTGCCGGTCAACGTGCTCTTGAAGTCGCTGAACCCGCGGTCGGAAAAAACCTTCTGAATGATGTCCGGGATGGACATGTTCTGGAAAATACGGCAGTCCGCATTGCGCGTCAGAAACCAGAGCCAAGGCACGACCTCCATTTGATAATGCGTGAAGCGAGCATCGGATCCGCTTTGAGCAAACCGGCTCACGAACCCATTGAAGTAGCGTTGGCTTTGATCGGCTTGGGTGATGCCGATGGTGACATTCTGACCGACGATATCGTCGAAGGAGATTGCGTTGTTGTCGGAGAGCAGGTCCAGTTGAAAGCTGAACAAGCGCGAAATGCCTTCGCGCCCGGTGAATCCCTGCAGCAGCAGGACATTGTCGCCGAGGGGCGTTTCGATGGCGATCAGCCGATTTTCTTGCGTGAAATTGCTAGTGCTTCCCATAATTCAGTCTTCGCTAGCAAACTGGTGATCCTTTCCTGTCAAGGGTTACTTACTCCGTCTTGCAAATACTGCAGGTGAGTGCCGACCCAGACGTCCATTTCGTTACCACCCTGCAGTTCCTCTCCCGGCTTGATCTTCTTCACTCTCGCTTGCCACTCCGAAGGATCCTTGCCCTGATAAATATTCGTAAGAATCACCGGGTTGTGACGAATGGGGGGATTGCAAATGCCAGGCGACCCTGCCTTCTCGTAAATCTGGGCAATGAGGTCCATGCTCGCCCCGATGTATTGAATCGCTCCCTCGGGCGTGGCCATAATCTTTGCGCGGTCGCCGCCAAAGAATGGAATCCCGGATTCCTTTTTGTCAATGATACCGGCCTCTTCAGCTGCCTTGGGCCAAGTGTTGTCATCGGTCAAACAGAAGCCAGCGCTATCTCCTCGGCCGCAGACATCAACCCGCAGAAGGTGCGGTTTTCCCGGGCCAACGATCATTCCGGCCGCCTTTCGCAAGCCCCCACCAAATGACCCGTGAACATTTTCTAGAGCTTCCCAGGCAATTACTCCAGCGATCGCACGCCGGTCAACTTTGTACTTAGTCGCGGCGGCGACGATCTCTCCACGGTATTTCTGCAACCACGCGAGAACCCGCATTTGTTCCAACGTGATGCTGCGCAACGTCGTGTGAACGCACATGGGCGGAGCATCCCGCAGTTCAAACGAGATATATTCGCCTTCACTATCGGTATGCAGGTACTTGAAACCTTCCGCTGGTCCCGCCTTGGGCATTGGCACGCGCGCGTTCGTTCCGTCTAAACAGTCGCTGGGCCGGGTACCCTGACAGCTTGGACGCACGTCGTTGGCTCCCATAACTTTTCCCTTCACGACACGGTGAGCGATCTATGAATAGACAAATGCCCCGTCCGCCCCGATTCCCACGTGAATCGCACTCAGCTTCTCTCCCTCTGCCATTCTGCCCAGGATCTGGCGCGAAATGTCGGGCAGCAGAGAGTTGGTCAGAATATTGTCTACGTTGCGGGCGCCGCTCTCGACTTCTGTACAACGGCTGGCGACCGCGTCAATGAATTTATCATCGTAAGTCAAGTTGATTTTGTGATTCTCGTAGATACGGCGCTGAATCTTGCCTAGCTTTAGCCTGATGATCTTCTTTAAGGCTTCGTCGCGCACTGGATAATAGGGCACGACCACCATGCGGCCCAGGAAGGCCGGCATGAAAATCTTGTTCATCTCCGGCTTGAGAGCTTGCACCAGCGCCTGCGGACTGGGCGCGGTCTCGGGATCGGCGCACAGCTTCATCATCTGGTCAGTGCAGGCATTCGTAGTCAGAATGATGATGTTGTTTTTGAAATCGATCACGCGGCCTTCGCCGTCTTCCATGTGTCCCTTGTCGAAGACTTGATAAAAGAGCTCGAGCACATCGGGATGGGCCTTCTCCACCTCATCGAGCAGCACCACCGAATAAGGGCGGCGGCGTACAGCCTCTGTTAAGACGCCACCTTCCCCGTATCCGACGTATCCCGGAGGCGAACCCTTCAACGTCGAGACAGTATGAGCTTCCTGAAATTCCGACATGTTGATGGTGATCAGATTGTGCTCGCCCCCATACAGAAGATCGGATAGTGCGAGCGCAGTCTCAGTCTTGCCCACGCCGCTTGGTCCTACCAGCATGAAAACACCAACTGGCTTATTAGGATCGTCCAGAGTCGCCCGCGACGTTTGAATTCTCTGACTGATTACATCCAGCGCATAAGACTGCCCTATGACGCGATTGCCTAACAGATTCTGCAGCTCAAGGACTGTGGCGATTTCGTCCTTCATCATCTTGCCGACGGGAATGCCGGTCCAACCGGAGATGACTTCGCCCACAATTTGCGCGTCGACGCAAACCCGGATCAGTCCAGCCTCACCTTGCAAGGCGGCAAGTTGCTTTTCGAGTTCGGCGAGTTGAACTCGCATTTGCGCTGGATTGAGTTCAGTTTGAGTTTCCGTGACCGGAGCGAGAGCAGTGGCCGCACTTCCTGATGTGACGCTCGCAGTCGCCGCGGGAGCATCGGCGTGAGGGGTGGGCCATGCAATAACTCCGGAGGTGTGCCCGTCGCCGTCGGCAACGCCCTCCAGTTTTGTCCGAATGTCCCGAATCTGGACGACCAGATCGCGTTCCTTGTCCCAACGCTCGCGCAGCATGGCGAGATACGCTTGCGCATCGGCCTTCTGCTTCTCGATTTCCGCCAGCCGTTCGCTGTGATCGACGCCGACCGCAGTCTCTCGCCGCAAGATGCGTTGCTGCACCTCCAGGTCATCGATCTGCCGAACCGCGTCTTCTATGGCAGGAGGCGTCGCGTTCTGGCCCAGCGACAGCCGCGCGCACGAGGTATCCAAAATGCTGACTGCCTTGTCCGGAAGCTGGCGTCCGGCCAGATACCGGTGGGATAGGCGCACTCCGGCATTCACCGCCTCATCCAAAATGCGCACTTTGTGATGCTTCTCGAGCGAACCCACCAGTCCGCGCATCATCACCATGCACTGCGTCTCGCTCGGTTCCTCCACTTTCACGACCTGGAACCGGCGGGCGAGAGCCGCATCTTTTTCAAAATACTTTTTGTATTCGGACCATGTAGTCGCGGCAATGGTGCGCAACTCGCCGCGTGCCAGAGCGGGTTTCAGCAGATTTGCGGCATCGTTTTGTCCTGCTTGTCCTCCGGCTCCGATCATAGTGTGGGCTTCATCGATAAAAAGAATGATCGGCGTCGGCGAAGCCTTCACTTCTTCGATCAACCCTTTCAGTCTGTTTTCGAACTCACCCTTCACGCCCGCGCCGGCCTGCAAAAGTGCGAGATCCAGAGTTCGAACCATGACGTTTTTCAGCGATGGCGGTACGTCGCCTTGCGCAACTCGCAGGGCGAATCCCTCGACCACGGCCGTCTTTCCGACTCCAGCCTCGCCGGTCAGAATTGGATTGTTCTGGCGGCGCCGAGTGAGGATGTCGATCACCTGGCGAATCTCGAAGTCTCTCCCCAGCACGGGGTCGATCTTTCCTTTCTTTGCACTTTCGGTCAAATTCACGGTGTACTGATCAAGATTAGGAGTCTTGCCTCCCATTGCTTTTCCGGGCGTGGCAGCAGCAGGCGCGCCCGTAGCCGCAGGAAGCACTTCCTCATGAGACTCGGCCACAATATTGGCGAAGTCTTTACGCAGGGAATCAGCCTGGATTTTCTGAAACTCCTTGCTGATGTCTCGCATGAGCCGCGCTAATTCTTCGTTCGATGCCAGCGCCAGAACTGTGTACCCGGTACGAATTTGACCGGCGTTGAAGTCGATCGATCCGATCGTCCAGGCTTCGGTCAGCATCTTCAACAGGGTTGGGCTGAGCGCGGGAGTTCGTGCATTCCCCGACTTCAACTTGTCCAGGCTGCGGCTCAGTTCGGTGGTGAGCCGCGACTTGTCGATTTCAAAGAATTTCGCAATGCGCGCGAAGTCACCATCGGGCGAATCCACCAGCTTTGACAGGTAGTGTTCGATTTCAATGTCGTAGTGCGTGCGGGAGAGACAAAGTCCGGCCGCAGCTTCCAGCGCCGAACGTGACGCGTCATTTAGTTTTCCAATCAGTGATTTCAGGTTCAGGCCCATCTTCGTCCTCCCACTAAAGGTTCAAAATCGTGTCGCCGGGATCCCGGTCGAGCGGTGCCGACTTCAGCCACGTGACCCAGCCCAATCGGGGCGCGGCATCGCCCTCGAAGCCCACCTCGCAGCGCGGAGCTTCCTCGCGTGCCAACATAAGCTGAACTTCAAAATCAAATTCATCGTTGCAAAAGAACTTCGTCAGAGCCCTCAGTGGCTCGAAAGCCGTTCCCTCGGGAAGAAAATCGCGGTATTGTGCCAGCGTAAGCGGCCCCAATTTGACGCGCACACGAGAACGCTGGTCCCAGATTTCATCGCCCACCACCGCTCCCCCTCCAAGCTGTTGGGAATCGTCGTCGTCCTCTTCCATGCAAGTTTGTGTGGCGGGGTCGAGGCGATACCAGGCGCCGGAGAATTGCTCGACCTCGACGGGAACCTGAAAGTAGTCGCCGAGAATCGCCTCCAAGGCCGCTGCCGAACGCGACTGCATTCCCAAGAGACCGGTGAAATGCAGCAGTGCGTCATCGGGCGCTGCTTGACGATTCTGGAGTCCCGGCGTGCCCAGCCCGATCAAGTCGAGCAAATGGTGCGTGAAGAGGTCTTCGTCCCCTAAGTAGTACGTCACCGGAAAACGATGCTTCTCCCATGCCCGGTGGAAAAAGGAGATCATCCGATGGTTGAAAATATCCAGAAAAGCCGGCAGAGTCCGGTCTTTCGCTCTGACCCGTTCGAGAATCAGCTCGGTATAACAATAAGGAAGAACTCCCATGGGTCCTGTGAGGCCCATGAAGTTGACCAGCATCTGCGGCGGAACGTTCTCCGGATAATCAATCTGCTGAATCTGGCTGGCCGGGAAAGCCAGCGTGTTGTTGGTTTGGAAGTGAACGGCTTCGTCCTCCGGTTTCGAGAAGCGGCCCACAGGCTGGCGCTCACTGTGCAGACGTTGCAGCAGGGTGACCGCCTGGAAAAACTCGAACGAACAGGCGTCCTCATGCAACACTTCTTCGAGCAGGGAATCCTTCAAACCAGAATCCTGCGTCCGGCTCGGGGTTGCCATTCGTGGAGCATCTCCTTTCGTTGAGGAGTAGTCACAACCAACTGCGTGAAGCTGTTCAGCGATGCGCTAAGCCCCAGAAACCGCTCGACTACGGTGGCGAAGAGATAAACGCCCCCGCCTACGAACTGATCCTCGTCGAGTTCCATCTCCACGCGCATTCCGCGCGCGAAATTAATCCCGCTTTCAGACGACACGCGTGCAAAGTGGCGGCGGCTCTGCAGGCGGATAATACTATCGATCACATTCTGCGAGTAGGCCGACCGGCCAATGTCGTACAACCTTAGAATCTGTTGCAGCGACTCTTTGCCCTCCTCCACCAGTGAAAGGTGGTTAAGCGAAAGATGAGAGATCAAACGCCAAAGCGTGCCCTTGCCCGTCGAAGGCCGAACTGGCGGAGTCGGCTTGCGCAGAGCCACAATCCGCTTCAGCGATGACGATCCTTCAAGCTCAAAGTCGCCATCCTCGTTACCGAATGGCAGGCGCGAAGGAAGGTCGCGGTTGGTGCATGTAGTACGAATGGACAGGATGTTCCCGTCAGGGCTCAACGTGCGCATGGACAAGTCGATCAACGACAGGAACATGTCCGTGCCTTCGTCGTTCGGCCGATTCGATGGCCGCCTGCGTGCAATCCAAAAGCATTCCTGCTTTCCGCCTGGACTTGAATGCCGCAAGGAATAAAAGGGTTCGAAGGTCGCGGTCTGCTGAGTCGCGGTGTTGATACAACTCACTTCATCGACCGAGTAAACTTCGGTGGCGTAAGGCCGACGCACGTCTGGTGTCAGCGGATATTCGTAGCGGCGCTGGCTTAGCTGGATTGGCTCGGCAACCTGAGCAAACAGATTGACGATCGGGGTGCATCCCAGACGAAAGGTCTTTTTCGACAACTCTAGTTCAAGCCGCTGCCGCCGGTCGTCGCCCTCGACATCTGATATCAGAAACACAAACTCTACAGCATCTTTGAAGCCCGACTGCCACAACGGCGCAAGGCCGGTTAGATCGACAAAGAAGAATTTCTCGGGGAAGGTGAAATATTCCATCAGCAGGCGATGGCCAACGAAAGAACGACGCGAATACGGCAGCATCCCCTCGTCCTCATTGAATCCCACCGCATGCAGCGCTGAAGCTGGAAGTGTGATCGGACTCACCTTCGAGCCCGGACTCGGGTCGCGAACGAGAATGCGATTGAGCCGGCTGAACAGCAGTTCGTAAAGCGTGTTGATGAAGCCGCCTTCACCGTCGAGGTAAAAGCGAAGACGATCAATCTTGAGCTCACGAAAGTTTACGTCGGGAGCGCAGCGCAGCTCAATGCGAACCGCTCCAGAGGAATCGCTCGCCTTCACTGGCGGCTGCAGCCGGCTTGGGGCTTTCCATTCCGCGGCCGCCACGGAAACCGGCCACAGCGTCGTGTCGTAACAAGTGCGAAAGGTGCATGGCACTCCGCTAATCGGGCGCGAATACAGCACCGAGTTGCGCGGAATCGGCAAGCCGCTAGCGAGCTTTCCTTTTTCCGGGTCCGGTTGAAACTCCGCAATCGACATCGATGGAGTAGGACGGACTAGTTGAGGATAAATAACCGTAAGCAGCGCTTCGCTGATTTCTGGAAACTCATCGTCAATTTTCAGATGGACGCGCGCAGCCAGAAAAGCGAAAGCCTCGAGCAGCCGCTCTACGTGCGGGTCTTCACACTTAGTAGGCTCAAGCACAAGGCGGGAAGCCACCTTGGGATTCTTCTCGGCGAACTGTACTGCCATCTTTCGCAGGTAATCCAGTTCCCGCTCGTAGTAGAGCAGCAAATCATCTCGCATCGGCGCCTCCCGCAATTCGGCAGACGCCACTCTTTAATTCGATGAGCGTGTCGAACGAAACCGGCTCGGGAGATGGATCCATCAATAACATGCCGTCGATGCGCAACCTGAGCTCTTGCAGGCCAGTGCCGCCAGACGAATCAAGAGGAGTGACGCGCACATTCGCCAGCCGCGGCTCAAATAGCTTGATCACGTTGACCAAATGCCGCACCAGCTTTGCCTGATCCGCCGCTGACCCCATGCTGTAAGTGGAAAGATCCGCCAGCCCGTAGACGAACAGGGAGCGGTTGACTTCCTTGAGCGATTCGTCCGCATTTAAAAAAATGCGGCGGGTGTTCAGCAGCCATTCCAGATCGCGGTGTACGGCAGCCTTCAATAAGCGCACGGATTGCGAGCGGCTGAGAGGAGCTTCAACCGGAGACTTAGGCTCCAGATCGATCAGCCGGTCTAAAACCGACAGCGTGACGGTGATGTTGCCCTGGGAACGCGCCATGGGGTTTATCCTGCACTCAGCGCGCGTACAGGATCGAGGCGGCAGATACGCTCGAACAGCTTTTGTTTTTCCGCGGCGTTCCCCTGAATCTTTTTGCTCAGCGTCATCACAGTCGCCAGAGCGGCGGCGACCATCTCTTTGTCTTCCCAATCCTCCAGTTTGTGGGTGTCGATGGCGACGGCGAGATCATCCAGCAGCGGTTGAGCGATGGCTTCTTTACCGGCCGCAATGCAGAGTTGAACGAGTTGCAGCTTGCGCTCAAACCGTCCCCGGCCCGAGCGTTGCGCGGCAATCTCTTTCTGCATGATTTCGAATGCCTTTTCCGCCTGCCCTGCCTTCAAAGCCTCCTGAGCCATGGCATAACTATCGGTGGCCCTGGCTGGCCAGGACGGCGTTGCGGAAGGCGATGCAGCATTCTCTGTCGCGGACTGTTCCGGCGCAAGCGCTGCTGCGGGCCTCTCACTCAGTTGTTTCAGCCAGGCTTTGGTTTCGCTGTTGGCCGTGGGCGTGTCATCGAGCAAGCTCGCATCCAGCAATTGAGGTACGTCGTTCAAGAGGGCAAGCAACTGCGAGCGGATTGCAGCGGCAATCGGTGCATACTGACTGCCGAGGCCTGTACACGCGTCAACCACCATGCGCTGCAGATCCAGCCATGCGCGGCTGCAGGGCAGCGACATCGCGTTTTCCGCCATCTCCAGCAGTTCGCCCCACTTCTCGGCCAGTGCAAGTCGTTTTATCTGCTGGCGCAGTTCAGTCGGTGGCGCTTCCAGCAGGGTCGCGTCCGCAAGCTTGGCTGCGGCGCGTAGCTCGCCCCAGCGCAGTCCTCGCATCATCAAGTAAGGCGCTGGACTGTGCGGTTCCCGCTTGCGCAAGAAGGCAGCTGCTTTGGCCACGCTGGCAATAACCTCGCGGCGATCGGCGGGCTCGGAGCTGTTCATCACTGAAATCACGATACCGGAGGCTCCGGGGTGGGCCACACTTCCTTCCGCCATCGCGGCAGTCCCAGCCTGGTTCGCGGCCGCAGATGCCGGCGCTTCTTCCACTGGATCCGGCTCCGTTTCCCTTTTCTTTTCGAGCAGAGTATGGACTGCGTGACGGACCTCTTCGATCGCAATCTGTAGTTTTCCGAACGAAGGAGCCGCATCGCCAAATTTTGCTGTACACAAGTCGTCGAGACTTTTCAGCGCGACCAGACAGCTGTCCAAATCCTTTTCCGCCTGGACATAAAATGCCTTGGGGGTTTCGACGAATGCTTTGTCGAACGCCTCGGGCGCTAATTTTCCTTCGGCGAGCAGCTTCGCCCGCGCCTTTTTTTCTTTGTCGGCCTTGGCCTGGTCCTCGTATCCGACCGCACGGGATTCCTTCAGCTTGAGCCAGTCGTATCCCGCACTCACCAGCGGGGTATTCTTCAGTGGGAGCTCGAGCGCCGATCCCAGCCACTCAAGTGGCGCAGCCCGCAGTTCCGGATCGCCATCTTCGAGCGGAGGGTAGAGAGTGTCCCAGAACTTATCAATGAGGCCGTAACAAAGCACCAACCCCTGGCGAAGGCCAGAGTATCCTTCCGTACGGAGCGCAGCTTCAGTCAGCCAGGCGGCGAGTTGAAGGTCCTTGGTTCTAGTGGCGAGAGCTTCCTGTGCCAATTTACGGACCTGTGCGTAGTCGGCTACCTTGCGCTCGTGCTCCCAGGCACCCTGCGCGAGGTTATCGTCTTGCCGACGCGCTTCTTTAATCTTGTCGTAGACCAACAGCTTGTTATCGTAGCGGACGTCCTCGCCACTCGGGTTCTCGCCGGCGATGGGATTTAAGAGATCTTCTTGCAGCGGCATGAGACAGTGTCCAAATCAATCTGCGGCCGGAGTGGCCGCTTGCGCATTCGAGAACTCCAGCGAGCGAACTTCCAGGAAAGGAACTTCCTCGCCATCTAACAACCAGATCTTTTCTCCCGACGGATATTCTTTGCCATGCTCGTCAGCCGCCCAACTGGTGACGCGACCAAGCCAGACCGCTTCGTCGGGATCCTTCCAGGAAAATGGGTAAATCGCCGGAATCAAAACTTCGCCAAGTTCAGTGCCCTTAAAAGATGGGCCCGTGCGAACCAATGCGGGAGCCCAGAGTGTATCGCGTAAACGACGCGGCGGCTGCATTTCGAGGGAAGCGATGTGCTCGAACGGAATCCACAAATAAGCGCCTGCGGCAAACACTTCAAGCCGGGCGCCGATATCAGGATCCGCGTCTCGCAAGGATCGGAACGGCCGCCCGTTTAACTGACCGGGAGGGCTTGACAAATCTTCATGGGAAAATTGTTGCTTCTCGAAAACCTCATGCCGGGTCTTCTCGCCATGCAGGATGGAGTAATAAAGCACCGCGCCCAACTCCGTCTCTGCACTCCCTTGCGCCAGAACCGCCAATTGTTTCTCTGCACGAGCATAGTCGCCAGAAAAACACAACAACTCGAAGAGGAATGTGCGCTGGGCAACGTCGGTCGGGTGGTCACGAAGATGTGCGGTCAGCGCCTGTTGCGCCTCACGCACTTTGCCCGCGTCGAAAAGTTGTTTGGCTGTCATCTTCCCGGCTTCCGTCGCCATGAGGCCAAGGTAGAAACTTCCCTGCGTGCTTGGACCGACGGCCTAGGCACCACGTAAGATACTGGACTATGTGTTCCCGTCCCCGTAGGACAATCGAGCCAGCAAGTCTATTCGGGAACAGGCAGATTTCCGGCGCGAAGCCCAGCACACATTAGGCCGCAAGCCCGCTTCGCGCCGGATGAATCCACGATTGCTTCTGCCAGCCCTATGCCGCCCAGGCCGCCAGCGTTTCCAGACTGAAGCCCTTCGGTACGAATGAACCGAGAGTGCCGTCGTCGTTTTCCGCGGCGTACGATACTTCAATACTCTGGAAGGCAAACGAAATCGATTCGGTCGGATTTTCGGCGGAGCCAGATTGCTGGTGGCTGGTTACGATCGCGTCCCCCAGCGTGATCTTGAAGTAGTCTTGCTGGGTTCCCTGCACGGGTTTGTCGTAAAGAAGCTGAACGCTCTTTATGACAGTGGCCTTCACGCAAGCTTCGAAAAGAAAAGGTGAAGTTTTATCCAGCACCTTCATGATGCTGAGGTTGGAAAAGTCAGCCCGTCCGGCCTTGGACTCCTTACCCGAAGCGCCAACGCCGTAGGTCGCTGTCTGGCTGGTGCCAAAACTAAACGACAGAACGTCAACCGCATTCGTCTTGCTCGTGCTGGGCCCCGGAATTCCATCAATGATCAAATACGCATTTACTGCCATTTGCTTTCTCCTTGTCGCTTTAGCGCATGAATTTTAACTTCTGTCGTTCGATCGGTTTGGGCACAGCCCGGGCCGTGCAATTTATAGTCGTGCCAGCCCTGTTACTTCGCGGGAGCAGGCAATTCCGCCACCAGGCGGAGCGAAACTGTCAGTTCATCCAACTGGAAGTGCGGGCGCAGGAAAGCCACGGCACGGTAGACGCCTGGCTTGCCGGGGACCTCACTTACGTCAATGCGAGCCTCGCGCAGCGGCGCTTTGGCTTTGGCAGCGGGCGACGCAGTGTCGTCGGGGATCACGTACTTGCTGATCCAACGGTTGAGGAAGATTTCGGCTTCCTCGCGCGACATGAAACTGCCAATCTTGTCTCGCATCATCGCCTTGAGGTAGTGGGCGAAACGGGAGACCGCCATAATGTAGGGAAGCTGCGCCGAAAGCCGTGCGTTGGCGTTCGCCGAGTCGGTATCGTACATCTTGGGTTTCTGGCAGGTCTGTACGCTGAAGAACGCTGCGTAGTCAGTGTCCTTGCAGTGTACGAGAGGCACGAAACCCAGATCCGCGAGTTCTTTTTCCCGGCGATCCGTAATCGGAATTTCGGTCGGACACTTCAGGGCCAGATCGCCCTCGTCGGTATAGAAGTTGTGAACCGGAAGGCCCTCGACTAACCCTCCACCTTCGACTCCCCGCATCGCGACGCACATGCCATACATCGAGTAAGAGTTCGTCATTCTTGTGCCCAACGAGTAGGCCGCATTCATCCACAGGTACTTGGAATGATCCGTGCCATCGACATGCTCTTCGTAGCTGAAATCGTCGATCGGCTTCGTGTCTTTGCCGTACGGCAGACGCGCCAATGTCCTGGGCAAGCACAGAGCCACGTAGCGGGAATCCTCACTTTGGCGGAAAGATTTCCACTTCGCGTACTCGGTGCTGTCAAAAATCTTGGCCAGATCGCGGGGCGCACTGAGTTGGGTAAAGCTCTCCAGGTTCAGTAGATCCGCGGCCGCTGCACTAACAAACGGGGCATGAGCTTGCGCCGCCACATGAGAAATGCCTTCCAGCAGCGCCATATCCTCGGGATGTTTGCCGAACTCGTAATCTCCAATCAACGTGCCGAAGGGAGCGCCGCCAAACACGCCGTACTCTTCTTCGTATACTTTCTTGAACAACGCGCTCTGATCGAATTCCGGAGCCTTCTCGATATCCCGCAAAAGCTCCTTCTTGCTCACGTTCAGGACCTTGATTTTCAGTCCCACGCCGGTTTCGCTGTTATCCATCAGGTGTTTCAGACCGCGCCAGGAACCTTCCAACTTCTGAAAGACCGGGTGATGAATGATCTCGTTCAACTGGATGGAGAGCAGGTGGTCGATCTGCGCAATGCGCGCGTTGATCATCATCTCCGCGTCTTTGGCCACGGTCATCGAACCTTCGAGGACCTGGGCCACAAACTCCTTCACCAGATTCTTTCCTCGCTCCCGGGCGGTGGTGTCGGCGCCAAATCGCCCCTGCTCGACAATCTGGTCGAGCAGCCCCTTTTCCTGGGTTGTGAGAACCTCTGCTTCTGCCGGCTGCGCCGTGGCTCGGTTAGCCATTGGACCCTCCCTCTTTATTTCCCATTTCACCCTTCAGCTTGTCGAGCTTCTCAGTGTTGCCGACTGCATCGAGTAACAATTCTTCCAGCTTGTCATTGCCCTGAAGCGTCCCCCGCAAATCCGCCAGCCGGGTGCGCAGAGCCAACAGTTCCTTAAGCGGCTTCACCTGCTTGGCGACGTTTCCGGGTTCAAAATCCTCCATCTTCTTGAAGTGGAGATCCACTTTCAATTGCGGAGCATTGGGATCATCACTAAGCTTGTTTTCCACCGCAAACGACAGGTGCGGCTTCATGCCCTCGAGCACGGTGTCAAAATTGTCCGGGTTTACTTCCACGAACTTGCGGTCTTTCAGCCGAGGCAGCGGCTGCTCGGGTTGGCCGGTGAAATCGCCGAGGACGCCGACGACAAACGGTAATTCCTTAATTTCGATTGCACCGCCAATCTCCACGTCATAGGTAATCTGGACGCGGGGAGGCCGCACGCGATCCAGTTTGTGCTGCGCGCTTTGTCTAGCCATGTATTCTCCTTCCAGGACTTTCAGACTTCCTCGACCCTCAGAAGCTCTCTGTCGGGCAAATGATACCGCTCAGCCGGAAAACTAATCGTTGAAGACACTTCAATGAAAAGGCCGCTGATGACGGAGATGCCCCTGACCTTATGCCAAGGTGGTGCCCCGGTTTATCACAAGCGCCAACCAGAGTCAAGATGAAGCTGTATCTGCACGGGGTCCGGCTTATCTTCCCAAAACGGCACGCCGAAAGCGCCGCTTCCACCAGCGGGGAGGAATCTGGTGGGCAGTTCTTTAACCTAACCCACTCCCCGTCATATGCACGCCAGAGCCCGTTTCCCAGACCTGAAAGTCGTCAGGAATGCCACTCCTGCTACCCCGCTGCAGCAAAATAGTGATCAAGTTCGGTAAAACGTTACACAATCGAAGGGCGGCACAGGCTTGGCGCCTCGTTGTCCTAAGACAGGGTTCTGAAACTGTATGCTGTCGTCCGATTTATTTGAGGGCGGCGTCGGCTGCGAGCCTCAAGGCCGGAATCGCTCTCAACTATAAAAGCGACAATTGAGTGCTAATTCCCTCATTGATATGAATACGGATCGTGGCCGGACTCACGGACGCTCTGAGGATCTCAGCGATATAGTCTCGCAGCCCGAATCCAGTTCAATGAGCGTAACGGGGATGTTTTCGCCACCTATCGGTCCCCTCATTGACTCTTTAACAGTGAGCCCTCTACCTGACATGAGATTGACAATCTTTTTACGATCGCCTGACACGAGCGTTGCCACTCTCTGTTAACCTACCGGCCGTTGGGAGTGCCCACGACAGGGGTTCTACGGTGGCCACGAGGAGTAACAGGGACGAGGCATGAGCGACGAGGCGAAGATAACTGCCAAAACGAGACTAGAGTGTGCTGCGTCAGGAGGCACAACAATGGACCGATTACGCAAGCAGATTTCGAGAAGCGCAATCGTCTGGGCGGCTGCAATCGCCGTCTTATGTAGTTCAACACTGCTAACCGCCCAAAACAGTCAGAAGTTCCTGGCTGAGCACTCCGCTCCTAGCCCAAGAATTGTGGTGCTGCATAGGTTTACTGGCAGCGCTGACGGTCGTGTTCCCGCGGGGCAACTCATTGCCGATCATGCCGGCAACCTCTATGGTACGACCGAGCGCGGAGGAACTGCGGATAACGGTATTGTCTTTGAGCTTTCTCCTCCAGGGATGAAGGGAGGGCAATGGATCGAGAAAGTTCTCTACAGATTTAAGGGCGGGAGCGACGGACTCGCTCCTACAGCTGGATTGGTGTTCGACCCCGCTGGGAATCTTTACGGCACGACCTTCGATGGTGGCAATTGTCACCAGAGCTGTGGAGTAGTTTTCCAATTGGCTCGACCCACCAGTCAGAGCGGCAGTTGGACCGAGAGGGTTCTGCATGCCTTCGGCGGGGTCAACAGCAGCGACGGGGGCGGTCCAACCGGCAGCCTGGTGTTCGACAAGGCGGGCAATCTCTACGGCACGACCGAATTTGGAGGGAACGTCGTTTGCACCAACAATCCCGGCCCCTGCGGCGTAGTGTTCCAACTGTCTCCCCCGAAGTCCCACGGAGGCCGGTGGACTGAGACCGTGATCTACAACTTCAAGGGAATTCCCGACGGTGCGTTCCCTTTCGGTTATCTGACGATCGACACGCAAGGGAATCTGTTCGGCGCTACCACGCAGGGAGGTACGGGAGGCTGTACCGACGGCGAGGGAACGACCATCGGCTGTGGCATCGCCTTAAAGCTGACTTCCGGGAAAGGCGGAGTCTGGTCCGAGACATTGCTTTACAACTTCCAGGTCAGCGATTCAGGTCCTGGTCTTGACTGGCTTCTCGACTCTGCCGGTGCCCTCTACGGCCCCGGCGGCTACAATATCATCAAGCTCTTGCCTCCCGCCGGACACGGCGACCCCTGGACCCAAGAGGTGCTTCATCAGTTTAAAGGGGGCATCAGCGGTCGGTTGCCGTCTTCAGGCGTCATTGCAGATCCGAGCGGCAACCTGTATGGCGCAACTTGGGCCAATGCCATTGAGTCTCTCTATGGCACTGTCTACAAACTGTCGCCGCCGACGATGAAAGATGGAAAGTGGAGTCTCATCACACTCCACGAGTTCCCGGGCAACTTTAACTCTGCGCAGCCTTTCGGCCTCCTCCTGCGTAGCGAGGCTGGCTTCCTCTACGGAACGACGCGTTCTTTAGCCGGGGGCAGCGACGAAATTGTGTTTAAAATAATCCCCTGACTCGAGAATCCCTAGGCTATTCACGGCACATAGAGTTCTAATGCTGTGCCCTCTCGATGGAGAGTTGTAAATGAGCACAAAAGTTAGGTTTCCTTGTCATACCAAAGTACGGCGCCCGCAGGATTTTGAGGGAATCACGATTGAGTGAACCAACTCTCCGGATTCTGAAAGATGATCGTTGACGAAACAGGTGATAGCGCTCCAAACCCCCGGTCAGGGCGTCAAAGCGTAAACGCGATATTTCGCTAGCTGGCGATTTTCCGCGCGTACAACCAGTCGCGCCTTCAGGTGCTGGCTGGTCGCCACTTTGACTTTTTCCGCAGCGGTCAAGCCGCAATGAACCCACAAGTTTTCCTGCCCAGCCGGCCATCAGCCAGCCAGAAACTCAATCGCCTCCAGCGCTTCTGCCGGCAGTGCCGAGCCGATGCTGGCCAAGTCCTGCTTCATATGTTCAGCGTCGGACGTGCCCGTCAGCGGCAGCATCCCGACCGAATGCGCAAACCTGAAAACAACCTGGGCCGGAGTGGCGTTAACGATCTCCGCAAGCTCGTTGACCAGAGGATGCCGCAGCACCTCTTTATTCGCAGTAAGAAGCGAAAAGCCTTGATACCTGATCTTTCGCTCCCCGCAAAACCGTCGTACCTCCCGGTCCCAGCCGAGACGCGCGTAACAACGATTCTGCACAAATGCAGGCGCTTCGGGATGTATCGCCGCCATCTGTTCCAGATGCTGCAGCGAAACATTGCTTATCCCAAGAAAACGCGTGCGGCCCACATCGCGCTCCTTCATCATCGCCTCCCAGACCTCGCTGTCCACATCCGTCCAGCCGTATCCGGAAGCAGGCCCATGCAGCACGTAGCTATCGACATAGTCCGTCCCAAGATGCTCGAGCGAACTGGCCATCGACTGCGCAACCTGAACTGAGAAACTGGCCGCTGGATCGTAAGGCAGCCGGTGGTCCTGACCTGGCCGATAGGTGAACTTCGTCTGCAGAAAGATATCCGCGCGCGTCACCACCCCCGCGCCATAGGCGGCAGCCAATCCCTGCCCGACTCCCTCCTCGAAGTAGTGTCGTCGCTGGTTGGCCGTGTCGATACCGCGAAAACCCGTGCGCAGCGCAAGCTCGACCAGGGCCGGCGTTCGCTCTTCTTTCCAGGCGGTGCCATAGAGGAAATTGGGGACGGGCGAATGCTGGGTGGGCATCGTGCTATTCTGCCACGCTCGCGACAATCCGGGGGTTAGGGAAAAACTCGCGTTTAGGGTTTGAAAGGGCGCGGCTTCAAGCCGTGCCGTGATTACGTCCTCGTGGTTTATGGCACGGCTCGAAAGCCATGCCCCTTCAAGGCTTCGGACGCAAGAGTTTTCTGAAGCGGTTTTCAGCCGCTAAAGTGGGTTGCAGGTGCTCCTCCCACCGTCTATGCCCTTCCGTTACCCGGAATCACACCCCAATCCTCCGCTTGCCAGATTACAATGAACACATCTTCCCGAAAGGACTAGTCAGCGTGGCATCCAGATCGACGACTCGCTTCGTAACTTGAAGCCTGACGCCCGAAGCCTGAAGCCACTCCGACCCTCCGATGATCGGCCGCGACGAAAAAGTATCGCAGGTCCGCCTCACCGCGGTGCAGTACATCATCCTGGCCATTTTTATGATCCTGGCCTACGGATTATGGCGCCTGCAGGTAGTGCAGAGCGATATGTACGCGTCACTGGCGGAGAAGAATCGCGTTCGCAACGTACCCATCCTCGCCCCGCGCGGCAAGATTCTGGATCGCGAAGGGCGCGTGATCGTAGACAACTATCCCTCATTTACAGCCTTGTTATTACGCGACTCCGCCCGTGACCTCTCTGCCGACGCGCCTCTCATTGCCCAGGGCCTGCATCTTGATTCAAAGGAGGTCAAAGACCGCATTCGGCACTTCGCCTCCATGCCGCAGTATCAACCTATTTTTCTGAAAGACGACATTACTCCGGACGAGTTAGCCTTCGTCGAGTCGCATCGCAACGAGCTGCCTGAACTGGATACAATCGTGGCCCACCGCCGGCTTTATCCTCGCAACGGCTTCATGGCTCATTTGATTGGCTACGTCGGCGAAGTCAGCGAAGAGATGCTGAACCAGCCGCGCTGGGAGTTCTACAATCCCGGCGACGTAGTGGGCAAGTCGGGAGTAGAGCTGCAGTACAACCAGATCCTGATGGGGAAGAACGGGTCGCGGCGCGCCGTGGTGAATAGCCGCGGAAGAGAAGTGGGGCGACTGGATGAGACTCCCGCCGAAGCCGGCAGACAACTCAAGCTGACCGTGGACCTCGATCTGCAGATTGCGGCGGAACAAGCTTTAGGAGATAAGAACGGCGCCATCGTCGCTATGGACCCGCGCAACGGCGAGATATTGGCAATGGTGAGCCGGCCGACTTTTAATCCAAATGATTTTGCGGTGCGGGTCTCGCGGGATCAGTGGAGCAAACTGGTCAACGACGACGATCACCCGTTGCTGAACAAAGCGATTCAAGCTCAACTCGCGCCGGGTTCCACTTTCAAGATCATTATGGCGACGGCGGGCCTGCAGGAGGGCATCGCGCAGGACATGCACGTGATCTGCAACGGCGGCGCGTCGTTTTACGGACGCTACTTCAAATGCTGGGTTACGGCCGAGCATCGCACCCACGGCGTGGTCGAAATCAGCAAAGCGATCTATCAGTCCTGTGACGTTTTCTTTTATACCCTCGCGGAAAAACTTGGCATTGATCGCATCGCGAAATACGCGACCATGTTTGGACTGGGACAGAGGACGGGCATCGACCTGCCGCAGGAAGTCAGTGGCGTGATGCCGTCGGAAGAGTGGAAGGTGCGCAACTTCAAACAAAAATGGTACGCGGGGGAAACCATTTCGGTAGGCATCGGCCAGGGAGCGGTGGCCGTCACGCCCATTCAGTTGGCACGTGCCATCGGAGCGATTGCGAGTGGCGGTCAGTTGGTACGGCCCCATGTGACTAATCCGGCGGAGTTGCCGGCGAATGTGATCCCCGCCGCGAATTTGCCGAACCAGATGAAAATCCCGATTGATCCCGCGAACTGGGAGATCATCACCGATGCCATGTCGAATGTGCCTACGCCCCTCGGCACAGCGGGCAGCGCGCATCTGCAGGGCATCGATTTCGCTGGCAAAACTGGAAGCGCGCAGACCGTGAGCAATGCCCTCAAAGCCAAGACCGCCAATGGCAAGTCGAAATACAAAGACAACGCCTGGTTCGTAGGCGTGACTCCGCGGAGAAACCCTGAGATCGTTGTAGCGGTATTGTTCGAGGGCGGTGAGCACGGACAGTTTGCCGCTCGGATTGCTGCCCAGGTAGTTAAGGCGTACGTGGAGAAACAGCGCCGTCAACCCACCAAGGTCGCCGGAGGCAGCAAGAAAGTCGAAATCGGAGCAGTGTGGAATTCCGCCAGCCCGGACGGCACCGCGCAAGATACTTTGCACGGAGGCAGGTTCGTGCTCGATGTGCCGAAGAAGCACGCGCCACTCGCGGTGGTGGCACCGGGAGTAGTGATCGATACAAAATTCGCAGTGCAGGCAAGACCAAAGACCCAGGACTAACAACCAACGACTGATGTCACGCTATATCTCATTCCGCGATTTCGACTGGCTGCTGTTCATCTTTGTCCTGTTGCTCTGCGGGCTGGGCGTGATGGAGATCCGCAGCGCTACGGCTCATACCAAATTCGCCGGCGCGCACATCAAGCAACTGTACTGGATTAGCGGCGGAATCGGCGGCATGTTCCTGATGAGTTTTATCAACTACCAGAAACTCCTCGACGGAGTTCACTGGATGTACATTGCCTCCATCGCCTCGCTGATGACGGTGATCATCTTTGGGCAGAAATATCTCGGAGCGCGTCGTTGGATCAAAATGCCCGGCGGAGGACATTTCCAACCCTCAGAGTGGGTCAAGCTAATCTTGATTCTGGCAGTGGCAAAATACTTTGCCGACTTGCATCAGAGGGAACTTACCTGGCCGGACTTCATCAAGGCCGGCGCAATTGTAGGCGTGCCCATGCTCATGGTGCTGGCACAGCCAGACCTGGGGACGGCGCTGACCTACATCCCAATTGCAATCATGGGATTATTCCTTGGCGGCGTTCGCTGGAAGCAAGCGCTCACCGTGGTTGTGCTGGCCGGACTAATGATGCCTCTCGCATTCCATGTACTGAAACCCTATCAGCGCGACCGGTTGACCAGCTTTATGCAACCCGAGGCCGACAGCCAGGGATCCGGCTACCAGGTGATTCAATCGCTAATTGCAGTTGGCTCCGGCGGCCTGTGGGGGAGCACAGCCGCCTCTCAGACTCACCAGGCGTTCTTGCCTGTCCCACAAACGGACTTTATCTTCGCGGCTTTTGCTGAGGAGCATGGATTTGTGGGCGCGCTAACCATAATGCTGCTATACTTTATCGTGCTGATGCGTTTGACGCAGAACGCGCAAACGGCGCCCGACCGCGCCGGCGCGTTCGTGGTGATGGGTGTGGTGGCTGTGCTTAGCTTTCATATCCTGGTCAACGTCGGCATGGTGGTCGGTTTTATGCCGGTCACTGGAATACCCTTGCCCTTAATGAGTTATGGCGGGTCTTCCGTCCTGTTTATGTTTCTGGCGCTGGGTATTGTCATGAACGTGCGGATGCGCCGCTTTGTGAATTAGAAGCAGGGGAAGAAGGCAAGGACTTTGCCGCGCTTGCCATACGCGGCCCTAAACAAGATCACGATCGCCCTCGCGTAAAGAGGGCACTCACCGGCCAGAACAGCAGTAAACGGCCGGGCAGGATTGAAGCTAACGCGCTGCCAGGCGGGTAACGGCCCCCCCAAGAACCTGATAGGTTTTTGTGAGAGCGGTCACAAACCTTGGGCAAGCGCAATGCGATAAGTGCGAAATATTTCCAAGCTTGTATTACGACTACGGCCTCGGAGAAAACTCCGTAGCCCCAGCCGTCTGCCGTATGAGACGGATATCGCATCGCTCCATCTTCCCGGCCTTTTCCTGCCTATGTTCCGGTGATCCTGCAGCCGCTTGACGGCGCAGAACCGGAGTCCGTATGACGAAAGAACTATTTGTGTCTTCCACTCCTCACGAAACCAAAGTGGGGCTGGTGGAAGACGATCTGCTCGCAGAAATTTATCTCGAGCGCGAGAATGAATACACCCTGGCAGGTTCCATCTACAAAGGCCGCGTAACCCGGGTCCTGCCCGGTATGCAGTCCGCATTCGTGGACATTGGCCTGGAGCGCGACGCGTTCCTCTACGTTTCCGACTTCATGGAATTGCAGGACGAAGACGAAGTCGAGGAAATTCCTACCAACCTTGCGCCCTCACAACCCTATCAATCACCGTCGCGAACCGACTCTCCGCTTTCGGTCACTGAGGCCAGAAACGTCGCGCCAGTGGGCGAAGCGCAGGACCTCTCGGAAGAGCACCATGAGCCAATCTCACATCCGGCAGAGAGTCACGAAAAGTCCAACCTCGGCGAGAGCCGCGAGGGACGCGGAGATTGGCGAAGCCGGCGCCGTCGCGGACGCCGTGGTGAGCGCATGCCCGAATCCAAGTTTGCCCGGCCATCGTCCGAGGCGTCGCGCCCCGATCGTACGGAAAGAACGGAGCGTCCCGAACGAACGGATCGTCCAGAACGAGCGGATCGTCCCCAGCGAGGTGATCGTCAGGATCGAGGCGAGCGTTCCGAATACGGGCCGCCGCCGGGGTACCAACCCATTCTCCTGCCAGGGGAATCGATTTCGAAGTATCAGCGTCTGGCGCAGACTCAGCCGCCTCGGCCGCGAGCGGCATCGAGTCCGGTCCCGCAAAATCCTGAGGCGCCGCTCCCCATAACTGCCGCGTTTCCCGAAGATGAGCCGCTCTTCGCATCGCCTGATACCGGGCAGCAGCCGGAACCCCAACCCCATGGAACTCATGACAGGGCGAAGGGCGCAGCCGCAACCTCTCAAGTCGGATCGTCGGACTGGGATCGCGAACAAAAGCGTCTGCATGAAATGAATGTCGCAGCTGTGTTTGGCGAAGCCGCGGAGCGTGAGCAAGTTCACGAAGACGCCCGGGACGAAAAGTCTGCAGTGCCTGAGCATTCCAACCAGACTCCGCCCGCAGTAGCATCGGGAACCATGGTCGAAGAAGAGATCGAAGAGGAGGAAGCCGATCTCGCTTCCTACGTCGAAGAGGTTGACGAAGAAGAATTCGAAGAAGAGGAACTGGAAGAAGAAACCCACGACGCCGAAGATTATCGCGAGCCGGCTGCACAAGAGATCGCCGCCTCGAGCGAGCCGGCACCAACAACCAGCGAAATCAGGCCTGCCGAACCGTTTGTCATCGAAGGCGGCATCGACGAATCTCCCGCCAGCGAACCAGAAGTCGACGAAGCAGTTGCGGAGCAAGAAGAAAAAGAGGCCGAGGAAGCGGAGATTGAAGAAGCCCAGGCGGAAGCCGAAGCTCTCCTGGATGCCGAGGCCCGCGGCGATGGCACAGTCAACGCCCGCGTCGAAGTTCGTGCCCCAGCGGCAACTGCGGCGTATACGCAGCGCGCGCCACGCCCCGCATTCGATAAACGCGGTCAGCGCGGGCGCCGTGGCGGAGGCGGACGACGCTTTCGCCGTCACGAACCGCAGAACGTGCCGCTGATCACGGAACTGCTAAAAGAAGGTCAGGAAATCCTGGTTCAAATCGCCAAGGAGCCCATCGGCAAGAAGGGCGCCCGCATCACCAGCCACATCGCTCTGCCCGGCCGCTTCCTGGTCTACATGCCGACGGTGAATCACACCGGCGTGTCGCGAAAGATTTCTTCCGAAGAAGAGCGCCAGCGATTGAAGCGCATCATCATCAGCGAGCGCGAAAACGGACACGGCGGTTTCATCGTGCGAACCGCCGCACAAGGCGCGTCCGAAGAAGAGCTACGCGCCGACATCCGCTTTCTCAAGAATCTGTGGTCCGAGATCAAAACCCGTGCCGACAACGGCAAAGGCCCAACCCTGATCTATCACGACCTGAACGTAGTCGAGCGCGTGCTCCGCGATCAGGTCACGTCCGACTTTACTGCCATCTGGGTCGACACCGAGCAGGAATACGAACGCGTCCTGCGCTTCGCCAACCGTTTCCAGCCAGCGTTGGTGCGCCGCGTAAAGCTCTATAGCAAAGAGATTCCGCTATTTGAGCAGTTCGGCTTGAACGACGAAATCAACAAAGCCCTCAAGTCGAAAGTCTGGCTGAAGAGCGGCGGCTACATCGTCATCAATCAAACCGAAGCGCTGGTCGCGATCGACGTCAACACCGGCAAATACGTGGGCAAAACCGCGCGCCTGGAAGACACCATCGTCAAAACCAACGTCGACGCCATCAAGGAAATCGTTCGCCAGATCCGCCTGCGCGATCTCGGCGGCATCATCATCATCGACTTCATCGACATGGACGAGCGCCGCAACCGCCAAAAAGTCATGCAAGCGCTTGAAGAAGCTCTACGCAGCGATCGCGCCCCGTCGAAAGTTCTGCAGTTCAATGATTTCGGATTAGTCGCCATAACCCGAAAAAGAGTAAAGCAGTCGCTCGAACGCACCATCGGCTCGCCGTGCCCCTATTGCGAATCGACCGGGTACGTGAAATCGGTGACCACGGTCTGCAACGACATCTACGTCGAAATGCGCAAAATGGCCAAACACCTGGATCACGCCGACGTAATGCTCCGCGTCAACCCAGAAATCGCGAAAGCGCTCAAGTCAAACAACGGACGCTTCCTCACCGAGATGGAAGAGTTGACCAAGCGGACGGTGATCGTGAAAAGCGATCCAGCGTTACACCAGGAGCAGTTTGACATCAACTAGAGCTTTCCGCTGTCAGCCATCAGCTCTCAGCTTTCAGGAAGACGGGCAACGGGCCCGTCTTCTCTTTTTCAAGAGCCGGGTGTCCC
The DNA here is from genome assembly GCA_035567135.1 of Terriglobales bacterium. Lineage (GTDB taxonomy): Bacteria > Acidobacteriota > Terriglobia > Terriglobales > Acidobacteriaceae > JABDBE01. Next base: position 136,010 of record DATMQI010000187.1, read on the forward strand.
GGGTCTCGCGCCTTTCGAGACCTAGGGAGCAGTCACCATTGCACTAATCGTGGTGCAGTTCTTTCGTTAAAAAAAATCTCTCTTTCCACGCAAAATCTAGAAAACAAAAGGCCGGGATTTGGTAAATATATACTTGACACATGCGAACAATTGGCGTATATTCGTTCCATGAAAGAACCAAAGACTTTACAGCAAGCCATTGTTTATTTCTCCGATCCCGACCGCGCCTTCGATTTTGCCGTGAAGCTTCGCTGGCCCGATGGCAAGATAATCTGCCCTCGTTGCAGCTCGGAGAAGCACTACTTCATCAAGACACGGAAGCTCTGGCTCTGCCGTGGCTGCAACAAGCAGTTCACGCTCAAGGTCAATACGATCTTTGAGGACTCGCCTCTTGGATTGGACAAGTGGATGACGGCATTTTGGATGCTGGTTAGCTGCAAAAACGGCGTTAGTAGCATGGAGATTCACCGCGCTCTGGGCATTACACAGAAGTCCGCATGGTTCATGCTTCAGCGACTTCGGGAAGCCTTGAAAGAAAGTAGGTTTGGACGTGGGAAGATCGGCGGACCCGGACGCGAGTTGGAAGCTGACGAAACCTTCGTCGGCGGCAAGATGAAGAACATGCACAAGGACAAGCGCGTAAAGATTAACCAACTCGGCGAACAGTTCAAAGGTAAAGCTGTCGTGCAAGGCATCTTTGACCGCGAGGTGCGCAAAATCAGGGCTTCGGTAGTTCCGAACATTAAGCGCGAGACACTGCAGAACGAAATCTTGAAGAACGTAAAGTACGGTTCTACTGTGTACACCGATGATGCGGTCGGATACGAGACTCTTAACTACCGCTTCGTGCATGACGTTGTGAACCATGCCGAGACTTATGTCCGTGGCCGCGTCCACACGAATAGCTTGGAGAACTTCTGGTCGCTGTTGAAGCGAACCTTGCGCGGAACCTACGTTGCCGTTGAACCTTTTCATCTCGATAGATACGTTGACGAACAAGTGTTTCGTTTCAATAATCGCAAAGACAAGAACGATTCTGACCGATTCGCTCTCGCCATGTCTCAGATCGCTGGGAAGCGCCTCACGTACAGCGAACTGACTGGCAAGGATACAGACTCGCTCCACACGTCGGAGACAAGGACGGGGGAAGCGGAAATTCCCTTTTAGTCCTTGTCGGCACGTTTCGGTTTACGCAAAGTAGCAGGCTTACGGGCCTGCTTCTTTTTCTTCAGCACGGCACTCTTGGGAACTTTGAATAGTGCTTCCATGCCTTGCTTGAAATTCTCCAATGCCTTTGGACCCTCTGTGTATTCGGGCGATTTCATTTATGGTACCTCAAATGTCACGCTTAGATTTTTGGGCGGATTACCAACATTCCCGATGCTAACTACTTTTTTAGTGTTCACCTGGAAGGGTGCATATATTTCTGTATGTCCGATCTGGCCGCCATAAACAAACTGTGTGTATGCACATATGTATTCGTATAAAGGTCCGTGCAAGGGAGGCGGTGGCATTGGTAGCGGCGGAGGCTCGTGCTTTGGAACTTTGCCAGCATTGAAAACCATCATCATGTCTTGATAATCAGGATTTAGCAGCACGACGAGTCTAACTTTTCCATTGGGCAGCATATCGGAAATAACCAACCGCCAATGTCTGTATTCTTGTTGCCCAATGATCCTCACATTACCTCCTAAAATTACAGGCAATGGAGACACAGCAGGGCCAAAAGATGCTTGGGTATTCCAAGCATTCAGTTTCGGTTCTTCGACAACATAAGGGAATTGAAAGAGAATGACAGTGTTCGATGAAATGGTAGTCCCTTCAACTGGTGTAACCTCAATAATATATTGACTTCTATTACCTAGAGATTGTGGCGTGAGACTCTGCGGGCCAATCCCTGGCATTACTTCTAACCCTGCCGCGAGTCGTGTCCAAGTAATTTGGACTCGCGGGGGATGAACTACAACCACTTCGTATACATTGTGAAAGTTCCACAAAAAAACAATCAAAAATAGGACCACGAATCCTAGGCTTGTAACTGCCAAACTTTTTAGCGCGTCTAATAATCCTTTCTTCATGAGAGCCAAGCCCCCATGTTGAAAGAACTGAAAAACTCCGACCCATACCAAAGCAAAAACAGCCAAGTATGTAAGGCTGAGACTGGAAAGAGACAAAGACGCCGACGCCTTCGCCATGGGCGGTAACCAAATAAACCACTCAAGCAACGACAAACATACGCCAACAATCCCGAGCACAATAACCACAACAGAAAGCGGAACCAATCTTCGCATCTTTCGCTCGTAATACATCGCGACAAAAGGGAACAAAGCGATTTCCACGATTGCAAGGCACAAAATGCGGAAATTGAAGGGATCAGGCATAGGGCACAGTTATCCCATCTTGGCACACTCCTCTCGGTGTGCCAAGTATATAATGACCCGGGATTTTTCTTGCCCGCTAGATCTATGGTTCTTAAGGTAGTTACAGGCAAAATATTCGAATCATTGGAGTTACGCAGTTTCGGCTGCTGGCCGTAGTTCGGCTTTGGAACGACGGGTAAAGCTGTGGAAAGGGGCTTTCACCTTCATCGGGATGATCGACACAGCCGCTGGTGTTTAGCCGGACGCTGCGCCGGTGTCAAATTGTCAAAGAACGCAGATTATCTTGTAGATATTCTGTGCATGTTTATATTATCGCGATTGAAGTAATGAGAGCAAGAGGAAAGCGGAGAGAGTACCAAGCCGATTCCCAAATTGGGAATCCAGTGTCTTAGCCTTTCTGGAGCACGTAGAAACCTGCGCCACTCGACCTCCTCATCCTCCGTCAATCTCCCTAAAAGAATCAGGGCTTGGTCCATTTCATGGCTTCACGACCTGCAGATTGTTGGTCACCGAGAAAAGGCCGTGGACGCCGTTGGCTCGAATGCCTGCGAGATTCTTGTCGCCGTCGTTGTCGACGACGCCTTCCAGGGTAGCACGGCCATTCTTGACGATGATGCGGATCGGCTTCTGCACGCCGAGCTCGTACTTCTGCAGGGGCGGGTACTGGTAAATCGCCCGGAACAGCCTCTGCCGGAGACGGTCATCCATGGGTGACGGAGGAAGGACTTCGATCTGATTGTCCACCTTTTCCACACCCTCAATGCGCTTCACAACGTTTTCGGCATCGGACTTGAGAGTGGGCCGTACGACCTGACCGATTAGAGTCACATTGTACCCGTCCACTTTGTATGCAATGTAGTCGAAAACGCCAAAGTAGGGCAGCATCACCAGTTCGTGGCGGACCTCCTTGGTGATGCGCTCCTGGGCTTTGGCTGAGGGTTGATCGCGTTGGTCCTGGGCCGGACCCATAATGGTGAGCGCCAACAGGCTGAGAGCGACTAGCAAGAGTCTGCGTTTCACAAAGGTTTTTTCTCCTTATCTCTTGAGCATCCCTGGACAGGGACCAGTCTACTCCGAGTCGAGGCTGCGGCGAATAGAAGCGATCAGGCCAACCACCAGGAAGGTTTGGTTACCAGGAGACGGGAGCGAATCGAGATGCGTACCGTGTGCAGAATCAACGGGCAGTCCGAGAGCTAACTGCGGTTACACGGTGATTACACATTTTGACCGCTGGTTAATGAGTGATATGGCGATTTTACGACATCGAAAATCGTCCGTTTAGGGGACGGTTCTCGCCGCATTGAACTCCGTCAGACTGGCCTTGTTTTGTTGTTTCTTCACCTTTGAACAAATATCGCTAGCGGACCGGCCTGCTCGACAATGAGGTCTAGCAAACCATCCGAGTTGAGATCGGCAGGCACAATGCCGTTTTCAGCGTTGTATTCAGATTGTCCGGGCAATCGAATAATCTTCCTTCGCTGAAAAGTGCCGTTCCCATTTCCAAGGAATAGATCGGTCTCGGTTTTGAGCCAGGTGTTCGGCAAATAATAGTTGGTAAGAATGTCCGTTTTGCCGTCAGAATTGAAGTCGCCTACCGCAAACGAGAATACCCCCTGATTCGCAGGAACCGTTAAGGAAATTGGCTTCTGGAAAGTTCCATCCCCGTTCCCGAGCGCAACCCAAATCTTTCCGCCGTTTCCGTAGTGGCGCTCACAATATGCAAGGTCGGTCTTTCCGTCCCCATTGAAATCGCTCACAACAAGTTGAGGAGTCCCGGTACATGTGCCTGCCCTGTCGTTTGCAATTACGCGCCGAGGTTTATCGAAGGTGCCATCCCCACGTCCCAACAGAACGTAAACGCCTCCAGCTGGAATAACTAAATCCGGTATGCCGTCCCCGTTAAAGTCTGCGATCGATATGTCCGACGTGGAGGAGCGGAACTGCCTGTAGAGTGCTCTATGCCTGAAGCTACCGTCACCCTGTCCGAGAAATATGTTGAGATCAACCGGGTTGGAAATAGAGGCGACATCGAGGTTACCGTCGCGATTAAAGTCAGCAGCGGCGAGCCCGTTCGCGTAGAAGCTGATCCCGAATCGTGAGCCCTTCCTAAATGTGCCATCCCCTAGACCTAGTGTCGTCCGAAGGTAGTAAGGCGGGGGATTAGGATTAGCGCCGTACAGCAAGTCTTCGTTGCCGTCGTTGTTGAAATCGCCGGTGACTATCGCGGCTAGATCGTTGCTGTCGTAACTAAACGTGGCAACCTTGCTGACTCCGAACGTGCCATTACCGTTCCCCAGCCGGATTCGGATTTTTGATCCCCAAGTGCTAGCAAAGTCGAGGATGCCATCGTTGTTGAAATCGGAAAAGACCAACGGATATCCGACCTCCGACAGATGAGGGGGACCAACAGCGATTGTCTCCGTCGGCGTGTGTACTTCCACGATTGCATAGCTGGAACTTGAAACCCCGCCACCAGGAGGCGGGTTGGTCACCGTGATGTAGCCTGCCGTAGGGCTGGCAACATCGGACGCAAGAATCTGTGCTTGCAGTTCTCTCGCTGAGATAAAGGTCGTCTTCCGCGGCTGGCGATTCCAGTTCACCACCGCGCCTTGCACGAAATTCGCGCCGTAAACTTTCAGAGTGAATTGTCCGCTGGCTGGGGGCACAGCCTGCGGCACAGGCGGCCCGACGACAGTCGGCACAGGATTACCAGCGGCGGCATGAGAGAGGCACAATAGGCTGAAGACCGCTATTGCAACAGTAATGGTGTACTTGAAATCTAATCCGAAAAGATTAGCTGTCCTGCGTGGCCGGGAAGAGCGCTTCATAAATCCTCCGTCCAAAAGAGCTTGGACATTATCTGTCTCTTCGGATTGAGCGTCAACGCTTCCGATTTCCTCAGGTGACGTAACCAGGCAATTACACGTTTTGACTACTTGTCAATGAGCAATATGGCGATTCTGCACTCCGGCCTCAGAATTTAGAGTCGTTCACTTCTAGCCAGTATCCATCGGGGTCCTGAAAATAGATCTGTCTTACTCCGTCAGGCCGCAGGCCGGCAGTCTGGTGACCTGAGGCAGTGGAGTTGCGGTATGTCACATGGGTTTGGTCAAGGTGAGTCATGAAATCGGGCACGGACGCGACCCGAAATGCCAGGTGAACGTCAATGTCGCGCGTGGGCTGATCGGTGGCGTCAGCGATGATGTGAAGTTGCTCGTGCGCGCCGATGCGAAACCAAACGTGCCGGCCGTCCTTGAAGGGATCGGGAGTCCTTGCTAAACCCATCACCCTTTCATAGAACTCTGCGCTTTTTTGCAAGTCATGTACATGTAGCGCCGCGTGATCAAATTCTGGAGGTTTGGTCGCGGTGCTGGACTGCGAAAAGCCGAACGAGCCGAGCAGCAGAACCGCTACTGAGGAAAGGAAGGCTTTCTTCATGGTGGACGCATCTTACGCCGGTCAGCGACGGCACGCAAAGACGGAATGGGGACGCTGATGGTGAGTGGCCTGCTGACTCCCGGCGGTGGGTCCATGTGCACGGTATATGGCAGTGGCTGGCCCAGCCTTTCTTTCTCGTCGTACTCACGAGGGTGCCCTGACCTTGTCTCTCCGGTTTTTGGAGAGACAGGGCAGGCGGGGGCTTTCACTCGGAATGACGACCGAACTGTGCCAGCCCAGGGAAGAACGCGGAGGGCACCGCCAACTTGTTCATTCTAGGAGCAGCAAAGTTGTCTCACAAAACCTCGGGTTGGGTTATTCTTGACCCATGGCTGTGAACTTGACAAAAATGGCGAAAAAGATGGCCCAAGCGGCCCGCGCGGGGCTGGTCATCGAGAAAAAGCGCCTGCAAGAGATTCTTGCTGAGCGCCAGAAAAAGTCTGTGTCTTCCTCGCGGTGACTCCTCCCACATTGACCTTCATTGCCGGAGCAAACGGTTCCGGCAAGACCACTTTGACCCGTTGGAACTCTGAACTGTTCAAAGAAATTCCGCTCCTCGATCCCGACGCCATAGCGAATACACTCCAGGCAAAAGCGACCAAAAAGTTTCCCATCGCGGCAGCTCGCTACGTCCTCAAATCTGCAGAAGAGCACCTGAAGAACGCCGAGAGTTTCGTCGTTGAAACTACGCTGGCGGGAAAGAACTATCTGCAAATGATGCTGGACGCGAGAAACCGCAGCTTTGAAATTGTGCTGGTCTATATCGGAACTGAGAAGGTCGAGATCAATCTAGCTCGAATTAGAAATCGGGTTTTGGCGGGAGGGCACGATGTTCCGGAAGAAGACGTTCGCCGCCGCTACAAACGCAGCTTTGAGAATCTTCCAATTGCAATAAAACGGGTGGATCACACCATCCTATTCGACAATTCAACCGAAGAAGGCTACCGCCTGATAGCGATCTTGAGTAAGGCAAGAAACCAATGGTTCGAGCCAAAACCGCCCTGGGCCACCTTTGCGACATGACGAGCGTTACAACTAGTTCCAAGGCTCAACTGGCGTTGCTGGCACCCAAGGTCTTTTCGTCGGGAACTCCGGTTAAAGTCTTCTCGACCAACCCAGAGCAATCATGCAGCTTTTGGAGCGGGGCGCGGATCTTGTCGGCCTCAACTTTGGCGCCGCGTTGTTCGGCCAACTTCATGACGCGTTCGGCGTTCTGTTTTACCGACTGGCTGACCTCGAGCAGCACGATCATTGAGTCGGCGTGCAGTTTCCACAATGATGCGGAATTCTCGGCGCGCTTGAGTTCTTCGAGTTCGGTGGTCATGCGGGCGACCACCGCAACCAGGCGCAGAATCACGCGGGCGACTCCGGCGCGAACGCTCTTCTCTTCGAGATAGTCGGCGCAATAAGCATCGGCTTCGACAGGTGTGAGAAGCAGATTAAAGAAGCGCATGGGAACGATTTGGCGGAACTTTGGGTCGGCCACACGCACGAAGATGCGAATCGATTCCTCGATCCTGAGGAGTTTGCTTTCTTCGGTGGAGATCTGTTGCGGAGTTACCGCCGAGCGCATGGCCGGAACATCGAGCGCGGGACGCCGGCTGGGAAAGGCCGCGAGTTTGGCCGGCGGATTGACGATCGCTTTCGCCGGGGGACGCACCAGGCGCGGGCTGCGGCGGACCGGCGGTCGCTGATCCAGAGTCCTCTTCAGTTTCGAGATGCGCCGGAACTTGTCGAGAGCAGCGCCGTAATCGATGCGAAGCAGTTCACTCTCCTCGAGCGCTGCGACGTGTTCGACCGTGACATCCACGCCGTCGACGTTGCCTAGAATACTGCCACCCTGCTCCTCGACTACTTCTGCGAAGTTCTTGATTTCCGCAGCGGACTGATGGAACAGCGCGTCAAACTTCTTGCCAAAGGCGGTGTTGTAAGGCGCGATGGTGGCCAGAACTCCGGGGTGGTAGAAGGAGGTATCGAACGACTGCTTTAGTTCGCGGACGCGAGGAATGATGCCGGAATCGAGCAGCGCGTTCAGATCACGGAAGCCCTCAGCTTCTTCTTGCAGGTGATCGAAAAGGCGGAGAGTTTGCAGGTGGTCCTCGGTCAGCGAGGGAACGTCGGCGTCGGCGAGTATCTCGAGCATTGCGATCTCGAAGGGAGCGAGCGGAAGCGAACCATCGAGGCCGTAACCGCGGCGCTCCCACTGGCCGGGCACGCGCGGATGACGGTAGAGGAAAGTCGCGACCAGGTCGGTCTTGTCGCGATGGACTTCGCTGCCATCTTTAGTGCGAGTGAAATAACGAAGCATCGCTTCGGCGATTTCCGGGTCGGTGTCGGGAGTGAAGGCTCGCCGCAGCATGGCGGGAGTAATGGCGAGATCAAGCAAACGCAGCCAGCGATGCATGCTGGATAACGTTTGCGTCACCCCGTCGTCGCTCTGCAGGGAGATGGCTTCGAGTCCAGCTGGAACCGGAACTTCCCCACGCACGGCTTCCTGCAAGAGCTTCTCATAGAAGCCCTGCACGGTCGCCAGAATAGCCAACTCCCACTTCGGATCCTCTACCACAGTCGCTCCCGGCGCACTAATCCCTTGGAATTTAAGGAGAGGGCTAGGGTTAGTTAAAATCATGCTTGGGGTAAGCACAAGTCTGACGTAAGGACAGGACACCAACTCGATAAGGGGCAAGCCCGAAAGTAACCTTGCGCTAAGTCTCTGAAAGAAGTGCGTTTCCGGGGCAGCGTTTCCTGGAGTGACAAATCGGCATCAAACGGTATACTAGCGGAGTTTAGTTTTAACCTAAGGATAGAAATTATGGAATGGACCGCACCGCAGTTTGAGGAAGTGGCGTTGAATTGTGAGATCAACTCCTACGCCTCCGCCGCAATGTAAGTTTCGGCAAGGATGCATATAGAAATTCTGGGCTCGGCCGCAGGAGGTGGCTTTCCGCAGTGGAACTGCAACTGCCGCAACTGCGTTTCCGTGCGCGACGGAACTCTCAACGGTAAGCCCCGGACGCAGACCCAGGTAGCGATATGCCAGGACGCTCGCGTCTGGTTTTTGTTGAATGCCTCTCCCGATTTGAGGACACAGATCGAAGCGACGGGAGGCCTTCAGCCGCTACAACACGGTCGAAACTCTCCCATCGGCGGCGTCTTGCTGACCAGCGCTGACATCGATCAAGTTGCAGGATTATTGTCTCTTCGCGAATTGCAACCCTTTCGAATTTATTGCACGCCTTCGATCCGGCGTATCCTGCGAGAAGATAACAGCATGTTCGCGATGCTGAATCGCGTGTCCGAACAGGTTTCATGGACCGACATCGGTTGCGACGGTAGCTTCTGTTTGCAAGCTGAGAGAGGCGCAGGAATCAACTGCAACGTGTTCTCGCTGGGGAATCGGTTCCCGGCTTACGTTTCGCGTAATCGATCTCTAGAGCTTAACGCTGAGGAAGCATCGCTGGGCGTCATCGCGGAGTCGACGTCAGGTAAGCGATTGGCTTACATGCCGGCGGTTCCAGTGATAGATGATTCGTTGCTGAAGCGGCTTGAGGAAACCGATCTTCTTCTGTTCGATGGAACATTTTGGAGCGACGAGGAATTGATTCAAGTGCTGGGAAGCGGTTCGACGGCGCGTGAAATGGGCCACGTTCCTGTATCTGGGGTGAACGGGAGCTTGCGGATGCTCGCGCGATTGCGGCGGCCGCGGAAAGTTTTTGTGCACGTGAACAACACCAATCCCATGCTGGATGAGGCCGGTCCTGAGTATGCGGAAGTGCGGGCTGCCGGCTGGGAAGTGGCGGAGGACGGGTGGAGTTTCGATCTGTAGGCGGCCAACTTTAAGCGCGCAAAGTTCTGTCATCCTGAGGCGTAGTGGATGCCGCGCACAGCGCGGCGTCCACGGAGTCGAAGGACCCCGCGGGTGCGAGGACAACCGGAAACGTAAAAGGGTGTTCTCACAATGCAGAACAGTTTTCGGGGAGAACTTCCTGAGTCGCAGTTGCTGGAACCCGCATGCCTGGGGTCCTTCGACGGCGTTGCTGTCGCTCCGCGCCAGCAACGACGTTCAGGATGACAAAATGAGGAGAATGGGATTGAAACCAGCGGCAGAAGTTTTGAGCGATTCTGCTGTGCTCTCGGCTGACGCGTTGACGGCGCGGCTGCGTCAAGTGGGAGAAGAACGTTACCACCACCGGCATCCGTTCCACCTGATGATGCATGAAGGGCGGTTAAACCGGGGACAGTTGCAGGCCTGGGCTTTGAACCGCTACTACTACCAGAGCGTCATTCCCATCAAGGATTCCATCATTCTTTCTCGAAGTGAAGATCCCGATTTTCGGCGGACGTGGCGGAAACGCGTAGTCGACCACGACGGTGATGCGACTCACGAGGGCGGGATTGAGCGCTGGATCCGGCTGGCAGAAGCTACGGGGCTCGACCGCGAACGAGTGCTGCGTGGCGATGAGGTGATGCCTGCGACTCGGTATGCCGTGGATGCTTACCTAAGCCTGGTCAGGAATCGGAGTTTTCTGGAAGCAGTGGCGTCGTCGCTGACCGAGCTATTCTCGCGAGACTTGATTGCGCTGCGCATGGATCGTTTGCGGCAGCATTATCCGTGGCTTTCCGGTGGGCTCGATTATTTTACGGCGCGTCTCGATCAGGCTCCGGAAGACGCGCGATTCGCATTGCAGTGGGTGACGAAGAATGCCACAACGCGGCCTGAGCAGGAAATGGCGATCGCGGCTTTGCGGGCGAAATGCGACATTCTTTGGGCGCAGTTAGACGCGCTCTACTTTGCCTACGTGCAGCCAGGATGGCCGCCGCCGGGGGCTTTTCGGATTCAGGGGTCGTGACGTGCGTCCTTCTGATTCCAGCCAGCCTCGCTTCGCAGCCGGTTGCCGGTGGGGTAATCAGGGCGAGGAACGAGTGGTGCTTTTTCCTGAAGGCATGATTCGGATTCAAGGTACGGGGCAGAATATTTTGGAACTGTGTGATGGGCAACACACGATCGAGGATATTGTGGCTGCGCTCTCGGCGACTTACAGCGGGGCAGATCCAGAGAAGATTCGGGAAGACGTTGGCAGTTTTCTGGAGGCTCTGCAGCAGAAACGCGTCATCGATTACTAGATATCTTGTGGCGCAGGTCATCTTGCCCTCGCTGTTGGGCGCAAGACGACCCATGGCAGCCTCCGCCGGGACGGCGGCGATACATAACTTCGTCATTCCATGACTCCGAACCCACTGGCGTTGATTGCTGAGATTACGCATCGCTGTCCTTTGCATTGTGTCTATTGCTCGAATCCGCTGCAAATGATTGGAGCCAAGGCGGAACTCTCCAGCGGTGATTGGATCCGCGTGTTTCGCGAAGCTCGGGACCTGGGAATTCTCCACCTCCACTTGACCGGCGGAGAGCCTGTTGCGCGGAACGACTTGAAAGATCTGGTCGAGGGCGCGCATGATGTGGGACTTTATACCAACTTGATCACATCCGGGATTGGCTTGCCCGAAGCGCGACTGGCCGGGCTAGTGGATGCAGGACTCGACCACATTCAACTCAGTTTCCAGGATTCGCGAGACGAACCCGCGAACTGGATCGCGGGCACGCAGGCGCAGGCGCACAAGCTCACTCTTGCGGAGCTGATTCGCCGATTTCCCATAGCGTTCACCGTGAACCTAGTGGTGCATCGTCAGAATCTCGATCATCTCGCCGAGATGATTGGATTTGCGGAACAGCTCAAGCCGGATCGCCTCGAAATTGCACATGCCCAGTATTACGGTTGGGCTTTGAAAAATCGGGATACGTTGATTCCCACCCGCGAACAGGTTGATAACTGTTTGAGCATTGTGGAAGCGGCGCAAGAGCGGCTTTCGGGTCGCATGAGAATTGATTGTGTCGTTCCCGACTATTACGCGCGCTATCCGAAGGCCTGCATGGGCGGGTGGGGCCGGCGTCTGCTGTTGATCGATCCCGCGGGGCAGGTGCTTCCTTGCCATGCCGCCGGAGTGATTCCGGGCATGAGGTTCGATAATGTGCGCGAACATTCGCTCGACTGGATATGGCGAGAGTCAGCTGCGTTCCAACGCTTTCGCGGGGAAGAATGGATGCCCGAGCCTTGTCGAAGCTGCGAGCGGCGGGCCGAGGACTTCGGCGGTTGCCGCTGCCAGGCTTTTCTGATCACTGGGGATGCCAGCGCGACGGACCCGGTCTGTACGCTTGCGCCGACTCATCATTTGATTGAAAGCGCTCGGATGATAGCGCCCTCTGACAGCGGGCAAGTCTCGTGGACCTACAGAACTAACCCTGAATAAATTGGCTTGCTGAAGAAAGCACCCAAAATCAAAAGCCACGGCGACCTTCCTCCGGCCTCCGGCCTCCGGCCGAGGCGTCCGGGGCTATGTGAGCTTGGCGTGCCGCTCCAAAAGCGTGGTGAAAAAGCTCGCATTTGTCTGCTAATTGTAAAAACATTGTCAACAGTTTGTACGTGAGGCCAGTTGGCAATCTAGTGGTAGTAAGCTTGATCAGTATTGATGCGGTGAATCCACGATTCCGGAGCTACTATGATTCGAGTTGAGACAACGCGAGATGTGACCCAGCGTGCCCCTGTTACCCTGCAGAAGGCATCGCCTTACGTTGGTTCGGGAGCAAACACGATGGAGCGAATTCTGGTGGTAGAAGATGATCATGCGGTGCAGAAAGCTCTGAAGCGTTTGTTTGAGACCGAAGGCTTCGAAATTGAAATCAGTGCGGACGGCAAGTCGGCGCTGGAGGCTTTCCGCCGTACGGCGCCAGCGGCGATTGTACTGGATCTGCGATTGCCGCTCGTATCCGGCCGGGACGTCTGCCGGGAAATCAAACAGCAGGCGCCTTCCGTTCCCATTATTGTTCTAAGCGCTGCCAGCGATGTTTCGGATAAGGTGTTGCTTTTGGAGTTGGGCGCCGATGATTATGTGACCAAGCCCTTCAGTCCGCGAGAATTGCTGGCGCGGGTGCGGGCGGCGTTGCGGCGCACGGTTCGAACCGGAACCGGGGACGTGGTCACCTTTGATGGAATCTCGGTGGACTTCACCAAGATGGAAGTTAATCGCAACGGTGAATTAGTGGTTCTCACCGCCCAGGAATTCAAGACTCTGAAGTTTCTGATACAGAATGCGGAGCGGGTGATCTCGCGGGACGAGTTGCTGAATGAGGTATGGGGCTACCAGAATTATCCATCCACGCGTACAGTGGACAATCATATTCTGAAGCTGCGGCAGAAACTGGAGAACGATCCGACCAATCCGATACATTTCCGAACGGTTCACGGCATGGGCTACAAATTTGTGCGTTGATTCCCAGGGCTACGAAGACTTTAGGCGCGGGGACAGGTGAGAGTAATGAAACTTCGGATGCGGACCAAGTTTCTGCTCTCCATGCTACTGATCTCCGCCGGTCTTACCTGGACGAGCCTGCTGCTGGTGCGGCACACGGTGCAAGCGCAGGTGACGAAGAGCATCTTCGCAGACCTGCATAACTCGGTCACCACCTACCAGAACTTTCATCGCGAACGCGAGATTACTCTGACTCACCTGGCGGAGTTGCTGGCGGACCTGCCTAATCTGCGGGCGCTCATGACCACGCAGCATGAAGCTACGATCCAGGATGGGTCGACGGATTTGTGGCGGCTGGGAGGGAGCGACCTGTTTGTGCTGGCGAACCGGACCGGCAAAGTGGTTGCACTGCACACGGCGACGCCGGGTTTTTCGCGGGAGATGGCGCAGCAGTCTCTGAACCGTCCGTCTAATGGAGAAGGTACAGGGCAATGGTGGTTCGGCGCTCAGCATCTGTACCAGGTCTTTCTCAAACCTATCTATGCGGGTCCAGCGGCGGAGAATAACCTGTTGGGATTTCTGGTGATCGGTTACGAAATTGACGACACCGTGGCGGCGCAGGTAAGCCGGATCGCTGCCAGCCAGGTAGCTTTCTATTACGGCGAAACGATCGTCAGAAGTACGCTCGATCCCACGCATGAGGCCGAACTGTCGCGGCATCCAATCGCGCGTTCCGCACCCGGCATTCCGGAGCCGGAGCGGGTGCAACTCGGCGACGAACGTTTCTTGGCTACCTCTTTGGAACTTACGACCGATCGGGCTCCCTCAGTGCGCTTGAGCGTGCTTAAGTCCTACGATCAAGCCACCGCTTTCCTCGATAGTCTGAACAGCTTGTTGTTGTTTGTTGGATTGACCGCCGTTCTCGGTGGGAGCGCCCTGGTGTTTTTCATATCGCACACTTTTACCAAGCCATTGGGGAACTTGGTTGCTGGTGTGCGAGCCCTGGGGAGAGGCGACTTCCATTATCACCTTGACGCGCGTGGAGGTGATGAGGTTGCCGAAGTAACCGGGGCATTCAATCGCATGCGGGATAGCCTGCTGAAAACCCAGCAGGAGTTGATCGATGCGGAGCGATTGGCGACGATTGGGCGAATGGCCAGTTCGGTCTCGCATGACCTGCGCCATTCCTTGGCGGCCATCGTGGCCAACGCCGAATTCCTTTTAGAAAGTCATCTGTCGACCGATCAACGCGAAGAGCTCTACCAGGAAATTCGGATCGCCGTGAACCAGATGACGGACCTGATTGACTCTTTACTCGAGTTCTCGCGTACCCGGGAATCGCTGCGGCGGACCTATGGGAGCGTGAAGGAATCGGTCGATCGCGTGGTGCAGGCGGTCCGCACTCATCCCCGCTTCCACGCGGTGCGGATTGTGGTCCGGCAGGAGGGCAGCAGCACGGGCTGGTTCGATACCAAAAAGCTCGAACGCGCTCTCTACAACTTGCTGTTGAACGCGTGCGAGGCAATCGCAGGGCAAGATGGACAGATCAACATCGATTTGCGGGAAGTTGTGGGGGGACTCGAGATTCGGCTTTCGGACAATGGTCGTGGGATCCCGGAATCAATTCGAGGCAGGCTTTTCGAGCCGTTCATCAGCTATGGCAAGGAGAACGGAACCGGGTTGGGGTTAACCGTGGTGCAGAAAATAATCCAGGATCACGGTGGAGATGTCACTGTAGAGAAGACGTCCGCGGAAGGGACGGTTTTCCGCATCACCCTGCCCATCGTTGCCTCGTCTAACTCGGACAGTGGCGGAGAGGGAACGCCACATCTGCCGGCGCTGTCCCGAGCAAAAAGGGTGCCGTCGGAGTAAAATTCCCCATTCGGGACGTGCACCAGCTTAGTCCATGCCGTCTCGCGTTCACTCGAGATCGTTCAAACGGACTTCCACAGTCTTCTTCGGGAGGCGATTTGTGAAGCAGGGGAATGGTTTGCCGTATGGGATGCGACGAGCAAGCTTGGCCGGATTGCTTCTGCTGCTGGGTAGTGGCTCCGGCTGGTCACAACAGTCAAGTCCGGCTTTGCCGCCGTCTTCCAGCGATTCGACTGCAGCGGCGATTCACGAACTCCAACAACAAGTGAAGGAACTGCGCTCGGCGATGACGGAGATGCGCACGGAGACTGAGCAATACCGCGCCGAAAATGCGGCATTGCGACATGAGTTGCAGGTTTCGCACAGCACCTCAGTAGCGGCAGTTCCCGCTCCACGAGACTCGTATCAATTGGCGCCGTCGGCTAATGCTGACCCCGCTCCTGCCCAGTCCACGCAACCCGCCGCAAACCAGAAGGCGTCGCTGGAAGAGCGCGTTGCTTCGCTCGAAGAGTCGACACAACTGGTGAATAGTAAGGTCGACGATCAGTATCAAACCAAGGTCGAGGCCGCCTCCAAATATCGGGTCCGGCTTTCCGGCATCGTGCTGTTGAACCTTTTTAACACTCACGGGGCGACTGACAGCCAGGATTTTCCAAGTTTTGTATCCGGACCAAGCAAAGGTACTGGGAACTTCGGTGCAACCATGCGGCAGTCCGAAATCGGCCTCGAGGTATTCGGGCCTACTCTGGCGGGTGCGAAGACGTCCGCCAGTTTGCAGGCCGACTTCGCCGGGGGATTTCCCGCCACATGGAATGGAGTCAATTCAGGAATTTTCCGGTTGCGCACGGCCAGCATGCGAATGGATTGGGGAAACACTTCGATAGTGGCGGGGCAGGACAATGCATTCTTTTCTCCGCTTTCGCCTACCTCCTTCGCATCTCTGGCAATCCCCGCGCTCAATTACGCAGGAAATCTGTGGGCCTGGACTCCGCAGGTGCGGGTGGAGCACCGATTCCAAATTTCCGGGGATCAGAACATAATGCTCCAAGGTGGAATTCTCGACAATCTTACGGGAGAGTTTCCGGCGGACTCTTACTTCCGCATGCCCAGCGCGGGCGAACTCACGCGCCAGCCAGCTTATGCGATCCGGACGGCATGGACACGCACGGTGCTTGGTCAGTCCCTGAGCTTCGGGGCAGCCGGCTACTACAGCCGGCAGAATTGGGTAACTTGCCCGTCAGGGTGCACTCAGCCCAACGATCACTATCTTGACGGATGGGCTGGCATGGCGGACTGGCAGATTCCGTTGGCGCGGCGCTTGAGTTTTACGGGTGAGTTCTATCGGGGACGGGCGATTGGCGGCATTGGCGACGGCATTAGCCGGAGTGTTGTATTTGACGGCAATCCCAGCAGTGCCAGCACCCCGGTACGCGGATTGGATTCGATCGGCGGATGGTCGCAGCTGAAATTCAAGGCCACCAATACGCTCGAATTCAATGCTGCTGTCGGAGTGGACAATCCGACGAGTGCAGAAGTACGAGCCGCGGCTTCAAGCCAACCTTACCTGTTTATCCCTCTGTTTGTTCAAAATCGCGGTGGACTCCTGAACTTTGTCTTTCGGCCGCGCTCGAGCTTGCTGTTTTCGGCGGAATACCGACACTTGCAAACCTTTCAACTCAACGATGTCAGCAATAACGCCGACCAGTTCGATCTGATCATGGGAATTTTGTTTTGATCATGAAAATAGCAACCGTGTGTTGCCTAGCTGCGCTGATAGCCTCAAGCGTTTCAACCTGGGCGCAGGACGTTACCGTAACCGCGGATGTGGCATTGGTGAACAGCGGGAAAAAGAGCAAGGGCCATCCGGCGGGCAATGTGGTGCTCTGGCTTACTCCCGTCGGGGGTACGACGCTTTCGAGTTTGCCCACTCCTCCAGATTCAAATCCGCCGCGCCTGGTTCAGAGGAACAAAAGTTTCCAGCCCCACGTTTTGGTCGTACCTGTCGGTTCATCGGTCGAGTTTCCCAATCAGGATCCCTTTTTTCACAACGTGTTTTCGCTTTTTGAGGGCAAGCGCTTCGATCTCGGCCTCTACGAAGCCGGGAGCACGCGCAATGTTGTTTTTGACAAGCCCGGCATTTCCTACATCTTCTGCAATATCCACTCTGAAATGAGCGCGGTGGTAATTGCGGTGAGCAGCCCTTACTACGGAATTTCAGACGCGCGCGGCAGGGTCGCCATTGCGCACGTGCCCGCTGGCCGCTACACGCTGAGGATCTGGTATGAAGATACGCTGCCAGAGCAATTGAACAATCTCACTCGGGAGGTCACCATTTCGCAGGATGATTCAAGCTTGGGAGCCATGCGTCTTCCCGCTGCCAACCTGCCTCCAGGTCACCAAAACATGTACGGGCGCGACTATCCTCCGCCCCTTCCAGATAGCCCCAGCTATGAACGACATTGAGGACTAATCGGTATTTCTCCGCGAAGCTACAGTAGCAAACCCTGCGAAACGACCGCACGCCTGAGTAAGTAACAAAAAAATGACAATTTCATGATGCTTCTTTGACAATTGCCCTTTGTGCTTACAGTAAGATTTCTGTAAACGCGAACGGGTGATCCGCTGCTGGCCCGTTCCCGGCAGGAGGTCCCGCGGGACCTCCAATGCTTTTCTTCAATCACCTGAGCGAGATCGATCGTTCCTGCCGGTTTCTTCAAGAGTTCTCCTCTGCACTCTCGCTTTGCTTCGAGACATCTCTGGCTCGGACCCTGCCTGAAACCGGTATGAAGGCGACCAGTGGTTATGTGTTTTAGATCGAACCAACGAAACCCGCGGCTGTAGTTGGAAAAATACAGTTGAATTTCACACGCTTATTGAGTACATTGCCATGACTTGAGGTCAGCCTATGAGCGGAATCAGCAGCAGCGTTATCTCTCCGCCGCGATATCGAAACCTGCCATCGCGGCCGCGCTCCGAAGACAAGCGCGCCAAGATTATTGATGCGGCAATGCGCCATTTTGCCGAGCAGGGCTACAACGCGGCGAGGGTGGGCGATATTGCGGCCAGCCTGGGCATTGCCAAGGGCTCGATTTTTCAGCACTTCACCAGCAAGGATGGTTTATTTTTCGAGGCCTACAAGAAAGCGGTGCGTTCGTTCTCTCCTTATTTGAACGTGCCTGCCGAAGTCCGAGAACGCGGTTTCTTCGGGGTTCTTTATTACTGGCTGGCGCGGACCGAGCACATGCTGCGTGAAGACTGGATTCCTTACCGGGTTTATCTGCTGGGACAGTATGGAACCGACCTGGCCCTGCGACGAGAAATTAACCGCTTCCTGATCGCTGAAGATCCTTACGGACGGGTTGAGTTCGTCCGTTTCGGCCTGGAACGCGGCGAACTCCGCCGTGATCTGGATATCGAGATGGTGGTTTCGATTCTCGATTGGGTGGTGGAAAGATTTCAGGATGCTTTGCTTATCGAGGAGCTCGATCCGGGATTGTTTCGGCGCCAGGGCGATTCCGCGGAAAAGAAAGAGGCGCGGATCGAGCAGTTTTTGGATGTGTTGAGAAGGGCGATCGGGACGGAGCAGAGAGACGATCCGATCAAGGCGTCAGCTTGATGAGATGGTTTCTTCCGAGTGCAGCAAGCGACTGGTTTCGGGAGGGCATGATTTCAGTCATGCCACACGAGCCCTATCGAATTGCGGTTTTGATAATCGCTGAGGGATTCGCGCGATGACGGCCGTACTCTTCGTCTAAATAAGCGATGATCCCACAAAATACATTGCATAATATTCTCGTTGCATATGACGCGAATGCGCCGCTGCCGGAAGCGTCGACTATCCCCGCCCCGTGGTACGTAGATGCGCGCATTGCCGAACTCGAGGCCAGTGCGGTCTTCAGCAAAACCTGGCAAATGGTCGCACGAGTGGAACAGGTGGCGGCACCTGGGCAATTTGTTACAGCGAATGTGGCAGGCGAGCCGATCGTGGTGGTCCGCGGCAATGACGGCGTGTTGCGAGGGTTCTACAACGTGTGCCGGCACCACGCGGCCGCAGTGGTTAGTGAGGCTTGCGGCCAGGCTTCTATTCTGCATTGTCCTTATCACGGTTGGAATTATGGACTGGACGGTTCGCTGAAGGGGATGCCGGAGTTCGATGGCGTGAAGAACTTCGAGCGTCAACAGAATGGTTTAGTGCCCGTGAAGGCGGAGGCCTGGGAAAAGTTCGTGTTCGTGAATCTGGATCTGCAGGCTGCGCCGCTACTAGATTTTCTTGGCGGATTAGTGAAGCGGATTGCGCCGCTCAATGTGAGCAGCTTGCATTATTTCGATCGCCGAGTCTACGAGATTCATTGCAACTGGAAGGTGTTCGTCGACAATTATCTTGACGGCGGGTATCACGTTCCTCATCTCCACAAGGGCCTGAACTCGGTGCTCGATTACAAGGAGTACACGATCGAAAACGAGGACCGGTACTGCCTGCAGTCAAGTCCGATGGTGGCTTCGAGTGAGGACGCGGCGACCGGAGCAACCCGCAAAGGCGATCGCGCCTGGTATTTTTGGCAATATCCCAACCTGATGATCAATTGCTATGAAGGTTACATGGACACAAATCTGGTGCTGCCAGTGGACGTCGATCACTGCCGCGTGATCTTCGACTTTTATTTTGCCGACGTGAGCGAGGCGCATCGTGAATACAACCAGCAGAGTGTTGCCGTGGGTGCCCGCGTTCAGGACGAAGATTTGGGAATCTGCGAGGCGGTGCAGCGGGGGTTAAAGTCGCGCGCTTATAGCGCGGGCCGACTTTCGGTACGCCGCGAGGCAGGTGAACATTTGTTCCACCGGTTGCTGGCGGCGGATCTAAAGGCCGGACTGGGAAAAACGGTAGCGGCAGCAGATTGATTCTCAGTGCTTTCCTGGCGCGGAGTGAAATGGATCGTCTTGCGGATTGTCGGGAGCGTCCTCCGGGCTGGGAATATCCAAATTGACGACCACGGGCTCCTGACCACTTCGCACGATGACTGCTTCCACCGGTTGATCCTTGCGCGCGTTCAGTTCCTGATGAGGAACGTAGGGAGGCACATAGACGAAGTCTCCCGGACCCGCTTCATCAACGAACTCCAAACGATCCCCCCAGCGAAAGCGTGCTCGGCCGCGCACCACGTAGATGACAGTTTCCAGTTCCCCGTGATGATGAGGACCGGTTTTGGCGTTGGGCTGCACCACCACGGTTCCTGCCCAGAGCTTTTGCGCACCGACTCTGGCCCGCGAGATGGCCTCGGCGCGGGTCATACCGGGCGTCTGAGGAGTGTTGCTGTCCAACTCACCGCTGCGAATGATCCGCACGCCGTGGTTCTTCCAGACGGTTTCCTCGTTGGAGCGCGAATCATTCATGGTCCACTTTGTTGTGCAAGAGTTGGCGGTTACATTAGTACCCGGCCTCACAGCCGCTCCGAAGCATGGTCAAATTTATATCGGAAGATTCGCAAGTTCAAGATGTTGTCCTAAGGGGTGGTCGTTGATACGGGAGGTAGGCAATTCGGGCTTTCGCGGCAGGTGAACAGTGTTCCGTCAGATGCCGGGCCATGCACGTTACTTCTGTTGGTGCGCGATGTATAAGTCTTCCTTTTGCGAGGTTGTTCCTTGGGTCATGAATTTCATGAAATCTGATTCTGCAAGGCGTGACGGATGCACCTCGCCGCCTAGCCCAAAGAATCGGCAGAAGCTCATGATAAGTGGATGCCAGCGCACCGGATCGATATGATGACGCCGGCCGTCGCCTACCAGCAATTTTTCGTCGACGTGCAGCTTGACGATATGCACCTCGAACATGTTAGCGCTCACGTTCTTTCCGAATGGCCGGAAATCGTGGACGACGCCTTCCATCTGTACCGGACACTCGCGGATGCGCGGCGGCGCCACCGATTCTGACTCCATGGGAGTGAAGCCAGCGACATCAAACTTGTCGGGTTCGTAGCGATAGCCCCACTGACGTTTCTTCTCTGGTACTGGATTCTTGCCAGTGGTCAAAGCGAGGCGATCGACCTGGGTTACCAGATCTTCCGATGGCAGATTGATCACACACTCGCGGGTGCGAATCAGGTTGTCAGACGTCTGGCCCATCTGGCCCAGGCCAAGCATGCAGCTCCAACCCAGCCACCACGCCGACGACATCGGTGCGATGTTCGGCGAACCGTCTCGATTCAACGTGCTGATTAGTGCAACGGGCGTTCCGAAATAGAGAATGGTCGGCTCGATTGTCTTGTGCATTCGCTCACGATATTGAAACGCGTGCAGTCGACGCTATCCGTACCTTGCGCTCAAACCAAAATCGCGGTCGATGGCGAAGATCGACGATCGCTTTCGTCTTAGAATGATACCGTGGAGGTCAGATTCCAATGCGCCGGGTGTGGCGAGTCCAACCTGACGAAGGTGGATGAGTCTGCTGGCCGCCGGCAGTCCTATGTAGAGGATTGCCAAATCTGTTGCAAGCCGAATGTACTTCGTATCGAATACGATCTGGAGGCGCAGGAATTTGTGATTGCGGCGGAATTGGAATAGCGTATTGCGGGAAGATGTTGCTGTGACTCGGTGCGGTTGTCGTCAGGAAAGGACAATGCAATGGCCATGAGCTACAGTGCTCCGGGGCGAATGGTCGCCCACAGCATGGTGACCACGCAGTTCGAGCTGGACGGATTTCGCGTAGTTCGCAGTTTGGGAGTGGTACGCGGCATCGTGGTTCGCTCGCGCTCCATCTTCGGCACGATTGGAGCGAGCTTGCAAACGATCCTGGGCGGCAACATTACCCTGCTAACCAATCTGTGCGAAAAGACTCGTGCCGAATCTTTCGACCTGATGCTGCAACACGCCTCCGAACTGGGTGGAAATGCGGTCGTAGGCGCTCGTTATGACGCTACCGAGATCATGCAAGGCGTCACCGAAGTGCTGGCGTATGGGACGGCGGTGGTTGTAGAGCCGATTAGGTAAGCGGGCGAGGCGCCCGCCTCCACACGAACCTCAATCTTTGTAGAGCCATCCTGCGACCAGCGTCGCTAGAATTGAGCCCACCCACATATCCAGCATCCAGCCCAACGGAAACACGCGGTCTATGGGCGACCAGGCGGCTTGCCCGAAGTTATCCGGAAAGCCTGCGGCGAATCCCACGAGGAATCCAATTTTCAGCGCCGTCCTGGGACCTGCGCCGAGAGTCGGGCGTGTCCAAGCGTACAAGTGCGCCAAAATCATGGCCAGCACAAACAGGATCAGAATCCACTGGCCCACAAAGAACGGATAGCGCGGCTCTTTCAAAAACAGGCCGGCATTCTGCGTCACCGCGTAGCGCGCGTTTCCAATGATGAACTGCCCGACCAGAAGGCTCCAGATCAACCACACCACGCCTCCCGCTAGGCCTCCCAACCAGATCCGACTGCGGTTCAACCCCATGGACCACCTCCGATAAGTTGAGTTAAAAAGAGAGATCGGGCGTGACGGCGGGAGTGTATCACCAAATCTTGGTTAGCCTAGCAGCTTTTCCAGCATCTTCTGCCGGTATTCAAATGTCTGTTGAAGGTTGGGGGCGATGAAAAACTTTTGAGCCAAGTCGCCCAGCACTCCGAATCCGGCATCGTACTCAATCGCATCGCGCACCATCGTCCCAGTTGCGCCGCTGCGCGTCTCTTTGGAAAACTCATGTCGATGTTCAAATCGCTTGAATGGTCCTTTCTTCTGTATGTCGGCGAAGTGATGGTTCCATTCGAACTCGGTGATCAGGGCGATCCATTGCGCGCGGCACGGAAGAAATGGAAAGAGTCGAAAAGACGTCACGATCTCCGACCCTACACCTGCAAAGGAGTCATCGTTCGGAATCGCTTGCTGTTCGGCGGGAACGGTTGGAGGAGGCACAAGCCTTAACTCAGCGAGTTTGGTTCCGGTGTGGGGAGGCATGATGCGAGACAAGTTGTTCGGATTGGCAAAGAACAGGAAGACTTTTTCGATGGAAACCGGGACCCATTGCTCAAACTCAATGTGCTGGATCATGCTGAGCCGCTCACAACAGGTTCAACGACGAATCGGAATATTCTTCCTGAGAAACAATGTTCATTCCACAGCCCGCATGCAAGTGCGAAAAAGTCAAGGGCGAACAATAGGAGAAGCATCCAAAATCGAACATAGACTGTAAACCCTGCCCATTGTGGTCACCGAATCAGTTAGCCACAATTTATAGTGCTTTCCCAACGTCGATCTGACCCAGCATATCAACCTCAAAGTTTCTTATTGACAACAAACAGTTTAGGCGTAGGATGTGGTTGAAAGTGGTAGAAAGTGGTCGATAAAGTTGTGGTCGTGGGCAAGACTGGAAAAATGAGAGGCGCCAGTGGAATTTGAAGCTGACACCCCCAAAAACAGCCCTAGCGAACCGCCATCGACCAGTATTTTGACTGCTCTTACCTCCCTCGTTCTTGCGGCAGTAGCTGCCAAGAGATTTTCCGGCCCGATAAAGGGCAAAACACATGTTTCGCGGCAATCACCCAACCCGCGTCGACGAAAAGGGACGGCTCAAGGTTCCTTCGGAATTCAAGCGCGTGATCGACGAGAAGTACGGCACGCAATTCTACATCACCAGCTTGGACGGCAAGGTTGCTCAAGTGTATCCCTTCGAGGAATGGGAACGGATCGAGCAGAAGTTAGCGGCGCTCTCGACTTTCAATCCTACGAAGAAAAAGTTTTTGAGCCGTGTGAACTACTGGGGGCAGGTGGTGGAGATGGACGGCCAGGGCCGGCTGCTGATGCCGCAACTGCTGCGCGATGCGGCGCAGATCAAGGGCGAAGTGGCAGTCAGCGGATATCAGACATATCTGGAAGTTCGCAACCTGCAGGCCTACCGGCAGCAGATGGAAGAAGAGAAGTTCACGTCTGAGGATGAGAAGACGCTCGACGAATTGGGCATTTAGTGGCCGAGGGTTCAACAGACACCCCTCAGGGGGTTGGGCATGGCGGTGGAAGCAAGACGGGCCATGTTCCAGTTCTTTTAAAAGAAGCGATCGACTTTTTAGCTATCAAGCGCGGCGGGACATATATCGACGCCACGGTGGGGCTGGGCGGGCACAGTTTCGAAATCGCAAAACGCCTCGGCGCACCGGGTCATTTGATTGGGCTCGATAAAGATCCTGCAGCGTTGGATGCGGCTCGCGTAAGGCTGGCTTCGATAGAAGATTCGCCGGAGATCAGCTTGCTGCACAGTTCGTTCGCCGAGGTTGGCAAGCGGTTCGGTTCCGAGAAAGTGGACGGATTGCTGGCGGACATCGGAGTGAGCAGCCTGCAACTCAACGACGCCGCGCGAGGCTTTAGTTTTCAGGCGGAAGGACCGCTCGACATGCGAATGAATCCGCAAGCCGAGCTCACCGCCGAACAAGTGGTAAACCAGGTCGACGAGGTCACACTCGCTGATCTGATTTACGAATTCGGTGAGGAAAGGAGGTCGCGGAGAATCGCCAGAGCCATTGTCCGGTCGCGGCCGATCCGAACTACTGCACAGCTTGCAGATGTCGTATCAGCCGCGGCCCGGCCAATGAATCAGGCAGAAAGAAGGATTCATCCGGCGACCCGAACTTTCCAGGCAATCCGAATCTTCGTAAACAATGAGTTGAGGGACTTGCGGGCGCTGCTAGAAGCAGCCCCGCAGGTGCTCAAACCGGGCGGACGGCTGGTGATCATCAGCTTCCACTCGCTGGAGGATCGCATTGTGAAAGATGCTCTCCGCGACGGAGTGAAGCAAGGTCATTATGAGTTGCTGACCAAGAAGCCGGTGACCGCCGGGGAAGAAGAGATTGATCGCAATCCGCGGTCGCGCAGCGCGAAAATGCGCGCAGCGGAAAGAGTTTAGTTCTTTAAAAATTGTCATTCCGAGCGGAGCGAGGGATCTGCAGTTTGTTTGCGTAAAGCACAACAGATCCCTCACTTCGCTCGGGATGACAAACTGGTTAGAAAAATCAGGAAGGAAGCGGAGGCTGATTATGTTTACAGGAACACTGATTGATGAACTGATTTCCACAGTCGAGCATGCGGAAAAGCACGCTCATAAGACTTCCGATTTTCAGGAAACAAAGACAGGCTATTGGTACACCGCAACCGAGCGCGAACTGGCGTTCGACTCGAAAATACTTGGGGTGGCGTAAATGGCCGCAGCAGCCATGGCAGTTCAAGGCCCAGTTCGAGGGCGCAAGCGTAAGCCATGCTGGACAGGCACGCCCGAGATCTACTTCGCCAAACCGATTGACAATTCGCGTCTGGTAAAAGTCGAAGACCCTCGGCGCGGACGAGAGATGAGACAGTTTGGCGTCGCGCTAGGCTGCCTTTTTCTGCTGGTTATGACTTATACCTGGCAGCACTTCAAGGCTATCGAGTACGGCTACAAGATCGAATACATGAAGAGCGAGCGCAATGGGCTTACGGAGTTGAATCGAACGCTCCGATTGGAAGAAGCTTCGCTGCGCTCTCCCGACCGCATCGATAGGCTGGCGCGGCAATACGGAATGCAACCACCCCAAGCTGGTCAGGTGATTCGCATGGAGTCTGCCACCCCCGATGCCACACCGGTAATGGCGAGCGCTGCGGTATCAGTCGTCTCCGTTCCGTAAAGATGTGGAGGGAAAATCAGTCATGGATTTACGCGGATGAACACGGATTACTCCAGAAATAAAACAGAGGATCCGTGAATATCGGTGCAAATCCGTGGCTCAAGTTCTGGCGGCTTCCGAGCCGCCATGTTTGTCTAGAGGGCGCGACCGGTGGCCACAAACACACCCCGCAATAGCATTAACACCCGACTCTACTTACTGGCTGCAGTTCTGGTTCTCTGGTGCGGTGGCATTTGCCTGCGTCTGGTCTACCTGCAAATCTTTCGTTACGAGAGTTTTCAGAAGCGGGCCATCCATGAACGCGAGCGTACGGAAGAGGTCTCGGCCAAGCGCGGAATTATCTACGACCGGACCGGGCGCGAATTGGCGATGTCCATCTCGGTTGATTCCGCTTTCGCAGTGCCAACAGAAATCCCCGACCTCGCCGGGACCGTCTCCCTCATTTCGAAGATCACCAAAACCGATCCTCGCGAAACCCTGGCCAAGTGCAAAGCCGCCCGGACGTTCTGCTGGGTCGCACGCAAGGCAGACGCGGAGACTGCCGATCGCATCCGCTCGCTGAACTTGCGCGGAATTTATTTCCAGAAGGAATCCAGGCGGTTTTATCCCAAGCGTGAACTGGCGGCCCAGGTGCTGGGTTACGTCGGCATGGATGACGAAGGTCTGAGCGGGATTGAGCGCCAGTACAACGACAAACTGCGCGGCAGCCCGGGACGCATGCTCATCTCGGTCGACGCCCACCGTAAATGGTTTGGCAGTGTGGAGAAGCAACCGGAACCGGGCGAAAATGTTGTTCTCACAATCGATCAGCAGATCCAATACATCGCCGAACGCGAACTTGCGGTGGGGATGCAGCAGACCCACGCAATTAGCGGCACGATCATCGTGCAGAATCCGCATACCGGAGAAATTCTGGCGCTGGCCAACCAGCCAACTTTCAATCCGAACCTGACCCGCGAAATTACACCGGAGCGGCTAAAGAATCACGCCGTCAGCGACGTCTATGAGCCCGGCTCAACTTTCAAAGTGGTGACGATTTCCGCGGCGTTGGAAGAAAAGCTAACCCGTCCGGATGAAGTTTTCGACTGCCAGATGGGATCGATCGTAATTAATGGCATGCGCATCCGCGATAGCCGGCCGCACGGATTGCTTCCGGTATGGGGAATTCTGGCAGAGTCGAGCGACGTAGGCGCTATCAAGATCGCGCTCCGCCTGGGCGAGGACCGTTTTTACAAATACATTCGTGCTTTTGGCTTCGGGCAGCAAACCGGAATTGAATTGCCCGGCGAGACTCGCGGTTTGACCAAGCCGGTGAACCGGTGGTCGAAGGTTTCGATTGGCGCGATCTCCATGGGCCAGGAGATTGGAATCTCACCGCTGCAACTGGCATCATTGGTTGCGACGATTGCGAACGATGGTGTCGCGGTGCCGCCGCGTATCGTTGCGGCCACGACCGATCCACAACCTACCCCGCAGACGGTCGCCTTTCATCCCGCCGATGGACGGCGTGTGATTTCATCTTTCACTGCGGCGGAAATGAAGCAGATGATGCAGAAAGTCGTGCTCGAAGGCACGGGAAAGAAAGCCGTCCTCGAAGGATATTCTTCCGCGGGAAAGACCGGAACCGCGCAGAAAGTTGATCCTGGGACTCACGCGTACTCTAAAACGAAATATGTGGCCTCGTTCGCCGGATTCGGTCCCATCAACAATCCTGCGATTGTGGTGGCGGTGATTCTGGATTCGGCGGTTGGTCTGCATCAGGGTGGGCAGGTTTCAGCGCCTGTCTTCCAGCGGGTTGCGCAGCAGGTGTTGGAATATCTACACACTCCGCATGATGTCGAACTGCCCAAGAGCCGGCAAATGATGTTGGCATCGCGACAAGTGAAGACCCAAGAACTTGCGGAGGGTTCACCCGACCATTTGGGAGAGGCATTGGATGTTGCGGATTCTCCAACCACGAGTCCAGTCCCGCCGACCCCTAATGCTCTTGCTACTGCGAAGCCAGAATCAACTGGAAGTGTGGTAGTCCCCGCGGCGTTGCGCCAGCGCGAAACAGTGGCCACGTCGGGCACGGAATCAGGGCAGACTGCCCCAGCGCCAAACTCGCCATCCGCAACTGCCGCTCTCGATCGTCTCCCCTCCAGCGGCACAGTTGTGCTGGACGTCGAGCAAGGCGGAATCGTGGTGCCGTCTTTCGTGGGTAAGAGCGTGCGCGGAGCGATCGAACTGGCGCAGGATAACGGCCTCGACCTGGATGCGGTAGGCAGCGGTCTCGCGCGGGAACAGTCTCCGGTAGCGGGATCACATGTCGCGACGGGATCGCGGGTAACGGTGAAATTCGCCCGTTGAAAATGCTCACGAAGCACCGGACGCCTCGTCCGGGGCGGCAGGGGAGGATATTTGCCCCTACGCTCGAGACATCGAGTTGGAGTAAGCTCACAATGGATTCCCAATGAATTTCCATCAGCTTCTGCACGGAGCGGAAGTCCTCGTCCAGAGCGGTAATCCGAGTATTAGCGGATTGGAATACGATTCGCGGCGAGTACAGCCCGGTGATGCGTTCGTCGCCATGCGCGGCGAGGCCAGTGATGGAAATAGATTCATCGACAAAGCGATCGCAGCGGGTGCAGTCGCAATCGTCAGCGACTCGGTAACTGAGACGCCCCGCGAAGGAGTGGCGTGGGTGCAAGTGCCGCACGGACGCAGGGCACTGGCCCGATTGAGCGCTAATTTCTATAAGCGCCCCGCCGAGCGCATGACGATCACCGGGATCACGGGCACAAACGGAAAAAGCACAACCGCATTCCTGCTGGAAGCGATCCTCTCCGCGGCTAATCGCAAGAGCGCGCTAATCGGGACAATCGAATATCACGTCGCTGGAAAAGTGCTGCCCGCACCCCATACCACGCCTGAAGCGCTAGATTTGAACCGCATACTGGCAGAAGCGCTCGGCAACGGCGCCACGGAAGCGGTGATGGAGGTTTCTTCCCACGCGCTGGTTCAGCAACGTGTCTACGGGATTCCGTTCGACGTGGCTGTGTTCACCAATCTGACCCGAGATCACCTCGATTATCATCACAACATGGACGAATATTTTGCGGCGAAGCAGGTGTTGTTCGAAGGCTGCGGCACTGATCCGCCACGCGTCGCGATCATCAATGCTGAGGATGAATATGGTCAGAAACTTGCGAAAGTCAGCAAGGGACGTGGTTCAGAAGTCTTAACTTACGGTTTGAAAAGCGGTGATCTGCACGCCGATAAAATCGATATCACTTCGCGAGGGGCGCGGTTCGACCTGGTGATGCTGGAAGAAGCCGTCCCCGTCTTTTCGCCGCTGATTGGTAGAGTAAACGTGTACAACATCCTTGCTGCAGCAGGCGCAGCCTACGCGCGTGCCTGCAAGCCGGATGCGATCGCAAGAGGAATCGCTAGCCTCTCTTCAGTGCCGGGCCGTTTCGAGCGTGTGGATTGTAATCAGCCCTTTACTGTGGTCGTGGATTACGCACATACCGACGATGCACTTCGAAATTTGACCTCGCTGGCGCGGGAGTTCGTCCAACAGGCACGACAGAAGGGGCGCGTTATTACCGTGTTTGGCTGCGGCGGCGATCGCGATCGGGCGAAGCGTCCGTTGATGGGGGAAGCCGCAGGCCGAGGAAGCGATTTCGTGGTACTGACTTCAGACAATCCGCGCAGCGAGGATCCGCTCGCGATTATCAACGATGCCATGGTCGGATTGCAGCGTTCCGGTACAAAATACAAAGTGCAACCGGACCGGAAGACGGCGATCGGCCTAGCCATTCGTGAAGCTGGGCCTGGCGACATTGTTCTGATTGCGGGCAAGGGTCACGAGAAAGTGCAGGTCACGCGCCAAGGATCTGCTCCATTCGACGATGTGGAGATGGCCCGCGAGATTTTGCGCAATGCCGGATACGAGTGTGAAGCCGCAAATGCCGCTGCCGGAAAGAATTCATGAAGCTGCCGCTCTCTCGCATTGCTGAATTTATTTCTGCGGGTGGTGAGTTCGACCACGCAGCTGTGGCGCAAGGATATTCCATCGACTCGCGCGCTATTCAACCGGGCGAGCTTTTTTTTGCGGTCAAGGGCGAGCGCATGGACGGCCACGATTTCGTAACTCCAGCGCTGGAAAAAGGCGCAGCTGCCGCAGTGGTCCGTAAAGATCACCTGGTTCGCTACGCTGCGAAGACCCGCCTAATGGCCGTGGACGATACTCTGTTTGCGCTTCAGACCCTGGCCACCGCAGTTCGGCGCCTGTGGGCCAAGCCGCTGGTCGGGGTGACGGGATCGACGGGAAAAACAACCACCAAAGAAGCGGTTGCACACGTGTTATCGACCAGGTTCCGAGTCCTGAGGTCCGAGGGCAACTTCAACAATCATTTTGGCCTTCCCCTCATGCTGCTCAAGATCGAACCAGAGCACGACATCGCGGTGATTGAGATGGGAATGTCTCATGCGGGCGAGATTGCTACCCTCGCGAAAATAGCGCAGCCTGAAATTGGAGCAGTGACGAACGTAGCACCCGTGCATTTGGAGTTCTTTGATTCGGTGGCGGGAATCGCACGCGCAAAATATGAACTGATTGAAGCTTTGCCTGCGGGCGGAGTTGCCGTGCTCAACGGTGATGACGAATACGTTTCGCAATTTGGCCGCGATTTTCGCGGCAAGGTCGTTCTATATGGCTTACGGGCGTCCGTGGATGTGCGGGCCGAAAACATCCAGCCGCACGGATCGCAGGGTTCGGCGTTCGACGTAGTAGTCGGGAGTTGCAGGGAAAAGGCGGTTCTTCACCTGGTAGGGACGCACAACATCTACAACGCACTGGCGGCGGTCGCGGTAGGACTTGAGCGGGGGCTGAGTCCCTCAGAGGCCGTTGCCGCGCTGGCGTCGCTCGCCCCAGCGGATAAGCGTGGACAGGTCGTCAAGCTGGGTAACATCACGGTCATCAACGATTGCTACAATTGCAATCCGAAAGCCCTCGAAGCCATGGTCGATGCGTTAGCCGCAATGCCTGCAAAACGCAGGATTGTGGTGGGGGGCGAGATGCTCGAGCTGGGCCCGGCAGGCGAAGAACTTCATCGCCAAGCTGGACGGCAGATTGCGAGCAAGAAGATTGACTTCCTGCTAGGAGTGCAAGGTCAGTCGCGGCAAATGGTTGAAGCCGCGCGCCAAGGCGGAATGCAGGCAGAGTTCGTCGTAACGCCAGAAGAAGCTGGCGAATGGCTGGCCCGCGAAACCCGCGATGGAGATGTGGTATTGCTGAAGGCATCTCGCGGCGTGAAACTGGAGCGAGCGCTGGAAAAGTGGCAGTCGCAAAAGTCATCAGTCGCCGGTCGTTAGCTTGAGGGTGGTGCCGACGACTAACGACCAACGACCTACGACGAAACGGAGGCTGATTGCTTTATTGGCTGTTGTACGAAAAGCTGTTTCATTATTTCCCGCCATTTCGCATCTTCCGCTATTTGACCTTTCGGACCGCGTTCGCCAGCCTGACCGCCTTATTTACTGGACTCATTGTTGGCCCTCTTGTCATCAATCGCCTGCGCGAATTTCAGATCGGACAATACATCCGCGAGGAAGGACCCAAAGCCCATCAGAAAAAAGCCGGAACTCCTACCATGGGTGGCTTGCTGATTGCCATTTCTATCGTGATTCCGACGCTGCTGTGGGCTGACCTGACCAACCGATTCGTGTGGATTGCCGTTCTTGCTACTTCTGCCTTTGCAGCCATCGGCTTCAGCGACGACTACATTAAGGTTGTGCATCGGCGGAATCTGGGCTTGACCGGCAAAGCCAAAATTGGTTTTCAAATCGCCGCTAGCGTTCTCATCGCAGTCGCTCTGATTGCAATGCAGACGCGAGGCCTGTATTCGACTAAGCTGCTGGTGCCATTCGTCAAGCAGTTTCGGCCTGACCTGGTGATTGGCAGTCTGGAGCACTATCCCCATTTGTGGCCGCTGGCTTTTTTGCCGTTCATCGGTTTTGTGGTGCTGGTGATCGTGGGGTCAAGCAACGCCGTGAATTTGACCGACGGGCTGGATGGTTTGGCCATCGGTTGCACGGTGATTGCCGCTGGGGCATTGGCGGTGCTGACCTACGTCAGCGGGCATGCTACGTTTGCCTCATACCTCGAACTGGAGCGCATGCCACAAGTCGGCGAACTGACCATTTTTTGCGGCGCCATGGTAGGCGCTGCGATCGGCTTTCTCTGGTACAACGCACATCCCGCGGAAGTGTTTATGGGAGACGTGGGTTCGCTTGCGCTTGGTGGAGCCATCGGCACGGTTGCGGTAATGATCAAGCAGGAACTGCTGCTGCCGTTCATCGGCGGCGTTTTCGTGATCGAGGCGATATCGGTGATCCTGCAGGTGGCATCCTACAAACTGCGCAAGAAGCGTATCTTCAAGATGGCGCCTATCCACCATCACTTTGAATTGCTAGGTTGGTCGGAGTCAAAGATCATTGTGCGCTTCTGGATCGCGTCGTTAGTGTTCGCATTATTCGCATTGACGACGCTGAAGTTAAGATAATTTCCGATTGGCGAGTGGCAATCGTCAGTTGAAATTCAGTAGCAAATTGGAAATCGGCAATCGAAAATTTACCCAATGGACGTAAACAACAAACGCGTGCTGGTGGTCGGACTCGGAAGATCCGGGGTCGCGTCCGCACTTTTTCTGAAGGGTAAAGGCGCACGTGTTACTGTATCTGACGCCAAGCCCCACGACCAACTGAAAGACGAGATTCCGGTGTTGCTCGACCATGGCATCACAGTCGAAACTGGCGGACATGGCGAACGGACTTTCGGTGGGCAAGATCTGATCGTGGTGAGCCCCGGGGTGCCCACGGACGCGCCCCCGTTGGTGCAAGCACGCGCTCTTGGAGAAAACGTTATTGGCGAAGTCGAGCTGGCTGCGCAGTTTTTTCCTGGACGGATAGTTGCCATCACCGGCTCCAACGGCAAGACGACAACAACTACTCTAGCGGGCGAAATTGTCACAGCTAGCGGACATCGGACTGCGGTCGGCGGAAATATTGGTACGCCTGCCGTCTCACTGGTCGAAGGCGCGACCGCGGACACGATCGCCGTCTTGGAAGTCTCAAGCTTTCAGCTTGAAACCATTCAGACGTTTCGTCCAAAGATTGCTGTAGTTCTCAACGTCACGCCCGACCATCTCGACCGGCATCGTACCTTCAGCGCTTACACGGACGCTAAGGCACGCATCTTCGAAAATCAACAGCCGGAAGATTTCGCTGTGCTCAACGCTGATGATCTGACCTGCGTCGAGCTGGCCGCTCGCACCCAAGCCCAAGTCTTCTGGTTCAGCCGGACGAGAGAAGTGAAGCAGGGCGCGTTCGTCCACGACGACCGTATCTTCTTCCGCGATCATAGTGGTCAAAGAGAGATTATGATGGTTTCCGAGATTCCATTGAAGGGCGCGCATAACGTGGAAAATGTTCTGGCCGGGGTTTGCGTCGGCGCTCTCCTGCGCTGCGAGCCCGACCGGATCCGCAAGGCGGTTCGAGCCTTTAAAGCCGTTGAGCATCGCCTGGAGCACGTAGCCACGATTCGCGGCGTGGACTATTACAACGATTCCAAAGCGACCAACGTCGATGCCACCATCAAGGCGCTTGAATCTTTCCCGGCGAACATTCACCTCATTCTCGGCGGGAAGGACAAAGGCAGCGACTACACCGTCTTGAACGAACTGCTCCGGCAGCGCGTGAAACGGGTTTACACGATCGGGGCCGCTGCCGCGAAGATCGAGTCACAAATCGTTTCTTCGAAAGGCGGAGGCCCGGAAATCGACCACGCCGAAACCCTGGAAACTGCAATCAGACACGCAGCCAGGGCGGCCAAACCAGAAGATATTGTGCTGCTCGCTCCTGCCTGCGCCAGCTTCGACCAATTCCGTAACTACGAACATCGCGGAAAGGTCTTCAAAGAAGTGGTGGGTGCGTTGGCGGAGCAGGCGAACCAAAAGAGTTAAATCGTCCTACAAAATCATCCGTAAAAAGCTCCGTGTCTTCGGATCTCCGTGGTCAAATGAAATCCTCTCCATGGCGAAGCGCGTTAGTGTCGATAGCTGGCTGTTCACCGTCACCTTGCTGTTGATCTTCATCGGGCTGGTGATGGTTTTCAGCGCTTCCGCCGTGATGGCGAAAGAACGCTACGGTTCCGGTTACTTTTTTCTGCTGCGGCAGCTCGGCTGGGCGACGGGTGGAATTCTGGCCATGGTGCTGGCGATGAAAATCGATTACCGCCGGTATAAGAATCCAGCGGTCGTTTTTTCATTACTTGGCCTGACCACGCTGATGCTGATCTCAGTCTTCTTCCTGGATCGCGCCCACCACACGCATCGTTGGATTCACTGGGGCCCGCTCTCCCTACAGCCCTCCGAAATGGCCAAACCGGCGATCATCCTCTTTCTGGCCTTCTTCCTTGAGCCCCGTACGAAATC
Organism: Terriglobales bacterium; assembly: GCA_035567135.1. GTDB lineage: Bacteria > Acidobacteriota > Terriglobia > Terriglobales > Acidobacteriaceae > JABDBE01. The sequence goes on from DATMQI010000187.1 coordinate 170,117, forward strand.
CATGAAAGATTGGCGGAACACGGTTTTACCTGCGGTTGTTCCAACGCTGATCTTCATTGTTTTAATCGTCTTTCAACCTGATCTGGGGACTGCGATCGCCTGCGCTGCAATTACGGGCTGCGTCCTGTTTGTGGCCGGACTTGATCTGCGCGTGCTGGCGTATGCATTTCTAGCGTCGCTGCTGCCGCTGTATTTCCTTATTTTCCACGTGGCCTATCGCCGCGATCGCATCCTTGCTTTCCTGGATCCCTACTCCGACCCGCAGGGGCGCGGCTTTCACATCATTCAGTCGCTTATTGCGGTGAGCACTGGCGGCATTTCCGGCGTCGGTCTGATGGAAGGTAAGCAGAAGCTTTTCTATTTGCCCGAGCCTCACACCGACTTCATCTTCGCCGTGACGGCCGAGGAAGTCGGTCTGGTGGGAGCACTGGTGGTCGTGCTGCTGTTCGCCATTTTTCTCTGGCGCGGTATTCTTACTGCTCTCAGAACCCAAGACATATTCGGGCGTTTCCTCGCAGTCGGCATTACCAGCATGATCGTAGTGCAAGCTTTCATCAATATCAGTGTCGTGCTCGGGATGATGCCCACTAAAGGTATACCGCTGCCTCTGGTCTCCTATGGCGGTTCTTCTCTTCTGGTCACGCTGGCCTGTATCGGCGTGCTGCTGAACATTTCAAAGCAAGCTGAATGATTGGCCTGCGAGCGGATGCAGCTAAAGAATTAACTTCGCGTCTCGTTCCGGTTCCAAATTCCGGTTTATAGTCACTGCATGCGGGCCATTCTCGCGGGCGGCGGTACCGGCGGACACGTGATTCCTGCGCTCGCCATTGCTCAACAACTTCAGAAAGATTATGGCGCCGAGGTGCTGTTCGTCGGCACCGCTCGTGGAATCGAAAACCGGTTAGTCCCGGCCGCCGGATTTCCTCTGCGGCTCGTCCAGGTCGGCGCGCTGAAAAACGTAAGCCTGGCGACACGGCTGAAAACCTTCTTCGATTTACCACGCGCTGTATGGGACTCGCGCCGCATCCTATCGGAGTTCCGTCCCGACATAGTGATCGGCGTCGGCGGGTACGCGTCCGGGCCAGCCATGCTGGCTGCAGTGCTGAGCAGGATTCCTACGCTCGTATTTGAGCCAAATTTTGTGCCTGGGTTTGCCAATCGCCTGGTAGCGCCGTTAGTTTCGGGAGCAGCCGTACATTTCGCGGAAACTGGACGATTTTTCAAACGCTGCGAGGTAACGGGTGTGCCAGTCCGTGACGCCTTTTTTCGGATCTCGACGCAACATCCCGTGAATGAAGAGCCAACTCTCCTCGTCTTCGGTGGAAGTCAGGGCGCCCATGCAATCAACCAGGTTGTCATGGATTCGGTGGCGGACCTGCGCCAGCGGATTCCAAGGATTCACATCGTCCATCAAACTGGAGAACGTGACTATAATGACGCTCAAGCGGCGTACGCTAAGTTCGGAACCTCGGTTGAAGTCTATCGTTTCATAGACGATATGCCCGGTTCGTTCACCCGAGCCGACTTACTTATGTGCCGCTCCGGCGCAAGCACCGTAGCGGAAGTAACCGCAGCGGGTAAGCCGGCGGTTTTTGTGCCCTTTCCGCGAGCTGCGGACGATCATCAAAAGCGTAACGCGGAAGCGCTCGAGCGGGCGGGCGCGGCGGTGATGCTCGAGGAGTCAGAACTGACTCGCGAAAGCCTGGTGGAAACGCTTGGTTCGCTATTCAGTGAGCCATCGCGGCTGAAAATAATGGGCGACGCGGCGCGCCAGCTATCGCATCCAAATGCCGCACGTGATATAGCGGCCATGGCAGCAAGGCTGGCAGGAACCAAGAGCTAGCCAAAAATTATACGAATCTTCACGGATTAATCTTTGTCAGATCCGCGTCGATCGGTGCAATCCGTGGCAAAACGTTGATTAATGTTCGCCAAAATCCAGCGCATTCATTTTGTCGGGATCGGCGGCATCGGCATGAGTGGCATCGCCGAGGTGCTACTGAACCTTGGCTACAAGGTATCCGGCTCGGACCTCAAGAGTTCCGCTGTCACGCAGCGCTTAGTCGGTCTGGGCGCCGCCGTCTTTGAGGGACACCGCGCCGAGAACATTTCCGGCGCCGAGGTGGTCGTCGCCAGTTCAGCCGTTGCTCCAGACAACGCAGAAATTTGCCAAGCTCACGCCCTGCACATTCCTGTCATCCAGCGTGCCGAGATGCTGGCAGAACTGATGCGACTCAAGTACGGCATCGCCATCGCCGGAATGCACGGCAAGACTACAACCACCTCCATGGTTGCGGCCGTGTTAGCTGGTGGAGGTCTCGATCCTACCGTAGTCGTGGGTGGCCGCGTCGATGCCATGGGATCGAATGCGCGTCTCGGCAAGTCGCAGTACCTGGTAGCCGAGGCGGATGAGAGCGACCGTTCATTTCTCAAGCTGTCTCCCATTCTCGCAGTCGTCACAAACATTGATCGCGAACACATGGACTGCTATCGGAACATGCGCGACGTCAAACGGGCTTTTCTTGACTTCATGGATCGAGTGCCGTTCTACGGAATGGTGGTCGTCTGTAATGATGATCCTCTGCTGCGCCGCATGCTTCCCCAGACTCAGCGCCGGACGGTGACGTACGGCACGCGCCGCGGTTCTGATTTTCACATTAAAATTGGCAAGTCGATGCTCAGCCCCGGCGAATACCGCCCCATCAGCCACTTCGAAGTGAGCTTTCAGCAAAAAGCCCTGGGCGAATTCCGCCTGCACGTGCCCGGCGCGCACAACATAATGAATGCCACAGCGGCAATCGCCGTTGGAATCGGCCTCGATATCAACGTAGAGCAGATTCGCTCGGCGCTAGAAAACTTCCGCGGCGTGGACCGTCGTTTTCAGTTGCGAGGTATGGCCGCTGGCGTAAGCGTGATCGACGATTACGGGCACCATCCGACCGAAGTTCGCGCGACACTGGCGGCAGCGCGGGAGTGCGGGTTTCGCAAAATCCACGTCGTATTTCAGCCGCATCGTTACACCCGAACGAAATTACTCATGGACGAATTTGCCAATGCGTTTCACGATGCCGATACTTTGTTCATTCTCGATATTTACGCGGCAAGCGAAGCGCCGATCGAGGGGATCACGGGAGATGCGTTGGCCCGGCACATTCGAGATGCAGGCGAACATGAAGCCCAATACGCCGCTTCCTTTGCCGAAGCAGCGGAGGCAGTGGTGGCGGGAGCGCAGGAGGGCGACATGATTCTAACGCTGGGTGCAGGCAGCGTCTCGCAACTGGTGCCTATGATCCTTGAAGGTCTTCAAGCGAGGCAAGGGACTGTTGGCTCGCCAAAGTCCCTCGCCTCGACCTTCCACTCGGAATAAAACACAAAACTCAAGTCCTCGCGCAGGATCCTTTAGGCGACAGTTACTTCACAGCGTCTGCAGTTTTGTCGGCGGCTTTTTCAACTCCCTTGCCAGTATCCTTCGCGCCAGTCTTGACGGCGTGGCCGGTCTTCGTGGCTACGGTCTTGGTCGCGTGGCCGGTCTTCGTGGCCGCAGTCTTGGTCGCGTGTCCAGTCTTGTCGGCTGCGTTTTCTGTGGCGTGTCCGGTTTTCTGGGCCGCTACTTTGGTGTCGTGACCTGCATCTTTTGCTGTCTTGCCGGCGTCTGATGCAACATCTTGGGAGAATGCGAATGATGCCGAGCATAGCAATGCAGCAGCAATGACTGTTGCCAACTTAACTTTCATAGAGCCTCCTGTGGATTTGAACGATTCCGGAAGTATCTAACATTCGAGGCACAAAACGCAATAAGCTTATGTAGGGGCTGGCGCCTAGGGTCCGTTGTGATTTTTACTCCAGTTCTCCCTCCAGCGCGCTCAGCGTCTCATGGTCGACATCCCACTTCTTGAGAATCGTGAAGATCGTTTTCGAGGCGAACCCGGCGCGCGTGAGCTGGCGAAAAATTCGTGCTGCGTGCTTCTGATCCGCCGGCTTCACGAGTCGCTTGCGCTTCAGATATTCGCGCGCTTGTTTTTCATCGCTCACTTCGTCGTATACCGCATCGACTGCATTCTGAATAACGTCGCCGTGGACTCCCTTTGCCTTCAGATCCGTGATGACGCGTCGACGGCCAAATTTTTCATTATCGCGGCGAAAGGAAGAATATGCAGCCGCATACTGGGCGTCGTTGAGGTAGCCACGATCTTTAAGACGCCGAATCACGAGTTCCACCAGCGTCTGTCCATATTCTGTTTCTGCCTCGACGCGGGGCCGCAGCAGGCGCTTCAGTTCAGCCACCGAACGTGCGCGGCGGGCGAGCGCTCCGACCGCATATTCGTAGAGTTCATTTTCAGACTCGGTTTTTTTCGGACGAGCAAAAGCCATAGCTGGTAATACATTACCTCGCCTGCACTTCCAGCGGAAAGATTGCTTCCACTACGTTACAACTTTTTACCTGGGTTGTGGTGACATCGGGAACTTTCCGGCGTCTATCCACGTAAATAAGAGATAAGTGAGGAAGCAAGTCATGCTTACTATCGATGTGGAAAAGTCGGGCGATGTAGCAGTGGTGCGATGCGTGGGGCGGATCGTTCGTGGTGCCGAGGTTGGCACGCTGAAGAATGCGGTTTTCTCCGAGAATGACATTCGCATTGTCGTGATTGATTTATCTGACGTGGACATGCTGGATGCCGGGGGACTGACTGCGCTTTTATCTCTGCATCAGTGGGCGCGGAACCGCAACATCCAACTCAAACTGGTGAATCCGTCGCATTTCGTCAACGAGGTGTTGACGCGTACCGGATTGGATCATGTGTTCGACATTTCAACATTTGAGCATGCGCTTTTTGTCCTCAGCGCCGCTGATTGTCGTCACTTGAGATATGCAGCGGTTTGCTAGCTGCGAGCGATCTTCACTGGGGCCGGAACTTCCATTCGGTTTGGCTGCCGAAAACAAGCTCTGGCCCTCCTCCGAAATAAGAAAGGGCGCGCTGAAGTCATGCGCGCCCTTGAGTGTTTCAGGAGGATAAATCAGCGGCCGCCGTAACCGGTCTGTTGCATCGCGTTCTTGGAAATATCGCTCGTCGAAGAGATACCTTGCATGCGCAGCTTGAAGTCGTCGGCATTAGAAGCGCTTTCCAATGCAGTTTCGTAGTTGATCAGTCCCGCCTGGAACAAGTCCCATAGCGACTGATCGAAGGTCTGCATGCCATACTGCGAAGTTCCTGCGGAAATCGCGTCGCGAACGGCGCGCGTCTTTTCCGGCACCAGAATGCATTCCCGAATGTAAGCCGTATTGATCATGACTTCGACAGCAGGCACGCGGCCGTCGCCGTCGCACCGTCGAACTAGACGTTGGCTGATCACAGCCCGCAGCACCGCCGCAAGCTGAAGACGAATCTGTTTCTGCTCGGGAGGCGGGAACACCGCGATAATACGGTTGATGGTTTCGACCGCGTCCAAAGTGTGCAACGTGGAGAAGACCATGTGGCCGGTTTCAGCCGCGTGCAGTGCAGTGCCGATGGTTTCAACGTCACGCATTTCGCCGACTAGAATGACGTCTGGATCCTGACGGAGGGACGCACGCAGCGCCGCCGAGAAAGTTGGCGTGTCCACCTCGATCTCGCGCTGGTTCACGTACCCTTTTTTGTCACGATGCAGGAATTCGATCGGGTCCTCAATCGTGATGATGTGTTCCGCACGGGTAGAGTTGATACGGTCCACCATTGCCGCCAGTGTCGTGGATTTACCGGAACCGGTTACCCCTGTGACCAAGATGAGGCCGCGCGGCATATCGCAAACCTGCTCAACAATTTTGGGCAAGTAAAGTTCGTCGAGCGCGCGGATCTTAGTTGGAATCACGCGCAGCACCAGTCCTACGTTGCCGCGCTGCTGAAAAACGTTCACACGGAAGCGGCCGAGTCCGGCCACTCCGTAGGCCATATCAATTTCCGTGCTCTCTTTGAACTTCTGCTTTTGCCGGGCCGACATCATGCTGAAGGCCATCGTCAACATATCTTCAGCGCTGATGCGGGGCTGATCGGTAAGTGGCGTAAGTTCGCCATCAATTCGCAGGTGAGGATAATTGCCGACCTTCAAGTGCAAGTCGGAGGCGCGCCGCTCCATGGCGATACGAAGTAAATCATCAATATTCATTCGGATAATTCCCCGGGATCAGCTTGTATGATGAACTGAAACCGAATCCAACCCAAGATGACCTAAGTAACGGAAGAATGCGCGTTTGGGCAGTGGCTAGGGGCGTTTTCTCGGGTTGAAACACGCCCCGGCCAGGGCAGCGGGCGCAATTTCAAACAACGGCTGACCTCGTTGCAGGAACGAGAAGAAAACGTTGATTGACTTAGTCTACAGACTTAGTCTATGTGGGGGTTGATTATGGAAGTGAATATTCATGAGGCGAAAACCCACCCTTCGCGGCTCCTGCAACGTGTGGCGGCGGGAGAAGAAGTCACCATTGCGCGTGCGGGCGTGCCAGTCGCCAAGCTGATAGCGGCAGGCCCACGGAACAAGTCTCGACCCATGGGCATCGACGAGGGCAAGATTTGGATCGCGGAGGATTTCGATGCTCCGGACCCGGCCTTGGAGGCCCTCTTCTATGACGCGCCGCTGACGAGCGCACCAGTCCGCAAGCAAAGGAAGAAGCGGTGACCTACCTGCTGGACACGGGAGTCTGGCTGTGGAGCGTGGGCGAACCATCACGAATCTCGGCCAAGGCGCGCGACGTGATCGCAGATGTCAGGCACGATATCTTTCTGTCCGCCGTCACTTCGTGGGAGGTTGCCATCAAGGCCGCGTCGGGGAAGCTGCACCTTCCCGAGCAGCCGGATTTTTATGTTCCGCGGCGCATGGCGGCTCAGGGGCTGCGTCCGCTCAATGTGTCTCACGCGCACGTTTTAGCGGTTTTCGCGCTGCCTGCTTATCATCATGATCCGTTTGATCGCCTGCTGATCGCGCAAGCAAAGGTCGAGGACCTGACCCTTATTAGTGCCGACCGGATCTTCGAACGATATCCCGTACAACTTCTCTGGGCTGGGCGATAAAAAGCCGCCCCGCAGGGCGGCTTTCAAGTTCCCAAAGATCAAGCGGCGCTGGCCTCCGCCTGAGTCCCTTGCCACGGCTCATCGTAACTGCCTCCGTAGATCGACGGGCACTTTGAGCCCATCGGTCGAAGATAAGTAGCAAGCTGTCCGCGGTGATGGATGCTGTGGTTGTTGAGAAAACCCAGATACGAAACTGCCGGCAGGTTGAACGCTCCCATGAAATCGACCGGGGTTGCAAGCTGCTCTGGGGTTAACGCGCGCACCCGATCTGCCGCACGCTTGAAATTCTTATCGTACCAATCGACCAGCTCAGCCACAGTCTTGGGCTTGTCCTTTTCATCGGGGTTTTCCATTGTGAAGCTAAGGTTCGCGATTCCGTTCAGAAATTGAACGTCGGTGTTGGCCAGATGCCACGCCAGTTCCCAGGCGCTGCGCGCATGTGGATCGGGGCGGTATTGAGCTTTGTCATCAGGAATGGCGGCGAGCACTTTCTTGGTGATTTCCAGTTCACCGGTAACGCCGTCAAGCATGACCTGGCAGAAACCGGCTGCCATTTCGGGTGTGAGGCCTTGCTCTGCAGTTGCCATCGTTTTCTCCTTCTCGGGGTGCTAGGCGTTGATTCAGTTGGAAAAGCCGAAGGGGCGCCGACTTAAGCGCCCCCGAAGATTAAACTTTGAAGCAGTTAAACCGTGACCGGCTGCTTGCTACCCACCGGCACTGGAGTCAACCAACCAAACCGGTCGGCTTTTTCGCCACGAACAATGCCGTAAAACTCCTTCTGGATGGCTTTGGTCACGGCTCCGGTGACTCCCTTTCCCACGCTGATCTTGTCGACTGACCGAATCGGAGTAATCTCAGCCGCAGTGCCGGTAAAGAAAGCTTCATCCGCAATGTATAGCAGTTCGCGGGGAATTCCTTGCTCAACCACCGGAATGCCCAGTTCTCTAGCGATCTGCAAGACGGAATCACGCGTAATCCCAGGCAGCACTGAATTGCCTAGCGGCGCCGTCTGCAGCGTGCCATTGCGCACGACGAAAACATTCTCTCCCGAGCCTTCGCTGACGTAGCCGTTGGCATCGAGCGCAATGCCTTCGACGTAGCCGTTGATGATGGCTTCCATCTTGATCAGCTGAGAGTTCATGTAGTTCGCGCCGGACTTGGCCATGGCGGGAAGGGTATTGGGCGCGATGCGCGTCCATGAGGAGACGCAGACGTCCACGCCCTGCTCGGCATCGGTGCCCAGATATTTTCCCCACGGATAATTACAAATGTAGACCTCAGTCGGCGAATTGAAAGGATTGACCCCGGCTTCGCCGTAGCCCCGCAGAATGATCGGCCGCATGTAGCAGGGCCAAATGCCGTTGGTTTTCACCAACTCGAGCATCCCGGAGATGAGCTCTTGGCGCGTAAAGTCGACGTCGATCCTGTAGATCTTAGCCGAATCCAGCAGCCGTTGCGTGTGTTCCTGCGCCCGAAAAATCGCCGGACCGCTCGGCGGCGCGTAACATCGGATGCCCTCAAATACCGACGAGCCGTAGTTGACTACGTGCGACATTACGTGGATTTGCGCGGCATCCCAGGGAACGAGTTTGCCGTTATGCCAGATTTTCTCCGTCTTCTGAATCGCCATGAGCACTCCTAGAGATTTGATTCACGCGTAAAGCAGGGAGTTTCGTTAGATGCCAATACCTTTCCGCGGGCGGATCTGCCTGCTGGCATTCACGACAGGCAGCACGTATACAGGGAAGCACGTACGCGGCCAATTTCTAAGACCACCCGATTATAACCGAGGCGGGAAGGAACGAAGGAAGGTTTTCTGCATCCACCAGAGCAGTTGCGGACTGGTCGAATAGGTACAGTTCGTCGTCCCCCGTGAGGGCGACAGGTAGAGACGCAAGTCCGGAGGCCTAACCCGAACTTATGTCGCCCACATTTACGTGCCTTAGCTTAGCGGTCCACCACTGAAACAGGGTTCACTATTTGTCTATGGCTGTTTTGCCGGCGGGTTGCGTCAACCCAGCTTGGACTGGGTCTGACAACTCATCCCCGCGAAAATATCGGCCTTTTGCCGCCCGCATCTCAGGCATCGCCGCATAGGGCTTGCTGTAGTCGTTGCTGGCATTCCAGAACAGAAAGCCGATTCCTCCCGTCTCTTTTGCCGTCTGCACCTGGACTTCGATGTACTTCGGAGAGTAGGTCTTAGTGCGCCAGCGAAAGGCCTGCAGCCAGGGACGTATCACCACGTCGCTGCCCTTGGTGATCAACTCGAACCGCTTCATGGATTCGCCGATGAAATGCTCGGGCGCGTCACCTGGATGCGCGATTCCGTCCATGCCGAAGAAGTGCGATGGATAGATCATGGGCGAAAGCACATCGCAGTACTTTGCCATCTGGACGATATCCTGGCCCGTATGAGCCAAGTCGACGGGCCGCTGCCAGGCCATGATGCCGAACACATCCAGAGAAAGCAGGACGCCGGTGGGATGCAATTCCGCATAGGCATGTTTCAGGAAGTCGGCAATCACGTCTGATCGGTGCCAGGTGGGGTGCTCGGTCTGGAAGACGAAGCTCGCATCTTTCTGATCGCCTTCGGCCGGGAAGCGCACGTAGTCAAACTGAATCTCGTCTACGCCGGATTCGGCGGCCTTCTTAGCCAGAGCGATATCGTATTGCTGCACTTTGGGTTGCGAGGGATCAGTCCATACCAGCTTGCCGTTTTCGCGCCAAGCCTGCCCGGTTTTGTGAGACTTAACGGCCAGCTCAGGATGCGCAACCACCAGCCGCTCGTCGCGAAAGATCGCCACTCGGGCGATCGCATGCATGCCCTGCGAGTGCAGGAAATGGGTGAACTTGGGCAGGTCATGGAGCGCGACGTGGTGTCCGCCGGCTAAGGGGTGATCGAAGGCAATATTGATGCTTCCATCGCTATCTTTCACATCGAAAACCACGGCATTACCGCCCAACTCCCGCCAGCGGCGAATGATATGCAACCCGCGGTCGCTGCCAGCCATCAATCCAGTCAGATAGACAGCCCGTACTTCAAAATCGCGGGGGACCGCAATGGTCTTCTCTACGATAGGTGTGGGCAGAATGCCCGGGACAATCAATTCCTGGCCGGATTTCAGATATGTCCCCAGCGGGTTGTCATTTGCCTTGCGCATAGCCTCGGCTAATTCGCTGGAAGTCAGGTACGATGTCTGCGCCAGGAAGCGATGGGCAACCAGGTTGACGGTATCCCCACGCTTGGCCACATACAAGGCGCTTCCCGGAGGAGCTATGGTCCCAAGCGCGCGCGGGTCACCTGGCAATACTTTAGGTGCGGGGTTCGATGTGCGCACAAGTTCGGGACTTTGGCCGGACTGGGCTGCCGCCGGTAGCTCGAAAGCCAATCGCCATAAGACAAATCCGAGAGCCAGACAAGACAAAACTATGATCAGTACTGAGCGAGAGCGGTGCAAGTTGTTTCTCCGTGGAAAACGTGGTGAACGCTTTCTCCGGATGCTAGCGGGCACCCCATTCCTCTGCTAGTTACGTCTGGTCACGGCCATGAAGATAGGTCTTTCGCCTCCCGTTGCCGCGAATTTCTCATGCGCAAACTATTTCCCTTTACATGATTTCCCCATGCCACGTAAGTGACTCTACTGACGGTCAGGAGCATCTAAGTTATGAAGGAATAAGCCGTGGGCAGTTCTCCTGGGATGGCGAGCGATTTGCACTAGGGAAGGTTGCGGTAAGTAAGGGAATCGACAAACAACCTGCGGAGTGACAAAATTTGTCGCTTCGCAAAACCGGAAAGTAACGCGCCACTATCCTACGGGAGCCCAAGAAAGAGAAACGCCACCGACCCTATGAAAAACGTCTTGAATACAGTACTCGATCCTACCCGCCGCAGTAACGACGCTCGAGATTTCGACAACACCTTGCGCCGCAAGATCGTAGGCCAAAACGCTGCGTTGGAAAAGGTGGTTGAAATCTACCAAATGTTCTTAGCGGGATTGAATCCTCCCGGACGCCCGGTCGGCAATCTGCTTTTCTTGGGACCCACGGGCTCAGGCAAGACCCGAGTCGTCGAGGCCATGTCCGAAACGTTGTTTGGCGATGCGCGCGCTTGCATCAAGATTGATTGCGCCGAGTTCCAGCACTCCCACGAAATCGCCAAGCTGATCGGCTCGCCGCCCGGATACCTGGGGCACCGCGAGACTCATCCCCTGCTCACGCAGGAAGCTCTCAACCAGTGGCACACCGAGAAGCTCAAGCTCTCGATCCTGCTCTTTGATGAAATCGAGAAAGCTTCCGATGCGCTCTGGCAGTTGCTGCTCGGCATTCTGGACAAGGCAACCCTGACCCTCGGCGACAACCGCCGCGTCGACATGTCGCAATGCATCATCATTCTGACCTCGAACCTGGGGACGAGTGAAATGAGCAACCTAGTCGACGGCGGCATGGGCTTCACTCACAAGCCGAAGGTGGTGGACTCGAGTCTGGATGACAAGATCGATCGCACCGCGGTGGAAGCCGCTCGGCGCAAATTCACGCCAGAGTTCATGAACCGTATCGACAAGGTCGTAGTTTTCAAGACTCTGCGGCCTGAGCACCTCGAGCAAATCCTCGACATCGAACTCGGCATGGTGCAGCAGCGCATTCTGATGGCGTCGGCGGCCAATCAGTTTGTGTTCAATTGCACCGCCAAGGTTAAGAGCTTCTTGTTGCACGAGGGCACAGATCCGAAATACGGCGCCCGGCATCTGAAGCGCGCGATTGAACGCCATCTGGTGTTTCCTCTAGCCAATCTGGTGGCGACCGGTCAGGTCAGGCTCGGAGACTTTATCCGCGTCGATATGGCTGCGGAAGGCTCTTTGACGTTCGTGAAAGAAGCGGAAGGCGCAATGGTACCCATGCTGATGGAGCGCTATGGCGCTGCCGCGGGAATGCCGCCCATGGCCGCCCGTGCCGCTCGCACCATCGGACGCCGCGAATTTGGAGCCACTCCAACGGCAGACACCAAATAGTTTTGTTGTAGTCCGGACAAAAAAGAGCGCCGCCAACCAGCGGCGCTTTTTTTGTGGGCAGAGTCACTAACTGTTTCTAGATCGGGTCCCAAATGATGTCAGGGCATTCCCCAAAGAACCTTTCGCAACGGAAGAACGCGGGGTCCCCGGCTGCGGCCTGGCGCGGTTCTCCGGTCGCGTGAATCGTGCCATCGTAATCTGCGAAATAGCTTCGCAAGCAGTTCTGACCGTAACTCTTGCACTGCACGGAGAGGGCAAACCGGTGTGGGTCCTCAGGTTTGGGTGGCAAATAGAGCGTTTCGAAATCCCTGGTTTCCAGGCGCATCCCACCGTCTTCGATAGTCGGCCTCTCGTGGCCAAGACCGCCGATGGCCTCGGCGTTGAGCGTAGCGGGCGCCAATCCATTATTTTTTTCTCTCATGTACTGCTCAATATTCCGTTTCATGGCTTCGATCTGCGAATAAAAAAAGTCGCCCTGTTGCACCGTGACCTTGGGAGTGACGTTCTCCATATCCCAGGGGTAGTCGACAAATATAATTCCACGGCTATCAATCATTAGAGGGTCGCGACCGCGAATTCCCTTTCTGTCAGGCATCGCGGTCAGCTGAAAATCGGTCACCCGCCCGCCCGCCAGATCCTTCTCTGGATCGTATTCGAGCTTGAACTCGGGAACCGCGTTATTGGCGAAATTTGTATCGCAAGCCCAATCTGCCGGGCGCGGATTGAGCGTCGCCGGATAGTCCGCTTCGGGATGAAGCATGTGGTTTCGAAGCAGGCAAGCGGTTAGGGAAACGATGGTCTGCCGGGCAAGCCCGGCTGGCTCGTACAGGTCCATGTTGGCCTGTGCTCTTTTCCGCTCTGCTTGCTGCTGGCCTTGGTTTCCGGCGGCAATGAGAAGCTCGAAACCAACAAACAGATAGAATGCGGTTGCGCCGACCCCTGCCCCGAACGTACTCCACTGAACCTTTCCGATTCTGAACGCGGACCAAACGATCCAGAGACTAATTACCATATACACCAGCAGTGTCAATTCCGCTGCCTGCATTACGCGATCCGGCCGACCACCCCAGACAGACGATGCGTCAAACAGGAATGTCACTGCGAATGCATAAGGCGAAACCAGGACAAACGCCCCAAAGAAGCCACACGCCACACCCGCTCCGGCGGCGATGCGCTCTTGTTCTCGATTCGAGAGGAGGAACCAAGAGGTAATGTAAGGTGCCAATAAGAAAGCAAAACCAAGCAGAAAAACCCACAACGGCGGAGAAGGCCGCCCCTCTTGGACGCGCTGTTGCAGTGCAACTGAGACAAAGAAAAAGGCGAAGAACACACAAGTCGCTGCCAACGCCGCAATCAGCGCGGTTCGGAGTTTGGACGTCCGTGAGTCTAGCGTCGCGACCTTGGGCTTCGTAGCGGGCGTGTTGTGTGGACCCGTCATTGTAAACCGCGCGTCCTATCCGCCCTGCTTCAACTCCAACAGCACTTGTCTCGCGATTTCTTTCAGGGTCTCAAAAACGCCGTTGCCTTGGAAGGCGATAGCTTCCATCACCGGCTCGTCCTTGCGGCGCAATTCTTTGGTCAGGGCATCAACGGGGAGGATATTGGGGAGGTCGCGCTTGTTCAGTTGCAGCACGTAGGGAATCTTTTTGAAGTCGTAACCATGTTCTTTGAGGTTGTCCATCAGGTTGTCGAGCGCCTCGACGTTGGCGTCCATGCGTTCTTGCTGGGAATCGGCGACGAAGACAATGCCGTCCACTCCGCGCAGGATCAACTTGCGGCTGGCGTCATAGAACACTTGCCCAGGAACGGTGTACAGGTGAATTCGCGTCTTGAAGCCGCGCACCGAGCCCAGGTCGAGAGGCAGGAAGTCGAAGAACAGGGTTCGATCCGTCTCCGTAGCCAGCGAGATCATCTTCCCCTTCTGCTGTTCCGCAGTTTTCTGGAAGATGTACTGGAGATTCGTCGTTTTGCCGCCCAGCCCGGCGCCATAGTAAACGATCTTGCAATTAATCTCGCGGGCTGCAAAGTTGATGAAACTCAAAGACTTTCCTCAAGACATGCGGCAGACGCTAAAAAGCCGAGCGTCCTCCACTTGTAGTTTTGGCTTGGTACTGCTGGTTTTATACCACAGGCGAGGGCATCACTGGCAGGTTACCCTGGTTACTAATTGTCCTCATGCGTGAGGTGGCGCCAAATCCCTCCGCCGCCAGATGGATAGTGCGGGTGATCCGAGCGCCAGCGAACCAAGCGTGACCCCTCGCGGCTTCGGGGCTGTTAGAGCAGCCGGAGCGGGCTGGCCAAGGGTGCCATCGCCTGGCCCGTTAGTCTCGCCGGCAACAATCGGCTTGTTCGGAATGGTCTCGTACGCATAGCCGGTCAGAGAAACCTTGTAAGGGAATATCGAAGAAGTCTTTACGCGGGCCCAGCCGAAATGGGTTTTCCCCTTGATGCTGAACTTCAAGCCCAGGTAGGCCTTCCCTATTTTCCCGGTCCACGGACAATAAGCTGTACCCCCATTCGGACCGCCGCTCCAGTCGAGCAGCACAGCGCGATTCGTTTGAAACGGCCTGTTCGGCCCCACCCGTGCGCCACCAGGCAAAGAGGCCGCGCAAGAAGCATGCTCGTGACTCTCGACTCCCCAAATCGCGTTCCCCTTCTGCGCTGGTGACACGGTCAAGCGAAAAAGGAAAGTCGAAACGGACCTCCGCGAAATGGATTGACCGTAGAAAAAGAAGTCGTTGACGCCGTCGTGATTGAGATCGAAAAACACTTGCTGGTGGTTCATGAGCGGTAAGTTTGCCGGAGTGTAAACGATCTTTCCTTCGGCCGGGGCCGCCAGTGTCAACAGTCCCAGGCCCGCCGCGCCTGCGGCAAGAGTATAGGCATTCAGTTGCCGGTTGCAGGATTCAGAAAGGTTGGAGAGCGTGCGGGAGAATCGGGGAGTTTGCTTCACAGACTTCCTCCTGAGCAGAGGACACACATTATGTTCCCAGCATGTAACTCCGTCAATGGGCGTTCCCGCCAAGTTCTGGGGAACGCCAACCGCTCAGCGGCTTACCGGCAGTGGATAGTAGCCCGCCTTGGCATACACAAGCACGCAGGGACGTAGATCTGAGCTCTTGCAACCGGGACGGCCAACCCTGACTTCGATCTCACGATAGGTGCTGCTGGGGGTGGCGGCGGTGGCATAGCCCAGGGTGTACTGATTGCGCGCATCGCCAATGGCCCGCTGATATGCGCTTTCAATGGCGGCCTTGGAATACTCGCTTAGAATTTCACCACCGGTCGCGTTCGCGTATCTGGGCAAGATATCGCTGTACCCCTGTCCCGGAATGTGTAATCGTTCCAGCTGCTTGTAACCCTGAATCGCTGAGCCTCCCACGCCGATGCCGTACACCAGAATTCCATTCGAGAGCAGGACCTTCAGCACATCGCTATAGCTGGCATTGCTCCGCAGCTCGCGACCGTCGCTGATGACGAATATAATCTTGCGCCTGCTCTTCTCCCGCTTGCCCAAGTCCATGGCTGCGGCCAGAATGGCATCGTTGAGCGCGTGGGTTTGCTTCGCAGGAGAAATTGGTGGGGGCACGCTGCGGTCCACTGGAATGTTATTGATCATTGGTCCCTGGGGACCCAAAGGCCCATCCATTACGGGTACACCGTTGTTCTCGCCACGATCGTTCTTAAGTTGGTTCAGCACGGCGTCCAATCGTTTGCCCACCGATCCGAAGTCCGCCATTCTTCCAACTGTCGTGCTGTAGGTGTAAATTGCGACTTCGTCAAACTGGCTGAACGCCCCCTCCAGTGCGGGAAATGTCTGATTCACCTTCTGCACATTGACGTCTGACATTCCTAGATCGAAAACCACTGCTGCTGATATCGCCAGGGGATCGCTGGTAAAGAAATTCAAGATTCGCTTTTTTCCATCCTCAAGCACAGAGAAATCCTTCGGCAATAATCCACTGACCAGGTGTCCCGAGTCGTCCGTTACCCTGACCGGCACGATCACTTGGTTGACATTCCGGGAGATTTTGAACAGCTCATCTTGCGAACTGCTGCCTGAGTCGGGGGGCGCGCTGCCTTCCGGTACGGTCTTAACATCAAGCGGATGCGGAGGAGGCGTGTTCTCGTCTGTTGGAGGCGGGGCAGGTTTCGAATACGAGGGTGGGGCCTCGCTCACCGAAGGTGGCGGTTCGGCCGCGGGTGCTTCCGCCGTGGGCGCTCCCTGAGACTCCGGTGGCGGAGTGGACGGAAACGGCTGCGGAGGCCGGCTCGCCGAAGGTGCGTCGGGAATGTCCGGCTTTTGATTGGTCGGTTGTTGGGTTTGCGGTTTAGCCGCGACAGCCTCTAAAGCCATAAATAACAATAGGATCGCTGCGCCAGCTGCTATCCACTCCCTACCGGTCATTCGAAGCACTGGAAAAACCCTCTCCGCCATCACGGCAAATCGCTCTCAACTCGGATGCTGGGATTGACGATTTGGTGCATCTAACGCTGAAGGACTAGACTAACAAAAATACTGAGAGAATACTTTCATGCCAAAAGCCTGTAGTCCTTCGGTCCTGCGTGTCGCTGTACTGCTGCTCCTGTTCCCGGGGCTCTCGGCGGCTGGCGCTCAGCAATCCGCATCTTCGCCTGACCAAAGCCGTCAGGATCAAGACCAGGACCAGTCGGCTACGACCTTGAAGGTCAACGTAAACGTGGTCCAACTCTTCTTCAACGTCAAGGACAAAAGGGGCGCACTCATTCCCAACCTTACCAAGAACGATTTCCAGATACTCGAAGACGGTAAGCCGCAGGCCATCAAGTATTTTGCAGCCGAGTCCAACCTGCCGCTCACGCTTGGAATTTTGATCGATTCCAGCGGCAGCCAAGCCCGCGTGCTCGATATGGAGAAGCAGGTTGGGGGCGACTTCCTCAACCAGATCCTGCGCGAAAAGGACTTAGCTTTTGTTATCGATTTCGACGTCAACGTCGAATTGTTGCAGGATTTCACCAGCTCCGTACGCCTTCTGAAGACAGCTCTGAATAGCGCCCGCATCAACACCGCGGGAGGAAGCGGCACCGGCATACCGGGCCTGGGCGGAGGAACAGTTCCGACTGTTGGCTCTCCCAGGGGTACGTTACTTTATGATGCCGTGTATCTCGCATCGCACGACGAGTTAGCCCAACAAGTCGGACGCAAGGCCATGATCCTCCTCACTGACGGCCAGGATGAAGGCAGCCAACTCAAAATCAAGGACGCCATCGAAGCCGCCCAGAAGTCAGACAGTATCGTCTACGTATTACTCTGCGCCGATCGCGGCTTCTATGGTGGTTTCGGCGGCTACTCGGGCGAAGGTGAAATGAAAAAGCTGACGCAGGAAACCGGGGGCCGAGTCATTGAAGTCGGAAATAAATACGAGAAGCTGAAAGAGGGCTTCGACCAGATCGCCAACGAACTTCGCAGCCAGTACAACATCGGCTACAACCCGACCAATGCGGCCCTCGACGGCACCTTCCGCAAGATCGAAATCCGCGCCAGCAACAAAGACTACAAAATCCAATCTCGCGCCGGATACTACGCCGTCCCCAAACGCGACTAACGGTTTTATGTGGAAAGGATCATGTAGGGATGGGCGCCTCGCCGTCCAGGCGGAGCAAGGCTCCGCAGCGCATTTCTGAGCGGACGCGAGTAGGCTTATCCCCGCTTGTCTCTATCCTTCAACCGGATAACGAACTTCAATCCCGACCAGATTTCACTGACTGCGCAGACTTTCACATCCACCAGTCCAGCGCCCAACCCAATCCTTCGCACTTCGTTCTCGTTGAGGTCAGAAGTCAAACCGGAGGCTTTCTTCGGCCAACTGACCCACAGCATTCCGGCGGGCGCCAATTGCTTCGCGTAGCGTGGAAACTGTTCTTTCAATTCGGCCGCGGTCTTTACGAATATCATCGCAAAATCAACCGGGCCGTCCTTCGTAGAGTTGCATCCGTCCAGCGCGGTTTTCAGTTCGGCCTTCACGTCCCTCGGCAAGTCGAGCAGGGCAATGCGGAACTGTTCCTTGATGCCGAGTTTTTTGGGGAGAGGAGTGCCAGAATATCCCGCCATGCGATGACCTAGGGTGAAGGAGCGTAGTAACCATGGCGACTGCGCACGCGCAACCCCTTCTGCAGAGCCAGGATTTCGACGCTGCGATACCGGCCGTTCGATACGAAGTCAGCCGGCTTGTACGAAATCGCATACTGGCTGCGCAGTTCTTCCTGAATCGCTGCGAATGCGTTGGCCACTTCGGTGATCTGAAAAGGAACGTAGGCGCGTCCACCGGTGGCGTCGGCAATGCGTTCCAGCACCTTGTCGCCGTGATGGCCCGCGCCACTCAGGTTGGTGCTGATGGTATATATAATCACTTCAGCCCGCTGCGCCATCTCAATAGCTTCTTCCCGAGTTACGTGGCTTTGGTTGTCATCTCCGTCGCTGAGCAGAATGATCGCCCGTCGTACCGGCCCATTGTGTTTCGCCTTCATCAGTTTGTCACGGCAGGCAAAATACAGCGCGTCGTACAATGCGGTGCCGCCGCCTGGGCGCAGTGAGCGCACTCCGACTGAGAGCATTTCCGTGTTGTCGGTAAAATCCTGAGTGACTTCTGGAGTCACATCGAAACCCACCACGAAAGCCTCGTCGTATTTGGGACGTATGGTTTGATTGAGAAATTCTGTCGCGGCCTGCTGTTCAAACTTGAAGCGGTCACGCACCGAATTACTGGCGTCGACCAGCAACCCCACTTCCAGCGGCAGATTCGCCTCTGCGTGAAAGCTGCGGATTTCCGCCGCTGGCTTACTATCGTCCACCACCTTGAAATTCTCTTTCTTCAAATCCCTCACGTAGTGACCATGCTTATCGGTAACCGTGAAGACCACGTTCACCTCGTTTACCGTGCTGCGAATCGTGGTGAGCGAGTCATCGTCCGAGCGAGTTGCCCCGGCAGTTGCATCGGCCGTCCCCGTTTTTGGTGACTGGTTCTGTCCCGCATCGCCCGCAGGCGCGTCGGTTGCGGGCTTGGTCTCGGCAGGAACGTGAGCCTGCTGAGCCGTCTCCTGCGTCGTAGGAGCGGGCTGTTGCGCGGCTGCGGGCGCAGGCTTCTGCGGGTGGCTCTGTTGTTGCGAGGCGGAGGGCGCCGAGGGCAGTTCTGCCTGCCCCGCACCCTGCGCCTTCAGCAATAGCAGACCGAAGCTACCCGGAAGTACGCCCAGAAATAAAACAACCGCACAGAACTTCATGAGTTTTTAATTATAGACGCAAGCGCAATGCGCACGTAGCC
Organism: Terriglobales bacterium; assembly: GCA_035567135.1. Lineage (GTDB taxonomy): Bacteria > Acidobacteriota > Terriglobia > Terriglobales > Acidobacteriaceae > JABDBE01. Next base: position 189,470 of record DATMQI010000187.1, read on the forward strand.
CCGAACGCCCCGTCCGGGAGCCGAGCGCGGCCCGGTCTCGCGTCAAACTCTATTCTCTATTTGCCCGCGAGCTTGCCTCGAATGACTACCACCGAGGCCGCAGGCAAATCGTACCAGGCATCCTTCCCCCCAGTTTGCTGGGAGTGCAGGATGGGTCCGTCAGGGTCCGCCGAGCCTTTAGTGATCGCGACTACGGGTTGCTCCCCTGCATGTTCTGAGTGGGCTAAAAACTGAGTCTCCGCCGGGTGCCACTGGTACTGGTTTTTTCCAAAGGTTGAGATTTTAACCGGGCCGGAGAAAAAGTTCGCGCCCTGCGCCGCCTGATCGTTGAAGGAAATTTGCACGCGATGCGCATTTTGCTGGTCCCGGTTAACGGCCATCAAAGACCACCACCCGTCCGGACGTTTCAGCACATACGCCGTCACTAACGCATGACCCGCACCATCATCGATGTTACTTTTCGCGGGAAACACAAGATGCTCTCCCGTTCCCGGCTGCACCCACTCCAGATTGATCAGCTGCGACACAAAGAATTGAGACAGCGGCTGCTGAATCTGGTAGTTGCTATCGACCGTAAACATGCCGAACGTTCCCGGAGAATCATTGCAGCCATGTTCCATCTGCAGCGGCAGATAGTGGAAGAAGTAAACTCCGTTCCCGCCAGCGTTCAAAAACGATCCGATGTAGTCCGCCAGCCAAACGCCTGCGAACATATCCATATAGGTTTCACTTGCCGCGGGAGAGAGATTCGACTCGGTGATGAACATCGGAATGTTTGCAGGCATGCCATCTTCGCGCCAGACCTGCATGACGTGGTTCACGAGATCCGGCTCGTCGTAAAGGGTGCCCCACGGGGTCTTGCAACCGTCGTATGGATAGTGTTCAAAAGAAAAAAACGCGAGATCATTCATGCGGCCGTGTTGTTTCAAATAGTCCAAAAAGCGCGCAACCCATGAGACCCTGCCGTTGGCATCGGGCCACACTTCAATGTCCTTGTTCACTCCCTGGAAAGATGGTCCACCCAACTTCAAAGTGGGGTCGACACGATGAAGGACCGTAGCCCATTGGATGTAGAGCGCGCCGTAGTCTTCCGGCAGCATGAATTGGCCGTCCGACTCCTCGCCCATTTCAACGTATGAAATTGGGTAGTTGCGTTTCTTCAGATAAGCAATCTCAGCGGCGGCGTTTTCCGGCGTGTCATAAAGCAGCGCCACGGGAATCATCGCCGGCAAGCCGCGCGTGACCCCGCTCTGGTAGAAAAGATCGAACCCGACTTGCGCTTGCTTCGTGGATAGAAGATCAGAAGGCTCATGCCACGGATCCACGGAAGAGCAGTAGGTCGCGCTCTGCTCCTGGTCCGGCGTATGCCGGAGAATGTCGTGGAACGCCCCGTCTGCTGTCGTCGTTCCCAGGTAGAGTTCGCTGATGGCGTAGCCCATACAGTTTCGCGGGTCCGCAAGGTTCGGATCCGCCGGCTGGTGAGAGTTGCAACTGTTCGACGATTCCGACATCAGGATGCGCACAAATCGAATCGGCGCCGGATTGTCGGACAGTCGAATGGTTTCAATTCCACCTTTGCCGCCCGTCACCGACCCGTGCGCAAATGTCTGCCACACACCTTTTGTTTGGGCCTTGATCGGATCTTCTCCCGTCCAGTATTGGACCTCGTAGCGAGTTGCGTACGGATTCGCCCATGCAATACGGACGCTGTCCACCATCTGATTTATTGTGAGGTCAACGATCACCCACTGGGGATGCAGCGAATCGCTTTCTCCGGTGAACCGCTGCGTGAGGTACGGACTGCTCTTCCAGTAAGAGTTCGGATCGCCGTCCGTAAGCCGCGAGAAGCCGGAGTTCCCGGTTCCGTCATTGCGCGTGGTCCCGCGATGCGGCAGCGCGTATCCGTAGGAGTACCGGATCGTCTCCGTCGGCGTAGCCGAACCGGTGAAATAACCTTTGCCACTGGGATCGCTCCACGTTCCCTGCGGATTCCAGTGCCATGCCTCCATCAGGAGCTCAGTATTTTGGCGATAAGTCACAGGTTGCCAGCCCGCAGCGAACACTCGGTCAAGAGTTGGCTGGACCAGATCCTTATCGATGGCTGCTGCCGGGATCCGATCAATTCCCGCGCCCAGCGTCTGATTCGGTACGAAGTGATTGGTGGAGTGCGCAGCCGTTATGTCCACCTGAATTGTCTGGGCTCCACAGGCTATTAAAAGAAGAAAGCATTCAATCAGCAAAGCAACAGCGGCCGTCCGATTCGTCAAAACTTGCTCCTTAAAACGTTTTAGTACGACTTACGGCTGCTGATTGTAAACGAAACTCCGAACTGTGCATAAGCCCTCGCGGCTTTCGCAATGCACACGTAGATCCGGACGCCCCGCGCGGGTGGCTGAGCAAAACTCGGCAGCACGTCTTTACCTCGCCTCGATCTTCTTCAAGAAACGTTGCAATCCTTCCGGCAACTCCCGCTCAAACGACAAAGCCTCACCGCTGCGAGGATGCTGGAACCGCAACGCAGCCGCATGCAAAAAATTCCTCTCCAAACAAATAGCAGTGTCGTTCTTCGCACTCATCTCGCGTGGCGCCCCGTACAGCGTATCGCCTACTACAGGATGCCGGAGCGAAGCCAGATGCACCCGGATCTGATGAGTCCGCCCGGTATCGATCCGCACCTCCAGCAGAGAAAACTTTCCATACTTCGAATCGATACGCTCTCGCACCGTGTAATGCGTAACCGCCTCGCGCCCACCAGAACGTTGGGTCGTCATCTTCGTCCGCCGCACCCGATCGCGGCTGATGCTGCTGCTGATTGTCCCCCGATCCTGTTTGACCCAACCATGCACAAGCGCGATATAGGTTTTCTTGACCACGCGCTGTGCGAACTGCGCCGCCAGCTTACGATGGGCCTCGTCGTTCTTCGCCACGACAATCAAGCCACTCGTGGCCTTGTCCAGGCGGTGAACGATTCCTGGCCTCAACTCTCCACCCACACCCGAGAGGAGCCCGAACCGATGCAACAGCGCATTCACCAACGTGCCTCGATTGCGTTCATCTTCGGTCGCCCCCGCCCCCGCGTGCACCATCATTCCCGCCGCCTTATTCACAACCGCCAAATCATCGTCCTGGTAAACGATATCCAGCGGAATCTCCTCAGCCATTGCCCGCAAAGGTGGAGATTTCACATCACCAAGAATCGAAATTCGTTCTCCACCTCGCAATCGCAATGAGGCTTTGGCCGCAGCATCATTTACCAGAACGATTTCTTCGTCGATCAATTGCTGAACGCGGGCGCGGCTAATGTTGGCGATCTGGCTCACCAGGAATTGGTCTAGCCGCTTGCCAGCATCTTCGAGCGTCGCAATGAAGTGTTTGGGGAATGTGTCCACGTGCGGCGAAACGAATGCACGCCCAGAATAGCGCGAAGTTTACTCTGTGTCTCTGTGATGGAACGAAGTCTACCGCGCAGCCGGCGCCGGCAAGGCTCTCAAACCCGGCCGCAACCACCAGATCACCCCGCCCAGGACAACCAGCCCGATCGAGATTAACTGTGTTCCGGTCATGATTCCGCCGAACACCGATCCTCGTCCCGGATCGTCGCGCAGAAACTCAATAAAATAGCGGGCCACGCCATACAGGAGGAAATAAGCCGCGACCACTTGCCCGTCGAACTTCTTCCGCTTGAGCAACCACATCAAAATGAAGAAATTCGCCAGTTCCACCGCCGACTCAAAAAGCTGCGTCGGCTCAAGCGGCACGCCAAGCGGCGTACCCACCCAGGCTTGCGCGATCGGATTGGTAAACGTTACGCCCCAGAAATGATCCGTCGGTTTGCCATAGCAGCAGCCTGCAGCAAAACAACCCACGCGTCCGAGAGCGTGACCAAATGCCAAGCCCGGCGCGAATGCATCACACGTAGCTAGTGCAGGCATGTGGCGCTTGCGGACATACCAGGCCGCCGCCAAAAAACCCGCAATCAGCCCACCAGAGAAAACGCCGCCGGCCTGTAAAGTGCCGAAACTGAAAATTTCTCCAACGTGAGCCTTGTAGTAGGTCCAGTCGTACGCGATGTAGAGAATCTTGGCGCCTAGAATTCCACTCAGCACCACCAGAATTCCCAAATTCCACGCATCGTCGCCGTTGATTCCCTGCTTCTCCGAATTGCGCACGCTGATCCACAATCCGATCAGCACGCCCAACGAGACCAGAAGTCCGTAGGTGGGCAAACTAAAATTGCCAATATGAAAGAGTCGAGGAAGCACTGTTAATTAGATGCAGAGCCTTGGAATTTAGTAGCCGCCAGTTTAGCAGGGAAGGGCAATCTCACGCGCAGAAGAATCAAGCCGACCCACCTAGCCGTGTGTTGGGCCGAGAATGAACCCGTCGGTAGACGATGGGAACCCGCCGCGACCCTTTAGGCATCTCCGCATGGCGGAGCATCGCACACCGGATCTAATTGTACGAGTCAGGCCCCCGT
>DATMQI010000188.1:0-18301 GCA_035567135.1 Terriglobales bacterium
GTGGCGTATTGATCGGTTTTGTCCATGAGCTGAACAGCATGCTGGTAGCTTTCGTTGGCATAGGTCTCGGCTCCCTCGGACTTCGCAATGCGCAATGCGTTACGCGCTTCAAAGAATTCCAGGGGCAGTTTGGTATTCAGAACCACCGGATCGAATTTGTAGCCGGTGGGGATGTAGCCACCTCGTTCCAGGAGCTCATATTTCGTATTCATTGCCTCGGTAGTCCCCTTCGTATCCTCGCGGATTACGTTTTCAAGCACTACCACGTTGCTGGGCTGTCGAACCGCATAGTAGGGTTCCGCCGTGACGACCAGTGCGAAGGCCTGAAGATCGGTGGTCACGTCCAGCTTGCTGCGATGGTTACCGCCTACCAGGACTTCGCCTAAGTTCACAGCACGGCCCTCGGGTGAAATCGCCCACAGGATGTAGGTCAGGTACTCATTGCCGAAAGTCGTGGGCTTTTGCAAATTTCCAAACTCCACCTCGATTTCAATGTAGCCTTTCTTGCTTTCCACTTTGGCTTGGCCGTTGGCTGCAGGCATCAGGTCCGTACCCGCAAAATCGATCTTTGTGGCTCCGCCACGATGCTTGTAGTTAACTGCCCGCACGCTGCGACTGACTACGGTGACTCGGAATGTCGGGGTGCGATCCATGGGCTCCACAGCTATATTTGATTGAGAATTGGTCTGAGCAAAAGCACTCAAACTAAGAGTAAGTCCGACCGCTAACAAAAGAGTGTTCTTCAATGCGTCTCCTGGAGGCAGATTCCTGCCCTGAATTGCGCTGTATCGATGTTGCATTCGTAGTGCAGATTCCTTGATGGTGTTTCGTTCGTATTCAGCTTCACGTGCCAATGTGGATGCGTGCAAGGGAATGAAACAGCCCGAAGACGTTCAGCAGCCACAAGACGACTGCGATGACTACGACACCATTCAGAATGGACTTGATCGATCCCTGCATGGGGATGAAGCGATTCACCAACCACAGCAGGACGCCAACTACAACGAGAACTTCCAATAATTGAACTAAAGGCATGATCTTTGACCTTCTCTTTCGCAGGCTAACGCCCCTCATCTGCATGCGGGCTGCCTTGATTTTCGGGTTGAGAGCTTTTCATTTCGACCGTGCTCGCCGTAAGGTTTTCGCGACGTACACACGGATGAAGAATGCTGATGAGCTGGATGTGGTCGCTTCGCCTTCTTTGCCGGAGCCGGTCCTGGCGGCGACCTAGGAATGAGAGCTACGAATCAGCCGTCGTGGCTCGGTCTACACACTCAGGTAGATGAAAGAATGACAGATGTGAGAGTGGGTGTCTGAGCAAGATAGCTCACATCTAGCAATCAGAATTGTACGGTTGAGCGCGACTGGGTCAGTTCACCGCTGGCTCAGTGTGCCCAATGCGCTTCCGAGGCGAATCGCTCTCCGCAGCATTTGGACCGACAGAACGCATCAGCTCCCAAGAGTAGGGAAATTCCTGGCCACATTGGAGGCAGACCTGGTACGTTCGTCTCTTGATGGTAACTATGCTGCCCAGTTTGTTATGGTGACACCCGAAGGCAAACTGGAAAATCCAAAGCAGTAGTCTCATAAATCCTCAGCTCGTTGCCGGCGTTCGCAACTTCCGTTCACATCCAGCCAATCCAGTAGTGAGCGCACGCTTGCGCGAGCCAGCGCGATCGAGCAGTCCGCCGCTCCGTAGTAGAGATTGATTGTGTCGCCATCGGGATTCATCGTGTAACCGCAAGGGAAGACAACATCATCGACGTCGCCGTGGAGTTCGTATTCCGCCTCGGGCCCGAAGATCCACGAATCCCCTCGCAATAAGCACTTTTCGGGTTTGTCAAGCTCGAAGAGAGCCAGCCCCAATCGATACAGGCAGCCCGAAGGCGTGTGCCTGACTCCGTGGTAGAACACGAGCCACCCTCTGGGAGTCTCGATGGGAGGCGGCGACAAACCAATTTTGTTCGCGTCCCACCAGGCGCCACGCCGTGCTTCCAGCATGAGCCTGTGCCTGCCCCAATGACGAAGATCAGGAGAATAGGAAATCCACATGTGCGCTCCCAGAGCAGTCATGGGACGATGAATGAGCGCCCAGTACCCATCGATTCTCCGCGGAAGGAGTGCAGTATCTTTGTCATCGGGTGACATGATGACGCCGTAGCGTTCGAAGGTGCGGAAGTCTTTGGTCAGGGCCAAAGACACTCCAGGGCCGCCGCGCGAATAAGAAGTGTAGGTGACCACGTATTGCTGCAACTCGGGCACAAACGTGATGCGAGGATCCTCGATACCCCAGATCTCTTCTGGATATTCCCTCGGACGGGACATCAGTGTGGGTTCTTTATCAATTTCCCAGCCGTCGACACCGTTCCTAGAGCGCGCGGCACAGAGATGCGACAAGCCGCGTCGATCCTCCACGCGGCAAAGCAGTAGTGTAGAGCCATCCGCCAGCAGAGTCGCGCCGGCATTGAAGACGCTAGTAATCGGGTAGGGCCAGTCTTTGCTCGTCAGGATGGGGTTTGCCGGATGGCGAAGAAGTAGTGGCTCATAAGTGCTGACCGTGCTCGAAGGTTTCTGTACGGGAATGGTCACGATGGGATCTCCATTTGCCCAGAGCTCTCCAGCGAACGCATCTCCAGGAGTGCCATCAGAAACGATAGCGTCGACTCCGCTCCCTGGTTTTCATTGGGGCGGTCGGGATGCAGACCATCCCGGCACCCGCCCGAGTCGGAGTCATAAAGAGGAAGTTGCAGATCGTTGTCGCCAAGGAACCAGTTGAATGCCGACCGGGCTTCCGCGCGCCAGCGGTTGTCACCAGTTACGTTGTACGCCTCGCAACACGCCGAAACCGCACCGGCGGCTTCAATCGGCTGTTGATCGAAACGGGCCTTCTCACCGCCGCGGCGATAAAAGCCTTGTGATCCAATCGGTACAAAGTGGCCGCTGTCTTCGCTGCGCTGCGTGGCCAACAGCCAATCCAACGCTTCGAGTCCGATGGAAACCATGGACTCATCAGAGCACGCCGAGCCTACCAAGAGCATGGCCTGGGGCAATCTCGCGTTGCCATAGGCGAGCACGTCCTCAAACCACTTCCAGTCCGGACGGCGGATGGACTTGTACATTTCAAGAAGCCGCCCACTGATTACCGAGCGTATTTTCTGCGCGTCGCGATCTCCCGCATAAGAACCGAGGTATGCTTGGATTCCCAGCAGGGTGTAGGCCCAGGCGCGCGGACTGATGAATTCCACGACCGCAGGAAGCGAGAACTCAAACAGGCGCCCCGCGGCGCTCCTCAAGCCCTGGTCCCGCGACTTTTCCAGAACTGTCCCAAGTGCCCACAATGCGCGCCCGTGACAGTCTTCCGAACCTTGGGCTTCATTCCACCGGCGATCGTAGCCGAGGAAGTTTCTGAATCTACCCTTCTCTGGATTAAACGCATGCTCCAGTAAGGACAGATAACGGGAGGAAGTATCGACGGGGGTGAAATCTGGAGTGGCTGAGTGAGACTGCCCGAGCAAGCGGTTACCAGGTTGAGCCAACAGGACTCTGAGAATGAGTGCGCGAGCATTGTCGTCGGTGGTATAGCCCTCTCCATAATTGGGGACCGTGAAGATTGCGTGCTGCAACACTCCGCTGTCATCTGTCAGGCGGGCCAGGTGACTTAGTTTTATGTCTGGCAGTCGGTTTAGAGCTTTTGGGGTAGCGCCGGCGAGGAACTGTACGCGTGGGGTCTGCATGCGGTCACTGCGGACCCGGACAAAGCTTGCCATGTAACCCTGCGCTACTTTTTCCCAGATCATGTCGCGCGCAAACAGATAGGCCCGTTTACGCATGGCATGGCGAATCGCGGGCGTGTCCAAGAGTTCGATGGTTTTTTGGGCTACAGCGCCGGGATTTTGGAAGGGAACCAGGGCGCCCCTATGGTCGTCCAGCAACTCAATCGCGTGCCAGTACGGAGTCGAGATGATCGCCTTGCCGGCGCCGAGTGCATAGGCCAGCGTCCCGGAGACGACCTGCGCTTCATGACGGTAGGGCGTGATGTAGATGTCCGCCGCGCCGATGAATTCGACCATTTCCTCAGGGCTGACAAAGCGGTTGTGGAAGATGACGTTCGAATCCACGCCGATGTCCTTCGCCAAGTCTTGCAAGTACGTTCGATACTTGTCGCCTTCACGACGCAAAATGTGAGGGTGAGTCGCGCCCGCGACCATGTAGACCACGTTCTTATGCTTCGACAAGATGTCGGGCAGTGCCTGAATAACGTTTTCGATTCCTTTATTGGGCGACAGCAGTCCGAAGGTCAAGAGTACGGCCTTTCCTTCCACGTGAAAGCGGTCTTTGTAGAAGTTCGGATCCAGGAACGGCAAGTCGGGAACACCGTGGGGAACCATGTCGATCTTGTTGCCGGGAACCTTGTAGATCTCCTGCAGAAACTGGGACGAAAGCTCGCTCATAACAATAAGCCGATCCGACAGCTCTGCGATCTGTTGCATGACCATGAGTTGGTTGTGATCCGGCTCACGAAGGACGGTGTGGAGGGTAGTGACAACCGGCATCTTCAGGGCGCGCAATAGGCGCAAAATATGACTTCCGGCGGGCCCGCCGAAGATGCCGTACTCGTGCTGCAGGCAGACCATGTCGATATTGTTGAAGTTCAGGAACTGAGCGGCTTGTTCATACGACGAGAGGTCGTCCTGTGCGAGTGACCATCGTACGCGCGCCGGATAGTCATATCCCAGTTGTGTGTCGTTTACAGGCAGCGCCAATAGGCGCGCGGTTCCGCACTCTGCTGAGATTGCGCTGCACAGGTCTGTGGTGAACGTAGCAATTCCGCACTGTCGCGGAAGATAATTCCCGACCACAGCGATTCGGCTGGGTAGCGATGCATTCGCCCGCAATCGCGGGCGAGGTGCGCACACCCCCACACGGGCAAGGGATTGGGGGCTGACGATTTGCAACGTCGCCGTGGAAAGTCCAGTGTTTAATAATGACATTTGCCCCCTGGTTTGGCTGAGGTGAGAAAGAGGTAAGGTTTTCAGCTAGTCAGAGAACAACCAACGGCGTTGGCCTGAGACCAGTAAGCTTGCTTAATACGCTGATTTCGCTGTTGTTAGTATCGACAAAAAAAGACTGAAGGAATGATCAAAATTGACCACTAATCCTTTTGGAGGGAATTGTCGGAGAGCGCCGCAGGAAGCAAATTGACGGCATTGCGGGCGTTTTCCGAGGGGGAGGTCATTTGAGCCGAAACGGCCTTCGAGTCAGGCACTTTTCCGTTGTTGGCAAATTCTTGACGGAGGTGTGGCAGTCGGAGGGTGACTTACCAGGGTGCATTTTCCACGATTGTTCTTGAAAGTTTGGCAAGTATTAGCGTTGGGCGATTGCTTCGTCGTTCTTCTTTCAACCATTACGATCCATGATCCTTTGAGTTCGAGCCGTATACAGGTCAATTTGAATCAAACGAATCTCGTCTAACCTGCTATCATGTTTCTAGGGGCGGCTACCACCTTCACCTCTTTCAGGTTTTCTGACCTAAGCCAGTCCATCTGAAGTTTTCTCACCTTAGGCTTTCAGCCAGAGGTCCGCACATGCTTTTTGAAGCGACCTTGCGTAAAGCACGAACGCCAGCGATTTCGTGTTCCTGGGGACAGTGCGGAACTCGGGAAGAAGGGGTCGTCTTTGTGAACCCAACCAGCATTGCTCTCGGCATGCTTCTTGTCCTGCTGACTGTCCTGCTTCTCTACAGGATGCGCAGGCTCAAACCACAGATCGCGGGGTATGGAACACAAACCATGTGCCCGTTTTGCGGATTGATCACATCTCGATTGAAGCAATCCTGTTTGGAGTGCGGCAAGTCCCTCACACGCGTCGTGTATTCAACGGGAAGAAAATGAGCCGACAGCATGTTCGCCGTCCGTTAACTCCGGCTGGAAAATTGAAAGTAGGTACAAACATATGACAAACACAAAATTTGTGGTGAAAGTGAAGCGCGGCGACGCCAATGCACCCATGTACGTGCAGCGGGTTGATCCGACCCCAATCCTGATGACCAGCAATCGAAAGAAGGCGCTCGTGATGGGCAAGTTCATGGCTGAAGATGCTGTGAACTCTCTCCAGACCTCCCGGTGCAGTCCCGAGTTAGTGTCCGTGCGGGTGAATGCCTAGAATTGGTGCTGTTCGCTGTTTCAGAGCAATTGCGGTCAGTCGCACTTCTGAGACCGTGGCGCCGTCAAGGGCTTCATATGTAATGTTGTCGTTTAGGCCTCTGTCTTCGTAACCCAGAGACGGCCAGACAGAAGCCATCGGACAGAGGTCATTTCAAACCCTAACCGATTTCCGCTCCTTAATGCGTGGGAAGCGCCTCGCGGGCTTCGTGGGGCTGCTGATCAGCTGATGTCTCGCTGCTATCTTCGTGCGGCATGGCGCCCGCGAGCAGAAGAACGGCGCCGCCATACATCAGCGTATCCGCCATGTAGTTAAAGCCAACAAGGCTGGCGCGCTCCACGATTGCAATCGGCACGTAGACAACCAACTCCACAAAGAGCACAGTCAAGCCGAGCCAGGTCGCCGATGCGCGGGTTTTCTTGCCCATGAGCAACAGGATTGCCGCTGGTGCATAAGCCACGGCTGCCAGGTATGTCCAGATGGCGTGTCCGTAAATCCACTCGGGAGTCAGCCGGTTCAGCGGAATGCCGGGAACGTAATTGCCATGCCTGAATTGCTCGAAGCTGTAAAACAGTACGGGAACTGTGATGAAGTATCGCGCAATGGTCGCAACGATGTGCTTGCTGCGCTCGCGCTCGGTGAAGCTGGCTGCCAGCGCCAGAGCGCCGCCGCTGAAGGATAGTTGCCGCAGCGCGAGCGTTATCGCGAACCGATCTCGCGGATCTTGTGCGCAACCTGGGACGTCCATCAGCACTACGAAGAGGAAGAACGTAAAGGCGAGCAAACTCGCCGACAGACGCGCCTGAATTCTGGTGACCAGGCTAAGCCCAGCCGCGATAAAACAAACACCGATGAAGTACGCCCAAAACTGATGCCACGAAATCCACGCCGGGACCATCGAGGCGATGTTCTTCGCCAGCGTGAAATGTTCGGTGCCGAAGCCCGCGACGGGTGCCGCGTAGAAAAGCGGCCCGAACAGAATCAGCTTGTCGAATCCGCGCGCCCCGTGCCAGTCGCCGCGAAGAAAAATCGTGACCAGCCCGATGGCGAGAACCGTTCCAAAGGCAAAATAAGACCATTTCACCTGACTGGGGATTGCGAGGAGAACGATGACTGCCGCCGAATTCAACAAGCTCACGACGACTCCTTTCCGCCTGTTGCGCCCTAGCCTAATCGATATCTACTTCAATCTGATACAGCAAGGCCACACTTTGCTCCGGCTTGTGGCTGGTCGCCGGCGGTCGATCCTCGACGCAAAGGATCAAGTCTTGGTGCGATTTCCTGCCTCACCTTCTATGAAAGCCGGGCAGCATGTCGTGACTGCGCACGGCAACATGTGAGAACGGGAATTCCTTGTTACTTCCCCAGTGCCTTGCGGTTATCCTTGGCCCAAGCGCTATCTTTTGGCACCGCTTTCAGTGGCGGTCCGCCATGCGTTCCGCAGGCGCACGGCCCTTCCATCTTGGCCTCGGTCATGCAAGGGCAGGATTTTGTCTTCAGGCAGGCACAGACATAGACGACCTTGCTCTCGTCCTTGGGAATATCCGGCATGGGTGGATTCTGAGACTGAGCGCCAGATCCGCTGGAAGGGATGAGGGCCAACAAGAATGCTGCAAAGATTGTGGCAGTGAATCTGAATCGATTGGTCATGACCAGGATTATTCCCCAAATTGGGTGGTCTGCCGCAATACCCACTTGACCAGATTCTGATATAACCACTTACGTCATCTCCTATGCGGAAGGTTTCGTCTGCGATTAACCCGATCATCGCTGTCGACCGGAAAGCACCGGGGCCTTTGTACCGGCAAATCTACGACGGATATCGCGCTGCGATCATGAGCGGGGCTTTGCACCCGGGACAGCGGGTGCCGTCGACTCGCGGACTCGCCTCCGAACTGGGGATTTCCCGCATTTCCGTTTTAAGCGCCTACGCTCAACTCTTGGCTGAAGGATATTTTCAAAGCCGGGTCGGAGGAGGAACTGCGGTGTCCCGGTCTCTGCCGGACCAGTCTGTGCCGCCTGAGGCCGGGAGCGTACGTGGGGCGACGCCTCCCCGGATTCCAGGCTCCCTTGCTAAACACCCTCCACTCTCTTATCCGATTTCGAATGCACCCTGGCGGCGCGGATGGGGAGCATTTGGCGTTGGCCAAGTAGCTTTTGACCAGTTTCCTTTTCAGGTGTGGAACAGTTTGATGACGCGCCACCAGCGGAGCGTGAGCACCAGATATCTGGACTACGGTGATCCGATGGGCCTAAAGAGCCTGCGCGAAGCCATCGCAGTCTATCTCGCAACCGCACGCGGCGTACGCTGCACGGCGGACCAGATCATGATCGTCAGCGGCTCGCAGCAGGCGCTCGACATCTGTGCTCGAGCTCTTCTCAAGGCAGGAAGTCGAGTTTGGATGGAAGAACCCGGATATCGCTTCGCTCGAAGCGTTTTTGCTCTGAATAGTTGCAGAATCGTCCCGGTTCCGGTCGATCAGGAAGGATTGAATATTGCCTCGGGAATTAAACGATGCCGCAACGCGCGGGCGGTGTTGGTGACTCCCTCGCATCAATATCCGCTTGGCTTCACGATGAGCGCTTCGCGCCGACTGCAGTTACTGGATTGGGCTGAGAGTTCGCGAGCCTGGATTCTGGAAGACGACTACGACAGTGAGTACCAATTTGAAAACATGCCCATCTCCTGTTTGCAGGGCCTCGACCGTAACACCCGTGTCATCTACATAGGGACTTTCAGCAAGGTGCTGTTTCCATCCCTGCGGCTGGGATATCTTGTCATCCCTTGTGAGCTGGTCGAACGTTTTCGAGCCGTCAGAGTGGCAATGGACATTAGTCCAGCTATCTTCAGTCAGGCCGTGCTGGCGGATTTCATTCGTGAGGATCACTTTTCACGGCACATTCGAAGAATGCGCTTGCTTTACCGGGAACGACGGAATGCGTTAGTTGAGAATCTGCGGAGTGCGCTCGGGTCTGTGGTGGAAGTTACGGGAGAGCAAGCGGGCATGCACCTTTGCGTGTTGTTGAATGGAATCTGCGATCGGGAAATTGCGCAGCGCGCAGCCCTCGCTGACCTCTGGCTTGTGCCACTCTCTTCCTCCTACGTGGGCAGCAAAGGCTCCCGACACGGTTTTATTCTTGGTTTTGGCAGCACGAGCGTTGAAGAGATGCCGGGCGCCGTCAAAAAACTCCGCCTTGTGCTGGGTTCGGCACAAAGGACGCGGGCCACCTAAGGCCGCAAGCTTCTGCGAAATTGGAGCAAGATCGCTCGAACAGTCGAGTGACCCTGAAGGGGACTGTAGTGCCGAAGCGAAAGATCATTGTCAACGTTGGGACTTAGGACGCCGACATTCTGCAGACCCGAAAAAGTCCACGCAAGTGCGGGCGATATCCAACAGCTATGGGATTTGGCGGTTTGGCCCGGGATGCATGCTGACGCCTGACGAAACTCAAGTTCTTACAGTGGAGCTGATCGTCGGTCCGGCAGCCTCGTCAAGAGTTCCACTCTCGTTTGAGAGGAATGATCAACTCTGACTTGCCTGTGGTGCCCCAGAATCCCGTTCAGGCTCTCGGTGGTCAGCTATCTTGTAGCGACCCCCATATGGTCTTACCGGTTGAGACGAACGACAGACTGGGCATGGAGTAGTGTTGCGAACGCTGACGCTCCACTTGCCTACGAACTTGCCGCCACCCTTGCATTCAGACGTAATTTGCACGTGCCTCCAGCTTACGAAGTCGGAATCAGAACGGTTCGAAAGTCTCTAGTCCTCTTATTTTTGGCAGTGCTTACGCAGGGGAATGTTGGATGCTCCATAAACGTGGCGGTCCGGAGATACAGAGTCCAGCTTCAGCGGTTCAACAAGAGACCAGCGAGCAGAATTAGGCACAGTGCTGGTAGCAACCAGGAATACCAGTCTCTATCCGGATCAGCCATCTCTCTTCGCCTGCTTGCTCTCAAGGTTCGCCCCCGTCACCGATCAGTCTGAGACCAAGGCCATAGCTGGGACAATGGCTCTGACGTGGTATTACTAAGGTCTAACGGATGCGAGGCGTTCACTCTCAGAAACCATTCCGGTTGCGTGTGCAATCGGAACTTTTCGGCAGACGGTGTGGGACAGATTGATCTCCGCACGGGCGGCAATTGACCTGTTGGCAAGTCCTTGTCCATTTCTGACCAACACTTGCTTGGGCCAGCCGCTCGCCAAGGCTTTTTCAAGCCGTCATTGCGGGTCGTGAAGCGTGGTAAAGCTGCCAGGCAAAAGCTCCCAAACCCAGGCAGACGATGCCAAAGCGGACCAGCCCGCCAAGATACGGGATGAACCCAACGATGGTGAGGATCAGCAGGCCCAACAGTAGTCCCAGGAGCCAATCGTACTTGGTGGCGCCGGTTGGCCTCAGAAGTATCCAGCCGAGGAAGGCTCCGACCCAAATTTTCGCCAGGTAAATCGCAGTAAGATACGCCGCGAACAACATGAGCGCGATCGGGATGCCAACCAGCGTGATGGCTACCACGACGATGGCTACCGGCACACCCGCCAAAACCCCAATCCCCAGCCCGAGGCTGCGCCAGCCTGAGCCCACTGCCTGAGTCGTTGCCCGGAAAAAGCCAGGAACCAGAATCAGCCCCAGCCAACCCACCAGCATGGCCGAAGCGAACGAAAGCGCTTGGCGAAAGTAGAATCGGGAGCGCGCGAACTGACTCTTCCTTACGCGCGCCTGGACGTCGCGTTTGCCCGCAATGATCGCGCCGTCTGCGATGTGGACACCTTCCAGCTGGCGCACGCGAGCGGTCAGGTTGCCGCCGACTCGGGCTGTGTTCGTAAGCGTCAGGCCACGTCCGGTTACGGTCATGTCGCGACCGATGCTGCCGCTCACATCGGCATTGCCAGAGAGAAGCATGTCCACGCTCCGTTTTACCTCGCCTTCAAGGCTGACGTCGCCAGCAGCGGCCACGATACCGTCGCCCACGTGACCCCGGTCAGCCACACGCAAGGACTGCGTAAAGCCGTAGATGCTGTGACCCAATTGCCCGTCCAGGTCGAGCGACTGCGAAAAGTTGTAGATGCGGCCTTCCACGCTCCCGCTGACCACAGTTCTCTTGGCGAAACTCACCAAGTCACCTTTGACGGTGCCAGAGACTTCCACTGACCGGCCAAAAGCCAGCAGGTCCCCGTTGACCACGCCTTCTATACGCACCGTGTTGCCGATGGCCAAAAGGGTGTCGTCCACAGTCTGGTTCGCCGCTATGGTGACGAACTCCTCGTGACGCCGCTCCAGTGCAAAGCTGGGTAACGACAACGTAAGCAGGACGATCAGCAGGCCCAAGCCATTCTTTGGTAGCCGCCATCGACGTCCCAGCAGCAACACACTGCCACCCAACAGCACTACCAAAAAGAGACCTCCAACAACAGCGACATACTCAGTCAGCATGGCAGTACCTCCGTGTGCAAAGTAGTAGGAAAGGTTGAACATCAGGTTCGTGAGGCCGTTCAGGCTGAAGGGATTGAACCATTCCAGCGCTCCCGGAATTTCCAGGTGATCGATCCAAACGAAAAGGATCGAACCTAGCGTCAGCACCGCGGCCATCATTGCCAGGTCACCCCACACCCAGGAGAAGCCAAGATGGGAGAATGCCTCGGGGCTGGGGGCTTCTTCTGGAAGTTCGCGCAGGCTTTCGGTCAGAACACGGCTCTCAGCGCGCAATGCGTGCACCAGATCCCGGCAACGCTGGCACGTGACTAAGTGGTCTCGCAGGTGACGCGCCGCATCCGCGGTTAGTTCGCCGTCCACGAAGAGGGCGCAGGTCAGTTCCGAATAACATTCCATGATCATTGGCTCCTGTGGGCCAGTTTCCGGCGAAGTTCCTGTTTGGCGCGAAGTATCAACACCGCCACATGATTCCTTCGCAGACCCAACTGTTGCGCGATTTCGTCATAGCTCAGCTCGCTGTAATAGCGCAGGACCAGTGGCAGGCGATAGTTCTCCGGCAGGTGTGCGATGGCAACCCTCAGCTGCGCTCTCTCCTCCATGCTGATGACGGCGGCTAACGGCGACGGCTCCGAGCTGGTTGCCTCGACGACGACTCCATCTTCAACTTCCACGATCACCCGCCGTCCACGGTTACGGCGCCGCAAGACGTCAATGCATTGATTGCCCGCCACCCGCAGCAGCCATTGGGGGAACGGTATCGAACCGTCGTAGCTCTCGATGGAACGCTGAAGCTTGAGGAAGACTTCGCTGGTCGCGTCTTCTGCGTTCTCCCGCGAGTCCAGCATGTAACGGCACAAGCCGAATACGCGACGGACATAACGGCGATGGATCTCCCCCAGCGCCTCGGCATCGTGGCCCTGGGCGCGCTCTATTACGCTCTCCAGATCCCGCTCCTCCATCTGCTTGGCTTTAACCGCTAGTCTTCTTCCTTTGTCGTCCATGAAGCAATACGCCGCAGATCGAAGAAAGTTACACAGATTTTTTGGGACGAAAGAAACCAAGGCTGGACGGCTGGTCGTCGTTCAGGCAATTACACTCAAAGCCCAGCAATGAGTTGTATAAAGAAGGATGGCAAGAAAGAAGCCCTTCCTCGGCGGAAGCCGAGATTGCGTCTCTTTTCGACGGGAGCGGGTCGGCAAATCCGGTAGCCAGGTGTGTTTGTTTTCGGTTTGCCTGTCATTCGCCAATAAACAATTGCCGCCCGAATCGGAAGCCGCTCGCTATGGCGCCTTGCTGGCGACCACGCCGATGTTGGCTACCGTCTCACCTTTCCTCATCGAAGGTACGGCGCAGACATACAGGACCACACCGCTCGACGGTGCACGCGCTTCCCAAACCGTCTTGCCGAACAGATCGGTGACGTAGCCGATTTTCATGCCTTGTTGCACGTACCAGCCGCGCTTGACCGTGGGATAGAAAACGCCGGCAGTTTCGCTGGTGACGCCGGCAACGTTCTCGATCCATACTGGGTTCTGCACCGGAGGCGCATTACCCGGCAGCATCTTCAGGTAGCGCATCACGTTGAGGCAACCGCTGATCAGCGCCGTCACGTCTTCCGGTTCTACGGTGCCAGCGTGGCCCGCCTCGGCCGTGAGCGACGGCTTCCCCCGCAGACTGGCGTTGGTCTCCAGATAGCGGGCGCTGTTCGGGTCGCGGGGACGATCGGTTGAGAGGATGATCGTGTCGAGCCCGAAGGCCAGCACCATGTCGCGCGAGACGGCATCCTGCTGCGCGTTACCGGTCGGCGCCCAGTAGGAATACGGCCGCAGGCTTTCATCGAGATCGCCGCCGTGCAGGTCAATCAGGTAGTCGGATTTTTCCACGACCTGCTTCGTCATCGCCCACGACGCGCGCTCGGTCTGCGTTCCGTTGGAATTGCCCGGATAGAAACGGTTCATGCTCTTGCCGTCCACCGGGTTCACATGCGGCACCTTCTGTTCAAATGACGCGATGTTTACCAATGGGACGATGATGACCGTTCCGGAGATATCCGCGGGATTGAGTTCCTGTATAAGCTTTTCGAGTGCAATGATGGACGCATACTCAGTGCCATGCGCGCCCGCCACCAAGGCGAGTGTCGGCCCCCGCTTCGGACCGCGAATTACTACAACCGGGATATTCGTGCCCACGTCGCTCCCTGCCGACACTTCGATGAATCCAGTAACGGTCTGCCCCGTGACTGCTGTCGCCGTTCCTACAGTGAGCGCCGGTTGTTGTGCCGTGGCCACCACGCACAGAACGCAACTCAGAATAATCAATGCCAGCCGCTTGCGCATACTCGTCTCCTCTACACGACGCTTGAGAGTCGGCAGAGTATAACGCCGCCGGTGGAAAGCTACACAGGGCCCGCCGCTCTCGCCACCAAGAATGTAGCGGCCTGTCCTGACAAAGCTGATGACCACCTGGATTTGTACTTAAATTTTTTTTCAGGGTGCATGTCGAGAAATGACGCTTCGGCTCCGACTACCTCATGAAAGGGCAGATGCCAAATCTGAATGCAAGTTGATTCAGGCCCGAGGAGAACGACCAATGTCCGAAGCGAACCAAAGCTCTCGCTGCCAATTCATTGGTTCGGCGCTTTCGACCACGGCTTGCGCGGCATTGGCCACCCACTCCATAGCAGACGCCCAGATGCAGGCTATGAAGGGAGATGAAATGACAACTTTAACGCCCTACCTTTTACTGGATGGCAAATGCCAGCAGGCAATGGAGTTTTACAAATCCTGCTTTGGCGGAGAGTTGACTCTCACCAAGGCGAAGGATTCTCCAATAAGGGATCAGATGCCAGCAGTCCAGCAGGGAAAAGTCCTCAACGCACGACTCAGAAGCGCCGAGCTGGAGATTTCAGCATCGGACTGGCTCCGACCTGACCGATCTCCAATTCGCGGCAACACGGTTTGTCTTTATCTGAGCAGAGAAACACTCCAAGAGTTGAAAGCTCTATTCGAAAGGCTCTCGGAGGGAGCAGAAGTTACCGATCCTCTGAAAGAACAATTTTTTGGCACGTACGGAGCACTCAACGACAAATTTGGTGTCCGGTGGATGTTTCAAACAGACAAAAAGGCTTAGCAGAAGGCAAGTACATTAATCCAAAGAAAGACAACTAGGAGCGAAAGAAATGAAATACATTTTGCTGATGTCCGGCACCAAGGCAGGGGTTGACACCTATCACGCCTGGTCGCAAAAGGACATTGAGGCGCATATGGCGGTCCTCAGGGGCATCAATAAGGACCTGACCGAATCCGGAGAGTTTGTGGCCACACAAGGCCTAGCCGAACCGGGTGAAGCCAAGGTTGTGCGCGGGGAGAAAAACGGCATGCCGGTCACAGACGGCATTTTCCCCGAATCGAAGGAGTTTCTGTTGGGCTACTGGATCATTGACGTTGCGACTCCCGAACGTGCTTATGCGATAGCAGGGCGGATCTCCGCGGCGCCTGGGCCGGGCGGGGTGCCTACGAACATGGCCATCGAAGTGCGGCGGTTCGCGGCGCATGGGTAATCCAAGTCCCACTGACGGGATGTAGAGAATGCAGCGCGCACTCCGAACTTACATGCGAAGTCGCAGAAAGTTAGCGCCAAAGTGAAATCGAAGGAGCGAGAGAATGAAATACATTTTGATGATGAACACAATGAAAGCCGGGCAGGGTATTCCTCAGTGGCCCGGGAAAGACTTGCAGGCGCACATTGCATTTATGAAGAATCTGAATAAGGAGCTTCGCGATTCCGGTGAACTGGTTTCAGCCGAAGGGCTAGCTTTTCCCGATCAGGCTTGCCTGGTGCGCGCTGGCAAGAATGGTGCGCCCATTACCGATGGAGTGTTTCCCGAATCCAAGGAGTTCCTTGCGGGTTTCTGGATCGTCGATGTCGACAGCCCGGAGCGGGCATATGCCATTGCCGCGAGAGCGTCCGCTGCGCCCGGCCCTGGCGGAACACCGTTGAACATGCCGATTGAGGTGCGCCCGGTTATGAGCGGGCCGCCGCCGGAAATGCTGTAACGAGTTATCGATGACAACACCGTGGGACACAACTTCCGAGCAGCTGTTGCGCGAACTTGCGCCGCAGGTGCTCGGCGCCGTCGCTCGCCGCTTTCGCGACTTCGTATCGGCGGAGGATGCGGTGCAGGAGGCGATGATCGCAGCGTTCACGCAATGGCCACAGCAGGGAATTCCCGACAACCCACGGGGCTGGTTGATTCAGGTTGCGTCTCGACGTTTGACCGACCAGGCGCGCAGCGAGATCGCCCGCCGCGAGAGGGAAACGGCGGTGGCCATGGAAGCGGAGATCCTGGCGCCTGCAGTCGATATCGAGTCTGATATGGATCCGGATGACACGCTCATTCTGCTGTTCATGTGCTGCCACCCCGCGTTGACCTCGTCTTCGGCCATTGCCCTGACATTGCGGGCAGTTGGCGGTTTAACTACGGCTGAAATCGCGAATGCGTTCCTTGTCCCCGAAGCGACGATGGCGCAACGGATCAGCCGTGCAAAGCAAAGTATCAAAGTTTCCGGCGTGCCGTTCCGCCTGCCTTCTCCGCAGGAGCGCGCTGAACGGTTGCCTGCAGTTCTTCATGTGCTGTACCTGATCTTTAACGAGGGCTACGCCAGCAGCGTCGGAGCACACCTGCAACGACTCGATTTGGCACGTGAGGCGATCCGGTTGACTCGCTGTGCGAAAACGTTGCTTCCCGATAATGAAGAAGTCGCAGGCCTGTTGGCGCTGATGTTGTTAACCGATGCGCGCCGCGCGGCGCGAACCGGACCGGACGAGGAGTTGGTCCCGCTCACCAAACAAGATCGAACTCTGTGGGACCAGGGCGAGATTTCCGAAGGTATCGAGCTTCTGACCGCCGCCCTATCAAAAGGATCGGTAGGCCCGTATCAGCTGCAAGCGGCCATCGCTGCAGTTCACGACGAAGCGGTTCGAGTTGAGGACACGGACTGGCCGCAGATCCTCGCCTTATACCAACTGCTCAAACGCGTGTCTCCCAGTCCCATGGTGACGCTCAATCATGCAATTGCAGCCGCCATGGTACACGGCTCCTCGAAAGGTCTCGAACTGCTGAGGACGCTTGATACCGACGCCCGGCTTGCCGGCCACTATCGTCTTGACGCGGTTCGTGCCCACTTGCTGGAAATGACTGGCGATTATGAAGGCGCTATCAAGCACTACCGGATTGCGGCTAGCCGGACCACGAGCATCCCGGAACAGAATTACCTGATGACACAAGCGGCTCGGCTCGGCGACAACACAAGAGGCTCATAAAAGAAAACAGCTGCACCCTTTCATAAGCACGATCCCATGGAGTAAAGGGCTAACTGCCTGGCGCGAAGGTATTGTAGTTCGATCCGAGGCGGAAACAGTTACTCCGTCAATTCCTGCTGTCCCCGAAAGGAGAGGGGAGCCTCGGCTGCAGGGGCGGTTCCGGGCAGTCTGCCTCCGACGCTGACGCCGTAAGTGCCGCTCGCAACGATCCGGTCTCCCTGCTCATTCACATAGCTCAAATCGCGCGGTTGCGAAGTGAACGAGAGATGTTGGGTGGCTCCGGACGACAGGTGGATGCGAGTGAATCCACGCAACACACGGAGCGGAGCACCCGGGGATTGTAGCTCATTCATTTCCTCTAAACAGGTCCGCTCCACTAGCGAATACAATGATTAGAACTCCAAGGCAAATACTGTAAAACCATCCCCTCAGTATCGGACTAAAAAAGATGGTCAACTGGATAGCTGCTGCCGCTGACCCGAGCATGAGGACGAGTCCTGTGTTTTCCTTCTTGGTCATGGTTTCACCCCTTGTTGTGTCCTTGGTCTCTCCCCTTAGCAAGCAGGCAACGCACACGACACACTGAAAAGAGCTTGCGATCCATACGAGCATAAAACTGTACTGTTTGATTGGAAGGCCCTTCATGGCCTCGGGGGAGCACTTTGGTACAGCATCTTTGGTGCACTCCATGGATCTTCTGGGCGAAGTCGCCCCGTTCGCGATAGTGGACCCGCAACTATAAAATCGCCATTCCGACGGGTGCCCCACGTTTCGCGGTGTTCGAAACGTGGGATTCCACGGCTTGTTCCACAAGACTCATCCCCACGCTTTAGCACCGATACGAGAACCTGCATGCGGCCGCGTGAGGACTGCATCGTATTTCAACGAACGCAACCTTCAGTCGCTGAGTGTCATGTTTCTCTCGCCGTCAAACGGTACTTCAATAAGGCGTTCTCCGGGTAAGAATGCGAACAATGATGATTGGGGTAACATCCCAACTGTTGACGCCTCCACTGCCAACACTATAATGATGACCCAGAGGTTCGGGGATGCGCGTAGTCGTGTGGGCAACGATACTGGCCCTCGGAACGGTGTCAGGATGGGGCCAAAGTCCAAAAAAGCGTGTAGCCGTTTTTGACTTCGATAATGCCGCCGTCCAGGGTGGCATGAAGCTGCCCTTTGTCGAGATGAACCCTCCCAATCTCGGAAAAGCTGCCGCCGACCTCCTGATCACTAAATTGGTGCAAGACGGCAACGTGAGCGTAATCGAGCGCAATGCCATCGATAAACTCCTGGCGGAGCAGAACCTGACCAACAGCGACCGTACTGATCCGGTCACCGCCGCCAAGCTGGGCAAAGTGCTCGGAGTCGACGCCATTATCCTGGG
>DATMQI010000189.1:0-9244 GCA_035567135.1 Terriglobales bacterium
CTCGGCGAGAGTCTCCTGACTGATCTTGGGGATTACGGTCTCGGGTGCGCCTTCCTTGCCAAAATGGGCGAGCAGAAGAAGAACTCGCGCTAGCCTCTTTTCGCTGGAATTGAAAAGCTGGTCAACCAAATCCTCTTCGTATCGGATGTTCCGGGTCAGCAAATAAGCAACGAACAGGTCGGACAAAGCGGATTCTCGGTGGAGAGCCTGCATCATCGCTTTCTTCTCAATGCTCAGAAGCTCGCACTCGGTCATTGCAGTGGCAGCAGCCATCCGAAACGGCTGACCCGCAAGGCAACCTTCACCAAAAAAGTTCTTCTCACCCAAGATACCTATGGTCGCTTCCTTCCCATTGTTGGACACGACCGTCAACTTCACCTTGCCGCTTTGGATATAAAACACTGCGTCAGCCGCGTCCCCTTGCGCGAAGATGGTTTGCTTCTTTTCAAAAGGCGCAATCTTCCTGCCCTCGCCGATGGTGGCAAGGAATGTATTGGGGTCAAACTCGCGTTGTTTCTTAACGCCCATAACTAGACTAGATGTTCCCGTAAGAAAGGTAGACGCAGAAACGCGGTCTACGAATGAAGCCAAGATGAATGAATTACGGAAGGATGTTACCGATTATGACACCATCGACCGACAAAAGCGCAAATTTTATTTGCTTTTGGTTTCAAAGAGTTGGCAAAAAATACCACTGGCCAGTTTCTAGGTCGCGGAACGCTCGTCCGATTGTTCCGGATTCGTAACATTTTCAAGGAACACAAAAAAACGGGAGATTTTTTACTAAATTGTATGCGAACGACCTAATCCCCCAAAGACCCGCCGCCCCCTCGCGACGGGTTTTTTGCAAGCCATTCACTCAGTCGGTTGGGAACAAATGCAACCCGTCGTTGCCACCAGCCATGCCACCAGTTCACTGAGTTTTCTTGTCAAAGTGAGCAGTTTTGACCAGATTCTCCTAAAGGGGCAACGTATGATTGCGTTTGTTCGACGGCGCAGTCATGGGTTAGTGTTGGTTGACAGTATCGACGTTCAGGCCCTCACGACTGCTTTTATTTTTCGTGAACTAGACCACAACATATTTCAGGCCGGGCTCAATAAGCTCGGCCTTCTTCTTGCCTCCCCGTTCCAAATAAACCTCATTCCCAAAATAGGGAAATTGCCCATTTATTTCAAACACTGTGCAATTTTGAACAATCCTCAAACAGGCCACCGTTATACAGTGACGCCAAGGAGCAAAATATGGAGGAACTACGCGACCCATGGTCGTTTTGTTCCTCGAATGGCGCAGCGCCACCGCTGCGCCATATCTTCTATTTGGGCGGTGTTTGCAGATGACAACAATCGAACCCTTTACCCCTCGGACACCTGACCCCGATAAAGCACCCCGGCCACCGACACACCACTACCCGGCGGTGGATAAACCCGGCAAGCCGATCCTAGTTCCCAGCAAGTCCAAGGCTGCCTTCCGTTGGCCGCCGGATTGTCTGTGGCCGTTCGCCGTGAGAATCGGAAACCACGAATGGGACGGAGATGCCTAACAACTACGAAGCGCCGCCGCGGTACTGCCGACGTTTGAGCGCCCTTCTCGTCGCCCTAGTAGTCTTTCAAGGTTGTAATGCGCTCAATCCCTTGTGCGGAAGTGTTCGGCCAGCGCCGATCATTGGGTCTCTTTCTTCGAGTACGGTCACATTCGCTGAAGTGCAGAAGGGCTTTCTTCTCACTGTGAATGGTAGTCATTTCGTTTCGTCTTCTGTGGTGGTCATCAACGGTACGACGCTAAGTACCCTTGCCACGAGCAGTCAGCAGTTGCAGGCGACGATTACGACCGCTGTGATCTCCGCTGCTGGAACAGCCAGCGTGACGGTCAATACTCCGAGTGGGAACTCAGGGAATCTTGGCTGCACGAGCGGTGGAACCAGCCGAGCCCTCGTCTTGACTATCACCTAAGCAAATGCAAGCGGAGAATTGCTATCCATGCTGGCGTTAAACCACAGGACTACTCCGTGTCATCGCAACGGAAGAAGTTTGTGTTGGATCGTTCGGGCTGGAGGCTCTTGGTCATGGAAGACGTTGGCTCCGAAGGTCATGATTGTCCCCCACTTGAATGTGCTCAGACGGGCGGCTCTGGATTGTCGCCTCGCAGTTTGTCTGGAACCTTTTCGACCGCTAACGGCTTGCTGAAGTAGTAGCCCTGAATCTCGTCACAATGATGTGCCCGCAGGAATGACATCTGGGCTTCGTTTTCGACCCCTTCTGCAATCACCTTGAGTTTCAGGCTTTTTGCCATGCTGATGATGGCGGCGGTAATTGCCGCGTCATCAGGGTTAACGGCGACATCTCGAATAAACGACCTGTCGATTTTGAGCTTGCTGACCCGGAACTGTCTCAAGTAGCTGAAGCTGGAATAGCCAGTTCCGAAGTCGTCAATCGCGAGTGTCAACCCCATAGCTTTTAATTCCTGAATAACCGAGAGTGTTACGCCAGTATCAGCGACCAAGAGGCTTTCCGTGAGTTCCAGTTCGAGGTACTGGGGAGCTAGTCCGGTTTCGTGGAGCACCCTCCCAATCAATCTGCAGAAGCTCTCTTGACGAAACTGGATCGCTGACACGTTGACTGCTACCGTCACCGCAGGAAGACCTTCCTCCTGCCACTTCAGGGCTTGAGAGCAGGCAGTCCTGAGCACCCACTCGCCAATAGGCAGAATCAGCCCGCTCTTCTCCGCAATTCGTATGAACCTGTCCGGTGGCACAAGACCCAATTCCGGGTGTTGCCAACGGAGAAGTGCTTCCAACCCGACGATCCTTCCAGTGGACATATCCACCTGTGGTTGATACACGAGAAAGAGTTCTTTCTTGTCGAGTGCCAGTCGCAAGCTGTTCTCCAAGGTCAATCGCTCCACAACTTGAGCGTTCATTTCCTCCGTGAAGAACCGAAAGTTGTTACGTCCATTCTCTTTTGCGCTATACATGGCTGCGTCAGCATTCTTGATGAGGGTCTCGGCATCCGCACCGTGTTCGGGAAAGATGCTGATGCCGAGGCTGCAAGTGATATTAAGCGTGTGATCTTGAATGGTATATTCACCGATGATTGCATCCAGTAGCTGTTCAGCGGCAATGGCTGCATCGATTATGTCCTTTAGTTCAGTCAGCACGATGAGGAATTCGTCGCCACCCACGCGGGCCACCGTGTCTTGTTTACGCCCCCATGTTTTCAGTCGTTCAGCAAGCTCTTGCAAGAGGAGATCACCTACCGAATGCCCCAGTGAGTCATTGATGTTCTTGAATGTATCGAGATCGAGGAACAAGAGCGCGACTCTACCCTTTTGCCGACGAGCACTGGCGAGTGCTTGAGTCAATCGATCCTGAAGAAGCCTGCGATTGGGTAGCCCCGTAAGAGCATCGGAGTAGGCTAGAAATTGAATCCGTTCCTCCGCTACTTTGCGCTCGGTGATATCGGTGCGTATGGCAACGTACTGCCGGGGTCGGCCACTTGGATCGAGAAAAGGGACGATAGTGGTGTCTACCCAGTACAGCGATCCGTCTTTGGCCCGGTTCTTGATTTCGCCGTGCCAGACTGCGCCTCCCGTAATCGTGCGATACATCTGTTGGAAGAAATCCTTGGGGTGGTGGCCCGAGTTAAGGATGCGGTGATTCCGCCCAATGAGTTCGTCCTTGGAGTACTGACTGATGGCGCAGAATTTTTCATTGACGTAGGTAATCGTGCCCTGCACGTCGGTCACGGCAACGATGGAGTGTTGATCGAGAGCGAATTTTTGGTCGGCCAATTCTTTGATGGCATTCTCGCTCATGGCGAGACTTTCTTTCACAGCTTCTTCCGCTTGCTTCCGTTCCGTGATATCAGCGCGAATGGCTACGTACTGTTGCGGCTTGCCTTCGGTGTTTAAAGTTGGGACAATGGTCGTATCCACCCAGTAGATCGAGCCACCCTTGGCCCGATTCTTGATTTCGCCGTGCCAGACCTTCCCATTCGCGATGGCGTGGTACATCTGCTCGAAAAACTCTTTGGAGTGGTAGCCCGAGTTGAGGATGCGGTGGTTCTGTCCAATCAGTTCATCCTTGGAATATTGACTGATAGAACAGAACTTGTCGTTCACATAAGTAATTGTGCCCTGTACGTCGGTCACCGCCACGATGGCGTGCTGGTCTAGAGCGAATTGTAGATCGGCCAGGTCTTTAAACTGAACCTCGCTGACCCCGAGGCCGTCTGGCGCGTTTTCGTTAGCTTGCTTAGGTTCTGCGACGTTGTGGATTACTCCCATTGCCATGCTCCGTTATCTTCTTTGAGGTGCTGGTCGGCTAGGGTTCCGATTTCGAGGGAGTCGCGACGAAAGAAGAGAACTTCCGACTGTAAATAGATTAACTCACAACTACACCCTACGTTCGGGCATTAGGTGTGCAACGTTAGTACGGAAAATGGGGGGTCGCGCACGGTGCTTGGTGGGTAACGCGAGTAGGCAATAGGCGCGATCAAAAGGTATACCGGGCTGACCATCGAAACTTGAAATTTCTGGTCAATAGAATCACTCGGTTGCGGCTGCTGCAGGAGACCCCTTCTTGACCACCGCGTAGGAAAGGGCTTGGGAATGCTTGAAATGGCGGACTCTTGGGGTGCCCAACCATGTTTACACGCCATAGCAGGCTCGTTGACGGATCGCGGTGGAGTCCCAGCCTCAGACCAGATCGGGGTCAGTAAGTGCTATCGCGATTTTCACCACCTACCGCATTGTTTCCGGATTGCCTAACCGGGAGTCGGGGATCACTTCACCCTTCTCGATATCCGGCAGCGGCCAGCTTTGGTCGAAGTACGGTTCTAACGGCGCGTAAAGTCGGAAAGCTGCAAACCACGAGTGGCCTGGTAAGGTGGGAATCCAATTGTTCTCAAAACCCTTCGGCGCGGTCGGGGCGAAGTAAACGTCCACCGAGCCGTCCGGGTTTTTGACAAGGTCATGTCGAGAGGAGCGGTCGGCGCGTTGCTCTTTGTTCTGGACGAATGAGCGGGTGGCGGTCTCGTAAAGTGTGACCGACCAGAACTGTTTTGCGGGGGGATTCGTCGGCACCCGCAAGCGGTAACTCTGCGCACCATCGAAGGCATGCCCTTCCGGGTCGCGGAAGCTGGCGAGGTAAGCTTGCCCAGTTCCGGGGGTATCGCTGCGCATGCCTGCGGTGACCATCACGGCATAGTATGTATAGGCACCGCGCTGATCGAGTTCGCTGTAGTTCGCCAAGTCCTGAATGGGGTCCATAGCCATGAGAGGTTTGATCCAGAGCGTGTTGCGGTAGCGTAAGCCCGGTAACCGCGTGTCGAAGCTTTCGGCCTTGGCCATCGCCTCACCGACAAATGCCCCTTCGGTAAGAATTCTCTTCTGCCGTGCATCGGGCTGGAACGGCTTACCCTTCTCGATGCCCAGCGGCATTAGCATCGCCATGAAGAATCGGTCGCGATCCTCTACTGCCTCTCGCTGGATCGCTGCCGCAAGCCGCTCCCAGTATTCCATCCCGCGAGGCGGGTCCATGAACTTCGCAATCTTGTCCGGGTCAGGCGTCAGATAGCGTGTGGCGAGCGGATTATCGCGCTCGGCCCAAGGATAGATACGCACGCCCCTCGACGACGCTGCGGCTTTCTCCGGGTTGGGGTCGAGGGCTCGGAAAAAGTAGACGACGCCAACCGTCCGAACCCGCATGACGAAGACTCCCTCCACTGTCGGTGCTTTCTGTCCCGGCCCGACAAAAACATATTTGCCGCCCTTGCCCTGATCCGGACCAGTGAGACCAATGTCGGTGATAATCCGCTGCCAGAAATCGTTGGCTGCCCCAGCGATCGCACCAGTAGGCAATTCCACCACGACGGGGCCGTTGGTTAGGTCCAGAACGCCAATGCTGTAAGGTGTGGTCGCATTTGGTGTGAAGTAGACAAGGAGATTCCGGTAGCCTTGGTAGACGCCTACGTCACGGTTGGGTAGAGCGCCTGTAGTGGCTTCCGACACGACCCGCAACTGCTCGAAGCCGACGATAGGCAGCGCCCAGAGATAAAGCTGGCATGCGCGTTGATAGTCCATCGCGTCGTAGAGGTTCGTGACGGTCGCCTGTGTCGGCACACCGAGTTCAAAGTCGAGGTTGCCGATGCGCGTTTCGACGGCCTTGGAGCCGATGGATTGTTCCTGTCCGTGAATCGGAGTTACGTTGGCCAACGCCATATTCATTTCCTCGCTTTTGTTTCGAGTGCGTGGGATTGCAAACCGGGATTCGCGTCGAGGATAGTCGATGGATGATTCGTCGAACACTGGCAAAAGTGCTAGGTAGCGTTTCGGTGAGACAAACCGAATGGGGAGAGTTGACTACAGCGTCGGATTTATTGTCGATCACGGTAGGGATAACCCGTTACTCCGTACAGACCCAGACGGCGCTGGTTAGCCCATCCAGTTTTTATGTCGGATGACTGGCGGCAAGAACGTGCCAAAACAAATTGGAAGTCCTCGCAGAGCCGGATGGCGATGTCCAGCGTGGCGCGAAAGATGAATGGATGTGGCGAGGAAAATATTTCATCTCGGTCGATATTGGATGACGCGGATGTTATCTTCCATCTTTCTGATGTCTTCCTCGACAGCGTGTGATAAATGTCTCAGTCCTTCCGCGATGTCCTTGGTTGATGGATCGCCCGCGTTGTTTTTAGCCTTATCAAAGTGAATTCTTGCTTCGCTATAGCTCATCATTTTTCTCCTTGAAAGTTCACAGCGCCGAGGTCTTGCTCACGTTCCGGCTCACTTTGGGTCAATGCATACAGCAGTGGCAGGGTCTCACTTGGCAGGTCGCAATGTTACTCGCAACGGGGGAGTAAGCCGCAAGCGTCCGCAATGAACTGGTGGGCGGCATTGGGTTGCACAAACTGGAATCCATAACGAAAGGCATTCCTTTCGCGCACAACAGCGCGAACACTTACCGGACCTCGCGGTAACTCGAAGTCCAAATCCACAACTTCACCCATCGATACTTCAATAGGGAGCATGGCAGAAATGCCAGATTCGCTAATATCGACAGCGTAGCCTGAGAGTAGTTCGCCCGTGCCAGAATGAATCTTCAGATTGGCGTCCAACTTGAACCTCGGACAGAGCCGCGCTTCGACCCGATGCTGAACTTCCACTCGTGTTCCTCCTCTGCTGCGCTAATTTGCGGCGGTGAGCGACTCGCGGATTTTATGAATAGGTGGTCATTTCCCGTTGGGGTTGTTGGTTCTCCGCTCAGCGGGCCTGCCACACTGGCACATAGAGCGGTAACGTGGGTCTGCTGCAGTTGTGTGTAGCCTTGGCATGCTCATTCATAGCCCTAGCTGCTTGAGTACGGCGGCTGCCGTTCTCGGCAATGAAGTCCAATGTGGTGACGGAGTATTTACAATGTGAACAGGTGAACGTGGTTAAGCCATGGATCAGCTTGATGCTGTAATGTCTCACAGTTTCAAGTGTAGTCGCTTATCCGAGCAAGGCTCCGAACCAAAGTTACCCTCAGGAAGCGGCACGAGACATAGTAATCCGTTCGCCATGCTTTGCTAGCCTATCCGTATGCAGCAGCCCGTCAAGGAGCGCATCCGAAAGTTGCGGGAAGAAATAGCACAAATTAGTGAAGAGAGCCGCCTGTACGTGGAGGGCGGCAGGAGGATGCCCGGATCGGCAGCAGGTCAAGAACGGCGGATGCAAAGGTTGCAGGCGATTTTAAAGGAATTAGACTCCTTGACCGAGTGGAAAAAGCCATGAACCTGGCGGCACCACTCGTTAGCCGTATACTTTTTGCCCAAGTAATCCACCCTTTCGCGACGTCATCTGACAAACTAGCACTGACGTGCCGAGCGTGGCTCCAATGTGCGATTGTCCTCCAGGCGAGCGGAAGGCAGTATGTTCTTAGGCAACGTTTCAATTCGACTATATTCGTTTTGCCCGCCCGAGGCTCCTGATTGGGCGGGTTTTTTCCTTCATTTCGCAAGCGCGGCAGAGCGTTGATGACGCGTAGATCGCCCTAAAGCCCCACAAAAAGACCTACAGATGGTCAGCGTGTGTCAAACCTCAGTTCAACCACTCGGTGCGTCTGCTCAGCGGCTGCCTCGTATCTCCATTTGCGAACTGCGTCTACCGCTGCTTGCACAAGCACGGGGTTCCCACCAACGACTTCTGTGGATGTTACCTTACCATCCGGCGCAACTACGACCATCAACTTCACGACCCCATGGAGATTGGTCCTGCGTGCTAGCTCCGGGTAAGCTGGGGCCACCTTGGTCAGCAGCTTGCGCTCGCCTTCCCTTTGGTCTTGTTGGGCGACGGAGAAGGGGGCAGGAACCAAGACGCCTGCGGTGGAAAACGCCAACAGAGACATTAGAATCCAGCGATGCATTGTGTGGGTAGTTGTAAAGCTCAAGCTTAGGTGCACGTGGAAACAAGGTGAAGGTAACGAAGGTAATTCCAGTCAGGTTCGGGTAGCCACCTACTTCCAGTTCCTAGCAAGCGATGGCAAATGGATGTTCATGAAGCCTTCGATCATGAAGCTCATGGCCGAGTCGCTTCAGATTTCGCTGAACTACAAAGCGGAAGCGAATTGGCTCACCTATTCCAAGCTTCAGGAATTGGCTGATCGTGTGGAATTGGAGTTGCAGAAGCGAGGGCTGAAGCCGCATTCCCGGATCGACGTGCAGGGGTTCATCTGGGCGGCAATCGGCATCGAGGACGACAAGGACGGCGAAGCTTGATGGCGCGTCCGATAGCAAGATGTTATCTGTGCAAGGAGATCGCGCAACTGTGCGATAGCCATCTCATCCCTAAAGCCATGTACCGCCTTTGCATGGCGAGAGACGGAAGAAACCGAAACCCGTTTGTGGTAACTCCAGAGGTGCACGTCCAGAAGTCTGCACAATGGCATGATTATCTTCTTTGCGAAGAGTGTGAAAGGCGAATGCGCGTCGGCGGGGAAGATTGGGTTCTGAAACACTGTTGCCGTTCGACCACTGGCGACCCATTCTTAGAGGCCGAAGATGCGAGCTTTGATGCGGAAGCAGAACGCCGAGCGGTCGAGGAGACCTTGAAGAAACTCCGCTCTGTGGTCCCTACCATCCAGCGATTGAAAGAGAATTCTGACCCGGATTGATATCATTCAGCGTGCATGGGGCAGTCCGATTTTCACAGCTCATCGATGCAGGTCTTCGAGAAAGCTTAGGGCTGCCCGAATCGCGGCTTCTTCATTCC
>DATMQI010000190.1:0-3319 GCA_035567135.1 Terriglobales bacterium
TCATCACCCTATTCGTTCTGGTGGCCGAAATTCTCGAAGGCCTCACCGTAGCGCGCGGGCGCACGGCAATCCGTCATTTGGTCGGTCTTTTGCCCACGACCGCGACGGTGCGCAGAAATGAATCCTGGCAAGACGTTGAGACGAAGGAAATCGCCGTCGGCGAAATCGTTCTCGTGAAGCCTGGTGCTCGAATTCCAGTGGACGGCATTGTTTCCGGAGGCCATTCTTTCGTCGATCAGGCAACGATCACAGGCGAATCGATGCCTGCGGAGAAGAGCAAGGGAACATCGGTCTACGCCGGAACGATCAATCAATCCGGCGCGCTCGAAATCCGCGTGGACCGGATGGGGCGTGACACTACATTCGGCAAGATCATAGACGCCGTTGAACGGGCGGAAAAGTCGCGTGCTCCCATTCAAGGAATCGCGGACCGTCTTGCAGGCTATTTGGTTTACTTCGCGCTCGGAGCCGCGGCGCTTACATTCTTGATCACTCACAACATGCGCTCGACGATTTCTGTGGTCATCGTTGCCGGTGCGTGTGGAATTGCCGCGGGAACCCCGTTGGCAATTCTTGGTGGAATTGGACGCTCCGCGCAACTCGGTTCGATCATTAAGGGCGGCCTCTATCTGGAAGCACTCGCTACCATCGATACGATTCTTCTCGACAAGACGGGAACTCTAACCTATGGCACCCCCGAAGTGGCAGAAGTTCGTCCCGTTGAAGGAGTTCCGGTTGCTTCCTTACTGCAAGCGGCGGTGACTGCGGAATCGCGGTCCGAGCATCCTGTCGCGAAGGCAATTCTGAAGAAGGCATCAAACTTGGGAATCTCTGGTGAAGAGCCCGAAAAATTCGATTACACGCCAGGAAAAGGAATCGTTGCGGTTCGTCGCGGAGTGGAAATCATCGTTGGGAATAGGCTCTTTCTTGAGGGACACAGGATTGCACTCCCGACAAACGCAGTTTCGAAGACAGATTCGGAGATTTTTGTGGCGCAAGAAGGCAAGTTCCTCGGCACTCTCATCGTCACCGATATGCTTCGGCCCGAAGCAACAAAGGCGATACAAGATCTCAAATCGATGGGATTGAAGACAGTTCTGCTCACAGGAGATTCCAAGGTCGTGGCTGAGGATATCGGAAGAAAACTCGGTGTAGACGAGATTGCCGCTGAACTCTTGCCGGAGGACAAGCTTGCATTCGTTAGCCGGCTCACCGCGGCGCAGCACAACGTCATTATGGTGGGCGACGGAGTCAATGACGCTCCCGCTCTAATGAAGTCTACCGTCGGAGTGGCGATGGGTGCTGGTACAGACGTTGCCCGAGAAAGTGCGAATGTCGTCCTCATTGGCAATGATCTCTCAAAGCTCGTCGAAACTCTCTCGATCGCGCGGCGCTGCCGCCGCACAATCATGCAGAACTTTGTCGGAACGCTGGTCGTTGACAGCATCGGCGTCGGCTTGGCCGCCTTTGGATTTCTAAATCCTCTTTTGGCGGCTTTCATCCACGTTTCCTCGGAAATGACTTTCATCCTGAACTCCGCCCGCTTACTCCCACCGGTCTCTTCAGCCAAGAAGCTGGTTCGCGGAATCATTTCTCAACCGTCCGCGGTCGCACAGGACTAGACGAGAATTTATGTGTGCTGACTCGACACATCCTCTGGCAACGAAGCGGCTCGTTATCGGACATCTCACCATTTGCCAAGGATGTTGCTGTGGAAACACCGAAAACGGTCGGCCGCCGGTTCCTGTGGACTGGCTGAAAAAGGAGTGGCGTGCCAGAGGGTTACTGAAGAGGGTTCAATTGACGATCAGCGGCTGCCTGGGACCGTGTGACCTTCCCAACGTGGTGACTATCTCGAACGAGAAGGGGACACAGTGGTTTGGGGAGATTACACAATTCGAGCAATACCGGGATATCGTTGACTGGGCGGCTCGATCCAGGGACGCGGGCGAATTGCTCCCCCTTCCAAAAGAATTTCAGCGACACACCTTGCATCCGTTCCGCAAATAAGCAGGACAGCGAACTCAAGCAGCAGTTACGCTAACCCGCGCAGAGTGCTACCGAATTGGCGAGCGTCCTCGCACTGCACCTTCGTAAGGTCGGCGATAGTCGACGGTCTCGAGAGCAGACAGCGTACAATTGGGTCTGCTTGGTCGTCACACGGAAGCGGTCTTGAAAGCAGGCTAGGCTCATGCCCGATATAGTCGATTGGCAGCAACCGCCGCGGCGCCATCGCCGTCTGTTTTTCCTCGTTCTGGCCATCCTTGCGATCGTCATTTTCAGCAGCCGAACGGCTCTATCGTATTACGTTGATGCCCTGTGGTTCGGCTCGCTCGGCTACGGGGACGTATTCCAGAAGACTCTCACTCTTGAATGGATATTCTTTGCGGCATTTTTTGCTGTCACCTTTCTTTTTCTGTACGGATGGTTCCTGGCACTGAGGAGGGCTTACCAATCCGATTTGCCGGAAGACTACAGGGTCGTCATCGGCGGCCAGCCGCTGAAGCTACCAGTTGAGCGCATCCTGCACCTCCTCGGTCTCGTGATCTCCCTCCTCATCGCCGTCGTGACCGGGGCCAGCAACATGATGGAGTGGCCGACGTTCGCGCTTTATTGGTACGCGACACGCGCGAGCGGTGGCGCTGTGGATCCGATCTTCGGCAAGCAGATCAGCTTCTATCTGTTCGCTCTGCCCGCATTGCAGCTCATCACGGGCTGGCTGTTATCGCTAGCCGTAATTGCCTGTGTGATCGCCGTTTTCTTCATTTTCGCTACTGGCAGCACACGGATGCTCTCGGGGCGAAGAGGCATGTACACCTCGCGGCCGTGGCGAGGGTTCTCGATTGCGTTTGGCTTCTTGTTGCTGATCCTCGCGACGCGCTCGTATATCGCTCGATTCGAGCGACTGTTCGACGAACATACGATCTTTGGCGGCGTCACCTACACGGATGCCCACGTCATGCTTCCTGGAATGCTCGCAGTCTGTGCCGCGCTTGTGCTTGGTGCTGCGATTGCAGCCATCAACGTCGTGGCGGTGCCGCGCGCGCGCTGGCTGGCAGCAGCAGTCGCTCCAGCCGCGGTCTGTTATCTCGGGCTTCAGATCGTTGGCTGGTACGTCAGCAGCTTTATCGTGAAGCCCAACGAACTGGTTCGCGAGCGACCCTACATTGCCTACAATATTGACCTGACGCGGCAGGCCTATGGATTGGACCGCCTTGCGCAGCGCGAATTTCCCGCTGAGACGACCGTCGAGGCGGCCGATCCGGCAAACAATCAGGCTACGCTGCAGAACATCCGACTGTGGGACTGGCGCGCACTG
>DATMQI010000191.1:0-2791 GCA_035567135.1 Terriglobales bacterium
CGGTTATCTCTTCCGGCGCCTTCTGCACCTTGATTTTGCGATTTTCGGCCTCCAGTCCTGCGAATCGCCGGGGTGCGGTAAGAATCAGTTTGGTTCCAGGAATACACCGCGTAGCCGCTCCGAAATATGGCAGGGTAATCATGGTACGACGGCGATGACCGTACGCTGCGAGACGCTTCTCCGGTATATGTTGCGAGCCTTCGACGATATCGACGCCAATGTGTTCGGCCGCAAGATATTGTTTGAGAGTGAGTTGGCGCTGGTAGGGAGCATCCGCTGCCACAATACAGACAAGTTCTTCCTCATAAATGACCTCGGTCAGTAAAGGTGAGGGCACATGGCCTTCATCCCCAATCAAAGCAAGATCGAGCCGACCGTGACTCAGGTCCTCGAAGACATCTCCTCTCCAACTTGCGAAGGTGAAGCGAACCTGTCGCGCCACCGGGAGAACCTCGCGACAGAGAACGGGTGCGATGATCGAGGTCGCATTGTCTGTCGCCGCAATCCGGAAGGAACAATGTTCTGTCACGGGGTCGAATGTCGAACCCGAGATGAGCCGGTCCAATTTCGGCAACATGATCTCGATCTTTTGAAGAACACGTTCCCCTTGCGGCGTTGGTTCATAACCCTTTGCCGTCCGCACCAGCAGATCATCGTGAAACGTATCCCGCATTCGCTGCAATGCGCGGCTCACCGAGGGCTGGCTCAGTAGCAGCCGCTTGGCGGCACGCGATACATTCCGCTCTTCGGCAAGTACCGAGAACACAACAAGAAGATTTAAGTCGGCCTGACGTAGTTGCGTTATACGCATAATGAATATTAGCACTATACATTGGACGTATAGCTCTGTCAGGTTCAATCTCTTTTTAGCCACGGACTTCAAGTTCGAAGAAGCCGCCAAAAAGGAGAACCAACAGATGACGCGGCCAAGTGCGTCCTTCGCGGGCCGCTATGGATTGGCTTTCGCTTCGGTCGCCGGCGCTCTGTTGCTGGAGCTTCTGTTTCATCGCTTCAATCTGCCTCATCCGTTTGCTGCATTTGCACTGTCCGCAATCGCGATCACCTTTTGGTACGGCGGCACGAAGCCCGGTATTGTGGCGGTTTTGCTTGCGTCGCTGATCCGCGGATTCATCTTCGAGGGCGAAACTAGCAGCCTCTCCCGGGTTCTTTATGAGCTAGTGTTCCTGGCTTTTGCAATACTGATGGTCTGGGTAAGACGGGGAAAGGAGGCTCTAGAGGTTGCGATCGCAGACCGAACTGCAGAGCTGACGGCAGCCAATGAGGCCCTACACAGGAGGAGAGAGCAGCTCGATGGATTGTTTGAGCTATCGCCCGACGCGGTAATCCTGACCGACGATGACTTTCACGTGTTGCGGGTCAACAAGGAGTTCACGCGAGTCTTCGTCTACACAGCGGAAGAGGTTACGGGACAGTGGCTTCCGGAATTAATAGTGCCCGAGGAGTTACGCGATGAAGGTCTCAAGAACCGAGACGCGCTCATTTCGGGGAAAAGAGTTGAATTGGAGAGCATTCGACAACGCAAAGGCGGTGATCGCTTTGACGTTTCCGTAGTGGGAAAAGGTATTTCGCTTGGCTTGGAGCAAGTAGGTATCTACCTCATTTATCGAGACATTACCGAGCGCAAGAAAGCAGAAAGAGAACTCCGACGGAGTGAGGGTTATTTAGCCGAAGCACAGAAATTGACCCACACAGGCAGTTGGGCGGCGCAGGTCTCTCAGAAAGAAAACGTCTATTGGTCAAACGTCTATTGGTCAAAAGAGATGTACTGGATCTTCGGCCTCGATCCTGGACCCACGCCACCATCCCCCATGGAGTTCGCCCGGCGGCTGCACCCGGAGTACGCGCCGTATCACCCACGTGTGGTCGAGCGAGCCATTCGGGAGGGGACTGACTTTGAGATCGACTATCGGCTTCTTCTGCCAGATGGCGCGACCAAGTACATTCATGTGGTCGGGCACCCGGTAGTGAATGCTTCCGGTGATGTCACTGAATTATTCGGTACGGCGATGGATGTCACCGAGCAGCTCGAAGCAAGAACGGCTCTGGAGAGTGCCTTTGAGCAAATAAAGGCGGAGCGAACAGAGCTTCGGCGGATGACCGACGCCGTCGCCGCTTTCATTTACGTGTTGGGCCCGGATGGGGCACCCCTTTATGCAAATCAGGCAGTCCTCGATTACGTCGGTCTCACTTTGGAAGACCTGCAGAGAGAAGACCAGCGCGCACGGGTATTCCACCCCGAGGATTTGGAAAGGCTGCGCGAGGAGCGCCAGGAGGCGTTCGCGCGCGGTAAGCCTTTTGAACTTGAGCAACGAGTGCTTGGAAAAGACGGTAACTATCGCTGGTTTCTTGTTCGCTTCAATCCTCTTCGCGACGATCACGGGAACATTATTCGCTGGTATGCGACTGGGGCGGATATTGAGGATCGCAAGCGAGCCGAGGAAAGCATGCGTGACGAAAACCTTGCGCTCAGGGAGCAAATCGATCAGGCATTCATGTTTGAGGAAATTGTGGGCGCGTCACCGGCGCTGCAAACCGTGCTTTCCAGCATTGTGAAAGTGGCCCCCACCGATTCCACGGTGCTTATCACCGGCGAAACCGGCACAGGAAAAGAACTGATTGCTCGCGCCATACACAAGCACTCGAAACGTTCCGGGCAGGCGTTCATCAGCGTAAACTGTGCGTCGATTCCTTCCTCCTTGATCGCGTCGGAGCTGTTTGGCCACGAGAAAGGCGCCTTCACTGGCGCGGTGCAGCGCCGCCAGGGCCGCTT
>DATMQI010000192.1:0-25596 GCA_035567135.1 Terriglobales bacterium
GCTTCTTTAACTGGAACCAGAAACCGGTAGCCTTGGCCTTGCACCGTGAGGATATAGCGCCGTTCGCTGGTTTCCTCCAATGCCTTCCGCACCATGAAAATGGTCTGCGTCAGGTTTGACTCTTCGACGAAGCTATCCGGCCAGACCGTTTTCATCAAATCGTCCTTGGTCACAGTCTTTCCGGCGCTTTGGATCAACTGGAGCAGTAGATCGAAAGCTTTCGGGGTCAGCGCAACCAACTCTTGCCCTCGCTGCAGAGTTCTTCTCTGCGCGTCCAGACGGAACTCCCCGAACTCGTACAAGCCATTGACTAGGCTGGGCATAACTCGACTTTAAGAAGTTTTGAGAAACTTTGAGAGGCCTTTTTAGGACTTGGCCAGATCATTTCGGTTAGTTTTCCCCCGCCTGGGGAAGACGGGTCGCACAGCTTGGATCGCTATTGTAACACCGCCTTTAGCCGAGTCCCGGTGAATTCCCGTCGAAACCGGCAATTTCGCAATTTGGGGGGTTGTGATGAGTTTCCGCCGCCGTCGTCTACTCGCTGCCTGTATTGGAGCTTCGATCTTTTGTTCGTTCGTAAACGCCCAGCAACAGCCAACCTCTTCGGCATCGTCGGCAGTCGTTCCTCGCCTGGTGAACTTCGCCGGCAAAGCGGTCGATACCGAGGGGAAGATCATTATAGGAATTGCCGAGGCAACATTCGCCATCTACAAGGATCAATACGAAGGATCTCCGCTCTGGCTCGAAACCCAGAACGTCCAGGGCGACGCTAAGGGCAACTACACCGCTCAACTGGGCGCAACCAAGCCGGAAGGCCTGCCGCTGGATTTGTTCACCTCGGGCGAAGCGCGATGGCTGGGCGTGAGCATCAACAACGGAAGCGAGCAGCCGCGCATCCTCTTAATGAGCGTCCCCTATGCCTTGAAAGCTGCCGACGCCGAGACAGTTGGCGGGCTGCCACCTTCGGCCTTCGTCTTGGCGAACAAAAGGCAGGCAAACGGAGCCAGCAGCGAGACTAGCGCGACTGTAGCCGCTACAAAGAACAATGCAGCGTCTGCCGCCAACCCTGCCGTCACAGGAAAGGGCGTCGCGAACTTCATTCCCATGTGGGACTCGACCAGCGACATCGTGGATTCGCTGATCTTCCAAAAGAGCTCCCAGATAGGTATCAACACCGGGGCTCCCGCCGCCACACTCGATGTCAATGGAAAAGGAGACGTTCGCGACACGCTAACCCTATTCCCGAACGGAACCGACCCAACATTAGCCATCAACGGCACCACGTTTAAGGTGAACCAGACGGGGAAAGTGACGTTCGTCAGCGGCCAGAAATTTCCCGGCACCGTCACCGGCGTGACCGCCGGAACCGACCTTACCGGCGGCGGCAACGGCGGCAAGGTCACCCTGAATCTCGACACGACCAAAGTGCCGCTGCTCGCGGCGGCTAACGTTTTTACAAACAACCAGGCCATCAGCGGCGGCCCGGGCACATGGGGTCTGCAGGTTTCGCAACCTAATTTCCTCACCATCCTGGGGCAGGGGCCGGAGTCAGGAGTCGGAACCGCGCTGGAGATGCAGACTACCGGAACCGGTGGGATGTTCTGGCAGATTCTGAACACCGGAGAGGCTGCATCGCAGGGGGCCAATAAGCTGAACTTCCGTAATGACAGCGCCGGAGTCGATGTGATGACCCTGACGGCCTCAGGCCAAGTTGGCATCGGAACGAACTCGCCAAGAGCAATGTTGGACGTGCAGGGCAGTATCGCCACCTCGGGCAACGCGTCGCAGGCGCGAACAGCCGGCGGCATGGTCAAGGCCATGCTTCATTTCAGTCCGTTCAACGGCGGCAGGATTATCTCCTGTTTCAACTCCACTCTCTCTGGAGCGGCGGCCACAACGCCTCCTTGCGGATTCCTCTTCGATATCACTGGCTCAGGTGACTACATTTTCGATTTCGGGTTTGAGGTGGACGACCGCATCTACTCGGTCACGTATAGCTCACAGACTTTCGGGGGCGGCCAGGGGGCGGTCTTCGCAGTCGACGCTTGTGGGAATCAGGATGGCGAATGCTTACACACCGGCAGCCTCACCAACAATCAGGTGGAAGTAGCAGTACTCGTATCGGGAACTGAAGAATTCACCGACTCGAAGATTCACCTGATCGTCTATTGAGACCTCTTCACGAGACGTGGCCGCGCTCGATTCGCTGGGTTGCGTCAGGCCCCAGAACGCTTTCCCGGTTGGCGTCTGGTGCCGGCTTGCCCTCGCGTCCTGAGGCTGAGCAAATAAATTCCGGCAAATC
Organism: Terriglobales bacterium; assembly: GCA_035567135.1. Lineage (GTDB taxonomy): Bacteria > Acidobacteriota > Terriglobia > Terriglobales > Acidobacteriaceae > JABDBE01. The sequence continues at coordinate 2,303 of DATMQI010000192.1, forward strand.
GGCGCACGGCTGGCGATCGCAGCCACGGATAACGGGCCAACTGGCAGTAATCTGCCCTGAACGAACTGCTGGCTGCAGATTCAATCTGTCAACCGTGTGTTTGCTCTGACACTTACAGAAAACAAACCTTTATCATTTCTGAATAAGGAGAATCAATGAGCCGAACTAAACAGGAAAATAACAAGGCGCTTCTGCTCGAAGGCTTCGATGTTCTCTTTAACAAGCGCGATTTCGCCGGTGCGGAGAAGTACTGGTCGCCGAACTACATCCAGCACAGCTCACATATTGAACCGGGCAGAGATGGATTGTTCAATCTAGTGAAATCACTGTCCACTGGATCCAAGTGGGAGCACGGCATCATGATGGCTGAAGGCGACTATGTGATAGTTCATAGCCGCTACTCCAACCCGGACGGCTCCGCCATTGTTGTCGTCGACATTATGCGTACCAAGGACGGTGTGTTCGAGGAGCATTGGGACGTGATCCAGCCTGAAGCAACCGAGGAGGAATCCAAGAGCAAGCTTCCCATGTTTGGGGATGTGTTCACGAAGTGAACGTTGCAGGAAGTGGTCCCGTTGTCATTGAATTGCGGTGTCCCCAACTGCTGCACTTCTCAGAATAATGCGACCTTTAGCGGAATGGGATCATCAACCTTTGTGTGACCGCTGGCCCGCAACCCATACCGAGTTGGTGTATCGGAACAGGGCATGAACAACACAGTACCTGTCATCGAGCGTGAAACGAGCAGCCATCGCTATGAGGCTGTGACGCGCATCAGTGAGGCGATCGCGGCCTGCCGTGAACCTGAAGAACTGGCCAGTACTCTCGCGGATGAAATTGGCGACTCTCTCCACTTCGACCACCTCTACCTCGCTGTATTCAAGGAGAACTCCAGGGAAATCGAATATCTCGCTTGGGGTAAGGGCCCTTTGCCTTTTCCGGACCTGCCTATTGAAGAGCTGCCATTGTGGCATGCTATGGCGAGCGGGGATCCACAGCATACTCCTGATTGGGATACCGAGCAGCGATTTCCGCAATTCCAGGAGTGGGCCCAAAAAATGCGGCTCGGCTCGGGCGTCCGCGTACCGTTGACGACGCCGCATCGACGACTGGGCGTTTTCGGAATCAGCCGCGATACCGTGAATCCATTCAGTGAGGAAGACATATGCTTCCTCCGGTTGGTCGGGCGTGTTGTCGCATTCGCGCTTGACGATGGTTTGAATCTGAGGCGCGCGCAGAGTGCGCATACGTGCCTACAAAGGCAAAACGAGCGCCTCCAATTGCTTCTGAGCCTGACCAATCGAATTACATCGAATCTTCACCTCCGAGAACTGTTACGTGCCGTCGCCGCTAACATTCGCGAGGTCATGCAGTGTGATGCGGTTGCGGTTTCGCTCGTAGATTCGGATTCAGGCACGTCCAGGTTATATGTCCTTGATTTTCCTCAGAGCAAAGGCCTCATTAAGGAGGAGCGGGTCCTCACAATAGCCGGCCCGGCCAAGCGCGTTCTGGAGACACTGAAACCAGCAGCTGTTGATAGGGTCGATCCTTCCGAACTCCCCCTTGAGATCTACGATGAAATGGTCGCCGAAGGCCTGAAGAGCCGCTGTTTGTTTCCGCTGATTAATCGGGGTCGAGCGCTCGGAATCCTGACCATTGCACGGACTACCGAAGCTCCTTTCACCCCATACGACGTCGAATTTCTGACACAAGCCGCGGGACAGATAGCAATCGCCATCGAAAATGCGTTGGCATACCACGAGATTTCGGAACTTAAGGACAAACTCGCGCAGGAAAAGTTGTACCTCGAAGAAGAGATCCGCGGCGAGATGAACTTTGAGAATATCGTTGGAAGCAGCCCGACATTAAAGCACGTTCTGGAACTGGTTGAGACCGTCGCTCCAAACGACTCTACGGTCCTGCTGCTTGGAGAGACCGGTACGGGCAAGGAATTGATCGCCCGGGCGATCCATGACCGTAGCCGACGCAAGGATCGCACGTTTGTAAAGATGAACTGTGCTGCCATTCCAACGGGGCTACTGGAAAGCGAACTATTCGGGCATGAAAAAGGAGCGTTCACTGGTGCCATCGCACAGAAAGTCGGGCGGCTGGACTTAGCCGATCAGGGAACCCTCTTCCTGGATGAAGTGGGGGATATCCCGATCGAGATTCAACCAAAATTACTACGCGCTCTGCAGGAACGAGAGTTCGAGCGTTTGGGCAGCACACATACCCGCAAGGTGAACGTACGACTGGTGGCGGCGACCAATCGCGATCTGGAAGAGATGATTGCCAAAAAGGAATTCCGCAGCGATTTGTACTATCGCCTCAACGTATTTCCGATCCGCATACCGCCCTTGCGGGAGCGCAAGGAAGATATTCCTCTGCTGGTGAGCTTCTTTGTACAAAAGTTTGCGAAGCAAATGCAGAAGAAAATCGAAGGTATTTCAGCGACCGTCATGAAAGGGCTGACAGCATGGGAATGGCCCGGTAACATCCGTGAGCTGGAAAATTTCGTTGAGCGTGCCGTGATCCTGACCCGCAGCAAATCGCTTGAAGCGCCGCTGGCAGAACTCCGCAGATCCAACCCTCAGGAACCCGTTGTTACGATGCAGGGTTCCGGCAAGGAAGACATTGCACGAATCGTGAAAGAGACCCTGCATGTTCTCAATGGGAACAAGATTGCCGCCGATCAAAGAGCTCAGAAGCAACGCGAGGAAATTGTGCGCGCACTTGGCGAAAGCAAGGGTCGCGTTGGCGGGGCCGACGGAGCTGCTGCACGCATGGGTATCAATCGGACCACGCTTCTGTCACGCATGAAGAAGTTCGGCATCGAGCCCGGTCAGTACGCCTAACCGGGGCTGAGTGCAGCCGTCTGCAACGGTGATCCTCGACATCCCTACCTCTGCCTCCTGCGGCATCTGATAAAAGGCAACGCGTTTATAGGTACTGACGGCGATCGATGCCCGTTGCGCCTCCGGTAATCACTGCGATCTCGTCCTCAAGCAACTCTGGCATGATATGTTTCCTTCTGTTCCTATTGGGATTCGGCACTGGATCTGCGTGACCGTGCCTATACACAGATCCAGCCGATAATGAAGCCGTGGGAGAGACGAGTCGGAACCTTACTTACCTCGCCGTCGCAAGACTCCGTCCCGGATCGAAGGCCAGGTAAATGCCGACTTCATCCGATAGCCCAGCCTTAACCTGCCGCGTCATTTCGTCGGCGAGCACTTCATCACGGTCAGCTTCGAGTGCACTCAGCACTTGCCGAACCACGTCTACAGGCTTGACCTTTGGGAGAGTGAGCTCACTTGCCATGTCTGTATCGATCGGACCCGCGTGCACACCCAGCACTTGTGTACCTTGTTCGCGCAAACCCGTCCGCAGCCAATTCGTTAAAGCCCAGGCCGCGGCCTTCGAAGCGCTATAGGTTCCGCCATCGGGAACTGCTATCCAACTCAAAATGGAAAGAATGTTGACGATGGCGCCACCGTCGTTCTTCGCCAGCACTGGCGCGAAGGCACGACTGAGCAGGAGCGGCCCAAAGTAGTTGGTTTCCATTTCTGAGCGGGCGGCTTCGACGGCCCCCGCAGAGAGAAACCCTGACCAGTAGCAAATTCCAGCGTTATTGATAAGCAGGTTGACATCGGGATACTCTCTGGCGGCGGCAGCTATGGCATTGGGAGCCGTCACGTCCAAAGGAACACGAACTGCCCCATTGAGCGGGATGTGCTCAGGATTTCGAGCCGCGGCGTAGACTTTTCTCGCCCCGGCAGCGAGCAGTTCCTGCGCAAACACCAAACCGAGTCCTCGGTTTGCGCCTGTTACGAATGCAACTGAATCTCGAATCTTCATTGTCAAAGTCTCCTGTTGTCGACGACGACTCCGCCGACATTAATAATGTTCCATTGATTGATACGGTTGATCCGTCCGGATGCTTTTTTTTCCGGCACTCTGAACTTTGATTCTCTACGAGACCGATCGGTCGCATATATTTGTTGTAAATCAGCGCGCCACGAAAGTGTGCGACCGGATGGTCGCAAATCGAATCCAAGGTAGAAGAGGCAGGGTTAGAAAGGTGTTGGCGGCGCAAGAAATCCGAATAAGGCGAGCAGGAACGATTCTTCGTCCCTCGCGAACTCCCCTGGCATCAAAAATTGGCTGAGCCTTCCGCCTCATTGCCGCATCTCAAACTCATAGCTGCGGCCCGGATGCCGCGAACCAGATTGTATGAACGGTGAGACTCAAGCGCCTCATTTTATCGACGGGCTGTATGAAAAGCTGATTGAGGGAGGTGTGGGCTACTTCTTTCCCTCGGCAAAGTTTGAGTCGATCGAGCGCGATCCTGCCTCACCTCAAGAGCGAGTCACTTTGGGACTCGATAGTAGATCGGTAACCATGAACTGGCTCGGATCGCGCTGTTCGTTGACCCGCGACGAGCCCTTTTCAGACTCCGAGATAAGACTTCTTACCAGCATAGGCACGGTGTTAGGTGCGCGTTATCGAATGATCCAGGATACAGATCGAGTCGAGCAGCGATTCGAACTATTCCGCGGCCTGCCCGAAGACCGCTATGTTTCAGCATACGTAGACCGAACACCATTTGGCGAATTGGTGTGGAAGGGACCGGATCGCGTCGAAGATGCGATCGAGGTCCTGCGCACGACTTCCTTGAGCACCTACGAGAACCGGCGCATCTCCACGGGAGCGCTGCTGTTCGGAAGAATGCCGGATCCGTGCCACGAGCTGCCGGCCAGACCTGCGGGCGCCTTACGTTACTCTCCCGCGTTGACCTCGATTCGCACTTTCTATCGCTTGTGTGACGGACTCCAAACTCTCGCGTTGGTCGATGAAAACGGCTTTCTGGCCGAGATCGTGGATGTCGAGGAATGGGCTCAGCCTTACTCCGATATTCCTCTGCCAGTGCCCAGCACCGCGCGATATCAAACTCATAGCCGGGCCACATTGTGCGGCGGTCATGTGTGCATGATCCTAACCCCCAACGGAGAAATGAAGATCATTGCTGATGGCGTACAGATCTTCCGATTCTGGGACGGCCGATGGAGGCTCACGGATGCCGAGCGCAAATATCGACTGTGGGCCGAAGCGGTGGGGAATTCGGAACTAGCCGAACGTCTGTTTGTTGCCGCCCTCAATCTGGCCGAAGATCGGCGAGGTGGGCTGCTGGTTGTCCTCGATGACCCTCGGAACGCACGCAAGCTTGTTTCAGTGACTGATCTCGTTAGCCACTTGCCTGGCAACAGTCAACAATCCGTGACCAGCACAAAAGACCAGTTGCATTACTTGTTGCACCAGAAACGGATGCTCGAGATACCCGGTTCGGTTTTAGAAACGATCGCGCGTATCGATGGTGCGATTGTGTTGAGCCAGGACGCCCAACTGCTGGCTTTTGGGGCCATTCTGCGACACCGCGATTTGTCCGAGTTGCACCCCGAGAATATTGAAGGGGGCCGCACGACGGCGGCCATCGCCGCCTCCGAGTTTGGAAACGTTCTCAAGATCAGTGAAGACGGGCTGATTTCATTTTTTCAAAAGGGCAAATGCGTTTGGGACGTTTAAAACTGCACGAGTTTGCCACATGCCTGGGCGTTCGATCGGACACATACAAAGAAATTTGGCATGGATCCTGCGGGGTATTCGTGACCGAAGACCGGCGGCTGAGGCCCCGTCTCTCTCATCGTTAGAAGTCGCCGGATCTTGGACCCCTCGGATGACTGTCAAACGTGTTTTCGACATTCGTCAACTCTCAACACCGGACTTCCACTAATCATGTTGAAAACTCATTAGCTTACGGCTCGTCGGTTTGGCAGGGGTGTTGCCATTACAACTGATGAAGAAAAGGTCATTCTCAGGACCGTAGTTGCTGAGTTCCACAATCTGGGCGCATTTGAAGGAAGCCCTTGAGGCTGCGCCCTAAGCTACGCGTCGAAGCGGCAATCGCTTCGTGAGTGAGAAGAAAGGCAGTTGAAATGAAAAACAAGCTGGTTGTCATCTTAGCCCTATGCATCGTTATTCCATCCGTCGCGCTCTCTGCTACCGACGACTCGAAGGCGAATGATCAAATTAGGGTCTCTCAGTCGCCTATTCCTGACTCTGAGAACTCGAGCTCGACAATCCACTCAACCAGTCCGGATGTTAGGACGAGCGAGCAGCAGGAAAAACCCGAGGACTACGAGGGTGCGATGACGGCGATCACCCAGAGGTTCTCAGCCACACTGGCAGCAATTTCCGATGCCGTACAACAAGGAAAAATCAGCAGCGAACAAGCGAAGGAAATGAGCGCCGAGCAGTATCAGCTGACACAAATGCAGTTTGAACTGCTGAGCTTGTGGCGTGAAATCGGACAAGAAGACGTGGCGCGAATCCCCGATGCTCCGGCAAAACCCGCTCCGACCCAGGACAGTGAAATCGTGATGGTGGATCTCCCATTCTCGTCTCTTCAGCTGAATCCTTCCCTCGCTGAATATCTGAGCTTAACGCCTTCGCAGGTCGCAGCCGTCGAGCAGGTGATGGTGCGCGAACGGCAGAGTCTACAGCCCTTGATGACACAGTTGCGCAGCACGAGGGAGAAGCTGCTTGCGATCGGCAGTGATCGCATGAACGAAAAGGAGATCAAAAACCTTGCCCAGTCCGAGGCGGCTCTACTGGCGAAACTGATCGTAGCCAACGCTCGCATGCAGTCCAAAATCTACAAAATTCTTAGTCCCGACCAGCAAAAGAAACTCGGTGATCTCGAACGAACCCAGGGATCATCAGCCGCAATAGAAAGTCAGTAGCGAGCCTGTTAAATCAGCTCAAAGTAAGCCGAGTGCCAAAATGTTTTGAGCGCCCAAGAATGCCGCTTCTTGGTCGCGTTTGACGGCCTTTCCAGTCCTAGTTGCGATGTTCATCGCAGCTAGGATTAAGACTTCCTGGAGCGTGAACCCCCGTGTCGTGATTCTCCACATAACCACCTCACATCGAAGCGTCGCCTCCCAATTCACAGCAACTATCGTGCCAAGGGGACGCAGTCAAGTCTCCGCGCAAAATGTGCATTTGGCGCAACACTCTCTGAGGTGAACTGCTGAAAGTTGGAAGTGTCAACAGCTCATCAACACTAGAGGTCTGCAGGCAAGGATGGGTGCCACCGGAGGAGCTGTCTTGCACGCCGGTACTCTGTCGCATGAGAGAGGGCGGGCATCACTGTCTAGTGGTACACGTGACTAGGCAACCTTGCTGTCTCTGCTTGTCACTGCGACATGCGATTGGATGGAAGCGGGTTTCATATCGCTCATCCCGGAGCTTTTGTAGCTGGGCCGCAATTCTAAGGTTGGGATCGCGCGAATAGGTAACCGAAATGAAGTCTCGAGAACCTTTTCGAATGGGGATGCTGATCAAATCATAATCGGAATATGAGGACCCCGGGTGTTGTCCGTCTCGAACTTCTTGGCTCCTGGCCGAAATAGTCAGAGTGTAGTCCGAAGCTGCGTTCGCAATAATTTCGAGTTTATAGGTTCCACTTAGGGCTCCGCAGACTTCGACTAATCCGCGACATGCATCTTTGCCGTCCGAGTCATCACAATCGATCGAGCCTTGGGCCATGGGCAATTCCTGCCAGCCAAGTTTTGTGAGCGGGTCGAAACCAATGCGGCGTCCGCGTGGATCCGTTAAAACTATGCCTATGGTTGGTGGACCGCTGTTATTGGTATGAAAAGCGATATCGAGTTGGCCAAGTGCAACGCAGTCCCCTGCATCCTTAGGATCTTGTTCATCCTGCACTTCGCGGGTGTCTACGGCCGACACAAATGGGACATCACCCAGATGCACATCGCCAAAGAGTGCCCTTGGAGCGAGTATGAGCAACGAGAATATTGTCACAAGCCTAATATTGGTCACAGAAGCCACGTTCGTAAGTCTTGGGCATCGAATGTTTCGCCGGGGAACATCATTTGCCGCCGATGGTTCGATCCATTAATGCAATCGCGCTTCCACTTTGGTGAAATAAATATGATTCAAGACACTGCGGGGCGACGGCCCTGTCCAGGCAGCCAAGTACCTTGGAGCTCAGTTATTTTTGACGCCAGTCGGGTCCATCCCTAATCTTCGTCGCTGATTCGGAATCGAAAGCCACTGTTGTTACGGGATGTCAACGACCTTCGACACTTTCAACCCCATCAACACAAAGCCCCGGCCCGTCTATCCCGGCGGCCCTGTGTTTCCAGCAAATTACGGGTCCACGGCCTTTAGCTCCGTTTTGGCATATCGGTTGCCTTTGAGTTATTCGTTGGAGGCACAGCGCAATGACTCCACAAATCAGTCTTGCCTGTGTCACCTGCGATTAGGGAAAAGACTCCATGCTGAAGATTTCGATCATTGAAGGCCACAGCGAGCGGAGGTTGATTGTGGAGGGCAAGCTAGTTGGGCCTTGGGTGGCAGAGCTAAGGGGTGCGTACGAAAAGGCGAACACAGACCTTTTCGGACGCAAGCTCGTTATCCATATGAGGCATGTAACGGCAATTAGTCAGGAGGGCGAGAACGTGTTGTTTGAGTTGATTCAGCAGGGAATCAAATTTCGCTGCCGCGAAGTATTCACGAAACACATTTTGAAGCAGGTTGCGCGTCGCGCAAACGGCAATCCTGGGAAGGCGGAGAAATGAGGGAGCAGGCTCTCCACCAAGTTCGCAAAAACGAGCCAAATCCATTGTACTGGAAGACTATTCGCACCACGAATGCGCCCTCCTTCTCGGTTGCTCGGTCTTCGAGATCCGGTAAGGTTGCCTCCATGCTTTTGAAGAGCTGGCCAGCTCAGGCCAAGCGGTTTCTTTCGCACTGTAGCTTTTGACCTAAATGTTGGCGGCAATCATGAAGGAGACATGTTGATGATCTGTGTAATTGGTTCCAATCAACGCCGGTTGGACTTAGGCAGCAAGGCCATCGCTCCTGGGGCGGCCGACCTAAAGGAAGGACAACAGCATGCCAAACACCATTGCATACGTCGAGGCTGACGGACCTCTCGAAATCCCTGGCGGAGAGGAAATAACTCAGGCATTTGGGCACATTTTATCAAGGCGCCTCGCGTCCTTTTACAGGAAGGCCTATCAGATTCTGGGGAACCAAGCGGACGCCGAGGACGCCGTTCAAGACGCTCTTCTTGCTGCCTATGCGCACTTAGATCAGTTCAAGGGGCAATCAGAGATGTCTACCTGGGTGACCGCCATTGTGCATAATTGCGCCCTGCTACAACTACGGAAGCGGCGACGTCACGTCTACGTATCTCTCGACGAGCCAATGGGAGAACTTCAGACGCTCTCGGTATCGGAGCAACTAGCAGATCACAGGCCTAATCCCGAGGATGAGTGTCAACATTCTGAGCTAAGTACACGCTTGGCCCATTTTTATACTGAGCTCTCGCCAACGCTAAGTCGAACATTTCGGCTGTGCGACATTGAAGGTTTATCGATCCGTGAAACTGCGCGGATTTTGAGAATACCTCGGGGTACGGTGAAGGCTCGGTCAGCACGTGCACGAAAAAAAATCAAGCAGTTGATGCAGCGCGCGCTCAGGCCACGATCTCGTAGTCTGTCCAAGAACCAACCGGGAGCAAATGCAAAGCCACAATGCACTAACAAGAACGTCTCATGCTGACAAACCCGGAGCCAGATCGGAATATCGAAGAACTGAATGATGACGAAATCTATGCTTCGATTCGCTACCTTGAGCCCGACCCAAGAAGCGCAAGTAAGCAGAGCGACGATACTGCCGCAACCAAGGACAATGACCGTAATTGTGTGGTGATCTGCGTCTGTTTATACATCGCAGTGTTAGGTTGCCTGGCGGTCTTCTGGCTGTACTTGAGATGAACATCCGCCGTGCTGAACTTGGAACGATGCAAGACCAACTCCGATAGAGTTTCCAAGTACTGAATCGTGGATCCACTTCAATTTTCTTGGTTCAGTTCTGCTCGAAGCCAATGTGTATTGGCGCATCTCAACACATTTGACACTCATTCAACACTCGTGAAGTACGTCGTGCAGCCCCCCCATAGATTTCAATTACTTACTCGAACACCACATTTGGCACGAGCCGTGCCTTGTCTCAGAGTAAGTGGAAGTGAAATTCCAATCGGAGTTCGGAGATATGGCATGCGCACAAGCTGTTTCACATACGTCCCCAGCATTTCGTTCTGTTCCTTTCGTTGAATTGCGGCAGTCTCTCCCCAGCGAGATCGCAATCATCTCGCCATTCGTAGATCAACTCATGTGCTTTATTGCGAGGTTTCGAAACAGTGATGGGAGCGAACTGGACATTGAAACGGCGCTGCGTGAAGCGCTCGCAAATGCCATCGTCCACGGCAACCAGCAGGATTCTCGCAAGTGCGTATACGTCGCCTGCCGCTGCACAACAGACGGAGAGGTCTCGATCACGGTCCAGGACGAAGGACGAGGGTTCGACGCAGACTTAATAGCGGACCCGACCACTCCGGAGAATCGACTGCTTACGCAGGGGCGGGGCATCTACTTGATGAAAACTTTGATGGACGAAGTTCGTTTCGAGCAGCGCGGCGCAGTTGTGTTCATGCGCAAGGCGTCCAACGCGAGGCCAGGGGCAGGAAGGTAAAAAGTATGTTTCGGTGACTCGCAAATCGCGGGTTCGCCTTCGGCATGCTTGGGCATTTTGCTTTCGGTCAGACGCGGGGGCCAGCCACTGGGACGATTCGGGGTGTTGCACATCGGCTGGCCATTTGTTCGAGGCCCTGGTGAAGCCGGCGCGCTGGCAAAGTTCACAGATCCGTGAGAGCTTCTGATCACTACCCGATTTCATTCGAATTGCGGCTTCCCGGTTGACATTGCGAAGCGACCGCTCGGTCTGCGCCGCGGGCAGCGAATGTTCCGGGGCGCGCTATTGCGTGACGCGCATCAGCCTGCATAGCCCCCGATGATGCTTTTCCTCTTGCAAAAGTTCTTTGAGCGAACCTGCCACAACTGAAAAACCACAGCGAATACATTTGGATTCGAGGGAAAATTCCTGATCCTCAACGATTGGATTGCGAGCAAAGTCGTACTGTTCATAAACCATAAACGGCCGTTCCTTTGATCTGGCGTTTGACGGGGGCGAAGCTGATGGCTTTGCACAACGTCGTTTGCCCTCCCATCGAACTTAAGCACCCACATTGCCAGACCCGATGGCGCCGCGGAATTGCCCCGCTTGCTGCAGTTTTCTCAAGCGCTTAAACCGAAGTGCCCACGTGCCGTTGGATGGTCCTCCGAGTTGTCGATGATGGGCGTAGTCTCGACAGTTTCGACATTCGCAGCATTGCCCGTTCGGGTCATGAAAACCCCCTTATTCCATGCTCGAACTGTCGGAATTGGTTTCGACATTCTCGACGCGCGACACTGCTGCCTTCCATCTGGTGCTGAAATTTCACCTCTTTAGAGGCGCCCAGGTTTGGCATGCGCATTGCCTTAATGGCATGGGTAGAAGGTCGCACAGATCGGTACGGCTTTTGCCACCGAGCGGCCATGCAAAGAAGAAATTCAGCGGCCAGCCAGTCGCCTGATTAAGGGTGGAACTATCACATGAGCCGGATATCTATAGGTTTAGTTGGCGCAGTTTTGTTGGTAAGTGCGCTGGGTTGTAGCAACGGTAAGGTGCGAGCCTCCGCTCCGCCTCCGCCACCGGTGGTCGAAGTCGCACCGGTCATTCAAAAGGATGTCCCGGTTCAGGGTGAGTGGGTAGGGACCCTCGAAGGCTACGTCAACGCACAGATCTCGCCGCAAGTCAGCGGTTATCTGATTCGCCAGGATTATCACGAAGGGGCACTTGTAAAAACAGGTCAACTGCTCTTTGAGATCGATCCACGTCCATTCCAAGCCGTGCTCGATCAAGCCAAAGGACAATTGGCACAAGCTGAAGCGCAGATGGCGAACGCCGAAATTAACGTGAACCGCGACATACCTGAAGCCGATGCGCACGCAATTCCGCAGAGTCAGCTCGACACCGACACGCAGGCGCTCCGCGCGGCAAAAGCTGCCGTTGAAGCAGACCAAGCGGCGGTCGAACAAGCCAGCATAAATTTGGGCTACACCAGAGTTCTTTCGCTGGTCGACGGAATCGCCGGCATTACCACCGTGCAGGTGGGCAACCTAGTGGGGCCGTCCACGGTCCTCACGGCGGTTTCGCAGGTAAGTCCGATCAAGGTTTATTTCCCAATCAGTGAACAGGAATATCTGCGCATGGCGGATGGCGGCGGTCCGGGGAGCGTGGACTTTATGACTCACGCTTCACGAGTCCCGTTGCAGTTGACTCTGGCTGACGGGAGTATCTACCCACATCCCGGCAAGATTATTTTCGCCGACCGTCAAGTGAATGTGCAGACCGGAACCATTCAGATCGTAGGCGAGTTCCCCAACTCCAGAAACCTGTTACGGCCCGGCCAGTATGCGCGCGTTCAGGCGCCAACCGGAAACGTTGATGGAGCACTGCTGGTGCCGCAGGCCGCGGTAAATCAGCAGCAAGGAACGTACCAGGTCACTGTGGTCGCCGCCGGCAACCGTGCGCAGCTCCGTACCGTATCGGTCGGCCCGAGAGTCGGGACGCTTTGGGTGATCACATCCGGGTTGAAGCCGGGAGAAAGCGTTGTGGCGGTTGGCGCAGACAAGGCAAAAGAAGGCGACCTGGTAAATCCCACGCCGTACAAAGAAACCGAGGAGCGCTAAGCCATGGCGAATTTTTTCATTCGACGCCCCATTGTCGCGATCGTGATTGCGATTCTTACCGTTATCGTCGGCGCGATTACCATCGCGACCTTGCCGGTGGCGCAGTTCCCAAACATCGCTCCGCCTGAGATCCGGTTGCAGGCCACCTATCCCGGTGCGGACGCGCAGACTCTCGAGCAAGCTGTCGCCACGCCGATCGAGCAGCAAGTAAGCGGAGTGGACAACATGAATTACATGTATTCGCTGAACGCCACCGCGAACCAGCAAACAACATTGCTCGTCGACTTCGATCTCAAGACTGATCCCAACACGGATCTGCTGCTCACGCAGTCGCGTCAACAGTTGGCCAACGGTCAGTTGCCGGCGGAGGTGAACAATTACGGAATCACTCTGAAGAAGTCGACCACTGCACCGCTCATGCTGGTTGCCCTGTATTCGCCGCACGGCACCCATGATTCGAACTATCTGGCTAACTACGCCTACATCAACCTCAACGATCCTATCGCACGGTCATACGGCGTTGGCCAGACCCAGGTCTTCGGCTCGGGGCAGTATGCAATGAGGCTGTGGGTGAAGCCTGATCAACTGGCTAAGCTTGGCATCACCGTCACGGACATCGTTAGCGCGCTTCAGGCCCAGAACACTGTGAATCCGGCTGGCCAGGTCGGTGGCGAGCCGGCTCAGAGTAACCAGCAATTCACCTATGCTGTACTAGCTCAAGGCCGCCTGACCTCGCCGGAACAGTTCGGCAACGTGGTCGTGCGCGAAGCACCGAATGGCGGGACTGTTCGCGTCAGAGACGTGGCCCGAGTCGAGTTGGGGACGCAAGACTACAGCCTCGTCAGTCGTCTGAATGGCAAGCCCAGCGCCGTCGTTGCGGTCTACCAGCTACCAGGAACCAACGCTGTTCAGACGGTCGAAGGTGTCCGGAAACTCCTGGCGCAGATGAAGCAACGCTTCCCCCAGGACATCGATTACACCGTTTCGCTCGACCAGACACTGCCCGTCACGGAGGGCATGAAAGAGATCCTTGAGACCCTTGTGATTGCGATTGTGCTGGTCATTTTTGTGGTCTATCTCTTCTTACAAGACTGGCGCGCCACCCTGATTCCCATGCTGGCGGTACCGGTCTCGCTCGTGGGAACCTTCGTCCTCTTCCCATTGGTCGGCTTCTCGATCAACACGCTTTCGATGTTCGGCTTGGTGCTCGCTATTGGACTCGTGGTCGATGACGCCATCGTGGTCGTTGAAGGCGTGCAGCACCACATCGAGGAAGGCTTGGCTCCCAAGGATGCGGCCCGAAAAGCCATGGAAGAACTTTCCGGCCCGGTCGTTGGTATTGCCCTGGTGTTGGCATCGGTGTTCGTGCCGACAGCCTTCATTCCGGGCATCACCGGCAGGCTCTATCAGCAGTTCGCCCTGACCATCGCGATCTCCGTGATGCTGTCAGCGTTTAACGCCCTCACACTCAGCCCAGCGCTCGCGGGACTACTCCTCAAGCCTCAGAAGCAGACTCGCGGGCCGCTCGGAAAATTCTTTGGCTGGTTCAACGCATACTTTGAGCGCTCCACCAATAGCTTTGTCCGCTGGTCGGGAGACCTGATTCGCAAGGCCGGCGTGGTGATGGTGCTGCTTGTACTCGCGGGCGTGGCAGCGTGGTTTTTTAGCAAGCATCTGCCCACCAGCTTCCTGCCCGACGAAGACCAGGGATACTTCTACGTCGACATGCAGCTTCCCAAATCAGCGTCTATGGAACGCACAAGCGCGGCCGCGAAGCAAGTAGAGGAGGTTCTCGCAAAGACACCGGGGATCCAGTTCACCACCAGCGTAGTCGGCTTCAGCTTGCTGAGTTATGTCCGGACCAGTTACAACGGCTTCTTTTTTGTCAGCCTGAAACCGTGGGAGGACCGCAAAACCCAGAGCGAACAATATCAAGCTATCAAGGCACGTTTAAACCAGGAACTCACTCGTCTGCCGGCAGGAACAGTTTTTGCTTTCTCGCCACCGGCGATCCCTGGCGTCGGAACTTCCGGGGGCGTCACCTTTGTTTTGGAGGACCGCGCAGGCAAAGATGTCAAGTTTCTTACGGATAACCTGAACAAGTTTATGGCGGCCGCTCGGAAGCGTCCTGAGCTCGGCAGGGTCAGCACCACATTTATCCCGAGTGTGCCTCAAGAGTTCATCAATGTGGACCGGGACAAAGTGTTGAAGCAAGGCGTGAATTTGACCGACGTCTACAACACCATTCAGGCCTACATGGGCGGATTGTTCGTCAACTACTACAACGATTTCGGCCGCACCTGGCAGGTCTATGTGGAGGCCGAATCGCCTTATCGTGCGACGACCGACGATCTCGGACAATTCTATGTCCGCAATGGACAAGGGCAGACGGTGCCGCTTTCCGCGCTCGCAAAATTCGAGAACCGTTCCGGTCCTGAGTTCAGCATGCGTTACAACGAATACAGGTCGGCACAGATCAACGCGAGTGCCGCTCCCGGTTACAGCTCGGATCAGGCAACGGCGGCCCTGGAAGATGTTTTCAAGCAAACCATGCCCCGCGAAATGGGCTTCGACTACATCGGAATGTCTTACCAGGAGCAAAAAGCGCGTGAGGGAGTGCCGCCGTCCATCATCTTCGGATTCTCGATTCTGTTCGTGTTTCTGATTCTGGCAGCGCTCTATGAAAGCTGGACCGTGCCTTTCAGCGTGCTGCTCAGCACTCCAGTCGCAGTATTCGGCGCTCTAGCTGCGCTCTGGCTGCGTCGACTCGTGCTTGGCTTCTTCGTGCCTCAGTACATGGTTCAGATCGAGAACGATGTCTACGCCCAGATCGGCCTGGTGATGCTCATCGGCCTGGCCGCGAAAAACTCGATTCTGATCGTCGCATTCGCAAAGGAAGACTATGAAAAACGCGGCATGTCCCTGGTGGATGCCGCACTTTCCGCGGCGAGGCTTCGCTTCCGGCCCCTCATGATGACCGCGCTCGCCTTTATTCTCGGCTGCGTACCGCTCTGGACGGCTTCCGGAGCAGGCTCTGTCGCGCGCCAGATCATGGGCACGGCGGTAATCGGAGGAATGGTCGCGGAGACCTTCATCGGCAGATTCTTTGTTCCCGCGATTTTCTATGTGGTTGAGAAGATCTCAGGCGCTGAGCGAAGGAGAGCATTGGCCCTCACGCCCGCCGAAGCACCCGGTCAGGGGGATTGAATTATGAAAAAGGCTGCACTCTTAGTAGGAATCGTTATGGCGCTGGGTTTGATGACCGGCTGCCTGATGGGGCCGAAATACCAACGGCCTGCGGTGAATGTCCCCCAGGAATACCGTGCACCCGCTCCACAGCAGGCCGCCCAAGCCTCGTCGCTGGGCAACGAGCAATGGTGGCAGGTCTATCAGGATCCGGTGCTCACACAGTTGATCCACACTGCTATTGCGCAAAATTATGATGTGCGCATCGCCGCCGCGCGCGTGCTTGAGGCCCAGGCGCAAGTGGGCATCACCCGCGCCAATCAACTCCCCTCGGCGAGCGTAAATGCGGACGTTTTCAGTGATCAAAACGCGAAGGTCTCAAAGATATTTCCCGCGTACGAGGTCAATGGCGGCGAGCTGAACCTGTCGGTGATCTGGAATCTGGATTTCTGGGGAAAATACCGCCGCCAGACCGAAGCAGCTCGTGCCCAGTTAATCGCGACCGAGTGGGGGCAGCGAGCGGTACTTTCTTCGCTGGTAGCCAATGTGGCGACGGCTTATTTCCAGCTTCGCGCGCTCGACAGCGAGCTTGAAATCTCGCAGCGTACGTTGGGGTCGCGGCGACAATCCCTGAAGTTAACACAGGTGCTTGAGAGCCATGGCTCAGGCTCCGGGCTCGACGTGAGCCAAGCAGAGCAACTCGTGTACACCGCTTCGGAGACGATCCCCGATCTCGAAAGGCAAATCCAGCAACAGGAGAACGTGCTCAGCGTTCTGCTCGGCGAAAATCCCCAATCCGTTCCCCGGGGCCGTGCGCTTACAGAACAGCCCGTTCCGGAGGGCGTTCCCGCAGGACTCCCTTCAGAATTGCTGGAGCGGCGACCGGACATTCGGCAGGCGGAACAGATTATAGTCGCTGCCAACGCGCAAATCGGAGTCGCAAAAGCCGCATTCTTCCCCAGCCTGTCGCTCACAGGGTTGGGAGGACTGGAGAGCAATGCCTTAAACCAATTCATCAGCAAGCCCTCCGAGACCTGGGCTGGAGCCTTCAGCCTGAGTCAGCCCGTTTTCGAAGGAGGCGCACTCCGTTCGGGACTTAGGCTCGCCCGCGCCAACTGGCAAGAAACAGTGCTCTCATACGAGCAAACCGTTCAGAACGCCCTGGAACAGGTTTCCAATTCACTCGTTGCTTCTCAAAAAAATCGTGAATTCCGCGAGCAACAGGAGTTGCTCACGAAGGCAGCGCAGCAGACCGACCAATTTTCCGAGGTGCTTTATAAGAACGGCGGCGCGAGCTATCTCCAGGTGCTGACCAGCGAAACGAATTACTTCTCAGCGGAACTCAACCTGGTGCAAGCCCAGCTGAACGAACGCTTGGCGCTGGTTCAGCTTTACCAGGCGCTGGGAGGCGGGTGGCAACAATAGGGGAAGGGCAAAGATGTTCAGAAGGACTCTGGTTGGCTGCGACGGATCTTCTGAACCTGGACTTGCATGATGAGACGAATAACGTCTCTTTCAATCCTCTTCGCCGCGCTCATCGAGTTCGCGATCGAGCGTGCAAGATTCGACTGGTGGATCGCGACTGCGGCGATAGTGACGCTATCGTGGAATCTCGTGGGACGAGCGGTACGCGCTCTATGCACTCGCGGGGCAACGATTCAATCGGGCCATTCTAGCGTCAGGACATCCACACGCACTCGAGGCTACCTTAATCAACGGTGACCGAATCTCTCGTGCCAGTCATTCAACGAGACTGAGTTTGGGATCTACAAGGCGACGGTTCTTGCCACGCGCATCAACCTCTGGGGACTCGACTGGAAGGGTTTGCAGAGGTTTTAGGAAGTTCAATTTCCTTTTGTGACTATTGTGTCTGCCTGTGATTAAATTCAGCACAGCATGAACGCGCTTGAACTCTCCGCCGAAGACTTTCATCGTTTGGCTGCTAATATCGTCGACCTCTGTGCTGAATATTTGCGCACTCTGAACGAACGCTCTACGTTTCCCCAGACGACTGGTGAAGAAAGCGAGCGCCTCTTCGACCTCGAGCTGCCAGAGCGCGGGATGGGCGATCAGGCGTTTGCCGTGCTTGCTGACGTTATTGAGAAATCGCGCGCTCAGAACGGTCGCTTCTTCGGATACGTTCAAGGATCGGGAGAGCCAATTGCCGCGCTTGGCGATCTCTTTGCGTCAATTCTGAACCAGAACATTACGGCCTGGCGGTCTTCGCCGGCAGGTGTCACCATCGAGCGCACTGTCGTTCGCTGGCTGTCGGAAGCAATCGGCTGCCACGGTTTCGCCGGGACGCTGACTAGCGGAGGGTCCGCCGCTAACCTCATGGCATTAGCCATGGCACGCGAGAAGAAAACTCCTGCCAATGAGCAAGGCCTCTATGACAGGAAGGCGGGCGTGATCTATGCCTCCGAGCAAGTGCACATGGCCGTGCCCAAGGCCGTGGCAATGCTTGGAATCGGGCGGGAAAACCTGCGGTACATACCATGCGACAGCTCCTATCGCATGGTCCCATCGCTATTGGAGCGAACGATCCAACAGGACGAGGCGCAAGGCCGGGAGCCAATTGCAGTCATCGCATCGGCCGGGACAGTTAACACAGGCTCCATCGATCCTCTGCGAGAAATCGCAGCAATTGCCCGCGCCCATGATCTCTGGATGCATATAGATGGCGCCTATGGTGCGCTTGCTGCAATTGCAGTGCCCGAAAAGTTCGATGGTCTGGCTCTAGCGGATTCACTTTCCCTCGATCCGCATAAATGGCTCTACCAGCCTCTCGACTGTGGTTGCCTGCTCTATAGAGATGTCAGCTCGGCGCACAAGACCTTCACCTATACGGGTAACTATGCCAAGCAACTCAGCTCTGATCCAATTGAGGGCTTCGCATTTTTCGAAGAGTCTATCGAGCTTTCCCGGCGCTTCCGCGCTTTGAAGCTCTGGCTTTCACTGCGCTATCACGGTCTGCAAGCTTTCCGTGACGCTATCCAGCAGGACCTCGATCGCGCTCAACGACTGGCGGGGGCGATCGAACGCTCTTCTTCGCTTGAGCTTCTCGGTCCGGTCGAGTTAAGCGCTGTTTGCTTTCGCCATATCCTCAGAGAAGACGCTTCTGAAGAGGTGCGCAATCGCTTCAATCTGGCATTACTCAAACGCATCATCACCCGGGGAAAGATCTATCTTTCGAATGCGGAATTGAAGGGGAGGTTCTGCCTTCGCGCCTGTATCGTGAACCATCGCACAACGGAGATGGATATCGACGCGGTGGTTTCCGAGGTCTTAGAGATTGCCCCGAAGGTTGCTTCAGAGCTGACAATATGACACCGTGCCGGAAGTGGAGAACCGGCACTGCGTAAGAATTATCACCACATTTCTCGTGTGGAGTCCTGCCGGCCGGAATTGACTGGTGGCAGGCCGAGCTTCGCCGCACAGTTCGCGAAGGTTATCTTCCTGTCGTCGGTTTTGCATGTTCTCGAGGGGGAGTATATGTCGTGGTACGATATATATCGGAGCATCGGAATTGAGACGAATAAATATCAGCAGTCAAGACTATGCAGCGCTTGCGGAATTGCGCTATCAGATCCGCCGCTTTGTTCGCTTCAGTGAGGAAGTGTCCCGAAACACAGGCCTAAAACCACAGCAGCATCAGCTAATGCTCACGTTAAAAGGGCTGTCCGAAGGCATCCGCCCGTGCGTTGGCGAAATAGCGGAACGCCTGCAGATAAAACAGCATAGCACCGTCGAACTAATCGACCGGCTCGCGGCAGGGCGGTATGTTCGGCGACATCGTGGAGGGGCGGACAGGCGGGAGGTGTTGCTAACCTTGACCCGCAAAGGCGAGAACGTACTTCAAAAGCTTTCACTGCAGCATCTGGCCGAACTTCGCGTGCAAGGTCCCGCCCTTTTTACTGCCTTAGAACGCGTTATTAAACACGAATAGCATTATGTGGAACTCAATAGACCTAGAGAGAGAGTGCTAAATGCATGGTGGAAAATAACCGCAGCAGCGGAGATTCGCGTCCTGCCACAATTGGAGCAACCGGCGCCCAGATTGGAGATGTGAGGCTTGGCGAGCTAGCGCACTTCCGTATGGTTCTGGTGTCTTTCCTGGCAGCGGGCATCGGCCTGCTTGCAGGCTTGATCGCATTTGTGCTCTACAACCTGATCGGATTGTTCACCAACATCTTCTTCTATCATCGCTTCTCCACCGTGTTCATCAGCGCACGCCATAACCAGCTCGGTCTGTGGGTAATTCTGATCCCGGTCATTGGGGGAATTGTTGTCGGCTTCATGGCGAAATATGGGACTTCCAAGATTAAAGGACATGGCATACCGGAGGCGATGGAGGCGGTGCTGGTTAATCGCAGTCGGATTGAGCCGAGAGTCGCGATCCTGAAGCCCATCTCCGCTGCGATAGCAATCGGCACAGGCGGTCCCTTCGGCGCAGAAGGCCCGATCATTCAGACTGGGGGAGCAGTTGGTTCGCTGGTAGGGCAAGTTTTGCATACGACTGCTTCGGAACGAAAAGTGCTCTTGGCGTGCGGCGCCGCTGCAGGAATGTCTGCGACTTTCAACACGCCGATTGCCGGAGTGATTCTTGCGATCGAGCTGCTCTTGTTTGAGTTCAAGGCGAGGTCATTCATTCCCCTGGTGATTGCGAGCACTCTCGCTACCGCGGTGCATATGCAACTTCTGGGCGCAGGACCGATGTTCAAGGTCACGGCCATGGACTTCGGGATTCCGCACGCTCTGCTCTTCTATTTGCTCCTGGGATTAGTTTGTGGATTAGCGGCAGTTGGATTCAGCAAATTGCTTTATTGGACTGAGGACCAATTCGAAAAGTTAACAGTGGACGAGCTCTGGTGGCCTGCAATAGGCGCTCTGGGTCTTGGGATCATCGGCTATTTCGTACCCAGAGTGCTGGGTGTGGGATATGACACGATCGGCGACATTCTAAATGCGAATCTGGCCTGGAAGATGCTGATCGTGGTCATGGTTGCCAAAGCGGTGGCGTTAGTGATCTCACTCGGTTCGGGCACCTCTGGAGGCTTGTTGGCGCCCATGTTCATGTCGAGTGCGGCACTCGGTGGCGTATACGCCATGGGGATCGATCGAATCTTTCCGGCTGCGAATTTGTCGCCTGGCGCGTTCGCATTGGTCGCAATGGGAGCGGTCTTCGGCGCGGCTTCACGAGCCACCTTTTCATTCATTATCTTTGCCTTCGAAATCACCCGCGATTACAACTCGGTACTGCCACTTATGTTGGTCAGCGTGATTGCTGACGGTATTGCCATGTTGCTGATGCCCAGGGCTTCCATCATGACGGAGAAGCTGGCGCGTCGTGGATTGCACATTCATCAAGAATACGAGGCTGACGTTCTGCGCCAGATGATGGTCTCCGAGACTATGGAGAAAGATGTGCCTAAAGTACCGGCGGACATGAAGGTGGGCGAATTAGCGGACCGCATCGCACGCCGCGACCCGGAAGTATGCCAGCACCAGGGAATGTTGATTTTAGATTCGGAGGGCAAACTTGCTGGTGTTATTACTCGGGGCGATGTGGTACGCGCGCTGGACAAAGATCCATCGGGGGAACTGAGTGTGCTCGACGCCGGAACACGCGACGTCGTTGTTACCTATCCGAACGAATTGTTGCACGATGCTTCGGCCAAGATGCTGCGCAATGCTGTTGGACGCCTGCCGGTTGTGGATCGAGATGATCCTCGGCGAGTGCTCGGCTACCTGGGCAGGCCAGGAATCATGGCAGCACGCTTGAGGGGCTTGGAAGACGAACATGTTCGCGAGCCAGGCTGGATCAGACGCTTCTAGTTTTCAACGGAAACAGGTCCTCAGGAGCGATAGTAGCTATATACGATTGGGGAGGCTTAACAGGCGCAAGAGCCTAGATACCCCTGGACAGATTATGAGCGAAACGGCGGTTACGCTGACGCTCAGCGATGAGGAGAAAGAGCTATTGTTCGAGATCCTTGAGGAGCGTCATGGCGCACTGCTTCGGGAAATCTGGCACACCGATCATCGCGACTTCAAGCTTTCTCTGCAGAAAAAAGAGAGGGTTCTGGACTCCCGGTTGAGCCGGTTTATGGTGCGCGCTTAACCTGCTTGAACAGGTGTTCGCGAGAAGCTATGGAGGCGTTCTTGCCATGCCTCTGCAACTCTGCTCAGCTGGGGTGGTGGATACCGCGTCAGATGTCTGATCGTATCGGGGATGTGTTCAGCACCCAAATGCACACGGGTTCCGAGTGAACGGGCTACCCTTCCACAGTCCTCTATGGTAAGGGTTGCCGACCATTTGGGAATTTCGTCGAATCGCCATCAAAAGCCCAGGAAATAGCGAATAGAACCGAACCCAATGCCCAATAGGATCAAGGGAATCACCTTCAGTTTGAATCTATGGAGTAGGAGGAGCGACAATATCACCCCGCTCAAAGAGATCACATTGAGTTGCTTGAGAGCTGCGACTCCTGATGGGAAGATCACCGCTCTCCCTAGAGGGGGCTCAGGTTGTTGCGGCAAGCTGACTCGACGGGAATCCCCGGACAACCAGGCTGCATCCACGCAAAACACGCCATCAGAACTCACAATAACCGACCTCTCAACAACATTCTGCAGTTCGCGAATATTGCCCGGCCAGGGATAGGACTGAAATAGTTCGACCGTTCGCTTATCGATCTTCTTAAAGTGCTTGCCCATCTTTTGGGCAAATCGATGGACAAAGTATTCCAGCAGCATCAGAACGTCGTCTTGCCGTTCGCGAAGCGGGGGAACCTGGATCGGGAATACGTTCAGCCTGTAGTAGAGGTCCGGGCGAAATGTCCCCTTTGCAACGGCGGCTTCCAGATCGTGATTAGTTGCCGCTATTACGCGGACATCGATCTTAACGGGTTGCGTGCCGCCGACGCGTTCGAATTCACGTTCTTGCAACACCCTCAGGAGTGCAACCTGAGTGTCCAGCGGCAGCTCGCCGATTTCGTCGAGGAAAATGGTTCCTCCGTTCGCCAGTTCAAATCGACCGAGGCGGCGCTGCATCGCCCCGGTGAACGCGCCCTTTTCGTGGCCAAAGAGTTCGGAAGAAATCAGCGATGAGGCAAGAGCTGCGCAGTTCACGCTCACGAAGGCGCGTTGCGACCGACGAGATCGTTTATGGATGGCGCGGGCGACGAGTTCCTTACCAGTTCCAGTCTCTCCACTAACAAGAACGCTCGAATCGGTGGGAGCAACTTTCGTTATCCGAGAAAGCACTCCCCGCAACGCCGACGAGGTGCCGACGATCTCTTCGAACATGAACGCCTGGTCGATCTGGTCCCTGAGCACTACGTTGTCGTTTTTTAGTTGATCTCTCAGACGCTTGATCTCTTCAAACGC
>DATMQI010000193.1:0-9970 GCA_035567135.1 Terriglobales bacterium
AGGAATCCTCCCACGGCGCCGCCGAGCACGGTTCCCGCCAGCCGCTTCCACGATACCGTCCATGCTGCACCCAGCGAAGATTGCATGACCACGATGGCCGTCACCGTTGCCCAGTAAGGCTCGGGCATATGCAGACTCTGCGCGATTAGCTGCGAGGCCAGCGCCGCAATCGTCGTGCGCGCAATGTGCGAAAGCGAGTTTCGTTCCTCGGCCATAACCGTGTCCGCACTCCCCATGGCGCTCTCCTGAGGTTTCGACATTCTACGTGGGAATTGCTATTGGACGCTGCCCTCCGGTGCTTTACTAATTTCCCGGCACCATTGAGAATGGAACGTTCGCTTGCGTCCGATGCCGCGGCCCGTGGCGCTCACTCCGCCACGCCCGCAACCCCTGAGTCGCGAGCGCAGGAGCCCTCATATGCCCGCAAGTGGTGAACTCATCCGCATGATGAACTACGTCGACGACATCAGCACAACCCTGCGCCGCATCAGCGCCAATCTCAACACCATCACAGACGAAGAGCGCAAGCGTCTTTCCGAGTACATGGGAACGGCCGCGAACGGCTTCGGCGAGGTCCTGTCGCAACTGCAAAAGGGCGGGAACAAGTAGTGGCCGAGGTGCAAGTCATTGCGGTGATCGGGGCCGGCACCATGGGCCGCGGAATCGCGCACGCCGCCGCGCTCGGCGGTTACCGTACCATCCTCGAAGACATCCTTCCCAACGCGCTGCGCCGCGCCGAGTCAGAAATCCGCGCCAATCTGGACAAGGCGGTCGAACTGGGCAAAGTCACCGCCAGCGACGCGAACGCCGCGTTCTCCCGCCTGGAATTCGCTGGTTCGGTGGATGAAGCGGCGCGCCAGGCCGATGTGGTCATCGAGGCGGTTCCCGAAGAACTCGAGTCCAAGATCGAGATTTTCACCCTGCTCGATAAAATCTGCCGGCCCACGACCGTGCTCGCCTCCAACACCAGCTCACTCAGCCTCACCGAAATCGCCAGCGTCACCTACCGGCCCCGTAAAATCGTCGGCATGCACTTCTTCAATCCCGTGCACAAAATGAAGCTGCTCGAAATCGTGCGCGCCCTCGAAACCGACGACGACACGCTGGCCACGGCCGTGAACGTCGGCCAGCGCATGGGGAAAGAAGTGGTCGTCATCAAGGAATCCCCGGGCTTTGTCACCAGTCGCATCAACGCCATGATCGGCAACGAGGCCTTTTACATGCTGCAGGAAGGGATCGCGAGCGCCGAAGACATCGATAAAGCGCTCAGGCTCGGCCTCAATCATCCCATGGGTCCATTTGAGCTGGTCGATCTGGTCGGGCTAGACACACGCCTGCACATCCTCGAATACCTCCACAAAACGCTGGGTGAGAAATTCCGCCCCGCGCCCCTGCTGGTGCAGTACGTGAAAGCCGGAAGGCTGGGCCGCAAGTCCGGACGCGGAGTATTTGAGTATCCGGAGAAGAAGGCCGAGCCGGCACCGGTCGCCGCCAGATAGTTAGACCTTTGCTATTCCTGATTTCCTGACAGGCGCGAAGCTTTTGTGGTCGCAGTGATCAGGTAAACCGTAGCGTGGTCTCTATGGGCCTCATCAACCAGATTCACAACATCCTGCCACGCCACCTCATCATCTGCGCCGATATAAACCACCCAATGTGGAGGTCGGCTCAGTTCCTGCTTCAGCACCCGGTCGAAGTCTTCCCACGCCACAAGTTTCGAGTTCACCTGCAAATCGGGCGTCTGCCCTGGCGCGGAGTGCTTCACCTGTACTATGAGCGGCTCGGTCCATATATCGCTGTTCTGCGGTACAGTTCCCTGCTTGAGCAGGCCCACCCGCAAGCCTTTTGACCGGTACGCACCGATCCCCATTAACAGCATCATCAGCATAGCGACGAGGGTGTAGAAGATTCCTGCCACAAGTCCGAAACTAGGGAGGCCCGAAATCTGGGGTTGCAGGGGCAGCTCCCGTGCCCATCGAAGATCCTGCCCGACAGTTGCTGACTCTGTGATCGTTTTCGACTGCTCGAAAGAATGGACGAGTCGAATGATTGGTACGAACATTAGCCAAACGAGTCCGATGTACGTGACGATGGACAGCCCTGCCCTTCCGAACAAAGCAGCAGTCTCGTAGTACTCCGTGTTTGCGATTACTTCTAGATGAGGGGGAAGCCGATCGAGGCAACTGAAGTCGGACATTACTTCGACATCAAGCTCGTAGACACCAGGTCCGGCCCTAAATCCTGAAGGCCAAGGTAAGACGATCGGCTCATCCAGCCGGTCGACAACTTTCCCGTTTTTGTATAGCGTCCAACGGGTTTGTAAATGGCGATAGGGGTCACACTCCGGGTGCGCAGAATCCCACCGCCAGTCTGTGCCAGGATTCAGATCAACCCAATAATCGGCATCCAGATTCAGCCGGAAAGATCCGGTACGGATGTGTCCCCGTGCAAGAGACACGGGCATGTCGACTGGGCGCACGATTCGCGTGCGCATCCAGTGGTCGATGGCCGCACGCCCCCCTACGCCCAAGAGGATCAGCCCGATGCCAATCGGGACCGAAATCGGCAGTCTGAAGCGCATATTTTATTTAGACACTGGGTGCTGCTCGTCCGTCAGATACCGGAAGTCACATTGTCGCTTGTGAGTTATTGGAGAGCAGGTGTGGCTGTCGATTGGTATAACATCCCCGTTACGCTCAAAACCCCAGTCTGACGGGCGAACAGACAGCGCAAGCTTGTGCTAAGGCCTGTTTTCATCAACGGCAATGGCCGGGTAGGATAACCTCTTCTAAACCGTGCCGATACGGCCGACTGTACGCCAGAGATGCCGGAACCCATTCAAGACGAATCGCCTGCCCTCGTAGAGCATATGGAGCTGTGCTTCGGAAGAATTCAGCATGGGTTTGATACACCAACAACTGGCGATGCCGTAGATGAGGTGCAGTTCGTTGAGTGTCGTGGTGGTTTCGTGCGAGGCGTATCGGTCTTGAGCACTTTAGGACTTAGCCGCTTCGCGCTTGAGTCGTCCGCCAGTGAAAAGAAGATTCGACAAGAACTCTTCTTCATGGGGAAAGAGGATCAGCTTCCCGACAACGCAGCGGCGGTACTTCACCAAGTAGTCGGCCACCTCACGCACACCAACAAGGCCGTTCTGCGCGGACATGCAATCAAGAGACCGGGAGCCCTATTCCACAAATGGGACTTCGTCGCACTCTACTCAACGTTGCCGATCTACTACCCGAATGAAATGTGGACATGTCGTAGTGAAGGTATTGAAGTTGTTCTGTGCTGGCTCTTGCCGATAACAGAAGCGGAGTGGGCGTTTCACGCACGAAACGGCTGGTCTAAGTTTGAGAACCTTCTGAACGATGCAAGATGTGATCTGTTCGACCTCAATCGTCCAAGCCTCGTCTAGGTCTCTGGTCTGGGGGCCGTTGGCGTAACATCCCCGTTACACTCATCATGGCGTTGCGCTGGGCACTTGAGTGAAATCGCTCTTGACGAACAAACAGCGCAAGCTTGTGAGAATGCTGTTAACGACACCTGAGCATGCGTTAGCAAGATCGATGCGAAAGAACGCTGGGGCAAGCTGCAGCCTGCCCCAGAAGGCGCGCTCCTTTTTACGGAGCAAGCAGATCTGCGTCCGATGCCACTACTCTTCTGTACACAACTACGTTGGTGTTGAGAGGCCGGAGGACGCCGCCGGTCGGGTCTGTCGGATCCTGCGCCGCATTGTATCTTCTGTTCCTGGCCTGGATTCTCGTCAAGGTATTTGCGTTGGTCACAGAAAACAGGTACGTAGCCCTGGTATGTTGAAGCAGGAAAAGATCCACCGGCGGAGGGGCCGGGACGGTCAACGGGTGGTTGATTGCATCCGTTGTCGGCACGTAAACGGCAAATATCACTGTCACGACCAACATCCCGTCCCTACGGCACGTCCAGCTGCCAACAAGCGTCGTGCTCAATCCGGCGGACAGCATGATGTCAGGACCCCCGGCGTTCTCCTGAGTTACGGTACCGTCACTGTGCAGGTTGAGCTGCTGGATGATCTGGTGTTCGACGTTGGATCCGTCGCCCCAAATATCGGGAAATGTGTCCAGGTGGGTATAGGACCCAATGAACTTGCCAGTCTTGCAGCCCGCATTCCCTTGCGGAAATGCCGGTACGACCAGGAACATCGACAACACAGAAAAGGCGACCACTACGTTCCTCAGCTTCGACATAGTTGAATCCTCCCCTTAGTGAGATTAAGTTCGTGGGCGTTTGTACATTGTCGCGCGCCTCATGACACACTTCTGGCTGAACTTGCCCTTGCAGGCACCGATACGACTTTCAAAAGGCCAAGACCGAAGGAAGGAAAAAAAGAGAATGTCTAGGCGGTGCCTCACAACATCGGGGAGGGTAACACTGCACCGAAAACGAGACTTTGTCAAGGGCTATAAACTTGCCCAGTTTCTCCTGGTTGTACCGCCGAAGCGGCCTGGTTGGTGATAAATTCCGTGGCGGTTAAAGAACCCTTTTCATCGCGTTTCGGCGATAAAATTCACTTGTGAGTTATTGAGTACTCATCCGCGAATCTCATTCGTTTGGATGTTGACTGCCCTGTCGTTCTGCTGCAACCTAAGTTTCCCCCATCTTCCCCGATCCCCCAAATGCCAACCTTAGGCCCTCCCAGCTTGGAAGGGAGGGGTCATTATCCACGAAGACAACCGGAAGCCGAGCCTGCGCCAGCAGCATGTAATTCAGTTGGTAGCCAAGGGACTAAAGAATCGAGAAATCGCGAGCAAGTTGGGAATAGGCGAGCACGTCGTTCGAAACTATCTCAGCATCATCTACGACAAGGTGGGTGTGAGCAATCGCGTTGAACTTGCGCTGTGGTATGAGGCAAGATTGCATGAGGGCAGATTTCGGAGGAAGCGCTAGGTGGCACGCCATCTCTGACGTCAGGAAGCACAAGGGAGAGGCAACAGGTATCACGTAAAACCGTGAGCCGCATCACTGCGTCTGAATTGACCGCCTCGTACACTTGCAATCGGTGATGTATTGCGCTCCCGGGCGGTCTTGCTGGTCACCATTGGGTGAAAGGCCGCTGGGGGCGCTCTAAACTATTCCCACGGCCTGTCTCGTCGTTGGACGTCTCTTCACTCGTCAACGCAAACATCCCATCCGGAAATATAGCCGCGAGCCCAACCGTATCTCTACGGTTGACGAGATCCCCTTGAACCCGCTTCCGAGATCCGGCGATAGATGATCTCAACCAGCGTCTCCGCCGCGCCGACGAGCCTGCCTTTCGATTCACAAACAAGATTTCGGCGGCCCCCGTTCGCAGAGGCCGCCGCTGATGTCCCTGAACTTCGCGCCTACTTGTTGATGTCGTCCTTGGCTTCCAGCCGCTTGATGGCCCCCTCGATGAACACTTTGTTCTGTTCCGGAGCTCCCGCTTCGGCGAGTTTCATTTCTTTCACGGCATTGTCGAAGTCCCCCTGCGAGGAATAAACCCGGGCCATGCCGGAGTGCGTGAACCACAGATCGGGATGGGCTTTTGCATTCTTGCGCCATACCTCGTAAGCTTCCGCGTCCTTCTTTTGTCCCTTCAACGCGAAGGCGTATTGGTGAAGTTGTGCCGGCGTAGCGATTTCGAGCGCCTTGTCATGCGCGACCTTGGCCTCGTCTTTCTTGCCCATCGCGTCCAGGATTTGCGACTTGGTCATGTAATTGTCGTAGCGGGGCTCGGTTCCGATGGAGCGGTTTTCGTATTCCAGCGCCTCGTCGAGGTCGACCTTATGCGCCAGCAGGTAATTGGCGGCATCGTCCCAACCATCCCAGGTGTATTGCGAGAGCCCCTGCAGTTGCTGGTGCAGACTGGCGATGACGATGTTGTTCACGTCCACCGAAACTTTGAACGGCACCGCAACTTTCTCCCAGCGCATGGTCACCACGGCCGTGTCGTCGGTGGGTTGATCCACCTCGTAGAGCAGCGCTTCCTGCATTGCCACCGTCTGCGGTTTCACGTCGATGCGTAGCGCATCTGACGATTCTTTGTACGTGAAGCTTCCCCACGCGGTATTGACCTTGGAAAAAATCACGGTCCACTGATCCTGGTTCGGAATCATGTGGAGGCCGTATGTGCCTTTGTCGAGAGGCTTGCCTTCGATGCTGACCGGATCGGTGAAAGTAATGGTTGTGTTCTCATTGGCGCCGGCCCGCCAGACTTGTCCGTAGGGCACGACTTTGCCCCAAATCGTGCGGCCTTTGACGAGTGGACGGTGATACTTCACGGTGATGTCGGTGATCCCAATGCGCTGCGTGACCGAGGCGCGCTGGCTGTCGCGAGGCAGGTTGAGTTGTGTCGATTGCGCAAATGCGGTGCTGGCGACGAGCAGCAGCACGACTCCAAACACGACGGGAGCATGTCGCTTGTACACGGGAATCCTCCTCAATTTGTTCTTCGATGGAGTGACGGGTAGCCCCTGTGCAAACAGAGTGAGACGAAGAGACCGCCCGTCATCTGCGAGATAATTTTGTTTTACTGAACGGACCTGGAGTGGCACGGAGTCTTTAGACGAAACCCGAGGGAACAAGGTGAGCAAGGCGGGAAGAACTGGTAGCGCCGCCGTCTTGGCGGCTGTCGAGCGGGCAGCCTGCCCTTAGCGAAGTCGAAGGGTCTCGCCCGCTTGGCCAAGGCGTCTCACCCTCGGGATAGCGGCAGGATGCCGGCGCTACACTCGAAGACACCACATAACATCGCCGCATATGTTATCCGCAGCTAACCCTTCTCTGGGAAGGAGAGTCTAACTGCGTGAGGAATCCTCCACATCCGTGGAACTTTCCTTACAGCGGCCGCGTACCTCTACCAGATGCACAGGGGCGGGACGTGAGACCCCCCGCTCAACCTTAAACCCGGGACCCCCAGGCGCTGCCCGGTGTCTGGGGGCATACCTATGAGACTGCTCGGCGACATCCTCCGGCAATCGCTCGCCACTTTGTGGGCGCATAAGCTGCGCTCATTTCTCACCATGTTTGGAATCGCTTGGGGAGTGGGCTCGTTGCTGCTGTTGGTGGGTCTGGGCGAGGGCTTTCGCAGCGGGCAAGCCAAACAGTTGGCGACCCTGGGACAAGACATCATGTTCGTGTTTCCAGGGCGAATTCCTGCCGTGGAAGGAAGCCTGCAGTCAGGCCAGACTTATCACTTCACTTATGACGACTACGTGGCGCTGCGCCGTGATGCCCACACCCTGAAGACCGTCTCCGCCGTCATCAACCGCGAGGATATTCGCGCCGTGAGCGAGTACGGATCGACCAACGGCCAGGTCTTCGGCATCGCGCCCGAGTATAACCAGATCCGCACCATCCCCATCGGCACAGGACGCTGGTTCAACGACCAGGACAACTCGGAGCACCGGCGTTTGGCGGTTGTCGGATGGGAATTGCTGAAAAATGTTTTCCCCGGCCGGCCCGCCGTCGGCGCGTCCATGCTCCTCAATGGCGTGCGCTTCGACATTATCGGCGTCCTCGCGAAGGTGGGACAGGATGGCAACAACGGCACCAACGCCCGCATTTTTGTTCCCATCGAAACCATGCGCGAGTTGTTTCCCCTGAAGGGCAACAACATCGAAAACGCCATCTCCTTCATCAACTACCGGCCGCTGATCAAAGCCGAACACCTGGCTTCGAAGGCGGAAGTGCACGAAATGATTGCCCGCCGTCACCACTTCAACCCCAAGCTGGAAGACGCTTTTGAAGATTGGGACACGATCGAGAACTCTCAAAAAGTCGACAAGATTTTCAATGCCATGGACTACTTCCTCGGCGTAGTTGGGTTGGTGACGCTCGGATTGGGCGCGATCGGAATCGTGAATATCATGCTCGTCTCAGTTGCAGAGCGCACGCGCGAGATCGGCCTGCGCAAGGCCTTGGGCGCTACCCATCACAACATCATGACCCAGTTCTTCATTGAGGGAGCATTTCTCACAGCCTTCAGCGGCGGAATCGGCCTGGTGATTACGGTCGCGTTCGTGACCGTGCTCGCGAAGCTTCCTGCGCCCGAGGGCTTCGACACGCCGCGCATCGTGCCGTTGTCGGCGGTCGCGGCAATCGCTTCGCTCGCCATCGCGGGCATCAGCGCCGGACTCTACCCTGCGCGCAAAGCGGCTCTCCTGCCTCCGGTGGAAGCGCTGCGCCAGGAATAAATATGTTCGGGAATCTTTTCCTGCAGGCCTACGAAGCATTGCGCCACAACCGGCGGCGCAGTTTCCTGACCATGCTTGGCATGGCCTGGGGAATTGCCACCGTGGTATTGCTCCTTGCCTACGGCGCAGGCTTCGAACGCGGCTTGTGGGCAGCCTTCCGCTCCTTCGGCACGAATCTCGTCTTCATCTTTCCAGGTCGCACTTCCATGCAGGCCGGCGGCACGAAAGCGGGCAGCGAAGTGCGTCTCACCATGAAGGACTTCGACCATATCCAGGCGGAAGTGCCGCTGCTGAAACGCTCTTCGCCCGAAGTCTTCAAGCAGTGCTCCGTAGCCTACGGCACGCGCAGCAACACGTATGGCGTCAGCGGCGTCTATGCCAATTATCCCAAGATGCGCCGCATGGAATTCGCCGAAGGCAGCGCCTTCAGCGAAGCCGACGATTACACCCACACGCGCGTGGCCTTCATCGGCGCGGACGTGAAGCAGAAGCTGTTTTCCGGCCTGAACGCCATCGGCGAAAGCATTCGCGTGGACGGAATTTCCTATCAGGTGGTCGGGGTCCTGAAGCACGTCATCAACAACAGCGACGACAACCTGAACGGCCACGTCTACGTGCCCTTCAGCGGCATCAGCGACATCAAGAACACCCAGTACCTCAATTCGATCGTGATGGAGTACGAAGGCGATCACGCCAAGGTGGTCAAGGCCCTGCGCGACTCGCTGGCCTTCCACCACAACTACGATCCCAAAGACAAGCGCGCCGTATTTGTCTTCGACGTGTTCGCCGATCTCCTCGACCTGCACGTGATCACTACCGGCATCAAAATCCTGCTCGGCTTCATCGGCCTCCTGACCCTCGGCATCGGCGGCGTGGGACTGATGAACATCATGCTGGTGTCGGTGACCCAGCGCACCCGCGAGATCGGCGTGGAGAAAGCTTTGGGCGCGCGCAGGTGGCACATCCTCTTTCAGTTTCTCTCCGAAGCGCTCGTGATCACGTTTCTTGGAGGGCTGGCCGGAGTCGCACTCGCGTATCTCGTTTCGTGGGCCGTCGGGTCACTCACCTTGTGGAGCGCGTTCGAGACCGACGCAGCCGAAGGCGACATTCACCTGAAAATCGAAGCCGGCACACTGATCGCGTCGACGCTGATCTTAAGTTTTGTTGGAATCGTGAGCGGAATGCTGCCGGCCATCAAGGCCGCGCGCCTGGATCCGATTGAGGCGTTGCGGTACGAGTAGGTGTCAAGTCTCGGTCGGCAGGGTCAGGTATCCGCTCTGTGTCAGGTCTCACGTCTGTGTCAGGTCCCGGTGAGCAGGTCACAGGTCTCAGATCTTAGGCGTCGGTCGGCAGATGTCTTGTCTCAGGTGTCAGGTCTTAGGTTGCGCTCCAAGCTGCTGGCAAGCAGAGCTCGATGCTATTTTTATAAAAGATTGTCATCTTGAGCGGAGTGAGGCGCCAGCCGAACGCAGTCGAAAGACCCCAATGCTGCTTGGATCTTTCAAGAAGCCGGCATGCATTTCCATTGCGAGCCAGCAGCGCCGCGCCGTGACGCTTCGCCCTCATAGCGGGCCGTCGCTTGCAAAAACTTTAATCGTCCATCATCCAGATCCTGACACCTAGTCCCTCAACAGTTGCCGCGCAATCACCAGTCGCTGAATCTCGCTCGTCCCCTCGCCAATCGTGCACAGCTTCACATCGCGATAGAACTTCTCCGCAGGATAATCCTTGATGAACCCGTACCCGCCGTGAATCTGCACGCCTTCATTGGCGCAGCGCAC
>DATMQI010000194.1:0-6415 GCA_035567135.1 Terriglobales bacterium
TTGATCGCCTCAAGCGCGGGTGTAGCTCAATGGTAGAGCAGCAGCCTTCCAAGCTGAATACGAGGGTTCGATTCCCTTCACCCGCTCCAAAAGCTATTTCAATGACTTGGCCAGGAATTTTAAGCTCCCATTCTGACGCCATTCCGACAATTTTGACGCGTCACGGCTGAAGGCCGATGCAAATTCGCGAGCATTTTCAGACTCGACTTAAAGTTGTTGTTACTTATGATGATCGTCTCCAATAAACTTGGGTCGTGGTAGGCGTGACGACGATTGCCGATACCCTCGAATAGGAATGATCGCGGAATAGGAATGATCACGACTCTCAGATGGCGTGCTTCGGGCGAGGTGCGCGGCGGGCCCGACTAAGATGCCGATCGCATGGCCACGCTTGGCGCGTTCAGTCCGCCTGTGGATCGTCCTTAGCTAGCCGACTAGGCGGAAGCGGGAGTCAAGGGCGGCGTCGCGAATATCCAGCAGAGCTTGATAGGCCGGCGAATTGTACCAAGCCAAAGCGGTGTCCTTATCTGGAAAACGGATAATCATGCCGTTTTGATAGGCAGGCTCGCCGAAGAGCAATTGCCATGGTCCGAACGCAAGGATCTCTCCGTCGAATTGCTTCAGCACGGGGCCAATTTGCGAGCCGTAGCGATCACGAGCCTCTGGGTCACGAACGGTTGCTTCAACAACGACATATGCGCTCATAAGTGGTGTCCTTTCTGTCTCATGGTCCAAGAGATTCGCTTGCGCGACCGAGTCAGACGGTGACGATTACTTTTCCAATCTGTTCACCAGCTTCAAGGTAGCGGTGTGCAACAATGATCTCTCCGAAGGGAAAGACTTTAGCGATCGCCGGCCTCACAGCACCTGCGGCAAGGCCCTCGCCAATAAACTGCTTGAGCGCCGCGAGCTTGACGTCGTCCGCTACAATCGACGGCAGTCCAAAGCCGCGGATGATCAGCCCCTTCCAGATCACATGGACGAGGGAACGGCGTAGCGTCGGAGCTTGGCCGGCCGTAGACGACCAGGATGGACCCGCTTGCCATTGCCTCCGCGAGATGACCCAACGTTGGTCCACCGACTGGATCGAACACCACCTCGGCGCCCTTGCCATCGGAGAACTCTCGACGGCCTCAGCTCCGGTAGTCTGGGGGGACCGAGAAGATCACTTTCTCCGGATCGGGCAGGTCCTTGATGCCGCCGGGCAGCAGGGCCTGGGCCACGGCGACCGGGTTCAGAGACTCCCGCAGCAGCTTGATCTGGCCGTTCTCGGCCACGAGACGGCCAGTAAACAAGTGATGGACGGTGCGCCCGGTCGCCGCCGCCGTCGGGTGGGCCATGTATTCGGCGAACACCTGCTCCGGAGTGTCGATCAGGATGTGGGTGTCCTCGGGCTTGAAGGCGAAGTCCTGATAGAGCCCGGCGAGAGAGGCTTGGAGCTCGCTGATCGCCTGGCGACCCCGGTGGCGCCAGGGGACGCCCACCGAATGCAGGAACGGCAGTTCGACCGCCCCATCCTCGGCGAATAGGGCGGCGGCGTTTTGGCCGCCCGTAACGGCGGCGAGGAATTCGAGCAGCAAGGTCTTGGCGTCTTTCATTGTGATGGCCTTTCGGAATACCGATCTTGTAGTTACTCGCGAGCCCGCCACGTTGCAGCGTAACGCGCTTTCATTCCGCGAATTTCTCGCCGAACATCGGCAAACCGCTTTTCGATTCGGCCCTGGTCACTTCGTCCTGCAGCACATCCCAATGTTCGACGAAGACGCCATCAGCGATTCGCACAATGTCCACACCAATCCAGTTTTTCGGTAGGCCGAGGTTCGAGTACCTGCCATGGACAATAACGTAGTCGCCGTTGGCAACGATCAGGCCGGGCTCGTAGCGCATATTGGGGGGGACGCTCCTGATCAGATTGAGGAGGCCATCGCGTCCCGGCGGAATATGGGCGCTGTGCTGAAGGTAGTTCGGCGACCAGTACTTCTCCGCCGCTTCGTAGTTCCTTTTATTGAACAGCGTATCGAACGCCTCAAGAACCAACTTTTTGTTCTTCTCTTCCAAGTCCGTGGTCATTGTGTGCTCCATCGGGTCTACGTTCGCCGGTGTCGCTTGGTTTTGCTTCCGGTTACGAGGTTCTGCGGATCCGCGAAGTCTTGGACCGCCCCAGCCATATAAACCGCGACGAATGTCGATCAAGGTTATTCTGAACCGATCGGTTCAAAAAAAAGTTATTGCTTCTCCATCAAACCTCTTTGCGATCTCGCGCTAAGTGGTCTTATTTAAAGCTGGTCGAAAATTGGCGGATGCGAACCATGGGACGACCCAAGCAATTCACACGAGACGATGTGCTCCGGAAGGCCCTTCCAGTATTCTGGAAACAAGGTTTTGCCCGCGCGAGTTTGCCGGATCTCGAGCACGCAACCGGCGTGAACAAATCAGGACTCTATGCGGAGTTCGAGAACAAGGAAAAGCTATACCTGGAATGTCTCCGATATTATCTTAATGGACGTGACGGCGCAGACTTGCTCGCGGGGGAGCCGCTCGGTTGGGATAACATTCAAAGATTCCTGGAAGAAGGGCCAAGCCGGTTGCGCGGACAGCGCGGCTGTTTTGCCGTGAGCTCAATGCGCGAATTGGAATGCTTGTCGCGCGAAGTCCGCAAATTGATCCTTGAAGGCCGGCAAACGCTTCGTGAACTCATGATGAGGAACGTGCGCGCTGAGAAGCCTAAGATGGACGCCGATGCGGTATGCGACTTGATCTCCGTATTCTTCTCCGGCCTCAGTATTGAGAAGAATTTGAATCTCGATCAATCTCTGGACCATCTTAAGGTGTCAAACTTCATGCGTATGCTTCGGAGCGTTTGATGAGGTTTTGCACGCCTATGCCCGCCTCGCAGGCCACTCTCTCGGAACGCCAGTTTCGTCGCAAGGAGATGAAGATTGAGCTGCTGCCACGAGGAACTGATCATGTCCAACGAAGTCGCTTCTCCTTGCCTGAGATCTCGCCGCCAACGCAACCGCGTTATTGTCTGATCACTGGAACCAACCTGCAATCGGGATGGGCTCGAGTGTCGGCGCGCTATATTAAGCGCTTGCTTGGAACAGCAATTTGAGATGGTTGCATGTCCCCGCAACCACTTTCGTTATAAATCACTCGCCGTCCCGGTCTAACCGCCGGGACGGCAGGGAGCATCAACCTCGACGCTCGCGGGCGATCAGTGACCCAGTGCGGGTAAGAGCAACGAGATCGCGCGTGAACGACGGGCAAGCCCAATTGTTTGTTCTATTCAATTGGTTCTTTGGACGGGGAAGGTGCGTAGGTTCTGGTGGGGCCGGAATGTATTTTCGATCGCCGGTACCGTGTCAGGTTGGGCTATCATCCTACCAACTCAAAGCGCTTGACGAACCAGTCGATAAACACTCGTATGCGGTTGCTGATGTGGCGATTGGATGGATAGACTAAGTAGAATGGGTAATCTGGCGGTTGCCAGTCCTTTAGCACGGGCACCAGCTTGCCTTCATCGATGTAGTCACGAACCGCGGCGGTGAAGGTCTGGATCAAGCCGAGGCTTGCTAGGCCGGACGCCACGTGCGCGTTGCTCTCGTTGACCCCGACCCGTCGTGCCACCTGCGGCTCAAACCTCTCACCGCCTCGGCGAAATATCATAGGTACTGCGCGAGCTGTCTTCGGCGAGAGATAGCCGACCATGACATGACCTTCCTCCAAGTCTCTCGGATGCTTGGGCGTTCCGTGCTGTGCAAGATAGGCAGGCGTGGCGCAGGTCACCCACGATGTCGTCCCCAATTTGCGTGCAACCATCGAAGAGTCGCTGAGTGGGCCGCCCCGAATAACGCAATCCACATTGCTGCCGATCAAGTCGATATGCTGGTCACTTACCCCGAGGTCGATTTGGATTTCTGGATATTGTGCCAGGAAGTCAGGAAGCGCCGGGATAAGGACGTACCATGCCAGCGACGCTCCAACATTGATACGCAAATGACCTTTCGGCTTGCGATGTGTGGCGCCGAACTCGCTGTCAATGTCCGCCAGTTCCTTTACAACACGTATGGTCTTCTCGTAGTAAGCCTTCCCCTCGGGCGTCACCGCTATGCGCCTGGTCGTGCGCTGCAGAAGCTTGGCGCCAACGAGCGTTTCGAGCGCTTGCACCAATTTGGTGACCGTTGCCTTGGGCATCTGCAGCGAATCTGCAGCTCTGGTGAAGCTCCCTGCCTCTACAACACGCGCGAATATGCGAATTGCGAGTAGCTGGTCCATGTCGAGTCATGCCGATTGTTTCTGCTAATGAATAATCTATTCATTATCCACCGATTTATCCACAAAATGTTCGCCTGCATTGTGATGGTCACGTTTGTGCCAGTCCGGCGGTACGCCGGGCGTCACTCCACAGGAGGACATCATGAGCAAGAAACTCGAAGACAAAATTGCGCTTGTTACGGGCGGTTCCAGTGGCATCGGCTTGGCTACGGCCAAGCGCTTCGTTGCAGAGGGCGCCCACGTTTACATCACCGGACGCAGCAAGGCGGGACTGGAAGCTGCAGCCCGCGAGATCGGTGGCTGTGTGACCGCCGTGCAAGCAGACGCGTCCAAGGCTGCCGATCTTGACCGCTTGTACGACCAAATCAAGCGGGAGAGGGGCAAGCTCGACACGATCTTCGTCAATGCCGGCGGGGGTAACTTCGTCCCGCTCGGCCATATCTCCGAGGATTTTTACAACACTGTCTTCGACACCAACGTCAAAGGCGTAATCTTCACTGTGCAGAAGGCGCTGAGTTTATTGAAGGACGGCGGCACGATCGTGTTGAACGCTTCCACTACTGCGTCACAAGGCATGCCAAACTTCAGCGTCTATGCCGCTTCCAAGGCCGCGGTGCGCAATCTCGCCCGTGGCTGGGCCAATGATCTGAAAGATCGCAAGATCCGCGTCAACGCGGTGAGCCCAGGGGTAATTGTCACGCCGGCTTACTACAAGGGCGGCTTGACGGAAGAACAGGTCCAAGGGTTTGCCGCCCAGATGGCCACCAAGATCCCGCTGGGGCGGACGGGCGAAGCGGACGAAATCGCCAAAGCCGTCGTATTTCTCGCCTCGGACGACAGCAGCTTCGTCAATGCGGTCGAACTGCTCGTCGATGGAGGCATGGTCGGAGTCGGATAGCGGCTAAGAACGCAAGCAATCGAGGCTTAGACAGAGGATAACCCGGTATCGAATCGGTGGGCCGGCCTAGGTTCGGCCGGCTTCTTCCGTCCCGAGATTGAGCGAAGCGAGCGGAGTCATGTCCAACCGACAGCGGTAACCGCCGGCAAATGGCTTGGAAAGGTCGAGCATGGGCTGGCAACCGCCATTCTGACAAAGAGAAATTCCGGAGCAATCTCAACTGCCCAGAAAACTGAAAAATGTCCGAACGGCTCTTGAAAACACGGCGAAAATCCGAGCCTTCCAAGCTGAATACGAGGGTTCGATTCCCTTCACCCGCTCCATTACGATTTCAATGAATTAGCGCGAAGTCCTAGAGTTCTTTTGTAACGCCATTCTGACATGTCTTTATGCGTCGCGGCTGAAGGCGAATTGAATTTGCGAGTGTTTTCAGTCTCTACTTTAGGTAGTTCGTCCCCCAGTGTCGCTGCGGAATAGCGGATCTAATTGAGCTTTGTCGGCTAAGATAGCCGGTTCTCTTCAGATGATTGCGCCGGCTGGAGCGAATTGGGCATTTGCAGAATCCGTCGAAGAGTTACGGGATTATTGAGAACGGCGTGGCTCTCGTGCCTGTCAAGCCAGGCGACTGCCTCCTCGAAGCTGGCGCACCCCTCGATCTTGGCGCGCGCAGTGGCGAGAGGAACGTCGACATGTCCCGACTTGGGATGGCTCACGTGAGACAGGGAAACCAGATGATAGTTGAGCAATCCTGTGTCTTGGCGCAGTTGCTGTAGTGCGCCGGTCATTTCAATCCGGGCAGATGCAGCAAGCTCTTTGGCGCGGACGAGGACGGGGGGCGGGCACTCGTCTTCCGGGGTGGCAAATAGCCCGGCCGTCTTCAACCGGGATGAGGTCAACAATCCCATCGGGAGAGCAAGAACCAGACCGATGACGACCGGTGACATCCAGAGCAAGAGCGGGACTGAGACAGCATAAGCGCTGAGACCGAGCACAAGCCCAAACAGCGTAGGGGCGGTAAGTTTGCGATAGATCTCCCCGCGGGCAACCTCGCCATCGCTTCGCCGCTGCACCTGCCACCCGGCGTCGCGGCCGAACAGAATCTCTGCGACGGCGCCTGACTGAAAAATCATCATGGATGGAGCAATCATTGCTGCAAGGACCGTTTCCACTAGAATCCCGGCAAGGACCCGAATGCTTCCACCGAACGAGACCCGCTCCTTCCGCCGGCTGATCAGCACCAGA
>DATMQI010000195.1:0-141610 GCA_035567135.1 Terriglobales bacterium
TTCCGCTGCTCCTCACGAATCAAGCCGCATGCGCGCAAGCAGATCGCGAAAGCGTGGCTCACCCCGTAGCCCATCAAGCCGCGGGTGCACCTTGAGCCACACCAGCGTGCCATCGCGCTCAGAGTACGCCTTCTCCAGCCAATCGAGCGCGCGGTCATTGTCCCCGATCACTGCGTAGTACGAAGCGATGCCGTAGGGCGAGACAAATTGCTTTTGCGACAACTCTTGCACTGCCTCCAGGATGGCGCGGGCATCGCCTAGACGCCCGGCCCGGGCGTAGAGGATCGCCAAGCCGGACGAGGGCCGCGGCAAGCCATCAGGTCCCGTGGTTCCTCGGACGAACTCCTTGATTGCTTCTTCGGCCCGGCCCACATGCTCCAGCGAGCGCGCGAGATCGGTGTGGGCTGCTCCAAAGGTTGGATCCAGCTCAAGGCACTTGCGGTAAGGCGTCAGCGAGCGTTCAAAGCGGCGCGCGTAGAACAGAGTATCGCCCACCACGGTGTAGATGAGCAGATTGAGAGGATCCAGTTCATACGCCCGCTGGGCCTCGGCAATGGCTTCCTCGTGACGCCCCATCCCCGATAGCAGTAGCGCATATCGACTTCGTCCGAACGCATAGCCCGGGTTGATCTGGATCGCCCGCAAACACTCGCGCTCCGCGGCCGGCCAATCCCAGTCGAAAAGACGATGAATCCAGCCTAGCGACGTGTGGAGCTCGGCCAGCGATTCATCGAGGGAGAGTCCTCGCTCCGCGGCCTTGCGTCCCAACGAGTAACCCTCGCGTGGCGGGAGGATGTGGTGGTTTGCCAGCATGATATAGCTGTCGGCGAGCCCGGCGTAGGCGGCTGCGTAATTGGGATCGCTCGCCAGCGCCTCCTCGAAACGCAGGATTGCCTCCTTTACTGAGTCGCCGGTGAATCGGTTCCACAAGAACGATCCCTGCAAGTAGGCGACGTGGGCCGCGGGATTGACCGCTCCCTTGGATCGCAGTCTTGCCCGTTCGTCGGGTGTCACTTGGATCCGAATCTCGTCGGCGATCGCGTGCGCGACCTCGCTCTGGAGGCCAAGGATGTCGGTAAGGCCGCGCTCGTAACTCTTCGCCCAAAGGCTCCGGTCGCTCGCCACATCGACCAACTGCACCGTGATGCGCACCCGGTCGCCGACCTGCAGCGCCGAGCCCTCGACTACGCCATCCACACGCAGTTCCCGCGCAAGTTCGGATAATGGCGGATGGGTCCCCTTAAACCGCATCGCCGAAGTGCGAGAGATGACCCGCAGCGCTGCAATCTGCGCGAGGTCGGCGATGAGGGCATCGGTCATCCCGTCGGCAAAAAACTCCTGGGCCGGGTCGCCCGAGCGATTTTCGAATGGCAAAACCACCAGCGATTGAATGCTTCCAGCGGGCATCGAGCCAACAGTGGCGCCTGCTGACGCGGCAATCCCAGTGGGCAATCGTCGACCGTCGTCCGAAGTCTCGCCCCGCAGCGCGCGCAACAGGGCACCTGCGTCTGAAAAGCGGCGCAGCGGTTCCTTTTGGAGGCAACGCGCCACCACCGCCTCGAGCTCGGCCGAGAGACCAGGGCGAACAACCCGCAGGAGCGGCGCAGACTCGTGGGCAATCTGGTAGAGCAGCGAGAGCACATCGTCACCGCAAAATGGGCGCCTCCCTGTTGTCATCTCGAACAGAAGAGCGCCCAGCGCGTAGAGATCGGAACTTGCGTCCGCGCGACCGTCTCGCACTTGCTCGGGCGACATATAGGGCACGGTGCCGACAAGGGCACCGGGACCGCTGATGGAGGACGACTGAGTAAGGCTCGCGCCTTCGGGCATGACCCGGGCGAGGCCGAAGTCGAGTACCTTGGCGCGCCCGCGCGGCGTGATGATGATGTTCCCGGGCTTGAGGTCGCGATGGACGATGCCCTTCTCATGCGCTGACTGGAGGCCCTCGGAGACATCCAGTGCGATGGCGCGGGCCCGGGTCTCGGGGAGCGGGCCGTTCCTGAGCGTGTGGGCCAGCGACTCGCCGGGCACGAACTCGAGGACAAGGAAATCGACACCACGATCGGAGTCGAAATCAAACAGCGTGGCGATGTTGGGGTGGAGCAGTTGTGAAAGGGCGCGCGCTTCGAGCCGGAACCTACGCTTCGAATCTTCGTCGTGAAGCGCGTCCTGCTTCAGTACCTTGAGCGCCACGTCGCGCTCCAGTCGCGGATCGTTGGCGCGGAACACTACGCCCATACCACCTTCGCCCAGGCGTTCGACGATGTGGTACCGGCCGAGCGTTTGACCGATCATGGCGGCTCCGGGATGGTGGGGGGTAACCAACGTTTCCGAAGTTTATTCCGCGGGACGGTAACGGGCAAGTAGGCGGGCATTGAGCCTGACCCTTCCGGGTTTTTGAAATCCAGGCGTACTGCCAGATGCGACTTTTCCAGATGGTTGGTCGGCCAACCGGAAAGGAGCGTCGAGACCATAAGCCTCGAACTCAACGACCATACTGGCGCGGCGTAGGAAGCCGCCCGGTATGGCACATAGGAGGACATCGAAACGCTCCAAGGCAAAAACAATACTTCGACTAGCCGACCCGGAGCAGTCGAAGAATGCTGGGCGCAGGAATCACTCCAACAGCGAAAGCGATCGCTTGGCTCCGGGCTAATTACACGAAACCCTTGCGTGTAGAGGAACTCGCGGAAATAGCACGCATGGGAATGTCAACTCTTCATCATCACTTCCGCGCATTGACGGCGATGAGCCCACTTCAATACCAGAAACAGCTTCGATTATTTGCGACGGGAGAACGAATGCTCGCTGAAGGGATCGATGCCGCGAGCGCGGCGTTCGAAGTCGGCTATGAGAGTGCGAGTCAGTTTAATCGCGAGCACAAGCGGTTTCTTCGGTCGACCGCCGATGCGGGACATCAAAGTGCGTCGGCTCACCGGCTCCGCAATGGTCAGCGATTAAGAATCAAAGACCCAGAAACGTTCGCATCCGGTTCATTTCCGCATCAAGTTCAAGTTTGAAAGCGGGATCGCATGGCGCCGATTTAATGTATCCGAGCTCTGAATGGAGCTCACCGTTTTTTACCGCCAAATTGCCCCAACCGATCACGCGATCTCGCCAAAGCAGCGGTAGCGAATAGTAGCCGCGTATACGTTTCGCGGGCGGCGTATAAGCTTCCAAACGGTAGACCCATCCCCATAATAATTCGAAGCGGGTGCGGTCCCAGACCACCGGATCGAAGGGGGTAAGCAAGCGGACTGAATCTTGTGACATGTTGCCCGCCGCATCTACCTCGGCAGGCCAATACCAATCGATGCCCTTGACCTGGGCATGCGAGAGCCGTTGTTTGGCTCGCTGGATAGCAGCAGTCACTTCGTCCTGCCATTGCGGAGTGGCATAGCGCAAGCGCCGAAGCAGAAATGGAAGGCTTCTCGCGGGCAATGGGGCATAGATGCGGACCGCGATGTCAACCAGGGTATCGAGATGTGTGCGGTAGATATCTGCATCGGCTTGCCGCGGCTCGTGCTGATGCGCGGCGTAAATGCGAACCCCGCCATCGCGGCGCACAATACGCAGCAGACCCTGGTAGTGCATGGCGTCGAGCAGACGCGTCGTGGCGTTCGATGAGCCGCCCCAATAATTCTTCACCTTGCCATGGGAGAAATGCTCATCGACCTCGCGCGGGTGTACGGCGCCGCGTTCGCGAACGAAGTCGAGCAAAAGCTGCGCGCGTTTTCTGCGGGCAGCGGGCCAGGGGGGCTGTGCTTGCCCAACCGAATTGTCCCTGCGCGGATGCATCAGCGCCTGCAAGGATCGGGTTACGAAGCCATAGTTGACGAAAAAGTCTTCCTCGATGCCGAGTTTCGTGTAGTTGCGTTCAAGATCGCCGGCACGATAGTTCTTCACACGATGGCGCAGGATCAGGTCTTGCGCGCGGGCTGGCGCGCGGATCGGATCAGCCTGCACAAAGCCAAATCTGTGTAGCGCGCGCTTCAGCGTGGTGGGTGCGAACAGACTTTGGTTGACGGCGAAACGGCGAAGGTAGTCGAGATTCATTGAACAGGATTCGTTTTCGGCCGCGATCAAAAGATGAAGCCAGGTTATACCATGGGGTGTGGACCTTCCGGTAAAT
The DNA here is from genome assembly GCA_035567135.1 of Terriglobales bacterium. Lineage (GTDB taxonomy): Bacteria > Acidobacteriota > Terriglobia > Terriglobales > Acidobacteriaceae > JABDBE01. Next base: position 4,133 of record DATMQI010000195.1, read on the forward strand.
CCGCCGATCCTGCCGATGCTCGCGAAACGAGTAGACGAATTACCCGCCGAGGGCGATTGGATCTTCGAACCCAAGTGGGATGGTTTTCGCGCGCTGATGTTTCGCGATGGAGATGAGATTTTCATCCAAAGCCGCGATGAAAAACCACTCAATCGTTACTTTCCTGAGTTACTGGAGCCACTGCGCGCTGCGCTGCCCGCACGTTGTGTGCTCGATGGAGAGATGGTCATCGTCAAAAATCATGGGCTTGATTTTGATGCGCTGCAATTACGTCTGCATCCTGCCGCATCGCGCGTAAAGCTTTTATCAGGGCAGATTCCGGCATCTTTTGTATTCTTCGATCTGCTTTGCCTCGGAGATCGCGATCTCCGAGGCGAGGCATTTCAAAAGCGGCGACGCGAACTGGAGTTGCTGCTTGGTTTAGCTTCACCGCCGATTCATCTCACACCTGCAACGAGCGATCGAAGCATTGCCGCCGATTGGTTTCGCCGCTTTGAAGGCGCAGGCTTGGATGGTGTGATGGCCAAAGATCCTGCAGGAACTTACGAGCCGAATAAGCGAGTGATGCTTAAAGTGAAACACGAACGCGACTGCGATTGTGTAGTTGCTGGATTCCGCTGGCATAAAAAAGGCGAGCACACAATGGTCGGCTCACTGCTGCTCGGTTTGTTCGACGATGCCGGCGCTTTGCAACACGTCGGAGTCTGTGCGAGTTTCAGTACCGCAAAACGAGAAGAGTTGGTGGAGTTTCTCAAGCCGTATCGAAAAGATGCGCTGATGAACCATCCGTGGAAGGCTTGGGCTGAGTACGCGACCGAGAATGGTGAGGGTGTCAAGCGAATGCCGGGGGGACAGAGTCGCTGGAGCCAAGGCAAAGATTTGTCGTGGGAGCCAGTGCGGCCTGAATTGATTGTAGAAGTTGCTTATGATCACATGCAGGGAGATCGCTTCCGGCACACGGCGCAATTCCGCAGATGGCGAACGGACAAGAAGCCCACCGATTGTACCTACGCCCAGCTTGAAGTTGTTCCTCCCCAGGAACTGGCGGCAATCTTTCCACACGGAAGGTGAGTCTTACTCATTTGTATTTTTCTTCTTCCAACGCTCTCGCCACTCCCGTGTCGGATCATCGTCTGGCTCTGGAGTTTCCTGCGGGGGCCGTTGTTCTTCTGGGACATGACGCAGGTTGATGCGGATGCGTGTCCACGTGGATGAGCGGCCTCGCATGGAATCGACCAGCACGTCGTCCACGGCAAGCAGACTTGCGACATCCGCATGTTTGGCCTTCCATCGCTCAAGACCCGCCAGCGCCGCCGCTTTATCAGGCGAATTCGCGACCGTAATCAAGGGCATCTTCACGCGCGGTTTCGTTATCTTCTTAGCGCCAGATTTCGCGCGGGAAGGCATCACGCGCGCAGCCTCGCCTTCCATCTTGCGGAAGTGCGGAGGCCAGGGTGCGTCGGCGATACCGGCCGCTTCATCCTTATCGGCAAGTTCCAGCAATTTTTCCAGCGAGCCCGGCGATGCATCCATCTCGGCATGTGGATCGCCGATTTTCGCGAAGCGCTCAGGAACTGTGAAGATGGTAAAGTCCGCCGGATTGCAATCAGGAACCTCTTCCCAATAAAGAGGAGTCGAAACGCGAGCATCCGGGAGCGGACGCACTGAATAGGCAGAGCATGTCGTCCGATCCTTCGCGTTCTGGTTATAGTCAAGGAAGACGCCATGTCGCTCTTCCTTCCACCACTTCGAACTGGCCAGTGTTGGGGCGCGGCGCTCGACCGCTCGCGATAAGGCAACAGCCGCTCGGCGAACCTGCGTGAACGTCCAACGCGGTTCGATACGTACATTAACGTGGATGCCGCGCGAGCCGCTGGTTTTCGGCCAGCCTCGAAGGCCGACTCCATCGAGAAAGCTCTGAACTTCAAGTGCGACGCGGCGAACATCATCCCAACTAACACCGGGAATCGGATCCAGATCGATGCGTAATTCATCCGGATGATCGAGGTCGACGGAGCGCACCGGATGCGGGTGTAGTTCGATGCAGCCAAGATTTACAATCCAGGCAAGTCCGGACGTGTCATCGACCACGATTTCCTCCGCAGTTCGGCCGGAAGGGAACGACAAAGTGACCGTGCGCAACCAGGCTGGTCGCTTCTCTGGCGCGCGCTTTTGATAAAACGCCTCCGCCTCGGCGCCGTTGACGAAACGTTTCAGGACGATTGGTCGATCTTGAATCCCCGCCAGCGCACCCGGAGCGACAGAGAGATAGTACTGAACCAGTTCGAGCTTGGTGACTTTTATTTGCGAAGAAAAATACAACTTCTCGGGGTTCGTGATCTGGACTTCCCGCCCGTCGATCGAAAGAATTTTGCTGGCCGATTCCTTTGCCACAAGACAAGGCTACCACCGATAATCAATATCTTAGGCGGTGCAAATCTCTGGCCATGAATCAATCATCTTTCGGCCCCACAATCGACGAATATCTTCGCAAGCGACTGATGCCGGTCGAAGGCGCAATCCCACAACTGGCGGGCATCGATATGTATGGCAACTCCATTCCCGCGGGGACGGTTGGCGGCGACCTCTTCGAGTACATTAACTTTCAACAGCGCTACAACATCGATGGCCGCATCGCCCGGGCGCTCAAACTTGCGAAACTCTATCTCGACCCTTTGCCGGCTGGGCAACCGGAGCGCAATATGGTGGATGACCATGTGTACTGGCTGGAAACTCGGCTGAACCACGAGCCATCAACGCCTCTTGAATACAGAAGAGCGAAAAGCTCCGAACAGTTGCGTATCGCAGAAGATCTTCCGGAGTTGAAGACCACAGCCGGCGTGCTGCTGGTGGATGCGCAGGGGCACGGCCTCATCTCGGCCAAAATTGCATCGACCGTCCACGATACCTTTCATGCTTTAATGCTGGTGGAACTTGACCGCTACGGAAAAACTACGCCGGGGTTTTTTGAAAAAATCAATCTGCGGCTGGCGCAGTCCGTCACCGCGCGCAACGCGCTCGGACGCAATCCCAAAGACAGTGCGCGCGAACTCGCCACGATGCTCTATGGCGAAATGCGTCCCGAAGGACTTTTTCGTTTCGTTAATTTTGGCCACCCGCCGCCGCTGGTTTTTTCTAACGAGTTCGGCAAGTTTATGGAGATCGGCCAGGCTCGAATGGTGCAGTTTCCTCCTCTAGGCCTGGAAATTCCCGAAGATCATCCAGACCGGAACAAATATTTCTCGATCAGCCTGCGAAAACGGCAGGTGAACTCCTCCGATGTGGCCGAGATTACCTTGATGAGTCCCGGCGACATACTGTTCCTCTATACCGACGGAGTCTACGACGGCAATGATGACGAGGAACGATCCCAGCTCGAGCGCGTGATGCGCAATCACAAAGACCAGCCATCCCGCGAAATTTGTAACGCATTGCTTGACTATGCCGTCAAGCGCGATGAACGCTTACAGCAAATCGGTGAAGCTGATGTCATTGACGACAAAACGGTATTCGTCATCAAGCGCAGGTAGCAGCCCCGAGTGCGGGCGATGACCGCAGAGGTTTAGTTTTCAGCTTAAAGCAAGGGGGGAAATCAAGTTTGACTTGCTAGTGGATCGCGGCAAGAGTAACACGACCATTGAGGATATTTGCGGCTTCCGCGACGGAGAGATCGTCTGCCAGTTTTCGAAAATTGTGGCGGTATTCCTTCTGCTGCACAGCGATTGTTTTGAGCAATAGCGCCTTTCCTTTCATATCCACTTCCATGCCTGTCAGAGCCCATTGATCGGGACCAATTTCGCTTCTTTTGACACTGAACTTGCCACCTTTCTCCAGATGCCCCAGCAACCCGCCACGGAACTTCACATCCTCTACCAAATGACCACTTATACCCGCTAGCCTCCGTTCCTTGGCCTGGATCAGTATCTCGCCTTCCAACGCATGGAACACCTTCGCTTCCCGCGAAGAGGGTTGAAAGCTCGGGTTTGGTCTGAAACTAACCCTTATCAACTCGCCCTCACGTCCTTCGTAACTGAACAGGAAAGCATCGGGAATCATTTTGAAGAATGCCTGACATTGCTCTGCGTCTTTCTTCTGAACCTCTTCCAATTTTTGCTGCTCCGCAGCATGACTCACCAGCTTTTCGATTCTTTCCGTCTCCTCTTGCTGTTGTGCCGGGAGAAGCGCCTGCCCGTTGATCGCGGTCAATCTTGCGACAGAGAACTCCCGCAACTGCACGACTTGTTTAGTCTCTTTCTTGCCGTATTCCTCTTTCTCTGCGTCATACATCCAGTGGCTTCGATCCACCTGCCGATTCAGTTCACTGGACACAACCGCCCGTATTAAATCAGCCGGCGAAACTGGTACGTCTGGGCTTGTCGTCTGAGCGCAGGCCGTTGCGACGAAGAGGAGGACAGCGGTTGCGAAGGCCCATGCTCTGAGGAGGCTCATCGTTCTCCTTCCGGTCCGTGTAAGGTCCGAAATTGAAAGATAAGAACCCTCGTCTTTTTAGGCAATACTTAGAAACATCTAAAACGTGAGGCAGAGTCGCGTAGTGGTTCGATTTGCACGTCGCGTCTCAAGTTGGGAAGTCACATGAAGCTCCGTGCTAGTGTGTGGTCCGGCCTCCCATTCGACCAGGTGAAAAATCGGCCCAACCAAAGCAACCCGAACCACACCAGCGCAATCAAATCGGACTGATATTGATCTGTCGGCCAAAAGCCGGGGCGCCGTGGATCCAGCGTTCCCCGGCTTTTTCGGTCAATCAACTGGGGACGCGCGGCGAACTATTGGGAGGTCTGCGCTAAACCGCGTTTTCTCAGGCGGTCGCATGCTCGTCCAGGGGAACTAGGCATCGGGCAGGAATGACGATCTCGAGGAGCGTCCCGGGATTTGCGTTGGTCAGCCGCAGAGTCCCGCCAAACTCCTTGGCGCGTTGCCTCATCCCTGCCAGACCAATGCCCAAACTGCCAGGTCGCATCCCCGCAATCTCTGGGCCGACTCCTTTGCCATCGTCGCTGACCCTTACCGTCACGTTTCCGTGTTGCTGACACAGAGTAACCCAACTCTTTCTTGCTCCCGAATGCCGGAAGACGTTGGTGAGGGCTTCCTGAATGACGCGGAAGATTGCAGTTTCTAAGTCGCCCGTGAGCCGTGGGAAATCAGCAGGCTTTACCTCTAGTGATGTCGCAATTCCACTGCGCTTCGTCAATCCGTCCAAGTACCACCGAACGGCAGGCAGCAGACCTACCTCATCGAGCAACGGTGGGTGCAAGAGGTGGGACATGCTGCGGACTTGCTGGATGGCGCGAGCCGCGATCTCACTTGCCTCGTTCACTGCCTGATCTTTCTTTTCAACCGATTTGTACTCAGGAATCTGCGCTAAGGTCATCGTCAGGGCAGCGAGTTCCTGTCCTAGACCGTCGTGCAATTCCCGAGCGATCCGCCGGTGCTCTTCATCCTGCATCCTTATCAAGCGGCTCGAAACGGTGCGTAACTCGCCATTCACCCGTTCCAGTTCTCGCGTCTTGCGATACAACTCCACGAACACTCTGACTCTGGCGCGTAATAGCCGGGGTACAATCGGAACGGAAATATAGTCCACGGCGCCTTGCTCAAACCCAGTCAGGCGGTCGAGGTCGGTGACGCGCACAGCGGAGATGAAGATAATTGCCGTTTTCTCAAAGCGGGGGTGCTGTCGAATCGTGTGCGCCAATTCGAAGCCGTCCTGTATCGGCATGTTGACATCCAACAACACTACCGCAACGTCGTTCTTCAGTAGTTGTTCGAGGGCTTCGCGTCCGGAAGTAGCCTTAATCAAATTCTCGCCCAACTCACTGAGAATCACCTCGTAGGTGAGTAGTTTGTCGGGGTGGTCATCCACCATCAGGATGTTAACTTTTTCTGTGGCGCTCATTCTGTCCTCCGCGATGGCAAGCGCGGGGGAGGTGTTGCTCTGCGAAGCCTAACACAACAAGGATTTAATGCTCTACAGGGTTTACTGTAGATGCGGTAAAACCCAACGGCGTTTGGACCTGCTCGCGTGTACTTCGCCCTATCTTCGTCGCGATCCTTGATAGCCTAAGCTTTGATAGCCTAAACTTCGGAGCCGAAGAGTGAGCCACTGCGAGATTGTGATGGTTCGCGGCGTAGACGATGCGAATGGCTGCCCTTGTGGGCGTACGTCGGTCGCTGAGTGTTGCGACTGCGGAGCCAAACTGTGCGACTTGCATTTTGAGGAGTGCGATCTTTGCCAGGAAACTTATTGCAGCATGTGTTTCCTTTTTCACATGGACCAACCTCACGCGAAGCCTAGCGAAGTTGTGAAAAAAGAGAACGAGTCTGAGCGGCGGATAGCGTAAAGGCTCACTCGCAGCCGCATGTTTCGGCTCTGAGACTCCGATAACCCTCGTGGACGATGATTGGCACCATCACGAGTCCCGCAACCGGATCAGCCCACCACCATCCGAGAAGCGCGTTCAGGACGAGACCAAGCAACAAGATTGCTGAAAGGTAGACGCAGAAATCAGTCTGCTTTGCGTCCGCGTGCATCGCCGCGCTGTTAAGCTCTGTTCCGACACGCTTTTTCGCTCTTGAAAGTATCGGCATTACAATGAGTGAAACGCAGGCGATGACGATACCGAACACGCTGCGCTCCGGCGCATTGCGACTGAGCAGCTCGCGGATCGACTCAGCCGCGACGTAGATGGCGAGGACGAGAAAACAGACACCAAGTAGGCGGAGCGCGATACGTTCGCTCCGTTCTCTCCGCTGCTCGTTCGCATCGACCGACATCCGCCAGAGCAAGACCGTCCCGGATGTCACTTCGATGAAACTATCGATGCCAAAAGCGGTGAGGGAAATGCTTCCTGCGATGACACCCGCTGCAACGGCAGCGATTCCTTCCAGCGCGTTCCAGACGATGGTGAAATACTCGATCCGCCGACCACGAGCAGCAACGTGCATGCGTACTGCGCTGGCGTCAGACATGCAATCAGGATAATCGATAGCTTTTAGGTTCTACCGACTTGCAGGTTATGGGATAGATGCACCCCGGCGTACGAGCGTGCTTCAGTTGTCGAAAACCTCGACCCAAAGAGTGTCGTCAGTCTTCAGGACCCCGAACTCCAACCATCGAGGAACACTGGAGCCATCAGCGTAAACAGGGCGTGAGAAACAAAAGATGCCCTCTCGCTCATGGCAATATTTCTCCATCTGGCGATAAATCTTTCCCTGGGGCGACCAGCCCCGATTCAAACACCTTTCCTGAGAGAAAAGATTGACGTCGAAACCACCACCAATGCTGTGCGCCATGAAATGTCCGTCGTCCCGCAATGTTCCTTCCAGTTCTTCGGTTAACTCGACCCTGATGCGTCTAGCATTGCGAGTTTGTTGTGCTCTTGAGGATGTCCCTAGCACGCCGATCACCCGATCGGCGATTGTCTGGTCATAGGGGATAGAGCCCGTTGTTTCCAGTTGGGAATAAATGTCGCACAGATACTCGAACGTGCCATGCCGAAACCGAACGAGGTTTGGCTCGTGCCTGATCGCACTCAAATAAACATCGCGCCATCTTGATGGAAGGTGTTCCTTTAAGGCTAGCGTCGTGTTTACCGTACTGTGCGTCCTCGCTTCGGACAGCACGGCTTCGTAGTCGATGGAGTATCTAGAAGGCAGCATGCGAACTCGCTGTGGCACAGTCGTGATCAGCTGATGACTTTTCCCGACAAGAGCATTGTCTTCATCTTCTCTACTCGCCGAGCCCGTGTGTCTTCCTTCTTTGCTTCGGAATACCAAACGACGAATTCTTTCTTGTGGCTGAATGAGAGATGGTTGAGCTTTTCCGTGAGCTTCGCGCCCAGCGACCTCCGCAGTCGGATTGGAATCTCGATGTCGCGCTTTTCGGTATCCGGCTCAAGGATGATCGTAACGACGTCTCCAGCCTTGACACCAGCATGGAGGCGCGCGGCCGCATTCACGACGATGTACTGAGTCCCGTCCCTGTTCCCGACTGTACTGCGCCAGGTGTAGCCATTGATCGTCACCTTGACGGGGACTTTAGCCTTGCCCCAGACCTCTCGCGTGTCGAACGGAAGCGTGAACGATGCAGTCGCGTCATCGCGAGACTTATCTCCATTTAGCTTCAACCTGAATTCTTTTCGCATCTGATGTGTCCCACGTACAGCAAGGCAACAATCCTTTACATGCCCATTCCCTCACTTGCCCGCTAAACGAACCCTTAGCTGGATACAATCGCCCTGACATCCAGATACTCCGCTTCGATTGTCGTGCGGCCCTCGCTGGCGATATTGTGCTCAGTCCACAAAGACTCCAACCGGGAAGCCAACTCCGATTGACCCTGTTTGTCGAGTCTTGAGAATGTTGCCTGCGTAGGGCCGAAGTATTGCCGGAAAAATTCCACCACTTCCTTTGGACTGAAAGGATAATCGAACATTGCTTTGTGCCGGGACAGGTTCAGCTTCGAAATCCCGTTTGCAAACCTCTGGCGAACCACTTGCTCGTTTCCCCAGAGCGCCGGGGCAGGAACCCCTGCGGGAGGTGGCACCATTTCCGCAGTGATTTGAAAAGATTTTCCTACAAATCCTTCAGGCGTCCAGTTCGCCATCGCAATGAGTCCTCCCGGCCTGCACACCCGGATCAACTCAGCAGCCACCCGCTCTGGCCGGGGAGCGAACATGGCCCCGAACATTGTCTGCACGACATCGAATTCACGATCACCGGCCGGAAGTTCCTCCGCGTCACCTTCCTGAAAGCGTATTTCCAAGTGCTCTGCGGCGGCACGTTTTCTGGCCTGCTCAAGCAGATTGGGTGCGATATCCACACCTGTGACGATAGCGCCTGCCCGTGCAGAAGGGATCGCGGTGTTCCCTGTGCCGCAAGCCACATCGAGAACCCGAGTAGCGGGCGAGATTGTGGTTCGTGCGACAAACTCTTCCGCAGCCTTGACGGCAAAGTTAGCGATCTGGCCAAAATCTCCGGCCATCCAGCTTGCTTTCATGTTGGACTTGAGACGAGCGAAATCTGGCAACCCTGATTGCATGCACACCCTCACTCCGAGCCGCGAATCCTTGCAGTTGGCGGACAATCATCCCCGCCGCTGACGATCTCCACAGCCTCATTGCCCAATGGTACAAGCCACCGAGTAAGAGAACGAAATACTTTTTCACTCTGTCTCCTTCGGGCAACGCGGCTGTTCAGTGCTCAGTTCGGACGGTTTAAATGTAGCAGCGCCTGGAGACATCCACCTCGCCGTAGCCGCCGAAAAGGATTGCACTGAATCTTCTAGTGGTTCCTAGCTTTCCGCACGGGAGACTGGGCCGGATTATTTTTTGAAGCACAAAACCAATGCGCTCTTGGGCGCCGTGACCTGTCACGAACTGCTCACAGCGGGAACGACAGCAGCTTGCGTAACACTTCGCGGTTCGATGCGAGCCCCTTTTGGCAGGTGCATGATTTTGCATCCCCGATTGGTTCCGCTTTGAATTCATTATCCATTGACTTCCCAATTGCCTGGGGATATCGTTGCCGTCGACAGGGGTGACACCCCGAATAGGGGCGGCATTTGTCTCCATTCGCATCCAACCAGGTAACCCAGCTTCTGGAGAAGTGGAGAGACGGCGACCAGGGGGCGTTGAACGATCTCGTGCCGCTGGTCTATGGCGAACTGCGTCGCCTGGCCCATCACTATCTTCGGTCAGAACGCTCGGACCACACGTTGCAGAGTACGGCCCTGGTGCATGAAGCCTATCTGCGGCTACTCAGCCAGGAGCCCAACCACCTGCAGAATCGTGCCCATTTCATGGCGGTCGCATCGCAGCTCATGCGGCAGATTCTAGTGGATTTTGCTCGCAGTCGAAGCGCGGCGAAGCGGCAGGCATACACCTTGGCATTGGATGAGGCCGTGTTGTTACCGAAATCCAAGGAGGTAGATCTCATCGCTCTCGATGACGCGCTCAGCCGGCTTGCCCGTCTCAGCGAACGCCAGAGCCGCATTGTGGAGTTGCGATTTTTTGGCGGTCTGTCGATTGAGGAAACTTCGCAACTGCTGGGCGTGTCCGCGGCTACTGTCGGGCGAGACTGGACCGTTGCTCGCGCCTGGTTGCATCGAGAAATAGGAGGAAGCTCGAAGCGTGACTCCTGAGCGTTGGCAAGAAGTAGCGGAGCAAATGGAAAAGGCCTTGCGCCTTGAGGCCCATGAGCGCTTCCCCTACCTGGCGCAGTTGGCTGTCGAAGATCCCGACTTGCACCGCGAAGTCGAATCACTGCTGGCCTCCCATCAAGAGGCTACGGCCGACTTCTTGAAATCGCCGATGGGGCAAGTGCGGCCCGATCCAAGCTCCACTTCGCTCCGCTCCATGCTGAACCGGCGTGTGGGTGCGTACCAAGTGGTCGAGTTGATCGGCGTTGGAGGCATGGGTGAGGTCTATCGCGCTTTCCGCGCCGACGATCAGTACCAGAAGCAAGTTGCGTTGAAAGTTGTGTCTGGCGGAAAGGACTCGGGCTTTGTCATCAGCCGATTTAAGAATGAGCGCCAGATTCTGGCCAGTCTCGATCATCCTAATATTGCGCGCCTGTTCGATGGAGGGACAACCGAAGACGGCACACCGTACTTTGTCATGGAGCTGATCGAAGGCGAATCTATTGATCAATATTCTAAGCATCACAAGCTCGGAATCAGCGACCGGCTGAAGCTCTTTTTGCAGGTTAGTTCCGCTGTGCAGTTTGCCCATCAGCGCCTCATTATTCATCGCGATATCAAACCAAACAACATTCTTGTGACCGCGGACGGCACACCCAAACTGCTGGATTTTGGCATCGCCAAGATTCTGGACGCCGAAGCTTCAGACCAATTTGAGCCGACGTTGACGGTCTTTCGCATGCTCACTCCTGGTTATGCCAGTCCGGAACAAATCAAGGGCGAGACGATAACGACGGCGAGTGATGTTTATTCATTGGGGACTGTGCTTTACGAGTTGCTCACCGGAAGGAGTCCCTATCGCGTGAACAACCGCACCGCTCAGGAATTAGCGCGAGCGGTTTGTGAATTCGAACCGGAAAAGCCGAGTACGGCCGTGGGACGTAACCTGCTGGACGTCCTGCAAAGTAAGGAGCAGCCCAAGACTTCGGCGACGGTCAGTGCGTTTGCCGAAGGCTCATCGGAGAAGCTCAAAAGGCGTTTAACCGGCGATCTCGACAATATCGTGCTGATGGCCATGCGCAAGGAGCCGCAGCGTCGGTACGCGTCAGTCGAACAGTTTGCCGCCGATATTCGCAGACATTTGGACGACTTGCCGGTTATCGCGCGCAGGGACACGGTTCGGTATCGAACTTCGAAGTTCGTCACTCGCCACAAAGCCAGTGTGCTGGCAGCTGTCTCGGTTGCCGTGATTCTCCTCGTTGCGCTCATCGTAACCTTTCGCGAGGCAAAGATCGCGAGAGAGCAGGCAGCACTGGCACGAGAACAACGTGCCCGGGCAGAACGCCGCTTTAACGATGTCCGTAAGCTCGCCAACTCGTTAATGTTCGAGATTCATGACTCCATCAGGAACCTGCCTGGAGCAACCATGGCAAGGGAACTCCTGGTAAAACGAGCTCTCGAGTACCTCGACAGCCTTTCGCAGGAGAGCCCGGACCCTGCGCTCCAACGAGAAGTCGCCGCCGCCTACGAGAGGATTGGCGATGTTCAGGGGTACAACGGAATGGCTAACCTCGCCGACCTCGCCGGCGCTTCCGCGAGCTATGCGAAAGCAATGGCCATTCGCGAGGCGCTGGCCACTGCGAGCCCAAACGACGTGAATCTGCGCGCTGACCTTCTGGGGGCCTATTTCAGAACTGCAGGGGCTTTTGAGAGCACCGGCGACTTCGACAGCGACTTGCGCACCTTGCAGAAGGCCGAATCCTTGGCGACCACCCTCCCATCGGGGTCAAGTGATCGGCAGCAACAGTTCAGCATGTCCGGAATTTACTATTACAAAGGCAAAGCCCTGGAGAAGACTGGTAATTTTTCGGGTGCCCTGGAGAATTATCAGCGCGCAGCGTCGCTCATGGAACCACTTGCTAGCGCTCCTCATGCGAGTCCGATTGCACCCTACTACCTCGCTGGGCAACGCATCGCGGTTGGCAAGATGCTCGCTGAGCTGGGCAAGACTGCCGAGGCCGTAGCTATCGCCGGCCAAAGTCTGAGCGTTGTTCGAAAGCTCTCACAGGACAACCCCGCCAATGCCACCGCTCGCGGAGGTTTAGCCAGCGATTGCATCGATGGTGCGGTCATCTTGGAGGCCAACGGCGACATGGAAGGGGCACTACGCCTGCTTCGCGAGGCAAAGAAGATTTACCAGGAAATTACGTCCACAGATGCGGGAGACAGAATGGCCCAAGAGGATCTTGCGTGGACCGACCTTAACACTGCCGAGGTCTTGCTTCGACAAGGCAAAGTACCGGAGGCCGCTTCAATGGTTCACGCTGCTTTTCCGATCTTTCAGAAGGATAACCCTGCTAACAAGTATTGGTATGCGGTGGAAATGGGTCAGACGTATCTCGACCTCGGAAAGGTTAGCGCAGCCCTGGCGGAACATGCTGCTTCGCCGGCTGACAAAAAGCGGTTTTGGAGCGATGCCGGTTCCTGGTTCCAAAAAGCTCTCGATATTCGAACCACAGGGCCAGGTCAACTGGACGCCGATGGGCACGACCAGGTAGGCGAGATTCGTCGTGAACTTGCGCATGCGAATACGGCTCTTGCCGGAGCGCTTTCCAGGTCGCAGGCCGAGCAGGCCCAACGTTGAAGAGCATTCAGCTTGAGCCCCTCAGGCCCGCAGCGATTTGGACGCAACCCAACCGGCCGGAGTAATTAAACTGCTTCGACGCGGATTCCGCTCGTACAAAACCTTCTGGTTCCTGATTGAAGCGATTGCCGCGGCTTAATACTTGTATCTGCCTCGGCCGGCGAACTTGCCGATGATTTAGCGAAGCATCGTGACCGTGAAAATGCCTTTGCTCACAGCCACTCCGCCCGGAGTCGTAATCGTGATGTGCCCAGTCTGTGCCCCGGTCGGAACCGTCGCGGTCACCTGCTTATCTGAGTTCACAGTGAAAGTGGTTGCCACGACGCCGCCAAAGGCCACCTTCGTAGTCTGCTTCAAGCTCACTCCCGTGATGGTCACGCTCGTCCCAACCGTGCCGCTGGTCGGATTGAAGCTCAAGATCTGCGGCGTTACCCGGAATACCCTGTTACTGGCAAAGGTTCCGCTGGAGGTTTTCACCGTCGCGGAGCCTGTGGTTGCGCCGGCGGGCACGGTGGCTGTGAGGTAGGTATCGGTGACGATCTGGAACTTGGCAGCGGTTCCGCCGAAGGACACAGCGCTTGTTCCCTTGAATCCCTGTCCCAGAAATTCGACGGTCTTGCCAACTTTGCCGGAGTACGGCAATAGGCTGACGAATGCCGGCAGAGTCGCGCTCTTCCAGCTATAGAAGACGCCACAGTTGCCCGTTGCGCAGGGACTCACGTTCCCAGTGCCTCCTATCTGGCTGTCCCCATAAATCACTCCACCGGTGTGCTGGAAAGGCGCAATCTCGGGTGTCGCTCCGTTCGTGTAATCAAATTTGCCGAGCACTGAATAGGCTCCCTTGGGGGTAATCTTGAAAAACGTGCCACAGCCATCCGAACAGTCAGAATTGATAGTTCCTCCATAGGCGTTTGCGCCATAGAAGTTGCCGTCGCTGGCTAGCACCAGACCGCCGAAAGGTCTGGCTCCGTCCGTGGTTCCGTTCATTTCATGCAAAACGGTTAGCTTGCCCGACGAAGTAATCTTGAACACGACTCCGCCGCCAGTGCCCCCGTAGATCGTGGTCCCGTAGAAATTCCCATCGGCGCCCTGAACCAGGCCGGCGAAAGGGGTTTCCCCGTGGGTGCTGTCAAAGCTGAAAAGCAATGTAAACTTGCCGGCGGGCGTAATCTTGAAGACGACACCGGCATTGGCAGTAGTCCCGTATGGAGTCGTTCCGTAAAAATTGCCGTCCGTGCCCAGAACCAGAGGCCCGTACGGCGCATAGCCGTGGGTGATGTCGAATTCATAGAGGGTAGTGAGTGCTCCAGCAGGCGTGATCTTATAAATCGTCCCGCAGCCGCCACCGCACGCTGTGCTATTCCCGCCGGCAGTGGTTGTGCCGTAGAAATTCCCATCATTTCCTTGCACTGGTGGCGCATAAGGATACGCTCCGTCCTTGCCGCCCGTGAAGCTATAGAGGGTCGTGTAAGTCCCGCCCGGCGTTACCTTGAATACCGCCCCTGCCGTCACCGAGCCGCCCTCGTAAGTAGTGCCGTAAAAGTTGCCATCACTTCCGAGCGTCACGCCGCCTTGGGGGAACGCGCCATCGTTGTTGCTGCCCGTGAAGTTGTGTATGTTCTTCACCTTCCCCGCCGTTGTGATCTGGAATACGGCCCCACAGCAGGTTCCTCCTGCAGGCGCGGTGCTGTACAGGTTGCCATCCCGGCCCTGGGCGATGATGCCTGAATATGCAGGTTTATACGGGTCACCGCTGTTGCTTCCGAAGTTGTAGAGCACGGAAAAAGTTTGAGCCTGGAGCCCAGCGGCAGCGATCAGCACCAGCAGCACTGGAACCAGCGATCGGCGTAAAACATCTGCATATCTCATGGCAACGTCTCCTATTCAGTTTCCAAGTACAGCGCGACGGATTAAACCGGAAATCGCGGAAGGCAAAACCCGGAAATCCTGCTTCTACCTACATAATGCGGAAAACGAGCCCGATTTCGCTCACGACCGGAGGAAATTTGTCGGAGATTGGATAAACGACGTGCGTAGACGCGCTATCAGAGGCTTCAGGTATTCCGGGCGAGTAACGGGGTTTACGCGAACGATTCCCCTAAGTGAGGCGACTGCAACGAGCGATGAGTTACAAATTCCGGACAGGCCCAGACTTTAACAAGGAGTGTCCGGCAATCCGCAAGACTGACGCTCTGGCTGCGAACCACGGATCATTATGTCCAACGGTTCGAACTCTACCTTGCGGAAAGGGTTGGCAAGGCTCTACGTATCGGACACAGACCGGCATCCGAACCTGGGCATTTTGAGCGCTATGGCGATGTTACGTCACTTGACTCGCCACTGCTGCAGTCTGGGTGTCGGACTGTAACGCCCGGTTTCTCAACGTTGACGTAATCAGCTACACGATCAAGCCGAGGAATTTGGGGGCACGGCGGGTTCACGTAAGACTTTTGGGTGGGATGCCTGCTAGACTTCACGTCATGTGCGCACGATTGGGTGTGTGCGAGATAATCAAGTAAAGGAGCTGACATGAAACGGAGTATGACAGTCGTGTTGATTCTGGCATCGGTAACATCGATTGCTTTCGCTCAGGACTGGTATCACGATCGGGATGAGCGTTACCATGGCGACCAGTGGCGGCCCCACGTGTTCTCTCATGTCAGGCAAGATCTTGACCATATCTGGAGTGCTCGAAACGCGAGTGAAAAAGAAAACGCGCGTCTTGAGAGGACCAAGGAGGAACTCGCCAAAATGCAGGCCGACCTCGATCAAGGCCGTTTCGACAACGGCCTCCTGAACGATGTCATTGATTCGCTCAGAAAGTCGGCTAACGACCAACGGTTGTCTCCTCGCGATCGAGATGTGTTGAACGACGATGTCAACCGGCTCCACGATTACCAGCGCAATCACAACCATTGGACCCGTTAGTTGAAGGTCGAATTCCCAATCCTGAGGTCAAGGACGAGGAAACGTAACCGGCTGAGCACGCGCCAACCGCATTCAGCGAAATATCGCTAGCATAGGCTTGGGCGCTGCGTGAATGTCGCAACCAAGCTGTCACAAGCTCGCCACAGAAAACGGTAAGTCTAATACTCCCCCGTCGCCAATGTGTTCTTGCTCCCGTCTTTGTTCCGATACATCAGAACCCAGTGGTGCGCGGTCAGTTCCAGCAGATTCGCGTCGGGCATCTTAGCGGTAGCATCCCTTGGCTCAACAGCCATAATCCAAGTTTTCCGATAGCGTCCAACCAGAGATTGAAGTTCAACGCCGTCCACAAAGAAGAATGGTCCTTGTACCACTGCGTCCTCGTCAGAAAGGAGCCTACTTTTCAAGATGTGGCACTGCTCGTATTTGATGAGATGTCCGAATGCACTGGATCGCTGTGCCACACGTTCTTGGAGAGATTCACTAACGAGCCATCGCCCTTGATTTTCAACCCTGTTTTTCGCCGACCCTGAAAAATGAGGACATTCCTGCTCTTGAGCACCCAGGATCAAAGACAGAGCGAATAGCGAAACAAACAGGATGGAAAATTTCACAGTTCCTCCCGATCACCAACATTATCCGCCCGCCATAACACTACTGCCAATTGTCACTGGATGCCTGAACGCCCGAGTGCAAGAACGCTCGTAGGTGCATCATTGTTGGCGTTACAAGCGATCTTACGACAGCAACCTCTGCTCATGGCACAGTAGAAGACGTGCGATCTTGCGATTGATACGCTCACAGAGACGCCGATAAGGCTTCTTTTCAAGGTTGAAGACGTGTTCGACATTTTGGGACGAGGTTGTGTCATCGCCCCGGTGACACCCGCCAGTGCCGATTTCAAGATGCGGGCAAAAGATCAAATCCAATTCCGTACTCCCAACGGCCGTGTACTTGATACTCATACCGCTTCGATTGAGTCGTTGAAACCCAAGATGGCAGTGCGTTTCGTATAGCGATTATGTTGCGACGCGATCTGGTAAAGGAGGATGTTCCAACCGGAACGGATGTCTGGCTCTTATAGGGATGAATGTCGAGAACAGCCATAACACTCATTGAGAAATCACTGGGGTACCTAACAGTCAATGATGAGATAGAGCTAGAACGTAAACGCCACGCCGCCGCTCACGGTTTTCGCGGATTGCCCAGATAAACCGTATGCCCGTCACCGGAGGCTTACTCATGTGAATGCGGTTTTCTCCTCGCGCTCGCAATGGGTGCATTTCTCAGCTTCTGATTTGCGGAATCCTAAGCCGGGTCCGCATGCATCCAGGGCATGCACTGCGCCTGTTCTCGACTCTACTCGCCGTTACACTCATTGACCGGGGTTGTGAGCAATATCTGCGTGCATTCACTTGAGCAGCCTTCGCCCTTCCCGAGAATCGACTTCGGAGCGCGGTCCATCAGCACGGGGTCGTGGACTCGGAGCTTTGCAAATTGCGTCGAGCAGAGTCTCCCGCAAACACAAAGGCGCACGGATACTGCCGAGCGTACCCCAGACGAAAGGCAGGACGCACGCCATGCGCACACCGAGTTGCAAAACGAAAAAAGAGGGGTATAGTTAGCGGTAAGTTGCGAGGGGGGAGGCTTCCGGAATCCAAGTTCGGGGGCTGGGCGGTTCTGGGGCCCGGTTAACAAAACGTGCCGGGCTGCCGCAGAGTTGGCCAATGTCACTAGCAGCGTTCCATCGAACGTTCTTTCCTAACCTTGTGTGGTCTGCACTTGCAGGATTCATCGTCACCATGGGTGCCGCTTTCCTGACTCGATTTTCGCATACGAGCTGGTTACTTCTGCCGTTCGGAGATGCTGGGTGGGGACCACTGGGAGACGTGATATTCAACGCGTGCTGGTTTTTCGTTGTGCTCGGCATTAAAAGCTGGTGGAAATCGGACTGACTCGGTGCGATCTAATTAAGGATGCATCCACTTATGGGAATCAAAGCGCTCTACGTACTTTTAGGCCAAAGCGTTGTGTTCGATACCATACAGTGTTCGCTGTATTCCCTTCCACCTGAGGCTCATTGGAAACTGGCTTTCGGGGCGTGTCATGTACAACGTCGATTTGGTGCGCAACCTTTGCAAGACAATCACCCGTGAGAAGAACGCTCGGAAGTCCGCCGAACTCCTTGCCCTTTTACGAGCGGTCATGCGGGAAGATCAAGAAGAAATCCGAGTCCGGATGGATTTCCTAGCCAAAAATTACTCACTTATTGGCAGTGGCAGCGAATCCCAAGCCGCAGACTAAGTGCTCCTGTTTTGACGCGTGACCCCGGTGCGTGGGATTCCAGAAGGCAAAATGGGCACAGCAGAAATCACAGAATTTATAAGGGATGCATTGGTGGCTCGTGGACTTCTCGGCCTGGAGGAAGTTGAGTGCGTGTATGTCCGCAAGGATTTGGGCGGCAAACCCCATATTGAAGCTGCGGGCCTCACCGCCAATGCAAGCAAGCGATTCTTAACTGCGATGGAAGAGATGGGCTATGCGTCCGACTCCTGCAAGACGCTGCCGCAATGACGCGGAGATTGTGGTCGCAGGAAGGGCAGGACGTAGCTGAATACGCCCTTATATTGGCGGTCGTCGTCTTGCTCGTAGTATTTACAGTGCGACTCATCGGATCCAGTTCAACTAATATTTTCTCCACCGTTGGAAGTTCAATCGCGCAATAACTCAAAGTCCAAACCTTCTACGGTATGTACTGTATCGAACGCGGGCCCGATTTGTGGCACGATATCTGCGGCTTTTCAGCCTCTGGCCCATGTTTCAGCGACTCGAAGACCGCATCAGGGAACTTTGCGAAAAAGCCGCAGTGACTCCGCAATCTCCCGAGTTGGGTAAGATTCTTCAAGACCTGAAAGTTGCCCTCGCAGAACATACACAACGTATGAGAAAGCTGGCAGCCGGGTTTCCCGTCGTGGTCCGTCCCGAGCGGCGACGCACTGACACGCCGCCTCCGAACACAATGGAGGCTGAGAGCAGCTACACGGACCAATCCTAGACCACCGCGCTGTGGGGCAACTGGGAGTAATTCCGAGGTAGCAATATTTAAGCGTGTTTCTAAGCCCCGGAGGACGGTTATGGTCTGGGACAAAAAAGAAAGCTGGATGGAACTGTGCGAGTTGGCCGCGCAGGAAGAAGACACGACAAAACTGATGGCTTTGATTGGAGAGATTGACCGGCTGTTGGAAACGAAAGAGCAAGCCGTGAGGAAGCCTGCAAATTCAGTCTTCGAAAATCCCGCTGAGAAAGCAGGGTAACAGGCTGTCACTAAACGTGACTGCTGTATTCACTGTATTGCCCCCACCCGATTAGGTGCGCTACTTTTGCATCGCACGCTTCGTGGGCGGTCATGGGTTAGCGTCGGGGGCAGGTCATCTTCATATTGCCCCACATTCAGACCCTTACAACCGCCTTCTGTTTGCTCAGAATCGATTTTCCAGCCGCGCGTAAGATCAGCTCAGCCTTGCCCTGCTCCACATCAACCCAGCACAGCTCAGCTTCACAACAAATCAATGCAGGACAGCTCAGCACGCTGAAGACACGTGAAAAATGATACCGAAAATCTCCACTACAAAGTTGAAGCGACGCAAGAAACGAACAATCACAAAATTGAAAAACTTTTTGCGAGCGAATAGCCGCTGCAAAAGGGGTACTGTTGAGATAGCCCCCACCCCTTGAGCGTTTCCTTGCGGCGAACTTCGCCCGGCACCAAGAAGGCTCGATGCCTTACGCAGCTGAGATCCGGCGGGCCGACACCGCTCGCATCCACGGCACTGGCAAGTATTGACGGAACTGGTGGGTATTAAGAATGGAGTATGAGCATTAGAAATTACACGAACTGATTCCGCCTGCGCGAATTGGATTGGCCCCTTGCTTGTCTTTCGTCCAACCATGAGCCCACTGCAAAACCCGCCGAGCCGTCGGAGGCGCTTTTGAGCATTGAGAATCATTTGAGAGCAGAATTCCTGCCGCTTGGATCGAATCTGGCAGTCTTGCTAGGCTCGGCGAACTGGTAGTTTTACCAGTATCCGGGGATTGCGGTTTTTTCTATCGTCCATTTGGGGTCCGGGTAGACCGAATCTCTCACTTGGATCCTCGATTCATGGCAATCACTGGTTGAGGACTAACGGCTTGGTATGACGCGTCCACCGTCGTTGTTGCTCCTCTATGTTCTGCTGAGCCTCGTGGCGCTGCCCAGCGCCGGACAGAGTGTTTCGTCCGAAATCCAGGGGACGGTGGAAGATCCAAGTGGTGCCGTTATAGTGGGCGCCGACGTCACCGCGACCAATCTGGAAACCGGTGTTGTGAGATCAACCGTAACTGATGGCACTGGCAGCTACCATGTCGACGGTTTATTTGCGGGCAGCTACCAATTAAGGATCGAACACGCAGGTTTCAAGGTCAAAAAATTGACCGACATTACGGTACAGGTGAACCAGGCAGCGGTATTGGACGCGACCCTCGAAGTTGGCTCTACCAATGAAGAATTCACGATTGTGGGAGAGACGCCGCTAATTGAAACTACGACGGCCCAGATGAGCAGCGTGGTCACCGCGACCGGCTTAAGCGAGCTTCCGTTAAACGGTCGTGACTTGTTCCAATTAACAGAGTTGCAGACCGGCGTTGCGCCCTCGACCAATGGCGGGTCAAGTCTCTGGAGCGAAGGCAACATGTCCAAGGCTTCAGCACAAGGTACGCGGCCCACGATGAACAATGTGACGCTCGATGGCGGCGATATCAACGATCCGGGCTACAACGTTCCGCCAGGCGGGCCCGCCGGGGCACAGTTGGGAGTCGAGGCAGTTCGCGAGTTCCGCGTGGTCCTGAACACCTACAGTGCAGAATACGGTCGCAATGGTGGCGCTAATGTCCAGTTTGTGACCAAGTCGGGAACTAACAGTCTGCACGGTTCGGTGTTCGAGTTCTTCCGCAATGCTGCGCTAGACGCCGCCAATTACTTCGATACTCTCGGCAAACCCGCTTACGAGCGCAACCAGTTCGGCGTCACCTTTGGAGGACCCGTCGTCAAGGATCACACATTCTTCTTTATCAACTACGAAGGGCTGCGCGAACGAAAAGGTATCACGACCAACATTTCTGTACCCGACGAGAATGCCCGTCAAGGATTGCTTCCGTCGGTCAATGGCAACAGCTTGGTGAACGTAGGGGTCAACCCCACGAGCGCTCTTTTCATTGGTCTATATCCGCACCCAAACGGGCCCGAGCTGATCAACGATGGCGTCCCCAGCGGGCTGGCGCTTTTTAACGGTTCCGAAGTGCAAACTGTACGGGAGGATTACGCAGTACTACGGATCGACCAAACCATCGGGAACAAGGACCAGATATTTGGCCGATATGTGTTCGATGATGGCGTGGGCATTTTTCCTTTTCAAAGCACGGCGATTCCTGGTTTTCCCGGCAAACGACCCATCCGCAATCAATATTTCATGCTTAGCTGGCAGAGGGCGATCACGAACCACCTGCTCAACGAAGCCAAGTTCAACTTCAATCGCACTCGCTATCTCGCCGAAGTTGATAATGCATACCTTCTCTCAATCTCTCCGGTTCCAGATCGGGCTCTGGGGGTGATCTTAATTGGAGGGTTGCCCGCACTCGGCAATAACCTTGTCTATCCCCTCGGTTCCACTTCAAATACCTTCGAGGGTATCGACAATCTGAGCTGGGAACATGGACGCCATAGCCTGAAGTTTGGGGTTGACGCAAAACGGATGCAAATCAACGGTCCTTTCGACTTTGGCACCAACGGGGAATATTCGTTTACGGGCTCAGTTGCGAACACTAGCAGCAACCCAACTTTTGAGGCGTTCCTCCGGGGAATTCCAGCCTTCTATATCGGAACCGATCCTGCGCTGAGCGATTCTGACCGTGGCTTTCGTCAAACCTATATCGGACTCTATGCGCAGGACGACTGGCGTATCACTCCCAATCTGACGTTGAACCTGGGAGTCCGTTGGGAATACTCAAGCATTCCCACAGAAGCGGAAGGGCGCATCTCGAATTTCCACGATGTATTCACGGACGAAGCCCCAACAGTCGGTCCGCTCTGGTCAGGCGTTCCCTTGGACTTGTGGTCGCCGCGTTTCGGATTCGCCTGGAGCCCGTTTCGTGATGGAAAGACAGTCGTTCGTGGAGGGTTCGGGATCATGCGCGACCAGATCTGGTCGAACTTGTATTTTGACGTACGTTTTTACCGACCATTTTTTGGAGCGCTGATCTCGGAATCTCCCAATTTCCTCGCACCGCCAACTAGTACTGCCGCTCTTGGAGGATCAACCTCGCCGGTCGGGGTCTTTGGCATTACCTTTAAACCCCAGTTTCCGTATTATGAGCAGTGGAGCCTCAACACTCAGCGGCAACTTGGACGCGACTCGGTGCTCCAGATCGCCTACGTCGGTTCCCACGGCTTGCACCTGCCGCGCGCTGGCGAAGCTAATCCCTTTGAACCCGCCCTGGGACAAAATTTAAATCCCAACTTCGGCTCAACCCCTCAAATAGTCACCGATGCGACTTCGAACTACAACTCATTACAAATCAGCTTACAAAGGCGGTTCGTAAAAGGACTGTCATTCCAGGGATCCTACACGTACTCCCACTCGATCGACACTGCGAGCGGGGCCTTCCCCAGCGACTGGGTCTCAGAACCTGGAGTATCGCAGAATTTTTTCGATCTGAACGCCGATCGCGGCAGTTCAGCTTTTGACCGACGCAATGTTTTCATCGGCAACTTGCTTTATGACTTACCGTTCGGACCTGGACAGCGCTGGGGTCGCGGTGAGCGGGGCGCCACCGGGAAGTTAGTAGGGGGGTGGCGCGTGGGCATCATCGGTCAACTGTTGTCCGGCGTCCCCTTTACCCCCGTTCTCGGTTTCAATAATTCACGAACAGCATCTTCGTTCCCGGCAGATCGCCCGGATCTCAAATCTGGAGCGAATCCCTGCAATTCTGTGACCGGCAACGTCAACCAGTGGTTCGATCCGACTATCTTTACATTGCCTAACACACCGGATACTGCAGGCAATATCTTTGGCGATGCTGGCAGGAATAGCCTCTGCGGTCCGTCTCTCAAGGAGTTCGACTTTTCTCTGATCAAGCACATGCAACTGAGTGAACGCGTGAGCCTGGAATTTCGGTCGGAATTCTTTAACATCTTCAACCACCCCAACTTCGATGTTCCCGACAATACTCAGGGTCCTAATGGCACCGGTGGTAACGGGGACGCAATCTTCCTCGGAAGGGCGAGTGGTTGTAATCCGACAACCAACTCCCTTGGTTGCGGTATCCTTGCAGGCAATTCTGGTCGTATTTTCAGTACCGTCACTAGTGCGCGGCAGATCCAGTTCGCGTTGAAGCTCATACTTTGAGAAAAAAAACAGGATGACTTCGCACTCTGATGACTTTACATCCAGATTTCCCGGTCTGGCTTATCAAAGGAATCTAGGAGTGGCGCAGTCGCAGCATAACCCGGCTGATTCTCCGTACATTGGCAGCGATGGAGTGCACCCCATTGTCTTCGGCGAGATGACCCGACTGATTGCGTCAATCGACTGGTCACGATCTCCTCTCGGTCCTTCAGCGCAATGGCCGCAAAGTCTGAAGACCGCTCTGAACATCTGCCTGCGCTCGCGTTTTCAGCTCGCGATGTTTTGGGGGTCGGAACTGGTTTTCCTTTACAACGACGCAGAGCGTGAAGTAATCGGCTCCTTGCATCCCTATGCACTCGGGAAACCTGCACGCGAAGTTCTCGTGGACATGTGGGAGACGGTTGGACCGATGTTGCATGCGGTACTCAAAAGTGGCGAAGCGACCTGGTCGGTCGATCAACCTCTGATGATCGATCGTTATGGATTGGTGGAAGAAGCATTTTTCACGTGGTCGTATAGCCCCATGCCGGACGACGATGGAGAGATAGGTGGTGTGCTGCTGGTAACAACGGAAACCACCCCAAGAGTTTTGGCCGAGCGACGGCTGCGAACATTAACAGAAATGGCAGCAGAAGTCGCTGGTGTGCAGACCACAGAACAAGCCTGCGCCACTGCGATCGAGATCCTGGGTCAAAATCCGGCAGACATTCCATGCGCGATGCTGTACCTGCTGGATGCAGCAGGCTCCGTCAGCCTGTGTGCGTCCACTGGCACCGGTGCCCGTCCGCGTGAACGATTCGCGCTGGATGAGGTCATCCGGCAGCGCGAAGTCACTCAGCTAGATAATCTCGCTTGCTTCTTCGATACCGAAGTCGTGGAGCAGTTGCCAAAATCTGGGATCATTCTCCCCATCCTGGAGTCCGATCTTGAAAACCTGGTTGGCTTTCTGGTTGTGGGCGTGAGCGATCACCGTAGGCTTGACACCGCTTATCGCAACTTCTTCGATTTAGTCGCAGCTCGAATTGGAGCGACGATTGCTTCCACTCGCGCTCGCGAACAGGAGCGCGCTCGACTCAGTGCGATCGCGGAACTTGATCATGCAAAGACAGCATTCTTCACCAATATCAGCCACGAATTCCGAACGCCTCTAACTCTAATCCTAGGTGTCGTGGATGACATGCTGGCGAAAACAGACCCCGAGGATTCCAGGTCCGCGGAACTGTCTGCCGTCCGTCGCAACGGTGTGCGCCTGTTGAGGCTCGTCAACGCCCTCTTGGACTTCTCCGGAGTAGAGGCGGGGCGTGTCCGCGCAACCTACCAGCCCACCGATCTAGCGGCTTTCACAAAAGAATTGGCGAGCAGCTTCAGCTCAATCATGGAAAAGGCACAACTGACATTCCGGGTCGAATCGCACGCTCTGCCCGAGCCGGTCTATGTGGACCCCGAAATGTGGGAAAGGATCGTTCTCAATCTTCTGTCCAATGCATTCAAATACACACTTCAAGGCGAAGTCGCGGTGGAGCTGAGTTGCGTGGACAATTGCGCGCAATTGATGGTGAAGGACACGGGAATCGGAATTCAACCAGAGGAAGTCCCGCGCATCTTTGAACGCTTTCATCGCGTCGAAGATGTACGAGGGCGCACGCATGAAGGGACCGGCATCGGCCTGGCCTTGGTGCAGGAATTGGTCAAGCTGCATGGCGGTTCCATACGAGCGGAAAGCGTCCCGGACAAAGGCACTACCTTTGTTGTGTCAATTCCTTTCGGCAAGAAACATCTGCCCTCAGACCGGGTTCGCGAGGATCGTAACCAGGCTCCTGAAGGTCTCGCTATTGGTGGGTACGCTGAGGAAGCGCAACGTTGGCTGCTAGGTATCGAGAGTATGGATACTTCCTCCCAGTTCAAAACGCCTGTCCCGTCGCCTATGGAGGATCGACCAGTTGTTTTAGTAGCGGACGACAACGCCGATATGCGCGATTACTTGAAGGCGCTGCTCAGTGACCGCTATACGGTTGAAACGGCACAGGACGGTGAGCAAGCGCTGGCCGCTATAGAACGCAGAAAACCAGCTCTAGTGCTAGCCGATGTAATGATGCCCCGGCTGGACGGAATTGGGTTGCTACGAAGACTTCGAGCCGATCCGGAGACTCAAGCAATTCCTGTCATCATGGTTTCCGCCCGCGCCGGTAAAGATGAGATTGTCGAGGGTATGGAGCATAGCGCTGACGATTATCTGGCAAAGCCGTTCAATTCCCGCGAGCTGCTCGCGCGGGTACAGTCGCACATCGGATTAGCTCGTATTAGGCATGAGGCGGCAGAGCGTGAGCGGAAGCTGAGAGCGGAAGCCGATTCACAACGTGCGCTGCTGGAAACAGTGTTAAATCAGATGCCAGCAGGAGTCGTCATCGCCAAAGCCCCCTCCGGCGAAGTAGTGCTCGCCAACAATCAGGCAAAGCAGATATTGCAACGCCCTGTTGGGGAGCTCCGCAGTGTTGAAGAATACTCTCAATACCGGATTTTCAGGCTGGACGGGCGAGCATACAGCACAGAAGAACAACCTCTCGCCCGCTCGATTCTGCACGGGGAAGTTGTGATGGGCGAAGAATTAAGGTACCTGCGTCCGGATGGTACATTTCGCGTGTTGTTCACTAACTCAGCGCCCGTCCGGGAAGAAACGGGAGCCATAGTTGCGAGCGTCGTTACCTTTCAAGACATTACGGATCTGCGGCTAGCGCAGGAAGAGTTGCTGCGCCAGAGCAATGATGTCATTCATGACTTAGCGGGCAAACTGATCACAGCACAGGAAGAGGAGCGCAGGCGCATCGCCCGCGATCTGCACGACGACGTTTCACAACGAATCGCCCTGCTCAGCAATAAAATGCAGATTTTGTATCAGAGCCTCCCCACAGGAAACTCCGCAGCGGAAGAATTCTCCGACATCTTGAAGGAAATAGAGCAGGCCTCAGAGAGCGTCCGGCTGATTTCTCATCAATTGCACAGTTCCAAGTTGATTCTCGGCCTGCCTCGCGCGTTGGCGGGCTATTGCCGCGAGTTTTCGCAACAACGGGGAATTAAAGTGGAATTCACGCACAAAGGCTCCATGGGCCCACTCCCCGAGCCAGTTCCTCTAGTCATGTTCCGCGTGTTGCAGGAGGCACTTTACAACGTGGTCCGGCACAGTGGGGCGGCTCAGGTTGAGGTGTCTTTGCTTACGGAGGGAGATGAAATCAGACTCCGAATCAAAGATCGCGGAAGGGGCTTCGATCCGGTGCAGGTTTCCGATGGTCTAGGTCTGGTTAGCATGCGCGAGCGTCTCCGACTTGTGGGCGGAAAGATCAAGCTCTCTTCGGCCCTGGGTCTGGGCACCGAAATCGAAGCGGCGGCGCCAGTCAGGCCTCCTCATTCGAGCGCAAAGATACCTGCCTAGGAGAGAGCCTGGGGCGTCGGAACAACTGTGTTTTTTTGCCGTACTGAAAGACCTTGTGTGTAGGCACGCGGAAGAACTTGCGAATCCGAAGGTGAGGGGGCCCTCTTGGTCAACCGGACTTCAGTCATGGTAGTCGATGATTTTGAACCTTGGCGAAGTTTCATCTCTTCTACGCTGCTGAAAGAATGCAACTTGCAGATCGTCTGCGAGGTTGCTGACGCGGTAGAGGCGATTGGCGAAGCTAATAAAATACAACCCAACTTGATTCTCTTAGACATTGGACTCCCAAGCCTAAATGGAATCGAGGCTGGCCACCGGATACACCAAATCGCGCCAAGATCAAGAATATTGTTCGTATCTGAGCAGCGCGACCCGGATGTAGTAAGGGCAGCCTTGGACGCAGGAGGCGGAGGATATCTGCTCAAATCCGATGCCGGAGATGAGCTTTTGCCCGCCATCATGGCCGTCCTTCGGGGAGATCAGTTTCTCAGCAGCAGTCTGAAAAGTGCGCTCTCATCGATCGCTAGCGACCTTGATCCTTTATTCTAGGCTGAACGCAAATCAAAAAATTAACATGTCCGAGATGGCTCGTCAGTTGCGCCCTCTGTGAACTCAGCATTCTCTTCTGGCATTACCAGAGCGCCACCGTAACCTCCATAATCATCGTCTCGCGATGAAGGTGGCGCTGCACCTGTCAAAAGCAACAGTTGTCCCACAATGAGTATTGCCGTACACGAGTAGGTTAGATCCACTCCATGGAACAGGGCGATAAAAACCAAAACGAACGCGCCGATGCCAAGTGCCGCAAGCGGAAGTTGATAGCTCGCGATGCCGATTATGAGGAACTCTATCGAATACAGTTCGGGGCGGCATCGACGGCTGCTGCTGTTGGCGCCGCGTGACAACCAGGCGCCAAGTTCCTAAAAGGGTCGGTCACGTCTCAAGGAGGGTTTATGTCACGTTCTTTAATTGTGCTGCCTGATGATTCCGCAAAGCCGATTCTTGATGCGATCGACAGCGCGAAAAAGTCGCTGCGCGTGAAGATGTTCATCTTCTCAGATCCATCACTCTTGCAGGCCGTCATTGCTGCCAGACAGCGCGGAGTAAAGGTACGGATCATGTTGAATCCCGCCCGCCGCGACGGCGAATCAGAAAACAAGGAATCGCGTAAGAAGCTGGAAGCTGGCGGCGTCGACGTTACCGACAGCAACCCCGAGTATGACGTCACGCACGAGAAGTCAATGGTAGTGGATGACACAACCGCCTTCGTAAAATCCCTGAACTGGGACACGAAAAATCTGACCGAAACTCGTGACTACGCTATAGTCACTTCGAATGCTCACGAAGTAGGAGAGATCATCGAATGTTTCGAAGCAGACTGGAAGCGAAAGCCTTTCCGGGGCGACGAGCATTCACACTTGATCTGGTGCTGCGGTAACGGTCGGGAGCGCATCGCGCAGTTCATCGACGACGCGAAGGATTCCATCTTTCTTCAGAATGAGCGTTACCAGGACGCGGTCATCATCGAACGGCTGGTTCGGGCGGCCCGCCGAGGAGTGAAGATCCATGTCATGGCCCGCCCTCCGCACAAACTCAAGGAAGCAAAACTTGTGGAATCCGTGGGTGGAATGCGCACTATGGAGGACGTCGGCATCAAGATTCATAAATTGAAACATCTCAAACTTCACGCCAAGATGCTTCTTGCCGACCATGCCCGCGCAATCGTCGGATCTATCAATCTGGCGCCAGGTAGCTTCGATACCCGCAGGGAGCTCGCCATCGAGGTGGGGGACGATGACGTCCTCCAACGTCTGGCGCAAATTGTGCACCACGACTGGGAGCACTCCCACCCTCTCGATCTGACAGACGAAGGACTACTCGCCGAGTTCGAAAAACACAAGATGGATGCAACAGAAGAATTGGCTCTGCCGAGCGGTGGCGGGAAGCACAAGGTAGCTTAGAAACGGAGTTGGATTTGGATGTGAGATTTCTCCTGGATAAGCGGTGGCTCGTTTTTCTGAGCGTTTCCCGCGCACTCGTCACATCAGCTCTACTCGGCTACCGGCTGGCCTTGTCCACTCGCATTGAAGATAGGCATCATCACGAGCACATCACTGGTTGCGCGAAGGACTGTTCGTTTTGCTGGCTCTGCTGTTGGGATTCACAGTTACGGGAATGCCGGCGACAAGCCACAGCCTTTTAACGGCTACTACTTCCAGATACTGACCAGACAGGGAGGCAAGGCCGCAGGCGGTGCGAAGGATTACATTGTGGCCGGAAAGATGACAGGCGGATTCGCGATTCTTTCCTATCCGGCGGAATACAAAAATTCGGGAATTATGACGCTGATCGTGAGCAAGGACGGCACCGTATACCAAAAAGACCTTGGCGAAAAGACGGCTGAGGTCAGTAGCCATGGCAGAGTACAACCCAGGCGATGGCTGGAACAGTGTAGGTAGTACGGAAGCAGCCAAGAACCAGTAAGGATGTTTGTATCGCAAGTCGTTATGCCGCGATGCAAGCTCCCTGGAGGAGGCTTTTCCCCTTGCCGAAAGCGCTCGACGGTTCAAACCCGGCTGTAACAAGTGACAGTTGGCAGTGATCGACACTCGTGATGTATTAGCCACGGGTTCGAAATTTGGTTCTTGCTGGATACGCTCCGTCATCACAAAGTATGCAGACGCAAGTACAAGTTGGAGACATCTAAATGTCGAAAATTAGACCGACTATTGGAGTTGACGGACTTGCCCTCCCAATCCTGCCGCCTGAACGCGACGCGCGGGTTTGGGCGAAACTGGTGCGCGTCTTGTTCTACACCCCCGGCTTCTTGGCCATGTTGCTACTCAAGGCAGGCGAACCGGAAGCCTTTGGCATCTCGGTTGAACTCCTGATGCTGTCCAGTGCGGCGGCCATCGTCGGTGGCCTGTTCATCGGCACGCAATCATCGAAGGACGGCGCGGATCAAGCGTCTAAGATCGGCACCTGGAGCGGATCGCTGGTGCTCGAGTTGCTCGCCGTGGTGCCTTTAATGTGTGCGATTCCGGCGTTGTTCCACCAACTGGCGCACAGTAGGTTGCTGCACGCGGTGGCGCCCGGCGCTCTCGACATCAGTTTGGGTGCCTCCGAGTTGCTCCCGATGGTGGCGATCCTGCCATTCATGGTGTATCAACTTGCAGGCTTCGGCACCTTGGACTACATCGTGCCGACGCGGGTGAACTGGGCCATCAACCTCGGCATTCTCACCCTGATCGTTGCCAGTTATGTTGCTAACCGTGAGGGCGCGTACGGTTGGGAAAAGAGGTTCGCAGCGAGTCTGGTTCTAGCCATGGCGCTTACCGTATTGTACGGTGTGCTTAAACTTAGGCAAATGCAAGTGAGTTACGACGCCAAATGCCCGCCGAAGGGCTATCAGGCTGCCGCCAAGGCTGCATGAATATCGTACCGATCTCCGTGGGACGGCGCGAAGGACTACATGAGAAGGAAAGATGACACGCGGGTTCATGATTCTTGCTTAGCCGGCGGAGTGCATGAATCCAGGAATCGTGGCGTTTATTGTTAACATTGGCAGTACTCACTGCCGATAACCACTCCCGCCGAATTGAAACTTTGCGAAAGAACTTACGAGAGTCAGCTTCTTCCCGCCATGTTGTGGCTAGGACGTGCGTCTTCTCTTGCCGACGATCATAAACATCGGCAAAAGAATGTTTGCAGGAATCGGCGCGAGCTACGACCAATGGCGGAGAAACATTAGTCAATCACGTTTCGCAGCACAACCCGCAAACGTCTTTCGACCCGGGTGTCCTTTAGCAGGGCGAGGACGATCTGGAAATACCGGCTCACCTTTCGCTACGAACTCACAGAGACGCCGCCGCGCGCTGCGCCCACGAACCGTTTGTTTCAGATCAATCGTTCTGGCCGAAAGGACTTTCCGACCAGCCTTCGTCGCACGGCGAATCGTCCTCTTTGACACCATACGGCAAACGTCGAACACGCCCGGTCTCGTCTTTGTAACCCTTATGCATGCGTCGAAGGAAATTCCTCAGGGAATGGTACAAATCTCCGTGGTTGTTGTTCGTATCGATGTAGCCAGCAGCTTGCGCAATTTTCGGAAGTGTCCAAGCCCTTCATCCACATCTCCGGAGGACCACGATAGTGTTTACCCGATTGACTAGGCAACTGGCTTCTACTCTCGGGTAGTGTTGCGGCGTGCGGTCGCGCCGGATCAACGTTTTCACACTTCATCGTGCGATCTTTGGCTCCCGCATCTCTCAGCGCGATCGCTGCACCCCATCTGCCAGCTCGAAAATCGTGAAAGTAGTCGGCGGCCTCCTTCGGCGTGCTCTGCGGTCGTACAAGCGGTGCAAGCCTAACCGTTGAGACCATTACACGTTTTGACCTCTGGTCAATGAGCGCTATGGGGATTCTTCGCCAACAACAGGCTTCCAATCAGCCCAGCAACTGGCTACACTCGCATACGTCATGGTGCTATTGAGGGCGGCAACGTGGTTCGGACTTCTTTTTCTGTCCGCTCGTCAGGCGTTTCCGCAGGTACCATTCGCAGTTTCGTGTGCCGAAGATGCGCATATAGACACGGCAAAGAAGAAGACGATTGATGCTGTAGCAATGAATTTCATCCAGACGGTGCTTGGCCCCAACCCTTCGGCTGCATTCGATTTCATGTCAAAAGCTGGTCAGGCCGAAACGACCGGCCAGCAATTGGATGGTGCGGTCGCAGCAATCATTCGGCAGTTCGAACCAAAGAATGTAACCCTTCAAAACACTTACCTAATCGAATTGAAGGGTAAATCGCCCGGACGAGTGGTTTGTGCAACCGACTTGTCGAAACCTGACGGTTGGGAATCGCTCGCAGCTGAGAATATTCCTGAACAGGCACATGTGCTGCTGTCAGCTGACACTATCAACAACAAGTTGGCGTTTGTCGTATGGCTAGTTCCTGAGCAGGGAGAATGGAAGGTCCAGAGCTTCCGCTTGAATATCTCCACCCTTGCCGACAAGGACTCTCTCCAGCTATGGGAGCTAGCACGCGCACAAGAAGCTCGGCAACACAGTTTTAATGCCGCCCTGTTGTATGCCGCCGCTGCCCAAACCGCAGATCGTGGACCTAATTTCCAGTTAGGAATTACGCAGTCAATCTCGGATGATATGTCGAAGTTCACTAGCCCTCCCGAGATAACGGGCCAACCCCCGTTCTTCTGGAAAGATGGAGAAACCACGTACAAGGTGATGAGTGTTGGCCCAATTGCGGTCGGAGGGAAAATCTACGTCATTATCGTTCACGAAGTTTCGCCGTGGCAGAGTGACGCGCAGGTGGATGGATGGAACAAGGACTTGCTGAACTATTTGAAACGCCGCTTTCCGCAGTATTCAGATGTCTTTGCCGGCTTGGTTGCTCGCGCAATCGAACGTGGGAGCAACCGCGGGTACGGCACCGTTGAAGGAGTCCCTAACCAGAAGTGAACGGACAATTTCACGACGAATGACGAAAACAGGCGTGGCTGTTGAAAAACCCCCTCTTTTGAAAAAACGGTCCCGGCGGAGGGATAGAAAATGTCCACCAAAATCGAGAGCGTCGTTTATAGGGCATCCTAGCGCGATGAAATTTAAGCGAATTTCGGGAGTGTGAGTTTTTCAACAGCCACAGGATTTAACACTCATTGAGAAATCACTGGGGTACCTAACGGTCAATGATGAGATTAGAAGGTGAACGCTACGCCGCCGCTCACGGTTTTCGCGGATTGCACCAGATAAACCGTATGCCCGTCATGACCCAGCACTGGGACATATCCCTGCGCCAGCAGATTGCGCAGGTCGACGATGGCTTCGATGTGGCCGGGGAAAAATCCGGTTCCGGGAATCGGTTGCCGGAAAAAGAGATTTAAGTAGGGATCAGCCCGACCCGCCGAGGCGTTGAACATATCGATCGGAGTCAGAGCTTCTCCGTTGATAAAGCGGTAGGATGCCATCCAGTGAGTATTCGACTTGGGCACCGTGCCCGTAAGTTTGCCTGCGATGCTTTGCCGCTTCCGCGACACACTCGACTGGGAAACATTATCCAGCCTTACATTCCCCCTGGCTAAATCCAGCACTCCGCCGTATTCGTAATCGAATGTGCCCGTCAACTCCGAACTGAATTGGTGCTGCAGCACCAGACGCATGCCTTGGGTGTGGAATTCGTTTCCCTGATAGGTAAATGTTCCCGAGCTCAGATCCGGCAGCACATTCCCGTTCTCGGTACTGAATTCGCCCACTCCGATCAGCGCAGGGTCCGACACGCGGTCGGTATACGCCGCAACCTGCATATTATTTTTGCCGATACGATGCGAAAGCGAAAGCTCCTGGTGATGGGCGTGCTCCACCGTAGTCGCGTAGGCAGTCATGGTGACGTGAGGCATCGATTCGCTCACATCCCCGGGCTCCGACTCGAAGCCTTTATCCATCCGGTTGCCCGGCTCTGACGTGGCGTATCGATACTCGATCACTGTGTTCGGGGAGAGATGCAGGTCGGTTGTCCCAAAGGGACGAAACGTCGTCACCCTCCCCATGAACTCGATGGTCTGCAATTCACTGCCAAACTTCAGTTCCAGAACATCGCCTAAAGTGAGATCGTCCGAGGTGGTGAGGGCCAGCGATTGTAGACCGTGCAGCGCAAGGTCAGGCGCTGGCAGATTCCACATGGTCACCGCGAACGACGGCGCTGAGCCGTTCTCCATCTGGTGCTGGAAAGTCCCTCGCACCACCGAAGAGGGAGCGCTGTTGCCGTATCCCACATTACCCCGCAGCCCGACGGTGTCGGAAGAGAAGATAGATTTCTCCATGGAGAAACCAGTGCTCATATCGGATGCGCTGCCAAAGCCTTCCGAAGGCGACCCGGCGAGGAACGAAAGCGTTCCCTTCAGTTCGCGATCAGCTTTCGCAAACTCCCCCGAGACAGATCGGGATGAACGGCTGCCTGAAGGATCGTCGACCATCCGCAGAATGGGACGATTGGATACCGAACGCAGCACCCATTTCCAGTCATCATTCTCGGCTGGAGTGCGCGTGGGGGCGATCTGTATGGCCTCGAAAATCGTGCTCAGGGTCACATTCACCACAGCGTTGCCGCCGGCGTGAAGTCCTACGTGCTCCCGCAAGGCAGGTAAGAAAGCAGGAGCGGAAACTTTAAGGTTGTAAACTCCCGGCAGCAGCCCGGCAGCGGAGTAGAAGCCATTCTCGTCGGTAAATACTCTCAGGCTTTGCGCCGCCGCGCCCAGCACTTCCACCACGGCGCCCATTTGCGGGATGCCACTGGCGCCGCGCACGTACCCGGAAATCGTTCCCGGCCGGTCGGTACTCCACGAAGGAAGCGCCAGTCCCAGCAACAGCAACGAGAACCCAAGCTTGCGAAGTTTCAGCAACCCACCACCTCAAGGGAAACCAAGCCGTTCGGTTTACTCTACGGCGAAAGTCACCGTAGGATCCACCGTCTGCTTGGAGATGTTGTCGTTCACCTTGATCTGAATGCGATACACGCCCGGATCAAGGTTGGCGGCCGAGAGCGTCTTCTGCAGGGTCACTTGGTCGCCGATGTTTCCCATCGTGTCCGTTGATTCGACAGTATGAATTACGGCTTTATTCGTCGTCGCACTTACCACATTGTACTCAACTGTGGCCGAAGCCTTGTGCGTTTTGTCGTCCATACCAAGGTTGTAAACTTGCATCCAGAAACTCATCTTCTGATTGCGTTTGAAAGTCATGGGCTTTCCGTCGGCAGGCGGAACTCGCGGGCGGACTTTGGTCGCGCCAATCACAAACATTCCCGTACCCACGTTCTTGGCCGCTACTGGCTCCATGAGATCGGCTACGATCAGCGAAGAAGCTTCCAGTTTGTCATCCGCGAAATCTGGTACTTGAACGCCTTTGCTCCAGGTTCCGACCCGGTCACCGTTGACGTCCTTAACCACGATGTCCACACGGTAGCGCCCGGGCCGCAACGGAATCGCCTTCCAGTAGACCTGCGAATTTTCCGCTGCTCTGGCCAGCAATTCTGCCGGAATATCGGCCTGCACTGTATCTTCAAAGGTTTGCGCAATGTGCCCGGTCAGAGTCGTAACCCGGCCGAAGATGTTGACCACGCCACGCTGCACGCCGTCTTTGTTCACAAACGTGATGTCACGATTTTTCAGTTGGATCGTGAAAGGAACGAGCACGGTTTCGGCGGTCACTTTCACGAAATCCGCGCGCACATCGAAAGGCATCAGATTGATGCTGATCTTATGGCTGACCACTTCCTCCAGGTCCTTGAACTTTACCGGAGGAGGCGCCTGCAGCTTGGCAAACTGTTCCAGGCGATCGAACTGCTTGCTCGCCTGCGCCGCGCTGTTCGGTCCCGGCCCCAGACTCTCGAGTCCGCCGGTAAACCGCTGTGCCTTCGAGGCCATTCCCATTTGCTCGTAAAGAGTGGCCCCCCCATTGGGCGTATGAAGCAGCGCATCTTTCTCCGACCGGTCGATGGTCATGTGATAATCGCCGCACATACAAGTGTCCACAAACTCGATAATCACTTCCTGCCCGATCCCCTCGAGATAGCGATACCGCCAATCTTCAAAAGGAAAAGTCGAGGTCTCCCCCCCGCCTTCTTCCATAGGCCGCGTGTAAGTCCCCCCGCTGGGATGTGATTCAACCTCGTCCGCCGGCCCGTACATGATATAGATGCGGCCGCGGTCGGCCTTCCAGCCCGGGATTCCGGCCGCGAAGTGTTCGTTGGCGTACTCTATGCGGCGGTAGTGCTCTTCTTTGAATTCGTTTTCTTCGGTGTCGGGAGTGGGATCGCGGCGCTGCCAGAAGGCTTCGATGAACTGGTCGCGCTCTTCATCGTTGGAGAGTTGTTTGAAGGCTTTTCGTTCTTCGTCGGAAATAATGTAGACGACGTCTTCGTCGAGCCACTTCTTGTAAGTCTTGCTGAGTTCCTGCTTCAGCGCTTTGGCGTTTTCTTTCTTTTGTTTCTCGGTGAGGGGACGCTTTAGCGGGTCGGCTGCGGGAGTGGACTGATCGCTGTTAGCTGGCTTGGCATCCTGCTGGGCCATTGCGGAAAGACTGAGTCCAACAACGCAAAGCAATAAGAAAGAGGATGACAGACAGCGCCGCAAATCTACCTGGAACATAGAAGGGGTACTCCTCGCACACACGCTCGTGGATAACATTCTATGTCTTTGAGTACGTGAAGGCAAGGCTAAGCCCGCCCCGAGTTGTAGGATGCAGGCAACCTGCGGCGAGGTGCCTGGTGTGGATCCCAAAAGTCGTGACGTCCGCTGAAGCGGACTCTGTTTGTTTCACTTGCGCTTTCCCGGCACTGCCTGCCGTGTGTGGGTGAGAACTCATCTTTCGCCCCGCTGGGGCTTGTCACGTTCCCACTTTACCCATGGCTTGCGCCATGGGCTGCATTCTTACGCCGCTTCGCGGCTGCAGACTCATAAGTTTTGTTCCCCACGTGGTGGAGAGTTTAGTTCTGACGCACACACTGCCGTGCCAGGCTCTCAGGTGCCGCGGCTGCAGCGGGAGTATGTCCCACGGTCATGGTGTCCATCGAATTCCTTGCGGCCTTCGGCTCTGGCACCGTGGCTGGATTCCTACGCGCTTCGCGGTTGTTAGGACTTGGGGAATGTTGGCTTCGAAGGGGAAGAGCCGCAAAGGAAAAAATACACACGGCCGGGTAGTCACAAGTCCGGGCGTTCGTCGGGGTTATCGCTTGCCTGAGGCTAGGGCGTAGGCTGCCAGGATGTTTGCCGTTTGCGCATCGGGGGCGGTCTTGCCTACTACGGATTTGGTCTTGATCCCAATGTAGACGGCGTCGTAGGTGGTGTCGCCCAGGTTCTCCACTTTGTGTTTGAATGCGGGGTACCAGCGGGACTCGCCGGGTTTGGCATAGACTTCTTTGGTTTTGCCGTCCTCATCGGTGAACCTCAGGTGTCCGGTGGTGAGGACGACGACCACTCCGCCGGGATGGTCGTGCATGCCCGATTTTTCGTGCGGGCCGTAGTGGACGTTCACGACTTGCACCCAATCATTTTCAAAGGCCAGTTTGTAGTGCTTGGGCTCGACCTTGGTGGGATCCTGTGCTAGAAAAGCGTGGGAAGCGAGGCACACAAATACCACTGCCCAGAACAGCCTGGAAAACATAGTGTCCCCCCCGTGCGAGCTATGGAATTCTGTGCGTTGGCGCAACGCTACTCTTGGACGGGAGCGGCGTCAAGAATGGAAAACGTGGGGGACCAAAGTGGTTAGGCGGGCGAAATGTGCGTTCAATCGGAAAATCTGCTCCCTCGCTGGCTCACCGCGCGCGTAGAATTTTGACGGCCTCATCATTCGCGTGGGAGAAATTCGGCTGCGAGGAGAATCCGTGAATTCTGCGGTCGCAACGAAACGCAGGGTTTTTGCGCGGCTTTCTATTCCAGCCGGCAACGCTGTGCAGATTGGCGGAATTCTGGCTGCGGGTTTAGCGTTGAAAGCGGCCGGCTCAGCGCACTCGAGAAAGACTGCCGTCTGCGAGATGCTTCTGGCATGGGTGCTTCTCTACTTCTGTTCGCACGCGATTGCGCATTGGCTGGTCGGGCGCGCTCTCGGCATTCGTTTCCTCTTCTACACTGTTGGGGGAACGGGGAATTCCGAGGGCTGGCCGCCGGGGCTGCGTTGGATTTTTGAGCATCTTCCATTCCTGGGCGTGCAAACCGAGAAACTCTCGATGCAGGCAGCTAAGCCCGGTGCCCGAGCTCTCATGTGGTCTGCGGGAGTGACATCCTCGGCCATTGTTCCGACCTTAGCTGCGTTGTGGGCCTGGCACAGCGGGGTTCCCTTGAGCGGGTGGTTTTCTTTGTTTGCTCTTTTCTGGGCCTTGGGAACATTGGCGAGCAACTGGAGAAGCCTAACCGGAGACTACTCCAAGGCGCGACGGGCTTTTTCGGGCCAGTAAATGGGGTTCAATCTGCCCGGCGCTCGAGAGCGGTCTGCAAATGAGCGTGCTTGCGGCGTCTGAATCTTGTTTAATACCTCTAATGCAGCGCTGAAGCGCTGCTCCACCCAAAGGCCTTCATGCAACGACACTCCATTATGCTTTATGCTGGGGGCTTGACCAGTGAGTGGATGGTTTATCGAGAGGCTTGGGAGTTGCTTCGCGACTACCGTCGGCGCACGGTTCTATAGTTCGCGGCGGTTCTTGTTTGCCCTCCCCACATTTGTCATCCTGAAAGGCCCACGTATTTTGTGGGTCGAAGGATCTGTGCATTTGCCGGGCGGAGTGCACGGATGCTTCGTTGGGAGTCCTTGGCTTTGCCAGGGACTCCGCTGCCTCCAGGATGACAGGTGGTGGCGGGGTTGGATGAGTTCTGGTCTGGCGTTTATGCGGCCTGGCCGGGATTGGCTGCTGCTCTGTCTACCAGTTCGGTGCGGGTCCAGGTGTAGCGGATTCGGTGGATTACTGTGATTGTCGAGAGGACGGCGATGATCCAGAGGACTGGGGCCATGCGGTTGAAGAGGGCTCCGATGATTACGAGCACCAGGCGCTCGGGACGCTCCATGAAACCTACGCGGCAGGAGCCGATCAGGGATTCGGCGCGGGCGCGGGTGTAGCTGACCATGATCGCGCTGATCATCACGATGGCGGTGAGGATGACATAGAAGAAGCGGTCGCCGCGGGCGTAGAAGACCAGCAATCCCAGGAATTGGGAGGCGTCGCTGTAGCGGTCGACGACCGAGTCGAAGAAGCCGCCGAAGCGGGTTACGCGGTTGCTGGCGCGGGCTACGGCGCCGTCGACCAGATCGAAGAAGCCGGAACCGATGATGACTAGGCCGGCGTAACGAAACATGCGAACTTGGTTTTCAGCATGGGCGTATCCGAAGAGGAAGGCGGCGATGATGTTGACAACCAGGCCCATGAATGTCAGCACGTTTGGGTTGACGCGAGCTAACGCCAGGCGGTTGACGATGGCGTCCAGCAGGACACCGCAGGCTCGGCCGAAGGCGCTGGTCCAGGTTCTTGGCTTGGCCAAAGTTTTGTTTGGAGTGGTCGTGGTCGAACTCATGCTTGTGGTCCGATCATCTTAGTCCGATCATCTTACTGTGCCGAGCATCGTCGTTCGATTCTCTTCCCGATTATCCGGCTGCGGCTTCGTCGTGAATCGTGCTTAGCTTCAGGATTTCCATTTCGCGCTTGCCGTTCGGAGTTACCACGATGGCGGTGTCGCCTACTTTTTTGTTGAGCAGGGCGCGGCCGATCGGGGAGCTGGTGGAAATCTTTCCCGACGGGAAATCGGACTCTTCGCTGGTTACCAGCTTGTATTCGATTTCTTCATTCTTGTCGTTGTCGTGGATGCGGACGGTCGATCCCAGGCCCACTTTGTCTCTTGGGATGTTGTCCATGTTGATGAGAGACAGGTCGGCGATGCGTTTGCCCAGTTGGCGCAGGCGCGCCTTGACGAATTCCTGCCGCTGCTTGGCCATGTGGTATTCGGCGTTTTCGCTGAGGTCCCCGAGGGCGGCGGCTTTCTTGATCTCTTTGGGGAGATCGTGAACCAGTTCGTGTTCGAGCTGATTCATTTCATCTTGCAGTTTGCGCTTGATTTGGTCGGTCATGCTTCACCGGATTATAAACCTACTGGCTGCCTGCCGCCGCCTCGATTGGTCGGCGGAGTTTTGCCAGAATGGGAATCGGATCATGCTTTGAAAAAGGCTTATGCTTGAAATTCTGAGGCTTCGGGGAATCGCAGGTTTGACTTCGACAAGGCTTTCGTCAGCAACTCCTCGATGTGTGGCTCTTCGCAGTTCTTTGCCATGGCTAGCTCGCTGACCAACAGGTAGCGGGCGCGCTCCAGCATCTTCTTTTCACGAAACGAGAGCGACTTGGATTGGTTCAGCACCAGCAGAGCCTTCAGCACATTGGCCACTTCTAATAATGAGCCAGTACGCATGCGCTCGGAGTTTTCCTTGAAGCGGTATTTCCAGTCGGCGTTGTTGTCACATTCGCCATCTTCAAGAAAATCCACGATCTTCTGGATCTCACCGTTCTTCACCACGCGGCGCAGGCCGACAGTTCCCACGTTGTGGAAAGGGACCATGACTTTGAGGCTGCTGGATTTGATTTTCAGGAGGTAGAAGTTTTCCACAGTCTCACCAATGGTGCGGCTGCTGATCTGTTCAATCACTCCGACGCCGTGATTAGGGTAGACGACCTTGTCGCCAATGTGGAAAGTTCCGTTGCCGTTCAACATGAGAAAGCACCCACAAAACCAGGAGGGAACCGGAGGAACAACACAAAGTGATTTTACCCGAAGTGGGAAAGAAAGGCAATTTGGATTGTTGTGAAATGAAAATCCTTGCAACCCTTTTAGGCTGAAGGAAGATCCAGCCGTGCCCGATGGTACTGCGTCTATTCTCCGAGCCATGCCCCGTAAGGTTTCAAGGATCCCACGTGGGCGAAGATGATCCTCAAGGCGGCGGTAATTGGAATCGCCAGCAGCAGGCCCATCGCTCCCCACAGCGCGCCCCAGACTAGGAGCGCCATGGTCACCGCTAAAGGGTTAAGCTGCAAGCGTTTGCCCAGGAACCGCGGGTAGAGCAGGTTGAGGGCGATCAAGTGCAATCCGAGCACGGTGACGACGATGATCAGAATTTCCTGCGAACCGGTATGACCTAAGCCAACAAAAATCGGGGGTACGAGGGCTAGCAGGACTCCCATATACGGAATCAGGCTTAGGAATCCGCTGATGAATCCGGCGAAATAGAAGAATGGCAGATGAATCAGCCAGAAGACGATCGTGCTTATTGCGCCCACAAACAGGCCGATCAGGACGTTTCCGACCATGAAGCTGCGAACCATGGCTGAAATCTGACCCAGGGTGACATAGGCCGTGTGGCGGTTCTCCATGGGGAAGAGCATGACTGTGGCTGAGCGAACGTGCTGTTGCCACGTCAGCATGAAAAATACCAGGAAGGGAACGAAGGACACCGCGAGCACGGCGGTGCTGGCCGAACCGAAGCCGCGGGTCAGGATGTCGGTCCAGTCGGTCGCAGGCCGGATGCTCAAGACGCCTTTCTCGTGCTCGGGAGGCAAAACTTCGAAGCGTTCGGCGCTTCTGCGGAAGCGCAGAGCCTCCTCACGAACCTTGCTGGTGTATTTCGGCAGGTCGTGAACCAGCGTCGTCGCCTGATTGTAAGAAAAGTAGGCGATTCCGCATAGCGCGGCAATAAGCAGGAGAATCGCAATCGCGGCTGCCAAGCTCCGAGGTAGAAGGAGATAGCTCAGAAGGTCGACGATGGGCGCCAGGATAAATGCGAGGAGCACTGAAACCAGCATTACCACGAGTACCGATTCACCGAAATAACAGAGTGCGAGAATGCCGGCGATGCCAACGACGTTCATCCCCCAATGACGCCGTTGCGATGGAACAGGCGGTACCGCTACAACCGGGGCCGATGTCGTCTGCGGCGTGGCTTCACTGGTCGCCATTCCAGCATCGTAATCCTTTTTTTGGCTTTTTCGCTGGGACTTATAATTCTGAGGTGACCTCGGTACCAACCCAGTCAGCCAACTCGCGGCGCCCGCGGAGTCTGGGTCGAGTTCTAGGTCTGGATGTGGGCTCGAAGAGGATTGGGGTGGCTATTTCCGATTTGCTTGGCATCACCGCACAGGGGCTCGAAACCATCCAGAGGAAAAACAAACGACTTGACTTCGACCAGTTGGGAAAGGTGATCCACGATTACGAAGTCACCGAAATCGTGGTGGGATACCCGCTGCGCATGAGCGGAGCCGAAGGTATTCAGGCAGAGAAGATAAAACGGTTCGCCGAAGAAGTGCGCCAGCGATTCCCGGTGCCGGTGCATCTCTGGGACGAACGTCTAAGTTCGGCCCAGGCAAACCGGCTGCTGCGCGAAACGGAAATGTCCATCAAGCGGCGGGGACAGGTCGTCGATCAAATGGCGGCGGTTTTGATCCTGCAAAGCTGGATGGATGCGAGAATCAGTCGTTAGTCGTCTTTGGTCAAAACCCCTTGTCTTAGAA
The DNA here is from genome assembly GCA_035567135.1 of Terriglobales bacterium. Lineage (GTDB taxonomy): Bacteria > Acidobacteriota > Terriglobia > Terriglobales > Acidobacteriaceae > JABDBE01. The sequence continues at coordinate 45,773 of DATMQI010000195.1, forward strand.
GCCTCACGCGGCTATCGATTTCTTTAATGAATTTATGAGCGCGTTTAAGCGCTTTCGCTAGGTTCTCGATCTGGCTAAGGAGGTGCTTCGCTTGGGCTTTCTCGATATATGCCAAATCGCATGCGATGAAAGCCTGGGTTTCGCTTTCGAGGGGCCTCCGTAGTACAGATTTAATGGCAAACTCATATAAAGGTCACACAGGCTTAATTGCGCCGAGGTCCAAGTAGGCGAGACCAACGGCCAACGACTAAAGACTAACGACTACTAGCGGCCAACGACCAATGGCCAACGACCGAGGACGAGCGCTCATCTAAACTATCTGTACGGTGCGCACCTTCTTCATACTTCTTTTGATTGCCGTCTTCGCTTGCGGGGGATGGTTGGCTTGGGCTCTGCTTAATCCGGTGACTCCAGCGCGGCAGACGTTTGTGCTTTTGCATCCGGGATACTCCACTCGGCGGATTGCGAGCGAATTGAAATCTGCAGGGGTGATTCGCAGTGCGGATGCTTTTGTCGTGTGGCACTATCTTCGTCATAAGCGTTCCTTGAAGGCTGGAGAATATTTGTTCGAGAAGAGCGAGACCGCACTCGATGTCCACCGGCGGCTCGCGCATGGCGACGTTTACTTCCACACGGTCGTAATTCCCGAAGGCTTCAACATGTTCGATATTGCGCAGGCCATACAGAACGCCGGCTTGGGCTCGAGCGAGGAATTCCTCAAAGTCGCGACTTCCGACACCGCCCTCATCGCCGATCTGGCCCCGGATGCCAAGACCCTGGAGGGGTATCTTTTTCCGAATACATACGAGTTCACGCGCATGCAAACCATGCAAGACATGGCGGCGGCGATGGTGAAACAGTTCCGCCAGGTCGCGCGCGAAATCGGTTTGGCGACGGATGTGCCGAACGGTGTACAGAACACTGGCGCGCAGAAAATCGACTTGCAGCGGACCGTTGCCCTGGCGTCTATCATCGAGAAGGAAACGGCGGCGCCCGAAGAGCGACCGCTGGTGGCGAGCGTCTATTGCAACCGCATGGCGCAGCATGAGGCTCTGCAGGCGGACCCCAGCGTGATCTATGCCGAACTTTTGCAGGGAAGCTATGGCGGTGCGCTCCACCACGCTGATATGCAGTTCAAATCTGCTTACAATACCTACACCCACCCAGGACTCCCGCCCGGTCCCATCGGCAATCCAGGCAAAATTTCGCTCGAAGCGGCAATGCATCCGGCGGACACCGACTACTTTTATTTCGTCAGCAATGGGAACGGTCATCACCGCTTCGCGCATAGTCTGGAAGAGCACAACAAGAACGTGGCGGCGTACCGCAAGGTGATGGCTGGGAAGTAGCTGTGCCAGCGATTTTTTTTCGCCAGCCGCGAGAAGAACCGAGATTACTCAGCGTTGCTCGGAATGACAATATCGGAATTGGCCGGGTGTTCGCGCTACAAAGCGGGCTGCAAACGGTGCAGCCATAAATATGGTATACTGCCCAAATCATGAGAACTACCGTAGACATTCCTGACCCAACCTATCGCCAGCTCAAAGCGAGAGCCGCCTTGCGCGGTTGTTCGGTGAAGGCGTTGATTTTGCGTGGCGTGGAGGCCGAGTTGAGTGACGAAGAGCGGAGAAGACCTAAGGAGAGAGTCACGCTTCCTCTAATCAAATCAAAGCGGCCCGGTTGGCTTAGGCTGAGCAACAAGACCATCCATGAAATCCTACTTCCCTGATGTGAATGTGTGGATCGCGTTGGCGTACGAGGGACATCAACACCATGCATCCGCGAGTTCCTGGTTTGCGCGGATCAACGGGGGGCTGGTCTATTTTTGCCGGTTTACCCAGCTTGGTTTGCTGAGATTGCTCACGCATCCGACTGTGATGCAGGAAGACGTACGGACTCAGGCCAAGGCGTGGCAAATCTACGACTCGTTTCTTCAGGACGAGCGAGTTTCGTTTCACCCTGAATCCGACGTTGAACAGATAGAATCGGCTTTTCGCAAGCTGACCTCAGGCGGTCGCTCTTTCTCACAGCAATGGCCGGATGCTTACTTGGCTGCCTTTGCAGGCGTAGCCGGTTTGACATTGGTGACGTTCGATCGTGGTTTGCGCCAGATGGCGGCTGGCAGTACTGTGCTTCTCCGTTAGCGGGTTCGGCCTCGGCATTAGTATCAATTTCAAATTGCCGCCAGCACTGGCGTGGACGGCCCGCGCCTACATTTGCAAACTAACCCCCTGAATCCCCAGCTTGGGTATACTCATCTCTTTGGCACGGAATCCAAGCTTTCGCATGTCTTTTTTCTTTCGCTATCGCGCGGCGGTCGTGTTACTGGCGGTTCTGCCACTGACCGGCTGTTTATTTCGCTCGCGTAAGATTGATCTGCCTATTAACACGGTCCAGCTGAAAACAGCGACGCAGCAGGAGCTGATCGATTACATCAATGCGCAGGATGCCAAGATTCAGTCCATGCAGGCGACGGTTGATATTGATACGACGGTAGGTGGGGTGAAGCAGGGCAAAGTCACCGATTACCAGGAGATTCGGGGCTACGTGCTGGCACGCAAGCCGGCCATGCTGCGGATGATCGGGTTGATGCCGATCGTGCGTAACAAGGCCTTCGACATGGTCAGCGATGGCCAGTGGTTCAAACTCTGGATTCCTCCCAAGAACCGCTTCGTCATTGGACGAAATGATGTCGAACTCCACAATCCTGAGCAGCCCATGTTAGGTCTGCGCCCGCAACACATCTACGACGCGCTGTTGCTGCGCCGGATCGATCCGCAGAATGAAATTGCAGTGCTGGAGAATGATACCGAAATAGTGACCGATGCGAAGAGCCGCAAGGTTTCGCGGGCAGATTATGTGGTGGATGTGATCCACAAAGATGAGCATGGATGGGTGCTTTCGCGGAAGATTATTTTTAGCCGTATCGACCTGCTGCCTCATCGCCAATTGATGTACGATGCCGCGGGCAATGTCAGTACCAACGCGCTTTATGGAAACTACAAAGAGGAAAACGGTATCGCATTCCCCTGGCAAATCGAGATTGCGCGTCCGCAGGAGGAGTACGACATTACCTTGAATATCGTGAAACTAGAGCTGAACCAGTCGCTTCCGGACGACAAATTCGTGCTGGAGCAGCCACCGGGGGCGGAGGTCGTTCACCTGGACAAGCCAGAAGCGCATTCGTCGGCCGACAAGTAAAATCAGCAATTAGCACTTGGCCTTAGCATCTGGCCCCGTCGGCCTTGTGCGAACTCCTGAAGGGCTAAGTGCCAAATGCTAATTGCTAAGTGCACATTATGATGAACAAAATGATCGTTGCCAACCTGGTCTATCGGCCGCTTCGGTCTCTGATCAGCATCGTGGCGATTGCGTTGGAAGTGACGCTGATCTTGCTGATTGTGGGATTGTCGCTGGGAATGCTGAACGATTCCCGGGCACGGCAGCAGGGAATTGGGGCGGACGTGATTGTGATGCCGCCAGGCTCATCCTTCATCGTGGGGCTGACGGGGGCGCCGATGTCGATTAGAGTCGGGGGCGTTCTGGCGAAGCTCCCGCACGTGGTGGCGGTGGCTCCCGTTGTGACCCATGTTTCCTCCAGCGGGGCGTTGGAGGTGATTGCGGGGATCGACTTGAAAAGCTACGAGCGCCTGTCCGGGCCGTTCCACTACCTCGAGGGTGGCCCATTTTTAGGTCCGAACGATGTGCTGGTGGACGATCTGTATGCGCGGTCGAAGCATGTGAACGTCGGCGATACCATTGAAGTTCTTAACAATAACTTCCGCGTGGCGGGCATTGTGGAACAAGGCAAGGGCGCGCGGAAGTTTTTGCAGATCGGCGTTCTGCAGGATTTGATTGGAGCGAAGGACAAGGCCTCGATCTTTTATTTGAAGGCGGACGATCCTAAGAATGCCGACACGATCGTGGAGGAGATCAAGAAGGTTCCGGGGATGGAGAAGTATGTCGCGACTTCGATGGCTTACTACCTGTCGATGATGACCCCGAGCAACTACCCGGGTTTGTCGACGTTTATACGCCTGGTGATCGGCATTTCCGTGATCATCGGATTCATTGTTATCTTCCAGGCTATGTACACGGCGGTAATGGAGCGCACGCGCGAGATTGGAATCTTGAAGTCGATGGGTGCGTCGAAGCTTTATATCGTGAATGTGATTTTGCGGGAGACTGTGCTGCTGGCTATTGGCGGCATTGTCGTGGGGATCGTCTTCAGTTTGGCGGCTCGGCTGGGGATCGTTCATCGGTTGCCGACGTTGCCGGTGGTGGTGACCGGCGGCTGGATGCTGCGTGCCGCGATCATCGCCATTGTTGGAGCTATCCTTGGAGCGCTGTATCCGGCTTACAAGGCGGCGCAGAAGGATCCGATTGACGCGCTGGCTTATGAATGATTGGTAGTGTCCTAACTTTGATCGGGCAGTGGTTCAGTTTGAAGTAGTCAGCGCAAGATTCCTTGCCCCGCTGGTGAAGGCGCGGGGCTTCGGAATGACGCCTCATAGAACCAAGAATCAAGACCGAGCATTAGGACCCTTCGTTGACATTAACCTGCGCAATACGTTATCTTTAAGACTTTGCTAGTCCTGCGGTTGCCCGCCTGATAGCCCTGCGCCTTCGGCGCACACTGGGTGCTCAGCGGTCTTCTTTGCGTTTTTATATTTCTGGGAGAGTTTACATGTCAACCTATTTCCCCAAAGCGGGGGAAATCGTGCGCAAGTGGTACGTCGTCGATGCTTCGGGGCAGACGCTCGGACGGCTCGCGTCACAAGTCGCCCGCATTTTAATGGGTAAGGAAAATCCGCAGTACACGACGTTTCTCGATACCGGGGATCACGTAATCGTGATCAACGCCGAGAAGGTAAAGACGACCGGCATGAAGTCGGAACAGAAGGTTTATCAGCATTACACCGGATATCCAGGTGGATTGCGTACGGAGGATTTTCGCAAGCGGTTCGCGCGCAAGCCCGAAGCGATCATCGAGGATGCGGTTCTGCGCATGCTACCCAAGTCGAAACTGGGACGGCAGATGATCAGCAAGCTGAACGTTTATCGCGGCGAGAAGCATCCGCACGAAGCGCAGAAGCCGCAGGTGAAGGCACTTGAAGTAAGAGCGTAAGTTGTTCTGAGGCGTAGCAAGCTACGTCTGTACAAAATTTGAAAGGTTTGCACAAAGGTGGTTTGGCTAAATGCCAACTGCCAGGTGCTAAAGGCTAAGAATGGCAGAGCTAGTGCAATATTACGGTACGGGGCGGCGCAAGTCGGCGATCGCACGCGTTTATCTACGTCCGGGCAGCGGCGAGTTCAAGATTAATGGTCGCACGTTTGAGGAATATTTCGTGACTCCGGCGCAGCGCTCGGCGGCGAAGCAGCCCTTGCTGTCAACCGAGACTGCGAGCGCGTTCAATGTTGTCGCCAGGGTTTCTGGCGGTGGCGTGAATGGCCAGGCTGACGCGGTGAAACTGGGCATCGCTCGCGCTCTCATGCTGTTCAATATCGAGTTGCGCAAGAAACTCAAGGCCGAAGGCATGGTCACCCGCGACTCGCGCGGCAAGGAACGGAAGAAGTACGGTCAGAAGGGCGCGAGGAAGCGGTTCCAGTATTCGAAGCGTTAGATCTGTAGAGACGCAGCTTGCTGCGTCTGGTTCGAAGCGGAAGAAACTTAGCAAGCTATCTTTCTACAGAGTTCTGTTATTGGTGTTCAATTCTTCCTGTGCCTCGCGGCGCGGGGACGGGAATGGCAATCCGGGGCAGCCTCAGGGTGAGCGCCGGATGCAGACCAAATGAGGAGGTTGATTGGCTAACATTACCATGAAGGAGTTGCTCGAAGCAGGTGTTCACTTCGGGCATCAGACCAAGCGCTGGAATCCCAAGATGAAGGAATACATCTTCGGAGAGCGCAACGGGATTTACATCATCGATCTACAGAAGACGCTGAAGATGTTCAAAGAGGCGTCGAAGTTCGTACAGGAGTTGGCCAGCGAAGGGAAGATTATTCTCTTCGTCGGGACCAAGCGCCAGGCCCAGGACGCGATTGCCGAAGAGGCCACACGCTGTGGTGGGTTCTATGTGAACCAGCGCTGGTTGGGCGGCCTGCTCACTAATTGGGTTACGGTGCAAAAATCGGTAAAACGGCTGAAGGAACTCGACGAAATGGCCACGGATGGCCGTTACGAGTTGCTGCCCAAGAAAGAAGTCATCAAGCTCGAGCGCGAGCGCAAGCACCTGCAGGCCAATCTGGCGGGCATCAAAAACATGAGCCGGTTGCCGGACGCGATCTTCATCATTGACTCTAATAAAGAGCAAATCGCGGTGCGCGAGGCGCGCAAACTCGGCATTCCGGTGGTCGCGGTCGTCGACACGAACTGCGATCCGAGCGAAGTGGATTACGTGATTCCAGGCAACGACGATGCGTTGCGTGCGATCCGACTGTTCGCTTCAAAGATTGCGGATTCCATAGCCGAAGGCGCGCAGCTCATGACCGACAAGCAAGTTGCCGACCTGGCTGCGGCTGCGGGCGCGGCGCAGCAGGCCGAAATGGCTGCTGCCGCACGTGCGGCAGATGGTGGAATCGATGTGAGCGCCTCGGAAGATGCCGGAGGCGAAGACATCAGCATGGAAGATGTGCTCGGAGCTGGCACGCGCAAGCAACCGGCTGCCGCGAAGGACGCGGTCGCCGAGGACATTCCGCAAGTCGAGACGCAGACGTACTAGTCCGGGCTTTAGGCATCAGGCTTCACAGATTAGATTCCGGGCTTTAGCCCCTGAGGGATTCAGACCCGCGCGGGTCGTCCGGCGCGGGTCGAAGTTTGTAGAAACAAAATAACTGTAGAGACGTTGCTTGCAGCGTCTCCGGCGAGCAAGCAAAACGTAGCAAGCTACGTTTCTACGATATCGTAAGGAATTCATAGCTATGAGCACATCTACGATGAATATTTCAGCAACGCAAGTAAAAGAGCTCCGGGAAAAAACCGGAGCCCCAATGATGGATTGCAAACAGGCCCTGACGGAAGCCAAGGGCGACATGGAACAGGCGGTTGTGGTTCTCCGCAAGAAGGGTGTTTCCGTGGCGGCAAAGAAGGCTACGCGAGTGACCAGCGAAGGCTCGGTGGCCAGCTATATCCACGCCGGCGGCAAGATTGGCGTGCTGGTCGAAATTAATTGCGAGAGCGATTTTGTGGCGCGCACCGAGGATTTCAAGGAGTTGGTGCACGATATTGCCATGCACATCGCCGCCAGTGATCCGAAGTTTGTTCGCAAGGAAGATGTCACTCCTGAAGCCTACGAGCGCGAGAAGGACATCTACCGCGCTCAGGCAATTGCCAGCGGCAAGCCTGCGAACATCGCGGAGAAAATGGTCGAAGGCAAGATGGCCAAGTTCTACGAAGAGGTCTGCCTGCTGGAGCAGCCCTTTATCAAGGATCAGACGGTCAGCATCGCGCAGCTCATCGCTGCCAAGATTGGCAAATTGGGCGAGAACATCGCGGTGCGGCGCTTCGCCCGCTTCAAGGTAGGCGATGCCGGCGAGACCATCGCCATCACTAAGCCGGAACAGAAGGCTGAATAATTCTGGGGCGCCTATGGCGCCTCTTTTTTTTGCCCTTGTGTTTTTGCCCTTGTGCGGGCGGGATGCCCTCACGACAGCCGGCGGGACTCCGGCGCTACAAAATCATGACAACTCCCGTATTTAAACGCATCTTGCTCAAGCTTTCCGGCGAGGCCCTGGCTGCGACGCAGGGCTTCGGGGTTGATCCCTTCCGCATTCACGAGATTGCTGCTGAACTGGCGGATGTGCGATCTCTCGGCATCGAGATTGCGATCGTGGTTGGCGGAGGGAATTTTTTCCGGGGCGTGGCGGAGCAGGCCAAAGAGATGGACCGGGTTTCCGCGGATCATATGGGGATGCTGGCGACCGTGATCAATGCCCTGGCATTGCAGGACGCGCTGGAAAAGCAAGGCGTCTACACCCGTGTGCAGTCCGCGATTGAAATGAACCAGGTCGCTGAGCCTTTTATACGCCGCCGCGCAATCCGACATCTGGAAAAAGGTCGCGTCGTGATTTTTGCCGGGGGGACGGGCAATCCATATTTTTCTACCGATACAGCCGCCTCGCTGCGCGCCATGGAAATCAAAGCCGATGTCATCATGAAAGCGACAAAAGTTGATGGCATCTACGACGCGGATCCGGTGCTGGTGAAAGACGCCAAGAAATTCACCGAAATCAGCTACATGGATGTGCTGAAAAAAGGCTTGAAGGTGATGGATTCGACTGCCATTTCACTCTGCAAAGACAACAACCTGCCGATCATCATCTTTAATCTCAATGATCGGGGCAATATCCGCAAGGTGGTAACCGGTGAGAAGATCGGCTCGCTGGTGAGTGCGTAAAGGCTGGGCACAGATCTGCACACGTTTTCACCGATTGCCATTGGGCTAAGCATTTATAATTCACAGTTTTGGTAACTCATTCCCTTGGGGGGCTGACCATGGCTCAAGCTGGTATGGCCGCAATTCCTGGCCTGAAAGACACTTACATTCAACTCAAGACCCGCATGGATAAGGCGGTGGAAGACTTCCGCAAGGCGATGGCCGCTACCCGTACGGGACGGGCGTCGGTGCACATGCTGGATTCCGTTAGTGTGGACTACTACGGCTCGCACATGCCGTTGAATCAGTTGGCGCAGGTCCACGCGCCGGAGCCGCAGCTCATCACGGTGCAGCCGTTTGATCCGACTTCGCTGCCGGCAATTGAGAAAGCCATTCGTGCCGCGGACATCGGCTTGAACCCGATGAACGACGGCAAGATCGTTCGCGTGCCCGTTCCTCCCCTCACCGAAGAGCGCCGCAAGGATATGGTGAAACACCTCCACAAAGTGCTCGAGGAGCATCGCACCGCGGTGCGCAACATTCGGCGAGATGGCAACGATGCCATCAAGAAGGCGATGAAAGACAAGAAGATCACCGAGGACGATGAGAAGCGGGCCATGGATGAAATTCAGAAGCTCACCGATGACGAAATCAAGAAGATGGAAGAGATGAGCAAGGGGAAAGAAAAAGAAGTGATGGAGATTAAATGACTCGGGCCGGCGAACATTTTTACGGTCCGGCCGGTCTCCGCCTGAGTTTGATCGCCGCTTTGATTTGTCTTGCAACTGTACCCGCCGCCGTGGGAGCTGCAATGGAACCAAAAGTAGTGGAACAGAAAGAATTCTCGGTCATTGGCATTCAAGTTCGAACCAGCAATGCCAAGGAAATGACGGGCGGCGGCGCCATTCCCAAGCAATGGGACAGGTTTTTCAAGGACGGTATCGCGGACAAGATTCCGAACAAAGTGGGCTCCACGATTTATGCCGTTTACACAGGTTACGCGAGCGACCACAACGGCGAATACGATTTCATTATTGGGATGAAAGTTAGCGATGCATCCGATGTTCCTGCGGGGATGGTTGCCAAGAAGATCCCCGGCGGAAAATATGCTGTGGTGACAAGCGAGAAGGGACCAGTTGCGAAAGTCGTGCCGCAGGCCTGGCAGCGAGTCTATAGCCTGGACGATAACAAGCAATTGGGCGGCCCTCGTGCCTACAAAGCAGACTTCGAGGTTTATGACCAGCGCAGCCAGAATCCGCAGGACTCTCAGGTCGACCTGTACGTTGGTCTGAAATAACCTCCAGCAGAAAACTCACTGTCATTCCGAGGAGCGACGCCCTTTTCTCTTTTTAGGGGTCCAGCACCATCAACCACAAAGGACACGAAATTACACAAAGCAGTGTGGAGCCCGCACCTTTGTGATACTTCGTGTCCTTTGTGGTTGATTGATTTTTCGTGGAGACCAGGTGAGGCACTCTATAATCAGGAAGTCATGAAGAATGTAGTCCACGCTGCCTGTCCGCACGATTGCCCGGATGCGTGCGGAGTCCTGATTACCGTGGAAGACGGGCGCGCGACCAAGATCAAGGGTGATCCTGCGCATCCCGTGACGCGTGGCTTCCTGTGCGCAAAAGTCGCGAAGTATCTGGATCGGGTGTATTCGCCAGATCGGGTTTTATATCCCATGCGGCGGGTGGGGCCGAAAGGGCTGCGAGCCAGGGGTGAGGACGCCCGCCCCACAGGGGAATGGCAGCGCATCACGTGGGACGAGGCTCTTGAGGAAATCGCTTCGCGGTTCAAAAAAATCATTGCTGAATTCGGCAGCGAAGCCATCTTGCCCTTCTCATTCGGGGGCACGCTAGGACTGTTGAATAGCGCTTCCATGGACCGCCGATTCTTTCATCGGCTGGGTGCATCTCAGTTGGCCCGCAACATCTGCTCTGCCGCTGGCGAGGCCGGACTGGAATCGGTGCTGGGGTTGAAACTGGGGACGGAGCCGGAACAGTTTCGCCATTCGCGCTACATCATTGCGTGGGCGGCGAACATCCACGGCAACAATGTGCACCTCTGGCCTTTCATCGAGGAGGCGCGTCGCCAGGGTGCGAAGCTGGTGGTGGTCGATCCTTACCGCACCCGCACCGCGGCTTGCGCGGACTGGTATCTGCCGATCAATCCTGGGACTGACGCTGCGCTGGCGCTCGGCATGATGAATGTGATCATCAGCGAGAAACTCTATGATGCGGATTACGTCGCGCGCTACACCATAGGCTTCGAACAGCTTCGCGACAAAGCGCGAGACTACGCTCCGGACCGCGTGGCGAAATGTACGGGAATCGCGGCAGCTGACATTGTGAAGCTTGCCCGGGAGTACGCTACTACGCATCCGGCAGTCATCCGATTGAATTACGGCGTACAACGTTCCGAGGGTGGTGGCATGGCCACGCGTGCCGTCGCGATGCTGCCTTGCATTACCGGATCGTGGAAAGAAGTAGGCGGCGGACTACAGCTTTCTACCAGTGGAGCCTTTTCTCCGATCGGCACTGGGTTGAAGCGGAAAGACCTCATGCTCAAATCACTGGGGCGGGTCGCCCGCACGGTGAACATGGTGGAATTGGGCAAGGCGCTGAATACGCTGGGTGATCCGCCAATTCAGGCGCTATTCGTTTATGGTTCCAATCCGGCCGCGACGTGTCCCAATCACAATGAAGTGGTTCGAGGTTTGCAGCGTCGCGATTTGTTTACAGTCGTGCACGAGCAGTTCTTTACGGACACCACCGACTATGCTGACGTGGTTTTGCCTGCCACCACGTTTTTTGAACACAAGGATCTCCAGAGCGCTTACGGGCATTATTTTTTGCAGGTCTCGGATCAGGCCATCGAACCCTTGGGCGAATGCCGTTCGAATGTGGAGATGTTCCGCTCCCTCGCCGAACGGATGGGCTTCGAGGACGAGTGTTTTCGCGAATCAGTCGACCAGATGATCGACGCGTCGCTGGATTCAGATCATCCCTGGTTGCAAGGCATCGATCGGGGACGACTGGAGCGGGAAGGACATATTCGATTGAACTTCGGAGATGCGGAGCTTTGCTCCGCCGGACAGCAAGGTGTGGGTGTCTCTACGCAAGCAGCGTTCCTGCCTTTCGCTCATGGCAACTTTTTCACTGCCAGCGGCAAGGCGGAACTCTACAGCGAATCTCTGAAGGCACAAGGTCTGGATCCGGTCGTACACTTCGAACCGCCCGGCGAATCGCGGCACACTGAACAAGCGAAGACCTTCCCGCTGGAATTGTTGGCGCGGAAGGCTGACAACTTTCTGAATTCGTCGTTCTCGAATTTGCCTGCGATCCAGGCGATGGAGGAAGCCGGCCTGCTCGAAATGAATTCTACCGATGCCCGAGCGCGGGGAATCGCGGATGGTGACCGGGTGCGCGCCTTCAATCGGCGTGGAGATATACTTCTGAGGGCCAGAGTCGATGGCGCCGTGCAGCCTGGCGTGGTCTGCGCAAAGCTTCATTGGGCAAAGCTCAATCCTCAAGGTCGGAACATTAACGTACTTACTTCGGAAAAACTTACCGACCTAGGCAACTCCGCCACGTTTTATTCCGTCTTGGTTGAAGTAGAGCTTTTCCAAACTGCATCCTAATAGATTTAAGGGCAAGTGCTTGGACGGTGTCCACTGCTCTACCGTATAATTGCGGTTTTCCACACTCCAATAGGCTGAGGTAGTGGCGATTCATCGCACGCATCAGGATAGCCCTGCAACAAGGCAGGGCAGGCACGATCGCGCATGGCGAACCCCGATTGTTTACCTGGGGACATCTCCTTCATTCGCAAGGTTTTGCGCTGTCAGGAGACATCTGCTCCTCAGCTTCGTTCTGACTTTTTTTTTGCTGTGCTCGGCAGCAACGGGACAACAGGACGTGATTGCAGGGGTAGACGTTCGCGGCAATCGCCGCATTCCCGCGGAGACCATCAAAGCTCGAATTTTTACGCACCCCGGAGATATTTACGACGAGGCTGCGCTTGAACGGGACTATCACTCATTGTGGAATACCGGGTATTTCGAAGATATTACGTTTACGCGAGAGCAGACTTCCAAGGGATGGATTCTGCACATCATCGTAAAAGAACGCCCAACGATCCGGACAATCGATTACGTGGGGCTGAACTCCGTCTCTAAAAGCGATGTGCTGGACCGTTTCAAGGAGGCCAAAGTCGGTCTGTCGGTCGAGAGCCAATACGATCCCACCAAAGTGAAGAAGGCCGAGGTCACCATCAAGCAATTGCTGGCTGAGCATGGCAGACAGTTCTCCACCGTGCGTACCGAGATTCACCCCATTCCGCCAAACGCCGTGAGCCTTACTTTCGCAGTCAAAGAAGGACCGAAGGTGAAGGTGGGCAAGATTATTTTCGAAGGGAACAAGCACGTTAAAAGCCGCATCCTTCGTAGTGCGATGAAGAACCTCAAGCCGATCGGCGTGCCACATTCTATTTTCCTCGAGAATATTTTCTCGAAGACGTACGATGCCACCAAACTCGAGGAGGACACGGAACGGGTTCGCGCCGAGTACCAGAACCGCGGGTATTTCAAAGTTCTGGTTCAGGAGCCAAAGACCAACATCCACGACAGCGGACATCAGGGAGTTCACATCCCGCTGCTACAAGCCGGGCCCGGGAAGCAGGTGGACATTACCATGCCTATCGAAGAAGGCGACAAATACAGCTTGGGTGAAATCACGTTCAAAAACAATAAGGCCGTGACCAACACCAAGGCTTTGCGCAACCTGTTTCCGCTGAAAGATGGCGACACCTTCGACCGAAGCAAAATCGCGAAAGGGTTGGAAAACCTGGGAAAAGCCTACGGGCAATTGGGATACATCAACTTCACTTCGATTCCCAACACTACTTTCGATGAGCAAAAAAAACGTGTCTTCCTCGATATTGATGTGGACGAAGGCAAGCAGTTTTACGTGCGGCGAATTGAGTTTCAGGGCAATACCACGACTCGCGACAAGGTGATACGCCGCGAAATTGTTCTGGAAGAAGGGCAGATTTACAACCAGCAGCTTTGGGAACTCAGCATCCAGCGGCTGAATCAGTTGGGCTTTTTCGATAACTTGAAGCCCGACGATCCCAACGTCACGGAACGTCACCTGAATGAAAAGGAGGGTACGGTCGATCTTACCCTCAAGGTCCACGAGAAAGGGAAGAACAGCATCGGCTTGAGCGGCGGAGTGAGTGGGCTGTCAGGTACATTCGTCGGGCTTAACTACAGCACCAACAACTTTCTTGGGCTGGGCGAGACGTTGAGCATGCAGGCAAACATCGGCAATCTGCAACGTAACCTTTCATTCAGCTTTACCGAGCCTTATTTATTTGATCGCCCACTACAGGCAGGTTTCACCGTTTACTTCACGAAGTTCACTTACGATCAGGCGCGGCAAGCTGCGCTGCTCAGCGGCCAGTCGATTAACCTGCCGTCGGCTTTGCAACAGAATCTTCAGAACTACACCCAGTCAAGCAAGGGCTTCGCGATAAACTTATCTTATCCATTGCACCGATCGTTCAAGCGCGTGGGCATCAGCTATTCACTCGACGACTCTTCGATCGTAGCCCTCACGACCGCGTCGCAGACGCTCTTCAATTTCCTGTCATTCAGCGGAATCAGCGGTCCTAACGCGCTCAACGGGATTATCACCAGCAAAATCACTCCCAGCTTCTCGAAAAACTCGGTCGATCGGGCGCTATTTCCTCACTCCGGCAGCAGCCTTTATGTGGCCTCAGAAATTGCGGGCTTGGGCGGAACGGTCAGAACCATTCGTCCAGTCGTGCAATATACGCACTGGACACCGGTCCAGAAGAAGCGGAACACCATTGGCTTCCGCCTTCAGGGTTCTTTCCTGACGGGTTACGGCGGCCTCGTGCCTCCCCCCTTTCAGCGGTTCTACGACGGCGGCGAAAACGATTTGCGCGGCTTCGATATCCGCTCGATCTCACCCGTTGCTTTTCTGCCCAACACGACCACCATCCAGTTGCGTAACCCCGATGGTTCGATCGTGCCCAAGAATCCCGCCAATCCTTTGCAGGGGGCTTACACAATACCGGTGCCGCTCGACCAGATTGTGTTCCCAGGCGGCGACTTGAGCGTGGTCGGCAACCTGGAGTACCGCATCACCATCGCCGGCCCGGTGGCGCTGGCGCCATTCGTCGACATGGGAATTGAACCCATCCTCAGAGATTCGCAGCTCAAGATCAACAACGGACAATTCGATTTGATCAATACTACGGTTTTTGGCTGTCCCGCTCTGGACGTTGGTCTGAACTGTATTGGAGGGTCGACGCAGAAGTTCTCGCAGTTCCTCAGCCCAGTGGCAGGCACCAATTGGACGCCCAGAATGTCTACCGGCCTGGAGTTGCAGGTGTTCTTGCCAGTAGTCAATGCGCCGTTCCGTGTCTATTGGGCATACAACCCGCTACGGCTGGATTCGACGGTGAATGCACCGATTCCGATCACCCGCGGGATGTTCCCGCCAGGCGCGGCGGGCGACTATACCTTCCAGCTTGCCCGGAATTCTTTTTCTCCGCCGTACCAACTCAGGGAGCCACGCAAGACATTTCGTTTCACGGTGGCCACAACGTTCTAGGCAGATCGGCGGGTGAGGAATTTAAGGAAAGGGAGACCGAGACATCTTTCTTTGTCGCTGGCGGTTTGACGCTTGGCAACAGTGTTCCTATAATGGAAGCTACAGCACCCTGAAAATTGAATGGTAAGGGGTGGTCATCACGCTTACGGTGTTAGCGTGAGACGCTGGGTATTCGGGTCTGCCTTCCCCGCTTGATCGCACGGCGCTCCGGGGCGGGATCCAGCATAGTCCGTGAAAGACCTTAGTCGAGATTCCCGAAACAATTTCCAAGGAGTTCAAGCAACTCATGAAAAGAAAGCTCGCGCGATTTCTTCTGGCCACGATATTCGTTTTCTCGGTCGCCGCCCTGGCACAAAGTGCCAGCACCGACCCAGCGTTGCCCGCAGCTCCCAGCGCCGCCGCCACTACGCCTGATACCACCGTTGCTGCTGGCACTGGAAGCAAAATAGGAACCATCAACATCGAACAGGCAATCTTCGCCAGCAACGAAGGTCAGCGTGACTTCGAAGCCCTCAGCAAGAAGCTCGAGCCGAAACAGACCGAGTTGAAAAGCATGAACGACGAAGTGGAGAGTCTGAAGAAACAGCTGAGCAATCAAGGCGACAAGCTCAATGAAGACTCTCGTGGCACCCTGGTCAAGCAGGTCGAGGAAAAGCAGAAGAGGCTCGAGCGTTCGGTCCAGGATGCTCGCGACGATGCTCAGAGCCAGCAGAATGAGATTGCCCAACGCATCCTGCAGAAGATGGCCCCGATCATTGTGAAGTACGCAGGCGATAAGGGATTCGGCTTGATCATGGATACTTCCAATCCATGGCCGCAAGGACCTGTGCTCTGGGCTGGACCCTCGGTGGATATCACCAAGGCGATTGTCGAAGCTTACAACTCGCAATCCGGCGTCCCCGCACCGACAAAGCCCGTAACCACTAAACCGGCCGGCGCGACCAGCAGGCCTGCAGCGCCCGCGGGTGGGACCAAGCCGGCTACGACCACTCCACCTCCCAAGTAAACTTGTTAAGTCGCAACCCCGAAAGGCCGCTGCAAAAAGCGGCCTTTTGTTCTTGGCGTGATTCTTTAGGCGAAGTTTGCTTTCCAAGTACTTGGCAAGTACGTCTAAAGCGGCGTAAAGTATCTTTTCCTCGGAATCTTGTTTTTCCACTACATAGGAGCATGTTGCATGCGTTACTGGCTAGTCCTGTTGCTCGCAGTTTTCTGCTTCAACCTCTCTGCTTTGTCGCAATCCGCGGAGGAACTGGTTAACAAGAATATCGAAGCCAAAGGTGGGATGGACAAGATCAAAGCCGCCAAGACGCGGCGCACGACCGGCAAACTGATTGGCGGCGGTATCGTTGCCAGGGCGGGCCAGGAGAACATGCGGCCGAACCTCGTGCGCGAGACATTTTCGCTCCAGGGTATGACCGCGGTGCAAGCTTATGACGGCACTACGGGCTGGCAAATCCAACCTTTCGGCGGCCGCAAGGATCCCGAACTGATGGGTGAAGACGACATGCGGGACCTGTTGATTGACTCTGACTTCGACGGACCTCTCGTGGACTACAAAGAAAAGGGGAACGTGGTCGAATATCTGGGCCATGACATCGTCGACGGGGACGATGCCCTCCGCCTCAAGGTCACGCTGAAAAATGGCGACATCCTCTACTACTATCTCGACCCCGACACCTTCCTCGAAATTCGCCGAGAGACTCAGGAATTTATTCGCGGCTCGGTGCGGGAGAGCACTTCTGACTTCGGCTCCTATAAGCCCGTCGCCGGGGTGATGTATCCGTTTTATATCGGGTCGGGACCCAAGAACGATCCTACCTCATGGCAAACCGTGACTATCGATAAGTTCGAAGTAAACGTGCCCTTGGATATCTCCGAGTTTGCTTTACCGGCGTCCCTCAAGAAAGAGCCTCCGAAAAAGCAGTGACCGGCAAGGTCGGACGCGTTTGTACGCACGATATTCGCTGCACCCAGCAACGCACTCGCATTCTGAAGAGGACTTTTACCGATGACATTTCGCGCCATCTTTTGTGACCCGCTCAGAACGTTCTCGCGGTTTTTCGCTCTTGGATTATTCCTTTCCGTCGTGGTTTTCGCGCAGCAAGCGGTTAAGTTCGACGCTGCCACCATCTCTGGATTGCCCACGCGCAACATCGGTTCGGCCACTATGAGCGGACGCATTGCAGCGGTGGCCGCGGTGAATGAAAACGGCCGGCTCACCGTATTCATCGGAGCGGCCAGCGGAGGCGTTTGGAAATCGGTGAATGGCGGAACTACTTTCAAGCCGGTGTTCGACCGTCAATCCGTTCAATCGATCGGAGCGGTCGCCATTGATCCTTCGAATCCGAAGATCGTTTGGGTAGGTTCTGGTGAGGCATGGACCAGGAACAGCGTCTCCATTGGCGATGGCATTTACAAATCGACCGATGGCGGCGAGAACTGGACCAACGTGGGGTTGAAGGACTCAGAGCATATCGCGAAAATTCTTGTCGACCCCAAAGACAGCAACACCGTGCTTGCCTGCGCCACCGGCCACGTTTGGAACGACAACGACGACCGCGGCGTTTTCAAGACAACGGATGGGGGCAAGACCTGGAACAAAGTTCTAGCCGGAGCCAACGGTTCTACGGGCTGTGGCATGCTCGCCATGAGTCCGGGTGAACCCAAGACTATCTTCGCCTCGATGTGGGACTTCCGGCGCCAGGGTTGGACATTCCGTTCCGGCGGCCCGGGCAGCGGACTCTACCAGTCGACCGACGGCGGCGACCATTGGACCGAACTGAACGACGGGAACAGCAAAGGCCTGCCTGCGAAACCTTGGGGACGTATCGCGCTGGCAGTCGCCCCCTCCAAGCCCCAGGTTGTTTACGCCATGATCGAATCGAAAAAGAGCGCGCTGTTTCACTCTGACGACGGTGGTAAGACGTGGAATCGTCTGGATGCCAGCCGGTTCATGATCTGGCGCCCGTTCTATTTTGCCAATCTCATCGTGGATCCCAAGGATGAGAACAAGGTCTTCAAACCGGATGGGCCGCTTCTGCTCAGCGTAAATGGGGGACAAAGTTTTAGTTCGGTAGGCGGCGCGGCGCATGGCGACTTTCATGATGTCTGGATCGATCCCAACAATCCAAATATTGTGTACACGGGCGATGACGGTGGGCTATGGCGCAGCGAAGATGGAGGCACCCGCTGGAAGCATCAGTTCAACCTGCCGATTTCGCAGTTCTACCATGTGAGTGTGGATAACGCGAATCCCTACCACGTTTACGGGGGCTTGCAGGATAACAGCAGTTGGATCGGAGACTCGTCGTACCCCGGTGGCGTTACCAATGCCCGTTGGGAAAACATCTACGGTGGCGATGGCTTCTGGGTCTTTCAGGATACTTCCGATCCCGATTACATTTACGCCGAATACCAGGGTGGAACCATTGGCCGCGTCAATCGGCATACGCTGGAAAACAGGCCCATTCAACCGCTTCCCAACTACAACGAAAAGAAGTTGCGCTTCAACTGGAATACACCCATTCATATGAGTCCCAATGAAAAGGGGACGATCTATGTCGGGGCCCAGTTTCTGTTCCGTTCTCGCGATCATGGGCAATCATGGGAGCGCATTTCGCCCGACCTCACCACCAATGATCCCGAAAAACAGAAGCAGGAAGAGTCCGGCGGAGTTACCGTCGATAATTCGTCTGCAGAAATGCACACTTCGATTTACTCCATTTCGGAATCGCCGAAGAATGGTCAACTGATCTGGGTTGGAACCGACGACGGCAATCTGCAGATCACGCGGGATGGCGCCAAGACGTGGACGAACGTGGTGGGAAACGTTTCCGGACTCGCCAAGAATTCCTGGGTTTCGACCATCGAGGCCAGCCGCTTTGACGAAGCCACCGCTTACGCCACGTTCGATCGCCATACCTTTGGCGACATGAAACCGTACGCCTACAAAACTACAGATTACGGAAAGACTTGGACCTCGCTCAACTTGCAAGACAACGGCGTCCTCGGCTACGCGCACGTGATTAAGGAAGACACTGTCGATCCGAACCTGCTGTTTGTGGGAACGGAATTTGGACTTTGGATCTCGGTGGATGGCGGACAACGTTGGGCACAGTACAAGGCGACCAACTTTCCTTCCGTCGCGGTGCGCGATCTCGTGGTGCATCCGCGCGAGTCCGACTTGGTGCTCGCGACCCACGGACGGGGCATTTGGATCATCGACGACATTTCTCCGCTGCGCGCTCTAACGCCGGAGTTGATGGCGAAAGATGCAACCTTGATCGAGGGTCCGCCCGCAATCCAATACCTGAATGCTAACGGAGGATGGCCCGAGGGCGACGAGAGTTTCAACGGTCCCAGCCGCCCTACCGATGCCTTCATCGATTATTACCAGAAGCGTCGTCACATCTTCGGCGATTTGAAGATCGAGATTTTCGATCAGGACGGCAAGTTGGTGGATACGATCCCAGGCAGCAAGCATCGCGGGGTCAACCGGGCGACGTGGTCGATGCGGCTGAGGCCTCCAGTTGTTCCTCCGGCCGCCAGCGCCCTTTTCGCGGCCGCTCAGGGCCCGCGAGTTTTGCCCGGCACCTACACCATCAAAATGACCAAGGGGGATCAAACCTATTCCGAACCGTTGAAAGTCGTGCTTGATCCCCGCGCCAAGTTTACGGTTGAGGATCGCAAGGCGCAGTTCGAGCTGGTCACGAAATTAGACAAGATGCTCGGTCACATGAGCTACGCGGTGAGCGCCATCGAAGGAGTGCGCGATGCCGCCATGGCGCGCTCTGCCAAACTCAGCGAGAAGGATCCTCTTCGTGCGCGTCTCCGCCAACTTTCCACGGACTTGGAGAATCTTCGTTCAAAGATCGTGGCTACCAAAGAAGGCGGAGCAATTACTGGCGAAGAGCGCATCCGCGAACATCTCGGCGCGCTCTACGGGGACGTAAACAATTATGAGGGCCGGCCTACGGATTACCAGGTCGCGCGCGCGGAGACGCTTGGCCATGAACTGGAGGATGTGATCACGGACTTTCGCAAGCTGACGGACAGGGAACTGTCATCGATCAACGCCGGCCTTAAGAAGAAGAAACTCGAAGCGATCTCGGCGCTGACCGAGGCGAACTGGGAAAAGCAGCATGAGGAACCGTCCGCGAAATCGTCTGGGGCGGGGATATTCGTTCGAAACGACGACTAAACTTCTCCAAAGTTCGCTAAAAGGTCAGAAGCCCCACGAAGTCCGTGGTCCCGAATCTCTGTCTGAAATGCACACATTCTGGTGCAGGATTCTGCTCAAAAAAAACGCTGATTTCGACGCAAAATCTAGAAAACAAAGGATCGGGATTTTTTTTGCCTCCTAGATCTATGGTTCTTAAGGTAGTTAGAGGCAAAATCTAGAAAACATGAGAGTTATCTCTACCTGGATGGCTGCCTAAACTCTCCGCGTTTTCTTCACGGATTAGTCCGGTGCAGCTATTTGAACGCCTGGGAGCTGCGCCGGCGTCGAATTGTCAAAGAACGCTGATTATCTTATAGATAATCTGTAGATGCCTATATTATCGTAAATGAAGGAACGAATCCAGAAGAAAGTGGATGGGGTGGGGAGTTGGTTCCCAAATTGGGAATCTCAACGGCCACCGTTCGCGAAGGGCCGTCATGAAGGGTGGGCCAAGGAAGAGGAAACTACGGGGTGATCTCGAATGCGACGCCGGCGTTATAGGTGCCGCCGGCGGAGGTGGTGCCGAAGAGGTTTCCTTTGCTATCCACGATCACGCCTATCGGAAAGTTACCGTCTGGGCCGGTGAATTTGTGTACGGCGCTGTATTTCCACGCGCCATTTTTTTGCGGTGTCAACTTGAACACGACACCGCAGGTATAAGGGCCGCACCCCTGGTTGCCTCCGCCTCCGATGCCGTACAGATTGCCGGCCTTGTCCATTACCAGCGTGCTGTTTGGCTGCGCTCCCTCGTGCCAGTTGGGAAAATCCCACACGACCGTCTTTTTCCAGTGGCCATTGGCGAAGGCGAGCTTGAAGACCGTCCCGTTAGTCTTGCGGCCGCCAAACTCCGTGGTTCCGTAGAAGTTGCCGGATGCATCCATCACCAAGCCGCCGTATGGCGTCTGGCCGTCGGTGGGATAAGAAGCGAATCGGTGCAGGACGTGGTAGGTCCAGGTGCCGTCGCCGTTGGGTGTCATCTCGAAAATGACTCCGCAACCGAATGAGGTCCAGCACGCAGCCTGACTGATGCCACCGTCGGTAGTGGTGCCAAACAGATTGCCTCTGCCGTCCCAAATGGGCGGAGCCGGAGGTGAATAACCGACGGTGGGGTTGAAGTTGGCCAGGTCGGTGTAGTTCCAGCCATCGGAACCGAACGACAATTCACCGATGGCGCCTATATGAAAGTAGTTGCCCGGACCTATCTCCCCGTAGAGGTTCCCCAGCTTGTCTAGGACCACGCCCGGCCCGGCATTGTCGCTGTAGAGGATGGTATTGTCCCAGCCGCGTGAGTGAGGGCGTAATTCAAACACGCCAGCCACGTCCACGCTTCCGTTGCCGTCCAGGGTTCCGTAAAGGTTTCCCACGCTGTCGAAGATAACGCTGCCTGACGGGTATGCCCCGTCGCTTCCACCGGCGAATTCGTAGAGCACTACGAACGCCCGGCCGCCACCTCGCCGCATCTTCAGTTCGAAGACCAGGCCACAGCCGAATGGATCACAGCCGGTTCCCCCGCCGCCAGCAGCACCATAGAAGTTGCCATTCTTGTCCAGCACTAGGGAGCCAACGGGCGGGCCGATTTGGTGCTGTTCTCCATAGCTGAAGCTGTGGAGGACCGTGTACTGGTTGACGGCCGCGGCTGCGGGCAACAGGAGAAAGGCGAGAGCGACCGCTGACAGGTGAAAAAGCGTGCTCAACCTCATTGCAAACCACCTTAGGTTTCGACCGATTGCCGCCGATGGAGGGGGATCCGAGAAACTCCATCCCCGTTTGGCCCCCCACTATATCACCGACGGGTGGCCCAGCCTTTCGCGTTCTTTGCGAAGGCTGGGGCATTTCAGCCGTCGGAGAATAAAAATCCCTGCCCTTGTCTCTCCAAAAACCGGAGAGACAAGGGCAGGGCACCCTCCTGAGTAAGATCAGAAAGAAACACGCCAGTCCCCAACTCGAGACACCTTAGACCCACAAAAGTTCCCCAGCGCCGCGCCCAAGGCGGCCTTTGTTTTTTGCAGAATTGTAGTTGCCTGGCATCTTCAAGACAGGCTGCCGGTGTCCTTAGAAGCAGCAACAAAACTGAGGAGGACACCATGTTCGCTGATTCGCTGCTCGATAGTCCTTGGACTGACCGTTCTCGCCGCGGTTTGACAACCCTGGTTTCCTTTGCGGTGCAGTCCGTCGCCGTGGGCGCACTGCTCCTGCTGCCGCTGCTCTACACGCAAGGCCTGCCGCAGTTGCAATTGATCGCATCGCTGGTAGCGCCAACTCCGCCACCGGCGCCTCCTCCGCAGCCTATGCGAAGCGCTCGCGAAATGACCAGCAACTTGTCACGAGATGGTCAGGTAATCGCACCACGATCCGTCCCGCGAGAAATATTGCATGTTGACGAAACCAGTGTCCCGCCGCCGGTCGATGTAGGAGGACTCGGTGTGGTAGGTGGCACAGGCAATTCACTGGCTCGAAATGGCGTGCTTGACTCGATTGGCGGAGGACTGAATGCTATTGTTCCGCCGCCTCCACCGGCGCCTTCGATTCATGCACCTCGCGTTTCCCGCATGATGGAAGGGAACCTCATCTATCGCGTTCAGCCCCAATACCCGCCGTTGGCGCGGCAGGCGCGGGTGCAGGGAATCGTCGTGCTGCGCGCCGTGATCTCGCGAGACGGAAAGATTGAGAATGTGCAGGTTATCGGAGGTCACCCTTTGTTGGTGAAGTCCGCCATGGATGCGGTTCGGCAATGGCGCTATCGTCCGTATTATTTGAACAACGAGCCCGTCGAAGTGGAGACCCAGGTGACTGTGAATTTCACGTTGTCGGGAGGATAGTTGAAAATCTGATGGCGAGAGACGCGATCTTTAATCCTCCGCGCACTGTCGTCCCGAGCGAGTGAGGGATCAGTATCGCCGTCGCAGGCCAAAAGCCAGATGCCTCGCTTTGCTCGGGATGACAAGAGTGCTGGCCGGAGGGATGACAAGAGCGTTGGTGAAACTTATAGAGGCTAGTTGTTAGCTCATCTCGGCAGCCTTGGCGGCGTTTTTCAACTCCTTTGATTCTCCGAGGGGCAACTCGACGGTTACGCGCGAGCCATGGGGTTGCAGATTCGCGAGTCTGATCTCGCCATCGTGCTCTTTGACGATGCCGTAACAAATACTCAATCCCAGCCCCGTGCCCTTGCCCACGGGCTTGGTCGTATAAAACGGATCGAGAGCACGGTTTAGATCTTTGAACCCGGGACCGGTATCTTCTACTTCGACGATCGCCCGGTTTCCCCGAGCAAAAGCGCGCACCGTAATCCGCTTCGGTCCGTCCATATTTTCGACGGCGTCGATCGAGTTGTTGATCAGGTTCAGCAGAATCTGTTTGAACTGATCTTCATCCACGGCTACCCGTGGAAGGTTGGACCGGATGTCGGAGAGGATCTCCAGTCCCCGTGTATGCGCGTAATACTCTCGCAAGGTGAGCACGTCTTTGACGACCGGAGCCAAATCAACCGACTGACGATCCATGGTGCTTTGCCGCGAAAACCGCAGCAGATTTTCTACGATCTTCTTCATGCGGCGGCTCTCGTTGACCAGCTTATCCAGTTTGTCGCGGGCCGGGCCGGTAGGCACGTCGTCACTGAGCAGATCGCCGTAGCCCATCACGGCCGTAAGCGGATTATTGAGTTCGTGGGCAACACCGGCCACTAACTGTCCCAGGGCGGCTAGTTTTTCGGAGCGGATCAACTGGCTCTGCAACGATTTCAGCTCAAGCGCCACCGAAAGATCAGCCGCCAGAAGCTCGATACGCGCTAACTCCGCGGCAGTCACCGCTTCCACATCCCGCGGATCATCGAGACCAATACATCCGAGATAACCGCCGCGCGCGGAACAGAGAGGAATCAGAAGTTCGTCTCCCGTATTCCAGTGGGGATTTGGATCGTAACGAAGCGAACTCTTGAGAGGATCGTATTTCGCGGCCTCTGCCGCGGAAAGTAGAAACGAATTCTGCCCGATCTGGCGGCCGCGAACACAAAAATCTTTGATGTCGTCCGCGGTCCAGCAGCGGGCTTTCTTTTCCAGTTCAGCCAACGGAGCGGGGGACAAACCGCTGGCGCCCGCCACCCGCAAACCGTGGCCCCCACTATCGAGATGGATCGCAGCGACGCGGAAATTGCTAACCTCAGTGATGGCGGAGGCGATTTCGTTGCACAGTAAGTTCACCGTCGCGCCACTGAGCAGTTGCGAGGTGATCGTCGAGAAACGTTCCAGTTGATCATTCAACGCGCGTTGCTTGCGCTGCATGCTTTCGATGGACTCGGACTTATCTTCGACGATTGCCAGAATCATGCCGAATGCCACAAACAGCTTGGGAGTATTCCAGAGCTCCGCCGGAATGTTCGCGTGAGGGGCGAAATGATCCAGCAACATTCCCACAGGAAAGACGGCGCCCCAGCAGAAAAACCCTCCCACCGCGGTCAGAATGCCAGGGGAAGCGCGCCAGTAATTCCGGCAGAGGAAAACCCCGGGCAATGCGAAGCCGAGCCCGAGAAGAACGGTCAACCCTTCGTCAAAGGAGCCATGCACCGCGCCCCAGATACCCCAAACCGCCGCTGCTGCACTTACCAGCGCAAGCGAAACGGCATATCCGGAGAACTCTCGTACCCAGAAGAGAAAGACGATTCCGCTCACAAAACATGTTAGGAGGCAAAGAACGTAGGGCCATCTTGCCTGCAGATTATAGCTATCCAAAATCGTATAGGCCACGGAGGGTATGCCAGTTACCAGGAGCAACCATGTCCGTTTGCGCTTATCTTCTGCGACGGCTGAAACCGAGGCCACAAACGCGACGGCGGCGGCCTGTAGCGAACCCAGGTCGATCGCTAAAAGATACGGACTGACGTCGCCCGTAGCGGGCTCCAGGAGTTGCGCCACGAAATGCGTGAAAATCAAGAACCAGGCCACCATCCACAGTTGCAAACGCGCGGAGTGGCTGTGCCGCTTCAGCGCCAGAAAAATGCCGACCAGCACGGCAACCGTTACTACTGTAGGGATTTTCTCAAGCAGGGTCATAGAAATAGATTAAGGAGGCTCGGACCCACAGTATGTCAAATTAGGGAAAGAACCAAGCGGTTCCTGGTTACCAAGGTAACCACGATCATAACGAGGATGTCATGCGCCAGCGCAACTTTCGCAATGGATTAGGGTTTCCAACAGGCAGACGACGACCTTTATTCGTTACAATTCTTGACCTTTCTTTGCTTTACAGGGTCGCCAGGCTGGCTGATGATTGGAGTGCCGATTCCGAATCCAACTCTGAGGTTGCGCTTTACATCCAAATTCCTTTCCATCCTTTAGGAGAAAAGCTTGAAAAAGCTGACATTCTTTGCCGTCATTTTTGTGTTTTGCCTTCTTCAAAGCGCGGCCCACGCCCAGCAGTTCGATGTTGCTTTTGGTATGGGCACGCTAGCCTCGGGCGCACCCACGAGCTCGCAGGGGTTCTTCTTCCCCTCCGAAAGAGGCGGTTTGTACCCGAGCATCAGCGCCGATTTCCTTGTAACCCGCCGTTTGGGAGTCGAAGGAGAGTTCGCGTGGAGGGCGAGTCAGGCTGAATACGGAGGCGTTTTTCCTTATCGTCCAATCTTTTGGGCGATTAACGCGATCTGGGCCCCGAAGCTTACTAAATCGATCACGGCTGAGTTGCTGGGCGGCATCGGCGGCGAAGATTTGAGATTTTACGGAAACCCCAACTTTAATTCCTTCGCGGGCTATACGAATTACACCAGCAGCAATCACTTCATGGGAGATTTCGGCGGAGGCATTCGCGCCTACGTCTGGCACAATGTTTTTGTCCGGCCAGAGGCGCGTCTGTACCTGATCCACAACAACGTCGAATTCAGCTCCGGCTACGTGACTCGGTATGGCGTTTCGCTGGGTTATAGTTTCGGTGGACGGTAGTTGCGTTCATCAGGCTTTCTCTTTGTAGAAACGTAGCTTGCCGATGTTTCGGCGGGGACGAGACGTAGCAAGCTACGTCTCTACAGCTTGCGGTCAAGGCTGTAGAGTGTCGCGGATCGTTTTTTTTGATTTGGTTCATTGCTCGTCCGATCAGTCAGCAACTCCGCTCCAAAAATCCACTAACCCAGTTGCGGAAAGTCCCTCGAGCCGTAGCCTTCTTCATCTCTGATAACATTGGTTCCGTTGCGATGCACGATTCCCTGTGAACTCGGCATCATTACTGCGAATGAACGAAGTGAGGAGACGTATCGCACGACGATGATTTTGGCAGGCGATGTCGGGGGCACAAAATGTAGCCTTGGGCTGTTCGCAAGAAAAGGGCAAGGTCTGCGTTCCGTCTTCCAGCGCCGGCTTGCGACCCGAGACTATTCCGGATTCGAAGATCTCGTCGGAGATTTCCTGGAACAGGCGGCGGGGGCGGACGGAAGCGCACGCGGGGAAAAAATTGAGGCGGCCGGGTTCGGGTTGGCTGGCGCCGTTGTCGAAGGGTCGCTTCAGGCCGGGAACATGCCTTGGGTCCTGGACGGATCGGCTCTGGCCGAGAAGCTACATCTGGACAAGGTAGTGTTGCTCAATGATCTCGCTGCGACCGCATTGAGCCTGGATCGGCTTGGATCAAACGACTTCGCGATCTTGAATCAAGGAATCCCAGAGCGTAACGCGACCAAGGCAGTAATTGCTGCGGGAACCGGTTTGGGCGAAGCCATTCTTTTCTGGGATGGCCAGCAGTATCGAGTCGCACCGTCGGAAGGCGGACAAACGGACTTTGCACCGCGAACCCAAATCCAGATTGAGTTGCTGACCCATTTGAACCAGCAGTTGCCCTACGTGTCATGCGAGGAGATTGTTTCTGGCCGGGGCTTCCGTAGAATCCATGAATTTCTGAGACCCTCATTGCGCCACCCATTCTTCGATGCCGGGGAAGTAGATCAGGCAAGAGAGATTACACAGCAGGGATTGGCGCAGTCTTGCCCGGTTTGCGTAGAGACTCTTACGTTGTGGACAGAAGCATACGGTGCGGAGGCGGGAAACATGGCATTGCGAACCCTGGCTCTCGGCGGAGTTTATGTGGCGGGCGGGATCGCTCCAAAAATTCTGGCGAAGCTGAGCGACGGCACCTTTATGCGTGCTTTCTGTGGGAAGAGCCAGTTCGCGCCTGCGTTGGCGCGTGTTCCCATCTCGGTTGTATTGAACGAGGATGCTCCAGTCTGGGGAGCTGCTTACCAAGCGCTTAAGAGCAACGACTCTAAATCATAACTTCTAACGAAACCTACGGACTAACAGGTTGTACCGGTCTGACCGATACAGTCCTAACACGTACAACGTCGCTCTTCCCTGGGTTGAATAAATCACTTGGCGAATCCGAAGCAGCGGATGTCCGCGTGGAACCTGCAGAAGATTCGCGGTGATCGACTCGGCTGCGGCAGCGTCGGCTTCTTCATCCGCGTACGCCAACTGAATACTGTAGTCGCGCTCGAGAATAGAAAACAGCGATCCTCGGGCGAGCGAAGCGCGAGTGAGACGGCTGAATTCCTCGGCCGGCCAGTAGCAGGTTTCCAGGGCAAACGGTTGATCCGCTCCGAGGCGCAGCCGTGTAAGCTTGCTCAACGCGGTGTTGTCGGCCAAACCTAAACGGGCTGCAACGGAATGTTCGGTGTCGACCACGCTGAAAGATAGAACCCTCGAGCAAGCGCTGAGATTTCGTCCGGCCATCAACTCGGTGAAACCCATCAGTTTGTTGAAGTGAATCTTGGGAGGCGCAACGAATGTCCCCGCTCCACGGCGGCGTTGCACCATGCCCTCCCGTTCCAGCACGGTCAACGCGTGGCGCGCAGTCATGAGACTGACCCGATGGATTTTCGCCAGTTCCCGTTCGGACTCGACAGCGTCGCCCGGCTTCAAATGTCCGCTCTCAATACGCTTCAGGATGGTCGCCTGAATCTTTTTATAAGCGGGCGTTCCGTTTTGGTTGTTTGGCATGAATGCTCCTCGGAGTCATTCGGCTGAAAAATCGATCAATTTCATTGCGCCGCGCTGTACTCAACGGAAACCTTTAAACCATGCTTCGTGCGCCTCTGCTATAGAGCTAGCCCATCAATAATAACGTTCTCGCCAATTGATAAATCAACTTGACTGGCGGTTTGTCTGTGCTATAGAGCATATCCACACATGCTATAGAGCAGACGCCTGCTGCGTAAAGACTTCCCACCTTAATCTTCTCGAGGATACTTGTAAAGAGTCTGGCGACAAATAATAGCGCAGATATTGATTTTCTAGAGCAATCTATTCTATTTTGCGTATCCTCGCGGTCATCATTTTCCACAGGAGAGGGCGAAGTCTTGATCGGAAAGCTGTGATCTTGGCCCGACCCGTGTGCTATAGCCCAATAACACTATTGACGGCCGGAAAAAATTAACAATCTTTTCATTTTTTCCTTGACGATGATGTACCAACTACTATATAGCATTGGCCAGTCCTATTTCGTGATGCGGACGTGTTGTTAATTCCTCAGGTCTAAATCGAGATGTCTTCTGTGGAGGTGTGGTGATGCAAACGTCGCTGAGAGTTGGGCTTGCCCTGTTGCTATTGATCGGACTTTTTGGAGCGCTGCAAACGGCGTTGGGCCAGGAAGTCACCGCCGCAATTGTAGGGACGGTGGTTGATCCCAGCGGCGCGCCGGTAAGGTCTGCCGCAGTTATCGCGCGTGACGTCGACCATGGCACCATCTATAGCGCCCAGACCAACGACGATGGCGCGTTCAACCTTACCCATCTGCCGGTAGGTACCTACGAGGTTAAGGCAACCGCGCCAGGATTTGACACCGCCGTTCATCAGCTCTTTACGCTGGTGCTCAATCAGACTGCACGTCTCACCTTCCAGATGAAGATTGGAAAAGTCTCAGAAACTCTGGAGGTGACCGGTTCGGCCCCCGTGCTGCAGACGGAGAATGCCCAGGTCAACAACGTCATCGATTCCAGAACGGCCGACAATCTGCCACTGGCGACACGCAACTATGTGCAGTTGACCCTGCTCTCTCCTGGGTCTGTCTCGGTGGATCCCGCGGGGATGAATCTCGGATCCAACACCGCCGAGGAGTCAGGCCGCCCTTATATCAACGGAAACCGCGAGCAGGCCAACAACTTCCTGCTGGACGGCATCGATAACAACCAGGCGTCCGATAATCTTCTTGGCTTCACACCCTCCCCCGACGCGATCGGCGAGTTCAATATCATTACCCAGAACGCTTCCGCGGAGTTTGGCAACTACAACGGAGGAATCGTCAATGCCACGATTAAGTCAGGTACCAACCGGTACCACGGGGATGTATTCGAGTTCTTCCGCAACGATTATTTCAACGCCAACAAGTGGGAGAATGGATTGACGCGCGGAACTCCGACCGGTGTCCTGCCCACGCCGAAGTTGCGTTGGAATATGTTCGGTGGGACGTTCGGCGGCCCCATCATAAAGAACAAGCTGTTCTTTTTTGCTGATTACCAGGGTGGACGTTTGGACCATCCAGCGACCTCGAGCACCGTCACCGTCCTCACTCCTGCCGAGATCGCAGGCAACTTTAGCGCTCTGCTTCCGGGCACCCAGCTATACAACCCGTGTGCGGCTGGGACAGGCGGAACCTCGAGCACTCCCTGTTCGATCCTGGCTCCCGCTGCAAGACAAAAGTTTGCCGGCAACATTATTCCCGCGAATATGCTGAACCCCGCATTCACGGCCCTGGTTACAAACTCGCTGTATCCAAAATCCGTGGCTACGCTGCCCAGTGGCTTTGGGCAAGCGGTTAACGTCATCGACCAACAATACAATTCGGATCAGGGTGACTTCAAAGTTGATTACAACGCGACCGAAAAGGACCACGTCTCGTTTCGGTATTCCAAGGGGGATCAGTATGACCCTCTGAACAACTCCGTCGCCTTGTTAGGCAATATGGTGAACGAAGCTTATCTGCAGAGTGGAGCGCTCAGCTGGAACCATACGTTTTCGCCTAACTTGCTCAACGAAGCGCGCTTTGGAATGAACTACGTGAAGCTGCCGCATGGGCTGACTACATTCGCCAGTTCGGTCGGAGCCTTGGGGAACTCGATCGGTCTCGCGAATGGCAATCCTGCCGGCATAGATGGTCTTCCGCTGTTTGGCTTTGCCGGTGGCTCGATCACTAATCCCTCCACGGGGACGCTGACCAATCTGGGCTCCGCAAGCGTTACGGAAAAATTTTCCTCCACTGTGACCCAATTTGATGATGTGCTTATTTACACTCATGGCCGGCACATCATCAAGACGGGCTACCAGATGAATCGTTACAACCTCAACGTCTTCTACAGCGGCAATGCCGGCGAGCTGGGTTCCATACTCTACGGAAACGGCCTCGGTGGGAACTATTCAGGGAACGGCGCTGGTGGCGACCCGTCTGCTGATTGGGCGCTTGGTCTTCCGGAGGTTGCAGGTCGGGGCACAAGCTCCGGAGAATGGCATCAGCGCGACTGGCTCTTCGCTGGCTTTGTTCAAGACGACTGGCGGGTTACGAGCACTCTGACCGTGAACATCGGCCTCCGCTATGAAGCCCGGACTCCGTGGATTGAAACCAACAATCGCCAGGTCGGAGTCAATATCAACACCGGCGCCCTGGAATTCATCGGGAACACACCTGTACCCGCCGGGATTGTGGGGACCAATGGATTCAGCCGCGGACTCTACCAGAGCGCCTATGGATTGCCGGACTTCCAGCCTCGCATCGGCTTCGCCTGGAGCCCCGGTGGGTCAAACAAAACCGTGGTTCGTGGCGCCTACTCCGTCTCGTCTTATCTCGAGGGCACGGGGACCAATCTACGCCTTCCGCAGAATCCGCCATACACAGCCCCGCAGGTTGAGGCAAACAACGTGGCCACCGGCGCGGGATATAGCACCAATTCGGCATTTGCTATAGCAGCGCCGGCGGCCGATCCTTTTATCGGGGCCACGATGCTGGCCTGGAGTGGGAAGGTCCAGCCGGCAGTTGCGAACCAGTGGAACCTCTCGGTCCAGCGCGAAATTGCCAACAATACGACTCTTCAGGTTGGCTACGTTGGCCAGAGCACGACTCACTTGATGGTTCCCGAGTGGTTGTCCCAAGGGTTTCTGCAACCGAATGGCACGGTGACGTATCCGTTGATCGGCGGTCAAAATCCGACGGGAACGGTCATCGACGGAGTCACCACCACGTCGCCAACCTTTGGACCAAACGGATTCGGCAATGTGAAGAACACTGCTTCCGCGGGAAACATGAACTATAACGCGCTGCAGGTGGTGCTGCAGAAGCGCTATAGTCACGGACTCGAGGGCCAGGTTTCCTACACCTACGAGAAGTGCATGACCAACGACGACGGTTATTACGGAACCTGGGGCACTACCACTCAGGCCGGACCCTCCGGGAACTACTGGCAAAACCTCTATAACCCGGCCGGTGATTACGCGCGATGCTATTGGGACAGTACGCACGTGATCAGTGCTTATGCAGTGTATGAGTTGCCGGTTGGCCGGGGCAAACAATTTGGACACGACATGCCGGCAGTCGCGAATGCCATCGTTGGCAACTGGTCAGTCAACCCGATTGTTTCCTGGCATACTGGTTTTCCGCTTTCTCTCTACGGAGCGAGCAACTCGGGAACCGGCAGTCCGGAGAATCGTCCCGACTGCAACGGCCCGGTCACTTACCCCAAGACGGTTAGCGTTCAGGGTATCCAGTGGTTTGGTCAGGGTTCATTCTCTAATGCGGCGCCGGGCACATTTGGAAATTGCGCGGCTCAAGGCCCGGTAATTGGTCCGGGCTACGTTGATGCGGACATCAGCCTGCAAAAGAATTTCCCGATCACTGAAACCATGAAGATTCAGTTCCGTACGGACTTCCTGAATGCATTCAATCACCCCAACTTCGCAGTACCGAACGATAGTTGTTGTACTGGAACGTTCGGGGTCAGCAGCTCGACCCAGGATGCGCGGCAGTTGCAGTTCGCTCTGAAGTTCTACTTCTGAGCCATAGCGTTGTACTATGAGGGCAGGCGTCTCCCCCGAGCCTGCCCTGGTTATGTTTAGACCTCTCCATAAGTTTCTGATTTGTGCGGTGCTTTGGGGATCCGTGGCCACAGGGTGTTTTGCCCAAGCTTCTAAGAAGGCATCCGCTCCTGATGTCGCGTCCTCCGCTGAACGAGCGGTGAGCCTTGCGCAGTCTGGTCACTGCAAGGAAGCGCTGCCCCTTTTGAAGCAAGCCTCTGCACACACCACGGACAAGGACCTCAAGCGCAGCGTCGGCTTTGCCGGCGTGCGCTGCGCGATGTTTGCCGATCAGCCGGATGCGGCGGAGGACTTTCTTCGTTTCTTGAATCGCGAATTCTCACACGATCCTGAAGTTCTCTACCTGTCAGTTCATACGTATTCGGATCTGTCGACCCGCGCCGCGGCTGAATTGGCTACCGCTGCGCCCAAGTCCGCGCCGGCGCATGAGCTCAACGCCGAGGCTTTCGAGACGCAAGGAAAATGGGATGAGGCCGCCAAGGAATATCGCCTGATCTTAGAGCAGAACCCGCGCATGGCGGGCATCCATTTTCGACTGGGCCGGCTGTTGCTCTCCAAGCCTAATCCGCCCCCAACCGTAGCCGAAGAGGCGAAGAAAGAGATGCAACGGGAACTCGAGATCGATCCCTCGAATGCGGGCGCCGAGTACGTGCTGGGCGCGCTTGCGCAACAGAATCAGCAGTGGGATGAGGCCATTCCGCATTTTTCCCGTGCCGCGAAGCTGGATCCCAGCTTCGGCGACGCCTTTGTTGGACTGGGAGCTTGTCTGGGCTCAGCCAAGCGATTTTCCGAAGCGATTGCGCCCCTGGAGAATGCAGTCAAACTCGAGCCCGAAAATCCAGCTCCGCATTATTTGCTTGCCATTGCGTACAGCCGTACCGGCCGCAAGGAAGACGGCGACAAGCAATTTGCCATTCAAAGGCAATTAACCCAGAAGGGCGCGGCGGGAGAAGACAATCCGCAATCGCAGGCAAAGCCGAACTAGAACTCTGTATCAAGAATTAAATCGTGACTTCATCGCCGACTCCAAGAACATTTTTTTTCTCGAGACGCCACTTTCTTCGTGGATTGGCAACGAGCCTGGCTGTCCCGTCTTTCTCTCGGCCCGCTCGCGCGCTGCCCGATGCCATTTATCCTTTCGAGGAAGTTTCTCCAGCAGTGAGTGGCATTACTTGGAGGCACGCCGCAGGCAAGTCCCCGCAAAAGTACCTGCCGGAGACCACGGGCGCAGGCTGCGCGTTCCTCGATTACGATAACGATGGTTGGATGGACATTTACCTGGTCAACAGCGGACAATGTGATTTCTTCAACCCGAATCCTCCCCTCCGCAACGCTCTGTACCGAAACAACCGTGACGGAACTTTTACTGACGTAACCCAGAAGGCGGGTGTGAGTGCTGGCGGCTATGGCCAAGGCGTAGCCGTGGGCGATTACGACAGCGACGGTTTCCCTGACGTTTACGTTACGCAGTATGGCAGAAGCATCCTGTATCACAACAACGGAGACGGCACGTTCACCGATGTGACCGAGAAAGCTGGTGTCGCCGCTCCGGGGTGGTCTTCGAGTGCAGTCTGGTTCGACTACGACAACGACGGCTGTCTGGATCTGTTTGTGTGCCGGTTTGTGGACTTCGACAAATCCAAAAACCTTCCCTGCGCCGCTGGCGACAGCCCGGGATACTGCGTTCCACGGCTATACAAGCCGATGGCCAGTTGGCTGTTTCATAACAACGGAGACGGGACATTCACCGACGTCAGCAAGAGTTCAGGAATTGGTAATCACCTGGGCAAGGCGTGGGGAGTGGTTGCAACCGACATCAACAACGACGGCCTTATGGATCTGTTCGTCGCCAACGATACGGTGCAAAACTTTCTGCACGTCAACCGCGGAGGCGGAAAGTTCGAAGAGATCGGCGCGCAAGCGGGAGTCGCATACAGCGAGGCCGGCCGGCCTCGCTCCGGGATGGGCCTGGATTCCGCCGACTTCAACGAGGACGGCTGGATGGATCTTTTTGTTGCCAACATCGACCACGAAATGTATTCGTTGTATCAGAACAACGGCGATGAGACTTTCGATGACAAAGCTGGCATTGCGGGGATCGCGTCCGCGACCCGATTGATGAGCGGCTGGGGATTGAAGTTTTTTGATTATGACAATGATGGCAATCTTGATTTACTTCTTTGCAACGGCAATCCGGATGACCTGATTCAGGTTGTCCGCAAAGACGTAAGCTACCAGGAACCAATGCTTCTATTCCACAACAACGGCAAGGGTTTTCAGAACGTAACCGCAGAGAGCGGCCCGATTTTCGCGAAACCGCTCTCCGCCCGCGGAATGGCAATCGGTGATTTTGATAACGACGGCGCGGTCGACGTGCTTGTATCGGTCAACGATGGGGCGCCACTTTTGTTGCGAAACAATGCGGCCAAACAACATCACTGGGTGGGCCTCAATCTGGTTGGAACAAAATCGAATCGCGATGCAATTGGCGCCCGCATCACGTATCAGGCTGGCGATCTGAAGCGTCACCGAATGAAGGTTGGCGGCGGCAGCTTCCTTTCTTCGCATGACCCACGCGTGGTTCTCGGCCTGGGTGAGCGGACAAAGATTGACTGGTTGGAAATCAAATGGCCCTTACCCAGCGCCGCGACGGAGCGCTTCACTGACCTTCCTGTTGACCGCTACATCACAATCATGGAGGGCCAGCCGAAATGGAAGTGAACCCATAAGTGTGATCTTGAATGCGGGCCGGCGGAAATGAGTCTTAAACCCAAACTGCTGGTGATTGTGCCGCTTCTTCTGGCGCTGGAGGCCGCGGGTCAGAGTAGTTCTTTGTCGATCCCCGCACCGAACTCGTCCCCGAAGCCAGAGCCCCGCGAAAACTACGTTGGTGATGATGCTTGTCGGACGTGTCATCAAGACAAGGTCGAATCCTTTCATCGAAACGCCCACTATCTGACGTCCAAGTTGCCCGACAAAGCTTCCATCCTCGGGAACTTTGGCCCAGACGTAAACATTCTCAAGACCTCGAATCCCGATCTGTTTTTTCGAATGGAAAAAAAAGAAGGCGATTTCTTCCAGACGGCGGTGCAGGGAATACCGCCGTACACGACTTCACGCACCGAGCGCATCGGCCTCGTCGTGGGGTCGGGAGGCAAGGGGCAAACTTTTCTATTCTGGAAAAGTGACTTACTTTTTCAGCTGCCCGTGTCTTACTGGAACGAAGTTGGCTGGGTAAATAGCCCCGGCTATCGCGACGGGGTTGCGTATTTCGATCGGCCAATAATTCCACGTTGCCTTGAATGCCACGGAAGTTATTTCGAGTCGCTCGCCCCCCCCGTCAATCGTTACAGCCAGATTGGCTTTATGGTTGGCATAACCTGTGAAAAGTGTCACGGGCCAGGACGTGCACACGTGCAGCACTTAAACTCGAAATCGTCGGATACCCGATCAGTCCCAGCCATCCTCAATCCGGTGCGATTCTCGCGAGACCGCCAGATGGATCTTTGCGCCTGGTGCCACGCCGGGCATGGCACGCCGCTTCTGCCACCGTTTTCCTATATCCCGGGTGAACCTCTGGAAAAGTACTTGGAGTTGCCACAACCCGACCCCAGTGCGCCGATCGATGTCCACGGGAGCCAGGTCGAACTGCTGAAGAAAAGCCGATGCTTCCAATCATCAACCATGACTTGTCTGACCTGTCACGATGTGCACACGACCCAGAAGGATCTGGCAGCATTTTCCGAAAATTGCCTGCACTGCCATAAGGCCCAGAGCCACCCGAAAACGGGACAACAAATCGCAAACAACTGCGTCGATTGCCATATGCCAAAAGAGCAGACAAGCCTCATCGTTTTTAATTGGAATGGCCGGAAAGTCAGCCCTGAGGTGCGAAACCATTGGATCAAGATTTATCCCGAGGCAAGGGTGGGGACGCCGGGAGAACAGAGCGAAAAGCCATCGCCGCCATAGTCGGACCGTGCCCAGTTCGACATCCATAACATCTAACTAGCGTGCAGCCGTGTCTTGAAATAAGCGGCCACAAACAGAATGCCGAGCAACAAGTCGACCCCACCGAAGGCGAGATCTGACGGGTGCATGCGCCTTTCCAGAACTAGTGCGACTACGGCCGTCCCGTAACTGAATTTTTCAAATATGGAAGGGATCATCAACGGTCGATGGCGTACCGGGTCTTTCGCGATGAAGAAAAACGCGATCTGCCATGCCAGCGCAGCTCCGGCGAATCCGTAGAAAAATCCCGGATGCGTGATCGGCGGCGGATCATTCCGGCTGATCACATCAAACATAAAGTAAAGCGGAGTGATGACCAGCACTCCCCAAATGCCGGCGATCCAAAAGACAATCTTCGCAAATTTCACGGCTTGTTCCTCGAATGTTCGTGTGTGCCGGGAATTCTATAGCAGGGCCAAGGATGAAACCAGTTCTCTTCGCTCCGTTTGGTTACAATAGGGAGCATGACAGACACATTGATCATTGCCGGGCGTGAGTTTCGTTCGCGCCTGATTGTAGGCACGGGAAAATATAAGTCCTTTCAGGAAACCGCGCGAGCGCTGGAAGCCAGTGGTGCCGAGATGGTCACGGTAGCCGTGCGCCGAGTGAATCTTGATCGCAGCAAGGAATCGCTGCTCGACTATATCGACGCCAGCAAATACTTTCTGCTTCCCAACACGGCTGGCTGCTACACCGCTGACGAGGCCATTCGCGCCGCCCGCCTGGGACGCGAGGTCGGGCTATCGGATTGGGTTAAGCTCGAGGTCATCGGCGATCAGGCCACCCTCTATCCCGATGTGCAGGCCACACTGGAAGCTACGCGAGTCCTGGTGAAGGAAGGCTTCACGGTCCTGCC
Organism: Terriglobales bacterium; assembly: GCA_035567135.1. Lineage (GTDB taxonomy): Bacteria > Acidobacteriota > Terriglobia > Terriglobales > Acidobacteriaceae > JABDBE01. The sequence continues at coordinate 82,931 of DATMQI010000195.1, forward strand.
CTATACCTCGGACGACATCGTGTTTGCCAAGCGCCTGCTCGATGCCGGCGCCAGCGCGATTATGCCTTTAGGAGCGCCCATCGGTAGTGGCCTGGGAATACAGAACGCTGCCCACGTCCGGATCCTGCGAGAAATGATTACCGGTGTGCCTTTGATACTGGATGCTGGTGTGGGAACAGCCTCCGACGCAGTGATTGCGATGGAGCTTGGGGCGGACGCAGTGTTGATGAACACCGGCATCGCTGGTGCGCAGGACGCGGTGCTGATGGCGGAAGCCATGAAACATGCCGTCATGGCCGGACGCCAAGCCTATCTCGCCGGACGTATGCCCAGGAAACTGTATGCGACTGCAAGTTCGCCCTTGGAAGGCGTAGTGCGTTAGCCTCTGCAAAAGAAAAAGGGCGGCAACGAGCCGCCCTTTTTTATTGCTTGCAGAAATCAGAGCATCTTCACACTCTCTACGTGAATAGAATCACCTTTCATTTCCCCAGTGACCGCCACGTGATGTCCCTCATGTCCCTTGAGAACGTCCGGGTTATCGACGTTCACTACTTTCGAATCGCTATCGGTGACAATGACCGCCTTGGCGCCCTTTCCCAGGCACTTGGTCATGCAGGCGGCGTGGCTCGCATTGGCGCCTTTGGCGCCGCACATGGAATCGCTCACGTACCCATTCACGGTCGCGGACTTATCTGCCGCGGAGGCTATCGAAACTATTAAGAACAAAACCGAGACGGCAGCACAACTCATCAGCACTTTTTTCATAGCACACCTCTTTTAGCGGTTAAACCGCAGATTTGGAAGTATCTCTACTTGCCCGGCATTCCGCTGCACACGCACACAAGTCGGGAGCCACTCCATCTTAATTATCAGAGAATTGACCAGAACTATACCATAAATCGATTGTGGTGAAAGCGCCGGAAGAACGACGTTACTTCCGAGCCGCGTTAGTTTCCGGGGCATGTGGCGGTGACGGCGCGACGTACACCACTTCACCCGGACGGGCATAATGCAATTGTTCCCGAGCTTCTTTCTCAATTGCGTTAATATCGGGTGTTTGCAATGACTTCACCTGTCGCGTGTAACGGTCATTTTCCTTTTGCAAATCGTCAATCTGCTTTCGCAGACTTTGGTATTCGGTCTTCTTCTGCCGGTACACCACCATGCCATTGGCGCCAAACATCACGTGCGCAAATAGCCATATCGTTAGCACAGCTACCGCGACTGTGGCCAATCTGCGCCGAATGGCATAGAGAAATGTGAGCCTGGGACGAAGTCTTGCCATGGTTCGATCCGCCCAAGCTTCAGCTCGCGGAGCACGCTCCACCAGCGTCCGCAGCCTGTCTTCTGAACGTGGCAAGATACGAATTTTGGGAAAACGTCCTAGTCGAAGATCCATTGTTTTGCCGCTGCGCTCAGCTTCACCAATTCTTCGGCGCTACCAGCCTCGGAATAAACTCGAACCACCGGTTCGGTCCCGGAAAGGCGGTAGCACACCCACGAACCATCCTCGCAGACCAACTTGAGGCCGTCCGTGCGAACCACATCTTTCACTTTTCGGCCGAAGAAATCCCGAGGATTTTGCCTTAGCTTCTCAGTGAACTTCTCTTTGACTTCCGGCGTCAAGCGGAAGTTTTCTCGCTGGGGGTAAAAGGAACCAACTTTGACAAATGCGTCCCGTAATTGCTGCCCTAGTGATTTGCCTCTTCGTGCCACCATCTCACAACAAAGGAGTCCGGCCAGAATCCCATCTTTCTCGGGCACGTGATGGCGGATGGAGAGTCCGGCGCTCTCCTCGCCGCCAATCGCGACCTTGTCCTGCTTGATTAGTTCACCGATGTATTTGAATCCCACTGGCGTCTCGTGCAGCTCAACCCCGTGGTGCCGGGCCAGTGCATTGATCATGTTAGTTGTCGCTACCGACTTTCCTACTCCATTTTTCCAGCCCCGGGTTTCCACCAGGTAATCGAACAACAGTGCAATGATGTAATTGGGCTGAAAAAACGTGCCGTCTTCATCGACGATGCCAAACCTGTCAGCATCGCCATCGGTTGCGATACCGATATGAGCCTTGATCGCCCGCATTTGTTCACGAAGGTCCTGCAGTAGATGATCATCAGGCTCGGGAGCATGTCCGCCAAAGAGCACATCGCGATAGTTGTGGACCGTAGCGACCTCGACGCCGGCAGCGCGCAATAGGGCGTCTGGATACCCGCGAGCGGCTCCCCACAAAGGATCGTAGACCACGCGCAGGCCGGCTTTTTGGATAACCTTGAAGTCAATGATTTCACGCAGCCGCGCGAGGTACATGTCGCGCGGATCGAGAGACTGCGCGGCCGCCTCGGATGCTACGCGCGGCGAAACTCCGCCGTCGCGGTCGAAGGCGGTAATTTCTGCCTCGACTCGCTGGGTCACCTCCGGCAACGCAGGTGCTCCGTCAGAAGTGGAAAACTTGATGCCGTTGTACTCTGGCGGGTTATGGGATGCGGTGAAGTTCACAGCCCCATCCGCGTGCTCTTGAATTACCGCGTACGAAATCGCCGGCGTAGGCGCGGCGTCGCGGATCACCAGCGGGATGATGCCGTGGTCGGTTAGAATCTCGGCCGCCATCGAGCAGAACGTTTCACCCAGGAATCGCGGATCCCGGCCCACAATTACGCGGGCGCCCGACGGCTTCTGCGAAGCCACGTAGCGCGCGATCCCGCTGACCGCTCGCCGCACATTGACGAAGGTGAACTCCTCCGCCATTACGGCGCGCCATCCCGATGTGCCAAACTTTATTTGGGCCGCCATAGATTCACCGTAGCCCCCCGTCTCGGCGGCTGTTCAGCGGGCGTCTCGCCCGCTTCTGGGGCAGGGTGCCTTAGGACAGCCGGCAAAGCATGCCCCGAGCGAAGCTGAGGGGATGCCGGCGCTACAATTACAAAGTGCTAAGCTTTGATGCGCGTAAGCAAACTGCCGAGGGCTGATTTTATATGACTGACAAGAGAATCGTCATGACAACCGCCGGATCGGTCGATGAGGCGCGCCGGATTGCGGAAACATTAGTCGACCGCAAGCTGGCAGCCTGCGTAAACATTGTTCCGAAGGTCGTGTCGATTTATCGCTGGAAGGGCAAAGTGGAAGAGGCCGAGGAATGGTTGCTGTGGATTAAAACCGCCGCTCCCTTTGAGCGCGTACGCGATGCTATTCTCGAAATGCACTCCTACGAGTTGCCGGAATGTTTGTCGATCTCGATGGAAGACGCAAGTCCAGAATATCTCAAGTGGCTTGAGGATTCGGTGGAATGACGGATCGAAACGGGTGCCCGCCAAGCAGATTTCATTCTTGCGGTTCAGCATTGCAGTGGAAGGTTACTCGGGAATCTTCGCGTTCAAATTCAGCCGCCAGTAATCGAGCGAGAACGGAGGATTGTCGGTCGCGGCCTGGCGCGCGAGTGCAGCAACAAACTCTGTGCGCAGTCCGGCGTCTGGGACCCGATCGAGATGTTGACGCAGAATGACCGTGCGCACAAACTCTGAATACTTCGGTAGGTCTTCCAGGACGGTCACCGCGGGTTCCAGGCTAGTCTCTACTTCTGCAAATCCCGCGCGCCGCAGAATTGTCGCGGCAGTTTCAGCATTATTGAATGTCCAGGGCTCACGAAAACCGACAAAGTACCGCGCATACTTCGCAGTGGCCGCAAGTTCATTGGTTCGTTTGCGTAGGCTGGCCAGATTCGGGCCGCCGCCGCACTGCGCCAGCAGCCATCCGCCGGGCCGCAGCGCGCGGAAGAGGCTACGAAACAGACGGTCGTGGTCCAGAACCCAATGAAAAGCGGCCGTGCTGAAAATGCCGTCGAAAACCCTTTCGAAAGGAAGATCCTGCAGATCGGCAGCCACCAGCAAGATGGTGCCACCGAAAGATGTCAGATAGTCTCGTGCACCGGCCAGCATGTTTTGGGAAAGGTCCACGCCCACAACTCGACCCCGCGGCAGGCTCTGCAACAACTCGGCGGTTAGCCGGCCCGTGCCGCAACCGGCATCCATGATCATCTCGTCGCCGCGCAAACGAACTCTCGCCAGGACTTTTTCGCCCCAACTGACTTGTGGCCCGGAAACACGATGGTAGTCGGTGGCGTTCCACTCGCGTGTTTGGGTGGGGGTGGACATGAACTGCCGCGGCAATATGTCTCAAACGGCGGCCAGCGCCTGGTCGAGGTCGGCGATGATGTCTTCCACGTTCTCGATGCCGACAGAAATCCTGACCATGCCGTCAGTGATGCCAATCTGTTTTCTTCCCTTTTCGCCCAACCCCGCGTGAGTCATGGTGGCTGGGTGCGAGATTAGCGTTTCTACTCCGCCCAGCGATTCCGCCAGCGAGCAGACGTGGAGTTTTCTCAGCATCTTGTTAGCATTCGAAAGAGAACCGGTCTCAAATGTGATCATGGAGCCAAAGCCCGTCATCTGTTTCCGGGCAAGTTTGTGTTGCGGATGATCGGGCAGCCCGGGATAAAAAACCTTTTTCACCTTCTTGTGTTGCGCAAGAAATTCCGCGATGACCCTGCCGCTGCGATCGTGTTGCTCCATGCGCACCGCCAGTGTTTTGACTCCGCGCAGCACCAGCCAGCACTCAAAGGGAGAAAGAATCGCTCCCGCGGTCTTCTGTACGAAACTCAGTTCCTCGGCCTGCTCGGGCCTGGTACAAACTACGACTCCCCCTAGACCATCACTGTGCCCGTTGAGGAACTTCGTCGTCGAGTGCACAACCATATCTGCGCCCAGCGCAATCGGCTGCTGGAAGTATGGAGACATGAAAGTGTTGTCCACCACCAGTTCCACGTTCTTGGAGCGGCAAACCTTGCTGATCGCCTCAAGGTCGGCAAGTGCCATTAGTGGATTGGTAGGCGTCTCCACGTACACCATGCGCGTCCTTTTGCGAATGGCGCGTTCCACGTTTCGAACCTCGGAAGTGTCGACGTAGGTGAACTCGATTCCGTATCCGGTCAGCACCTGGTTGAACAGGCGGGGCACGCCGCCATAAAGGTTGTGGCCACACACCACGTGGTCGCCTGACTTGTACATGGTGCAAATGGCGTTGATTGCCGCCATGCCGCTGGCGAAGACGCGCGAAGACCCTCCACCTTCAAGAGCGGCCAGGTTTTCCTCCAAACGAGTGCGCGTCGGATTCGAAACCCGGGCATACTCGTACCCTTTGTTCTTTCCGATCTCTTGCTGAACGTAGGTTGAGGTTGGATGTATGGGTGGTGAGACGGCGCCGCTTTCAAGATCGGGCTCCTGCCCGAGGTGAATTGCGCGAGTAGCAAAACCGGAGAGCTTATTTTTCGACATGATTGTTGTTAAGGTAGAGACGTTGCTTGCAACGTGTCGCTAGATGCCACCTTCAAAAATTTTCTTGGACAGATAGCGTTCGGCTGAATCTGGAATTATGGTAACGATGCGCTTCCCCGGTCCCAACCGCCGCGCGATCTGTAACGATGCGAACACGTTCGCTCCGCCGCTGGAGCCGGAAAGCACGCCCTCGCGTGCCGCCAACTCTTTTACCATGCCGAAGGCTTCAACATCATTGGCAACCAAAACTTCGTCGCACACTGAAGCGTCGAATGTCTTGGGGATGAAGCTCGATCCAATCCCTTCCACCTTATGAGGACCGGCCTGTCCACCTCCAAGCACTGAGCCCTGCGTGGTCACAGCCACGGCCAGCACTTTAGGTAAGTGCTTCTTCATGTAGCGGGCTACGCCGGTAAAGGTGCCCGCGGTTCCGGCGCCAAGCACGACGGCGTCGATCTGTCCGTCCATTTGCTCAAACATTTCGCGGGCGGTGGTTTCGTAGTGGTAATCCGGATTGGCAGGATTTTCAAACTGAGCGGCCATGAATGCGTTGGGATCTTTAGAGGCCAACTCTCTGGCTCGGTTGATCGATCCTTGCATGCCCTCGTCGTCCGGGGTGCGGGTGACCTCGGCGCCGAGGGCCCGCATGATCATTACTTTTTCCTCCGAAAACGTCTCCGGGACGAACAGTGCAACCTTATAACCGCGATTCACGCCAATGAGGGCCAACCCGATGCCGGTATTTCCCGCGGTGGCTTCGACGATCGTCCCTCCCGGCTTGAGCAGACCTTGCTCTTCGGCCCGGCCGATAATCCCAATCGCGGCGCGATCCTTCACGCTTCCGCCGGGATTCATGTACTCCAGCTTGGCATAAACCTCTGCCGAACCGGCGGGCACAATTCGCTTGAGCTTGAGGATTGGAGTTTCGCCGACGAGCTGCGTGATGTCGTCAGTAACCTGCAGGCGGGATCGCTCAATGGTTGTCTTCTGCACTCTACAGGTTACGGAAGCGGCGCGAATGCGTCAATCGCACCGAAGGGCCTACCTTTGGTGTGATAGACCTGCCAAGGACGGAGATGGACGTCTCCACCGTGTGAGCGCGGATGCGGCAAAACGCGCGATTCGTATCAGGATATGGCTTTAGCCATAGCGCATGAGAGCCAAATCGAATCGGCTTCAGCCGCTGGCCTTTTAGGGAGTTCGGGTGGTATGCCTTGGGAGTCGAGCTTTCCTCGGCCGGACAGCCGAGGGCGGCTGTCCCCAAGTGGTTGTTTAGCGGATCACTGGGGCGCGTGCTCCTGGCCAGGATAATATCCGCTGCGGGTGCGGACCACGAGCTTGCCGTATCCCTTGGCGCGGGCTTCGACGCGGATGGCACGGTAGCCGCCAGCGCTCTTCGGGGTCGAGGGCTTATATCCGATGGTGTACTGGTTGCGGATGTCGTGGGCCACGGTGCGGCTGATCTCGTCCACTTCGTCGAGGGTTCGGGGAAGGAACGCGATGCCTCCGGTTCGCTGGGCAATGGTTTCAAGTGCGCGGCGGGCACGGCGCGCTTTCTCTTCTCCGAGCAAGCCGATTGCGTACACCGTGGGGCCATTCTCCTCTTGCAGTCGGCGAATTGCTTCTTCCAGAGACTCCCGGCTGGCGTTGTCCTCTCCATCCGTCACGACGAACAGGACTTTCTTTTGTAGCCTCGCATTTTTTTTCATGTAATCGGACGAGGCCACAATCGCGTCGTAGAGCGCGGTGCCACCTCTTGCTTCGACTTTCTCCAGCGCCTCACGCAATTTGTTGATCTCACTGGTGAACGGCTGGTCGAGGTAATACTCGTCATTGAAGTTGACCACAAAGACCTGATCTTGAGGGTTGCTGGAACGTACCAGGTTCAGCGCAGCCTTATTCACCTTGTCACGCTTTTCCCGCATAGAGCCTGAGTTGTCAATCACAATGCCCATGGCCACGGGCACGTCCTCGTGCCGGAACGAAGTGATCGCCTGCGGCTGATTGTTCTCAAAGACGCTGAAAGCGCTCTTGTCGAGGGTCGTGACCAGGTGGTTCTTGTCGTCCATGGCGGTAGCGTGCAGCACGACTTCTTCGACTTCTTTGGTGAAGACAAAGACTCCGTTGTCGCTGGAGATTTGTCCCTGATCCTGCTTTTGTTGGCTGGCGCCCGGTTGAGCTTGGTTCTGCTGGTTCTGGTTTTCTGGACTCTGGCTTTTCTCAGTCGGGGCTGGGGATTGCGGGCTTGGGCTTTGAGCTGCTTGTCCTTGCGGCGGCTGGCTTGGAGCCTGCGGAGACTGCGTTGGTTGCTGGTTCGCTGGGTTTGGCGCTTGGGCTAGGACTGCCTGGTGCCGGCACGCTAGGGCGGTAAAAAGAAAGACAAGCAATAAAACCGGAACCCGACTATTCCGAAGGAGCATAGTACCCCGTCTTGGCGTACACCTTTAGCGGCGGCAATCCTTTTGGCGGTATCAGTTTCACTTTTATTTTACGCCATTTGCCGTCGTGCCCGGGGTTTTTTGGACGGTATCCAAGTACATATTGATTGCGCAATTCAATCCCAATCTTGGTCGCTACATCACCCAAGTCGTTGGGGTTATCGATGGTAAAAGAGCGGCCGCCGGTGATTTCCGCGACTTCGCCCAGTAGAGCCGGACCCAATGCCTCCTCGGGAGTGGCCATGTAATGGTCGTAGATCCCGATCGCGTAGATCAGTACATCCGCCTCTTTGACCGTGGATTTAATTTCGCCTTCGGTATAGCGGCTGTGGTTGTCGCCTCCGTCGGAAATAATGAGCAGAGCCTTCTTTTGATACTTAGCCTGCCGCATTTTGCTGACGCCGAGATAAATCGCATCCAACAGCGCCGTCCGGCCCTTTGGGACGGTATACACCAGCTTGCCCTGGATGTCCTCCACGGAAGAGGTAAAGTCAGCGATCTCCTGCGGCTTATCGGCGAACGCGACCATGAAAAATTCGTCCTGCGGGTTGGCGGTCTTGAAGAACTCGATCACCGCTTCCCGTGCGCGCTCGATTTTGCTGGCCATGCTCCCGCTCATGTCAAAGATGACCCCGATCGATACCGGGGCGTCTTCGCTCGAGAAATGTCGTATTTCCTGCGCGTCCTTGCCCTCAAAGAGTTGGAAGTTCTCTTTATCTAATCCTGTGACCAAACGGTTGAGCGGGTCCGTAATCGTGACAGGTACCAGAACCAGGTTGACCTCGGCCTTGAGGGGCTTGGTATGAGTCTTCAGTGAAGGATCGATCAGGTCGTTGGGATTGGGTTTGGCAACCTCGACCCGAGGTGCGATATGGACGTCATCGATGGGAGTCTGCGCCAACGCAAGCGGCGCGAGGCAGCAAATGAGGGAGACGGTTGCAATCAGGACTAAACGGATTGAGCGAGCATGCCTGGCTCTACTCAGCACGTCCCGGCTTGAGATCTTGTGAGGATCCAAGTGGAGATCGCGGTATGCGGTCAGGCGGCGAGAGCACTCGTGCCTCTGATAGCGGCCCACAAATACCTCATTGAGGCTGATCCTACCACAGCTCAATCCAGATGGTGCCAGCCTTTTTTTCTGCGATGCGACGATTTCCCGCGTTGGGGCAAGCCTGACACGGGGGTGATTCCAGCACCGCTACTTCGATTCGATCACGTGACTGGGAAACCACTTGTCAAATTCCTGTCAAATTCCCGTAGCATAACCGCAGAGCGTAGGGAGATGTACAATTCCTAATTCCACCTATGGCTCACATCGCACCGTTCCGCGCTTTGCGTTACGATCCCGCCCGCGTGGATCTGACCCAGGTTGTAACCCAGCCTTACGACAAGATCACGCCAGAAATGCAAAATCGCTACTATGATGCGAATCCGCACAATTTGGTTCGCATCATTCTCGGGAAACCGCAACCCGCCGACCATATAGAAGAAAACATTTACACCCGCGCCGCCAAGTCTTACAACGATTGGCGTAAGCAAGGCGTTTTCCTGAAGGATCCCCAGCAATCCCTGTACCAATACGTCCAGCGTTTTCAGCCTCCAGGCGGAGGAGCCGAACTCGAGCGGCGAGGCTTCATTGGCCTGGGCAAAATTGAGGACTATTCGGCTGGCATCGTCCATCGCCACGAACAGACCTTAGCCAAGCCTAAAGCCGATCGTCTGCAGCTCTTGCGCGCGACCCGGGCGCATTTCGGGCAACTCTTTATGCTGTACAGCGACCCAGCAGGCGAGATAGACCAAGAGCTATCGGCGAGCTCCCCGACGGATACGGAAATCGGTATAGACGTTCGGGATGAATATGGAGTTTTGCATCAGGTCCTGAGGATTTTCGATCCCGCCCTCATTGAACTGGTTTGCAGCAAGATGCGGGACAAGAAGCTGATCATCGCCGACGGTCATCATCGGTATGAGACAGCCATAAGCTATCGCAACGAGCGCCAGGCCATGCACGGGCCGCCTTCGGCCTCGGCCGAACCCGCGCCTTATGAAATGGTCATGATGACCTTCATTAATATGGATAGTACCGGGCTGGTCATCCTCCCCACTCACCGCGTGGTGCATGGGCTGGCGTCGTTTTCCCCCGAGGCGCTTCTCGACCAGGCTCGCGCTTATTTCAGCGTGGAAGAGGTCGATCCATCGATTAATGCAGCCCGTGCGGTCGGAATTCTGTATCAGGCAGGACACGCTGGCACGGCCCTGCTCGGAGTCACAGCCAATCGCGCATTCCTGTTCGATACGCCCAGAGGGTTCGGGTCCAACCTGTTTCAAGGCTTCTCGGTCCGGCAGCAGTCTCTCGATGTCGTGCAGTTGCACAAGGGACTGCTCGAAGGCGCATTAGGAATCTCGGAGGACGCCATCCGAGATCAGACGAACGTCAGCTACGTTCGCGACGCGGCGGAAGCATTGGCCAGGGTTCGCGACGGCTCAGCCAACATCGCATTTCTGATGAATCCAGTGCGGATGCAGCAAGTTCGCGATATAGCCTTCGCAGGGGAAGTGTTACCGCAAAAATCCACCGACTTCTACCCCAAGCTTCTTAGCGGTCTGACAATTTATGCGCTGGAGTAAACCCCGCCGCTCAGTAGTGCCGGCGTCCCGCCGGCGATCGCGGGGAAGTCTCGTTCCCGCCGTTCGAGCATTCACCGTCGCCATTCTGCTGGCGTCAGCGCTCCTGCTCTACAGCGCTCCCGAAGAAAAACGCATCTCCATTTACTCCAACGCCGCCAATTACTCCCTCCCTGTGCTCGAGCGCAATGGCGATGAATATATTGGCCTTCTGGAAGTCTTCGAGCCGTTAGGCGCGGTCAGCGCCAAGGCCAACGGATTCCACTGGAAGTTTCGCTACTACGACGTAGAAAGCGACTTCACAGCCGGCAAAACTCGCGCGCGCATTCGTGGCAGCGACTTCGACCTTCCCGCAAGCTTCCTACTGGAGAACGGCCGGGGCCTGGTACCGCTGTCTTGCCTGCCGACACTCATGCCTCGCATTCTGGGAGGCCCGGTCACATTCAACCAAAATTCCCGCCGCCTGTTTGTGGGAAACGTGGCTGTGCATTTTACTGCGCAGGTGAGCAAGACCACCCCGCCTAAACTGGTGATGAATTTTTCGGCTCCGGTGAATCCCATGATTGCCACGGAACCTGGCGCCTTGCGCATGTCATTCAATCACGAAGCGGTGGTGGCTCCCGGATCTCAGGCGCTTACCTTCGACAGCAAGCTCATTCCTTCTGCCAGCTTTCAGGAGAATAACGGAGCGGCAGCGTTAGTGGTTACGGCAAGCGTCCCGTTAATGGCGAGTTTTGCAAACAACGGACGCACCATAATTGTCGAGCCTCTCCCGCAAGCCGTTGTGCCCGCGCAGACTGCGTCGGTTCCACGCCCACCCGTCACTAGCAACATCGCTTCACCAGTTTCGGGTGGAAGCGTGCCCAACATACGGCGCTATTTCGCGGTTGTGGATCCAAGCCACGGAGGCGACGAACGCGGCGCCTCGCTTTCGGGACAGATGGCAGAAAAAGATGTGACTCTCGCCTTCGCTCGTTGGTTACGCCATGAGTTCGAGGCTCGGGGGATCGCGACTTTACTCCTGCGCGACGGCGACAACAACCTCAGCCTGGATCAGCGCGCCAGTTTGACCAACTCCGCTCATCCGGCGATTTACATCTGCGTGCATGCTGCATCGCAGGGAAACGGCGTTCGCGTCTATGCGGCGCTCGTCCCTGGCGAAGCAGAAAACCGTGGTCCGTTCCTGAGTTGGGATGCGGCTCAAACTTCTTATCAGCTCATCAGTCGAACTGCCGGAGCGAGCCTGGTGGCGGAACTGCAAAAGAAACAGATTCCGGCGCGCTCTTTGATCGCGCCGCTGCGCCCGCTGAACAACATCGGAACAGCGGCGATTGCGCTGGAAGTCGCACCTCTATCCGACGACGTGTCCCAACTTAACTCGTCCACCTACCAGCAAATGATCGCGGGGGCAGTCGCCGCCGGAGTCGCGGATGCACGCGACACATTGGAGGCTGGCCGATGATCCCGCGCTACCTTATCATCGGCGTGACCGTCCTGCTGGCCGTTGCACTGGGAATGGGCCTCTACCTGTGGCGAATGCCTGGACGGGTTGAGCGCGGCGAACCGTCGGCGGCGAATACTCAACCAGTAGCGCCGCCTGTTTCCGGCGCCAGCGAGCAAGTCACTCTTTATGTCGCGTATGACGATGCCGGAGTTGTGCGTCCAAAGCTGGTTCGCATCCCGCTTCCGGTTGGACGCCAGGAGCGCGCAGCGGAAATCCTCCGTGCCTTGCTGACTCTATACCTCGACAAGTTTTCGCCGCATCCTTTAGGGCCTGGTTCGGAGATTCGCGACGTTTACCTCGTCGAATCCGGACTCGCGGTCATCGATATCAATGCCGCCTTCGCCGACGGCCACCGCTCCGGCGTGTTGGTCGAGGAACTAAGCGTGGTTTCGCTGGTCCAAACCTTGTCCGCAAATATCCCAGGAATCACGCGGGCAAAAATTCTAGTAGAGGGCAGGGAGCGCGATACCCTCGCGGGCCACGCCGACCTGGCTGATTTCTACGACGTGCCCGCCGTAACTCAGGTCGTAGCCCAACTGCAAAATGCCCAGTAAATAATGTAGGCGAGGGCGTCCGCGCCCGTGCATCGTCCACTTAAAACGGTCAATAAAATGAGTTTCACTGCTTGACATCGGTACCGTTGCGGAGTAAGTTCTACTGCTTCGGCCGCCTGGATACTGCAAGGCCGCGGCCGTTTCTTCGCGCTGTATCTCCCCCAGCTAGGAGATTGGTATGCCAATCGAGAGACGCCCCAAGAATCCACTTCCTCCAACCTACGTTCCACCGGGAGGCATCGCTTACAAAGTTAAGACCGACGACGACCTCGACTCCGTAGCACGGGCCAACGGTATAAGCGCCGACGACTTGACCATCTTCAATTTTAAGACCGTGAGACCGGCCGAGATCAATTGGTATCTCCGGCAAAACGTAGGCTGCGTGCAAGCCACGCATGATGACAAGAATTGGATCTTCACGTCTGATGCCCGGCCCGGAACAATTTACCTGCCTCCAAAACAGGGATGGAAGAGGCCCTCATTCCCTTCGACGACGCCAGGCGTACTCTCAGCGCTGCCGAAACCGGTAGAGAAGAAGCACAGCGGGTTATGGTTTGGCTTTGCCGGGCAAGAGGGCGGCATGCTGCCGGTTGTGGGAAAAGACACGGTCGAGGCTTGCCTTTATTCCTGGGACAATTTCAATGATCGATTCTGGCTGAACATTGATGGTTGGCGCTTCGGGCTCGGCCTCGGCGCGTCCGTCGGTTTGGCTCTCGCCGTCGCCACTGGCGTGGACCACCCGCGTGAACTCAATGACTTCACGGTAAGTGGCGGGGACTTTCAGGCGAATATGGCGGGCAAGTGGGGTGATGTGGCGAAGGGGCTCAAGGGATTAAGAGGCTTGGGGAAGATGGCGTCGGCCGCAAAGTTCATCGACAAAACGATGTCCTTTGGGGAGTGGGAGAAGACGCGGGACACCATTTGGAATCTCTACAAAGCCACTGACATCGACTCCAAGAAATTAGGCCTCAACGTAATGGCCATTCCCGGAGCTGGCATAGGATTGGAAATAAGCGGCTATTACGGCTTTGGCACGGTGTGCGTTCACTCCGTTACACTGCAAGATCTTTAGATCGGAGCGATTCCGCAAGCTTGTCACAATCGGTTGGCCCGTCCCCCGAGATTATCCTAACTCTGGGGAGGTCTCGTAGGACGGACATCATCGTCTTTCGACCAGTTTTTGCGTGGGCCGCTCTTCCTTTCCGCACCCTGCTACAATCGCCCGGTATGTTTTATCGCTCCGACAATCGAACCCCCGACCAGATGCGTCCGGTCAACATCCTTCCCGGTTACATCAACACCGCAGAAGGATCCGTGCTCATCGAGGTCGGCAACACGCGTGTGATCTGCACCGCGTCGGTCGAAGAAACTGTCCCGCCGTTCATGCGCAACACCGGCAAAGGCTGGATCACGGCCGAGTACAGCATGCTCCCTCGCGCCACGTTAACGCGCACCCCGCGCGAAGTGACCAAGGGACGCTCCAGTGGCCGCACCCATGAGATTCAACGCCTGATCGGACGGTCGCTCCGGGTGGTCACCGATCTGGTACGGCTGGGCGAGCGCACCATTTGGATTGACTGCGACGTCATCCAGGCAGACGGAGGCACGCGCACCGCTTCAATTACTGGAGCCTTCATCGCTCTGGGATTAGCGCTGGAAAAGTTGGTCGAAGCCGGCACCCTGACCTCGGCCCCGCTACGTGATTTCGTCGCGGCTGTAAGCGTAGGCATTGTCGATGGTGAGATTCTGCTCGACCTCTGCTACGAGGAAGACTCCCGCGCCGATGTGGACATGAATTTCGTCATGACCGCCGGCCGCAAATTGGTCGATGTGCAAGCAACCGCCGAGCGCCAGGTATTTGACGAACTGCAGCTCGCAAAGATGATCACTCTCGCGGGGCAAGGCGTACAGTCCCTAATCGCAAAACAGCAAGCGATACTAGGCACGCTAACCTTGAGGCAGTAACTGCTGGCATAAGCAAGGGGAGCTACCCAGCCAATTCTGGAATTGCAGCCTTCAAGCCCTGCATGACGCCACGCAGTTCAGCCAGTCCTTTCAGTCTGCCCACCAGCGAGTATCCGGGATTGACTTTTTTACCGATGTCGTCGGCGAGCATATGCCCGTGGTCCGGGCGCATGGGAATTTCATGGTCTGGCCGTCCTGCGCTGCGCCGATGTGCCTCTTCCTCCATGAGAGCGCGGATCACGCCTACCATATCCGAACTGCCGGCAAGGTGCTCGGCTTCGTGAAAGGATCCGTCAGGCTCTCTCGCCACCTGCCGCAGGTGCGCAAAGTGGATGCGAGCACCGAACTCGCGTGCCATGGCGAGCAGTTCGTTATCGGCTCTGGCTCCGAACGACCCGACGCAAAATGTCAGCCCGTTTGCCGGCGTATCCGAGGCAGCGAAAATCGACCTCACATCCTCGGCCGTCGAGACGACGCGCGGGAGGCCAAACAACGACCAGGGTGGATCGTCCGGGTGAATTGCGATGCGCACGCCTAATTCTTCTGCCACGGGAATAACATCCCGCAGAAATGCGGCCAAGTTGGATCGTAGATCGTCAGGACTCACGTCCTGATATTCAGCGATTAATTTCCGAATCGTCTCGCGGTCGTACGAGGCCTCGGCGCCAGGGAGCCCGGCGATGATCGTTTGCTCCAGATCATTCCTACGCGATTCCGACATGGAATCAAAGCGGGCGCGTGCCACCCGAATCCGATCTTCGGAATAGCTGCCCTCTCCACCCTTGCGCTCGAGAATGAAAACGTCGTAGACGGCGAAATCCACGGTATCAAAACGCAAAGCGTAGCCCGTGCTCGGCAGCCGCCATTTCAAGTCTGTCCTCGTCCAGTCGACGACCGGCATGAAGTTATAGCAAATTACTTTGACTCCAGCCTTCGCGACCGCAGCCAGAGTGTCTTTCCATGCACCAATGAAATGGCGATAAGGTCCGGATCGAAGCTTGATCGAATTGTGAATTGGAATACTTTCCACCACCGACCAAACGAAGCCTGCCGCGAGAATTTCATCTCTGCGCTTGAACACTTCGTTCAACGGCCATACTTCGCCGCGGTAGAGATGGTGGATGGCGGAGACGATCCCGGTGGCCCCCGCTTGCTTGATGTGATCGAGAGGAACCGGATCACCCGGCCCAAACCACCGCCAAGTCTCCTTCATGTTTTGATGTTATCCTTAGCTTTCGAATCCAGCATCGGTGGAATTCGGCTCACAGGTCCGAGTGCTGTAATCTTCGAATTACAAATCAGGAGCGCAACCTAATGTCTGCACCTAGCCGTCGCCCGGAAATCCGCCGTCGCCGTACTCGCAAAGAGAAAATTCTTAAGCTGCGCAAAAGTCTCGCAGCGGCTTCATCAGAAACCGATCGCGCTCGCTTCCGTACGAAGCTGCTGCGTCAGGGCCTGGTTTCCCCCGGAACTCCATTGCTGAAGAACGAGTAAGTCAGAAAGACTCGGCGCTCTAAGATAAGCGCGACGCTCCGGCGTCTACACGGGCGCCACGCCTGCGCCCACGCGGCCTTGCGGTATTGACGGCGCTGCTCCCCGCTTTCCGGCCACTGCTTCATACACCCCTAGAATCTGGCGGGCGGAGGAGTCCCAGGAAAATTTCTTGGCCTGCTCGTAGCCGCGTTGTTTGAACTTGTCACGAACCGTTTGGTCGAGAAGGACACGCAGCAGCGCGCGCATGATCTCGAAGACATTTTCCGGGTTTACCAGGACGGCCGCATTGCCCACTACCTCGGGCAGGGAAGAAGTATTGGAAGTAACCACCGGGGTGCCGTGTGCCATGGCTTCGAGCGGTGGCAGTCCAAAGCCCTCGTACAGGGAAGGGAAGACAAAGATCTTGGCGGCGTCGTAAAACACTCGCAGCATCTCAATGGGGACGAATCCCATGAAGCGCACGTCATTTTGCACGCCGCCGCGGATGACGGTGCGGCGTAAGTCGGGATGCTTCGAGAGTTCGTCCCCGATGATGATGAGCTTCAGGTCTGGAAACCTTCCTTCCTTTTCCAGTTCAGCTTTCAAGGCCGAAAACGCTTCGATAATTCTCACCAGATTCTTGTGCGGGCTGATACGGCCGGCATAAAGGAGAAAAGGATAAGTGACCAGGTAGCGTTCGGTGAGGACCTGCCGCTCGGTGTCCGTGGCGTGGCCGTGGAGGAAGCGCTCATCAATAGCGTTGTACACAACCTCAATGCGGGAGCCCGGGATGCCAAACAACTTTTCAATGTCGCTCTTGGTGTATTTGGAGACCGCCAAAATTCGTGCTGCCCCATTGAGCACCCGGCGCGTCAGATGAAAATGCATCACTCGCGGCAAGCTGGAGCGACCATGCGCGCGATACATGTGTTCCAGAACATCGTGGACCGTCATCACGTAGGGACACGGTAAGCTCCGCGGCATCCAGAAAAGATAGGGAATGTGCACCAGGTCGCATCGCAGACGTTTGAGAATGACGCGGTACTCGAGGTACCCTTTCGCGGTAGTCCCGTCGTCCAGCAGCGGAATCGTCTGAAAGTTTGGCGGGAGCGGTCCGATCTCCGCGACCTTCTGCGGTGAACCCATAAGGAAATATTCATTGGAGTGGTCGAGCCGGCCCAGGGCTCGGGCCACGTTCCGCGTATAAGTGCCAACGCCGAACTCAGTCATCCGCCGGATATCAATGGCGACTTTCACGGAACCGATTTAACCACAAAAGGAATACGAAGGTACACGAAGGATTCGCAATTTCGTGAAGGTCCGATTCGTGGTGGTCTGCGAAGATGCGTGGCCGAAGTAATTCTCAAGCCCTCACTTCCGCCTGCGCCTTAGCTCTACGCTCTGGGTACAGCGGGAATGTGTCCGCCATTTCCAACACCTGCTTCCGGATTCTCGCCAGCACAGCGGCATCCGTCCGCTGATGCAGCGCCTCGGAAATCCACCGGCCAACTTGCCGCATCTCGGGTTCTTTCATGCCACGCGTCGTCAGGGCTGGCGTGCCAATCCGAATGCCGCTCGGTTTCATGGGCGGGTTGGTATCGAAAGGAATGGCGTTCTTGTTGACGGTGATGCCAGCCTGGTCGAGCGCTTTCTCGGCCTCGCTCCCCAGCATGCCTTTGGAAAATACATCGACGAGCATCAGGTGCGTGTCGGTTCCACCGGAAATAATTCGGAAGCCCTCCGCGGCCAGGGTGTCGGCCAATACTTTTGCATTCGCCACTACCTGGCGGGCGTAATCGCGGAAGCCAGGCTGCATGGCTTCGCGAAAGCACACCGCCTTCGCGGCGATGATGTGCACCAGAGGCCCACCCTGCATACCTGGAAAAACTACTTTATCAATCGCAGCTGCGAACTCCTGTTTGCTCAAGATCATTCCCGCTCGAGGTCCGCGCAGTGTTTTGTGGGTGGTCGACGTCACAATATGTGCATGCGGGACCGGCGAGGGATGTACGCCGCCCGCGACCAGGCCGGCAAAGTGCGCCATGTCCACCAGGTAGAGTGCCCCGATCTTGTCAGCTATTTGCCGCATGCGGGCGAAATCGATGATCCGGGGGTACGCGCTGCCACCGCCGATGATCATCTTGGGGCGTTCTTTCTCGGCTAGCTTCTCCAAGTCATCGTAATCGATGGTCTCGGTTTCCTTGGTCACGCCGTACGGCACGATACGATAAGTCTTTCCGGAGAAGTTGAGATGGTGCCCGTGGGTGAGATGGCCGCCGTGCGCCAGGTTCAGGCCGAGGATCGTATCGCCAGGCTGCAGCACCGCGGAGTAGGCCTCCATGTTGGCTTGTGATCCGGCGTGGGGTTGGACGTTGGCGTGTTCGGCCCCGAAAAGTTGCTTGGCTCGATCGCGCGCCAGATTCTCCACGACGTCGGCGAACTCGCAGCCTCCGTAATAGCGTTTGCCGGGATAGCCTTCAGCATACTTGTTGGTGAACACCGAGCCCATGGCTTCAAGCACGGCTTCGCTGACGAAGTTTTCCGAGGCAATCAGTTCCAACCCTTCGTGCTGGCGGCGGACCTCGTTGTCGATGGCGGCAGCTACCTCTGGATCCGCTTCGTAGAGCGGCCGTGACATGTTGTTTTTCATTTCAATCTCCGGATTCGAAATCTTGGGTTACTGTCCCGCTTGCTGGTAAACGTCCGGTCGGTGAAGCTCCATGTAGTTCTCAGGCTTCTTCAGCGCCTCGAACCCGAACTGCGCGTATAGTCCATGCGCGTCGCCGGTGACCAGGCTCCACCGCCGCAATCCCTGCAAGGGTGGATGCCGCATGACACACTCCATCAGCCATTTTCCCAGGCCACGGCCGCGAAACGACTCGAGCACAAATACATCGCCAATATAGGCGTAGGTCGCGTAGTCAGTGATCACGCGTGCAAATCCGACTTGCTTGCCCTCCGTATACACTCCGAAGCACAACGAGTTGTCGATGGATTGGGCGACCGTATCGCGTGGGATGCCCTTGGCCCAGTAACATTCGGTTAAGAAACCATGCACCACGTCCAAATTAATCCGCGCATGATCAGTGCTGACCGTGAAATCGTCTTTGCGGTACTCCCTCGACTCTTCGGATCGAATGGTTTCCGTCTTAGTCATAGCTTGGCGCGATGACGCGACCCGCCATTAGTCATTCTAAACAAGCTATTAACATTTGGCACTTGGCGACATGCACAGCAGTGATTCCCGCGCCCACTCCAGGCCGATTTTCCAATGCAAAATCCTGCGTCAGTTGCAAACTCTTTCATCTTGACAGGAGCCTCCGACAGCGACAGTCTGGTGTCATTTATTGGCCTGCGAGCGGCATTCTCCTTGAATCTGCCGGAGGTGGTTATGCGGTATTTCGGTGTTCTGCTGGTAAGTCTTCTGATGACAATCGGATGCGGGAATCCAAAGTCGTCCACGCCTGGTGATCCGCTTAAAATGTTTGTATCTTCTCCACCTTCAATCACCACGTTGACCCCGGGCAGCGTGCCAGTTAATAGCGTGCCCTTCACCATGACAATCAACGGCATCAATTTTGGTACTGACGCCGTCGTGTTTTGGCAAGGCACACCGCAGTCAACGTTTTTCGTAACCTCGAACCAACTTATGGTCAAGGTTACAGATGTGGACCTGATGTTCACGGGGTTGGTTCCGATTTACGTTCGTACTGGGGGGCAAAATTCAAACACGATGGATTTTGATGTGACCGCGCAATAGGAATCCTGTCCCGGCAAATGCAAACTGCCAGCTTCTAGTTTTCAAATGCGGTTCGCATAAATGACGCGAGATTCCAGCCATCGATGTATTTGTAGGGCGTCTCTCCGGTTGTGTAGTGTCCGCAGGGAAGCACCACCACCTTGTGATCCAGACCGTGTCGGGCGAATTCATGCACCGCGCTGAGCGAAAACTCCGGCAGGAACGTCAGATCGTACCTTGCGTAAATAATGAGCGACTTCCTGCGCCAGCGTGCGAATTGCTGGAAGTATGACATTGGACTGACGGCGCTCCAGAGAACCCGCAGGCGTTCGAGATCGATTTGTGACTCCAATCCCTCACGGATGTGACGGGTCGACTGTCCATGCCAAACGACGTCTGCAACGTAGGTCGCCGCGTGATTGAAAGCCGCCACTCGAATCCGTGAATCGTGGGCCGCAGCTAAAAAGGCATAGCAGGAGCCAAGGCTGGTGCCCAAAATTCCAAGACGGCAATACCCTTGGGATTCGAGCCAGTCCAGACAGCAACGCACATCGATCACAGCCTGCCGGCAGGCGTCGAGCGTACGGCCGATATTGGCAGACACGGCGTAGTCGGCGCGCAAGATTTCCGGAGGCGTTCGGATGTCGTGGTACGGCATGCTCAATCGCAAAACTGAAATTCCGAGCAGATTCAAGACCCGGCACAAGCTGTTATAAGCAAGTGCATCCGAGTTCCAATGCGGCAAAAGCACGATTGCGCGCCTGCCCCGCGCCGGAAACCAGCGAGCATTGACCAGATTATTTTCTTGAAACGGAGTGCGCACGGGCGAGGTGAAGCGAAGGAAATCGGCGTGTGTGCCGCGGACTTTTTCTTCTAGCGCGAGATCCGGCAGAGCACGGGTGCTGAAAACCTGGATCTCCCGCCGCTCCAATCGGAAATCGACTGGCTTGATGTAGGAAAAGAATTCATCGCTCGACGCGATGATTCGCCGGTTGTATTCACGCAGGTAGCTTTCACCATCCTCCGGAATATGCCCCGTAGCATAGCCATTGCGGCAAGGCCAGTCCCGCGCCCACTCCACTCCCCACTCCAGCGGACGCACCACGCGATTGTTGTCTACCGACGTAAGCCGCGTTTCCCAGTCATACATCCACTGTGTGTAGCGTGAAGGCATAAACACTTCAGCATAGCAAATGAGGAGAACATGGTCAGGACCGCCGCAGCGAACTGCGGCAATCAGCATTCAGCGCGGGGTATTCAGTGTGGGAGTGGATGGGAGATTTTTGATTGGCTGGCGGTGACCAGAGCGGAACGTCACAACGCTAGTCGATGTGGCGACGGGGCACTCGCTTGGAGATTCCGCAAAGAATCTCGTAGGGTACCGTCTCAGAAAGTGAAGCATGTTCCCGTGCGTCGACACTCAGTCCATCAGTCGCGCCGAGCAGCACAACTTCATCTCCCACCGAGACTCCCGGCAGTCCGGTCACGTCCGCCAGGGTCAAATCCATGGAAATCCTACCCACGATCGGGGCGTAGTTTTCGCCCACTATCACCCGGCCTTGCGAAGAAATCTTGCGATTCAAGCCGTCCGCGTATCCCACGGGAAGCACCGCGATGCGGGCACGAGCTTTTGTAACATAAATTCCGCCGTAGCCCAGCGCCTGATTGGGCCGCATATCTCTTAAAGAAAGAATACGAGTCTTCCAGGTCAATGCCGGCTTTACCGCGAGGCGCAACCCGCGGCCGCTGACCTCCCGGCCGGCGCGCTCGAAAGGCAGGTAATAACCATACAGGGCGATCCCGGGCCGCACCATCGTGTTCCACGATTCCGGACGCGAGATCACAGCGCCGGTATTGGCCGCGTGGATCAGCGGCGGATTGAATCCTTGATCGCGGAGAAATCCCCGCACTTGATCGAACGCCTTCAACTGCGCCGGTACCGATGGCTCGTCCAGCACTTCCGAGGACGCGAGGTGTGTGGACAAACCCTCGAGCACCAAATGCGACGAGGCCTTCAACGCGGAACAGATTTGCGGCAAATCTTCGGGCGCAACTCCCAGCCTCCCCATGCCGGTATCCACTTTCAAATGGATCGGATGCCTGGGAACGCCGACGGCAGCCGCGGCTCTTTCGAACAATTCGATTTGCCCGGTCTCCCAGACTGTTGGAGTCAATCCCAGGCGAACGATCTCTTCCTCTTCGCCGCGCCAGAAACCCGTCATCAGCAGGATGCGGCCGCGGATGCCTGCTTCACGCAGAGGGATGGCTTCATCCAGCGAGGTCACGCCGAACCAGCGCGCTCCCTCTTCTTCGAGTGCCCGCGCACATTCGACCGCGCCGTGCCCGTAGGCATCCGCTTTTACGATGGCGCAAACTGTTACCGCCGTGCTGATATGGCGCTGCACCGCGCGAAAATTCTGCCGCAAAGTTCCCAACGACACCTCAGCCCACGTCGGACGAGTTGCAGTTCGCTTGGCAATTTCGATGGTAGCCACGGTCTTTTGATTATAGCGGCCACCGCGGTTGCCCTGAGGTTACTGCCGTACTACGCTCAGTGCATGGTTCTTGCCGCCCTCTCTGCGTGGTGTGAGAACTGGCAATCCCCGGGCGATGCTGGAGACCGAGGTACAACTCGACTGATGCGATGTAAGTAGGCGACTACACTCTTCCGCCTCGCGCCAGTAAATGCATGCTGGTGGAGAACGAGCGTCTCGCCCGTCCAGCGCGGGCGAGGGCCCCGGCCTCCATTAGCGACGTTCTGCAGCGCTTAGGCATCCGGGAACGGGGCGTCGAGATCTCACTACGGCAGAGATTCCACGAATAATGTTCGCTGGCTACTCTAGAACTGGCTGCGCCATCTGAGTGCGCTTCAAGCGGGCATCGATGATCTAATCTGATGATCTAAAGATGCGCGCAGGCCAGCCGGTCAAGTTCTGGCTCGGCGATTCGCTTCCGAAAGACGGATACATTGCCAGAACTGTCTCAAAGCGAGAGAAAAGCTTGGCGGCAGCATCTCACTCGTCTCATTCGCGAACTAGAAAACGATATCAGCCTCGATGTAAAAGCCGACGGGAGGCGAAGCTTTGCGTTTTTTTCGGAAGCATGCGCAACCGAGGACGTCCCGCCTAAATGTCCAATACTGCACATCTTACCTTCACTAGACTGCTTCGAGGAACGCAATCCAAGGTACTAGTTCCTCAGCTACTGGTGTCAGGGCCGGCTTCAATTTAGTCTCGGCGATTAAAGTGCTCTAATGCAGCGGGGCGTTTCGCATGATGTCCGGCCGCCCCGGTTTTTGTAGATGTGGCATTGATTCGCCAAATTGAAGCTTGAGCACCAGGAGGAAAGGGTGCGTAATCGCTATCGAAGGTTTAATATCTGTCTCGCTTTTGTGCTGATGTCAGCGCTTTCGCTGCTGGCGCAATCCGATCGCGTCGGCACTCAGCCGTCAACCGTTCAGCGACAGGGCAATCCCGGCCAGCCGCTGCTTACCGCCAGGCTCGACGAGTCGCCGGCGATGGCCAGCGTGCGCAACGAATCTGAGCTACCAGATACGCCGAGCGCAACCAAGCCGGACGCATCCACCGCAGACCCTGCTCCTTCACCAGCTGTGAGGCGAGAGTCGTCTCACGGGGCGCCACCCGCTGCCAGCGGCGGTCCTTTGTGGGCCGATCGCAGTGTCATGGACAGGAATTACCTGTTGCTCACTGGCGGAATGTTCGGCGCCAGTATTTTGAACGCAGAATTGACCCTGCGCTGCTTGAATACACATACCTCCTGCAACGATGTCCCTTCCTCCTTAAAAAGCCGGGCGGCGATGTATGGCATCGGAATTCCCGCTGACTTGGGGATTGCATACCTGACCTACCACCTGAAGAGGAAACATAATCACATGTGGTTCGTCCCTGAGGCAGTTGTAACTGGTGCGAATGCGTTCCTCGCGGTGCGCGCGTATCGCTGGACGCAGGACCCAGGTCTACCCGTGGGCGCTGCGCGCCGGAGTATTCGCTAGTCGGTTCAAGCGCAAACAGATTTTCATCGTGAAAAACGAGAGCGGGCATGCGAAGAGCAAATCTTCACATGCCCGCTTCCGTTACTGCTGGTTCACATTGCGTCAGCCCGATAAATCCGATGGGCGACGCCACTCGTTAGCAACCTCTCTATCGAACTGGTTCGCCGGTGTTCGGGTCGAGGAACAAACGATCCTGGCCCCTCCCACGGAAGTCGAACATTTGGCTGATCGAGCTGGCGATTCCGTCAAACGATCCTTGACCAATGCGCTGGCCATTGAGCCAATTATCTTCGATGAACCGGATGATCGAGCTCTGATCGGTTACGGTGTGATCAACGAAGTTTTCTTTCGAGAACGGGGAGATGACCATCAAAGGCAGACGCGGACCGTAGCCGCAACGACCGAGCGCATGCGTATTGGTGGGATTAATGCCAGGTAGAGACGTTGCCGCTGTGCCGCACGCTCCCGGCCCGGTTAGAGCATCAGCTGTCCCGGTGGACGTGTTTAGGATCGGCCCCATCTGGTGGTCATACCATCCATCGGAATCGTCATACATGATCACCACGGCGGTGTTCCTCCAACTGTGCTGTTCTTGAAGGAAATTGAGGGTGTTCACGATAAAGGTTTGCTCATCCAGTGGATCGGAATACCCTGCGTGGCCGTCCTGGTAAGCTGGAGCCTTGAGGAAGCTCACTGCCGGAAAGTTCCCAGCCTGGACCGCGGCATAGAAATCCAGAATGTCGTACTGGTGGTTCGCCGGTCCGTTATAGCCAATTTCCGCGATGGAGTTGGGACGCGTGTGTTGCGGATTGGCCGTCGAGGCGTAGTATCCGAAAAGTGAGTGGTGCGGAATGTAGTCAGCGGTTGTCCCTGCAAGCCCAGTCGAGCTTCTGGCGCAACCCGTGGTGCCGTTAGAGTTGACAATGGACAGATTGAAACCGCCCATGAACCCTCCCCACGTTACCCCTGCGGCATTCAGCAAGTCGCCAATATTGTGCCCACCCATTTGACCCTGAGCGCGACTCGGGTTGGAGCAAACATCTCCAATCGGATCCGCATCGCCGATCATTGTCAGCGAGCCATCGCTCCCACCGAGTACTTCGTCGCCCGTACCGTTCAGAGTCGCGGTGACGCCGTTCGTCTGGCCTGAAACTAGGTTGAGCAGTCCTGGAGTCGAAGGACCGAAGGTGGTGCCGTAGGAATTGTCGCTCATCGAGAAAGCCTGGGCGTAGTTCCACATTGCAGTGACCGTGTTGCCGTCGAAATAACCCATGACCGTGCTGCTGCCGAAGCCGCCGAAATTGGGAAATAAATCCATCAATCCTGAATCGAAAGCCTTCTGTTCGTCGGTGTAGCCGTGGTCCTGATCTCCGGTTACGGCTTGCGAACGGTCAAGACGGAATGGGTTAGAGGCCGCACTTCCATTCGCCGGGTTCAAGTTGGGATTGAACGTGAGCAACCCATTGGTGAGGCCGTTCACCGTGGGGGTGTCGCGGTCTGGATAGAAACGTGGTTCTCCCTGGGGATTGGTCGCATAAGGGTAGGTACCGAAATAGTGGTCGAAGGAAACATTTTCCTGGAAGATTACGACTAAGTGCTGGATGGGGGTTGCCGTCGAAGTGTTTTTCGGTGCGGTTTTCGACGCACCAAATGCGGACGGAACGCTCGGTCCCAGAGACATGGTCAATGCTGTCAACAATGCCAGCATTTTCCTGGGGGCGGCTGATTCTCTTACTCGTTTGAACATATTCCTCCTCGATCCTCCGGCCGACCGTTTACCTGCGCTGAAAACGTCGTAGCCGAAGAATAGAAAGGCTAGCCAGTGCGTATTTCGAGATTGTTACGCGGGTGTTAAAGGTATGTGAATTCAGAGCCACCGGTACTTACGTAAAAGGATCGGAACCTTGCCCCCTGCGCGATCTCGGCTGGCTGAGCAATCCGTCTGAGTCGACCGGTTCCGGCCGGAACCTGGCATGCTGGAACTCCTCCTTGTTCCGTTTTTGTAACATCGGCGCCAAGTAGCGTTCAGGTCACTCTCCATGTGTTAACAAGGTTGCGGAATAGCCATTGCAGCAGCTTAGGGCGAGGCCGCGTTGTCGATACGGCAGAATTCTTGATTTTGGAGGTTGACGTGGGTTTGCTCGCAGCCGGATACGCTTCCCGAACAATATCTGCTTTCCCACGAGGAACCAGGATGCACAGAGAAAGGGTATTGATTGTTGAAGGAGAAAAAGAGACTTGCGGAGTCTTGCGCAACTTTCTAGAGGAAAAAGGATTCGAAGTCTCCACCGCCGGGACGTGCGCTGCCACTGAACAAATCTGGCGTACCAGGCGGCCCGACATCGCCATCCTGGACTACAGTCTTTCCGACGGGAATGCGCTGGAGTTGATCCCCGGCCTGAGGGCCATTGATGCTTCGATTCCTATCATCATTCTGACAGGATATGGCTCGATTGATCTAGCCGTGGAAGCGCTCAAGCTGGGAGCGGAACTCTTTTTGCCGAAGCCCGCGGAGTTGACCACCCTCTACGTTCTCATCCAGCGCAGTCTGGAGAATCAGCAAAATCATCGCCAGCAACTGGCGGAGAGGACCAGGAGCAGTCGCGGCGTCCGGAATCCCTTCCTGGGGAACAGCAAAATCATCCGCAGACTTGCTGATCTGGCTTCTGAGGCAGCGTTGAGCGACAACCCCGTGCTAATCCGGGGAGAAGCGGGTACAGGCAGGGGAACCATAGCGCGATGGTTGCATCGCAATGGTCCCAGGGCTTCCGAGCCTTTTGTGGATGTGAGCTGCGGAGATTTGCCAGGCGATCTTCTGGAAATTGAGTTGTTCGGCGAGGAGCACTACGCCTTTGACGGGACGTTAGAGAGTAAAGCTGGACTGCTGGAGTTGGCGCACAAAGGGACGGTTTTTCTCGACGAGATTGAAAA
Source organism: Terriglobales bacterium (assembly GCA_035567135.1). Classification (GTDB taxonomy): domain Bacteria; phylum Acidobacteriota; class Terriglobia; order Terriglobales; family Acidobacteriaceae; genus JABDBE01. The sequence continues at coordinate 109,502 of DATMQI010000195.1, forward strand.
TGTGGATCTTGAGATCCAATCAAAATTACTGAAGGTAGTGGAAGAGAAACAGTTCCGCCGGCTCGAAGAAGCTCGTGATCGAAGAGTAGATATTCGTTTGGTCGCCGCCACCCAGCAGGCCACGCCGCCGGCCGGGCTTCGTAAACAATTCCGGCACGATCCGTGCGACCGGGTCAACTGGATCCCCCTTTCCATTCCACCCCTGCGCGAGCGAGCCGAAGATATACCCATGCTTAGCGCCCACATTCTAGGGGAACTGACTGCCCACTTCGGTACAGGCAACATGGAACTCGGCGCGGTGGCGCTGCAAGCGTTGCAGAGTTACTCGTGGCCAGGAAATATTCGGGAACTGAGAAACGTTTTGGAACGGGTCGCGCTGGTCATCGGAAAAGATGGGTTTGCCGGCCAGGACTTTCGTTTTGAAGTCCAGATCGAGCAGTATCTCTCCGGCATTGGTCAGTTCAGAACTCTCGAAGAGATGGAGCGCAATTACATTCAACAGGTCCTCCGCAAAGAACGCGGGCGAGTCCGGGCAGCCGCGAAGAAGCTTGGCATCCCGCGCAGTTCTCTCTACCACAAGCTGAAACAGTACAAGGCCGATCAACCCGAAATCCTGATGCAGCCGATCGAGAACACCGGCTCGACACGCGCGGGAAGGCGTCCGCCGCAAATCTGACAGCCTACCTCTTATAGGAAGGGTGCCCCACCCTTCCGCGTTCTCTGCGGAGGGTAGGTGCTCACGTGCGTCTGGGACCTTGCAGAAAAAGCGTCGCTCAGAGTTAATGACTGGTCGCTGCGGTTTGCTTCACGCGCCAAAGCGGAACTGCCGCGGCTCCGGTCGCTAAGTGCCCAAGGGCTGGCTGGTCCATGGCCGCATCTGGTCCCTTCGTCTTGCCGGGCTTGTTGGGGATGGTCTCCTAGGTATAGCCCATCAGGGTGGCCGTAATCAAAAGTGAATTAAAGGTTCCCTTGACTCGTGCCCAGCCGAAGTGAATGTTTCCCCTCGTGCTTGGACCTTTCGGAGTTCCGTAACCAAACGCTCGGCCAGTTCGGTTTTCATAACGTATGCACTGGCACCAGCCGATAGCGCCTCCCGAAGAGCATCTTGCCCGCTCACCACGACAATCTGAATGCTCGGTATCTCTCGCTTAATGATCCGGGTGGCCTCTAAGCCGCTCATGGTAGGCATCGTGATGTCCATCAGGATTACGTCGGGCCGATACCCTCTTGCTTTGGTCACGGCTTCTGCGCCATCCGCTCCTTCGCAGACCACCTCGATGTCCGGGTAAGTCTTGAGAAGCCCACAGGTACTGCGCCGAACCATTTCGTCGTCATCCACAACCATGATTCTGAGCAAGACTTTATCCCCACGATCCAAGCCCAAAGGATCCGACCCGGGCTCGATAAGGATCGCTTGTGCAAAGGTGCTTCCAGACCAGTCGGCTTTGACCGGTTCCGGTTAGTCGTGTGGAATCAGCGGAATCTAACCCTCGTGGGAACCGGAGTGCTCAAGATTAGGGTGAAATCCCCCTGGGAGACTCCGTCAAAATACGCTTTCGCGTTACTGGAACGAGTGGCAGCTCTGTAGGTTTCTCTTGGATAAAGCGGGGACTGAGGTGAACGTCGAATTGTACCAGTGGTGAATCGCCAACCGCCTTAAAGCTGTGGATCTCGCCCGCCTTGATGACAAAGATGTCTCCAGCGCCGCCCTCGAAGGTCTTGCCGCTTACTGTCCATACCCCTCGGCCTTCGCGGATGAACTGGATCTCGTCATAAGGATGCCGGTGCGGATCCGGCCCCGAACCGGGCTTCCCATGGAATAGGAACACCGAAACACTGGTGTTGCCCTGCTCAGCTCCGATAAACTCATGCGAACTACCAACAAAAGGCAGGTTCTCTTGGCGCACGTGATACATCTTTCGTCACCCTCCTGCCAGGATTTGATGACTGTGGCCACGGTTTGGCTCCCGCGAATAGCTGAGTGAAATCGAGATTTACCATCAGGTAGCACTGCGGAGGCAGCCGAAGATAGGGCCGCACCGATCCTCAAGAAGGTCGCTGAATGGACTAATGCCCATCGGCCTCGCGGAAGCAGATGAATCGCGATTTTGCGACACCTATAGAGGTTGTCAGTTCGTCGGATGGACTCATGCTTCGCAAAAAGCAGCCCTAATCTTCGCCCGAGACAAGTACCAAATTACACAAACGCAAAACAAAGCTCGCATTCCGGCGTAAGCGAAATCAACTATAACGCGCGCTTCACGCACTTCGCGTGGAAGGAAGAGCAGCCAATAGGCACTAACAGCAATAACTGCCCAGCGGGCCCAGTTTCGCAATATTTCCAGCTTAATCAGTGGGTTAAGGGGAGACGGAGGGTTTGGGTGCTTGACAACATTGCCTGTCCTTCTATCCCACTGGATGCAGGATCGGCGGCTACTTCGAATGCTACCGCGAAGCCTGGCATCTCCTGGCGCCCGGAGGGGACTTGGGACCGAGACCCCAGATCATACGTCGGATCCGCGCCATCGACCTTCACCGCAAGCACTTCGTCGAATAACCATCCTTTTGGTCGATCTGAATCACACAAAAAATTAAAGGGTGCCCCAGTCAGAAGAAGTTTGTCTGCCAGATCGCACCCGCCAGGAAAGACGGGGCTACCGTCCCTTTGCGCGCAGCTAGATCGTAGGTCCACGCTAGCTGCTGCTGGCAGAACAAGGAAAGCACGTCGTGCTGGCCTATCTTGACGAAGTCCCAGGTCACTTGATTTTGGGCGCTCACGCCGACGCTGTTGCTCTTGAGGATGGATTGTACAAAGTTAGATTGATATGACACCTGCGCGGAAGGACTGAAAAGATGGAGATTCGCCTTGTCGAAAGCGACCAGATCGGCAATGGTAACTTGGGCAAACGATTGTGCGCTGGGCGCAAGCTCCTTGGTGTCGGGAGTCAATCCCAAAGCGAATTGACCGCCCAAAGCAAGTTCAAGATGTCGCCCGTCCTTCTGCTCGACCCAGGTCCATTGAACGGATAGAAAGACGGTTTTGGCTTGGGCGCCCGGGCCAACAATCGGTTCGAGCGTCAGGCTGCCACCGATCTGCACTTGCCGGTTTTGCAGTTTGACCGGGGCGATCAGTGGTTTATTAGGTGATACTTGTGTTTGATTGCCCGGTAAGCCAACCACAAAAGGAGTCGCATTCGTTCGCTGGAACGAGCTTACGCCGCTGGTGTCATTCGCTTTGTTGATGGGCACCTTGACGGTTATCTTACGAGCGTTGAAAAGCACTGGACGGGTCTCGCGGCCCACGACGCCGTCGTCGTCGAGGTCGTTCAGTTGTTGGAACTCGATCAGTCTCGCTTCCGTCAGCGGCCCGAAAATGCCGTCGACCTTCAAAGGCGGACGCTCTGGTCCCTCTGGGGTATGGGGCGGATGGGGCGGCCGCAAGTGATAGTTGAGTGCAGCTTGGAGTTCGGCAACGTCCTGTCCTTCCATGCCTCTGCTGAGCGTGCGATCCATAAGGATGCCTCGTTTGGGAAAGCAAGTGTTCAAGGCGATTCTAAACCCCTGCAGTCGTCCGAGCGACACGCCGAAGAATCCAGCGCAAAACCTACTCGAGCGCAAGGGTCAATGTATGGTGTCGCAGACCGCGGCTTCGTTTCAATTTGCCAAGCGAAGTCAAAGGATCCTCGGTACTGCCCCGAAAATAACCGATGGCTCCTGACACACCGCTCAAGGAGCGCAATCGCCCTGCTACATCGACGACTGAACCTCTTAAGTTTTTGTGATGAGGTATGTACCTCGAACGGTGGGGCCGATAATCCGGATAGACGATCTAGCGATGAAAATTCGGGCCCAGAAGCGAAACATCATCCTCGGCCAGGCTCCGAATGAGTTCGCTGCTAAAGTAATCCGCGCTGGCCGCCACCGTGTTGCCGTAGCGCTTGTGGTAGGTCGACCGGCTCTTATCGATGTCTTCTTTGAGACGCTCGTACAAATCTTTATGCTTGCGGCCTTCCGTCACTTTGGCTTGGTTGTATAGCTTGATCTCATCCATCAACAGGCGGGCGAAGCGCTGTGCCTTGCGGTGGAGATCAGCGTCTTCGGTCGACATGTGCGCAAACGCATCGGTCGCGGGCGCCACCGCTGCCGCTGCCATCGCCGCGGGTGCCGACACGACTTCGGCGATGGCCTCGGCCATCGCTGGTTCTTCTACCCGCGCCGCCACGTGCTTGGGAGCGTGAGCCGCAAATGGATCGGAAAAAGACGAGACAGTCTGCACCGGTGGTGCTTCGAACTTCTCACTGGCTCCGGCCTCGGTTGCACCCTCTTTCAGCGCCTGCTTTCTCAGCGAAGCTACTTCGAGCCATGCGCTCGTGGCTGAGACCAGCAGTTCGAGCGCGGACGCATCCATTTTTCCACCCGCTCCCGTCCCTGCGTCGGCATACACCAAAGCCGCTACCTTGTCTTTCAAACGAAGCGGCAGCAGGAGCACTTGATCTTCCGCAGGAGCGCCGAATTGCGAAATGAACTTCGGATCCATCTCTGCCGCCCGGGCACCCACTGCGACTCGCGATTGCAAAACTTGCGCCGGCGCCCGGCTGCTCACATCCAGCGAAAAATCCTTCAGATCTTCGTTGTTATCGAACCCGCGGCCTTGCCATCCTGCAGCCGATCCCGACTTGATCACGAACAAGGCAGCACGTCCGCTGTAACCCGTGGTCGTTTCAAGCAGCGCCCGCAAAATTTCCTTCTGCGTCGTTCCCGCGTGAATCGCTGAAACCGCACGCAACAGATCGGCAGCCCCATTTTCCGGCGTGCCGCTGGTCCCTCCTAGATGCGGTTGCACTTCCTCGAGAACCCGGCGAACCAGGTCTTTCCGCAACTCTGGAAGATGCCCTTCCAGCACCTGCGCGACGGCCTTTTCGATAATTTGATCAATCGGCGTTTTCTGTGCCATTGTTGCCCTGACCACCTGCTGAATAGCTAAACCCGCGTTGGGGAGGCCACAAACTTCAATCGTTCAACCACCGCTTAGAAGTTCAACTTCAATCGTACAACCAGAGCTCAGGACCGCGACTTCAATCGTGCCACCAGGGCTCGGGAGAACACGAGTTCAATCGTGTGCCACAAAGAGCCTTTTCGGGAGGGCACGACTTCAGTCGTGCCAAAGAGCCCAAAAACTTTACCGGGTTTAAGCTCCTGCGGAAAGCTCTAACTGTTTTCCCCAGCAAAGTTCTGATTATACGGCCACGTGGCCAACCTCGCTGATGACCGAAGTAACTGGTTTTACCAGCGAAAACGGCACCGACGGAGTCTTTAGGCGCTTGCTTTGAAAGGTGCGGCTTCCGTGTGTGCCAGAGAACCAGAATTTCGACGTGGGCGTGGCACGAAACTGTAGCCGCGAAGCGGCATAAGAATGCAGCCCACGGCGTAAGCGGCTGCGGAAAAACCCGAAATCAAGCGACTGAAAGCCTTGAAGGGGCGCGGCTTTAGCCGCGCCGTACATCTTTCTTAAGGGCTTACGGCACGGCTAGGAAGCCACGCCGTCAGTTTTTCCGCGACCTCCAAACCGTGGGCAAAAGCTTGGAACCGATCAGCCGAGCAGGATGAATCAGGTCCTACATACACGTCCAGCCGCACCAGCGCTACTCCTACATGAGCTAAAGCAGGTCGGGAAGCCGGTCTTTCAAAACTTCAGCGTTTCCGCAGCCCGCGGCATTCGATCTTTCTTCACCTGCCAGCCTTTTGTCTAAACCGTTCAACCGACGGTACGTCAAAAGAGTTACGCGCAAGCGCCGGTTACCAAGGTAAAATAACAGTTCCTGAATATGCGCAGCGTGAAAATTGTTGCATCGGATGAATGATGAGTACCATCCAACCCAAAATAGATGAGCCGGTTTCTGACGAGCTAGCGCTCGTACAAGCAGCCAAGGGCGGCGATGTCAGCGCCTTCGAAGAACTGGTTCGACGTTACGACCGGAACGTGTTTCGGATCGCGCAACACATCACACAGAACCGCGAAGACGCGGAAGATGTGGTGCAAGACGCGTTCCTGAAAGCTTACAGTAACCTGCACCAGTTTCAGGGCCAGTCGAAATTTTATACCTGGCTCGTGCGCATTGCGGTAAACGAAGCGCTGATGCGTTTGCGTCGGCGCCGTCCCGAGCGCATGGTTTCGCTTGACGAAGATGTTAAGACCGAGGAAGACTCCCTGCCGCGCGAAGTCGCCGATTGGAGTCCGAATCCCGAGCAGCAATACAACCAGGCAGAGTTGCGGGATATTCTGACTCGGACGATTCAGGGTTTGCCCGCAAGTTTTAGAACGGTCTTCGTCCTGCGAGACGTAGAAGGACTTTCGACGGAAGAAACCGCCGAGGCGCTGGATCTCAGCATCCCGGCGGTGAAGTCAAGGCTGCTGCGAGCCCGCCTGCAATTACGCGAGCGCCTCGGCCGTTTCTTCCAGCGACGCGAGCCAACCAATGGCAAAGAGACAGAAAACCACGATCCAGGAGACACCATAAAGTGAAGTGCAAGGAATTTCTCAGCGAGCTGACTAACTACCTGGATGGCGTGATTGATGAGCGAACCAAGGTTGAACTGGAAGATCATCTCGCTTGGTGCCACAACTGCTACGTAGTTTGCGATACTACCAAGAAGACCATCGAGATTTACCGCGACTCACAGCTTTACGAACTCCCCGAGGACCTTCGCACCCGCCTTCGCAGCGCCATCGTTTCCAAATGTCATGCGCGTAAGAAGGCTGGCCCAGAACGGGTCTGAACTGGCGCCTCCGCCAACTCCTTATTCCGCAAGCGTTTTGCCCAGTCGCAACTGTAACGTTCGCGCCGGGTTTCCCACTATTGTTGAGATGAACGCACCCTTTTCCTACGGGATTGTATCTAAGTAGATGGCTGTAAAAGGGAGATCCAAATCCCATTATGCAGCGCCTAGGTCGGTGGCGAGTCAAAGGGTTCGCTGTGGAGGCCCAGATGATTGCGAAGTTGGTCGATGCTGTCTTCGGCTGTTGGCATAGTCATTATAGTTTTCCTATCACCATCCGACCCGGTTTGCGAAAGAGTTGGCGGCCTTCTACGGCGGCATCGCTCACCGGGATGTACGTAGTGTGCCTGGATTGCGGCAAGGAAATGCCCTATGACTGGCAGCAGATGAAGGTCATCGGGTCGCCTTCAGAAGCGCGCCACTACGCGCAGGAACTAGCCACAAGACAAGCCGCGTAATCGCAGTTCGATTCTCGAAAAAAGCCGCGATCTTGGTCGCGGCTTTTTTTGCGTGGTCCACAGTTAAAAGACTTTCCCCGTCATTTTCCGCTTAGGTCATTTGGGCCGGAGGGGTGGCGTCCCCAAGCTGAGGAGGGCCTGCGGAGCTTTGCTCCGCCTGAACGGGCGTGGGCACCCGTTCCTACATGAGCAGAGCGTGGACATCAGCCTGTCCTTACACGAGCTTTAGCCGACTTGAGGAGACCGCAACAGTCCGACGCCGAGTGAAACCACGGCACCAGCAAGGATGATTGCTCCAACGTAGATCAGGGAGACTGCTCCGCCGGCTTGGGTCGCGTCCGGCGGCAGCACCGCGAAAAAGAACCCTGCGGAAATGAGAATCGCCGCCAGGGGTACTCCGATGCGGACAAACCAGAGTAGGGGATCGGGAAGGACAGCCGCATCGGCGAGCATCTGGCAGACCAGCGACAGAATCACGATCACGCCCGCGTGGGCATGTCCGGCCCGAAAAAAATTCTGCCGCAGCGGGTTGTCCATGTACCCGCTTCCCTTGGTCATCAGCGAGGTCAGCAGAAAATATCCACCGTACTGAATCGTAGGCACGGTGATGAGGATGATCCCGGACATCATTCGGGCTTCTCGAGTCATAATCTCTCCTTCAATTCAGGGGTCGGTCGAGACGTTGTGCAGAATCGTTGGCTGAAATGGTAGGTGTGCTGCGGAGGACAGTCAATAGATGGCTGCGGGAGGCAGCGATCACTGTTGAATCTCCAGAGCCACGAATAACGAATTGAAGAGGCAGGTGTACAATGGCCGCGCGGTTTTCACCTTCAAGGAGGAAACATGAGGAAAACGATCGCGGTCGTTGTGTTTCTTGTCGCCGTCCTAGGTGCAAGTTCAGGGTTTGCACAGAATCCGAACTACGATGTCGGACCGGTGTGGCGAGTGACGTACAGTCATGTGAAGCCGGGGATGGGCGATGCTTTCTGGAACGACTTCCGGCAACACATAAAGCCCGTTCTTGATGAACAGAAGAAGCAGGGGTTGATTTCCGACTACAAGGCATTCATCAACCCGACTACCAATCAGCCGAACGACTGGGACGTTGCGGTCGCGATACTCTACCCAAGTTGGGCATCTCTTGACCAGATCGATGCCAAAGCTGCGAGCATTACGGTGAAACACTATGGGTCACGCGAAGCGGCCTTTGAGGCGGCACGCAAACGAAGCGATATTCGCGATGTCGTCGCAAGCCACCTGGCTCGGGAGGTCATGCCGAAGTAAACGCGAGGCGGCTCGCAGGGCCAGCTGTACTGCCCCACTCAAGCCAAACGACGTGTCTAGTTCCACGACATTGGCTTGAGTGGCGATGTTTTGAATAGCGCCAGGGTCAGAATCCCCACCCTAACTTCGAAAAGCATGACGTTAGGATGGGCCACCCGGCAGTCAAAAACAACGGCGGACAGGAGTGTCCGTCCCAACACGTGCAAATTCGAAAGCGGCGAACGAAGGGCGTCCCACAATTATTGACGCGAACCGCTCCCTGCTCTCCATACTTGTAATACCGGAAGCACTCCACGGCCATTGCTCGTACTCTTGCACCAGTTTCCGCTTCACTGGATTGCGATGCATATAGCGCAACTTCTCCATACGTTTATGCTCCGTTCAAAGATTGAAGTTGTAGAAGCGGGGCTCCCACACCGGCATCGATTCACCGTCGTCGGACGATCGCTGGGCCGAAGATGCGACTGTTGATCCTCCCGCCCCTTGCAAAAAACGCAAGCAGCGGGGCACCCTGCCAGGAATGCATAGATCCTTCGTCGGCAGGCCTTCGCTTTGCGAAGGCCTGCGCTTCCTCAGGATGACATTCTCCACCAGAAGAGAGATGACATTCTCGACAAAAAGAGAAAGGTGGGAAGATGTCGAGATATTGACTGTGTCCGTGCCCAGCTGTGTCCTCATTCTGACGCTGGAACCATGAAACTCGGCTGTATCGGTGGTTCACGCCACTTGCGACGGCCTTTCGCAGAAGAGCGATCCCTGCATCGACATCGCAGGGAGGCCTGCATACCAACTTGTTTTCGTCTCGCCCGGCGAGTTGCATGGCCCCACAGCCCACGCAGTTCAAGATCATCTAGATGCGATAAAGCACCCGCCCTGAGCAACGTAGTGCAAGAGCGATCGTGGCGCCTGGCGGGCGAAACTTTAAGAATCCGAGAGAGTTATAGAAAGGAATCGCGGAAAATCTGGTTGCGGGGAGTGGATTTGAACCACCGATCTTTGGGTGATGAGGGGAAAGCAGCCGAGGACGTACAAGCAGTGCAGATTAGCTCCAAGAAAATCCTAGTACACCCCACGCTGTTGCTGCCTCTTATCGCATGCCTCACGTTCTGCTCTTCAAGGGCATGGACCAAGAATTGCAAGCGTACATGATCAAGAGGAGCATCGCCGCCTGGACACCACCTATGCAATGGAGGCAGGTTCCAGCTGCTTCTCACGACAATTGATCTTCGAGGTTTCCGCTCTTCACAATTCCGTGGAATGAGAAGAGCCGCGCATTGGGCTTTAAGGAACGGTCCGCCGAAAAGACCGCGAGGGAACATTGGGTACTCGCGCAAGAGCGAGGTTGCCTCCAGACTCCATCTGGTCGGCTGCATCCGCTGACGACCTCAGCATATTGGGAAAAGGAGCAGTATATGTATCGTCTTTGCATCGCAATTGCATGTGTAGTTGTGTGTGTGACATGGGTGAGCAATAGCCAGGCACAGGAGGTTCCTGCTGCTGCGAATTTGCCACCAATTCCGATCAGTTCTCATGATCGTGTCTATCACGCGGATCAGTCATCCAATACAATTTCGGTTTATGACCCGTCAACCAACACTCTGCTCGGTGTGATCCCGCTCGGGCTCGGCGCATTCACTCCGACGAATCTAAGCCCCCTTTACTATGGCCAACTGCTGGTGCATGGCATGGGTTTCTCGTCCGATCACAAAACTCTGGAGGTAGTCTCGATCGCCACCAACTCGGTGACGTTCATTGACACCGCTACAAATGAGATCAAGCACACCACCTACGTAGGCAGAGCCCCACACGAGGCCTTTTCTACCCCGGACGACAGTGAGGTATGGGTCACGGTGAGAGGCGAGAATTACGTTCAAGTGATCGATGGTAAGACTTTTGAAAACAAAGACCGAATCATCGTCGGCGACGGCCCCGGAATGACAATTTTCCGGCCCGACGGAAAATATGGCTATGTCTGCTCCAGTTCGATTCCGGAGATAGCTGTCGTTGATGTGAAGAGTCATGAGATCGTCGCTACTGTTCCCCAGCCATCCCCCTTCTGTCCCAATATTGCCGCTACGCCCGATGGGCAGCAGGTGTGGCTCACGTTAAAAGACATTGGTGCAACCGAGGTATTTAACGCTAGACCTCCGTTCAACGTGATTGCAGTTCTCAACACCGGTCCGATTACCAATCACGTCAATATTGTGCGAAACGTGAACGGCCAGTTCGCATATGTCACCGTGGGCGGAGAAAATGTCGTCAAGGTGTACACCACGACGCTTACGCCGAAACTGGTTGCGACCATACCGACGGGTGAGCTGCCACACGGTTTATGGCCGTCGGGCGACGGAACTCGGGTCTATGTCTGCCTGGAGAATGGTACGGGAATGCAGGCGATCGATACGCTGAGCAACCAGGTCGTCGCAACCCTCCCGGGCGGACAGGCTTGTCAGGCTTTGGTCTTTGTGCCCAACGCAGTTCCGAAAGGTAAAGGACTTTCCAACCTGATGCCTCTGGGTTCATTCGGGCGGTCCGCCCATCTGAACATGGGCCCTCCAGGAAGTCACGCCCCGGCGCCGACCTCGGTGACGCTGAATTATCAGGGCCCTCTTGATCTGCTCGAAGCCGCAGTTACGGGGCTTCACCCCAATACAAGCTACACCTTGGGGAATGTGCCGGATCTTGGCGATCCAACCGGTAACTTTCAAGCGTTAAGCACGTTCACAACGAATGCGGCTGGGGCACAGATCGTGGAATCGATTGGGGCATTCAGACAGGCGGCGACCGCACAACAATCCGGGCAACCCCGTTTCCTCGAGATTGTACCTGCTGGTGAGACGCAGCCTGTGCAGGTGCAACTGCCATAGTAGCTATAGTTGCGCACAAAAGCGCAGCACGCGGAGAGGCGAGGTCCTGCAACTCGCTTCTCCCGTTTGTTCGCAAATACCGCAAGAGCGCATGAGAGCCCTTGCGTCATTCACCGCAACAATATTCGGGAAGGAGTGGAAGCCAATGAGCATCAAAACTTTGTTGTGTAAGAAACGCCTTTGGACCGCCGGTCTGATTGCAGCATTTTCCATCGCGGCCCTGGCTCAGATGGAACCGCGGGCGATGAGTTTTATGCATGTCATGAAAGACAGTATGGAGCGGATGGACAATGGTATGAAGTCGGGTCCCATGAATGGCGACGTAGACCACGATTTTTCGATCATGATGATGCCCCACCACCAGGGTGCAATTGATATGGCAAAGGCCGAGTTGCTCTATGGCAAGGATCCTGTGATGAGGAGACTCGCGGAGGAGATCGTCGTGGATCAGCAGTCAGAGATCCAGGCAATGCAACTCTGGCTCGGTAAACAGCCGACAACGGCAGCGGGGCGGAAATAAGTCTTGTGCCTAGATCGACTCTACTGTTCCGGTTTTTGGGGGTCGATACCGTACTATGTACTGCGGGTGGCCCACCCTTTGCTTCCGTCGCAAGGTGCGGGGCACCTGCCAGTTGGGAGACCAGTCAAGCCGTTTCGTGTTTGGGGAATAGCGGCGGGGTTGACCACGTCTCGAAACCGCCAGACATGGGCAACCCGGCAGGGCGAGGAATACATAGATTCTTCGTCGGCAGCCCTTCGCTTTGCGAAGGCCGGCGCTTCTTCAGGATGACATTCTCGACAGAAAGAGGAGGCTTTTTTCCAGTGGGCAGAACGGTTTCGCGCCGCCAACGACGCCGGAGACATGGAAATCCGCGTACGTTTATCTCGCTGCCGGCGGGTGGGCTCTTTCAGGCTGAAGATACAGTTTCTTCTAGGTCGGATTACAGTACTCACTGTATTGGCTGAATCGGGATGATGGGCTACCTTGTGGGCAGTTCGGGAGCGTACTTCAAGGCGGTCATGGGTTAGCGTCAGCGAGTCTGACATTCGGACCCTTAGGACCGCCGCTTCATTTTAGGATGTTTCCGCCGAATATCCCTTCCCCCAGCTCCCCTTCGTTCTGCCTGAAGCTGCGTCTGCACGAATGAGGAGTTATCCTCGGGAGGCAGGCGCAGCTGCCTTTTTGGGCAGGATTTCTCCGATGCGGCGGATCTGGGCCCCCACGCCACGCAGCTTTTCTTCGATACGTTCGTAGCCGCGGTCGATGTGGTAGACGCGATCGATGATGGTTTCTCCGTCGGCGACCAGGGCGGCCAGCACCAGCGATGCGGACGCGCGCAGATCCGAGGCCAGGACTGCGGCGGCGCTCAATGGCGTTTTGCCTCGAACTACCGCGCGACGTCCTTCAATCTTAATGTTCGCCCCCATGCGCACCAGTTCCTGGGCATGCATGAACCGGTTCTCGAAAATGTTTTCGGTGATGATCGAAGTGCCGTTGGCCTGGGTGGCTAGGGCCATGTACTGCGCTTGCACGTCGGTGGGGAAGCCGGGATATTCCTCTGTGACCATGTCGGCGGCTTTCGGTGGATTGTCACCCATCACGCGGACTGAGTCGACGGTATGCGTGGTCTTCACGCCCACTTCTTGCAACTTCTCGAGCAGAGCTGCCAGATGATGCGGGTCGCAGCCGGCGACGTTGAGGTCTCCGCCGGTGAGTGCGCCGGCGATGATGAACGTGGCGGCCTCGATGCGGTCGGAAATAATGCGATGGCGCGCGCCATGCAATTTGTTGACGCCTTTCACCCGTATGGTCGACGTGCCCGCGCCTTCGACGTCTGCGCCCATGCTGTTTAGCAAGTCGGCCAGGTCTGCGACCTCGGGCTCGCGCGCGCAATTTTGCATTACGGTTTCGCCGTCGGCGAGAGTGGCCGCCATGAGCAAGTCTTCGGTGCCGGTTACGGTAATCTTGTCGAAAAGAATCTCGGCGCCACGCAGCCGTTTGGCGCTGGCTTCCACGTAGCCGTGATCCTGCGTAATAGTTGCGCCCAGGAGTTCGAGTCCCTTGATGTGCAGATCGATGGGCCTTCCGCCAATTGCGCAGCCTCCGGGCAGGGAGACTCGGGCGCGGCCGCATCGGGCGACTAGTGGGCCTAGCACGAGGGTCGAGGCGCGCATGGTCTTGACTAATTCGTAGGAAGCTTCGGGTGACGTCAGGTTTTTGCAGCAAATGGTGGTGCGATGCTGGGCGCGGCCGTATCCAAGTTCGACTTCGGCGCCCATGGCGGCGAGGAGTTTGCGGGTGGTCTCGATGTCGCGGACCTGCGGAATGTTTTCGAGAATTACGGGCTCGTCAGTTAGAAGGGCGGCAGCCATCGCCGGGAGTGCGGCGTTTTTGGCGCCGCTGACGCGAATTGTTCCGAGCAGGGGATTGCCGCCGCGAATTACGAATTTGTCCATATCGATATCGTACGCCGGGAGACCGTGAGCGAGCGCTAGGCCCATGGGGTCCGTCCTATCTTTGATGCAGAGATATTGTAAGGGTGAAACGGGGTTGCGGGGGATGTGAATTGGTAAATCGGAAGTGCTCGGCCTGCCGGAGTGGGGATGCGGCATTGCCTAGCTGCGAAAGAGTCGAGCTTTGCTCGACCAGACAGCCGAAGGCGGCTGTCCCCACGTGAGTCTTCGATGAACTACTTCCAGGCCAACGTCGTTACTGAATTTTGCTTCAATGGAACTGAGGCTGACATATTCGCGAGGTGCAATTCGATGGTCTTTGCTGGTCCCGGGTTGGTTACCACCAACACCTGCTGGCCGTCTGGATTTTCGAGCGCGACATGGCGCAGGTCACTGGCCGTGCTCTGGGATTGAAAGCGGCGAGCCCCGCGCCGGATGACGCGTGAGTAATGAGCAAAGCCCCAGTATTGTCCGCTCCGGGTGATTTCCCTGGTCTGCGAATGGATGGTTACCACGCCGCCGCAGGGAAAAGGCCCAATGTTTGGCCGTCCACGCTCATCAAGAGCCAGATTCCACGCCGTGATGGAGCGGCACCAGTTGTTGAGGACGTCGCTGAAGATTCCGCCCCACTTGCACCAATCCGTCAGATAGTCGGGATCGGTGTAGTCGGGGCCACCCTCTGTCCAATGCATTTCTGCCTCAGGATAGGCGTCGTGGACCTTACTCATCATGTCGGGAGTGCCATAGTAGCCGTGCCAGGCAACCGCGTTCACATATTTACGTAGCTTGTCGTCTTGCAATGAGTCCAGGACGCGTCCCGACAGATTGTAGTTGTGATCCAAAATCCAGATCTTCGTTTGCTGTCCGCTGCTTTCGAGGAGCGGGCCGAGGTGATCGCGGACGAACTGAATTTCGTACTCCTGGCCCCACAGGCAAGCGGGCATTCTGCCATCCTGATCAGTGTCCACTTCGTTCTGCGAGGTTAGCGCCTGCACCAACACGCCTTCGGCGGCGTACGCTTGCAGAAACTTCAGGTAGTATTTCGCGTAGGCAGCGAAGTAGTGATTGCGCATGGAGCCGCCGAGCATTGAGTTGTTGAACTTCATCCATCCGGGCGGGCTCCAGGGAGTCGAAAAAAGAAACAGATCGGGATTCGCCTGTCGCGCCTGGCGCAGCATGGGAAGAATGTATTCGCGATCATGATCGATGGAGAATCGTGTCAGATCCGGATCTGCCTCGCCGTCATCGTAGCTGTAAACCTTAGTCGAGTAATCGCTCGATCCCACGCAGATGCGGCCGGTGCTCAGCCCCATTTCCGAGGGATGGAACAGCTCATGAAAGAGTTGTTCTCGCGCCGAAGGCGCAAGTTGATTGAACATGTAACAGGTTGCATCAGTGAAGGCGCCGCCAAATCCCAGGATCTCCTGAAACTTCATGCCGGGGTTCAACTGGATTTGATCGCTTGTGGATGTGCCCTTTGCAGGACGCCAAGTCGCTTCAGGAGCGGCGGCAAAACGTTCGTCGCCGGATGTAACCCAAATAGAGATTTCCGGGCTGCGATTAGATCTCTCGTTGCGGGGCTTTTCGGTAGCCGCAGTCGCTGGCCCGACCACGTCAGGGACAATCGCTGCCGCCAATCCCAGAGCGGAAATTCCGAGAAAACTTCTTCGCGAGGTTTGGCTGGTCATGGGTGTCTCCTCTAAGAGTTATGGCGGTTACGTTTTATTGCGGCGGCGATGGCTTGGCGGACGTGTCCGCCGGATGACTTCAGAGCGCGGGTGGCTTGGTTACGATCGACGTCTGCTTTCAGCATGACCAGCGCTACAGGAACGTCGTCTCCGGAAGCTCGCAAAGCTTGCTCGGCAGCTTCGCGCGTGATTCCGGTGGCTTGTTGCAGGATGGTGAGACCACGTTCGCGAAGCTTGTGATTCTTCACGTGGACGTTGATCATCAGGTTTCCGTAGACGTAGCCCAAGCGAGTCATGGTGCCGCTCGAGAGCATGTTCAGGATCATCTTTTGCGCGGAGCCGGCTTTCATGCGGCTGGATCCAGCAATAACTTCGGGACCAACCTCAGCGACGATGGCGACGTGTGCGGCTTTTTCCAGCGGGGATGCGGCGTTGCACGTGACTGCGATGGTTTTGGCGCCGTGATGACGAGCGTATTCAACGGCGGCGATCGTGAAGGGCGTACGTCCGCTGGCGGCGATTCCGACTACTACGTCGTTCTTACCGGGCTTTATTTTCGCGATTTCGCGCTGGCCGAGTTGGCGGGAGTCCTCGCTGGCTTCGGTTGCGGTGTATAGGGCTTTTATGCCGCCTGCGATTACGAACTGCACCGTCCGGGGATCGGTGTTGAATGTGGGCGGGCACTCTGAGGCATCGAGCGCGCCCAGCCGGCCGCTGGTTCCCGCGCCTACATAGATGAGGCGGCCTCCTTGTTTCAGGGCGGTCGTGATCAAATCAATTCCGCGAGCGATCTGCGGCAAGGCAGGTTTCACGGCGGCGGCAACGTGGGAGTCCTCGGCATTGATCATGCTCGCGATTTCAAGTGAGGACTTGAGATCCAGATTTAGAGCGACGCGATTGGGCTGCTCCGTCGGCAGGTGGCTTAGCTTCTCGCTGGCTTTCTTGCTTACAGGTCTCAACAGTTTTGTCTCCGTGGTCCGGCAAACCGGCGATAGGGAGCTAAGAAGACTGAGTCGCGACTAATCGTTCTGATTTTGACGTTCCAGCTTAGCAGAGGCAATCGACTTTGTTAGAATCCGGCTGTCGCCATCCATGCCCCTTCAATCTGCTTCGCCGACGGAGTTAGGGCTAATTCCGCTCTACAACAACATTTCCTGTCTTTATCCGGTGTATGTACGAGAAGAGACATACCTGGCAGCCGGGCAAGGGAGTGCGGCCGCCGCCAGGTTCAGAAGATTCTCGACCACAACGGGGTTGTGTGGAGCTGGTGGACAGGAGCGTCAGCGCATAAGCTGCGATAACGGGAAAGTTCCACCTAGTAGCTAGCAACTGCTGCCTCAAGTGACTTGGACGGGTGAGTGGTTTTTTGCCGGGATGTTCCCGCGCACAGACCTAATCAGGAAGAACAGCGGAACCCGGATTGCTGGTAGCAACCTTCTGTCGGTGCTGACGAGCACGCGCCCTGCGGTAGTCGTCTGCAGTTGTCCGGTAACACTCCAAGGTACTCTGTCGCTCCTCTAAGGATTTCGCACTAAGCTGAAGTCGAGCGGACTGCGACCAGGGTACTGTACTCGCCGAAGATGCTACTTGCATTAGGGCCTGATCACAACTCCGATCTCTCGTGGCGCGAAGGTTTTCAATGCCCGGGTCATTCGCACCATAGTCCGAAAGCCTTGGCTGGTAAGAAAGAAATTCGTAAACGAGCTTTATGAGGCGTGACTGATGCCGCGTGACTCGCTGTTCTGCTATGAATACCTCATAGTTCGAAAAATATGAAGACATTGGCAGAACCAACGCCGGAACCATAAAACTCACGCTGAGCTCTTTTGTGTCGGGAAGCTCGTTTGTGTCGGTAACAGTTCCCTCCCGGCTGGGGATTATCTCTCCCGGTAGCGGCCCACCTGGCAATCCGTTGGCCATCGTCGTCGCCTTTCCGCTCCGGGAGCGGTCACCGGGAGGATGGATCGCAGCAAGAACAGGAAGAGGTGCGATTTGCCTGCCTGCAGCGAGTAGGGAGCTTACGCGCTGACCGCCAGGATGGCCGAGACTGTTAATGGATGGCGGGGGAGGCGCGACAGAAGTGGCTATGCTGCCCGAAGTGCCCCTTGCGTAGCTACCTGCACTTTGAAATGAAGGAGCAGGCGGCACCACTTGATCGGCACCGGCAGATAATGAGCTCGGTTGCTGACCGCCAGGATTTCCTAGACTGCGAACAGAAGGCGGAGGTGGCACGGCAGAAACACGACCGCCTTGGAGACTGCTCCTTAGATGGCTGCCTGTACTTTGCAGCAACGGAGCAGGCGGCACAATTCGCATCTCATCTGGTAGCGCGCTCGTGCGATGCCCGGTATTTCCCAGATCCCCAACGGCGGGCGGTGGCGGCACAACCGAGGTTGATGCGATCAGAGTCCGCTTTGCAGGAAACGAAACCTGCTGATGGAGGGGCATTTCGATCGCCGGCCCAACGACCTGCAAGTGGCCAATGCTGATACTAGCGATCTGGCGAATTGACTGATCCATAGACGGTGCGGGCTCAATGACAACTGGTGTCGCAGGCGTAAGGTGTCGTGAGGGCGACACCTCCGAGATATCCGGTGGAGGCGCGATTGCCGATGCACTCACGGCAGGCATGTTCCGTTGACTTCGCATCGTCGCCATCAATGGAACCGCAGGTATGACCGAATTCCAGGCCATAATGCGCGCTAATCGCAGTTCCTCATTCAGCTTGATGGTGGGAGGGGTGACGGATGTCGGCGTGCGGCGGCCCGATTCCCGGGGCACGGAAATGACCGCCTGCTTGACCAATGCGGATTGTTGTGTCCGGTGCGATCGCGATGGCCCGGTGTCCCGCTTGAACGAGGAGAGATAATCAGAAGGTGAGTAGTAAATAACAGCTGACTTGTTGAATCTTAATTGGCTGTGGCGCAGTTGCCGCTGCGAAAATCCGAACTCAAGAAGACCGCCCAGCGCTACGACCATGATCACGTGCAGCACCATCGATTGAACAAACCGTTGCCAAGGCAATTGCGAGGGCACAAAAACATCCGGCCAAAACCGTGCCGGCAGTGAAGTAACCTTTAGCGGCGGGAGCTGCGGAGGATGCAGAGTGTCGATCAGATTACTAAAGAAAACTCGGTATGCCGGTTCGACTTTGAATAGAAGATTCGGAGCCGGCACGGGGTTAAACGAAGACCGGATCTCGAGTATGGTCTCCGCCAGGTTCTCGAGGACGACGAGATCACCATCATGGAAAGCGAAGCACTCGGAGGAGAAAGCTTCCAACACGCCCACTACTTCGCCAGCGAAAGTGATCGGTGCTGCCAGAATAGAGCGCACACCAAGTCGGCGGCAACTCTCAGCATCAACGCGGGAATCAGTGTCAGAATTGTCGCAGCGCTGCGCTTTGGCCGTACGGACACACTCTCCAGAAAAACCAGTGCTGACGTCCAGGCGGGAGCCGAGCGTAGGGGCGTTAGCTCCTACGCTAGCCAGACAGATCATCGACTCCTTGTGGCCTAGCGCGATGGCCGCGCCGGTGCTGCGGGTGAGCACTTGTGCGCGCTGACTGATGAATCGCAACGCGGCGTTCGGATCTAAACCGTTTGCTTGCGGCACAGGGTACATCTGTCTGCCTCTGCTAGTCCTACAGAACTTATGATAGGACGCGGCTTTGACCCTTGCGGTCTTCAGCCAGTCGAGATTCGGATCTGGAGTCCGCACTAGTCCGCTACTCCAGTTCCTCGCGACGACGCATCCGAAAGTATCGGCTTCGGCCCACCGCCGATCAGATAGCGGTAGTTTTTTCCTTCACTCTTGGAAGAATGAGCGGATACCTAATTTGAGGTTGATGGTAGCGTGGTTGCTGTATGCGATTGAACCTGAAAGGTCCAAAACGATGTAACGAAAGTAACCCCGAGTTAACTGGAATCAACGACGAAAGGATGTTCCTAGATGTGGTCTTTATGATTTTTTAGGCATTGAATCGGAGAGTTGGGTTGTTCTGCGGGATCGGCGAAAGCGGTTCATAGTTTCCTCCGATGGCAGTTGATTATCCGTCTCCACCGGAGTGAGAGTCAACCCTGAGACTTCTCAGGTGACGTAAAGGCCATTACACTCAAAACCCCGCAAATTTCATTTCCGCCGCTGGGCCTCAGGGTTTCCCATGCGTCTACGCACCGCTGGTGCCACGGCTTTTGTGGCCGGAGGTGCGATCTGAACATTACAAATTGCCTCGCGTTGCTCGGTTGCCCGGACGAGGCGTCCGGGCCTGCGTGTGCATCAGGTGCTTCCCAAGGACTCAACTACTGCGTCATGAAATTTGGGGCGCAGTTGCTTGATGGCTTGATTGCTGCAGTCGGGCCAGGTGCGGTTGGTCAGTAGCGTTATGGAGAGTTGGCGTTGCGGGTCGATCCACAACGATGTTCCGGTGTAGCCCAGGTGGCCGAATGAGAGGGCCGATAAATATTTTCCGGATTGGGATGGGGATGACGGCGTGTCCCAACCCAAGGCGCGGGATGTGCCCGGCGGGGAAGACTCCCGGCGCGTAAACAATGTCAGAGTTTCCGGACGCAGGATGGGGCGTCCGCCCGACAGCATGGCGTGGGCAAAGATTGCGATGTCCTCGGCGTTGGCAAAGAGGCCCGCGTGTCCGGCAACGCCGCCCATTGCACTGGCATTTTCGTCTTGCACTTCTCCCTGAATGATGCGGTTTCGCAGCGATTGATTATTGGCAGTCGGTGGGATGGAGGCTCGCCACACCGGTGGAGGATTGAACGTGGTGTGCCTCATTGCCAGTAGCCCAAAGACTTCGTGGTGGCAAAAGCGGTCCAGAGATTCTTCTGCGATTCGCTCGAGCGCGACTCCCAGGATGATGAAACCGATATCGCTGTAGACGGCTTGTTCACCGGGGTTGGCGATGAGCGGCGTTTCAAAGGCGGTGGAAACAAGGTCGTCTCGCGTCTTGGCCCGCAGGAATAGTTTTTCGTAGGCGGGCAATCCTGACGAGTGAGTAAGCAGCATGCGCAGCGTGACTGCGTCGCGTCGGGGATCTTCTCCGGCGAACTCCGCTGCGACCGATGCCACGGGCAGGTCGAGATCGAGCAGGCCGCGTTCGTAGAGGATCATGGCCATGCTGGTGGTGGCGACCACTTTTGTCAGCGAGGCGAGATCAAAAACAGTTTCGGTCGTGGCTTCAGGAGAATTGGGTTCGTAGGTGAAGTGGCCGAAGGCCTTCAATCCTACGAGATTGCCACGGTGTGTGATGGCGACAGAAGCTGCCGGGAAGGCGCGGTCAGTGATCGCTTGTCGTATCAGTTCAAACGCGGGTGCGAAGACCGCATCCTGTTGCTCATGCGCGGGAGCGGGAAGACATGCGGTAGTTTTGATCGCAGGCAAGGCTTCGTTGGCTCGATGTTTGGTTTATAGCAAAGTTCTGGAGATGGGTAAAGATGACTATTGTGATGAATTGTCGCCAATTCCAACCACGAATCGCAGCGGCCGAAGCCGGGGTGATTCGAGCACGATTGCGATATGGCTGAAGCCATATCCTGATACGAATCGCGCTTTTCATTTTGTAGAGATGGTTCCCCCTTACTTCGGTTTGTTGAGCAGGCTGCTGGGCTTGTGTAGAGTCAGAGCATCCGCATGATCCATTTAAATTCGCGCTTTTTCGTGCTCGTGTTTCTCCTCGGTGCACTAGCATCAGTTGCGCTGGCTGCTGCGCAGAAGACCGTTGCTTCGGCAGGCGGTCTCGACGTAGTCGACGGTATTGTCGAGGACGCCATTCGCGATGGGCAGATTCCCGGAGCGGTGGTGCTGATCGGGCACGATGGCGAGGTGACTTATCGCAAGGCGTTCGGCGAGCGGGCGCTTGAGCCGCGGCGCGAGGCCATGGCCGTGGATACGATTTTCGATATGGCTTCTTCGACGAAAGTGATTGCGACCACTACCGCGGTAATGCAGTTGGTGGAGAAGGGGCAGGTTCGGGTCAACGAACCGGTGGCGAATTATCTTCCCGAGTTCGCTGAAAACGGGAAAGAGGAGATCACAGTTCGCGAGCTGCTCACGCATTTCTCCGGGCTGCCGGAGGATCTTGATTTATCGCAGTCGTGGGAGGGACGCGAGACGGCATTGCGCATGGCCTACACGGAGAAGCCCATCTCTACGCCGGGATCGCGATTTCTTTATAGCGACGTCAATTTTATCGTGCTGGGTGCGCTGATCGAGCGAGTGTCGGGAATGCCGCTGAACGAGTACTGCCTGAAGAACATTTTTGTTCCCTTGAAAATGATGCATACCCGCTTCCTGCCTCCTGCCGCTTGGTTGCCGGAGATTGCGCCTACGCAGTATGACGAGCATGGCAAGATGTTGCGCGGAGTGGTTCATGATCCCACGGCCAGGAGAATGGGGGGAGTGGCTGGACACGCGGGGGTGTTCTCGACGGCGGACGATGTAGCGAAGTTTGCGCAAGCTCTGCTGGATGGCGGCGGCATTTTGTCTCCGCTGACGATTGAGAAAATGACCACGCCCCAGCAGCCACCTACGGCGCAAGTCTTGCGGGGGTTTGGTTGGGACATCGATTCTCCATTTTCCAGCAATCGCGGGGATTTGTTGCCGGTAGGGTCGTTTGGGCACACCGGGTTCACGGGGACCTCTTTGTGGATCGATCCCACGACGCAGACTTTCATTATTGTGCTGACCAATGCAGTCCATCCGCGAGGGAAGGGAAGTGCGGTGGCGTTGCGCTCGAAGATTGCGACCGCGGTAGCTGCGGCTCTGCCGCTCACGGTGGCAGAAAAGGACGAACTGCGATGGAAGAGCATCACCGGGTACAACGAGGCGCAGACCACGGCGCGGCGCGTGGCGTTTCGCAATGGATCGGTGCGAACCGGAATCGACGTTCTTGAGGCGCATGCATTTGACCTGATTCGAGGGACAGCTGCCAAGAGAAAAATTGGATTGCTCACTAACCAAACCGGAGTGGATTCGCAGGGACGGCGGACGATCGATGTGTTGTTTCAGGCGCCGGGAGTTTCCCTGGACGCGATTTTCAGCCCTGAGCATGGCGTGACGGGCACTCTGGATACGACCAACGTTGGCCATTCGCGGGACTCGGCTACCGGAGTTCCGGTTTACAGCGTTTATGGAGGAACGGATGCGGCGCGGCGGCCCCCAATCGAAATATTGAAGACACTGGATGCAGTGGTCGTTGATATCCAGGATGTGGGCGCGCCTTTCTACACTTACGAAACCACGCTGGGATATTTTCTGGAAGGCGCGGCGAAAGCGGGGATTGAAATTATTGTGCTCGACCGACCGAATCCGGTTACCGGGTCATTTGTGCAGGGGCCGATTGGCGATCCGGGCCACGAGAGTTTCACTAACTATACATCGGTGGCGGTTCGTCATGGCATGACCATGGGCGAGTTGGCGAAGTTCTTTAATGGAGAGCGTAGTCTTAACGCGCGCTTGCAGGTCGTTCCGGCGGAGGGATGGATGAGGGGAGACTGGTTCGATTCGACTGGGCTGGCGTGGATCAATCCTTCGCCCAATCTTCGCAGCCTTGCCGAGGCGACGCTTTATCCCGGAGTAGCGCTAGTTGAAGGCACCAATGTTTCCGTGGGACGAGGCACAGATACACCGTTTGAATTGCTGGGCGCGCCTTGGATTAATGCTGGGGAACTGGCGAAGTATCTGAATGCGAGGGAGATTTCCGGCGTACGCTTCGTGCCGGTTAGCTTTGCGCCTACGGCGAGCAACTACGCCGGGCAGACGTGTCAGGGCGTCAATATTGTCGTCGTCGAACGGAACGCGTTCGACGCGCCGGAGTTGGGGATTGAGCTGGCTTCGGCGCTGCACAAGCTTTATGCTGAGCAGTTTCATCTGGAACGGATGATCGAGTTGCTGGTGAACCAGTCGGTCTTCGATGCGATTACCAGGGGCGAAGATCCGCGGCGTATTGCGGACGACTGGCGCGACCCGTTGGAGAAATTCCAACAGCTTCGGCAGAAGTATTTGATCTACAAGTAGTCGAAATTCCTGCCGAGATTCGCTCGGCCACCCGGACGAGGGCGTCCGGTCTACGAGTTTGTCGCGGGATTATCCGTGCGTCCAGCCTTTATATTCGCTAGAATGGTTGCGCTTTAGGCGCACTATGGAAGCGGCCAGCCCGAACATCCCGAATCCTTTTTATCGCTGTGCCGGGCCTAACTGCGGACTGCTGAAGAGATCGACCGACCGCTGGTGGTTGATGTGGACTTCGTTCGGCGACTACAACCGGCCCGTCTTGTATCTGTGTCCTTGGGATGAAAAAATCGCAACCCAGGAGGGCACTCTTCATGTCTGTGGAGAGCTCTGTGCCCAGAAGTTGCAGTCCCAGTACATGGGAAATGTGAATGAAAGCGAGCTCAAACGGCGGGCGCGATAAAGTTTCATCTTTGATCAGTCGCGACTAACTTTGTTGGTTTTTCTTGCATCGTACTTGCATCGAGAATTTTGCGCTTTCAGGTGATTCCCACTATCGGGGAATGCGTTCAGCGAGGTGTTTCATGCGCGTCATGTTAGGGCTGCTACTTCTGGCTGCCTTGGCTTCGGCTCAATCCAGTCCGGCGGACGGGCAGAATACCAATGCCAGTACCTCTCCAAACACCGCCAGCGAACTGACGATTCCCGCGGGCACCAAGGTTCCGGTGGCGCTGAAACATGCGGTTTCGAGCAAGGGGACCCACGAGGGCGACGGAGTTTACGCGGAGACAACGTTCCCTGTCGTGGCCAATGGGCGGGTTCTCATTCCAGCCGGCACCTACGTGCAAGGTAGGATCAGCCACATCCAACGCGGCGGACGGATCAAAGGGCGCGCGGAAGTTCTCATGCACTTCACAACGTTGATCTATCCCAGCGGGTACACCGTGCTCCTTCCGGGCGCGGTAGAAAATGCTCCGGGCGTGGATAAGACGTCGGTGAAGGACGGCGAGGGAACGATTCGATCGGACAGCCAAAAGGGCGAAAAGATTGGGACGGTGGCGAGCACTGCGGGAACCGGAGCTGTAGTCGGCGGGCTCAGCAACGGCGGTAAGGGGGCGTTGATCGGCGCCGGAGTGGGCGGCGCGGTTGGAACCGCGATCGCTATGTTGACCCGCGGGAACGATGTGAAACTGGATGCGGGCACAACCTTGGAGATTGTGATCCAACGCGACGTTCCACTCGATGCCGGTCGCGTGCCCACTACGACCCGGGCTTATTCGTCGGCACAATGAAGGATCATGGGGTTGAGGCCCCGAAATGAAAACGGTTCACGCGCTAGTTGGCACATGGCGAGTGGTGGAGTTTGCCGATCTCGATAAGGATGGTAAGTGGCAGTATCGGTTCGGTGAACATCCACGGGGATACTTCGTTTACGACGTAACCGGGCACGTGCACATTCAGATCATGAAGGTTCCGCCGCTCGCGCCGTTTCCCGAAGCGAAGCTCGATGTCGGCAAGCCGCCCTCAGCCGAGCATGCGCTCGCCGCTTACGCCGCTTATGTCGCATACTTCGGCACCTACACCGTAGGCGCAGAGAAACGCGTGGTGACACATCATGTCGAGGGCAGCTTGGCGCCGGATTTCACCGACACTGACCAGCCGCGTCCTTTCAAACTGGAAGGCGACCGGCTGGAGATCGGGGATGGCAAGACCTGGCGGCGCGTGCTGGAACGTGTGCGCTGATGCGGACTCCTGCGCATTAGCCCGTCGGGACACGGCCATCGCGATGGCTGGCGTCATATCGCGTTACACTGATTGACCAGCGCGGTCAAAACGTGTAATGGCCTGATAGCGTCAACAATCCGATACAATTCTCGCCTAGTACGATGAGCGAATCCACTTCGGTCCAATCTATTAATGGCAAACGATGGCAAGACATTGTTTTGCCCAGCTTTCTAATTCAACAGCTTGTGTCAACTGTGGGAGCAATGATAGTTGGACACCTTGCTGCCATCATCCCAGCGGTTTTGATTGCCGCCGTCACGAAAAACACATCTGGTGGCAACTGGGTAGATCACATAGCAGACCAGCCAATTCTTCGCGCGGTAGAGGAACCGTACTTTGCCTTTCCGGTTATAACGGCCTTCGCCCTCGGCGTACTGAGCCACCGCTATTTCCGGTCGTCTTCTGCGGTGTGGGTTTGGGTACTCCCCGCGATCATTCTCGTCTGGAATCTGTTCACTTGGAAGACTGGTGGTTTCCGCCCCTATTGGCCAGATGTGTGGAACAACTATTTTGGCTCCGATTGCGGGAGTTCCGAGTGTGTGTACGAGCTTTTCGTCACTGCCCCGTTCTACACTTCATTGGCGTATACGTTGGGCTCGATAACAAAACGCGCCCTGCAAACACGGCACCTGACGTGAATACTACTCTGGCCATGCACAGCGTTAGCCCCAGTGATGGACCCGCAGCAGTTGTAATGGGCGTAGGTTTCTTTGCGTTCGGGTTGACCATGATTCTGCGACCCGCCAGTGTTAGAGCAAACTTCGACCGTTTCGCCGACTACTGGAAGCAAGGCAGTTGGCACCCATACAAGATGCCTCCTTGGGGATTGCGCCTAGCTGGCGTAGCCATGATGGGTGTAGCAGCACTATTCTTCTACATTGCCGCCGTCGCATTCGGTCGCTGACTGTCGAAAAATTGCCATATCACTCATTGACTGCGCAGAGTCATTCGCTCGTTATATGGATTCAGTTGCGTTGTGAGCTTAGCTTCCTGCCGAATGCTTGCTTACGGCTGCTCCCGCTGCGACATCTTGCGCCATCTCGCGCCGCCGTTCCGGTCCCTTGCGGTTCTCAAGCACGCGCACACGGCGCGCGGGTACGTTCGTCGGGTTCAGGCGAATGATGCGTCCGTCGCTGACTTCAACATAAAAACGGAACCAGTCGGTACGGAACATGCGGCCCGAGGAATAAAACGTCACCGAAGCCGCAATGAGGCCTTCAAACTCCGGCCCGGTGCAGACCACAAGGCGCTTCCCGATTTCTTGCGTCCAAGTCATACCGCCGACCAGCGGATCGTTGAGGAAACAGCGTTCGAAAGGCACCGCCTGGGAGATTTTGCGTAACTGCATGAGTTGCAGCAGGACAGAGATCTTAGCCAGGTTCGTGACTACGATTCGGGTCTCGCTGGCGGAGAGCCTCTCCAGTTTGATGTGCAGTTCGGGCGACCATTCGCGCTCAAACTCCTCTCGGGCGAGGGCCAGACTTTTGTCGGTAGCCTCGGCGTAACGCAGCGTAGCCCGAGCCAGAATCACGCTGAGAAAACAAGTCACCACAGTCGCCCCCAGCGGGATGTAGTTGACCAGACTGAATAATGGAATGCTGTACGAGCTCATCCACTGCGTGTGCATAGGACGTTTGGCTCCTCGTCGCAAAACCAAGCGTGGTTACTGAAGTGATCGCGATCGATTCATCCTTGCCATCAAACAGAGGGAGGTTCGTACCAGCGAGAGTTTAAAGAGTGGGTCGTGGAGGCTCCAGATGCACATGGTACAGGGCTCAGAACCTGATTCGACGGAGTCTTTGGTAATTGGAAAATCTCGAGTGGCGCGCTATTGAATCCGAATATTTTTGCTCGCTCCTGCACGGTCGACGACGGCCGCGCCTCCACTACTTCAAGGTGAACATGGCATTTACGTGGGCTGTCACCGAGGTGGTTTGCGGGCTGAATTGTTCGGTCGGAGCGGGTGCAGTTTGCGCCATTGCGCTCATTCTCGCCATCGGTTGCATGGGCATGGGACGGACATTTTCGACCGTATCGACCGAGGCGTAAGACAGCTCGCCCAGAGTGCGTCCCCCGGCGCGGGCTACGGCTTCGGCTTCGGCGCGGGCGTGGCGGTAGGCGTCCTCTACGGCTTTGGTCTTGGCTGCCTCGATGTCGTCAAGCGTGTAACTGATGGACTGCTCATCGGTGATGTCGCCGTCGGACAATTGCTGCACGATCGGGGCAATCTTCGCAAAGTCTTTCAGCTTTAACGACACGTTTACATTGACGCGGTATGCGACCAGCTTGCGTTTCGCCGGTTTGTAGTCGTAGACAGGTTCGATCGAGAAATAGCCGAGTTGGGCCGCTGTCGGCTCAATGCCATTGGAGCGCAGGATCTGGCGCACCTGTTCGGCTTGCTTCGAGGCGCGATCATAAGCCGCGCGTGAATTGTCCTCTTGCGCGGAGATGTTGAATTGCACCACCGCCGTGTCGGGATTCGCCTCGAACTTCCCATCCGCTCCAACGAAGACGGTGTTGGATTGGGCGGCAATTGTCGGCCGATCCTGACCGACCGCGAGGCCACCAGCCAGAAACAAAACCGCGAAGATAACCGCTTTCATAATGCGTCTCCCTGCACAACCGAAAAACAGAGTTATGCGCTTGAACGTCCTAATAGAAGAACGCAGAACTTCGGATAATTGCAAGCATGATTCAGTGACGATGTGGATCTGGTTGCAAAGACTCGAGTGGTGCTGTTAAGCAGCCAAGCCAATGTCAAATGTCAACTTGAACTTTTGGCTGTGGAATAGGCGAAACGGTTGACTTGGGAGTCGATCTCCTTGCGCAGATCGGGCCAGATCTTCTCTGGCATTTCAAGGAACACCTTGACCACTTCGGGATCAAACTGCTTACCGGACCAGAGTTCAATTTCCGCGCGGGCAGCGGAAAGGGTTTGCGCTTTGCGGTAGGGCCGGTCGCACGTGATGGCGTCGAGAGTGTCAGCGACAGAAAATATTCGTGCTCCCAGAGGAATATCCTCGCCCTTCAGTTGGCGTGGATAGCCGCTTCCATCGAAATGTTCCTGGTGCGCGTAAACGATCTCCGACGCTTCTTTTAGAAACGGAATTTTCTTCAGGATCTGGTAGCCATGGTAGCAATGCTCCCGCATAATCGTGACTTCGTCGGGCTCCAACTTGCCAGGCTTGTTCAGGATGGCGTCGGGAATTGCCATTTTGCCAATGTCATGCAGAAATGCGCCTCGGGCAATGACATCAATTTGATCTTTCGGCAGTCCCATGGCCCGGGCGATAGCGATCGTATAGACGGTAACTCGCCGGGAATGTCCTTCGGTTTCAGCGTCTTTCAGGTCCAATGCGCCGCCCAGTGCTTCTAGCGTCATGCTGTAGGAGCGCTCCAGGTCGGCCATCGCGGTCTGCAACTGTTTGGTGCGAGCATCGACCAGGCTTTCGAGTTCGGTCTGATATTTGCGGTTCTCCATCTTGAGGCGGCGATTCTCCAGCGCCCGTCGCACCGTCGCCAACAGTTGTTCGCGCTCGAAAGGCTTTAACAGGTAATCGTAGGCGCCATTGCGAATCGCGGCCAGGGCCACCGAAATATCGTGCACCGCGGTCACCATTACCACGGGCATATCCGGATAACCTTCTTTAGTGCGCTCGAGCAGTCCGATGCCGTCCAGATCGGCCATCATCAGGTCAGAAAGCATGAGCTCGAACTCTTCGCCGGCATCGAGCAGGGCCAACGCCTTTAGACCGGAAGAAGCCTGCCGGGTCTTATAGTTGGCTGCGCCTAGCATAGAGCAAACAATTTCGCGGATGGCATCTTCGTCGTCGACAACCAGAATGCGCTCGGCTGGCATGGCGTTCCCAGTGTACCGCGAAATGTGCACGAATTTGCAGTCCCTAGATTAGGGCTTCCTAACTTTAAAGTTCCGAAAGTAATCTCCCGCAAGGGGAAAGCTCATCGGCCACGACTCCAGGCATGTTATGAAGAAAGGTGCGCTCATCCCCCTTCTCGCGATGAATAGCCTTGCCTTATTTGCCTGCTATGCCCTGGTGGACCTTCCGGTCCCGAGGTTCGTAGCGGTGGAATCTGCCGCGCTGGTGATCCTGGCCGCGGGTCTGCTGGTCTTTCGCACCTTTCGCGAACGTTACCTGCTGATCTGGATTGTAGGCTGGCTGGCTTACTT
Source organism: Terriglobales bacterium (assembly GCA_035567135.1). Classification (GTDB taxonomy): domain Bacteria; phylum Acidobacteriota; class Terriglobia; order Terriglobales; family Acidobacteriaceae; genus JABDBE01. Next base: position 138,966 of record DATMQI010000195.1, read on the forward strand.
CGTTTCCAGTTGGACCATTCACCACTCTGGCGTCGAATCGAGCCCGCGTTATGCGGTAGCCGTTTCCCAATCGCAGTTCATGCTGGCTTTGTGCTTGTTCTCCGCGGCAGTCTTTGTGTACTGCCACGCCCGCAAAATGTTAATGCCGCTGCTGGCGCTTTCCGTCGGCGTGGTCGCTTATGCAGCGGTGCGGGTCTTATTGTGGCCGGATTCATTCGTTCTGCGTGTGGTGCTGGAGGTTTCCTACCGCGTCATCACGTTTGGCGCTGCGCTGCAACTGATCCGTTTCCGCTGGGCGCGCTGGGAAATCGGTCCATGGCTGTTGAGTATCAGCTTGATGTTGGTGCATCTCGACTGGGCTCCGTTGAATGTGCACCTGCCGCCTGGGTTCAGCCTCGGGGTGGATCTGCTCCTCGGGTTGAGCATGCTGCTGATTGTGTTCGACGACTCCAGGATGCGCACCCGCCGGCTCGGCGTGCTCAATGCGCTGACCACGACCATCACCCGCTCGCAGCAGCACGGTCCCATGACCGAGACCGCGCTGGGAGAATTGAAGACCCTGATGGGAGTCGAGGCAGCCTGGTTCCGGCTGCTCGAAGGCGACAACCTGGCGCTCAGCACCCACATCGGACTCTCTGTGGACTATGTGCGGGACCGTGCCTCTGTACCCATCGACGAATCTCTGAAGGGTATGCTCTCCGAAAGCGTGCCCATGGTGATTGAGACCGCCAAGGCCGCCGACGCCAGCCGTCCTCATTTGAAGAGAGAGCGCTTTCATCATGTTGTGACCTTGCCCGTACTGGGAAAGAAGTCGGTGATTGGAACCTTGTCCCTCGGCAGTCGTCACCGGCTGTCATACACCCCGGACGACATGGAATTCCTGGTCACCAGCGCGCATCAACTGGGACTTGCCGTTGAGAACCTGCGTCTGGTGGAGCAGATTCTGCGTTCCCATCGCCAGTGGGCGAACACCTTCGATTCCATTCAGGATCTGGTGCTGGTGCATGACGCTGAATTCGTGGTGATGAAAGCGAACATGGCGCTCCTGCAGCGTCTCGGCCAGGCCCCCGCGGACGTAATCGGTCAGCCCTGTAAAGCTGTGCTGCCGCGACCAGGGGAATGGCAAGGATGTCCGTACTGCGTGATCGCGCAAGAAGGCATTCAGGAGGCTCAGGACCCGTGCTTCGGCGGTAATTGCATGATTTCCAGTTCCTCCTACAGCGAGCACGGAAGCCAGCAGAAGGGCACCATCCACGTGGTGCACGACACCACCGACCGTCACGACGCGGAAGAAAAATACCGGCTGATTTTTGAGCAGGCTCAGGAAGGCGTCTTCGTAGCTACCCCTGGCGGCAAGTTGCTCGATTGCAATGACGCCTTCGTGCGCATGCTGGGCTATGGCAGCCGTGCCGAATTGATGGCCATGGATCTCGATACCGAGCTCTCCGCCTCGGCCGAGCAGACCGATGCATTCCATCGCGAGATTGAAGCGCACAATTACGTGCGCAACTTTGAAGTGACGTTGCGGCGAAAAGACGGGAGCCTGGTGACCGTGCTGCAGAGCAGCTTCGCCACCCGCAATGCGATGGGCAAGATCGAGCGCTATCAGGGATTCCTGCTCGACATTACCGAGAAGAAACGCGCCGAAGACGAAATCCGAAAACGAAACCGCGAACTGAATGCGCTGAATGCGATGGCCGTCATCGCCACTCAGTCGTTCGACCTGGACGAAATCTTGAATCTAACTTTGCGCCAGGTGATTTCGCTGCTGGGAGCACAGACCGGATCGATTTATCTAGGGGACGCGGACCAAACCACATTCCGCCGCCGCGCTGCTTGGGGACAGCGCAGTGCGGATCGCGCCCGCCTGTCCGAGGTCCAGTTCCACGGCGGCTTCGGCGATCTGGTAACTCGCTCCCGCACCGAAGTGATCACGCCGGAATACCTGCCACATCTTCCCGTGCCCGTAGCGGAGTTTATCCGCGCCGACGGGTCGGGCTCGTGGATATGGGTGCTGCTATGGAGCAAGGACAGCCCGATCGGCATGATGGGAATCAGCAGCCGTGAAAATCGCGTTTACACGAGCAATGACGAAAATCTGCTAGTCGCGATCGGCCGCCAGTTGGCTACGACCATCGAGAAGGTGCGGCTCTACGAAGAAACCTGCCGCGCCTACGAAGATCTTCGAAAGACTCAAGAGCAGTTGCTGCAAAGCGAAAAGATGTCAGCCGTGGGACAGTTGATCGCGGGGGTGGCGCACGAACTCAACAATCCCCTGACCGCGATTCTGGGCTACGCACAACTTCTCGAAAGCGAGGGACTGAACGAGCGCGCCGCCGACTTCGTGAGCAAGCTGTTCAAACAGGCTCAGCGAACCCATCGCGTGGTGCAAAGCCTGTTGTCGTTTGCCCGCCAGCGCAAGCCGCAGAAGGAGCAGGTCGACATTTGCAAGGTGCTGGACGAGACTCTCGCACTGCGCGACTACGACCTGCGAGTGAATAATCTAAGGCTGGAACGTGAATTCGAAACCGCGACTCCCGTTGTCACCGCTGACCCTCACCAGCTGGAGCAGGTCTTTCTCAACATCATCAACAACGCGCGCCAGGCGATGGAGTCGCGCCAATCCGGCGGCTGGTTGCGCGTCA
>DATMQI010000196.1:0-16935 GCA_035567135.1 Terriglobales bacterium
AATCAGATCCGACACTCGCGCACTAAAGGTAGTCTTGCGTCGTTGTAGCGCTTCCACTGCTGTCATCAGATCCTCGGTTCCGTCGGACTTGAAGACCCATCCGCGTATCCCGGCTTCCAAACAGTCCCGGACCACTTGCTCCGAGTCCACGGCGGTAAGGATCAGGATTGCCTGGTCAGGATTGTGTTTCAGAATCTGCCGGGCTGCATCCAACCCATTCAATTTTGGCATGCAGATGTCGAGAATAAGCAGATCTGGCTTCAGGCGCCTGCATTTCTCGACCGTGTCCCGTCCGTCGCCAGACTCTCCGCACACTTCCCAACCTTGGTGAGTTCGAAGCAGCGAGCACAAACCGAAACGGAACACCGGATGATCGTCAGCTACTAAAATGCTAAACCTATTCATAGAACCTCCCCACCATCGAAACACAACTTATCAAGCTCTACACGAGGTGTCTGAGCACAATTGCTCATCTGTCACGATTTGGTGTCTTAGCGGCTTGCTGAAAAGCTCTTGTCATTGGAGTTTTGAAAGGACACTCCTTACGAGCCCTGCCCTTTCAAGGCTCCAGTCGCCGAGTTGGACGCTGGCTTGGAATAGATCCAAGTGAACGAGTGGAGCTTCTAATCGTGCAGCACTACATTGAGCAGGGAACTGTGCACCTGCAGACCACCGTTGTAGTGGATGAAACCCAATTTTCTGAAACGGTTCATGAAAAAACTCACTCGTGACCGCGTAGTGCCGATCATCTCGGCCAGGGTTTCTTGACTGATGTTGGGAATCACGGTCTCCGGCACACCTTCTTTACCGAAATGAGCGAGCAATAATAGAAGGCGGGCCAGTCTTTTTTCGCTGGAGTTGAACAACTGGTCGACGAGATCCTGTTCATAACGGATATTCCGCGCCAGCAGATAAGCTACGAACATATCGGAAAATGCGTGCTCGCGGTGAAGGGCATTCATCATCGCTCGCTTGTCCACCCGCAGCAGTTCGCAATCTGTCATCGCGGACGCGGATCCCATACGAACGACCTGACCGGCCAGTGCGCCCTCGCCAAAGAAATCTCCTTCCTTCAAGATGCCGATGGTCGCTTCTTTACCCGTCTTGGAGACGACGGTGAGTCTTACTTTGCCGGTTTGGATGTAGAACACAGCGTCCGCCTCATCGCCTTGAGTGAACACCATATTTTTCTTCAGAACTGGAAAGAACTTCCTGCCCTCGCCAATGGTTGCGAGGAATGTGTGGGGCGCGAACTCAGACGCCCTTTTAACACTTGCCTTTGTCGTCATGTTTAGTGCCACGACAAGATTAGCGCGCTTCAATTGATTTGGGGGAACTCTTAGCAGGTTTTAGCGTTACGCAGACAGCGTATCCTGCTGACAATACGTAATTTATTCTGTCGGTACGCTACCTCCCCCAAAGAATGAGCCAGAGCTCGTGTAGATTTTTAGTTGCAGGATAGGATTCTTTGCGCTACGATTTCGCGCATACGCATAGGATTTTAGGAGAAGGGAGGCTGTCGATGGGACGAAACGGAAATGGAAATGGCACGCACTACCAGTCAGTAAATCGGACTGAGGTTCCCCAGGGCCGGAAAGGAAAGCACCGTCAAGCGGTTTCGGACATTCTTGGGGATTTGGAAAAGCTGAATCCTCAGCAAGCGATCAAGATTCCGCTCAACAGTCTCAAGGGCGAGAAGATGCAGAATCTCAGGTCAGCATTGAACCGGGTCACGCGGGAGAAAAATATTCCCGTGGTAACCTCGAGCGACGAGGAGTATCTGTACGTTTGGAAAGCAGACTCGTCTGAGAAGGCGAACGCAAGCAGTTAGCAGACGTCTAAGCGAAACCCTAGTCGTGCAGAACTACGTTGAGCAGCGAGCTGTGAACCTGCAACCCGCCTTCGATCCCGCCAGCGTATTGGATGAAACCCAGTTTCCTGAATCTGTTCATAAAAAAGCTAACCCGCGAACGGGTGGTTCCCACCATATCCGCAAGACTTTCCTGGCTTATCTTTGGAACCACGGTCTCGGGCACACCTTCCTTGCCAAAATGAGCCAGCAATAACAGAACACGGGCTAGCCGCTTTTCACTGGAATTAAACAACTGGTCAACCAAGTCCTCTTCATAGCGGATATTCCGCGCCAGCAAATAAGCCACAAACATATCTGAAAACGCGTGTTCACGATGAAGCGCTTCCATCATTGCCTTTTTGTCGATGCGCAGGAGCGCGCAATCCGTAATTGCAGACGCGGATCCCATACGCATAGCTTGACCTGCCAGCGCACCTTCACCAAAGAAGTTTCCTTGTTTTAACATGCCGATGGTGGCTTCTCTGCCGGTTTTGGATACAACGGTGAGCTTCACTCTTCCCGATTGGATATAGAAGACCGCGTTGGCGTCATCTCCCTGGGCAAAGATGCCTTGCTTCTTGGCAACAGCCAGGTTCTTCCTGCCCGCGCCGATGGTCGCGAGAAAAGTAGTGGGATCGAACACCCGTTTTTTCTTACTGCCCGTTGCTGCAAGAGAACTCATTAAGAGCAATTCTACCGTAACGGAGTTGTTATCTGACACAAATCGTGACTGAACCGAGGGCCAGTATCTCTTTGGACTTACAGTTCACAAGTGAGCATTTTTGCACAGTATTTCGCAATGCGATAAATGAAACTTAGAAGTTCGGGTTCAAATGGAGTTGCCCATGACAAACGAAGTTCAGGTTGGAAGCATTTTAATCGATCAGCGTCCGGCTATGGCGAAAGCTCTGGGATTGCAAAGTGAGCCTTACTCTGCGAATTGGGGATTGGTCCAAGCGCTCGACGGCGCGTCCTTTGCTCAAGCGATCCACGCCGCCGGATGGAACTTCTTCTTCATGGCCGCAGAAGTAAAGGTGACGTTCTTTGGTGCGATCGGTGCCAAGAGCATCCAGACAGCGCTCGGACGATTGTTGGAAAAAGTGAAACCGCTGAGCTTCAATTGCCTCGAGGTGACTGGAATCGTGGGCAAACGATTTCTGGGTGTGCCCTACACGGTCGTTTTGGCACACTCCCGCCATATCCAAAAGAGCTGTTACCTTGACGGGGATGAACTGCGGACGTCCCAGCGCGATGCTACGCCTCGGTGAAATAAGTTCCAACTACTTCTCTGCACCCGCCAAACGCCGGTCTCGATGCGGCTCTGTCCGGGGTTGACCGGTGCCGAGTTCGCACTTTTCTCCGGGCTTAGCGCCACAAGTTGGGCAACGAACCGACATGGCTTGTTTGCGTTTGGCTTTCATAGCTACATAATGCAGCTAACGTCGACAGCAAACTGGTCAATTGTGATCACATTCTCGGAATCTCCGACCCATCAACCGAGAGTTGCCGATTCCGTCCGCTCTGGTGCAACCCTAAGGCCGAACCTTCCGGCGTCGTGATAAGATCGCCGGAGCGCAAAGGGCGCATCCGGTCCGCGGGAAGGACAGAAGTCCACCTGTTCGAAACAACTCGATCTCACGAACTTACTTTCTGCCCGTAAATGCGGACCTCGGGCTTGTGAAAGGAAGTTCGTCATGCCGGTAAAACGCCTCCCATCCGATCCGAACCTCGATCATCTTAAATATCAAGCGAAAGACTTGCTCAGGGATCACGCCGCCCGCACCATGGGAGCGGCGCAGCGGCTTAGAGAATTCCATCCGTGTTGGAATAAGGCCACGGACGCTGAAATCTTCGATGCCGACCTAACCCTCAGTGACGCCCAGCTCACAATCTCGCGCGAATATGGATTTCAGAGCTGGGCAAGACTGAAGCGGCATATTGAAAAACCGACGCTCTCCGGTCAACTGAATTTGCCCCATCATGAACGAATTGAAGACCGCACATTTCGTCGCGCGGTGGAACTTCTGGATGCAGGTGACGTCGCCGGTTTGCGCGCTTACCTCCACCTACATCCAAATCTGACGCATCGCCATATTGTGTTCGAGGGCGGGAACTACTTTCGGAATCCAAGCCTGTTGGAATTTGTCGCGGAGAATCCGGTTCGCCGCGGCAAGCTGCCGCAAAACATTGTTGAGATTGCCAAAGTCATTCTCGATGCGGGCGTGGAACAATCCGCACTGAACGAGACCCTGATACTGGTCGCGACCGGCAGCGTGCCCCGCGAAGGTCGCGTGCAGCTTCCATTAATCGATCTCCTATGCGAGCGCGGAGCGGATCCCAACTTCGCTATTGTGGCCGCAGCCTTGCATGGCGAGTTGGAAGCGTTGAATGCTTTGATCAGGCGCGGCGCTCGAATAAATCTGCCGGTTGCGGCAGCTCTGGGACGCACTGAGTCCGCCCGTCAGTTGCTTACAGAAGCAGACAGCCGCGACCGCCACTTGGCACTTGCTTTAGCAGCACAGTATGGTCATGTTGAAATCGTCCGATTGTTGCTCGATGCGGGCGAAGATCCAAACCGATACAACCCTCTCGGTGGCCATTCCCACACCACACCCTTGCATCAGGCCGCTGGGGCAGGCCACGCAGAACTGGCCCGACTGCTCGTCGAACATGGAGCAAGATTTGATTTGAAGGATATCCTCTGGCACGCCACCCCGGCCGACTGGGCTAGACACGCAGGCAACACAGAACTTGAGGGCTATCTTCGCGCGCAAGAGACAGAGGGCAAACAAGAGCAAACGTAACCCCTGAGTATCCTGCATTTAAGAAACGGCAGCGAATTGGGGTACGATGATTCCCTGAGATGAAATCCGCCGATAGCAGGGTGGTTCGGCTAATCGCATTGTTCAAGCTGTTCAAGGCCATTCTTCTGATTGCGGTCGGTGTGAGCGCTTTCAAGCTCGTTCACCAGGACGTGGCGAGTGTGGTGGAACATTGGGTCGCGGTGTTTGGTCTGGATCCGGGCAAACAGTACGTCTACAAGGCACTTCAGAAGGCCGCCGACCTTACGCCAAATAAGATAAGGGGATTGGGAATTGTCAGCTTTATTTATGCCGGACTCTTCCTGACTGAGGGCATCGGCCTTTGGCTGTTAAAACGTTGGGCCGAGTGGTTCACCGTAATCATCACTGGTTCGCTCGTTCCCATCGAAATCTACGAGATATATCGGCATCCACATCCGATAAAGATAGTGGTGATCATTCTTAATATTGCAGTGGTGGGCTACCTTCTCCATCGAATTCGCAACGAAGGCTCCGGCATGAACTGAGCGACACCTACAACCTTTAGGTCTGAATGGTGCGTTTACATTCTGGACGACGCTCACTCGTAGTCGTGCGGCGTTCGGGCCTGTGCTTCGGACCATTCTTCGATAGGTCACGGCGCAACGGGCTCTGTGATGCTGTGATTGTGGTTCTGTTCCATTTCTTAAAGCGATGGTTTATGAATCAATGGCTCAACCAGAGGATCGTCGGTACCGTGATCACCAAAGCGAGCGTTGAGACGAGAAGCATGGAAGCGGCTTCTGACTCGACCGCTTTGTACCTTGCCGCAAAGAGCACGACCACGGTAGCCAACGGAAAGCTGCAGCACACCAGCGCCTCTCGCGCGAACGGACTCACAACGTGCAAGAGATGTAGTAGGGCGAACAGAACCGCGGATTGCACGGTGACGCGCGCAAGAGTTCCAACCAATACAGCAGGTGAAAAGCGAACTGGATGAGCTGCGAGGACAAGACCTACGGCAAAAACCGCTACTGCGGAAGTAGCCGAGCCAATCAGTTCGAAACAGGCAGCTACCACGGCTAGCAGGTCTTGCCCAACGAGCAGACGGCTGGAACGTCGCCCGCTTCAACAACCTAATGCCACACGTAAGAGCGCGGGCCAACGACCTTCGGCAGCGGTGGATTCATTACTGGGAGATGACAACGGGACATCGCGCGTCCATGATCACAAATCCACGCGTAGTGTCTGCGTCGGCGCCGGGTTCCCAATAATATCGGCTGTCCAATCGCGCCTCAGTTGGCGAATCGTCGGCTACTCGGAAGGTGACCAGAAACCGGCGTCTGGGAAATCGATTGAAAAATGAAGTTCTCATTCCGCCGTGTAGTTGATTTCCATGCGCCGGACTTGAACGCTCGATGCGCAAAGAGCCAGCAGAGCCACGGTCACGACGCCGATGACTGCGATCGTGCCGGAAACCGGATCTGGATTCGAGATCAACATAGCAAACAAAGGCGGAGTGCCTGGTGGCGTCGGAACGATCACCGGGCATAGGGACTTCAGGTAGTAAATGACACTGAACTGTTTAAGCAGCGGAGGCAGAAATGGGTTTACGGCTTCCCAGATCAAGATCGCGGCAGCAGGAAGGATCGGATTCCGAAACAGCATTCCTGCAGCCAGGAAAAAAGCTCCGTACCCGAGGCAGGCCAGAGCCGTCACTCCCAGATAGGTCATTGCGTGCGCGAGTCCGTGGTTGTGGTACAGGTAGAGGTCGCGCATATTTGGACTGAAATGCCAGGTGAAGGCAATAATCTGGAGCAATTCACTGGTTACAAAAATCACACAGGTCGCGAACAACCCTGCGAGAAACTTTCCGGCCATCAGGACTTCGCGGCGGATGGGAGCTAAAAAGTAAAAGTGAAGGCTGTGGTCGAGGACTTCGCCGCGAAACAAGTTCATGAAGATTCCCAGGCAACCGAAAAAGACGGCCAGCCGGATAAAGAAGAATTGGAACACGCCGGCAAACACGATGGTGTCCTCGCCGATGTTCGAGCCTTCGCGAATAATGACGCGTTCAACTTTGCTATCGGTCAACTCCAGGTACAGATCATTGCTTCCGTCAGAGTAGTGATAGCTCTCGTGGGCGACATTGACCGATCCGCCCCGCTCCAGCCCTCTTTGCCTGTTCCAATGAAAACGCATGGGCGGCTTCCCAATCAGAGCGACGACTTCTTCGCTCGTCATCCCCGATTTGACTGCCTGCAAATCCTGGTAAGTCAGCGGCCTCTCATTTTGCAGGGCAAGCCAGGCGCTCCGCTCGCGCTGGTGTGAATTGGCGATCGTATGGCCGATCAAGAGCAGAACGGGCAGCAGCGCCAGCACGTAGACCCACAGACCACGCTTGGCGAAGAAGGTTTTCTTTATCTCCAGGCGGATTACGGATCTGATCTGTGCAAACCAGCGTCTCATAGCTGCTCTGGTCGTCGGCTCGGTCATTGGCCCACCTCATCGTTCCCGATCAGGTATTCGTAAACGGAATTCACATCGTCGTCGGCGGGAGCGACCGATTCGATCTCAATCCCGTTCAACGCGATCTGGTTCAGCATGAGATATAGACCGTCGGCGTCGCGCGTTTTGACGAGCACGCCGCGCTCGTCATGGTGAATCGACACGGCGATGGTCTGTTTGCACTCCATGGTTTTGGCGGCGAGTTCCCGCGGCCGGCTGCATCGGATGAGAATCTGCGCAGGATGCTCCTGGATCTCACCGCGTAAGCTCTGAATTTGGCCTTCAGCTACGACGTAGCCGCTGCTCAGCAGGATCACCTGATCGGAAATTACATCGACTTCGTGCAAAATGTGGCTGGAGATGATCAGGTAACAACCTTGCGCCGCTGCTGCCCGAAACAGCGCGATCATTTCCGCGCGCGCCAGGGGATCAAGTCCGTTCAGAGGCTCGTCGAGCACCAGCACCTGCGGATCGTGCGCCAGAGCCTGGGCCAGGCGGATTCGCTGGCGCATCCCTTTGCTATAGCCGGCGATATTGCGCGCCGCGGCATCGACCAGGTTCACGCGCTCGATGGCCCGCCATGCCAGTTGTTCGGCGCTCGCCGAATCCCGGCCTCCCAGCCGGAGATAAGAATACACAAACTGATATCCGGTCAGGCCCTTGGGAAAAGCGTCAAACTGCGTGCAATAACCGAGGATGTTGAAGAGCGCTTCCGGTTCGTCGGTGTGGTATCCCAACACATGGATGTGCCCCCGCGAGGGCCGTACCAAGCCGGTCATCAAGTTCATGAGCGTGGTTTTACCCGCACCATTCGGCCCCACCAAACTCGTGATTCCGGCCGGGATCGAAAGATTCACGCGGTTCACGCCCAGAATCTCGCCGTAGAACTTCGACACATTTTCGAAAACGATACGGTCGTTCATGCGACCGCTCCCGGGCCCTTCATTTGATCACCTCGTAGGCGCGCACCTTGCGTACGAGCAGGACGAGGCAGAGAGCACAGTAAACCAGGAGAGCGACCCAAGCCTGGAGGGCGGGCATCGACCGTTCGGCTTCGATCCCGAAGAGGGAGGTCCAAACCGTCGCTATCAGATACACAATGTTGAGGAAGTCTCCCGATTGCGTGCGCATCACGTTGTTGATGGCTTGCGCGAAACCGGCCCCAAAGAACAAAACGCCCAGCAGCAATGCGCCAGCCACGATTTTCCATTTAACCCATGCTGAGAGCGCCATCGCGAGCAGCGACAAAAACGCGATCCATATCAAGAAGGAAATGACCAGGCCGCAGGCAATCCAAAAGTGATCTCGCGTCCACGCGGGACCCGCCAAGATCGCCTGCACGGCGAAAAGAACGAGGCCGGGAATCCATGTGACTTGCGAAAGCAGAATCGCCAGCACCGACGATTTGCCCAGGACATATTCCATCCGCGAGAAAGGGCGGCAGAAATACAGTGGCAGTGCGCCATTTGCAATATCGGGCGAAATCAGGCCGGGTCCGGTAAATGCGGTCAAAAGAAACGCCAGCACACCCTGTACGTTTACGAAGTAGAAGAAGAACTTGTTATCGATGATCACAAACCGGCTACCGGCTCCACCGAACGATTCAAGAAAGCTCAGGTTGTGGGCCAGATAGATCGCGAATAGACAGGCCACAGGATAAAAGAAGCAGAGCGCGAACAACGCAGTTTGGAACTTTGAGCCAAACAGATTTCTACGCGAATAACGAAAAAGAACGAGGCAGCGCGACCATACCGGAGTCAGCGCTCCTGAATACGATGCGTAGGTTCGTCTATAAACCGCCATCAACGCTCCTAGCTTTAGACGCCATTGGCTTTCAACTCTCCATCGCCTTCATAAAAATATCCTCCAGCGTGTCACGCCGGAAATTAAGACGGCGAATGCGCACCTCGCGCTCTGCCGCCAGGCGATAGATGTCGCGAACCTCAACGCCCTCGGCAAGAATCATTTTCATGTGGTTCGCTGTGACCGCGCACTCACAACCCAGTTTCTCAATCGCTTCGGTGAAGTCGCCATTCGCGCCGTAGGTTTCCAGCTCCAGAAATCTCCTGTTCGCACGCCGCTCTTCTTCCAGATTCGAGTAGTGAGCGATTCTTCCCTGTTTCAGAATCAGCACCTCGTCGCAAGTGTCCTCCACGTCCCGCAGCAGGTGCGAGCACAGCACGATGCGTAGTTTGTTGCCGTCGCGGATTTCACGGATCATGCGAATCATGCGCTGGCGCGCCAGAGGATCGAGGCCATTGGTGGGCTCGTCGAGAATCAGAAGTTTGGGTCCGTGAACGATCGCCTGCGCCAGCTTGGCCAGCTGCTTCATGCCCAGGGAATACGTTCCCAGCTTGCGATAGCGGGCTTCTGCGAGTCCCACGTAAAACAATGCCTCGTGAGCCCGCTCCAGCGCCGTGGAAGCAGGCAGGCCGGAAAGTTCCGCCATCATGCAAACGAATGAGACCGCGTTCATTTGTGAGATAAACGCGTCGTTTTCCGGCATGTAACCGACCAGGCTGCGGATTTTCTTCGTCTCTGTGCGGATGTCGTAGCCAAAGACCTGCGCCGAACCCGAGGAGGGCGGGTAGAAGCCGAGCAGAGTATTGATCAGAGTAGACTTGCCCGCGCCATTTGGACCGAGCAGCCCGATTGCGCGCCCGCGCAGAGAAGCCGTCAGATCCCGCAAGATTTCGCGGCGGCCAAACTGGACGGATAGGCCTTGAAGTTCGACGAGCGGCGTTTGCGGAGCAGCAGGCGGAGTTTGCACATTTTCGGCGCCTGCTGCTCCGCGTTGTATCACCATGCTCACTGAGACTGCGTTCGGGGCACCCGATTACCGGGATTGCTTAGAGCTCTGCCCAAAAGCATCTGCGGCAAGAAAGGCCCATTATCGCCCATCGTGAGCAAGGTTCCTAGATCGAATCCCATAAAACCCGTGTTGCTCGCAACTACGATCCGATCGGGCTCGCCATAGGCATAAATCAGGCCGGGCGCGGAGTTCGCTGTGAGCGAGTCGATCGAATGCTGCTGTTGCGAGGTCAGGGCTCCGCTGGATTTCAGTTGCTCCGCGATGGGGCCGACCACGGGACCGATATTGTGATAGAAGATCGCCGAGAAGTTCGTATACCCATCACTCGGCAGCAGCGCCTGAAATGTCGGCGCATGGGTCAGCGTGTATCCAGCTTGCCGGCTTTGGATGGCCCGCGACAACGTGCCCCGGTCGGGCGCGGCAATCAGATAGCTATCCACGAAAGTGTAGTCAACCTCATCCGTGTGCTGCGAATTGGTGATCGCAAAGTAGGTTTGCGAACCAACTTGCCGCTTCGTTAGCTGCAGCGAGCGGCCTTGTGCGGAGCCCTCGCGATTGTAGCTGTCCACCAGCTTCGCGATAGTCGCCTGCAAAGTCGTCGGATCATACACTTCGAATATCAGCTTCCAGCGCGGTGTGGGCAACATGGGGCCGTCGAACGCCATGGTCACTTCGCCGCCGAGTGGAGCCGCAAGGTCATCCAGCACGCTCACCCCTGTTTTCGCCTCGAATTCCGACAGATGCCGACTGAAGTTCGTATCGCCGCTCCCCAACATCTGGAAGAGCCCTTCCATGATGCTCCTCGGGTTCCGAATCACGGCGGACGTCACCATACTGGCCTCGGGGGAAACGAATTCCAACGAACCCATGGAAGCCGGCGCGGCCAGCCACGACGCCACTCCCTGCCGTTCCGCAGCGAATGTCAGGTCGGCACGATTGTCGGTCTTGCCGCCAACCTCCCTGTGTTCCATCGTCAAGTATCTGACGTCTCCAATCCCCGGAGGCAGATCGTGGTTGCTACCACTTTGTACGTTGTGCGCGACGATTTGTTCCATGTCAGCGCACAAGAGCCATCCCGCACCCTGCTGGTAGGAGCGAACGATCTGCTGATAAAGCGGAGTTTCCGCAAAGTGGCCAGGGCTGGATTGTTGCACCCGGCTCGACGCGCGTTGCAGTTCGGCAACATCCGGGCTCGCCATCAACAAGTCATCTTTTACATAGACCAGGATTGACTGCCTGCTTGCGGAAGGCGTTGCCCATGGATTGCGAACTATCTGCAAAGCGGGCCGAGATCCTTTCGCACTGAGCTGCCTGTTCTCTCGTTGTAGAAAGGCCTCCAGGCCCGGTTGGCGCACTCTGGCGAGCACTACCGGTGCTCCGTAGACGGAGCCGTTCTTTCCCACGGCGAATACGATCTCGTCGCCCAAATAGCTGCTGAAAGTTTTCAGTTGATCCATTACGTCTTCGATCTTTGGTCCGCTACTTTTTTGTTGCTGGTGCCACCATTGGCGAAGCGCCGGGCTCTGCTGCAGGCGCTCCTGGAAGATCTGACTGGCTTGGCCCAGAGTGGTCGCGAGATTCGGAATCGCCACATAGACGACCGTGTCATCCGGAACATACGACACCAGGTCGGAACTGTAGCGTAGTCCGGCTCCTGGAATCGCCGCCAACTGTTTCTGCAGGACGGCAAAGTCTCCCAGCAAAGCAAGGTATTTCGCGGCGTTCCTGCTCCATGCGATTTCGTTCTGGATTGAATTTGTCGATACGTTGGCGCTCGAAGTCACCTCGTCGCCGGCGTGCAGCTCGCTGGTCCGGTCGCCGTAGTCCACCCGCACCAGACCCTGGATTACGGCCACACGAGAGCCTTTAATCCCGCGATTGACCGAGAAAATCGTCCCCTTCACCGAGACCAGGCAATCGCCGGTCGCCACATAGAGTCGACCCGTACGCTGCTTGGCCGCTTGCACAATCACTTGGCCGCCATCCAGATGAATCGTGTTGCCCTTCCATTCGTGCGACAGCGAAATGTCGGCCCGCTCTCGCATTTCAACCAGCGAACCGTCGACCAGCCGTACCATCGCACTCGCCCCTTTCGCTGTGCGGATCTCATCTCCGCTCCGGATCTCATAACCCGCTGGAACGATACGCACAGTGTCGCCGGTCACGGCGTAAAGCGAGCCATCCACATTCTGAACGACGCCGCGAACAACCTGCTGCCCGGGGAATATGCCCAGGGACAGCGCGAGCGCGATCACCGCAACTATCGCCACCGCACCGGCAGACATAGCCCATCGCCATACCGGAAAACTGCGGAGCTCCGTTGCAGGACGCCAAACGGCTTGCTGTTCACCGCTGCGGGCGCGCTCCACAGCGTGCCGGCAGGCGACACAGGCGTGCATGTGATCCTCGAACAATAGACCCCGAGCTCCCGCCAGTTGTTTGCCGAGATACTGCGGAATGAGCGCCTGGAAATCTTCACAGTTGCGCAATTTGTGCGGGCTGACGTCGGCCAATGGCGTTCCGGTAATCGAGTTCCAGACGCGTCCCCCCGCCTGGGAGACTAGCTTGTCATCCACTTGTTCGTTGCGAATCGCCGAGAGCAAACGATTAAACTTTTCATTCTTCTCATTGTTCATGACTTATCTCCTAAGTTGCGGCCGTGTTTCCAAGCGCCCCCTACCAGCGAGATTGCGATGTAGGCGGCAATTCCCGCGGTGCCCCAAACGCCCACGTGGCCGGGCGCGGCGCCAATCGCCGCGCCCATGACGCCCCCGAGAGCCACGGACAGGCCGAGCGTTCGGGCGTGGCGAAGTTCTTGTTGCACGCGATACCTCCTTAAAATCAGTCGTTCGCTGAACGAAAATACGGAAGCAACGCCTTCCGGAGCTGTTGCCGGGTACGATGGACAATCACTGCCACCAGTACCTGAGAAATGCCAAGTATCCGCGCAATCTCCGGATTACTGAACCCTTCCAGGAAACGCAGCGCGAAGATCTCCGCCGGCCTGGGTTTAAGTTGAGCAAGCGCACGTCCCAATGCCTGCCGCAGCTCAGGCACAAGATCGCCAACATGGCGCGCTGCCATGTCATCCGGCAGATCTGGGAGTTGGACGATTGGGTTGGCACGTCGCGTTCGGATTACATCCAGTGCCGCATTGATGGCCGCCCGCCGTAAATAACTTTCCTGGTCTTCGACAGCGTCGGCGTTTACTCCCCGACGGGCAAGCCGCAGAAAGACTGTCTGCAAGACGTCCTCTGCATCCGCGGCATTGCCCGTAATCCGGTACGCCGTGCGGAATACCAGACCGTGGTGCGCCCGAAAAGCTCGTTCGAGTTCGTCAGGGATCGCGATCGCCGACTCCTCAACCAGTACGCTTCGCAGGGTACGCCTCCTGTCACTCTCTTTCACCACTAAAGACGGTAGATAACCTGAATTATTACAGCGGCTCTCCGCCGAGTGTTACCCCACGGAGAGACATCCGTGGCAAGATCGGGCCCGCGTTTGCCGTGATCCGCCGCCAACAAAGAAAGTGCCTCTCATCTTGAACGAAGCGGAGTCGAAAGATCTGCGGTTGTTGTTGCTTTTACCGCGCCGTCGAAACCCATGGGGATTGTGGCTCGCGGCGTGATCAGCCCAGCAAAGCTCGGCTGCATACCAAAATTAATGCAGAGCAGCTTAGTGCCCCGCGGCACTCGATATTGCTACTTAGTTAGCAGAAATACGTCACTTCTGTTGGACACCCATTTCTCGCGCCCATACACTGCGCTGCCAAACGGTGAACGCGCCGACCCTAAACCTGCAACACATCGCCTTCTCGGGCGACCATCTCGTACAACACGGGATTGATGAAGAATCCGATGAAGAGGCGGGAGATGAGACCGGCCACGATGACGATGGCAAATGGCCGTTGAGTATCCGATCCAATGCCAGAGGAGAGGGCCGCCGGCAGTAATCCAAGGCAGGCCACCAGAGCGGTCATCATGATTGGACGGAGTCGCAGGAGCGAAGCTTCCCGCGTGGCCGTGCGGATATCCATTCCCTCCTGCCGCAGCTTGTTGATGTAGGAAACGAGAATTACGGCAGTCTCCACCGAGACCCCGAGCAAGGCCAGAAGGCCCAAGACTGAGGAAACGCTGAAGGGAGTGTGAGTGACCTTCAGGGCAATCAGCGCACCCACCGGTTCGGTCATGATTACGCCCAGGGCAATGGTGACAGGGAATTTGAAATTTCCGTAGAGCGCGAACAAGATCATGAAGATTATCACCAGGGCAAGTGGACCGATAAAATACATCTGCGATTTGGCCTCGAGAAACTGGCTGTATTCGCCGCCCCATTCCATCCGGTAACCCTGCGGCAGGGTCACAGCCTTCTTGACTGCTGCTTGGGCATCTCGCACTCCCCGCTCCAAATCACGTCCCTCGATACTGTATTGCACTCCGATGTAGCGAGAGTTGTTTTCGCGGTAAATAAAGGATGCGCCGTTTCCCTGGGTGATGTTGGCGAGCTGGCTG
Source organism: Terriglobales bacterium (assembly GCA_035567135.1). Lineage (GTDB taxonomy): Bacteria > Acidobacteriota > Terriglobia > Terriglobales > Acidobacteriaceae > JABDBE01. Next base: position 14,464 of record DATMQI010000196.1, read on the forward strand.
AGCGGGATCTGCTGCCCGTCTGGCGTACCCACCAACAGATTTCCGATCTCATGCGCGCTGCTGCGGAATTGAGGTTGCATGCGGACAACGAGATCGAACAGTTTCTCGCCTTGAATGACTTGCGTGACCGCCTGCCCGCCTACTGCGGCCGAAATCACAGCTTCCACGTCGGCAACGTTGATCCCGTACCGCGCAATCTTGTTGCGATCGACGTCGACCAACAGGCTGGGCTGGCCGAGTTCTCGTACCACCGTGAGGTCGGTGAACCCGGGCACATTGGAGAGCGTGTTCTTGATCTGGATCGCTTTGTCCTGCAGTACGTTCAAGTCTTCACCGTAGATTTTGACTGCCAAAGAACTCTTCAGACCGGTCAGCGCTTCATCCACGGCATCTTCGGCGGGCTGCGTATAGTTGAAGATGATTCCAGGAAAGGCAGTGAGTTTCTTATTGATCGATTCGATGAGCTGTGTTTTCTCGCTGATCTCGCCGGTCCATGCTTTGTCTCTGTATGGCTTGAGGCCAACGTAGAACTCGCAGTTAAAAAAGCCGGTGGGATCGGTGCCGTCGTCTGGCCGTCCTAACTCTGAACCCACGACCGTCACCTGCGGATAAGACATCAGAATGTCGCGTATCTGCGGAGCGATCTTGCTGGCCTCCTCGAAGGAAATGGTGTAGGGCATGGTAGCCCGCACCCAGAGCGCGCCTTCGTCGAGATGCGGCATGAACTCACCTCCGATGAAAGGCACCAGCAGGAGGGTCGCCCCGAATATCAAAGCCGCGATCGCTATCGTTGTCTTGGGCCGAGCGAGCGCCCAATCCAACTGAACGGCGTATTTCCGCTTCATCCATTCAAAAGCCCGATTCGGCTTTTCACGGACGCCCTTCTTGAACCAATAGGAGGCGAGCACGGGGATCAGCGTGAGCGTCAGGATGAGCGCGCCCACCAAGGCAAACGACATGGTTTCAGCCATGGGGTGGAATAGTTTCCCCGAGGCTCCACTCAACGCATAAATCGGCAGATAACCGGCGAGGATGACGGCCACGGAATAAAAAATCGGGCGATCCACATCCTTCGCAGCTAGAAGAATGACTTCGTTCAGGTTGTACTGCTGGCCCTCCCGCAGTGCCAGCTCGCGGTAGATATTCTCAATCATGACCACGGTGCCATCGATGACAATTCCGAAGTCAATGGCGCCGATAGAAAGCAAATTCGCGGCAACGTCGTGCGCGTGCAGCACGATGAAGGCAAACAAAAGCGAGAGTGGAATCGTAAGGGCAACGATGACGGCAGCACGGAAGCTGACCAGAAAGAAAATCAGCACGATCAGAACCAGCACCATGCCGCGAAGCAGGTTCGCTTCCACCGTGTCCGTGGTCAGGGCCACTAATTCGCTGCGGTCGTAATAAGGATGAATCTTGACGTCAGGTGGGAGGATCTGGCGGTTCAGTTCCTCGGTTTTTGCTTCAACTCCCTTTAGTACGTTCTGAGTCTGCTCGCCGCGCAGCATGAGGATGACGCCCTCCACCGCATCGTCATTTTTCTGGAAGCCGAATTCGCCTAGACGTGGTGCGTGCCCGATCGTGACATCGCCAATGTCACGCACCCGGATGGGCACGCCTTTGTTGGCGCCCACCACAACGTTTCCAATGTCATCCGTGTTGCGTACGAGCCCGATGCCACGAACGTAATAGAACTGTCCGCCCTGAGAATAGAAACCGCCGCCAGCGTTCGAGTTGTTGGCAGCCAGAGCAGTAATGACTTGCGGAACGGTCAAGTGATATCCGTAGATGCGGGCTGGATCGAGCAGCACTTGGTATTGCATCACCGTTCCGCCAAAGCCTGAGTCGTCAGCGACGCCATGGACGGATCGATAGGCGCGCTCAACCACCCAATCCTCAAAAGTTTTCAACTCTTGGGGGCTACGGTCGGGACTCTCCAGAACATAGCGATACACCAGGCCGCTGGGGCTGAATAAGGGCGCAAGGCTCGGGGTTACTCCCGTCGGCAGGGTGGCTTGAGCGAGCCGTTGAAAAACGATCTGTCTCGCAAAGTAGCTATCGGTGCTTTCTTCGAAGGTGAGGATTACATCCGACAAACCATAGAGCGAGATGGAACGCATCACCACCATGTGCGGGACGCCGTTCATCTGGAGTTCAAGAGGAAGTGTGACCAGCCGTTCGACTTCTTCCGCGGCATGGTCTGGCCACTGGGTGATGATTTCGACCTGCGGAGGTGCGAGGTCGGGATAGGCGTCCACCGGCATCCGCTGAAATGACAGGACCCCACCGACCGTAATGAAAGCGGTCAGCATCAGTACCAGGAATCGTTGCCGCAGCGCCGCTTGGACTATCCGGTGGATCATTCAGTTGGGGTGAAAACTATACTTGCCAGATTTTGAAACGCTTCTCCGAGGCTGCCTGGTCCGGCTAACGCTGCAGCGAGTTCGCAAACTGCAGGAACAAGCTTCCATT
>DATMQI010000197.1:0-21389 GCA_035567135.1 Terriglobales bacterium
TTTCCGCCCATGCACCAATCTCTATCGAAGCATCTCTGGCCAAATCAGCCAGCAACAGATCGGGCCAGTCATTCTTTTGTCCAGGCGAAGGTAAGCATTGTTCCCGGAGTGCCAGTTTCAGCAGATGCATCGCTTCGGTGACATCCTTCTCAGCAATGCGAGCCAGTTCGTCCACGTTAGCCAAATAATAAAGCCCTCCAACCCCACTGGTGTCCATCCAATCCAGCCTTATTAGCTTCACACCCGCAGAGACCATCTCATTCGCATGGCAATCCAAGGCAGCGTGGATCAGGACGTCGCCCGCGGTGGCGCGTATGCGGCCGGAATATCCGGACTCCTCGAAGCAGCCTGAAAGCACTACGGTTGCGTACGCGCGCAAATGGCGATGACGCGGCAAACTGAAGCTGCAAGGCAAAGTGTCTATGCCGGGCCTGATGCGGCGAAATCGCGAATTGTCGATTGTTGATGACACGCTCAATCGATAGGTGAAGACAACGTGACGGCCAAGGATAACTTGTTTTGCCTCGCTTCAGCCAAGTCAAATGGATTCAAGACAGCGCGCTTAGGATGGCTCATCCTCAAATTTTTGAACGCTTCTGCGGTGGGCAGCTGCTCGGGTCGGAGAGAGGCGGATCGATCGCTTGAGGTGAGCTTTTTTAGAGACTGAACAAATGACCACAATAACCAGGCGGTCCTTCATGGAATTGGCAGTTGCTCTAGGTGCGACAGCAGCCTGGGGCCAGCCGTTTGCTACACGTTCCAGCGTTCCACGGCACGAGCGCCGCGATCTCTACCCCGAGGGTGTCGCTTCAGGAGATCCTGACAGCGGCAGTGTTATGTTATGGACTCGCCGTCGACCCATAGATAACGGAGTCGTAGACAAGTTGCACGTGGAGATCGCCGAGGATGAATCCTTCACTCGAGTTGTCGCCCGTGCAGAAGCGCCTATCTCAGAAGCCTCCGATTGGACCTGTCGTGTATTAGCTGGCGGATTGAAGCCGGCGCGCACGTACTGGTATCGCTTTACTGATGTGAGTGGCTACGGCAGCCGGGTCGGCAGGACCATCACGGCACCAACCGATGACGACAGAAGACCTGTGCGGTTTGCGTTCGTCTCTTGCCAGAACGCGAACCAGGGTGCTCAGAATGCGTACCGGAGAATGATTTTCGAGGACGAACGCGCTTCGGAAGAGGATCGTCTCGGGTTCGTGCTCCACCTCGGCGACTTCATCTATGAAATTGTCTGGTACCCAGAAGACCGGCCTCAAGGCATGTACGACCGTCGTCTGCGCGACATCGTTCACTACGAACACGGCGAAAAGATCCGCGATTTCCATATTCCGACAGACGTCGGAGACTATCGCGCCGTCTACCGCAACTATCTACACGACCCCGACCTCCAGGACGCACGCGCGCGTTGGCCGTTTGTGTGCATGTGGGATAACCACGAGTTCAGTTGGATCGGTTGGCAAAGCCTGCAACGGTTTGGAGGGGTGAATCGTCCTGCACAGACGCGAAAAGTGGCAGCGTATCAGGCATTTTTCGAATACCAACCGGCGCGGCTCTACAAACCAAGTGGTCCATCCCTTGATCGCTTCGATCCGCCACGAGTTGCTAATGCGCCAATCACGCACTTTGACGAGAACGGTTTAGGTCAGGAAACGAACAACCTCACCGCCATTCATAGCCTAAGGGGATACCGAACACTGCGTTGGGGTCGCAACATGGAGCTGATCATCACAGACCAGCGGAACTATCGGTCCGAGGAGCCGACTTATCGGGCGGAAGTCCAAGCTTTTATGAGCGACGACTTTCCCGGATTCATTCCGCAGGAAGTGCTAGACGCACTCGATGCCGGACGTGCCTACAACGGCGGTCATCCCCCGGCAACAATTAAGTATGGCAGCACTGAAATCGCGAACTTTCGCAAAGATGAACCTGCAACAACCCTTCTCGGAGCTGAACAGAAAGCCTGGTTCCTCAATTGTTTGCAGAAGTCGAAAGCGACCTGGAAGATCTGGGGCAATACTGTTGCCACGCTTGACATGCGCGCCGACCCGCAGAATCTGCCACCGGGTCTGACCGCGCCGTGGCCCGGTCAGGGATATGCGGGATTCGATGCCAGTACCGGCGCCGGCGATCACAGCACTGCCTACGTCGAGCGCGGTGAAATCTATGACTTCGTTCGCGACAATGGGATTACAGGTTTCGCGACCGTAGCAGGCGACCGCCACAGTTTCTGGGCTGGACTCGCAGCCAAGGCTCTCCCACCCAAACCTTTCGAACCGGTCGGAATCGCTTTCGTAACCGGTTCAATCTCAGCTCCAGGAATCGTAGAGGCATTCGAACACGGCCTTCCCAGAGAGCATCCGCTGCGGCCCTTATTCGTAGGCCAGGAACCGGGAGTCGTGCGTCCTCAGCCAACCATGAATCTATTGCTGAAACACGGTGTCCGATCGGCTCTGGAATATACAAAAATCGGCGACCTGCAGAAGGCTCGCGCTTTATCCAACCCCGATCTGTCGCCGCACGTTTCCTTTGTGGATATGGGTGGCCACGGGTACGCAATTGTTCGCGTCACCAACGAGATGCTCGAAACCGAGTTTGTGTGTATCCCCCGTCCTCTCGAGCGCAGCGAGAGGGCCGACGGCGGCCCTCTCCTGTATCGTACGCGACATCGAACCAGCCTCTGGCGCAAGGGTGAAAGACCTAAGCTACAGTTGCAAATTCTTGAGGGCGATCCACGCTTTTCGGTTTGAAGAAGCTTCACACCGCAGCTCTGATTCGCTGCCCTTGGGTTCGAAGAAGATGCGTTTGAGTGGAATGAGATTTCGAGGTCGTGACACTCTCCTGCCCTTCTGGTCATAGACCCAACGGTCACGCCCGGTCATTACCACTCCCCTTCAATTCTTATGATTTTGGCCGCCGGTTTGAGTTGGCGTCGATGCATCGCCCGTTGGTGCCAGGTAAATCGCAGGGACATCCTTCTTCATCATGTCGTTTAGCGCCACTACGTCACTAGATCGAATGTCCTTCCACTTAGCGATAAGGGGCATCGCTTGACGGCTGAGAACGTCAAACGCCGCGTACTGTTGCTGCGTAGGCGCGCCGTCATATTCAACACTGAACACCAATCCGTGGAGCTGTTCGTCAATCAGTACCGGATAGTTCAAAGTTGACTCCGAGCTTTTGGCGTTGGTCTGCAAAAGTTGTTCTTCGATGGGCGTCATTTTCTTCTCGAGCGCACTGGCGCTGTCGTTGATCGATTTGTAGCGAACATCCTCCAAACGACCGCGCATGCTGCGAATTTGTACACGGGTGTCTCGTATTTCGCGCACGGTGTCGTGCAAATCGCTCAGAACTCCCCGGATTTTCAGCTCCAGGTCGAATTCTTTTTGTATGTCAGCTAGAGAAACGTCTACACGTGGATCCATCTTGAGTTCGAGGGGAACCGTAAGGCTCTTTCCTTCTGCGTTCAGCCTCACCTGATAGCTGCCCGGGGGCGAGATCGGCCCGCGCGAGCGGATCTCGGCCAGCACTTCTCCCGCCAAGCGATGGGGGCCATCGTAACGAAGATCCCAGCTGAACCGGTTCATGCCGGCCTCCACGGGAATTTTCTCCTCGGGCGGCACCAAGTCGGGCCACTCGGGCGGCGTCACTGGTCCCTTTTTGTCTATGCTGGAGAATTCGCGGACAATCATGCCTTTAGAATCGAGGATTTGCAGCGTCACTTCACCCTTAGGGGAAGACTTGAAGTAATAAGAAATCATCGCCCCGTGAGGCGGATTCTCACCCACCGGCTGTCGGCGATCGTAAAATTCCGCAAAATAGGTGCGGTAGTTCACCGGCGGCTTGTAGAGATAGATATCGGCCTTGGTCACCTCGTCACTCAGCTGGCGCAGGGGCGTGACATCGTCAAGAATCCAGAAGGCGCGGCCGTGCGTGGCTACTACAAGATCGTCATTCTTTATGACCAGGTCGTGAATCGGCGTCTGCGGCAGGTTCAACTGCAAGGGCTGCCAGCCACCCCCGCTATCGAAAGACACAAAAATTCCAGTCTCCGTGCCAACGTAGAGCAATCCTTTTTGCCGAGGATCCTCGCGGACCGCATGCACATAGGCGCCGTCAGGAATACCAGTGACGATTTTCGTCCAGCTTTTGCCATAGTCTGTGGTCTTGTAGACGTAGGGCTTGAGATCGTCCAGTTTATGGCAGTCCAGCGCTATGTACGCCGTTCCCGGATCGTGCGGGGAAGCTTCGATGAGGCTCACCAGGCTCCACTCCGGCATGCCTTTCGGCGTGACGTTCGTCCAATTTTTTCCGCCGTCGCGAGTGATATGCACCAGGCCATCATCGCTGCCAGCCCACAACAAACCCTTCTGCATGGGAGACTCGGCAATGGTGAATACGGTGTCGTAATACTCGACACTCGTGTTGTCCTTTGTTATGGGACCACCGGAGGATTCCTGCTTGCTTTTATCGTTCCGTGTGAGGTCGGGACTAATCGCATTCCAGCTTCTTCCGTGGTCAGTACTCTGGAAAACCACTTCGCCGGCGGTATAAAGCACATCCGGGTCGTGGGGAGAAACCACGATTGGTTCAGTCCATCCCAAACGATATTTCATATCTTTGACGCCGTGGCCTGAGTAATCGACGGGCCAGACTGTGATGTCTTGGGCTTGCATCGTGCGCTTGTCCCACCGACTCATCAAGCCTCCGCCTGCACCTGCATAGACGACGTTGGCATCGCGTGGATCAGGCACAACGTATCCGCTCTCGCCGCCTCCCACATCGTGCCAATGCTGCCGGCCGATGTAGCCATCGTCCGTCCGGCTAGCAATCGTGACTGTCGTGTTGTCCTGCTGTGCGCCGTAAACCTGATAGAGGAATTGATTGTCGGTGGCAACGTGGTAGAACTGCGCCGTAGGCTGGTTGTACTGCGTCGTCCAACTCTTGCCACCATCCACCGTGATCGTGGCACCGCCGTCGTTGCCGTTGATCATGCGTTGAGGATTGGTGGGGTCAATCCACAAGCCGTGGTGATCGCCATGCGGCGCAGGCAAAAGCTCCACGCTTCTGCCCCCATCACTCGAGCGGAACAGGCCAGTGTTTAGCATGTAAACGGTGTCAATGCTTTTGGGATCAGCAAAAACGTGAGTAAAGTACCAGGCTCGCTGGGTGAGACGCTGATCGCTGTTGATCTTCGTCCAACTATCTCCACCATCATCCGAGCGATAGAGCCCGCTGCCCTCCTGGGCTTCTATCAGGGCGTATACACGATTGGAATCGCCCCCGGACACGGAAACCCCAATTCGCCCCATGAGCCCGGCTGGCAGTCCGTGGCCTTCGAGATGTTTCCAGCTAACGCCCCCGTCTACGGATCGGTAGAGCCCACTGCCGGGTCCACCACTGTTCAAGCTCCAAGGAGTTCGTTGCGCCTGATACAGCGCCGCAAATAGCACGTTGGGATTGTTCGGATCAAAAACCACATCGATGGCGCCGGTCTTGTCATCTTTGTATAAGACCTTTTCCCAATTCTTGCCGCCATCAGTCGAGCGAAATACTCCGCGCTCTGTGTTAGGTCCATAGGCATGGCCAAGTGCCGCGACCAGGACCACGTCCGGATTACGCGGATGGACAATAACACTCGCTATGTGTTGGGTATCCTTGAGGCCAACATTCGTCCAGGTTCTTCCCCCGTCCGTCGACTTATAAACGCCGTTCCCATAAGAAATGTTGCCTCGAATGCAGGCCTCGCCTGTACCCACATAAATCACATTGTGATTGGAATCAGCTACGCCGATGGCACCCACGGACGAAACGGCCTCTTTATCAAACAGTGGCTTCCAGCTCGAACCGCCGTCCGTAGTGCGCCAAACGCCTCCAGCAACACCGCCAAAGTAGAACGTATATGGATCGCCCGGGACACCCGTAACGGCCAGGACGCGGCCGCCACGATACGGGCCAATGGAGCGCCACTTCATGTCTTTGAAGAGCGTATCGTCGTATTTGTTCGCGGCCAGAGCAACCTGGCCACACAAAAATGTCAGCAGTAACACCCAAGCAATGGGGCCAACGCGCTTGCAATTCTGTTCCATAAGCAGTTCTCCAGAGTGTTCGAGAGTTTATCCCACCTGTGCACCTCGTCGGGGGAAAAAACGATTTCCAATTCACGGAGCGGTGAGCTCAGACGCGACCAGCAACCTCCTCTGCGGATTCACCTCTGATCTGAAGCGGTCCTTCCGAAAACACGCGCCAAAAGAAGTCAAGAAGATCGAGGAGAGATTCCCTATCCCGGAAGACGATAAAGCCTAGCCGTGTGGTATTTCGACCGGGCGGTGTGAGACCGCCAACAATAGTAAGGCCGAGTGGGCGACCCAACTCGGCGCCGCTGGCGGTCGCGAGCGCCAGCGGCAAACCTCCGAGCAATGCCGCCATGATCGTCATCATGATGGATCGGAAACGGAGCACACATGCTTCATAGATTGCGTCTAAAGGAGGGTAACTTCCCTTCCCTGCGTTCGGCGTCGAGCGCAAAGTCGATCATCTTGAAGCATTTTTATCGACTAGACCCGGCTTGAGCCGTTATCCCGTGTATCGTATCGCGATACGATGACAAGGGGCCGACCACCTCTTCGTTCCCGGTCGCGATACGTCCGCCGCAGCCAGGCGCTCTGCCTGCTTCGCTGGGATCCATCCAGGTGCTGGTTGTTGGATAGTCCGCTGGCATCTTTTCCAGCATATACATGTCGTGTTACGATACATTGTAGAATTATCTTGATACGATATACTTTGTGCCACCGGAAGGAGCCGCGCGCTTTGACCGATTATGAGGCGCTGGCGGAGTTGCGTTACCAGATCCGCCGCTTTCAGCATTTCAGCGAGGGAGTGGCCCGCGCCACCGGCCTGCAGCCGCAACAGCACCAGTTGATGCTGACCTTGAAGGGGTTACCCAGGAACATACGGCCGCGGGTTGCGGAACTAGCCGAGAGACTACAGATAAAGCACCACAGCGCTGTCGAGCTGATCAATCGACTTTCGGCAGGCGGTTATGTCCGACGGCATCGTGGAGGCAAGGACCATAGAGAGGTGTTGCTCACCCTAACTCCGCAAGGCGAGAGAATCCTGCGGACGCTTTCACTCTATCACCGGGCCGAACTTCGCACACAGGGGCCCGCCCTCATCGCTGCCCTAAAACGCGCGATGGCAACCACCAGGATCAGCAAAAGGATCGCAACGAAATCACGCGAAACAATAAGGAGCAAGAGTGAAGAGCACGCAACACGGTAACGACAACGATGGAGGTCCGCATCCCCTCACGATTGGCGCCACCGGAGCACAGGTTGCAGACGTAAGAATCGGAGAGCCAGCGCAGTTCCGCATGGTCCTGGTCTCGTTTCTAGCAGCTGGCATCGGGTTGCTGGCAGGTCTGATTGCTTTTCTGCTCTACAAGCTGATCGGCTTGTTTACAAATATCGCTTTCTACCACCGGTTTAGCACAGACTTTATCAGCGCGCGCCACACCCAACTGGGGCTGTGGGTGATCGTGATCCCGGTGGTCGGCGGAATCATCGTCGGCTTCATGGCCAAATATGGAACGCCCAAGATCAAGGGACACGGCATTCCCGAGGCCATGGAGGCAGTGCTGGTGAACCGGAGCTGCATTCAGCCACGAGTCGCGATCCTTAAGCCAATTTCCGCAGCGATCGCGATCGGCACGGGTGGCCCTTTCGGCGCGGAAGGTCCGATCATTCAGACCGGTGGCGCAGTCGGTTCGCTCGTCGGCCAGCTTTTTCATACCACCGCTTCGGAGCGCAAGGTGCTCTTGGCCTGCGGCGCAGCGGCGGGCATGTCCGCGACTTTCAACACACCGATCGCGGGCGTCATCCTGGCCATCGAACTGCTCTTGTTTGAATTCAAGGCACGGTCGTTTATTCCTCTCGTTATTGCCAGCACACTGGCTACCGCGGTGCACATTCAAATGCTGGGCGCAGGCCCGATGTTCAAGGTCACCGCCATGGATTTTGGGATCCCGCATGCACTGCCCTTCTACCTGATCCTGGGCGTGGTCTGCGGGTTCGCCGCCGTGGGGTTCAGCAAACTGCTGTACTGGACCGAAGACCAGTTTGAAAAGTTGCCGGTAGACGAACTCTGGTGGCCGGCACTTGGCGCGCTGGGTCTTGGAATCATTGGCTATTTTGTACCCCGTGTGTTGGGTGTGGGATATGACACGATCGGCGACATTCTGAATGCAAACCTGGCCTGGAAGCTGCTGCTCGTGGTCATGATCGCCAAAGCGGTGGCCCTGGTGATCTCTCTGGGATCGGGAACCTCCGGCGGATTGCTGGCGCCCATGTTCATGTCGAGTGCGGCCCTGGGTGGGGTATTCGCCCTTGGAATGGATCGGATCTTTCCGGCGGCAAATTTGTCGCCCGGCGCGTTTGCCTTGGTTGCGATGGGGGCGGTCTTCGGAGCAGCATCACGAGCGACCTTCGCATTCATTATTTTTGCGTTCGAGATTACCCGGGACTACAACTCCGTGCTGCCGCTCATGCTGGTCTGCGTGATTGCCGACGGGGTCGCCATGCTGCTGATGCCCAAGGCTTCTATCATGACGGAAAAGCTGGCACGGCGTGGCCTTCACATTCATCAGGATTATGAAGCCGACGTGATGCACCAGATGAGGGTAGCGGAAACGATGGATCAGGACGTGCCCAGACTAGCGCCCGACATGACTGTGGGCGAATTGGCGGATCGTATCGCACGCCGGGACCCGGCAGTGTGTAAGCACCAGGGCATGTTCATTCTGGACCCTGAAGGAAAGCTGGTCGGGGTGATCACTCGCGGCGATGTGCTCCGGGCACTAGACAAAGACCCATCGGGCGCGATGAGCGTGGTCGATGCAGGGACGCGCGACGTCATCGTTACCTATCCTAACGAGTCTTTACACGAGGCTTCCGCCAAGATGCTGCGCAACGATATTGGTCGCCTGCCGGTCGTGGAGAGCGGCAATTCCGGGCGAGTGGTTGGTTATTTGGGCAGACCCGGCATCATGGCCGCCCGCTTGCGCCGCCTTGACGAGGAACATGTGCGCGAGCCCGGCTGGATCAAGCATTTCTAACTTGCTCGCGCGTCCGAACAGCGTGCTATCTGGTCCCTCGAGTTGCAGAATAGCCGGCACTCGATGAATTCACCACATGGAAATGGATTTCTGTGCAGCACACGGCGAGACACTGCCCATTTGAAGGGCCTAGCATCTCGTAGGCATAGGAGGTTTCGCGCGCATGGTTCGGAGCGCGTTAAGTCCTTGCAATGCGATGGCCCACCACAGTGTCGCCAGGCGGGCTACCCAAAGACGCAAATCAGCCCGCAGAATGGGCAAGAGCAGCCTGAAGCATTTTATCCGTCACAAGGCGAGGTGGATGCTCGAACAAGCGGGCCGGCAACTCCCGGAACTGGAAGTGGTGTGCGACCGAAGCCCGCTGCAGCCTGACGCGCAACCGGAAGCAGCTTCTTCAGTTCCTTGGAGTCCCGGATTGTAATTTATGTGATAACGCGCAAACTGACTGACATGAAGCTTCCGCGTCTGAGCCAGGCACCGATCTCCCATCCTGCCTCGATCAGTTCTGAGGCGGAGAAATCCATTCCAGAGTGTCCGTGACAAAAGTTCTTGCTTCGCGGTGCGTCTCGTAGTCGAAGAAGGGCCCTGTACCATGGACATAAAAGTCCGGCAGTTCAAGCGCGCCGAGGACACTATCGCGCTCGGCACTTCGGGGTCTGTTAGCTCATGTCGCTTTGTTTTCGCCTTTAGCGGGTAGCCCTGTCTGGCGCCGTGCGAATAACATCCCTAATCAGCGCAGTCGGACCACGCCGAACTAAGCCGAATGCTTAGGGGTGGTCTCGTCAGCTAGCGATGCAAGTCCATCGTTGAGCTAGCTTGAAAGCCATGTTTCAATAACCTGGCGTGATTACATTCGCTGACATACAGCAGCTCTACGATAGCAATCGCTTCCTTGATGCCTACCACAGAAGTTCGGAATACTGGAAGCCATCAACCCCGATTAAGCACCTCTCGGTTGAGGAACTGATTCTTGGCGGCAGACTAGCATCGCGACTGGGTGGATGGAGGCTTTCGCGCTGGCTGTTTCGAGAGGCATACGCGCGCGATCCGGGCAATCCTCGAGTTCGCTACTTCACAAGGCATGTTCGCCGGCGAAGATCGGGGCTGCTGGAGGATTTGCGGGAGTTTGAAAAGAATCCGGCCATTTGTGCTGGGGTCCCGGAGATACCTGCCTGGTGGCTCGCATCTGATGCTGTGACCTGGGCATTGCTGCGCGATTTTACCCATGCCCACGAATGCCTCAGGCGAGCGCTCAGCTTGCATGGCCGGGATGAATGGATAACGAGTTGTGAATCTGACGTCCTTGGACTTGAAGACCGCTGGGGCGAAGCCCTGCAATGTGCCGAATTGGCATGGGAGATCAGTCCAGGTACACCCCATGCGGCCCGCAGTCTATCGGCAAGCCTTCTCAATCTTGGGCGGGTGAAGGAATCGGCCGATCGCCTGGCTGCGGCGTCAGAGAATTGTCAGTCCTACGAAATAGTGCAACTCGCTTGCTGGTATAAGTGCGCTCTGGCCGAAAGCCTTGATGGTGACGGTCGTTGTCTTGCACTTGGAGACGCGCTCCGACTCGCTGAACGTCTGCCCGCCTTGGCCCCCCTGGCCGACCGTAATCCCCGCAACTTTTTTGCGCGATTCCGGCTCGACATCGCGGAGCAAGCAGACGATCACGCCGAAATGGAACATTGGGCAGAGGAGGCGCGGGTTCCCTTTTACCGTAAAGTCCTGGCCAATCTTCGCCAGAATCCATCGGGCCGCCGTATCCGTCTGCCCTTCACTCGCACAATCCAGAAGCACGAAGCATGTCTTCCCACGAGTCTTGCCTCCGCTATGGCTACGGTCGGACAACACCTCGACCCGGATCGCATGGCCTCCGAGATTACGTTCGGAGGAACATTCGAGTGGGCTGCAGCCGAATGGCTGGAAAAACAGAGCTTTACGGTCCGGTTCTTTCCGGTAACCCGGGATACAGCCACTCGACTGATCAAGAGTGGCATAGGTTTCGTACTCCTCCTCGAGGGAGACGACAACGCCCATGCGGTCGCTGTAGTAGGCATGGACGAAGGGGCGGGAACCTTGATCGTTCATGATCCTATGGCCTACCGAACGACCGAATATCTGGTGGAAAGTTTTGCGAAGAACCGCGACCCCCTCGGAATCAAGGGAATGACAGCTGTTCCCCTCGAGAAGAAAGCACTGCTCGATCAGCTCCTGCCAGAGGACGATGGAGCCATCATGACGGCGGGGCAGTTGCACCAGAAAACTCTGATTCTACAAGGACCGACCGCAGCCCGAAAGATCGTCGATGATGTGAAGAGGAGGTTTCCAGCTCATCCGGGAACTCGCCTGCTGCACGCAATCCAGGCGGCCGAGGACGGCCACATCGGTGAGGCCTTACGTGACTTCCAACAGTTACTGAACGAGTTCCCGAATTCCCCTTCCTTGCGTTCCCGCCTGATCGCGGCGTGCCGAGTGAAGGGCAATACTGCGCTGATGCGGGACACACTGGCAGGAGTAGTCGAACAGGGCAGCCTTCCAGGAGTGCAGTCGCAACAGGACTGGTTCTTTCCTCCGGCCCGGTACGTTTCAGAATATGCCGACCTGCTGCGTTTTTCCGAAGCGACGCGGGACAGTGCCCGATCCCTGCTGAATGGACTCATCCGGCGCCAGCCGCAAGCGGCGGGCGCCTGGCACGTGCTTGGGGATCTGGCATGGCAAGAGCGCGATACAGAGGCGTCTTTGTTATCCCTTCGGATTGCTTCCTGCCTTGCCTCGGACAGCGAACATTACGCCATTAGCTATGCCAATGCCCTGGCACAGGTCCATCGCGAGGAGGAGGCGTTTTCCTGGCTCGAGAAACGAGTCAGAAAATTCGGCAGCGCACCGCGCGCCGCGGGCACTTGGGTTAGCTGGATCCGCTGCCTGGAAGAGTGGGGTTGCCCCGACCGAGCAGTCTCGGCTTGCACCGAAGCACTTGCTCAACAGAGCAGTTCGCCGGAACTGCTAGGCTTCGTCGTTCCTTTTCTCGCTCGCATGGGCCGGTGGCAGGAGGCTGAGGCAAACTTGGGTCTTCTTGAAAGGACCGGGAATCTGCCAGTCTTTCGCGAAGCTGCCGTGGAATTCTATCGCCTGCGCGGTGATCTGCAGCAATCCGTTGAACAAGCTGAGGGATGGGTTCGCGAAGTACCACGCGCTATGCCAGCCCGCTACGCTCTGGCTGATCTGATCGCGAAGCGCGATGGGCCCCTGGAGGCGCTGAAACTAACGTCGCGATGGTTAGCAGACCAGCCTGGCCACGATGAACTGGAGGAACTGTATTACCGGCAATTCGATCGCTCAGGAGAACCCAGGCACAAGAAATATTCCCTTCTTCTTCGGCGGGTCAAACGCAATGCCGAAGACGGCCGGGCGTGGCGCGAACTGACCCTTTGTTGTATTCAAGACTTCGAAGCCGCACACGATCGGAAACGCAGAAGATTGCAAGTGCGGATAGAGGCCTTCTTGCGAGAGTGTTACCGCACCGGAACAGAAGACCCCGGGACAATCCGCGTTCGCGCGCGATGGCATGAGGCTTGTGGGCGCTAAAGAGGCCGTCGCATCCTGGATTGGCTCGATCGAGGTCGAACCAGCCAGCCCTTACGCCTACGAACGACTCTGGGAATGCTCGGCAGGATTCCATCCGGAGGAGCGCCGGGAAGTTTGGCGGGCGGTGGAACCGATCCTGTTGCGATCTCCTGGGCACTTGGCTATCGTCCAGAACACTCTGCCCCTTGTCGCCCAACGTTTCGGGCTCAGCGAGGCCGAGGAGTCCGTACAGCGCTGGAGAAGATTACGGCCCGACGACCCCGAAATTTCAAAATCGTTTGCCGATCTTCTGCTCGAACAGGGCCACGGCCGCTCCGACGCGGAGCGCGCCTACGCGGCATTGTGCCCTGCAGTCGACCATTTCCCCTACCACGTTGGCCTGCGCTTCTCTCTGGTGCATGCTTGCCGCAAGCTAGGACTTCACAAGGAAGCCGAAGAAGCCCTTCAGGAGATGATTCGTCGTCACCCGGATAACGCGGAAATACGGATACAACTGGCGTGGGTCTACGAACTCCGCGGCCAAAGCGACGGGGCGCAGAAGTTGCTGGAGCAAGCTGCTGTATGCGACCCGCAGAACTATCGGGTCTCCGATGCTCTGATTCAGATTTTGATACGCCACGGCCGCTTTGATCTGGCTAAAAATATAGTTTGCGAAACTCTGGAACGCGCGCCACGAGACGTCAACTGGCGAACGCGTGCCATCCGGCTGCTGATCGAGTGCGGCGATCAGGATGCAGCAGTAGAAGTGGCACGGGAAGGCGTGCGGGTGTATCCGCGTGGCGCTTACTTGTGGTTCTTGCTGGGCACAACTCTCAACCAGCTCCGGCTGTTTGCGACACCGGGCGAAATTGAGGCGTGCTACAGACGCAGCTTGTCTCTCAACTCCGTGTTCTTCGATGCCGCCGACCTACTATCGATGCTTCTTGTGGAGCAACGGCGCTACGACGATGGTGTACAGGTAATAGAAGGAATTCGGCCCGGGATGTGCGACCCATCTCCCGCACATGGGCGACTGGCCTGGATTCGTCGACAGGAAGGGAAACACCGTGAGGCGCGCGAGGAAATGGCTTCCACCGTCGGAAAGTTTCCGTGGTACCAGTGGGGGTGGAATCTCCTGATGGAATGGATAGCCGAAGACCAGGCCTGGGACCAGGCTCGTGAATTGCTCGGCGCAATTCCCGAACAACTTCGAGCGGTCCCGCAATTTCGGCATCAACGCCTGGCTGTGCTGGAAAGAGCAGGGCTTCCCGTCGAAGCGCTGAATGCGGAATGGAGCGAGTTGCTCCGCGATTTTCCTGAGGAACTCCCTCTACACCTCCATCGGTACGATTTGCTACGCGAGGGAAAGCGAGTTCTGGAAGCACAAGCGGTCCTGCACTCACTTCGCCCTCTGGACGCGAACAATCCGTACTATCTGGCCCGCTTGGTCGAGGTTTACGGAGAAGAAGAAAGGGAGGACGAGGCGATTGCTGCCATGCAACGCATCTTCTTTGCAGAGGGCGAGAGTACCGTATGGCCGTCCGACTATGCGTGGCAGTCGCTTGGGAGAGCTCAGCTCACTGCCAAAGCTTATCAGGTGGCACGTCAAGCGCTAGCAAGCCAGCGGCGTCCGACTCCTCATGCATTCTTGATTCTGTGCTCTCACGCTCTCGAGCGAGCAGGGACCCCAAAAATCATTCCGCAACCGCTATGGATTACATGGTTTCCGGATGACGGGGTCAAGGAACTCATGAGTCTGCTAAACATGGCCGACCAAACCGCTTGGGTTAACGGCCAGTATCGTGCGAGAGCTTTCGAACGACTGAACGGTGTAGGCCACTATCGGCTGGTCGTACGGTATTGGAGGAAGCACCAGGGACAAGTGGAGGGCGACGTCGCAACCTGGTCAGAAACTGGCCGCGCATTGGCTTCCTTGAATCGCAGAAACGCAGTGCGGAAACTTCTGTCATCTTGGCGCAAACGCCGTGGCGTCAGCATGTGGACGGTGGCAAACTACGTCAACTGCCTTTCGACAGTGTGGCCATCCGACTTGAAGGAGACGATCGCATCCTGTGGTGATGCACTCCGTGACCTACCGCACGACCACTGCGCCCGATGCTTGGCTCATATCCGAGCAGAAGCCTGCGCTTTGCTGGGAGACAAGGTGGTGCTGCGAGAGACCTGGGACCGATACCGCAGTTACTTTGACTGCAAAGAGAATAGCGGTGAGTGGTTTCCGCCGAAGTACCGTCACCTGTTAACTGACATCCCGATGTTAGTTCGCTTCCTCGAGCAAAACGAGGTCGGTTTGTATCGAAGGACTGTGTGGAGTCTGCGATGGCGGCATGTCTTTGGTGGTCCAAGTACTGGAAATCGGATCGCTTTTCCAGCACCTATTTCCTGGTGGGCGCTCTGGATACTCCTTTGGATCCTCATAGAGCTATTTCGAAACTCATGAGCCATCGTCGGGGCCATCAACCCAAAGATCGCCCCTCAAGGATCTCCGGGAGGTAAATCTGCGCCGAGGACGGCATTTTGTGATGCATCGATTGCACAAGCTTGCGCTGTTTTTCCGCCTTTTTTGGTGAAAATGAGTGCAATGGCGATATTGCAACCGTAGGGGGCGCTGTTTGCTAACAGCCAATCGCGCCCTAAACGAAGTCGTCCTTTCTGTTCGGCACTCCCAGTCAGACACTCTGTTCCGATCTACTCCACCCCTAAACTTCACCGAGATGTTGTCACAATTTGACTCTGGACGTATTGTTCTTTATTGACCGATGCACCGGAGATACCAGGTTCTTTACAGCGAGCTTCCTTGCAAAACGAGCTTATGACTTGGGCAGGCGTCCATGAGGAGGGCGACCTTCCCTACTTTAAAGTGCAGAGGGAAAACAAATTGAAGCCGAATCAGGCCCAAGATCTTGGGTTAAGACTCTTATTCGCCGCGGCTTTAATGGCGGGGGCGATAGCCATCGGATGCTCGACGAATTCCTCACGAAACCCGCAGGCTGGCGGTCCACAGTCCATGCCCGTCAAAGTGCTTGAGGCTCACGCGGTAGCGATCAATGACGCCGGCGAATATGTAGCGATGCTGAAATCGCGGGATTCAGCGGTAGTGATGCCGCAGGTAGAGGGTCAGATCACACAAATTTTTGTGCACTCCGGCGATCATGTGAGCTCGGGTAGGCCGTTAATGGAGATTGATCCGCGGAAGCAGCAGGCTACCGTCAAGAGTCAGGAGAGTTCGCGGGCGGCGCAACAAGCTAATCTCATCTGGGCGAAACAGCAGTATGAGCGCACGCGAGGATTGTATAGCGCGGGCGTGGTCAGCAAGCAGGACCTGGACCAGGCAAAAAGTGCTCTGGATACCGCACAGGCGCAGATGAACTCGCTCGACGCACAAGTGCGGGAGCAGGAAGTGCAGCTTCATTACTACAAAGTCGTCGCTCCACGAAGTGGAATTGTGGGAGATATTCCGGTACGAGTGGGTGACCGCGTGACGACCACCACGCAACTGACCACGGTCGACCAGCCGGGAAGTCTGGAAGTTTACGTGTATGTTCCGGTGGAACATTCAGCACAGCTCCGGATGGGCATGCCGGTCAATGTGGTCAACCCCGACGGCAAGGTGTTGGCCGAGTCTCGGGTGAGCTTCATTTCGCCGCAGGTCGATAACTCCACGCAGACAGTGCTGGTGAAGGCCCGGATCGCCAATGGCAACGATGCGTTGCGGCAGGCGCAGTTTGTGCGAGCACAGGTGATTTTTGGAACACACCAGAATCCTGAGGTGCCGATCCTGTCGGTCTCGCGCCTGGCCGGACAGTATTTTGCGTTCATCGCTGAGCCGGAGAAGGGCGGATATGTTGCGCGGCAAAAGCCCATCAAAGTCGGACAAACCGTGGGCAACAACCTGGAAGTGCTCGAAGGGGTCAAGCCGGGCGATAAGGTGATTGTGTCTGGCACGCAGCTTTTGGTAGATGGAATGCCGGTGACGCCGACGGGTTAGCGGAATCCACTATCAAATGAAAACCGCGGGGGATTCGCAAGACGCAGAACAAACCATGGATTCATCGTTCGCCGGTGATTTTTGCAGTCTTACCTTCACTGGCCTCAAATCTATCGAAGAAAAAAATAGCCGTCCCGTCGCCTGCGGTCCTGGTCGTCAGAATCTAAGGTCTCGAGTTCATGTTCTCTAACTTCTTCATACGGCGCCCCGTTTTTGCGAGCGTTTGCGCGTTGCTGATCATCCTGGCGGGAGTGGCCGTGCTGCCTACGTTGCCAATCGCCCAGTTTCCTAACCTTGCGCCTCCGCAGGTTTCGGTGACCAGTAGCTACATCGGTGCGAGCGCGCAGACGGTCGAGAGTGCGGTCACGATTCCGCTGGAGCAGCAGATCAACGGCGCGGAAGGCATGAAGTACATGACTTCGAGCAGCGGGAATGACGGGACCAGTCAGATCCTGGTTACGTTTGACATCACGCGCGATCCCGACCTGGCTGCGGTCGACATCCAGAACCGTGTGAACACGGCGCAGGGAAGGCTTCCGGCAGCGGTGAAAGCCATCGGCATCACCACGCAGAAGACTTCAGAGAATTTTGTTTTCGGAGCCGCCGTTACCTCCGACAACAACCAGTATTCGCCGCTCTTCATGAGCAACTATCTCGACGTGTATGTGCGAGACGCGCTCAAACGTATTCCGGGAGTCGCCGATGTGCAGATCTTCGGCGAAGGAAAGTATTCCATGCGGCTGTGGCTGGATCCGACGCGCATGGCAGGCCGCGGGCTCACGGCTTCCGACGTGGTGAATGCTCTTTCAGAGCAGAACGTGGAGATCGGAGCGGGAGAAATTGGACAGCAGCCGGCCATTCCCGGGCAAGATTATCAAATCAGCGTGCGGGCCGTCGGACGTTTGAGCGAGGCGGCGCAGTTCGACAACATCATTTTGAAGACAAACGCCGACGGAACTCTGGTGCGCTTGCGCGACGTGGGGCGCGCGGAACTGGGAGCCGAAAGTTACGCCTCGGACTTGCTCTTCAACGGGCAAGAGGCGACCGGATTTGGAGTTGCGCAGCTCTCGACGGCGAATGCGCTGCAAGTTCACCAGCAGGCATTTGCGGAACTGGAGCGGCTTTCGAAGAATTTCCCTCCTGGAATGCACTACCAGGTGGCATTCGACACCACGGAGGCGGTGAGCGCGTCGATCCACGACGTGATTTTCACGGTGGGCTTGGCAATCCTGCTGGTCATCGCGGTGATCTTCATCTTTCTCGGCGACTGGCGGACCACGATGATTCACTTCATCGCCACTCCAGTTTCGCTGATCGGCACCTTCGCTTTCGTGAAGTTGCTCGGCTTCTCGATCAACACTCTGACACTATTCGGTATCACGCTTGCCACTGGGCTGGTGGTGGACGACGCGATTGTGGTGATTGAAAACATCGAACGCCATATTGCCGGGGGCGAGCACGACTCCCACAAAGCGTCGGCGGCTGCCACCGCCGAGATTACCGGCGCTGTGATTGCCACCTCGCTGGTGCTGGTTGCGGTGTTTGTGCCGGTAGCATTCTTTCCCGGAACCACGGGCATCCTGTTTCGACAATTTGCGCTCACCATCGCATTTTCCATCACGATTTCCGCTTTCAACGCGCTCACCCTGGCGCCGGCGCTGGCGGCCATCTTTCTGGCGCATCCTCATGGGCAAAAGTGGTGGTGGCTGCGAAAGTTCGAAGACGGCATCGCACTGCTCACGCGCGGGTACCGCCGTGTGCTGCATCATGTGCTGGACTACAAAGGGGTGATGGCGGTTCTCTTTCTCGCGGCGCTGGGCCTGACCTATTTTGCGTTTACGCATGTACCGACGGGATTCGTTCCCGACGACGACCAAGGGTATTTCATGGTTATCATTCAAGCGCCACCTGGCGCCTCGCTGGAATACACCAGAGCCGTTGGAAAACAGGCTTCTCAAATCCTGCAGGGGGAACCCGAGGTCGAGGGAGTTTTCTCAGTAGCAGGATTCAGCTTTGCGGGTGCGGCGGCGAACCAGGGGATTATTTTCGTGACGCTCCGGCCGTATTCGCAACGCCGGGGCGACCAGCATAGTGCCACGGCGGTGGTGAATCGCGTCCGCATGAAGCTGTTTGGAGTTTCCGGCGCTGTTGTTTTCGCGACCCTTCCGCCCGCGGTGCAGGGGCTCGGGCAATTTGGCGGATTTCAGTTTGTGGTGCAGGACCAGGGCGCGCACCGGCTGGAAGAGTTAGCAAGCGCAGTGCAAGGGCTTATGCAGCAGGCCAGTCAGCGCAAAGATTTGAGCCAGCTGTTCACGCAGTTTACCGCCAACGATCCGCAGTACGTCGTGACGATCGACCGCGAGAAAGCCAAGAGCCTGCACGTAGCGCTCTCCCAGATCACCGATACGCTGGGTGTATACGTGGGCTCATCGTATGTAAATGACTTCGATTTCAACAACCGCTCTTATCGCGTTTATGTGCAGGCGGACAAAGAGTTCCGCTCGACCGCACAAGACATGCGGCAGTTTTACGCGAGATCGGATAGTGGTGCCATGGTGCCGCTCGATAGCCTGATCAGCATTTCCCAGACTGCAACACCGCAGGTGATCAGCCACTACAACCTGTTTCGGTCGGCGGAAATCGACGGCTCGCCGGCTCCGGGATACAGTTCGGGTCAAGCGATTGCCGCCATGGAGCAACTGGCTTCGAAAATGCCGCGCGGATTTTCGTACAGTTGGACGGGGCTATCCATGGAGGAATTGGAGGCCGGAGGAACCTCGCTGATTTTGTTCGGACTCGGAACGCTGGTCGTGTACCTGACGTTGTCGGCGCAATATGAGAGCTTCGTGCTGCCTTTTATCGTGTTGCTGGCAGTGCCGATGGCAGTGCTGGGGGCCTTGGGCGCGCAGTGGTTGCGCGGGCTGCAGGACGACGTTTACTGCCAGGTCGGGCTGGTGATGTTGGTCGGACTGGCGAGCAAGAATGCGATTCTGATCGTCGAGTTCTCCGAACAACTGCGGGAGACCGGTTTGCCGCTGATGGAGTCGACGTTGCAAGCGGCGACGATCCGCTTGCGGCCAATCCTGATGACCTCGCTCGCCTTCATCCTTGGTGTTGTCCCGCTGGTAATCGCCACTGGAGCGGGTGAGAATGGGCGCCATTCAGTGGGAACGACCGTGTTCGGTGGCATGATTATGGCAACTGTGCTGAATCTGTTTTTCATTCCCGTGCTCTATTTGATCGTTGAGGGCTGGCGGGAACGCGGAAAAGTGCCCGAGCATCGTTAGGCTCGTCGAACAATCCCCCGCCCCGGCGCGTGGCTATGCTACGCCGCAACTCGTCAGGACTGGCGTAGACCAGCAGGTTCATACGCGAGCTATACGCCGGAGCATACAAGCCTCTTCAGCAAGATCTCCCGGGCACTGCACTCCGATTAATGCTGCGAGTGTGACCGCAACGAGCAAACGTCAAATCACCTATCAATTAGACAGCTTACCCGCCTCCACAGGTTTAACGTGGTAAATCAGACCAAAATATGCCTGCCGAAGTGTTGGATACTCTGATCAAAATGCTGCGACACGCTTCGCTCCACGCCTCCAGCGGTTTTGGCATATCCTTTAGAAATTCTTCAACGCCTGCCTCGTTTACCCACTTTTTCTCAGCAACGGCTATCCCAAAGAAGTCTTTATTCTTCATTCTGAGCCTTCCCGACCAATTAGGGTCAAATGAGTGAACCCTGGATTTATCGCCAACAAGGAACTTCTTTAAAGGCAATCTTCCCCCTTCGGTAAATAGTCATGTCTTTCAGCTTGTCAGAACCGTCTGAGTTTGGAACGCCATTCCTGACTAAGATATTCGCGGTTGAGGAGCGACGCTCAGCGGTAGCCCCGCGCGAACAGTTCCACCCATCGCGAACAGCGCCAGCCCGACGAGAATTTGCGAGAACATCATCCATCCGCGCCGATGCCCAAGCCGCTTAAACAACGGCAAATCGACGCGATCTATTAAGGGCGCCCACAGAAACTTCAGCGAATAGGCAATGCCCACCCAGGAAAGAAAACCGATCGCCGTCAGGGAGGTGTGTTCATCGCGCAGCCAGTAGCCGAACGTATTGCCGAGCAGGAGAAAGGGAAGGCCTGAAGAAAACCCGAGCAACAACATCGCAAGTGTTTTGGGCCGCAGGTAATCGGCGAACCGGTGCTTGTGCGGATTCACGCGGTCATTGTCTACCGGAGGCTCACGAAACTCAACCATGTGCTCCAGTTGCCTTCTGCCGAGTCAATGAGTCAAATCGCGATTTCATCATTTTGATTTTCGGAGCGTGGCCGATCACCTTCCACTCCTCTGCGTTGTGCAGCATTCGTCGCAACGTCCTCAAAGCGCAATTGGCATTCCCGGCCGAGCCTGGAAATTTCAATTGCTCAGCGAAATCTCCCGTGATTTGGTCGACTCGCAAACCCGCAACGGGTGTCGCTTTGGGTAGGCGCCAGCCATTGCGATAGAACTTCTTGGTTTTCTCCTCCAACCTGCCATCCTCAACCCAGTGTCAAATCGCTCAGCAAAGTCAGAAAGGACACTAGGCTTGCTTGGAAATGGATCGGTGCCTTCGATCACTGAGCCCAATTTCACGCTTGCTGCCTTAGCCGCCCTTGCTAACTTTGTTTCTTGAGTTGACCGACGGTAGCGATGGCCTCGCAC
>DATMQI010000198.1:0-2607 GCA_035567135.1 Terriglobales bacterium
GGCGCATTCGCCGAAGCACGGGATCACTGGCAGGCCTACCTGAAATTGGACCCTGCCGGCCCTTGGAGCAACTATGCCCGGCAGAGGCTTTCTTCCTCCATCCAAGCAAAATCGGCTGGCGGGCATCTGCTGCTCTGAGTCACGGTTGAGGTTGTGCTTTCTGGCTTTATCGAGATTCGCAATTGCTTGAAGCAAAAGAGAATTTGGCTCCCCGGGCTAGATTCGAACTAGCAACCCTTCGGTTAACAGTTGCGGCGCACTAATCTACGATGGAGAACGATTATTTGCTATCAAGTTGATTCTTCTAACGCTTATGCCCAATTCGTTTTGGGGCTGACTAGGACCAATTGCTATCGTTTTTGATGGAGGGTGGGCACAAAAGTGGGCACAGCTTTGTTCGGCGAAAATGAGAGCTATAGCTTTGGCCCGTCAAGATATTCAGGGGCTCCGCGACTTCTCGCAAGCTGGGTCATAGCGGCGCTTTCGATGCCACGATGCCAAGATTGGCGATGTTATCGCCTTTTTTCAGTGAGGGAACAGCGTTGACGTGAAGCACCACACCGGCAGCGGGGGCGCGGGGTTCGAGGATAACTTTTCCGAAATAGTCGGTAACGTAACCGAGCTTCATGCCTTCCTGAACGTACGTGCCACGCTTGACCAGCGGATACCAGATGCCGGGGCCGTCGGAAATGATGTCAACGATCTTCTCCAGCCACACGGGATTTTCTATGTAGCGCGGCTGGCCAGGGAGCATTTTCAAGGCGCGCATGGTACTCAGAGTGCCGTTCACAAGCAGCGCAACATCGTCGGTTTCGACTGTGCCAGCATGCCCGGCTTCCACAACGATCGAAGGCTTCTCGCGTAGAGAAGCCGTGTTGTCAAGGTACCGACTGGCCGCAAGGTCGGTGGGGCGGTCGCGCCAAATGATGATGTGATCTAGGCCGAAGGCGAGAACCATCTCCTTTGAGATGCGGTCCTGTAAATCTTTGCCAGTGGGTCCCCAGTAAGCGTAGGGCCGTAGGCTCTCGTCGAGGTCGCCACCATGATAGTCGATCAAGTAGTTTGCACGCTCAACGACCTGTTTGGTGATGAGGAAGGAAGCTCGATCCGTTTGCGTTCCATCGGCTTTGCCCGGATAGAAACGGTTCATGCTCTTGTTATCTACTGGATTGACATGCGGGACTTTTTGTTCGAACGAAGCGACGTTGACCAGCGGGATCAGGATAATCGTGCCTGAAATCGTGCCGGGGTCGAGATCGACGATCAGCCTTTCGACAGCAATGATAGAAGCGTACTCCGTCCCGTGGGCCCCAGTCACCAGAGCGAGGACGGGTCCAGGCTTGGCGCCATTCACGACGACCACAGGAATGTTCGTTCCGGCATCGACGCCGGCGGGGACATCGAGGTAACCGGTCGCCTTCTGGCCTGGCGCGGCAGAGGCGGTGCCGACGGCGAAAGACGATCCCTGAGCTGAGGCAAAGATTGGCCAGAGTGCAAGGGTGGTGAGAGATACGAGTGAAAAACGAAATGAGCGAATCATGAAGCCTCCTCGGAGTGGACCCTTCGGCAAATTCACGGCGAGTGAGCATAACGCGCGGGCAGCGGGCAGGGCAATGAGTGTTGAGAGAGGATTTTGCGGAGAGGAGGTGTGAGACACTAGCGAACCCCAACCTCTCAGGCATGCGCACCGACTAGCTGTGCGCCAAATTGTGCACCAAATCTTGAAGCCTGCAACCAACGAATTTTGTTGTTTAAACCAACGACCTCCTAGTCCCGAACCGCAAGAGCAGTGGATCAAAATAAATCTAAGGCGTTGAATCGGCGTCGGATAGCTGAGCAACTTCCCCTTAATCGGGCTCTACCTTGGGCTACAAATCTAAATGTTTAGACAAGCACGCTTTTTATGATTGGCGCGACCACCGTGATTCATAGTTCGCCATCTCATATTCCAGTTCTTGGTACTAGTAGCCACTTTTCCGGTTACCGCGTTAATCAAGACTTACGATTGGCGAATGCTTCCCCAGTTCGATTAGCATGGACGTCATGCAGGCACACTTCTTTGAGAGAGACTGGATGAAAGCGCCATATTTCTTCCTGATTGCATTATTTGCATTCGCCGCGCTACTGAACGCGGAACAACAAAAGCACGAATGTATCGGCACTGGTCACGAGTTGGGGGAAGCGGTTGACATCGGGGCACTCAGCGGTAAGCCCGTCAGTCTTTATGGGAAAGACCCCGAAGTGACGAAGATGGTGGAGAAAACGCAAGACACCTTTAATCATCCCAAGAATGGCGGGCCACCACCATTGGAAAACTATGGACCAGCAGGGTTGTATCGCAACGGAGAACGCTTTAGTGACAAAAAGCTGCAAGAAAACCATACGGATCACATCCACATTCGGATTTCTGCTCCGCCAGCCCCCAACGAGCAGCCCCGCTCCTGACCTGCGGACTTGTCCGGTTACCGCTGCCGGTTCAGATGGTCGACGCAACACCAACTAATGCATTGACTCCACAATGCTTCCCCGGGAGAACCGATCTGCCAGCCTGTCGTCGGTCAAAACCTAGCCAGGGTAGCGTTCCGGCTAATTTAACCCTAGCAAGCG
>DATMQI010000199.1:0-3014 GCA_035567135.1 Terriglobales bacterium
GTAGGCAGGCACAATTCGGTCAAACCACGCCAATTCCGTTTCGTTGGAATGACAGTTATAGCAGGAGTGTTTGAAGATCGCCTTGACCTCAGCGGGAGCCTGTATCTCGGCAGCGACCGGCGGATTCCTCAGTTCGGGCCGTGCGAACTGCAGTCCCGCGAACAAGAGGAGTCCAATTCCGCAGAATCGAAGCAGCAGGCGGAAGTACGCAGTCTTTGACATGGAATCTCTCCTAATCGATAAGTGAAGGCGTATCTGAGCGACCGGTTCCCGCCTATTGTTGAGCTGTTGGCGGCCCCCGCCCCCGAACCCATGCGACATCTTTTCTAGTGAACGTGCGCTGTAGCCTCTTCGATCACAGCGGCAACCTCTTTCGGCCGGGAGACGTAGACCGAGTGGCTGCTCCTTTTCCTCGATTCATTTGCACATCGGTACGGCGACACTCGTTTTTTCGAAGGCGCCCGCAGTCTCTGGTAAGGAGAATTGATGTGGCAGCGACGCAATTCGGATCCATGCTTCCGATTTATCGCCCCAGGGATCTTTCGCGAGCACAATCCCTGTCGGTACGCGCACGAGGATCGCTGCGGGGCCCCGGCCAGCGAACTCTTTCAGGGAAAAACCGCATAAGGGCGTTTCCACACGAATGTCGACCTTAGTTTCCAACCCGGTGGCGGACTCATATAGCGACCGCGCTTGCTCCAAGGAAATCCGCACATTCGTCCGGATGGCGACGTCCAGATCGCTGCCGCTGGTCGTGACCGGCCATCCGGTAGCCAGCTCGAACCCCACGCTCCCGGTTGGGCCCCACGGCAAAGTGAGGCCGCGCCACCGTTCAATGAGCTGCCGCAGCGTCGTGAAGGGAGGAGTTCGCGGGCTAAGAGCGGACGACTGCGCGAACGCGAGCAATTGGCAAGGCTTAAGGAGCTGGCGGATCATGTCCTTGAAGATGAAGCATCCCCAACGTTCGCTCCGCGTGGGTCCTCGAACGCCTACGGCAATCTGTCCAGCGGGTGCTTGAGCACGGCGAACGACCACACAGGGACATGAGGCAAGTGTTTGTCTCGCCCAGGACGGCGCACCAATGCAGCCCAGATGGCGTAAATCTGGATCGAGCTGTAGCAGGTCGTGCACCTGGGGGCTAGCGATTTCCATTTCCGGAAGCTGCATTTTCCGCTCACTTCAAACCGAGATGATCTACGATTACAATCCAGGCGGCGAGCGTGCCGATGCCGATCAAGTAGGAAGCGATAAGCCCGGAGCTTGCGAGTTTCGGACTCGAACCAAAACCTTTACCGAACACAGCGCCAAAAAAACCACAGGGCATGGCGCTAATCAGGATGACGTAACGCATCTGCTCAGTGGGTAGATGCATCAGCAGGCAAACTCCAAGCGCGATTGCGGGCTGGACCGCGTTCTTCAGAAAAACAGCGATTAGCGCGCTCCGTCCAATTTCAAACTGCTGAGCGGAGACGACGAGACCCGTCAGCACTAGAGCGGAACCGTCCGACGCAGACCCTATAACCGCAAGAGATCGATGGATGAATGAGGGAAGATCCACGCCGGTGCAAGAAAAAACCAACCCAAGCAGTGGTGCCCAGACTATGGGCTTCTTGAACGAACGAGCCACGGCAAAAGCAAAAGTTTTCAGCGCGCTTCCCCCAGGCTGGCCACTGCCACTAGATTCAAGCATCGCCAGCGTAAGCGGAGAAACAGTGATGGAGCCGATGGCGAGCGAGGTTGCCACAGTAATTGTGGATTGCAGTCCGAAAACCGAAACGAGCAGAGGTAACCCCACCGCCGCGGAGTTCGGAAAGCCCAAGGTCAGCGCAACAACGGAGCTGTCTGCGTTGCTGAGATTTTCTTTGGAGCGAGTCCAGACGAAACTGAGCGCGTACAAAACGAGGTAGACAACCGCCAGCGCAAGCGCCGGCGCAGCCTGCGCACGCAATGCTGCGCGTGGCGTGCCAGCGATTGCCAGGAAAAGTGAACAAGGAATCGCAAAGCTCATTACGAAAGTGATGAGCGTCTTGACGTTCTGATTGTCCATCCGGCGCCAAATGCCGGCGCAATAACCAAAAAGAAGACCGGCGAAGATCGGCACCAAAGCGTCTGCAAGCAGCTTTGTCATGTGGAGACCCGGCTCAGGCCGTTGCCCATTCGGCTTCCATGCGGGCGCGGGCAGTCAAACCTGCCAATCGGGTTTGGCGCGCGGCTTCGGAATTGAAGCGATTGCCGAGGTCTGTTGTACCGGCACGCGCATCATCGACTGCTAGGATCAATGCATCTCGTACTTGCCCAACGGTGGCCGGTGCCGGATTGTCGGGATTTTCTACGTGCAGCAGCTTGTGAAGAAGGCCGAGCTTCGCGTAATCGCGAATGTCGTACGACATGGGAAGAATCTCATGGCCCAGCCTCTCCAGGTCCGCAACAGTTCGCAGGGTGATCCGCGCAGCCGCCTCTTTATGCATGGCATGAATCACCACGCTGGCATCATCAAAGGCGAGGATGCGATTAGCCTGATAACCATGCGTCAGAAAACCGCCAGAGATGGCTTGCCCTACGACCAAGGTGATTATGGGATGCCCCTTCATTCGCGCCGTCGCGTAGGCATCCGCGGACGCCGCCGCAGCCAAAAAGATACCAGCAGTCTCCTCGCGGCGGCCGTAAGCCT
Organism: Terriglobales bacterium; assembly: GCA_035567135.1. Taxonomy (GTDB): domain Bacteria; phylum Acidobacteriota; class Terriglobia; order Terriglobales; family Acidobacteriaceae; genus JABDBE01. Next base: position 2,672 of record DATMQI010000199.1, read on the forward strand.
GACTCTTTACATCCACGATGGCGATGATCGGGCGCTTCTTCTGATTCTCGTCCTGCTCAACAACCTCGCGTATGCGTTTGGCGAGCGTATAAGCTTCTTCGAGACCGACTTCTCCCTTACGTACACAAGGAAAGCGAGCTTGCGGGTTTGGCACGACGCAAAGAAATCTTGCGCTATCCTTCCCCAGCACTACATCCGAAGTCAGCACAGAGCCGGGATCTCCCGCCCTCGGCGAATCCGCACCCGTCAACGCGCGAAACCATGCCTTGCCACGCAATCCCACTTGGAAGCTCATCTTGCACCTCCGCTCTTCTTGGCAGTGCCCCAGGAACTCCTCAGGCTA
>DATMQI010000200.1:0-3334 GCA_035567135.1 Terriglobales bacterium
GAACACCAGTTCATAAAGAACGCGCGCGAGGCTGCTGGTTTCGGCCTCGAAGATATAGCCGCGGATCAGCGACGAAAGCAAAACTGCCACAATACCGGGCTTCGTGCCGCCGTACCAAAACGTGATCGCGATTGCGGACAGTGCAAATGCAGCAAACGGGTGAGGCAGATTGAAGTGGTGAAACAGAAGCTCCAGCAACAGAGCGCCGGCGACCGAAGCGAAAGCCAATCCATAGCGACGCGCGAACGACGCACCTGGGCCCGTCAACTTTTTTGCTGTAGCTGAATCAGGCATGGTTTAGACTTTCTCTCACGCTCAGATCAAGGCTACGATTTTCCGTATCGATTATTACTGTAGCTCCGTTCCAAAGGCGGCACAACGCGCGGTGTACTACTTTAGAGTGGCTCGAAAGATCGTCCATGCGGTTCAAGCTCAGCGCCTTGCTGCGCTCAGAATCGCGCAGCGGGAAGGTTCCGGGAGCGTCTGCGTGGGTGGAGACGCTAGTTTCTCGCCAGCTCCACGTCGGACATCGAGATCGGCGCCACAACGGACGTCACATTTATCGGCGGATAACGATCGGAAACGTGATGCACCCAGATGGCTCACGTCGGCTGCTGCAACTTTCCTTTCGCTCCCTCCAGCAGGGCATGAGTAAACGAAGTCTCACCGACGGCGAGAGTCCTCACGTCGGGGAAAGTTTCCCGGGCCAGTTCACTGAGGACGTGGCCTGGAGGCATCTCGAGAAAAAGGCGACATCTCAATTCCGTCAGGACGGTTGTCGCATCGTACCAGCGAACACCATGCGCGATGTTGGTTGCTAAGTCCTCCGAGATAGCCTCTTGAGTTCGCAAGGCTCTTCCCGTTACGTTGCCGACGTAGATCAACTTCGGCTCATGCAGGTGTAATGCCTGCAAGCTCTTTGTTAAGGTATCCGCCACGGGTTGAAGCAACGGACAGTGTGAGGGTTCGGACACATCGAGGCGCACTGCCTTACGGGCACCGCTTTTTCGGGCGGCTTCCAATACCTTATCCATACCTTCATGAGACCCTGCGATGACGATCTGCCGGGGAGCGTTGATGTTAGCCACGTACACCGGGTTTTGCGCCGTATATGCTTCTTCGACCAGTGCGGATAGACGTTTTTCTGTCAACCCGACTATGGCTGCAAGGCCGTATCCTTTGGGGTAGAGTTCCTCCATCCTCTCCGCACGCTGCTTCATCAGACGAACACCATCAGCAAGGTTCAGAACGCCGGACACCACTGCGGCGGCAAAGGCTCCCGCCGACATGCCCGCAACCGCTTCCGGCACTACACCTTCTGCCACTAGAGCGCGTGCCACCGCGACACCGGAGGCCAGCAACGCCAATTGGACCGAAACCGTTGATCGAAGAGCCGCCGGCGAGTCGAGCTCCAGCACATTTTCTCCCAGAGCTTCACTCGTCTCATCGAGCGTCCGCGCGATGGACGGATGATCCGGAAGGGCGTGCAGCATGCCCGGAACTTGCGACCCTTGTCCAGGAAACAAAAACGCCACACTCATAGCAATCTCGGTCCTCTCCCCCTGTGAAAGCAGGTTCCGCCGTAGGCAAAAGCGCGCAGTCGGAATTTTCAGGGCATAACTGCTGCCCGTTGTCTGAGGATGTATGCCACTCGGCCCGTGGGAGATTTTTCCTCTGTGGAGACGAGCTTTCTCAAGGGCGAACCGCCATACAGGGTGTACAGGTAGGTCCCGTGATCCTGGCTGGATTGCACCTCGAGGAACTCGACGGAGCTCACCTTGCCCGGTATGTTTCCACCGAACCATCGAGGGTCCTCCTCTTGAGACCATGTGATTACAGACAGGACCGATCCCGCTGGATACTCATGCGAGGCGTTCTTGCGTGCGTAGGCGATGGCTCGATCATTGCCCAGAACAGTGGCCAACGTGTGATCGTTATGGTTGAGGGTGGATGCGATGACCTCCCACTGGAGCGGGTTGTAGGGCATTTCTCCGGATACTTCAGCGTCACGATTGAACCGCGTTGTCACCCGCGCGTTCGGTTGCGAGCATCCTATGAGCATCAGCAGTAGAGCCGCGGCAAGCACATTGATGGTTTTCACTGAGCAACTCGTTGCTGATTCTTGATCGGCATCGTGAAGACATAGTCGTTTCGCTCAACCGCGTGATGACAGTCGACACAGTGGGTATTTGCGAAGTCCAACGTTTGGCCGTCGGGTCGCAGGTCCATACCGATCCATCTGCCCCAGCCCCATCCTGCCGTCGTGCGATACTTCGCCTGATCTCGAATCATTAATTCGACTTGAACGAACTGTCCCGGCCGAACTACCCCATCCGGATCCGGTTGTTCATGCCAGGTGACCTTTCCGATCATGGCTCCGTCCGGCCATGGATTGATACGGTTGTCCGCGATCGCTTTCACCGCGAGATCATTACCGAGAACAACGCGTATGGTGTTGTTTTCGATTCGCTCCGTGCTGCCTATCTCTTTCCAAGTCTTGTACTCCGGATGAAAGGGGACACCCCCAAGCGTGTTCTGAACGCTGCGGACTGTTCCGTTGTCCTCGATCCATCGCACGTATTCGCGATCTGCTGCCTGGACTTCCGAGACAGCGGCTGGAGGTTCCTGCGATCTGGGCGTCAGATAGTTCCGTAGAATCGCCAACTGTTCCGGAGTAATCGCGGAGTTCGGGTCCACCGCTCGATACGAGGGCAGAGGCATTGCGCCTAGTCGAATCTGATTGAACGCGTCGAATAACGCCAACTTCTGCTGCTCTTCCGGAAGCGCTCCGATCTCTGAGAAGTTCAGGTGCGTCCGGGCCCGACCTACGTCTCGCGAGACGATCCAGTAGGCAGGCACAATTCGGTCAAACCACGCCAATTTCGTTTCGTTGGAATGGCAGTTATAGCAGGAGTGTTTGAAGATCGCCTTGACTTCAGCAGGAGCCTGTATCTCGGCACTTACCGGTGGATTCCTCAGCTCGGGCCGGACGAACTGCAGTCCTGCGAACAACAGGAGTCCAATTCCGCTGAATCGAAGCAGCAGCCGGAAATACGGAGTCTTTGGCATAGAATCTCTCTCCTAATCGATAAGTGAAGATGTATCAAGGCGAGCGGTTCTCGCCTATTGCGGCCGCCGCTCGCGAACCCATGCGAAATCTTTCTAGTGAACGTGCGTTGCAGCCTCTTCGATGACAGCGGCAACCTCTTTCGGCCTGGAGACGTAGACCGAGTGGCTGGCGCCCGCAACTTCGACCTTGTGGCTGTTGGCTCGCGTGGCGTACCAGCGTTCGAGGTCGGGGTTGATGGTTCTGTCCGCCCCGGCTACCACCATC
>DATMQI010000201.1:0-268663 GCA_035567135.1 Terriglobales bacterium
GACGAGATCCTGAACCTGACGCTGCGGCAAGTAGTCACGTTGTTCGGCGCGGAGAGCGGGTCGGTCTACTTGTCCGACGCCGACTACACGACCTTTCGCCGCCGCGCAGCCTGGGGACCGCGCAGCAAGGACAAGGCGCAGCCGGCCGAGGTTGAATTCACCGAAGGCTTCGGCAATCTGGTGATGCGCTCGCGCACCGAGGTGATTACGGCGGAATATTTGCCGCACCTCCCGAAAAAGGTGGCCGAGTTTCTGCGCTCCGACGCCGACCGCTCCTGGATGTGGGTGCTGTTCTGGGGCAAGGATTCACCCGTGGGCATCATGGGGCTGTGCAACCAGCTCGGCTACGAATACTCCGGCAACGACGAGAATCTGATGGTCGCCATCAGCCGGCAACTGGCCACGACGATCGAGAAAGTCCGGTTGTATGAAGAAACCTGCCGCGCCTATGAAGATTTGCGCAAGACCCAGGAACAACTGCTGCAGAGCGAGAAGATGTCGGCCGTGGGGCAGCTGATTGCCGGCGTGGCGCACGAACTGAACAATCCGCTCACCGCCATTCTCGGCTACGCGCAACTGCTTGAGAGCGAAGGGCTGAACACGCGGGCGCAGGATTACATTACGAAGCTGTTCAAGCAGGCGCAGCGAACCCATCGCGTGGTGCAGAGCCTTCTGTCATTCGCCCGTCAGCGTAAGCCGCAAAAAGAACACGTGGACATCTGCAAAGTGCTGGACGAAACTCTCGGCCTGCGTGACTACGATCTGCGAGTAAATAACCTGAAGCTGGAGCGTGAATTCGAAACCGCGTCTCCCGCGGTCACAGCTGACCCTCATCAATTGGAGCAGGTGTTCCTCAACATCATCAACAACGCCGTCGACGCTATGCTGGAAGCGGGCCAGGGCGGCACCCTGAAGGTTCGTGTCTACACCAAAGACGGAAACGTACACGCCGAATTTCACGATTCCGGTCCCGGCATCAAAGAACCGCATCGCATTTTTGAGCCGTTCTACACCACCAAGGGCGTGGGCAAAGGCACAGGTCTCGGTCTGAGCATCTGTTACGGCATTGTTCAAGAGCATGGCGGGCAAATCCGCGCCCAGAACGGCGTGAACGGCGGTGGCGTCATCGAAATTGTGCTGCCGTCAGCCGGCGAAAAAGCAACTACAGAAAAGGCACTGCCGAGCGCACGCCGCGAGGCCGCACTCTCTGGCCGCGTCCTGCTGATCGAAAATGAAGAAGCTGTACTCGAATTCGAGCGCGATGTTCTGACCGGCGCAGGAGCCGAAGTGGTGACATCGATGAATGCCGAAGAAATGAAGTCGCTCCTGCTCAAGCAATCCTTCGACGCCATCATCATCGACGGCAAGAGCCAGGGAACCAGCAGTGCTCGCGCGGTGTATGACTGGCTCGTAGAAAATTGTCCCGGCATGGAGAAACATTTGCTCTTCACCTTCTCCACGGTCGCCGAACCGGAAGTGCGCAGCTTTCTGCAGGAAAAAAGTATCCCCTGTCTGGTGAAACCCTTCGAAGTCGCCGACCTGATTACTCACGCCCGCCGACTGATGCAAAAGGCCCGTGCCGCCGGCGCCAGCTAGATCAGCCAGTGTAGCTCCGCGAAGGCAGCCAACGACAAGTAGTTAAGGCACCTTGCCAGCGGTGTGGCGGGACAATTGTAGGGCAAGTCACGTTCGCAGAAGCCTCCTCGTTGGATGCTCGGCCGGGCGCTGATAAGGTTTTAAGATCTCGTTGACACTGGCCCAACAAAAATGGCCAACGATCCGTCTCCCCGCATTCTCTCCGGAGGCAGTCCTGCTTCGAGATCCCAGCGTCCGAGACGGATTTTCCCGCAATGTTTACCATGGGTAGCGGAAGGTATTCCACCTTGCTAATCGGATTGGCCATCTCGCTTCTTGCAATCCTGCTGGTTCCCATCCTTTTGATCCAGTTCCGCAAACGCTGGGTAGCGGCTTTCAACTTGGCGGTTACGAACCGCATCACCAGCCGGTTCGCCGCCCGATTGCCCGGCTTCGGTATCCTGACACACGTAGGTCGAAAGTCAGGCCAGGTCTATCGCACGCCAGTCAATGTTTTTCGAGTGCCCGAGGGATTCCTGATCGCGCTAACCTACGGACGCGACAGCCAGTGGGTTAGGAATGTACTAGCCGGGGGCGGGGCCGGGCTTGAGACCTGCGGCGAGCGGTATCGACTCTCGGCACCGAGAATTGTGCACGACCCCACCCGGCGACGGTTCCCTCTTCCAGTGCGGATGGTCCTCCGTCTCATCGGAGCGAACGATTTCATGCAGCTTTCAATGAACTAAATCGAGTGCCAGACTCTCTCAATCTGCGACTACTCTGGACACTCCTTTATTCCACAGAGCTTCAGTCTTCAGCCATTTGCGTACCGACGTTAATCGCTTGGTGACGACCTTCTCAGGCTGGTCGAGAAAATCAATGGCGTCACTAACGCGTAGGACATAGATGCCGGTTTTCCTCTGCTTCCTCCGTTAGCTGCCAAAATCCACAGGTTATGCACCACTTCGGGTGCAGTTACCATTGCTTCCAGAGACGAGGTTAGGTTGGAATGTGCTCTTGGGCATGAAACTTAGCTGCTCCTGATTCAGTTAGTCCGGTGTTTAATTAACTAGAGGCCACTGACAAGTATCTAGACACAGGCATTTCTCAGATGACTGACAACATCTTTTCCGAGCTGCTGCGGCTGGCAATCAAGGCAGGCCTCGCATCGTTAGTCCTGTGGTACTTTGTTTCCGGCCTGATGAGGGATGCCCCGAGGGTCGCCAAGTCTTTCTTCCGGTGCGTCTCCAAGTTGGTCCACGAGTACCGTGAGTTCACGAGGCTGCTTTAGAGGTGGCGTTAGAATCTCGCCGATCACCACAAGGAAGGTTGATTACGAATGTCAAGTCTAAGCATGAATCTTCGTAATTGGAAGGGGGGCTCGAGCACAGTCCATCTTGACACGATTCCTGATGTCTGCCCTATGTGCCACTCTGCTATCCAGCCGATCGATCCGGAATGGGCTTTTCTTAATGAAGGTTACTACGACGGTGTAGAACGTGTCTTGAGGTGTCCAAGCAGATTTTGTCAGCGTCTCTTCATCGCTCGGTATGGGAGGCGAACGAACGGCAATTACTACCATCTTGTGGGCTGCTATCCGACAGAGATCCTTGATTGCGTATTTTCTCCCGAACTCAAGGCTATCTCACCGGATTATTGCGACATCTACAATGAGGCCCACAAAGCAGAACAGCTACAACTCTTACTTGTGTGCGGTCCAGGCTACCGAAAAGCACTGGAATTCCTAATCAAGGATTACGTTTCTAGACTCCATCCCTTACCAGAGGAAAAAGAGAAGATTGAGAAGATGCCGCTCATGGCATGCATCAAGGATTATGTAACGGATTCAAGGATCAAGAACACGGCAGAGCGTGCCGCTTGGCTGGGGAACGACGAGACCCATTACGTCCGCAAGTGGGAGGACAAAGACCTGAAGGATTTGAAGAAGTTTATTCTGCTGACCTGTCACTGGATCGAATCAGAGGAGCTCACCAAGGACGCAGTCGCAACGATGCCTGAAGGGAAGAAGTGAGGTGCGTTGGGGTGATTTTGGCTTCTGATATTCTAGCTTCGGAGAAAACCTCATGGCCAAGTTCGGACTGTTCGGAAGCGGATCGTACGGAATAAAAGAGGAAGCGCACAACCCCGTGCTGCTGGAGTATGAGGGGGAAAGCATGGACAACGTTACCCAAGACCTAATCGTCATCTACGACGCCCGCAACAACAAACAGGCCGTGATAAAGCTCGCTCCTGGGCAGAGTGTGAAGAAGATGGGCTGAGCGCTACCTCTCCAAAGACTCCTCAAGCTGGCGAAGCCCTGCAGCGAGAGCCGACTTGTTAGCTTTCAAATAATGCTTCATCGTCACATTGGGTGTAGTGTGACCTAACAAGGGCTGGCTAGCCTCCACACTCTTGGTGGCTGGCCCACCTATACGGTTTTTGTAAAGGTGGGAACTCATGCCGCATGCGTCGAGATTTACATCTTGAACTCACAGTGATTGATTAGCTTGCTGCCGTTCGGTTCTCACTTCCTTTAGAATCACAACACGGAAGCGCATGTGGTCCGGTGACTGTCCCGGTCTTCAAAACCGGCGGACGCATCTCTGATGTCGTCGGTGGGTTCGACTCCCACTCGCTTCCGCCACTTTTCGGCAGCCCTCAGACGGGAAAATCGCTGGCCCATCCCCCAATCCCATCGCGCAAAATCTTTCCGTTTGGTACTCTGCCTACACTATGCGCTTTCACCTGAGCCTGTTTTTCCTGATTGCCTTAGCCGGTTCTGTCTTCGCCCAAAACTCCAAACCCGTAGCCGACCGCCTTGCTGCACAGAACGCGCTTTTCGACGAGCAGTACGAGTCCGATCTCCGCAATTTTCCCGAGCGCGCCACCGCCTTCGGCGATTATCGGTACAACGACAAGCTTGCCGAATACTCGCTGGATGCCATCGTGCAACGCCACAAGACGAACCAGGCTTTTCTCTCCCGCCTCGAAGCCATTCCGGCTACTGGCTTCTCCGATCAGGACCAGCTTTCCCACGACCTGCTGGTGCGCGTTCTTCAGCAGCGCATCACCGACTTCGATTTGAAGGAGTATGAGATGCCTATCAACCAGCAGAATGGCATCCACACCAGCCTCGCGGATCTGCCGCTTTCTGTCCCCTTCGACTCCGTCAAACATTACGAGGACTACATCGCTCGGCTTCATCAGATCCCGCGCGTCTTTAATCAGACCACCGAAGTTTTGCGCGCGGGCATGAAGGACAAGCTCATGCCCGTCCGATTTCTGCTGGAGAAACTTCCCGTTCAGTGCGAAGGGATCATCGATGCTGACCCCTTTCTCCTGCCAACAAAAAAGTATCCTGAGAGCATTTCCGCCGAAGACCAGAAGCGCTTGACCCAGCAGATCACGGACGCTATCAACGTCGATGTCATCCCCGCTTACAAGACGTTCGCCGCCTTCCTTCGTACCGAGTACGTTCCCCAGGGCCGTACCACCCTCGCTGTTACTTCTCTGCCGGATGGTGAGAAGCGCTACGAAAACGACATCTATGCTCGCACCACCACGCACATGAAGGCCGACGAGATCCATCAACTTGGTCTGCGCGAGATGGAGCGCATCGAAGCCGAGATGCTGGTGATCGCGAAGAAGGAAGGCTTCGCCGATCTTGCTTCGTTCCGGGCTTCGCTCAAGACCAATCGCAAATATATTCCGACTTCCGGGGAGCAGATCCTCGACGATTTCCGCCATTACATCGCGCAGATGGAGCCGAAACTACCCGAGCTTTTCACTCTTCTGCCAAAGTCGCCGGTTACCGTCGAAGCTATTCCCGCCTTCCAAGCAGCCGCGGCAACTCATTACGTCACCGGTACGCCGGACGGCAAGCGCCCCGGCCGCGTGGTGGTCGCTACCTCGAAGTTTGCCGATCGCTCGCTTATCGACGACGAGGCCATCGCCTACCACGAGGGCATTCCCGGACATCACATGCAGCTCTCGGTGCAGCAGCAGCTTACCGGGTTGCCAAAGTTCCGCCTGCACGGTCTCGGCTTCAACGCGTACATCGAAGGGTGGGCTCTCTATGCGGAGCAACTCGGCAAAGAGGTCGGCTTCTATCAGGATCCGGTTTCGGATTACGGGCGGCTCTCCTCTGAGCTCTTCCGCGCCGTACGCTTAGTCGTTGACACCGGAATCCATACCAAGGGATGGAGCCGCGATCAGGTGGTAGAGTTTTTCCGCAAGTCCGGCGCTATCGACGAACCTAGCATCCAGTCCGAAACCGATCGCTACATCGCGTGGCCTGCACAAGCGCTCAGTTACAAACTAGGCCAGCTCAAGTTTCGAGAATTGCGCGAGCGCGCTCAGAAAGAATTGGGTCCGAAGTTTGACATTCGCAGTTTCCACGACGAGATGCTCGACGGAGGAACTCTTCCCCTCGATCTCCTCGATGCCCGTACCGACAAATGGATTGCACAACAAAAGTCAAAGTGACCCTACACCGTACGATGAGCGATCACGGACACTGGCAAAATTTCTTGAGGCTGTCGGTTAGCCCGCAGATCATCTGGGTGTTGAGGGGCCGAATCGCGGTTTCGAGTTGCTGGATGGTGTCGGCGAGTGACTCTTTAAGCCTGGGAATCTCCGGCGAATCCTCTTGGACGGCCCGAATCTGGACGCAGACATCCCTGATCTTGGTTTCAAGCGGACGCCACGCTTCGCTCATTTTCACCAGGTATTGCCAGTCGACGAAATCAGCCCAGATGTTGGCTCTGTCCAAGCCCATTTCGACCGCATCTCGACGAAACAGATTCAGTTCCCGTTCAATGCCGCGGGCAAGCTCGAGGACGCGGGTCGCTGGCGCGATCCGAATATTCATGTTCGAGAACTCGCTGTTCTTTTCGAGAAACAGAAACCTGAAGCGGCAGCTCAGTTCGAGCCCTTTCAGCACCAGAGTAGTTTCGGTATCCCCAAAGTCTCTCGGCCTCAAATACTCTACAAAGTACAAATTGAATTCTCGGCTGCCGTTGAAGTATCGAGTCCCGGTCGTCAAGATCACCCGGAAAGCGTGGCGCTCATCGTTTGAAACGATGACCTGACTGTTGTCCACGTCCAACTGGCCCTGCATCGACGAAGTAACGACGCTAGTGATGGCGTCAAACCACGAGTCGCGGAATTTGGAGGTTTTTGTCAGCTTCCCGAACTCTTCCCAGGTGATCTCTTGGTTTTGAAGGCCGAAAATCGACATCGGGTTTCCCGTCCCGACGGGTACAAGCACAGCATCGAGCGGCAGGTCCGTTCGCCCTATCTCGAAGCTGCTGGTCTTGATGGTTACTTGCTTTTGCGGTTTGAGCGTTGACTCGACGCTTGTCTTCAGGTGACTGAAGATCGAGAGTTGCATGTTTCTCACTAAACCGCTGAGATCTTGCTCCTCGGGCCTTTTCAATACCTTGGGAAATCCATTCTCCTCGCGCAATTTGTCGGCGATTTCTTGAAACTCGCTGAGGAACTTCACCATGCGGTTTTCGGAATCGATTTGTAAACTCGCGGAATATTCTTCCAAAGACAGCTCCAGAGTAGCCCGAGAAATACCAATGTTGATGCCTTCGTTTCCTGCAAGAATGTCGGGCGGCGTCTCCAAATAGATCGGGACGATTCTGCGGGGACGCTCGGGTGACTGGTTGCGTTCCATGGTGCCAATGAAATATCCCAGCTCCATCCCTGTGAAGCTGTGGCTTGGTTTCAGGGTAGCCGAGTAAATCACCACCAGCAGATCGGTCTCATCCAGACGCTTTCTGATCTCGTCCTGGAAGCTGACACCGAATTGCAGAGCATTGTCGATGAACACATCCGCGAAGGTTCCGAGAGCAGTACGAATGGCTTCGAAGGCCGCGGCTGCAATTTTTTCGTCTTCTTTTGCGTAGCTGATGAAAACGCGCAGGATACGCGGTTTCGGTTCTGAGATAACGTGGACCTGTCCGTGGGCCGCCATACATATACCTCCGCAACGCCCAGCGCCAAACCGATGGGACTGCTGTTAGCTTATGTGCCCGCCTGCGCGGGCTGACGGCTGGTCTCTATAAACAGCCGCTCTTGTTACAACCACATCTATAAAGTGACGAATCATCGCGGAACGTTACAACTTCTCAGGGCTTCGTGTCCCTGCGGTATCTTTGGCCCGAGCTCTCGTTATCACGGACCTCCTGGTTGACTTCGAAAGTGCTCGGAATTGTACACCCGTTTCGGAGAGGTAAAACAGGAGGATGAAACGAAAAATCACTCCACCTCACTAAGTGACAAGACGGGAATTGGGGCCCAAGTCCTCGGTAGAGTTAGAATCGACGAGCCATGAGCACTCAACCCACCAGCGCACCCGAAACCGATCCGATAATAAACCGTCTCGAAGATCAGATCGCTTGGTATGACCGAAAAAGCATGGTCAACCAGCGATACTTTAAGCGGATAAAGACAGTAGAGATTGCGGCTGCCGCGGTAATCCCTTTCTTGGCGACCTTCAATTTTTCGCGAGTGCTATGGGTGAGTGGCGGACTGGGCGTTCTGATTACGGTGCTCGAAGGAATGTTGCACCTCAACCAGTATCAGCAGAATTGGATTGCTTATCGCTCAACCTGTGAAGCGCTGAAGCACGAGAAATACGTTTATCTCGCGAAGGCGTCGCCTTACGCCAGCGTCGCAGATCCACACGCTCTGTTGGCGGAAAGAATTGAGTCGCTGGTCTCGCAGGAACATGCGAAGTGGGCGTCAGTGCAGCAGCAGGAGCCGAAAGTCAAGACCACGTGAAGACCTGCTGCGGCCCCTCTAAACGTAGCAAGCTACGTCTCTACAGAGAACGGCAACCAGTACAGAGACGTTGCTTGCAACGTCTTCGTCTTGACTCTTTCAGCAGCCTGTCAGGATGATTCAAGAAAGTTCTGGGGCCTGAAGCCGAAGCCGCGGCGAACCGACGCGAGTGGTTTCGCCTGCTTGAGCAGTTCTCCGATTTCGCTTTGCAGCGCCACACATTCTTCTTCACGAAGATCGGTAAACCGGAAGGGTTGCATATAGCCCTGTGTGGCCCACATCGGAAACAGCATCGCCGCCCTGCCCCGCACGGTGCGGGCGCCGAGGTGCACAATCAGGCTGACTTTGACTCCCTCGTCGAGGCAAGTGGCCAGTTCGAGCAACCCTCCGGTAGTTGAAATCCGATGCGTCTTGCCCCAGAGCTGACGTCCATTTTCAAGCTGGATGGTTGCGGAAGCATTTCCGAAAAGATTGACGCGTGGGGCGCGGAGTTTTCGCCGTGAGTGGGGGAAGTTGACCATTACGAGTTCAACTATGTCACGCACCAGCGATGTCGTGCAGATTACGAAAGCAGGGTCCACCAGTCCGATTTCACCAGGCGAAATCGGTACAACACCTTTGGTAATCTCCCACTCCTCGTGACTGCGTAACATACTGTCACTGCATATGGACGGCCTCTCCCAACTGCCCGCTCAACCGCGCGCCCCCCGAGTGCATCTTGCAGACTTTACTCCGGCGGTGCTTCGATTCCAGGATGGTCAACGCGCCTCCGGACAACTGCAGGTACTCTCAGTAAACGGCGGATTGCTTTCCCTGCCTGGTCCGATCGACCAGGGCTCTCAGGTGAAATTGATGTTTCTCACTAGCACCGGAGCTGTGCTGGGCGCGGCAGAAATGCTGAGCCCAGTGACCAGCACCCAGCAGCCGTTTCGTTTTGTTTCGCTTCCCGTGGACGACCGCCACAGATTGGGAGCGGCCATTCAGTCATCCTTAAACCAGGGCACTGTGGATCGAGAGACCGCTGAACAAAAGTGGATGGAAAAGCTCAGGGCCGCCTCGAACTGCGAAAAGCGCCCCCGCAGCCGTCTATTCAAGTTTGGAGCAGGAGTCGCTGCAGTGGGATTACTTTGTTTGGGCGGCGTTTTCTATCTCCTGCAGGTGCACGCACTGAAATAGTGATGGCCCCCGCAAACACTCGCCGTTGGCCGCGACACCCGGTGAAACTACCCGTCCGCATCATTACCCCTAATGACGTTTCGGAAATAATTGTGCCGGGGTTGACGACCGAGATAAGTCAAGGAGGGATGGCGCTGTACGGCGGAGTGCCGCTGCAGCCGGGCGACCTCATGGAAGTGGAGTTTCAAACTTCCGATCGTCTACGCGTGGCCGCGTCCATCCGCGATCGCAACGGCTATTTCTTTGGGCTGGAATTCTTGGGCCTGCTGCCGAGCGACAATGCAGAAAATGCCGGACCGGAGTTTGTCGAGATGGCTGGAGGGCCAGGCGGTTCCGCAGATTCTCTGATAATTGCCGGGGAAGAACGGCTTCCGTCTCCTCACGAGGACGAGGTATTGGCGCTGTTTTTGAAAAGACATGAAGCCTACCTTCGTCAGAACGAATTGGAGATTAAACAATTGCGTCAGGAGATCCTCGAAATCCGGCAATCGCGAAGAGAAATTGAGCTGCTGATACTGCGTCAGGTGCTTGGCCGCTCTAGTTAGGACTCGCGTACTTATCTTTCTTCCGTGCCCGTGAATTTGTATTTTCCCAAAGGCTGCGCTGATATATTTTCTGTATGCGCGCTCGAAAGGATCTCCTGCTGCTCTGCGGCGTGGCGCTGGTCGCGCTTGGCCTCTACGCAGCCCAGCTGATTTGGCGTGGCTTTAGTACCGCGGACCAGCCGTCGTACTTAGAAAAAACGCTAGCGCGCGCCGCCCGTAACCTGGCAATCCCGCGAAACGCGCGCAAGCAAACAAACCCATGGAAAGCGACGCCGGAAGTCTTGCAAGAAGCCCGAGAGCGTTTCCTTGACCGTTGCGCCGTGTGCCATGGGCCGGACGGTTCTGGGCTAACGAGTGTTGGCACAAACCTTTACCCGAAGGTTCCGGATTTACGTTCGCCTCGAACCCAGAACCTGACGGATGGAGAGATCCGCTACATCATTCGCAACGGCGTGCGGCTGACTGGCATGCCGGGGTGGGCCACTCCGCATGATGAGCAAAGCGACGACAGTTGGAAGTTGGTCCTCTTCATCCGCAACCTACGCCAGCTAACCCACGAGGAGGAAGCTCAACAGTCGGCTACGGCCGCTTCCGCTCACTACGTCGGTTCGCAGTCTTGCCAGAAGTGCCACGCGCAAATCTTTGAACACTGGCGCAAAACGCCTATGGCAAATGTTGTTCGTGACCCCCGCGAATATCCCGACGCCATCATTCCCGATCTCGCCACGAACTCCGTCGCCAAGTTCACAAAGGATGACGTTGCCCTCGTTTACGGTAGCCTTTGGAAGCAGCGTTACTTCACGAAGAGAGGAGACGATTATTTTCCAGAGCCTGCGCAGTGGGACGTTACCCATCGAGTCTGGCGGCCCTATTTTGTAGCCAAGGGGACCGATTGGTGGGAGCCGTTTTATCCGCCGGACAATATGCAGCGGCCCACAGGTCCAACCTGCGATGGCTGCCACTCCGTCGACTACAACATCCACACCAAACAGGTGGCAGAGTGGAACGTCGGATGCGAAAAGTGCCACGGCCCCGGAAGCGAACATGTGGAGCATCCCTCGCGCGGAAACATTCTTAATCCGGCGCGAATGGTTTATGTTCCGGCTAGTGATTCCTGCATCCAGTGCCATTCACAGGGCCGGCCCCTGACTAGTCCCATCGAAGGCAAATATTACGACTGGCCGGTTGGGTATCGTGTAGGCTTAAACCTCGCAGATTTTTGGCAGCTCGAAGAACATACGCTGGGTGAGACGACATTCACGCACTATCCCGACGGTACAGCACACAAAAACCGTATGCAGGGAAATGATTTCGTACAAAGTGTAATGTACCGGCGTGGCGTGACCTGCTTTAGCTGCCATGATGTGCATGGCACCAAGTACTACGCCCAATTGCGAAAGCCTGCCGACCAATTATGCATGGACTGCCACGGTCCGCTTTCGTTAAACGGTCCCCGCACCGGCACTGTCGAGGAGCATACCCATCACAAAAAAGGATCTCCCGGAAGCAGTTGCATCGCGTGCCACATGCCAAAAATCGAGACGACTATCGCCGACGTGAAGGTGCGCGCCCACACGTTTGCCTTCATCACACCAGCGATGACCGACAAATATAAAATCCCGAATCCCTGCACTACCTGCCACGCCGACAAATCCACCACTTGGGCCGCCGAAGCGATACGGCGCTGGCCGGAGCGTTCGCCCTGGCGCATGGAATGAAATGCGCGGACATGGTGAGCGTTCACCACATTCCGAAAACCTCAACAGTCATTTCCGATACACCACCCCGCCCTTCATCACAAAACTTACTTTTTCCAACACGCTAATGTCCTGTGAAGGGTCTCCCGGAACGGCGATGACATCGGCGAAGTATCCACGTTTCAGTTCGCCGATCTGCCCTTGCCAGCCGAGCAATTTTGCTCCATTCAGCAGGTCGGCTTGCAGTGTGGCCAGCGGGGTCATTCCGTATTTCACCATCAGTTCTAACTCACGCGCCTGTGTGCCGTGGGGAAACGGCCCCACGTCCGATCCGACTGCCATCGGCACACCCGCCGCAAGTTGCTTGCGAAATTCGATTGCATGCAAGTCGAGCATCTGGCGATCGTGCGCTCTCTGCTCGGGCGAGTCGGCATGTTCGGAGAAGTATTCGAAAATAGCAAAAGTCGGCACCGCGAAGATTTGTTTTTCATGCATCACGCGCATGGTCTCATCCCCGAGTTGGTTGGCGTGATCGATGGAGACGACACCGGCCCGCGCCGCATAGAGCGTACCTGGCTCGCCCGTGGCGTGAACCGCGACGTGCTTACTGGAACGGGCAGCTTCTTCCACCGCGGCTTTGAGTTCGGCCTCTGTGTATTGGTAAATCGTGCAAAAACGGCCATCTCGAACCGTGTCTGGGCCGGTCTCATACATCTTGATGAAATCCGCGCCCTCCTTGAGTTGCTCGCGGATCGCGCTCACAATTTCGGCGGTGTTGTTCGCATAGGTTGCATTCGACAGCACATGTTGCGCGGGGTTGAAGTGATTTGCATCCTCGTGCCCGCCGAGAATGTCGATGGCATTGCCGCTGATGCGCAGTCGAGGTCCCGGCACGAGACCCTGATCGATTGCGTTGCGCACGGCGGTGTCCGCCGAGCCCGCGCCTTCCGTGCCCATATCGCGCTCCGCGGTGAAGCCTGCCATGAGGTCCGCGCGAGCAGCCAGAACCGCAAGGATAGTCCGTTGTGGAACGGACTCTTCAACCGTCTGCAAGTCCTCGGCGCCGGGATGCAGAAAAAGATGTACATGGGCATCAATCAAACCGGGCAACAAAGTGGTGTCACCCAGATCGATCATTTCCGCGCCGCCGGGGTGGGCCACCTTTGTTCCTGCTTCGTCGATGCGTTCGCCTTGCACCAGCACTTCGCCAGGACTCACGATGCGTCCCTTCTCCATGTCGAGCAGACGCGCGGCATGCAGCACGATGGGGTGCGGTGGGGCTGTCTGGCACTGAAGAGTCGAAATGAGGACAAAAACCAGAGCAACTGGCAGAGCAGA
The DNA here is from genome assembly GCA_035567135.1 of Terriglobales bacterium. Lineage (GTDB taxonomy): Bacteria > Acidobacteriota > Terriglobia > Terriglobales > Acidobacteriaceae > JABDBE01. The sequence continues at coordinate 13,124 of DATMQI010000201.1, forward strand.
GAAGGCTTGTCGATTTTTCATGGCTGTCAGAAGGATGGTATCACTCGCAGAGGCGACGTTGGCTCCAACCTGACTGCCCGCAGCCGCGAAGCGGAGTAAGAACACAGCCCACGGCGCAAGCCGTGGGTTCACGGAAGGAAATGGCCGAGCCCCTGCGGGGCGAAAGAGGATTCTCAGGTATCCTCTTTCAGGGCGTATTCCCACTAGTACCGACACGACAGTAACTTCATCCCAGGATGCCGGCGGCGATAGTATGTGAAATCGGTTCCGCCTTCAAAGTTAGATGGGAGCTTCCATGCGTCCAGCGCCGAAAGTCGTTGCTGTTGCTGCTTTGATCCTGTTTACCGTTGCGGCTAGTCGCGCCCAATCGCTAGGCGATGTGGCCCGCGAGCAGCGCCAGAAGCAGGCCACGAGCCAACACGCCACGCGCAAGGTGGTGACGAACGAGGAAATTCCGGAGCACGAGGAGGAACCGGCCTCATCCACTTCGGCCAACACCGGCGAACGCGACACCGCAGCTGCGGCACCGGCATCCAACAACACCCACGCTGGCGAACAGTGGAAGGCGAAAATTGAAGCGCAAAAGAGTTCCGTTGCGTCCCTGCAGAGTCAGATCGACAAACTCAATTCGTCAATTCATTTCGTCGAAGCCAACCGTTACTACAATGGCGTGCAGTACAACGAACGCCAGATCAAGAAGCAGGATGAAGTACAACGAATGCAGAAACAGTTGGACGAACAAAAGAAACAACTTGAAGATCTGCAGGAATCCGCCCGCAAGGCTGGGTTGGGCAGTTCCGTTTATGAACCGTAGTTAGTCCGCCGCACGGTTTTTCATCTGCCGAAACCTACTCCGGGTCAATCGCCCGATCCAAATAAATCCAAAGCACGCGCGAGAACAACGCAAGACCGGGAGCCAAAGGCACGAACAGCAAAATCGCCCACAAAGTTATTTTCTGCAGTGACCAGGAAGTGGATGCCCACAGCAAAAGCGCCAGCGCAACGATCGTAATCAGCGCCAGGCCATAGCTGATATACATGGCTCCCAGAAAATAGCCTTGTTCGCGTTCAAACTTCAAATCACAATTTGGGCAGCGCTCCCGCATCCGGGGAAATCCAGTGAAAATCGACTTACCAAATATTTTGCCAGAGCGGCAGCGGGGACACATCTGGTGGAGTATTGCCGAGACAGTTGATCTCTGGGATTCCTTTTTCAGAAGCCTGACCCCGTTAACATTCGTACGATCCTGCTCGATTGTAGCGCCGGCAAGTTTCTCCTGAAGCGACGCCGAAGGGATGCCGCCGCCACATCGATGTTAACCCGCCTCATTCGTGCCTCGCGTAACATGCTTGAGCGTAGAATCTTTGGTGGCGTATCATCGAGGCACAAAGCCGTGATTGGCCGAAGGCTTTCGCATTACGAGGTTCTCGCGGATCTTGGAGCAGGCGGGATGGGCGTGGTTTACCGCGCGCATGATACTCGCCTTGACCGCGACGTTGCCATCAAAGTCCTTCCCACCGATCGCCCCCTGACCCAAACCGCCCGGCGCCGATTTCAGCGCGAAGCCATGGCGGCTTCGGCGCTGAATCACCCCAACATCATCACAATTTACGAAGTCAATTCCGAAGACAACACGGACTTCATTGTGATGGAGTACGTGCGCGGCATCACGCTGTCCTCGCTGCTCAAAAAACGCAGGCTCGCGCTCAGTGAAGCCATCCGCTACTGCGTTCAGATTTCCGACGCTCTCACCAAGGCACACGCCGCGGGCATCATTCATCGCGATCTCAAGCCCGGAAACATCATGGTGACCGAAGACGGCCTGGTCAAGGTGCTCGACTTTGGTTTGGCCAAGTTCGATCCCGCAGCTGCGGACGGCAAGACTACAGATCAGGAGCTGACCCACCAATTCACCTTAACGCAACCCGGCGCGGTCACGGGAACCGTGGCCTACATGAGTCCGGAGCAGGCGCGAGGGGAGTCGGTGGATGCGCGCTCCGATATTTTTTCCTTCGGGATTGTGATGTTCGAGATGTTCAGCGGGCATTTGCCCTTCGCGGGCCCGAACTCGCTGGCGCTGCTGCACAACCTTCACTTCAGCCCGCCGCGGGATCTTACTGAGATGCGGCCGGATGTTCCCAAGCCTCTGACGTTGTTGATATCGCGAATGCTGGAGAAAAAGACCGAGAAGCGCATTCAGACCATGGCGGAAGTTGGGAGTGAGTTGCGGCGAGGAGCTTCAGGTTTAGTGGACGGTCCGCTGACCTGGCACCCGAGCGACGCGACGATTGATATGACGGCGCCGAGTCCCCGGTCAGGCCGCTTCTCGAAGCGGAATATCTGGATCGCTGCCGGCTTACTTGCGCTGTTAGTTCTCGCCGGGATTGGGGGCTGGCGCTGGCACAGAAAGGCGAAGCCGGCTCAACAGGCTGGGACGCAGGAGGCGCCGGTGGAAGACAATGCTTACGCACTTTATCGACGTGCTCGCGAAGACCTGGACCACTCCGATCGTGATGGCAATATCGATGCTGCGATCAAGCTACTGGGGCGAGCAGTAGAGCATGATCCGCAATCGGCAGCGAGCTACGCTGCGCTGAGCGAAGCCTACGGATACAAGAACACTTTCAATCCTGATCCGCAATGGATCAAACTGGCCTCCGAGTCTGCGAACAAGGCGGTCGTCTTGGATAACTATCTCGCCGCTGGCCACGTCTCGCTCGGCATGGCCAAGATGAGCGCGGGCGATTCGACCGAAGCGGAAAAGCAGCTCCGTACGGCAGCCGACCTCGATCCGAAAAGCGCTGTGCCTCATCGCGACCTCGCCCTGCTCTATGAGAAGACCGGAAAAGCCGATCAGGCCGCGGAAGAATTGAAGCATGCGATCCAACTGGATTCCACAGATTGGAAGACGTACATGGCGACAGGTTTAGAGGCTTATCAGGGCGGCCGCTTCAAGGAAGCAGCTTCAGCGTGGGAAACGGCCTTGAAGCTAGAACCGGACAATGTACAGGCGCTCCGGAACCTGGGCGCAGTTTATCATTCCATGGGCCGCGACGATGATGCGGTAGCGGCCCTCCAGCATGCCCTCGAAATAAAGCCCGTACCTGACGTCTACAGCAATCTGGGAACCATCTTGTTCTACCAGGGCAAGTATGATGAATCGGTCCCGGCGTTCGAAAAGGCAGTCGCTCTCAACGCCAACGATTTCGCTAATTGGGGCAACTTGGGTGACGCCTATCGCTGGTCGAGTGCCAACAAGGACAAGGCCAAAGCCGCCTATCAGCAAGCCACCGCATTGGTGAAAGAAGAACTCGCTAAGAACCCAACTGCCGCTGATCTGCAAACCGGCCTGGCGATGTATTTAGCCAAATCCGGCGACAATGGGGCAGCCTTGCGGGCGCTGAACCAAGTCGCAGAGGCGCACAGTAAGGACCCTGCAGTTCTTTACGACTCGGCAGTGGTCTACGAGCTTTGCGGGAAGCGTGACCAGGCGCTGGATTCGCTCCTGGCTGCCGTAAAAGCCGGTCAGGATCTGAATGACATCAAAAACGAACCTGAGTTTGTTTCGCTTCGCGCCGACCCCCGCTACCACCTGCAAATCCTGAATGCCGCCGCCGCCAAACCCTCCAATTAGACCTCTGCCGGCGCGATTTCCCTTGACTTTTTATTTGGTGAGGGGAAAACTCGACCCGCAATAGTTCAAACCCGGTAATTCACTTCCAAAAACGAAAGGGGAAAAAACGCGATGGCCAACTATCTCCTCAATCTGGGTGTTTCAACTACGCCCCCTGCTGCGAACGACGGAAATTTTCAGGCGGACAATTCTAGTCCCAATCCATTGCTTCGATCCTGCGTTTGGCTCACAGGAGGCGCTCTTCTCCCCCCTGTGCAGAACAACTTCTATAAGATATCGCAGGCGCTGGTCCAAGCCGATTGGAGTTTTGTCCAGGGGACCGCAAGCGCACTGCCAGCAAATGATGGCGATTCAATCTTGGTTCGCGTATTCCAAGCGAGCATTCAGGCGTCGCCATCACCCAGCTTGGTGTTAAACGCCGTATTTGGTCAGGGATCAAGTACGGAACCCGTGGGCGCCTTGGCTCTGCAGTCTCCGCTGTCAGTAAACGGTTATCCTCGGACGGTGATTGACAGCTTACAGTTGGCCTTTGTTGGCAATCCGCAGGGCGCGCAACAGTACTGGTCCACTCCGTCCTCCGACGGTGCCTGGACATTCTCGTTAGGTCAGATTTCCGGAGGAGACAACACCTACAGTTTCAACGCCGGTGCTTTGGTTTGTACCAACCCGGTCGCTGGTGCGCCCGTCTATCAGTACGGACTCGATCCTCGTGTAAAGGTAGGCATGGGCAAACGTGAAAAGGCTGCGGCGTAGTTTTTCATTCGATCCGGGCCATGGGATGCTGGCTCCAGTGGCCCGTTCGTATTCACCATCGGTGTAGGGGTGTCCTCGCCCACGCGGGACCAAAATGAAAGCCGCAGATTTTCGCGAGCGACGCTACTTCTTACGAGCCGCGGGCTGCGGCGACGCGACGATGGCTCGCCGCACGGGCACGATCGCGCCGCGGGAAGGATCGGCGGCAGCGTTGGCGCGCGCCAGCACTTCTTCCTGGATGTACTTCACGAAATCCTGAATCTGACGCTGCATTTCTTCCATGCGCTCGCGCATCTGCAGAATGATTGCCATGCCGCTGATGTTCACTCCCAAATCGCGCGCCAGCGACAGGATGAATTCCAACCGTTGCAAATCCTCGTCGGTGTAGAGACGCGTGTTGCCCTCGGTACGGGAGGGTTTGAGCAAGCCTTCGCGCTCATACAATCGCAAGGTCTGAGGGTGGATGCCATACATCTCGGCCACCGACGAAATCATGTACGCGCCCTTGGATTTCCGCTTGGTCATCGCTAAAAGTCTACAACAAAGAGAAAGAGGCCACGGATTAATGGAGGTTCACGGATTAGTTGTAAATCCGTGAACCTCCATTAATCCGTGGCCCGGTTTCCTAGGCGACCGCTTCGGGCTTCTCCTGCGGCGTCCAGCCCTCGGGTTTTATCGCGTGATTGAGAAGATAGGCCACTACGCCTGCCACAATGAGCAGCATTCCGAAAGCGAATGAACTCATCCCCAGCACCTGCTCGGTCTCGCTGCGCACCACGGAGAATCCAAGCAGCAGCATGGGCGGGATGCCGACGGCTATGGCTCCGAACATTCCACCGGGGACGCGGAAGGGACGCGCCAGTTCAGGTTCGCGGACGCGCAAAACGATAAGCGCCATGAATTCGAGCGAGAGGCTGGCGCCGTAAAGCAGAATGTCGATGGTCACCAGGCGCTCGAAACCAAGCCCGAGGCACAAGGCCCAGCCTGCTGCGCAGGCCAAAATCGCCACCCACGGTGCCCGCGATCGAGGTTGTAGTTTCGCAAAGACGCGAGGCAACATGCCGTCCTGCGCCATGGCTAGAGGCAAGCGCGAGTAGCTCATCACCAGGGCGTTAAACATTCCGAAACCGCTGATCATCCCTCCGAGAGCAAGGCCAACGCGAAGCAGCGGACCACCGAGCAGACCGGCGATATCCGCCCAGAATCCCGTCTCCCATGCGCTGGACGAAAGGCCGGTCATCCACATGGCGGCCACGGGCAAAATGTAGCTTAGAGCCACGATCAAGACCGCAGCCAGCATGGCGCGGGGATAAGTCCGCTGCGGACGCTCGACTTCGGTAGCGATGGTCGACGCGTTATCCCAGCCCATGTAGTTCCACATACAGATGAGCAGGCCGGTAAGAATGTCCACCGAGGACGTCGTCGGTTTAGTCACGGCGTGCGCCAGCGCCCCCAGCTTGAAGGGTGCGATCGCGACAATAATGAGGAAGGGCGCCGATAGTACGAAGAACAGCCACAGCGACGTCGTCGAAACCACGCGGACCCCGGCAATGTTCAGCAATGCGCAGACAACAACAACCGCAAAGCCTACCATCCATCCTCGATATCCCATGGCGAACCAAGGGAACAGGCGCGTGAGATAGAGCACGAACAACGTCGGGTAGATTGCCATGTCGAAGATCGATGCCACCAGCGAGAGCCACGCTTCCTGAAATCCCCAAAAGTTACCCATGGCGCGGCGCACCCAGGCGTAGTAACCGCCTTCGTAAGGAAGGGCACTCGACAGTTCGCCGATCATGAAAGCCGTAGGCAGGCTCCAGAGGATTGGAGTCAGCAGCAGGATCAGGATCGCCTTCCCATAACCCGCGCCGTGAACGATGTCTTCTGTGCCATAAGTCCCGCCCGACACCATAAAGAAGGTGGCGGCGACGAGTGGCCATAGGGTCAGGCGAACGGATTTTTTCCGGGGGGATACGAGGGTCGGTGGCTGGAATTGTTGGCGCGGTGCGCTAGCTGTTGCCAATTTCTATGTCTTCCTCCCTTGGGACGAATCACTCTCAGCCACACCGTCGCGTTGCTGCTGCTGTGGGCCTTCCAGTAACTAAGATTCCGGAAGCTGCGCTGGAGTTAGTTCGCAGTGTAGAGATTACGGGAAATTTCAAGGGATGCAACAATTTTCGTAAAAAAATTTGGCAGGAGAGCGGGTACGGCGGTAATGGCGAAAAGGCGTCAACCACAAAGGAATTCCCGCGTTCTCCTTTGTGAGCCCTCGTGTCCTCTGTGGTTAATGGTTTTTTCTTAGACGTTCTTCCAAAGGTCCGCGCGCGGGTCTTCGGGATTCAGCTTTGCCAGTTCTCGCAGGATTTCCTTGGAACGCTCGTCGCGGGGCATGGGGACGGCGGTCTTGATCTCGACGATCTCATCTCCGCGTGCGCCGTCCTTCGTGGCCGATGGGACGCCCTTTTCACGCAGGCGCAGCTTCTGGCCGGACTGCGTGCCCGGCGGGATCTTGAGCATGGTGCGGCCATCGATAGTTGGAACCTCCACCTTGGCGCCGAGCGCAGCCTCCGTGACGCTCACCGGAACGGTAAGGTGAATATCGTCGCCTTCGCGATGGAAAATGGGGTGGTCTCCAGTGCGGATAATCACATAGAGGTCGCCAGTTGGTCCGCCATGGGAACCGGCGTTGCCTTTGCCGGGAATTCGAATGCGCTGGCCATCGCGCGTACCTGCTTTGATCCGGACCTCCAACGGTTCGGTCTTTTCCACGGTACCTTCTCCGTGGCAGGTGGCGCACGTTGAAATGTTCTTGCCGGTGCCGTGGCAGCGTGGACAGGTCACGTTAAACTTCATGCGTCCGCCGGTCTGGGTGACTTGACCGGTCCCGCCGCACTCCGAACACTTGCCCGGCATCTCGGTGTATCCCTTCCCATGGCAGCTTCCGCAGACATCGCGCCGGGTGATGTTCAGCCGTATGACGCCGCCGCGGATGGCCGTCCAGAAAGGAACGTTGACTTGGTATTCGAGATCCGATCCTGGCTCCGGTTGGTCACTGACCGCACCGCCGCGGCCGCCGAACATGCCCGAGAAGATGTCCTTGAAACCACCACCACTACCAGTGCTGGTGGACGCTCGGCCGCGACCTGCTCCTTCGAACAAATCAGAGAAGTCGAAGCCGCCAAAATCAAAATTGGCGCCTTGAGCCCCGTCTCGGCCGCGGGGTTGCCCGCCTGAGAAGCCTCCAGGGAATCCCGAGGAAGACCCACCGGTACCGCCGCCCGCACGAGCGTAGGCGTCGGCCGTCGACGGATCAATGTTGTCGGAGTAGAAGCCCAGCTGATCGTAAATCTTGCGCTTCTTGGGATCGCTCAGAACGTCATTGGCCTCGGAGAGCGCCTTGAACTTCTCTTCCGCCCCTTTGTCGCCGGGATTGACGTCGGGATGGTATTTGCGCGCAAGTTTGCGGAAGGCTTTGCGAATGTCATCCGCGGAAGCGGACTTCTTTATTCCGAGGATTTCGTAGTAGTCCTTCTTGGTCGCTGTAGCCATTTCTAGTCGCGCAGCCTAAAGCTCAGTTCTGAATCTTATGTCTTCCCGCTTCGAGCACGCCGATGCGTTCGTATTTCGGCGCATCCACATAGACCGGAATACGGTTCACACCGGTGAGGGTTTGCGCGAAGACGTACCAGCGGCCTTCGTCTTCAGCAAAATTCAGAAAATATGTTTGTCCGTTTGCTTCAAATTGCAATTTCAATCTCCCCTGAGTTAGAAAAAGCAGCCGCGGATTTCACGGATTTTGCTTTATCTCTAGATCCGCGAAAATCCGTGCAATCCGTGGCCAAGCTTTTCGTTGTTCTTACTTCTTGTCTTCTACGTCTACGTACTCTGCATCGATTACGCCTTCGTCTTTTTTGGCGTTGCCATTGGACGAGGCGTCTGCTCCCGCGCTCGGCCCTGCTTCTGGTCCGCCTGACGGCGCGCCCTGCGGAGCCTGCGTTGCTTTGTACATCTGCTCGGCCAGTTTGTGCGAGGCCTGCGTCAGTGTCTCGCGCGCTTTCTCCATCGTGGCTTTGTCGTTGCTCTCCAATGCCTTCTTCGCGTCGGCGATTGCGTTTTCTACGTCGCCGCGTTCCGAGCCGGAGATTTTATCGCCCTGCTCGCGCAGCATCTTCTCTACGCCGTAGACCATCGAGTCGAGTTGGTTCTTGGCGTCGATCGCTTCGCGCTGTGCCTTGTCCTCGGCCGCGTGTGCGTCGGCTTCCTTGGCCATGCGCTCGACTTCATCCTTGCTCAAACCGGAAGACGACGTAATCGTGATCTTCTGGTCTTTGCCCGTGGCCATGTCTTTCGCGGTCACGTTCAGGATGCCGTTAGCGTCGATGTCGAACGTCACCTCGATCTGCGGCACGCCACGCGGAGCCGGTGGCAAACCGGTCAGGTGGAACTTGCCCAGAGTGCGGTTCTGCGCCGCCATCGGACGCTCGCCTTGCAGCACATGAACTTCAACCGAAGTCTGGCTGTCCGCTGCGGTCGAGAACGTTTCCGTCTTACGGGTCGGAATCGTCGTGTTGCGCGGAATCATCGGAGTGGCTACGCCGCCCAGCGTTTCAATCGCCAAGGTCAGCGGAGTCACGTCGAGCAACAGCAAATCCTTGACTTCGCCCCCAAGCACTCCGCCCTGAATCCCGGCGCCGATTGCGACTACTTCGTCCGGATTCACGCCCTTGTGCGGCTCTTTGCCGAACAGCTCTTTTACCAGCGCCTGAATCCGTGGCATACGCGTCTGGCCGCCGACCAGCACGACTTCATTAATCTTGCTGGCGTCGACACCCGCATCTTTCATGCACTGTTTGCAGGGGCCAACCGAGCGCTGAATGATGTCTTCGACCATCGATTCGAGCTTGGCCCGGGTCAACTTCTTGACCAGATGCTTCGGACCGCTGGCATCCGCCGTGATAAACGGCAGATTGATCTCGTGCTCCATGGTCGTCGAGAGTTCAATCTTCGCCCGCTCCGCCGCGTCGCGCAGACGCTGCAGCGCCATCTCGTTGCCTTTGCCGCGCAGGTCGAGACCTTCGTCTTTCTTGAATTCGTCAATCAGCCAATCGACGATGCGCTGATCAAGGTTGTCGCCGCCGAGGTGGGTGTCACCGTTGGTGGCCTTCACTTCGATCACGCCTTCGCCCACTTCGAGAATCGAAATATCAAACGTCCCGCCGCCGAAGTCGTAAACCGCGATGGTCTCATCCTTCTTCTTATCGAGACCGTACGCCAGCGCCGCAGCCGTCGGCTCGTTGATGATGCGCTTCACATCCAGCCCGGCAATCTTGCCGGCATCTTTCGTGGCCTGGCGTTGGGCGTCATTGAAGTACGCGGGAACGGTAATCACCGCATCGTTAACTTTCTCGCCCAGATAGTCTTCCGCCGCCTTCTTCAACTTCTGCAGAATCATGGCGGAAATCTGCGGAGGCGTATATTCCTTGCCCTGCGCCAGCACGGCAACGCCGTCGCCCTGCTTCACGACTTTGTAGGGCACCATCTTGATCTCTTCGCCAACTTCGTCGTAGCGGCGCCCCATAAACCGCTTGATCGAATAAACCGTATTCTCCGGATTGGTGATAGCCTGTCGCTTGGCCACCTGCCCGACCAACCGCTCCCCGGTCTTGGTAAATCCAACGACCGACGGGGTAGTCCGCCCACCTTCTTCATTGGGGATCACCTTCGGCTCGCCGCCTTCCATCACGGCGACGCAGGAGTTGGTGGTTCCCAGGTCAATTCCTATAATCTTGGCCATAACTGGCTCCTCCTAAACCTGATAAGTCCTGTGTAATCAGTTGATTTATGATTACGAACGACCCCATCCTAAGACTTGAGTGAATCGTTGTCAAGGTTTAGATGCGGGAGCAGATGAGGAGGATGCGGTCCTGCCTACAAAAAAAGCGTGGCGTTCCGGACGAACGGCGGGACGGGTGGCCCATTCTAGTCGCGTTCTTTGCGACTAGAGTGGGGCCTTTGAAGCCGGGAACATCTAACTAAAGCCAAGAGTGTCTAGTTCCACGACATAGTTTACGAAACGTCCCGGGACATCCTTTACAGTTTCGATTGCGAAGATTCGGCTTGAGTGGGCCACCCGACCCCTGGCGATGCCAGGAGTTAGACAGTTCCGACTTTCAACCCCCGGGTCCTCTGCCGGACTAGCTCGCTTATCTGCTGCCGCATTCCTTGGAGATGGTTTTGACCGAGCTGACCGTGAGCGTTACAGCAGAAGTCGACCGCCCGGCGTCTGAGCTGTCGCTCAAAGTCGGCGATTTCGTCCCGGTCACCTTCACTTGCTGGCCAAGGTATTGGCTCAGCCTGATGTTGTCGGCAGCGTGAAGCACATAACTGTTGGCGGGATCAGACTGCGTCAGTATGAAATCGCCACTCTGCCGGCTTACGCATCCCTGTACTGTCACCTGCTCCTTCGCCTTGGTTGACGGCTGAGACTGAGCTTGACCCGATTGTACGATCAGACAGCTACCCACAAACAACAGCACGAACACAGTTGTTTTGATCATCGGAGGGACCTCCTGGAAAAGGATTTCATTATCTGTCTGCTTAGGCGAGTAGTCAACACTATGATCTCAATTTGTTGGGTGGTCTTGGCTGGGTGCGCGCGAGTCTCCTCAACCCTGCCCTCCGCCGGATATGTTACCCTTCCGCTGACAAAAATCCGCGGAGGCACAATGAAATTCAATACCTTGTCAGCGATCCTCTTGATTACTACGAGCGCGATCACTCTGGGATCCTCTGCGCAGGCAGAGGTCAAGCTGCTGGCCTATGGCGGATACTCCATTGAACTGGACGTAATTCTGCCTGTGTCTCCCAATGTGGCCTACGACGCGGCTACGGGCGATATTGGCGCCTGGTGGGATCATTCGTTCTCGCAACATCCGAAGCGACTCTACATCGAGGCCAAGCCCGGCGGAGGCTTTTATGAAGTCTTCGATGACTCGGGCAATGGCGTGCAGCACGCCGTCGTCAACTATGCCGATCGCGGCAAACTGCTTCGCTTCACCGGCCCCCTGGGATTCTCCGGCAACGCGCTGGATGCCGTGATCACCTACGAGTTCAAGCCGGAAGGCAGTGGAACCCGCATGCACGTCATCGTCAACATGGTGGGCCAGATATCGAACGAGGACGCGCAGGCCGCGGACCAGGTGTGGCACCACTTCATCGCCGACCGGCTGAAGGCCTACATCGAATCGGGCGACTATCTCAAGAAGCCGGTGCCGGTTTCCGCGCAGGCCGACTTGCTCGATCAGATCACAGCCCAGGAACACCGCAGGTTGGATGCGCAGAAGGCCGGAAACACCGCCGCGTTTGCCGACACGATTGCCGAGGATGCAGTCTTCGTGGATTCGCGAGGCCCCGAGGGCAAAGCGGCCGTCGTCGAACACACTTCAAATGCCAAGCTCAAAGATTATTTCATGGACAACGTGAAGTTGGTCTACTTTACGGCGACGTCGGGCTTGATTACTTATAAAAGATCGGAAAAGACCATCGTCGGTAAGAATAAGGAAGCTCCGAGCGATTTCTTTGTTTCAGTTCTCTGGGTGCAGCGTGACGGGAAATGGCTGTGCGTATTCAGCCACGAAAGCCGGTAGTCCAAACGACACTCGGCTAAACTTTAACCCGATTGTCATTCCCAACCTGATTGTCATCCTCGCAACGCGAGGAATCTGCTGTCGCTCGGGCCGCGAAGATTCCGAATGCGGCAGTGGCCGAAATCTCTATTGGAACCCGTTCCGTGGGTCGCGATTGCGATGCGGGGTCGGCCTGCGCGATCATCCTTACGCCCAACTTTCCCGAATCGGGAATCCTTCAGCATTCCCTCTCCCGTTTCCCAATTCGGGAAAAACCTTGTCAAGCCCCCTAAACCCAACAATTCCTCCTACCTCGTTCATTCGCTTGCGAAAATAAATTCCGAAACCATGTCGTACTTACCCCCTCCAACTTGATATCCTAGAAGTGAGAAGACAAATGGCGCGGCCCTATGGCTGCGCCTTTTTTATTTCCCCAAACCCTGAAAGGCCCCATGACCCCATACATTCCCGAAATCAACGCAGTCGGACTCACTACCAGCAAGGCGCGTGGCGAAGCCGCCGAGGCCGCATTTCTTGCCAAAGTCACTAGTCTCGGCTTCGGTGTAGCCAAAACCTGGGGAGACAGCGAGCGCTACGACTTCATCGTCGACTCTGGCGAAAGACTCTCACGCGTGCAGGTCAAGTCCTCCCGCCGCTCCGACGGCTCCCGCTACATCGTCAAACTCAAGGGCGCCGCGTCCTATACTGCCAAGGAAATCGACTTCATAGTCGCCTATATCGTGCCCGAAGATCTCTGGTACGTCATTCCCATTTGTGTCGCCGCTGGACGAGGCCAGATGTACGTCTCTCCCGGCGGCAGCCGTCATTTCAGGCATGAAAAGTACCGCGAGGCCTGGTGCCAGATGGCTTGCCCCCGCAACGAAATCTCTCCAACCAAACTCCTGGTCAAACGCCAGCAGGATTATCCCTTCGACCGTTGTAGGCTGTGCAACCAGAAATGCCCTCTGAAAGAACCCGTCCTCAAGCTGAGTCGTGACGGTCACGGGCGATGGCAGAAGTTCTATGTCCTACCGGAGGCCGTAAAAGATCGCCGCGGACCTAAGCGGATCCGCAACCTCTAGTGTGGTGTCCCGCAAGTTCGCGTTATAAATCTGCACTGTCATCCTGAGCAAGCTGTCATCCTGAGCGAACTGTCATCCTGAGCAAGTTGTCATCCTGAGAGAGTTGTCATCCTGAGCAAAGCGAAGGATCTATGTACTCTGCTCGCAGCACCGACGCATTATGCGTTGCGTCGAAGAAACGTGCGGACTTATGCCGCGTATTTCTGCGACATGACACTAGCAACCCGTTGCAAAACTCCGGTTTTGTTGACCCAGCACCTCCAGTGAGTGAACCAGAATTTCGGCGGCCAGACAGAACAGAACCGCGAGTCCGCAGCAAGCGGCGGAAAAATGCAGTCCGAGACGCAAGAGGCTGCGGAAAAACTCGAAGTTGCCTTTGATTTTGGGTGGCGCAGCGGTTCACCGCTGCGATAGATACTCTCGAGTCAATGGAGGCGTTAGCCGCTGAGGCAGCAGAATGGAGTTTTTCCGCAGCCACGCAAGCCGTGTGAAAAATTGAGACCGAGACCAGCCCCAACCGGGCGAAAGACCATCCGAGGCAGAAAAAGAAAAATGAGCCTACAAAGCTGGCGGCGAAGTCGCAGGTGTAATCCTCCGCTCGGCCCTTTTCGTGAAATAAGTTCCCGACTATGATCGCCAGCGCGGTCAATGAGTGTAATAGGGATGTTTCGTCATCTGACGCCAAAGACTCCGGCCACAGACCGTCGCGACTTTATTTTGCCCCGCTCTGAAGTCTCGCCGCTCCCGCTGCCAAGGCTCCGAGACTACCCGGTTCAGCGGCGATTACATCCGGCCCTTTGGTCTTGCCTGCGATGATCGCCTTGCCGGGGATGGTTTCGTAAGCGTAGCCGGTTAGTGTAGCTGTGAAATGGTAGTATCTAGTTGTCGTCACGGTCATACGCGCCCAACCAAAGTGAAAGCGTCCTTTGATCTTGAACTTGAGACCCAGATAGCGATTCTTGACGCCCCGTCCTCCATTCATCCAGGGACCGAACCAACGTACACTAGTAGTGTATCCCCCTAGCCGACAATGCTGTGTCGCCTTGAAAAATCGGTCACCGGGCTGGATTTTAGCTCCTGAACGCAGCGCCGCCCCAAAATCTCCGCCCATCGAGACAGTTCCTCGAAATGCATTCGGAACGTTACTTGCGCAAAAAATACCGAAGGTGTTGGTCAATAACGATTGACAAGCCAACAAACTACCCACGGAAGCAGGACCACCCCCGTGTATGAGGTAGAAGTCGACGATTCCATCGTGATTGAGGTCGAGCGGGAATGGCTTGCTGATGATTACGTGCGCAGGTGTGTAAACGATCTTAGCCTCGACTGGCTGAGCTAACGCAAGCAAACTCACTCCCGCGGCGCTTGCCGCGAGCGCGTACATATTGAGCTGTCGGTGAACTGAGTCGGAAAGATTAACTTTCTTGCGCGGCTGGAGAGAGGGTTTCACGGTCTCCTCCTAAGAAGGTGGTTCATTATGCGTCTGCTGCGATGGAGAGTCAATCGCTGCGATTCTCAAGTGACGAGAACAGGCGATTACACGTTTTGACTTGGTCATTGAGTGTAACTGGGATGTTACGACAGCTATGCCTTCGCTTTTTGGGTCGGCGAGAGACGAAGGGACGTTTCCAGAACAGAGACCGGCCGATTGGTGCTATTGGAGATATTTCGCCAGCGATTCGGCTTCGTAAAATCAGTTGCGTTCGGGTGTAGCGGCCACCGACTCGTCTCGCCGCCAGATCGACAATCCGGGCGCTCCTAGCGCCAACACGCCAAGCGTAGCCGGTTTGGGAGCGGGCTGGTTGATAGCGGTTGGTTCGACATCGTGAGGCCCTTTGGTTGCGCCTGCGGTGATCGCCTTGCCGGGAATCGTTTCGTATGCGTAGCCGGTCAATGTAGCGGTTAAAACCCATTGCAGCCCGTTATACTTCGGCGCCACGGTCATGCGAGCCCAACCGAAATGCAACCGACCGTTGATCTGGAATTTTACGCCGAGGTAGCGATTCTTGACGCCCTTGCCCCAGTTAACCCATGGGCCAGACCACCGTATTGGGTAGAAACTGGAAGCCACGTAGCCTAGGTTGACAGGGTGGGTGTCCCGCAGGAATCGGTCGCCATTTTGGATTTTTGCCCCAGCGCGCAATGCCGCACCCCATGACTTGCCCATGGATTCAGTCACCCTGATTGCGTTTACGGCCATCCCAGTGTTCGAATTACCGCACCACACCTCGTTGTACGAGTTATAACTTATGGAGCGACAAGCCTGCAGGGAATTTTCTCCAGAGTTATACTTGGGATAGCCGTGAAAGAGGTAAAAATCGACGATGCCATCGTGATTGAGATCGAGAGAAAATGGCTGGTTGTCCTGCAAGATCACATGTGCTGGGGTGTAAACAATCTTCGCCTCGGCTGGCTGCGCTAACGCCAGCGCTCCTACTCCGACTGCGTCTGCTGCGAGCGCATACATGTTGAGCTGTTGCTGAACCCTCTCGGAAAGGCTGGCTATCTTGCGGGAAGAGCGCTTCATAAATCCTCCCTCCGAAGAACTTAGGCATTATCTGGCTCTTAGGATCGAGAGTCAACGCTGCAATTCCTCAAGTGACGAAAACAGATTACGCTCAAAACCCCTTCCCAGGGTTTGTTGAGAATTAGCTTCTCCCAGCCCCAGTCCCGGTTCGCGCTCATACACCCGTTAGACTATCGCTTGCGCTTACCGCCCACCAACCCAGGGCCGCAGGGGTGTAGCATTTTCCCCTCAATGCGTATAACCCCCGCAATGGTTTGACGGGTTGGTGTATACCGACGGCAAAATGCTCCCTCCCCCGTTTCCGTGTACGACAGCGATGCATGGGACTTCCGGAGGAGCAAACCGGGCGCTTCAGCGGTAGTGGCGTGGGGGTGGGAACGAAAACGTCTCATGCAGAATCCAAATGACCTCAGCAAACATGAAAAAGGGTCGGAACGTAAGTGCGTTCCGACCCCTCTTTGGAAGCATTGTGCCTCCGGGTGCGAGTTTTCATATTCCACGCGCCCAGCGGATCACAGAGCTTGTCCGTGCTGTGTTTATGCTAGAACCCGTTTGCTGCTGCTGTCAACAACCAAGCGGGCGTATCGGAATTTTTTTGGCGCGACGAACCCAATATCCACCCAGCCGCATCCCAAGTGTTATGATTTTCTTAGCGAACGCGATTACCACAGGTCAGGACCGAAAAGGACTCAAGTTGGTGACTTGGGTCACAGTGCCCGCCTACGGTTACCATGCTATATTTCGCTTGACAGCCTAAGTCCAGTGAAACTAGTGTGTTGGCCTACCGGTTTGACCCGGGTTAACGCTACACGCTGCCATGTCTGGCTCTTGGAGGACCAACCACCAAGAGCACAAGAAGGGTAGGGAAATTGGATGTCCGAACTGCTTCTAACACCCACTGAGGTCAGAGAGCGCTTGAGCGAACTTCAAAAAAAATACGGTTGCTCAAATCGCGACTTCCAGACTAATCGAGAAATACGAAACAGAGTGTCTGACCATGACGAGTTCGAGTGGGAAGCGTACTTGATTCACCTGGACGCCTTGCGGGAACGCGAGGAAGAATTACATCGGGAATACCTTGCGCATCGCATCTCCGCATCTCGCCACCGTCGGGAGGACAAGTATAAAGTCGACCTGGCCGCGTGATTCCACGGTGACTCACTATCAAGAGTACAAGGTTGTCTGTGACAAAAATCGGGCTGAACTGAAAGTACCCGGCGATTGTACGGTCCGAGTTCCGCAGTATCGCGCGTTCATTGACTTAATCGATCCTCCAAGCTGGGACTTCGAGTGGTGGCTGACATTTAGCGACAAATACTACGTCGTGTGCCATGAAGCGTGGTCATGTCGTAAAGGAAAACAGCCAAAGCGCCATTACTTCTCCTTTCATTACGGCCCAATTGTGCGGACGGGTAAGAATGGGAATCCAGATCGGGATGCGAGCAATCCCCTGGTTCTTCGCATCTGCAACAGCAACAAATCTGGCGATCCCCCACACCTTCATTACAAACTGCCTCATCCTGCGCCCTATTACGAGCAGGGACGAGTCGACGGGCTAGTACTGGAAGACGTCGATATGTTTCAATTCGTCAAAGCAGTTTTTCGATCTCGGGCGGAGAAAGTGGAC
This sequence comes from Terriglobales bacterium, assembly GCA_035567135.1. GTDB lineage: Bacteria > Acidobacteriota > Terriglobia > Terriglobales > Acidobacteriaceae > JABDBE01. The sequence continues at coordinate 30,373 of DATMQI010000201.1, forward strand.
ATGGACAAAGCGATGGGGTTCACGTTGCGCTAAAAAAGGGACAATGAGCAATCAATTCACAGCTCCGATCACATATTTTCTGGAGGAAGGGCGGGCTAACCTACGGGAGTGTTTGCGCACTGCGTTTCGCGCCGCATGCAATCACAACATTCGAAAGATAGTTATTTTTACAGCTCAAGGCCTGGGCGTTACCATAGCTCTGGATGAATTCAGCTCGCGACCGGAAAATGCAGGTATCAGATTAATAGCCGTCACTTTCCCCGTTGGACAACCATTCAAAGACGCAGAGGGCAAGCCGGTAGAGTATGAGATCAGTACCGACCTGAAAAGGCGTTTTCACGAGAATGCGATCCCGGTAGTGCGGGCGCACATGCCCTTTGATCCGATTTCGTCGCAGCATCGTGATCGTGGTGTCCTCGGCCATGATCTTTCCCTCGTGGAAAGTGCGTTGAATGCTTTTGGTGGAAGCATGAGCCTGTGTATCCAAGCTGTAATGATTGCTTGTGATGCTGGCGAAGTGGAGTGGGGTGAACATGTAATTGCTTTGACCTCGGACACCGCGATTTTAGCCCAAGCTGCTCCAACGCGGCGGATGCTCACCGACTTGGCTGTACGTGAAATTCTCTGCAAACCTGCGATTTACAACATTGGACGTGGCGAAAAAGCTGAAGACAAGATAAGCCAGCCGCCAGAAATGCTCGCCCCCGGGAACAAAGCGATAGAGGGGCAGATCATTCCATCGACAAAAGAGCAAGACAAAAAAGCGTAGAGGATTTCTAAACCCAAAAGTGGGCGCGGTGAGAATCGAACTCACGACCTAGACCTTAGCACGGACTTGCTCTATCCACTGAGCTACGCGCCCGTTTGATTATATCGTGCCACAATCCGACGGTAACGCCGTTCCCTGGGTGCTTCGGAAGGTAGGCCATTCGCCCAGTGATTTTGAACCGATTGCATATTGTCCACGGTGCTCGTTATCGATTATCCGGTGAGTCGATCAGCTGATTGTGCGCGAGGTCGATATGACGAAATTCCCCGTACGTTGCAATACAGCTAATGAGATCATTCGCCAATGAACGGCGAAAATATGGGAAAAGAGAACTTCGACCCGCTTTGTGCAACTTGCGGATGAGAGTAGGAGGCATTTTTGTTCGCCGCTCTGGCTTAGACACAATTCCAGCTGACGTCTTCAGGTAGTATTGAGTTTTAAGATTGTTGATGTCCAACAACGTCAAACCCGAGTTGAATTCAAGAAAGTCAGGGTTTTGCACGAACCAATGCCTTACCTCGCCTGCAAGCAAATCAGCCACCTGAAGACCCGGACAATTCTCGGACCGGATGCTAAACGATGTAGCCCTTAGCTTGTCGTGGGTTTCCCTGTGCACCCCACGTATGACCGCTTCTGTTGTATGTCGTACTGCTTGAGCGATATGTTTGTCCTCAACACCACCTCGTGGGTCGATCACTAATTCATACCACTCGGCACGTTTGGTCAGAAAGTAGGCCAAGGAAGCTGTCGGCGTTTCGATTAGTTTCTGCAGCAGGGACGATTGCCCGAGTTTCTGCTCTTTGACAGCGCGAGAAAGCTCTTCACGCTTCGCCTGATACAGTGAATCCCACTTCTTGGGAATCCGCGAGTCGCCTTTTTCCAATAGATCGGAGCGCACCGATTCTAGAATGAATCCGCGTACCTGGCAGAACTCTGTTAGAAAGAAAGTCCCCAGGCGGACCATTATGCCTCTTGCCAGCATCGCTATTCTCCGTCTATTTTTCAGTTTTAGGCGTCGAAAGACAACCGATTTGATCTCGACCGGCGGCATCTCGTGGAGATCCGACACAACTGCGTTCCGGAACAAATCGAGCAATCTCTTATGCTCAACATCCAGGAGAGATAAATTCTCGTAGGGTACTCCGAAAGCCACATAGCAAAAGTTCCCGTCTGGGTTATTCAAGCCCCAGAAATTGAAGAACGATTCATCAATGTAAACAACATAAGGTGAGGCGAATTTGTCTCGCGTTGCCAGACGCACTTTAGTCACTTTCCATACCTTGGTACTTTTGACTTGTAGCGCTCTAGCCACCGTTCAAATTCAGTATAGGAACAACGTTTCACAGGGATATCACGAACTAATTTTCTAATGAAATTCTTGCGATCAAACCCGCTCTTGCGAGCGCACTTGTTGATGCCAATCTCCCTGATGTCTTTCTTTACTTGCTCACTCGCGACTACCAATTTTGATCTTCCGAACTCTGTTGTTTTGAACTCTAACACGCTGATATCGTCGCCTTCTTCCCATTTACGATCTGTTTCTTTGCCGACGTATCGAAAGTCTCCGGCAAGGACGTGAGCGCGTTTTAATATCCCTCGCGTATTCGCTCTGCATGGGCCGCCATCAGGAGCAAGGCTCTTAGCCTCGGGATGCCCCTGGTACTGGATTAAAAGACGTGCAAATTGCGAGGGAAAGACCACGTTGTGCGCGGGATTCTCTGCGTTGTTACAGTCCACCATTTTGTATTTCTTGCCGTTATGGATATTTACGCATCCCATTTCTAGCCAACGCTCCTGATGGGTCGAATACGGACAGATGAGCAGAACTCTTTCGTTGGACCGCTTATCAAATGCATAGCCGAATGTCGGATCAACCATCGGCAGAAAAAGAAAATTGTATGGGCGGGCAATTTCCCATTCTCCGAGCATACCGAGAACATTATGCGTCGTAATGGTAAGGCGCATCATCTGAGGAATATCGAGCCACGACGGTGTTTTTCTTCGCAAGTTCAGAGCGCCGCGCAGGATGTAATCCCACATTTCGTAAATCCATTGCGGCACATCTTCATCCCAATCGTCAGGGGAATGTTTTGGCGGGTACAAAAAACCGATGCCGTGCGCTTTGGGATCAACGATCTTGATATCCGTTATCCTTATCCTCTCGTACAGAGCGTAACGCTTCGCCGCAATGCTGTATCCGTATAGCTGCCGTTGTCGTTTCGTGGGGTCAGAGGCAATATAATTCGCGTCTACAAGATTGAGGATTGAACCTTTGACGGCCTTAGGGTTGTAAGGATTCAGCGGAACGAATCTATTAACGATGCTCTGCACCTCTTTCCAAGATAGAGTCCTGAGTCCTTCGCTGCCTGAAATGTCGAGTGGTCCCCCCATTTTGGAGCTCACGATTGCGAGAGAATCGGTATCGCAGAACAGGTACGTACCCTTTTTTCTGTCTACGCACGCTTCCGTCATCGCGAGCAGCAATCGCCCTGCCGAAGTAATAAGCGACGCTAATGGCGGGAAAAACCACGACCCAGATTTTTCTGTCACATCTGTCGAATCGGAAAAATTCCTTTCACCCGACGAGACGTTGACGGGCACTTTCTTCTTCTGAATTTCCGGGTTTATCTCAACGAAGAACCCGTAGATCGAATTCGCGAGAATCTTGAGCCAGTAATAAAGAGCTTTATCGGCTTTATTCAACTTGCGTTGCTCAATTACTTTGCGGAAAAGATCGTCCCTGTAAGGATCAATCTCGACCATGCTGCCCTGAAGGTTCAGCGTCTGCATTCTAGACTGCTTGCCACGTGGCACCATGCGAATCGCTCGCAGAACGTGCGGAGCTTTCCCTGTTCGAATTTTCGAGGCGATTAGATCGCAACCAGCAAACCAGATGGGAACGTCGGAGGTTAGATAGTTATTACCAATGTTTTGAGTTACGCCGTCATAAACGGTCCGAACGGGAAGAATGTCATTATTGGGCTGCACGAGGGCAAAGAATTTGAACCGTTCCCATATCGCGGGCTTAAAGCATTGCCCAAGAGAGACGCCATTGATTAACCGGCGAACATTTCGGGTATCGTCCTCAAAGCTTACGCTCTCAGCCGTTAGAACATCGAAGAGACCCAGAAGTGCGCAGCACGTCGGATATTGACTAGTGAAGTCAACGGGAACAACCGGAACTTCCGCGCAACGTATGCGAGTTTCAGACCGTCCACCATAATAGCTCTGCATTGCAATGCCGAGTTCTTTGTCGGAAATTTGGAACTTTTCGGCTGGCTTGGCAATTCCCATTGCCTCCAAATAGCTTTTTGCCACGCTCGCAGGGGAATACGCGTTGTATGGTTTCAGTCGAATCGGGTGCTTATCAAATTCCTGCTTTAGAGCGTTAAGCGCGTCCACCGTGCATCGACCATCTTGACGGGCGTATTCAATTTCTTCGGGAGTGACTTCGCCCGTGGGTTCGTGGTCATCTTTCCGGTGCTCAGTTTCGAGTTCGTCGCAAAGAGTTTCCAGTGAAAACGATCTATTAAATAGCGCCCATGCTAGCGTTCGCAGATCGAGGAAATGAGGCTCATGCTTCCATTCTTTCTCTCGCCCCTTCGGAATCCATTCCGATGCGAGGGTAATGAATGCCTTCTTACTATCAATCGGCTCTATTCTCACGCGCCTACAGTTTTTGTTTTCTTCTCCGTTTGGATACCGCGACATTGTCAGGGACCACTTCCGGCTATCGCTGCCGCCCTTACCACCCTTATCCCAGTCAAGGGCCAATCGGGATAGATCAAAAGGCAGATTCAGGCCACAGACCAGCGCCCCATTTCGCTTCATGGCCGGATAGAAAATTTGTTTCACGAACTTTGAGCGGGACAGCAACGGGAATTCTGGCGGAAAAGACTTCACATCAGAAATTGCATTTTGCTGGTACGCTCTCAGGACTCGACGGTCTTTGGCGGGTAGATCATCGGCATAGAATATTCCCTCTTTTGTGGCCTTGTACCGCCCTTTTTGCAGTTTGCACAGCCGATACACACCAAAGGTCAGCGATTGGTCCGCCGTGATTCGAGTTTCGGTATCAAAGAGAAGTGCGTGCTCTGGCCACTTGTCAATGATGCCAGCGCGATGGCTGCGCTCGCTTTTTTCTTTTTTGTCCGCTACGACGGCATAGGCGCGAAGAAAGATGTCATGCACTGATGTCATGTTGGCTCAAAAATCGTCGGGGCAATTCTCTGTGCTGTGATTTCCTGCGCAAACATCGCACATGTGGGTGAACCGAGGTGCTACAGGCTTGCGGTAGCGTTTACTCAGCTGCTTTATGATCCGCAAGGCGTCATTTCCACGACAACGCAGTTCTTCTGCGATGGAAGTCTCCGGATATCCTTTGTAATAGGCTCGGACGCAGGATTCGCAGGCAAGTGCTCCTCCTCCAAACGAATATGGTTTGCTGGATATGGGCTTCCGGCACTCGATACAGTCGAATGTAGAGTCTGCGGTGTGAATATCGCCAGGAGTCTCTTTGAGAATCTGCATTCTGCCACTGGGCGAATGCGGGTCAGCAGCGGCTCCGCGTTGTTCATTTGCCTTGTTTTTCATGGATGGGTCTCCTGTTTGGGTTGAAGTTGTTCGTCAATGAACCAGAGAAAGACAATTGCAGCCATTCGCGCCCGTCGTGCCCTCTCTGCTGCATCGTCCGTGTAGTGCGGGTCTACTCCCGCGCGATCAATGGCTATGGTTATCGCTCGGTGATGCGGATAGCACAGGGGGAGCGTGAAAAATGGAGCGTGATTTCGCAAGCCAAGGTGGTGCTCCTGGAGTTGGATTGTTGATCCACAAATCGCACAGCACCGGACACGCGAACTATTGACTCTCACATGGCACCGCCTGCAAATGAGCGATAGAGGGCATGTGGAAGCAGTCCCTTGTCAGCTTGGTCTGCCAAGATTCTCGCGTCTGTTATTAGAGCCAGACCCGCGATTTTCTTCCCCTTCCATCTGTCGAGGGCGTTGCGATCACCGCGAAGGAATCGATTGACGGCAGTCTTGTATTTGGCAACTTCGCGTGCGGCTTTCAATCCGCGAACCGCTATTTCTGTTGGCCCATCGGGGCCAGGAATTTCTAAGTATCGGAGAAGGAGGTCATTCTTTTTGGCGCGAATGCGTGCGCCGGGACGATCTTGCGCCAGGTCTTTACCCGCACGTTGTTTGATTGTTCGAAGGCCGACGCCGTTCTCGCGAGCAGCGCGGTAAGCCGGAATTCCATGCCGGATTGCGTGGACGGCATTCGCAACGCGATTGCGAATCTGCTTCTCACGTTCGCTTAGTTTCCTCTGGCGTTGCGGCCTATGGGTTTTTCTTTTCCTGGGCACAGGCCAATCGTGCCTTGGCTCGCGCGCCTTAACAACTCGAACCGATAATGGCAACGTATTGCCAAAATTCAGTGCCATAATTGTTTCTTTCTCGCGTCATGAAGTCTTTAACCAAATGAAAGCCGAAACCGCTCGCCTAATTGCTGACGAACTAGAGAAAGCGTTCGCAGATATCGATTTGTCCTTCGAGCAAGGAATTAAGGAGCTGTTGGCGATGACGGAGCGCGACATGGCAATCTGGAAGAACGCCGAAGACAAAGGCAAACTGGAATCTGCGTTAGCTGAATGTCTGCCGGAGCCCAGCCCGCTTAGTCTGGATGCTCGCATCGAGGTAATAAGGAAATTGCCTTATTTGTTGCGTTTAATATTCGAGGGCAGGACTCGCCCAATACGTGGTCGCCGACGAGAATTGTCTCTTTCAAAGGCTCGTGTCGTCTGCAAGGACATTGGCGGACTGCTGGGACAGGGCATCGCGTTGAAAGACGTTCTTACGCGAATGACGCAGCGACACGACGTGAGTCTGCGGACCATCCAACGGGTTTGGTATGGCCGAGATAAACCTGGATCGCCGTTTAACCTGCAGCAGCCCGATGTTGAAGGAGAAGACCTTCAGTTTACGATCAAGGTAGCGAGACAGGACCCATCAATTGAATTGATTCTGAAACGGCAAGAACCCCAGAAAAAGAAGAAAAGAAAGTAATGAGAACTGACAGACAACTGAGATAATTGTGAGAGAAAAAGCGGGCCTGCCGCCTGTTAGAGCAGACGACAAGCCCTGACCACCACAGGAGGTATGACTCCGATGGCAGCTTGGCACAAGCTACCGCAAGTCCCGAATTCCAGCAAATCTCCCATTAGCAAAAGCGGCGTGCTCACGATCCACGGTTTCGGCGTACGCGTGCGGATGCAATCCGGACATCTTGAAATTGAGGATGGCGTGGCCGATGAGCGCCGAACGGTCAGGCTTGCCCGCGTAGGCCACGGATTGCGCCGATTGGTTTGCATCTCGGAGGACGGATTCTTCACCTTAGACGCTTTGAAATGGCTTGCCGATCAACGGGCGTCACTCATTATGCTTGACCGTTCGGGCAAAGTCTCGTTGGTCACCGGCCCCACCGCACCATCTGACGCTCGACTACGACGGGCGCAAGCATTGGCCCATCAGAACGGCGCAGCACTAGAAATCATGCGTGAACTTATGCGTGCAAAACTTGACGGTCAGCAACAATTGGTGCGGGGTAAACTGGCCAATACGACAGCAGCAGACATCATCGCAAAATTACGAGAATCATTGTCCACCGCTGAAAGTCTGGACACGGTGGCAAGCCTGGAGGCACATGCCGCTAGCGCTTATTGGTCAGCGTGGAATGAATTGCCGATTAATTTTCCACGACAGGACGTAATGCGCGCCCCGGAGCACTGGCGCATGTTTGGGACTCGGAAATCTGTAATCACAGGATCGCCAAGATTGGCGACGAATCCCCCGAACGCAATTCTTAATTACTGCTATGCCCTGCTTGAGTGCGAGACACGCTTAGCGGCGACGGCGGTCGGACTTGATCCCGGAATCGGGATGCTGCACGCTGACACGCCGAATCGCGACAGTCTCGCTTGCGACATCATGGAAGCTGTACGCCCATCGGTCGATGCGTGGTTGCTGGATTGGATCATGCGAGAACCATTCCGGCGTTTGGATTTCTTCGAGGAGTGGAACGGCAATTGCCGCCTATTGAGAACACTTACCGCGAAACTCAGCGAAACCATGTCCGTCTGGGGCAAGCTCGTTGCGCCGTGGGCCGAGTACGTTGCACGCTCGCTTTGGACTCGAACGCGAAGAAATCAAAGCGTTGCGATTCCGACACGACTGACACAACGACACCGGCGAGAAGCAAAGGGCGGCTCACAAGTGCCAGTTGCGATTCCGAAACCTGAATGTGTATGTCGTGGGTGCGGGAAGAGCATCAGAGCTGGACGAAGCGATTGCGCTGAGTGCGCAATAGACGATGCGACAAAACGTCTCGCTGCGGCTGCGCGGTTGGGGAGGGTTGCGGCTCGCACTCCGGAAGCCATCGCTAAAGAATCGAGAACTCAGCGTCTGCACGCTGCCGCGCGTTCTTCGTGGGCAGCTTCGAGCCAACCAACTTGGCTGACTGCTGAGTTTTATTCCGGGAGAATTCGACCTGTGCTTGCCGCAATGTCGACGTCAGCCATCGCGAGACGGATTGGTGTGTCCCGATGGTATGCGGGACGCATTCGGAACGGAGACAGTCCACATCCACGGCACTGGCAGGCGCTAGCTGAACTTGCTGGCATTCGCCATCAATAGCTCCAAAACCCCCAACCGGGGGAGATTCGTGAAGTCAATCGGGGGCTCAATATTTAGTCGCAGAGGCACTTTCATACAAAGCTTTCGCGTCACTAGCTCCAAGAACTGCTTTGCGTACGCTTGGGTTCGTCAGGTCCAATACTCGCAATGTGTCGTCTACCTTGGCGACTGATTCGATTCGGCGGTAAGCATGTGCATGCTCCTCCGCGTATTTAGCTAGGCCTCGCAGTTTCGGTATCGCGTCGCTGAACTGGGTTCCGTGAGGGTCTACGATATCCGCTACGATGGTACCGTCTAACTGAGCTGCAAAGAACACAAAGTCGGGCCGGACAATTCTTATCTGATTGTTGTCAGTTGTATAAGCGATCCCTAGAGAATCTTGGCTAGAGCGAGCAGGGTTGCGGTACCATGCCTGAAAGCCTTTGCGTTTCATCTCTGCATCCAGCACATCGGTCTCCCACTTATTCATGTCGACGGGGAAAGTGCCGTTCTCGTCGCATAGCAAATGGTGCTCGTAGCTTGGCAGGGGAGTTTCGCTGCCATTCGCCTCACATACAAAGGTGGCCTCCATCCAGGACTTCGGTTTAGCGAGGTCGATATCTTGAGGTTCCGTGCTCATCTCCTTGATCAACCGATATGTCTCCTGCCTCTCGTCTGACAAGCTCTTGATCGAAATACGGTACTCATCCAGCCATGCCTTAGCCATCTTGTCCGCTTCGATGTCGAGGAATGTTTTCACATCCTCCACGAGTCCCAGGGCTGCTATGTCCGCGTGAGCCTCCATCAGAGCGTCCTCGCGGGATTCCTCGCCAGTGTTCTTATCAGCCAGATATTCAGCGTAGGTGCGACTCAGGTCCGCAGTTATTATGCGCGACGCGCGCCGATAGGCGTCCTCGATCACCGCGTAGTCAGCATCCTCCCAGAAGTCGTCGAAGGACTTGCCCTTGCTTTTCATATCTGCGATTAAAGTTTTTCCTTCAACGACGAGCACGGACTTGCGCGCAACAGATATTTCATGGGCGTAACGAGCCCGGGCCGCATCGAGAACTTTGTGCATTTCCCCGTGCGCCTTCTTGCCAGCTCCCGGCAGTAATCGGTCCGCAGAAAGTTCGTGTGCTAGGGCCGTCAGTCGCTTCACAGGCTTGGCGCTCCTCTGAGGCAAGGACTGAGACGGCAACGAAAGAAACCTATCCCACACGACCTCCGGCACGGAGGGGTTCGGTTTCATCTCTTTGGGATTGATGAGCACTCGCCGAACAGGAGGTGTTGAGTCACCCCCATCCCCACCACCCTTCATCAAGGCGTCCGCAACTGCCTCAACGGACTTAGCGTCGAAGAACGGCAGTAAACAGTCCACCGAATTAAGCCGGTCGTTACCCGGTATCCGTCTGGCGAGAGGCGTTCTCACCATACGACCTAGCAGCTGCGTGATGTGGGTACGGTCTTTCGCAGGGCGGAAGGACACCATCACTTCAGCTCTCGGACAATCCCATCCTGTGCTAATGGCATCTTTTGCAATGAGCAAGCGGACCCATGACGAGTCCTGCACGCGCTCAGGCGAGATGTAGGGCACTGCATGACTGCCGAAGGTCTGGGTTGTGTGCTCACCGAACACGTGCGCGAGGGCATCATGAGCTAGTTCCGGCCACTGCTGGAAGATCGTATCGAGTGCCCGTCCTACCTCATTGTGATCTGGCGTGTTCGGCACCTGAAGAACCATAAGGGGTCTCACGATGTTGGCGTCGTTCTGCTGTTTGCCGTACTCCGCCCAGGCAGCACTGGACTCCATAATCTTGCCCGTAGCGCGTCGCACCAGCACAGTGTCGAAGTGGCCCGCCTCTTTGGGAATGTCAAGGATGATCGTGTCCTTCAATAAGCCTGACTCTTGCACCTTGGCCGAATCAACGACCACATTCGGAAGGGTGCTTCGCCCCTGGGCTACAGACATGGCGGCGTTGAACCTCTCGACAGTAGCTGAGATGCCCCAAACGATTGGAATGCCGGGTACTGCACCAGTACCGTTGATAAGTCGTTGGACTATCGTAGCCTTGTCTTGCTCAGCTGCTTTTGAAGTATTCCCCATCCCCCGGTGCGCTTCATCGAGCACGAGGTAGAGTGTTAAAGAAGGGTCTTCTATTGTGTTTTGGATCGTATCCCAGATCGTGTATGAGTGAAGGTCTGGACGCATCTCAGGGAAAGGCTGCTCACCGCTTTGCGTGGTCTTTTCAGGATCGTACCCACGGACTAGAAGGCTATTCTTGCCCAGCTTCTGGGTGTTGAGAAAATAGACCTTACCCGCCTCGAATCTCTCACGATTGAAGGTATTCTGCACAACTTCAAGATCACTAACGTTGAGTCGGTCGGAGGCTTCGATTAGTCGAAATCGTGTCTGCTCATTTAGGGAAGGGTCGTCACTGAACCATATGACAACGGCCCCGGAGTCGCCCTCGAAATCGAAGTTCTCATCACCGTGAAATAAAGCCTCGAATGCAGCCGCCGCCATGACTGTCTTACCCGCTCCCGTAGTCGCCGACAAAGAGAAAGCATGTTTGTCGCTGTCCTCTTGCCAGCGTTTGCGGGCTTTTCGGAAGTTGGCTAGGACATCATAGACCGCATCGTCCTGGTAGTCCTTCAGCGTAAACTTCATTATTTACTCTCCAAGCAAGAAGCGGAAGTTCAATAGGTAAGACTCGTAAAGTCGGACGGGTTCGACTGATGCAGGTATGGAGCGTGCAACTGACTGGAAGCGCCGGTCGTCGTCTGTAACAATGTAAGCGATCCGCAGATCGCACGTATTCTTGACGGCTCTGCAGAAAACGGCCGCCTGATCGAGATCGACCAGCAAACCATAGGTGTCGACAACCTCCCAGCCTGAGTCGGGGAGCGCATCGATGCGCCGCCCCGTGCTTCCCGCTCGCATCCACAACAGCGGAGCAATACGAGCGAAGGCTAGGTTATGGTTGACGGCCACCGGCGTCTCGTATGTTAAGGTGAAAAACTCCGCATTCTCTGTGAAACCTTCGGCCATAGGGAACTCGTTTGTGAATTTGTAGTCTCCTTCAATAGGTCTCCCGTTTGGAGTCTTCCCTGTGATCGCGGCCTCGACGCGAGGTTTGGTGATGTAGTCAAAGATGCCCCACCGCTCCCATTCGGGATCGCCCCGGCGGAGGCCATTCTTGCGCAACGCAACCTCCTCATCTGCAGCAACTTCATTGTTCGTCACACAGATGCATTGGCGGCGACCGCCATCTTGGCGGTTCAGCCGTATGACCGCATGTGCAGTCGTGCCTGATCCACTGAAAAAATCGAGGACGACCGCTTCGGGATTATCCTTAACAAAGAGGCGTAGTACATCTTCAACTGCGTAGAGGCTCTTCGGGAATGGGAACTTTCGTCCTGGCAAAAGAGATCGCAATAGGGAAGTCCCGTATGCTCCTGCCTCGTGACTTGTTTCCTGCCAAGTGGTTGTGGGGCGTGAGGACTTACCTGATGGGTCCACCACAATCCAGGAACCGTCTTCGCGCTTTCCTGCCTTCTTCAGAGCTCCACGTTCAATTTTCCTTATGTTCGGCCATGTCAGATATGAGAAGACGTACGGCTGGAGGACAGAAGATTTGTTTCGAGAGGTGCGGACATATCCCGCCTTGAAAGCCTTCTCCAGGCTAGGTCCTTTGAGGCCCCAGTTCATTTCCATGCCATCTTCTTCACGAATGGGGAAGACCGCTGTGCATCTCGCGATGGCCGGAACATTAGTACGATCCTCGTCTGGAGTCAGTGGGTCTCCAATCTCTTGGATTTGAGCGGTCTCATCATTGACATAGATTGGATAAAACTGTGCCGGGCCACCCTTCTTTGTCCCTCGTGCCGATTCGACATCAGTTCTGCGGAGGTAGCGCCACCGAACTTCTCTTTCACCCCCGACACCCGAACGATCCGGAACCCTCGCAGCGCCGAAAAATACGAAGAAAATAAATTCATCTGTCCGAGAGAAGAACGTTGTCCGCGCAGTACCTTTTGGATTAATCACCGACGAGATCATCTGCACGTGAGCTTCGGGAAATGTCTGTTCTAATAAAAGACCAAGCCTCAAGTATTCGTTCTCATCGATAGTCACGATGAGGACCGAGTTTTCTGGGTGCAATAGATCACGAGCGACTTTAAGTCGTCGCTCCATCATAGCTAGCCATTTGCTGTGTTTGTAGTGATCGTCCGAATCGACGTAGTGATTGTTATACTTCCAGTCCTTGTCACGTGTGTTGTACGGCGGATCGATGTAGATCACATCCACCTTACCTCGGTGTGTGTACGTCAATGCCTTTAACGCATGGTAATTCTCAGCGTTGATAATGGTATGGCACGGCTTGTCCCCGCCGCGCTTGACGTTTCCGGTGGACACGAGACCGGGATAGATAAAATCACGGAACTCCGCGACAACCACCAGGTCCTCAACAGGCACCGCCTGGGTCTTCGACTCTCCACTCCCGAGCAACTCAAGATGTGCGTTACCAGCCTTCGAACTCTTCTTAACACCCCAAAGCCGTTGGTCGCCCTTCTTGGTCGATCCCCGCTTCGGGAGCACTCGTACTTTGTCACCCTTTCGCACTGAACTCTGAGGCAACTCGATGGTTTCGGGCCGATGCCGCTCAAAGTTCAGGCCGTAAGCACGACGGGACGACAGAGCTTTGAACTCGCGCTCCAAGTCCACGCCCATCTGCGAGTCCTTAGTCTTCGCATGGGCGATCAGGTCCGTAAGTCGTGACACGATCAGTTCCTTTACTATCGTAACAAGCGCCGCAATTTAGCTTCCGTGATAGCGTAAATGATTCTTCTCCACCTTCTTGCGAATTTCGGTAAAAGAACCTCAACGTACAACTACGAACGCAAGTTCACTTAGCGAGAGCCTCAGAAAACAAATGGACAACGACCTGATCGTCGATGGACAGGGAATTTAATAAAAAATGCGGACGAGTCTCACAGAGCGTGTCGGGTCCAGTTCCGCTACAGAAGCCGAATGCGTATCGCTGTCGTACACAAAAACAGGGGAGGGAGCATTTTGCCGTCGGTATACACCAACCCCGCAATGGTTTGACCGCGTTTTCGTGGCGCCTGTAAGATCGCTCTCCCGAGCCCTCACTCTAGGCGCTACCCGTGAAAGCGCGGAAACCAGGTTGGTCCCTGCCAGCCCTCAAGAAAGGGTCTCTTTTTCGGCGTCTGTAAGCTGTTGATGGGCAGGGAGCGGAAATCGACGGTTGGAGCCTCCTAAAAGGAATACCTTCTTGGAGCCCCCGGATATTTTCAACTTGTGTGATTGGCCATTAGGCTCAGAACCCGGTCAATGAGTGTAAGCGGGATTTTTCGACACTTATTTCAGGAAGACGACGATGCGATGGTTTCTGGGAACTCAAAATCGAACTTATAGAACCAGAAGCTGAATAGCGGAAGATTCAATGAGGGGTCTCCCAAGTTATAGATGACCATGAACGTATGCCCTTCCTGGGGCAAGCCGGTGCTGCCGTGCAACGTGCCAAAATGAGTTCTGCCGTCAGCCGACAGGAAGGTGTAATCAATGATGGCACCACGTTTAATTCCTAATCGCCTATGCTTTGTCACGATTCCGAGGGATTCACCATGAGACTGGACTATAAAGTGTTCCAGTTTGTGCCTTGTGAAACAGTTCCAAGCGAGGACGGCGGCGAGCGTGGCACAGAAGATTCGGGTAAAACCAGTCGCAATAACAGACGAGCACGCTAAAACTGCAAAGAAGCAGAAAGCCGCGATGAAGACGGGTCTACGCACAACAGGTCGAGAGACACCGACTATTTTCGCCAGTTTCGCTTCTTGGCCTTCGGCGTACCTGTCGAACAATTCTGATTCGCCCTCCACCAGTTTGTGTTTATCACGGTACACAAACGCAATCAACTCTCGCTTGGCGGGATAACTGTCGCTATCAGGCCATAGCTCTCAAAACCATCCCGTAGCGACCAAAGCTTGGTGCCCCAGGTTCGCATCCGTTCTGTGGACGATAACCTGGGCTTCGCTATATTCACCGTCCTCATGCCTAAGTTTTCCCGATGGCCGAAACGAATGTCAGCACGGTGGATTTCAAACTGCTCTGCTCGCTACGTCCATCCCCGTTGACATGCGCTGCACATGAAAGTATGTTGTCCACATGTCAAAGATGATTCAACTCCGTAATGTGCCGGACGCGCTGCATCGCAGTCTGAAAGCCCGCGCCGCGATGTCCGGCCGATCATTGTCGGACTACCTGTTGGCGGAGATCAAAGAGATTGCGGAACGGCCGACGCTGGCCGAGTTGCGCGAACGCCTGCATCGAAGGAAAGCGGTTGCCGTCGAGTTCGATACCGCCCGCCTGGTGCGAGAAGAACGTGAGGCGCGGTGATCGTCCTGGATGCGTCCGCGGCCGTTGATTGGCTGCTTCAGACCGCGGCAGCGCAGCGCATCGAGAGTCGAATCTTCGTGCGTAACCGGTCCCTGCACGCTCCTGAGCTGCTGGATCTGGAGATCGTTCAGGTGCTCCGCCGCCTCGTGCGGCAGGGCACACTCTCCGCACCCCGCGCGGAAGCGGCCATTCAAGATTTGCTGGACATGCGGATCACGCGCTATCCGCACTCTGTGCTGCTCCCTCGCATCTGGCAGCTCCGCCACAATTTGTCGGCGTCCGATGCGGCATACGTCGTGCTCGCCGAACAACTCGGAGCCACCTTGCTTACGCGTGACGCCAGAGTCGCCTCCGCTGCCGGTCATACCGCAGCCGTCGAAGTCGTGTGATTTGTGCATACGATAGTCACCCTTCAGTCGTACTTCTCATACAGAATCGCTTTTCGGTCCCAGCCCAAGGACTTCAGCAAGTCACGGTTGGCTTTGACCATTTTGTCCAGGCCGCAGATGTAGGCGTGCATGTCGGTCCGCCCCTGAGCGATCGCGGGAACATGTTCCTGCACATAGCCACGAAGGCCCATCCAGTCGGGTCCGCCCCGGCTGAGAGTAGGCAGATAATGGAAGTTCGAGTGCTCCTCGGCGAGACCCAGAAATTCGCCGTGATAATAAATGTCCGCTTCCGTACGATTGCCAAAAATCAAGTAAAGCGCATGTCCCTGATGGCGGGATTGACCGTCAATGGAGGACGGGCGTCCTCGCCCGTCCTTGTCCAATTCCGGAGCAGAACCGAGCAGCCAATGCAGCATGGAACGAAAAGGAGCAACCCCAGTCCCGGTGGCGATGAAGATTGTGTCGCGCATTGGCGGGCGCAGTATGAAATCACCGAACGGTCCCTGGCAGCTGATCTCGTCGCCTTCCTTCATGTCGCAAAGAAAGTTGGACATGAAGCCATCCTGCACGCGGTTCAGACACAAGGCAAACTTGTTGCTGCCATCAGGCGGGGAAGCGATCGAGTAAGCGCGGATGATCTCCTCGCCATCCGGTTTGTTGGTTTTGAACGAGAGCCATTGCCCGGCAACGAAGCCAAAGCGGGGTATGCCGGGCATTTCGAATTCGAGATGCTTGGTGAGTTCGGAAAGGGGGACGGAGCGAACGAGACGCGCGGTGAAGGTGTGAAAGGGCATCGACTATGTAGATGAAAGAAAACTGACCGAGGACGCGAAGAGCCTGCATCACTCAAAACCCTGTCATCCTGAGCGGAGTTGTCGTTCGCGAAGCGCACGGCAACGCAGTCGAAGGATCTCGCGACCGATTGTAGTGCCAGCGCTGTTTCAGGGGAATTTCCGTCCGGCGGATCAGGAGAAGCCCGAAGCCTGAAGCCTGAAGCCTGAAGCCTACTCCACCGTCACTGACTTCGCCAGGTTTCTCGGTTGATCTACGTCGCAGCCGCGGCGCACTGCGATGTGATAAGCCAGCAATTGCAGCGGAACGATTTCAAGAATCGGCGACAGCTCTTCCGGCGCGGGTGGAATGTATAGGACGTGGTCGGCGTCCTCTTTAATCTCCTCATCGCCCTCCGTGGCCAGTGCGATGACGATGCCGGAGCGAGCTTTCACTTCTTTCAAATTCGAAATCGTCTTCTCATAGCGCACCATCGACAGCTCATTGTTCGGATCGCGCGTGGCTACAATTACGACTGGGAGGTTCTCGTCGATCAGAGCATTGGGACCGTGTTTCATTTCGCCCGCGGGATAACCTTCCGCGTGAATGTAGGAAACTTCTTTCAGCTTCAGTGCGCCTTCGAGTGCGATCGGATAGTGAATGCCGCGGCCAAGAAACAGGAAATCCTGCGCCCGGACGTATTGCTTCGCCAGATGTTCACACTCTTCGTCGCGCGTCAGCAGGTGCTCAAGCTTACCGGGAATCAAAGCTAGTTCATGAACCGCCTGCGTGGCTTGCTGCTTACTCATCGTGCCGCGCAGTTGCGCCAGGTAAAGTGCGAATAGGTAAAGAGCAGTGAGCTGCGCGGTGAACGCTTTGGTAGAGGCCACGCCAATTTCCGGACCCGCATGCGTGTAGATGGTTCCCGCAGCTTCACGCGTAATCATCGAGCCGACTACGTTGCAGATGGCGAGCGTCTTCGATCCCCGGGCTTTGGCTTCGCGCTGGGCCGCAATGGTGTCGGCAGTTTCCCCGGATTGCGAAATAACCAGCGTGATCGTGTCCGGTGCGACGATGGGATTGCGATAGCGCCACTCGCTGGCGTAATCCACTTCCACCGGCACGCGTGCCAGGCTTTCGATCATGAACTTGCCCGCTTGTCCCGCGTGCCAACTGGTTCCGCAAGCCTCAATGTTGATCTTCTTCGCGGCTTTGAATTCCGCCTCGCTGATTTCCATTTCATCGAGAAAGATGTGGCCAGTCTCTTGCGAGATGCGTCCCAGAGTAGTGTCACGCACAGCCCGAGGCTGCTCGTAAATCTCCTTCAGCATGAAATGCTTGAACCCGCCCTTCTCCGCTTGCAGAGGGTCCCAGGTTACGTGCTGGACCTTGCGCTCGAGGGGTTTTCCGTCGAAGTCGGTGATTTTTACGCCTTCGGGCGTGATTACCGCGAGATCGCCGTCGGCGAGAAAAAATAAGTCGCGGGTGTGATAGAGAATCGCCGGAACGTCGGAGGCTACAAAGAATTCATCCTTGCCCAAGCCGATTACCGCTGGAGGGCCGTTGCGGGCTGCGACGATGGTGTTCGGTGCATCCACTGCGATCACTCCCAGCGCGAAGACGCCAGTGAGTTGCTTTACAGTTTTGCGCACTGCTTCTTCGAGCGAAGGGCGATGTCCATTGCCGGTCTTGAGGTAATACTTTTCGACCAGGTGAGCGATAACTTCGGTATCGGTTTCAGTGGTGAATTTGTGGCCTTCTTCGATGAGCTGTCTCTTCAGCGTGACGTAGTTTTCAATAATGCCGTTGTGCACCACGACGATAGTTCCGGTGCAGTCACGATGCGGATGCGCGTTTTCTTCCGTGGGGCGGCCGTGAGTAGCCCAGCGCGTGTGGCCGATGCCATAGGTTCCATCGAGGGGCTTGATGCGGATGACCTCTTCGAGATTGCGCAGCTTGCCCTCAGCGCGGCGGATTTGCAGGCCCTCACCGTTGCCGCACACTGCGATTCCGGCGGAGTCGTAGCCGCGATATTCCAGACGCCGCAATCCATCAATGATGACGGGCACAACGCTCTTCTTGCCTACATAACCCACAATGCCGCACATATCAGAACTCCTGTGTTAAACCGCGTGAATCGAGTTCGGGGAGTACGCAAAAATTGGGGTACCGGATCTTAGTCCTCGAGGGAGAAACGGAATTCTTCGATGACGGGATTGGTTAGGACTTCTCGCGCCATGCGCTCAACTTCCGCTTCCGCTTCTGTCCGGGTCAGGCCGCCGTTCAGGGTGAGCTCGAAATACTTACCCTGGCGGACTTCCTCCAAGCCCTTGTAACCCATTTTTTTAAGAGCACCCTGGATGGTCTTGCCTTGAGGATCCAAAACGCTCTTCTTCAGCGAGACATATACGTAAGCTTTCATGGGGGATTTCTCATTATACGTCAGGCGGCAAGGGCCGCGCGGTGCACGAGCGGCTTAGACCAACCGGGCGATCTGGGCGTCCAAGTCTGTCAGAGCACTTTGCAAGACTTCACGGTGGCGAGGGTTCTGGGCAGCTTCGAGTTGCTGCAGCACATGCTGACGGGACAACATCAAACCCTGGCGCCGGCGCAGACTGGCAATTTGGGCGGGCGTCAGCGGCGGGTTCGCGGAACTGGGGGTGGAAGCTGCTTCGGCCTGTTGTTCCTCGACCGATTTGCTCTCCCATCCTCGCGCCATACATAAATTATACCTTCCAAAATCATGATAACTGGCCCGTTCTGTCCAATCTCGAGACAGTCTTGTCGAGCCCAAATTGGAACATCGATGCGTCGACCCGGTAAATAAGGCCAATTGACCCGAAAAGTGCCAACCTGGCACCAAACGTGCCAACTTTGAAAATAAAGGTCCTTGCCGATGAAAGAATTGCGTTATGATCTGCGTAAATACATTCGTTGGAAGGTTTGCTCGAGGGGGGCTTCCTTATGCGGGTTTGGCGCAAATGGACCCTGATCGCCACTTCGAAGTTGAAGATGTAGGCAGGTACGAAGCGTTGCTGCAGATGGCGGACCTGGTGGTTCACCATCGCGCTGTGCCCGAATTGTTGCCGGAACTAGCCCACCGGTTACGCAAAGTGGCCTCGTTTGAGGTTGCCAGTTTTTCTCTTTACGATCCCGACAAAAAAGTAATGCGAATGCGCTTCTGGGAAGGAAGCGAACGCCTTTCCGACCTCACCGAGTTGCCGGTAGAAGAATCGGCTTGCGGATTCGTGTGGGAAAAGCAGCGGCCCATGATATGGCACGATCTGCAGAAGGAAACGCGGTTTCAGCCGGCGGTCAATATTCTCATGGAAAAGGGAGTTCGGTCCTATTGCGGACTGCCTCTAACGACCGGGCAAAAAAAATTAGGGGCGCTGGGTCTGGGCAGTTCCCGTCCCAATGCCTATGGCGACGAGGATGTGCATCTTCTGCGGCGGGTTGCGGAACTGGTAGCGCTGGGTTTGGAGAACGCCATGACCCGCGCTGCCTTCCTCGAAGAGAAAGAACGGCTGGAGGTGCTGCTGCAGGTGGGGGCGACGTTGATGTCCAACCTGGATGTGCAACAGTTGTTTCCCGCGATTTCAGATCTCATTCGAAGAGTAGTGCGGCAGGACTATGCCAGCGTCGCGCTTTATGAAGAAGGCCACCGCAGCTTGCGGCTGTACGCTTTAGATTCCCCATTTGCGGATGATCTGATTGTGCCCGACACTATTGTACCCATCGCGGAGTCTGCCGCTGGATCGGCTTTCTTGAAAGGGGAGATCAAGGTCTGCGACCGCAAGGAATTGGTCACCGTAGGTTCTCCGGTTATGAAGCGAATGGTGGAGCTGGGAATCCAATCGTTCTGCTCGCTTCCCCTGATCACGCGAAAGGGAAGATTGGGAACCCTGAATCTAGGCAGCGCGACCGACCACGCATTTGGGCCGCAAGACGTCAGCTTTTTGAAGCAAGTGGCCGCTCAGGTGGCCACTGCACTGGATAATGCCCGGGCATACCGCGAAATTGCCGAGCTCACCGACAAGCTGAAAAAGGAAAAGCTCTACCTGCAAGATGAAATCCGTTCCGTGCTCAACTTCGAAGAGATTGTGGGCGAGAGTCCGGTACTTAAGCACGTCCTGTCACAAGTCAACACGGTCGCGCCGCTGGATGCTACGGTGCTGATTCTGGGCGAGACGGGAACTGGCAAGGAACTGATTGCTCGCGCTATTCACCGCATGAGTTCCCGGAAGGACAACAGTTTCATCAAACTGAACTGCGCTGCTATTCCGACCGGACTGCTGGAGAGTGAACTCTTCGGACACGAGAAAGGCGCATTTACCGGTGCCGTCAGTGCAAAGATCGGGCGCCTCGAGTTGGCTGACAAAGGCACGCTGTTTCTGGATGAAGTCGGAGACATCCCGCTGGAGTTACAGCCAAAGCTTTTAAGAGTGCTGCAGGACCAGGAATTTGAGAGGCTGGGCGGGGTTCGGACGATCCGGGTAAATATACGCCTGATTGCCGCCACCAATCGGGACCTGGCGAAGAGCGTGGCCGAGCGCGAGTTCCGCAGCGACCTTTATTACCGCCTGCACGTTTTCCCGGTTCACATGCCCCCTCTGCGGGAGCGGGCCAAGGATGTTGAGTTACTTGTGCATTATTTTGTGCAGAAATTCTCCCGCCGCATGAACAAGCAGATTGAAACCATTCCCACGGAAACGATGAATGCTTTAGCCCGTTGGGAGTGGCCCGGGAACGTGAGAGAGCTGGAGAATTTTATTGAGAGATCGGTGATTCTTTCCGAGGGCACGGTTCTGAACGTCCCGTTGTCAGAGTTGAGACCGGTGTATGAAGGCGCGCGCCACGATGCCACGTTAGAGAGCCTTGAACGGGAGCACATCCTTCGCGTTCTACGCGAAACCGGCGGAGTAATTTCTGGTTTGCGCGGGGCTGCAGCCCGGCTCGGCATGAAGCGAACTACCCTTCAATCCAGAATGCAGAAGATGGGAATTACCCGCACAGACTACGAAAACTGAGCTAGATCCAACCCTGCGAGCAATTTTTCAGCGGTCAGCGACGATATGTCGGCATTCTGCCGTGGCCTCGGCAGTTGTGCCCTCAAAAATGTGCATTCCGATCCGGAACTTCTTAATCCTTGCTTCCACTTGCCGCCGTGATTGAGTTTGGCACGCCGACTGCGAAGGACTCGTCGAGCAGTTCATGAATCCTGATTCATACGGGTTGCTCTGGCCCAGATCGAGGACTGATGCGATCGGGAAAGCTTAAGACGCACGGCTGTGTAGGGCCTATCCCCAAGGATGCTTACGCGGAGTTCGAGGAGGAGAGGAGAATTCCTTGCTCGTCCAACTGCGCACTTCGAAGTGTTACAGCGGCATTGAGCCCGTCGAATCTGGCATAAACGCACACCGAGCACGAGAGGTAACCGGTCAAGGGTGGTCGCTTCCGACACGTGTTCACACTGATTCGGCTAAACCGGCGGACCTGGCCAGGTCCGCAGCCAAGGGAAATTCCGAAAAAGGACTCGGCGAATCCGTCGATCTCTTGTATGTGTTTTCTTGTGGAGTGTTGTGGCACCAAGAGCGAGAGGCCAGCGCAGGATGGGATCTGATCCAATTCTTGCGGTCACCGGACAGGGACGTGCGGGCCACGGCGGCTGCTTTACTGGCGAAAACCGAGCATGCGCGCCTCTTAGTTCGGGATCTGCGCCGAGTCCGCGCCCAAGTGGCAAAGCCGGCTGTGCGAAACGCGACGAGTCCCAGCGGGCAACAGCCCAGCAAGGTGGTGGAAATGAACACACCGTATGGTTTGGAAATCGTGGAGAACTGTCTGGCCTGCAAGTTGCGCAAGGATCATTGGTTCTGTGGTCTCTCGCCTGACGTTCTGAAACTGTTGAGCAGCGCAAGCCATTTGAGCACCTATCCCGGGAATGCCTTGCTGTTTGTCGAAGGACAAATGCCGCGAGGGGCCTTCGTGCTGTGCTCGGGAAGGGCAAAGCTCTCGACGACTTCGCGCGAGGGCAAGGTGCTCATTCTGAAAATTGCTGAAGCCGGAGAAGTGCTCGGGCTGAGCGCTGTAATTGCAGGCGAGCCCTTTGAATTAACCGCTGAAACGGCTGGACCCTGCCAGGTAAACTTCGTGGAACGCGAAGCGCTGCTTCGCTTGATGGAGAAGAATGGGGAGTTGGGATTACATGCGTCGCAAGCGCTGAGCCGCGAGTTTCAGTCGGCCTATCGCGACATCCATGATTTGGTGCTGGCCCGTTCTTCCGCGGGGAAGCTGGCAAGATTGCTGCTGTCGTGGACGCCGATTCGAGAACAATTGGAGCCTCCCGAGATCCGCATCCGGGCGAGCCTGACCCACGAAGAGATGGCGCAGATGATTGGTTCGTCGCGCGAAACCGTGACCCGCTTGCTGAGCGATCTCAAGAAAAAGGAATTCATTCGTTTGGACGGATCTACCCTGGTGATCCGCAATCGTACGGCGTTGGAAGCGCTGGCTGCATAGTGACGGATGCAGCGGCGGTAGACGGCCGGCTATCCTCCCCGGCCGTCTACCTTTTCGCGATACTTCCTAAAAATGGAACCCCAACTCAGCGGTCAAGGCACGCGGCGTGACGTAGTGCGTGCCGCTGAAGGTGGAAAGGAAGTTGTAGAGCGCATATTTGTTCGTCAGGTTGATCACAGTGAATTGAGCACTCCACTTGTACCGGTCTCCGTGAAATACGTTATCGTGGCCCACGGAAAGGTCGAACAAACTACGTGCCGCAATGCGTGGCGGGTTCTTGTCGTCGTTTTCAGTGTTCGGAGCGGGTACGTTTAACAGCGTCGATCCGAATTGCGAAACGAGACACGGGTTGGGCAGAGGCGTGAACGGAGTTGCCCGCTGTGTCCCGCAAAACAGACCTGACTCAAACTCCTGATCGGCTGTTAAAGGGGTGCCGAAGGAATCCGTCAGAGCAATGGCCGGCTGGCCGTTAAGAGTTGTGGTCTGCGCGCAGTTTCCGCCAAAACAAGGTGTTTGTCCGGCAACGAGACCGCTGTCATACCTCCAGTTGAACCCAACCCATGCTCCGGTTTTGCCTACTTGATATTGCAAGTGAGTCGTCAGATTGAACTTCTCGTCGTGATCGATCCGGAACGGAGTTGAGGCGGTTGAACCCACCGCCACGGCGGGCACGGCGCCGGCTCCGCCAATCTGGGGGGTGAAGAAGCGGGCCGCGACGCTAGAAAAGACTGCCAGAGCCGAAAATCCGTGGAAGTTAGGCACGCTCACGCGGCCGGCGTAACCGGGAATCTTGGATCGGTTCCACTCGATAGGAAACGTGATCGGCGTGTTACCCAGCACACTGAAGTCATAGGCGTTGTGGGTGTATTTCCAGATGTACTCGCCCGAGAATACGACATATTTTCCGAAAGCTTGCTGCAGCCCAGCGTGGAATTCGTTCCGCCAGCCTGGATTAAACGGTGTTATACCCGACACGGTGCAGCCAAGAAGGGGATTCAAAACGGGGTTGCCGCAACCGTTATTCGAGAGCACGAGGTTTTCATTGAAGGGAGTCTCTAATACTCGAGCATAGGACACGCGAAGAACGGTGTTCGTCTTTTTGATGTTGTATGCGACACCGAGGCGTGGCTCGGGCTCTTTGTGAGTCGTCAGTCCATTGTAGAAATCTCCACGCAAGCCAAGATTGAATGCCCATGCTCCTTTCGTGATTGAATCTTGGACGTAAAGAGCAAGCTCCTTCACGTCGGTGTGGCCCTTGAAGGTGAACCGACCTCCTCCGCGAGTCAGGTCAAAGGGTAATAGATCCGTGCATGGAGAAGCGAGAGCAACATTGGCTGCGAAACACGGATTGCCGTTTGCGTCTGTGAGCGAGGGGAGCAGGGTTGGATCGACGATTCCGAGAGTGTCGTTCTCGTCCAGAAATGTCTGCTGGTAGACGGCGCCTGCCTTAAGGTTGTGAATTCCCTTGACGTAGGAGAGGTCCGAGCGCAGCCCGGCGTTGGTGAGAGTGCGATCTTGGCCGACTGTTTCTCTTTGAAGATTGGTTGGGCCGAGATCGGCGAATGGATCCGCGCTGGGATAGTAGTTGAACTGGTCCCTGCGTACAAAAGCACCCAGGGTGAATACGGCGGTGCTGCTGAGTAGTCGAGTCCATGAGGGCGCGATGTTAAAGGTTTTGATCTGGGATCGTTGGTCCGTCGGGCCGACGATATTGCCGTTCGGGTCGAGCCCTCCGCTGTTGACAACCACGCCATTCCATGGCGTCGCGAATTGGGAGTCGAATGTATTCGGAGTCTGGAACCAGGAGCGGGTGAAGCCGAAATTCACGTGGATGGAATCTGCAGAGGAAAGCTGAAAGTCGACCCGGTCGAACAGATTCTCTTCATTGCCTTTGTCGTGCATAACGGCAAACTCGGGGGGATCAAGAAATCGTCCGCTGTTCAAACCATTGGCTGAAATGAAATTCCCCCAGTTCTTCCCGCCGTAGGCGAGGTTGAAACCCAGATTCGAAGAGCCAAAGGATCCATATGACGCTGTTAGGGCGCCGTGAGGAGTTGTCACGCCTTGGCCAGAGCGGGTTGTCACATTGATGACGACGCTGGTCTTGTCTCCATATTCGGCGGGAGGTGCACCGGAGATGACTTCCATCGATTGCACCGAATCCAGAGGAATCTGGTTCGAAAAGACTTTACTTTGTTGATCGGTGATGGGTTGGCCATCGACGGAGAACGAGTTCTCGGCATGGTCGCCCAGCCCATGAAAGAGTCCGTTCGAATCGGAAGCGATTCCGGGAGTGGCGAGTGTCACCAGCGAACTCACGGACGACGACTGGCTTTCAAGCGGAAGCTTGTCGAAGAGTTCGCGATCTACATCGGTATGAAATATCGGATCATTTTCCAGTAGATCAGCTCCTGAGGCCTCGACCGTGACGCTCTCGGAAGATCCGGCCACTTGCAGGTTAACCTTGATATCCAACGGTACGGAGGAGCGAACCTCTACGTCTTGAGCATAAGGCGCGAAGCCCGGACCGGTCACGCTCAAGTGATAGGGATTGAATGGGACATTGGCGAAGCTGAACCGTCCGGAACCGTCGGTGGTCGTCGATCGGTCAAAGTGGCTGACCGGGTTATGAATTTCAACGGTTGCGTTTGGAACGACAGCGCCGGAGGAATCCACGGCAGTGCCGCTGATGGATGCAGAGTTGGACTGCGCGCCGGCATGGAGGCCGAGCGCCAAACAGAAAACCACTACAAAAGCCGCGTGCAGCGACTTCTTGTATGAAGCCAGCATGAATTCCTCCACAACAACTAGATCTAGGGATGACCAATACGACTGAAAAGAGACAAGTCGATGCTCGCGTTCTAATCCCTAGACTGCAGGCGGAGGACGGATGCGAAGAGAGGAGACGAAGCCGAACGATCTGCGAGTTCCTTCTGTTGGAGACGTCACCTGAGTGCGGACAAACAGTGGGACCGGCCGGTACAACGCGCTGATGAGAACTCCAGAATGAGCCACGGAGCAAATCGAACACTCGTGGGTGGAAAGCTTGGAATCGTCACTGTGTACGTGGACTGCCTGGACAACGCTAGTGAAGGTGATGAGCAGGATACACAACAAAGACAGAGCAGCAACGGACTTGTCTTTGCGCAACTTGTACCCCGATGGAATCAAGCGGAACGCCTCGTTTCGATGTTAACTCAGAGTGGTGCCAAATCTACGTATACCACGATTTAGTGGTACGATGCATGCCATCGCGGTCAAGTTGTCAGCTCGAAAGGTCAGAGGTTAAAGAGTTCCCGCAGGCGCTTGGTTTGGGCGCGGCTGACCGGGATTTCGGTTTGTTTCTTATCATCCAAACGTAATTGATAGGAACTCTTGAACCAGGGAACGACTTCCTTGATCCGGTTTATATTCACCAGGAACGAACGGTGCGCCCGCCAGAACAGACTGGGATCGAGGCTATCCAGGAGCTCCTCAAGCGTGCGGCAGTTGGATTGCCCTTCCATGCCATTAGCGCCACTCGTCACCACAGTGATAATGCCGTCTTCAATGGAAGCAAAACAAATGTCTTTCTGATTTACCAGGAACAGGCGGCCTGCCGCCTTTAACAAAATTTTAGAGGTCTGCGGCTTCTGGGACTCCAGCATCCGCATGAGGGTGTCCAGTTTCTCGGAGGATGAGCCGCTGCCCTCGATTTTGGCGCGTGCCCTCGCGACCGATTGGGCCACCCTTTTCTTGTCAAAAGGTTTGAGCAGGTAGTCGACCGCGTTCACTTCAAATGCTTTTACGGCATATTGGTCGAAGGCCGTGGAAAAGACAATCTTCGGCAATGCGACTTTTCGATCCAGAAGCTTTTTGATTACGCCAAAGCCATCGAGGCCGGGCATTTGTACATCGAGGAAAACCAGGTCGGGATTGTGCTCCCGGATCAGATTAACGCCCTCGAGGCCGTTCTTGCCTTGGGCAACAACCTCGACGTCCCCAACATTCTTGAGTAAGAAGGCAAGTTCGTCGCGCGCGAGTTGCTCGTCGTCGACGATCACAGCGGAAAGCGGCATCCCCTCTCCTAGGTCCTAGGAAAGAGTATAAAGACAGACTTGCTGCACATCAATGAGGGTGGGCTCCAGGGGGCATCCCCATGTTCCCCATATCCATCTTTTGATAGTCGGCAGGAATGGCGAAGAGGCTTGCGGGCTGCGATCCTTCCTGGATGTTACGTAGTTCGCCCGTGTTATGGTTGTTTTGCCATTTGACGGGAAAGCGGAGTTTCGGGTCGAGCCAAACGTCGGTGATACCGCCATCGTCGGACTTGCCCTCGTATTTGATGGTGCTTCTGCCATTCACAGTTTCATTCCCAACCTTGTGGCAGCTTCCGCCTGTTGGTTTATTAGGCATCTTCATCCATTCGTCGCAAGCATTCTCGGGGTCAGGGGGCCGAAAAAAGTTAAAGGTACGCGTGGTGGCAAGGCCATGCCCTGCTGCGCTCTCGATGTACATTTTTCGCTCCGGCATCAGAATGTCGGTGGTTTGCGTGGCGAAGTTGATGATCATCGTGCCACTGCGGCCGTTCTGCTCTCGTCCCTCAATACGGACCTTGTCCTTACCGGCATAGATTTTGCCTAGTGTCGAGGGTGTTTTGTCCGTATTGTTCACTACCTCACCCGAAAATTCCTGCTGCCCAACAAGGCCAGTGGTCAAAAGCGAAAACAGCAGCACACCAAACATACGAACGAATCTGTGGTTCATGGATTAGCCTCCTCAGCAGAGAAGTTTCGGTCACTGGTTAAAACGCAGGCAGGATAACAGAAAAGTCGCACCGCGAGAAGCTTTGGGATTCACTCAGAGTTTGGCCGCGGCTGGCGCGAGACAAGGCATGATGTCGAGAGAGTCACGAATCGAAAAACCTTCTTATTGAGCGCCAGTATCGGCGGACGACATATTCGGTTTTGAGATGGCCGCCCTGCGACAGAAGCTTGAGTCTGATGCCCGCGCGCCGGGCAAAACCATCCACCAGTTTCCACGGAATGTAAGGATCGTCTTTGGCATGGAACATCAATATCTTGGAAGGTGTGAGGTCCTTCACATGGTGCGCGGGGTTGTAAAATACGCCGTCATGGAGTTTGTTCCAGTTCTCGGCGGAGAGCCGATACCCGTTTCCGAAAGCGGCTCGGATGTATGCGGGATAGCTTCGGTTTGAAGTTTCCTTCTTTTGCTCTTTTCGCAGGATGGCCCAATCCACGACGGGGCAATTGGCAATCACTTTTGTTATCCGCGAGTCCAACGAGGAGAGGATGGCAGCGGCGCCACCGAAACTTCCGCCGATGACGAAGATCTTGCTGGGCGAACAACGGAATTTTCGGCCAAAAGCAAGCTCTCGGAACCCTTTGTGGAGTTCGGCAGCGATATCGAGAATGTCTTCATGCGGAGAGCGTTCGAGAAATTGCCCTCCACTCTCCCAAGCCCCGCGCCACCGCGGATAAAAAACCCAATACCCTTGGCCTGAAAGATATTCGACAAGGGGTTGCTTTCTGGGAATCGAAGGCATCCCATCGCAGAGAATAATCACTTTCTCTAGCTTGCCGGAGCGAGCGGGAGGCAAGAACTCCGCGACGGTCTCCTTCTTAAATCTGGTTCTAAACATGCATTCAGTTTAGTGCAGTCGAATGGGGGATGCTCGTCTTGGGACGGGTCTTCGACCCGTCCTGCCAAAGCTCGCTGCCGGGGCTAATGGCAAGAGCGACGCTTTTCACTTACTGAATTAAACTACGAGAGCATGAATTACATCTACGGGATCAATGCGGTTGCCGAGGCATTGAAGGCACGCGGCCGTACCTTTGCCTGGGTAGGAGTCGCGAAAGAGCGTCATGACCTTCGCCTGAAGCACGTCGTCGATGAGTGCCGCCGCCAGGGCGTTGCGGTGCGCTTTGTGCCGCGTGAGGAACTCGATCACATGGCTGGCAACAATGCGCACCAGGGGGTGGTCGCCGTCACTTCAGCGAAGCAATATAACGATCTCGAAGATGTGGTCGCCGCCAAGCGCGGACAGCATTCACTCATCGTTGTCCTCGATGGTGTTGAGGATCCACACAATCTAGGCGCGATCCTCCGCACTGCTGATGCGGCCGGCGCGGATGGCGTAGTGATTCCCGAGCGCCGGGCCGCGGGAGTCACCGCGACCGTGACCAAGGCCTCGGCCGGCGCCAGCGAGCACTTACCGATCGCGAAAGTAACCAACATCGCTCGTACTCTGGAAGAATTGAAGGCGCAAAATGTGTGGACGGTTGGCCTGGATGAACGCGGCGAGCAATCCTACGACTCGCTTGACTACAACATGGACTGTGCCATCGTACTGGGCAGGGAAGGCAAGGGTTTGCACGACTTAGTGGCGAGGAAATGCGATTTCTTGGTGTCGATCCCGATGCTCGGCAAGGTGCCATCGCTGAACGTCTCCGTCGCGGCGGGAGTTATGCTGTATGAGATCGTGCGGCAGCGGAGAAAGAAGTCGGAATGAAGTTCCTCCTTGTTCTAGGTGTTATCTGTGGGTTGGTTGTGACGAGTCTTGCTCTTGATCGCGAGGCTTTCACTTTCACTAACTACGACTTGAACGTACGCGTCGAGCCCGAGCAGCAACGTTTAGGTGCTCGCGGCAAGATCATGTTGCGCAACGACTCAACCACCAATCAAAAAAACATTGCGTTGCAGATTTCCGCCACCTTGGATTGGAAGTCGGTTCAGGTCGGCGGGAAAGCCGTGCAGTTTGTCACGCACGAATACACCTCCGACATCGATCACACAGGCGCCCTGTCCGAAGCGATTGTGACTCTGCCGCGTGAAGTTCCGCCAAAAGGCACACTCGAGCTTGAGGTCGGTTATGAAGGAGTGATTCCGCTCGACGTCACACGCCTGACGCGAATTGGCGTGCCCGAAGACAAAGCCAAGCACACGGATTGGGACCAGATCAGCAAATCCTTCACCGCGGTGCGAGGAATTGGATACGTAGTGTGGTATCCGGTGGCGATGGAGTCGGCCAACTTGTCAGAAGGGAACAGCCTATTTGAGACGCTTGGCCGATGGAAGGCACGGGAAGCAGAGGCAAATTTAGACATCACGCTGAGTGATTCCGGCGAAAGTTCTGTGGAGCCGCCGAAATTGTTCTGCAATGGCAAGGCTGGCCGGCAGTTTTACGAGCAAATGGGCAGATCGTACCTAGTCCAAGGCGAATGCTCGTTAGACCCGCTGGGTTCGACCGTACCTCTGTTTGTGATCGGCGGCTATGAGGCGCTGGAGCGGGCAGGTTTGAATATCTCCTTCTTTCCCGGACACAAGTCTGGCGCCGAGAACTACGCGCTAGCGGCGGAACTGGCTGCCCCGTTTGTGGCCGAATGGTTTGGCGCGATACGGCAAAAAGCAGAAACGGTAGAGCTAGCCGATCCCGATGCCGCGCCTTTCGAGAGTGGTAGCACACTACTGACGCCGCTTGGCAGCACCGACTCCACGATGTATCAACTAACTGCCGTTCACCAACTTACTCATGCCGCGTTCTTCTCCTCCCGGCCATGGATTTACGAAGGCCTGGCGCACTTCGCGCAGGCGCTCGAGCGAGAGCAGCAAAACGGACGCCAGGCAGCGCTGGATTTTATGGGCAGGCACCAAACCGCGATCGCCGATGCGGAGAAAGCGTTCGCACACACCCAGAACGCGGGGGCAAATGAATCGCTTATCAATACCAGCACCGAGGAGTTCTATCGCAGCAAAGCAATGTATGTCTGGTGGATGCTGCGCGACATGATCGGCGACGCGGCACTCAAAAAGGCGCTGGGAGGGTACCATTCAGATCAGGATAAGGAATCTGCCTACCTGCAGCATCTGATCGAAGCCCAAACTCACCGTGATCTGGAATGGTTCTTCGACGACTGGGTATATCGAAACCGCGGGTTGCCAGACTTTCGCGTCGAGTCCGCTTATCCCCGACCAAGGGTTGATGGCGGTTACACGGTAACCATTATGATCGAGAATCTAGGGGACGCCGGCGCGGAAGTGCCGGTGACACTGCGAATGGAAGGTGGCGAAGTTACAAGACGGCTGGAAGTGCACGCGAAATCGAAGGCTGCAGTTCGGATCGAGGCCGCCTCGATGCCGCGTGAAGTCGTGGTGAACGATGGCAGTGTGCCGGAAAGTGACGTGAGCAACAACCGTTTCAACGTCCCTTTGGCAGATCCTGCGAAGTGATTTTCAATTGACAGTTGGAAATCGAAGAGTGGGGAGTGTTTGAAATATCGATAACTGAGTCAGAGGTCCTATGACAGAAGCTGAATTGAAGAAACATCTGGAGGCAGCAGAGAAGAGTCCCAAGCAAATCGCCGCAGCGGTTTCGGGTCTGCCCGATAAAACCTTGCGCTACAAACCGTCGCCAGATAAATGGTGCATCCTCGAGGTTCTGGGTCACCTCGCGGACATCGAGATTGTGTACGCGCACCGCCTTCGGCAGATGATCGCCGACAAAAAGCCGGTGATTGCGCCCATGGATCAGGACGCTTGGGCCCAGAATCTCGGGTACATGGAGATTCCGGCTCCCGAGTTAATCGCGCTCTACGGATTGAACCGGCATCACAATATGCAGTTGTTGCGCCGCTTGAAACCTGGCGACCTTGAGAAATCTGCATACCATCCAGAACTCAAGCGCGATGTCACTGTAGCGGAATACGTGGAGAAGATGGGAACTCACGGCGCGAATCACCTGCAACAGATCGAGCAACTAAAAAAGCAGCGCGAAATGTAGTCGCGGGCGTCCTCGCCTATGTCTAAGCGGCAGATCACGGCTCAGCATTAGTGAACCGCACCAGCGCGTGCAATTTTTGGGCTGCCGCACCAGAGTCAATCGACTTCGACGCGATTGGAAGCGCATCCGCCAGATGGTCAGCTCGGCAAGCTGCGACCAAAGCCGCAGCCGCATTCAAAAGCACTACGTCCCGTCGAGGTGATTTTGTGCCTTCGAGAATCTCACCAATGATCGTGGCGTTGGCCGCAGCGTCCCCACCGGCGATGTCATCCAGCGTGCCCCGATTGATCCCAAACTCTTCCGGCGTGATTTCGTAGCTGCGGACTACGCCGTCGCGCACCTCGGCAATGCGGGTCGGGCCAGTGATGGTGATTTCGTCCAATCCATCCAGCCCGTGCACCACCAGGGCTCGGCGCAATCCCAGCATGCTGAGTGCCTCCGCCAGCTTTTCTACGAGGGTCACCGAATAAACCCCGACCACCTGCGCGGAGGCGTGTGCCGGGTTGGTAAGCGGTCCGAGGAGGTTGAAAACTGTCCGCAAGCGCAGTTGGCGGCGGGCGGATTGGACATGCTGCATCGCCGAGTGCATGGCCGGAGCGAAAAGAAACGCGATGCCGACCTCTTCCAGGCATGCAGCGAGCCGGGCGGGAGGCAGATTGATGTTGACCCCGAGAGCTTCCATTACATCGGCCGACCCGCACTTCGAAGTCACGCTACGATTTCCGTGCTTGGCCACCCGCACGCCTGCGCCGGCAATCACGAGCGCCGTAGCGGTCGAAATATTAAACGTGCCGCTGGCGTCGCCGCCGGTGCCGCAGGTGTCCACCAAGGCGTCACGTTCGGTGCCGCTGACATCCACCGTATGATTCGGGCGCAGGCCAAGCGGGACCGCGGCAGCACGGATGGCTTCTGCAAAACCAACAATCTCCTCCACCGTTTCGCCCTTCATGTGCAGTGCAACCAGCAGGGCCGCAATCTGCACGTCGCTGCACTCCCCAGCCAGCACTTGCCTCATGACTGAGCGCGCTTCTTCGCGGGAAAGCGATTGGCAGTGATTGGCAATGCGATGGAGTGCGTCAGTAATCATGGATGGAATACTAGAGTAGCATCGCAAAATCTGGTGCGCTGCGAAAGACTCTTGCTCCGAAATTACCCAGTTGTCGGCCGTGTGAACTGTGGAGTTTGCCCTATGCGCGACCGTTCTATAGAATCAAGTGTTTGCTGCCCGCAGGTTTAAGCTGCAAGCACGTCCTGCCCGAGATCATAGTGAATCTGGAATGTTATGAAAATACATGAGTATCAGGCCAAGGCAATCCTGAAGAAGTACGGGGTCTCGGTGCCGCGGGGTGAAATGGCGGAGACCCGCGAGCAAGCCGAAGCGGCTGCAAAAAAATTGTTTGATGCCGGCGCGAGCGGGGTTGTGGTGAAAGCTCAGATTCATGCGGGCGGCCGCGGCAAAGGCGGCGGAGTGAAGATTGCGAAGTCGGTGGAGGAAGCCGCCGGCCTTGCCTCCAACATTCTAGGGATGACGCTCGTGACGCATCAGACCGGCCCCGAAGGTCAAGTGGTGCGTCGTCTTCTGATCGAAGAGACTCTGCCGATCGAGAAGGAACTATACCTGGGAATCGTGATCGATCGGGTTGAAGCGAAGCCGGTGTTCATGGCGTCCGCCGCCGGCGGCATGGAAATCGAGCAGGTCGCGGCGGAGAATCCCGATGCCATCCTCAAAGAGTACATTGAGCCGGGGATGGGTCTGGAAGCGTTCCAGGCGCGTAAACTGGCGTTCAAGTTAGGTCTGAAGCCACCGCAGATCAACGAAGCCATGCGTTTGATGACCGGATTGTTTCGCTCCTTCAAGGAGACGGATTCGTCCCTGATGGAAATCAATCCATTCGTCAGTTGCACCGATGGCCGCCTATTCGCGCTGGATGCCAAGATCAATTTCGACGACAATGCTTTATTTCGTCATCCTGATATCCGCGAGTTGCGCGACATCACCGAGGAAGACCCGCTCGAGGTCGAGGCGTCGAAGTACAGTCTGAATTACATCAAGCTCGACGGAAACGTGGGCTGCATGGTGAACGGCGCGGGACTGGCCATGGCCACGATGGACATCATCAAGTACGCCGGTGGAATGCCGGCAAATTTTCTCGATGTGGGCGGCGGAGCCAACGCCGAACAAGTTACGCATGCCTTCGAAATTTTACTTAGCGACAAGAACGTGAAGGCAGTGCTGATCAATATTTTCGGCGGCATCCTTCGCGTGGATACATTGGCCACCGGGGTCGTAGAGGCCGCGCAGAAGACGCACATTCAGTTGCCCATCGTACTGCGCCTGGAAGGAACAAACGTCGAGTCCGGCCGCGAAATCCTCAAGCAATCGGGACTGAACTTTATCGTGGCCGAAACGATGAAAGATGCGGCAGAGAAAGTAGTCGCCGCGGCAGCGGCGTAATTAATTACTGTAGAGACGCAGCTTCTGCGTCTGCCTACGCCAACAGGCGAGACGTAACAAGCTACGTCTATACGAAAAGATAATTTTATGAGCATTCTGGTAGATAAATCGACGCGAGTGATCGTGCAGGGGCTGACTGGGCGGGAAGGCACGTTTCATGCCAAGGCCTGTGCGGAGTACGGAACCAAGATTGTCGGCGGAGTTACTCCCGGCAAGGGTGGCACCACTCACGAAGGCTGGCCGATCTTCAACACGGTGCAGGAAGCCGTCGACAAAACCGGGGCGGATGCATCGGTGATTTTCGTGCCGCCGCCATTTGCCGCTGACGCCATTATGGAAGCCGCTGATGCCGAGATCGAACTGATCGTGTGCATTACCGAGGGCATTCCCACGCTCGATATGGTGCGCGCCTGGGAGTACCTGCAGAATCGCCGCTCCCGGCTGATCGGGCCCAACTGTCCCGGCATCATTTCACCGGGAAAATGCAAGATCGGAATCATGCCGGCGCGGATTCATCTCGAAGGCTCGGTTGGAATCGTTTCGCGCTCGGGCACGTTGACCTACGAGGCGGTCTATCAACTCACCACGCGCGGGATCGGACAATCCACGGCGATTGGAATCGGCGGCGATCCAATTATCGGCACCAACTTTCTGGATGCGCTTGAACTGTTCAACAAGGATCCGCAAACCGAAGTAGTGGTGATGATCGGCGAAATCGGCGGCAATGCGGAAGAGACGGCGGCGGAATACGTGAAGTCTCGCATGAAAAAGCCGGTGGTGGGATTTATCGCGGGCCAGACCGCTCCTCCAGGACGCCGCATGGGCCACGCGGGCGCCATCATCTCGGGCGGCAAGGGAACTGCTGCGGAGAAGATCAAAGCGATGGAAGCGGCAGGCATTCGCGTCGCAAAATCGCCGGCTGAGATTGGCGAGACCGTGGTGGCAGCTATGGGAGTTGGAGCGAAGGCTTAAAGACGGAAACCCGGACCAACGAAGAACGACCAAGGACAAACGACTGAACTATGAAGACTCTGCAACGTACTTTTACTATTATCAAACCAGACGCAGTAGCCAAGAATGCGGTTGGCGACATCATCGAGCAGTTTGAGAAGAACGGATTTCGGATACTGGCCATGAAGATGCTCGAGATTTCGAAGCATCAGGCGGAGCAGTTTTACGCGGTGCATGCGAGCCGGCCCTTCTTCCGTTCGTTGACCGATTTCATGTCGAGTGGGCCAATCGTTGTGTTGGCGCTGGAAAAAGAAAATGCCATCGCCGACCTGCGCAAACTCATGGGGGCCACGAATCCGGCCAATGCGGAAGAAGGCACGATCCGAAAAAAGTGGGCGAGTAACATAGAGCACAATGCAATCCACGGCTCAGATGCCGACGAAACGGCCCGTTTCGAGTTGAGTTATTTCTTTGCGGGATACGAACTGGCCAACTGATGCCGATTGGGTGGGCGTCCGAGCCTAGCCGGCATCATCCCGAACGAGGTAAGGGGTCTGTAGGTGACGCTATGCCTTTAGTGCAAATCACGATGTTAAGCGGCCGGACCACTGATCAGAAACGGAAACTGGCGCAACGTATAACCGATGCCATGGTCGAAGAGGCCAGCGCGAAGCGTGAGGCCATCGTGGTGACCTTCGTTGAGTTGTCGACGGAAAGCTACGCTTCAGGCGGCGTGCTGATGGCGGACAAAGGGAAGTAAGCGTTTGGGCGCATCGGTTACCGCAGTTCACGCGGGCGAGTCGCCCGCGGCGACACTCTCTTAAGCTAGCGGTTCGTACAAGTGGCCTTCAACTCGATCGGCGCACTTCGGCAATTCTTTCTTCGCGTATTGCAAAAAATGAGGAGCAGCGCGGTGCGCTTCCAGCGCGGCATCATCCTGGTACTGCTCATAAATGAAAAACCTGCGCGGCTCGGTCTTGTGCCGATGTACCTGGTACAGCAGACAGCCAGGTTCCTTGCGGGATTCCTGCGTTAGCTTGGAGAACAACCCGGTAACATCCGCTTCACGACCGACCTTCGCCATCCACGTAACAGCCAGAACGACCATCGCTAGCTCCGTTCCTCAGATTTTCGCCTGGGCCTTGGTCTTCGATCCAGTCAACTCCCGAAGTTTCGCCGCAAACTCATCGAGAAATATCGTCTCCTCACGCCCCGGCCCGGTCGAGACCATGCCGATTCGTGCCCCACTTTCCTTTTCTACGAAGGCCAGATATTCGCGTGCGGCTTTCGGCAATTTCTCCAGCTTGGTGATCCCCTGGGTCACGCTGCGCCAGCCTGGCATTTTCCGATAAACACATTCGATCTGAGCGTAGCCGCTGTCCTGTGCTGGCGCCTCTTCAGTTTTCTTGCCGTTGATCTTATAACCTACGCACACTGGAATCTCGGCCAACTCATCCAGCACATCCAGCTTGGTTACCACCAACCAGGAGATTCCGTTAATCATGCCAGCGTAGCGCAAGAGTGGCAAGTCGAGCCAGCCACAACGCCGTGGACGTCCGGTCACGGCGCCGAATTCGTTGCCGCGTTTGCGCAGGATGTCGCCGTTTGCATCAAGTGCCTCGGTGGGGAACGGCCCACCCCCGACCCGCGTGCAGTAAGCTTTGGTGAGGCCGATGACCGTATCAATCGCCGTGGGAGCGACCCCGCTCCCGGTGACAGCACCTCCCGAAGTCGCGCTCGAAGACGTTACAAATGGATAGGTACCGTGGTCGATGTCGAGCATCGTACCCTGTGCGCCCTCGAACATGATCGAGTCTCCGTGCGCCAGAGCTTTATTTAATAATGCAGCGGTGTCGCAGACGAACGGCGCGATCTTTGTGGAGGCGGCAGCATATTCCTCGAACATTTTGTCCGCATCGAGCGGTTCTGAATTGAACAGCGCGTGCGCGATCATGTTCTTTTCCTGGCACGCATTTTGGATGTGGGTCCTCAGCAGTTGCAAGTCCAGCAGATCGGCGACACGGAGGCCTCGACGCCCCATCTTGTCTTCATACGCAGGACCAATGCCGCGGGAAGTTGTGCCAATCTTCACGCGTCCAGGCGCATTCTCCGATGCTAACTCGATCATGCGGTGATAAGGCAAAATCACATGAGCACGGTTGCTGACGAACAAGCTGCCATCCACCTTGACGCCGCTCTCGCGCAGCGCGGCGACCTCTTTGAGGAACGCCATGGGGTCGAGCACCACTCCGTTGCCGATAACGCTGCGGCAGCCGGCGCGCAGAACTCCGCATGGAACCAACTGCAGAACAAATTTCTTGCCATTGATGATGACAGTGTGGCCGGCGTTGTGGCCGCCCGCATAGCGCGCCACGATGGAAAAGTTCTTGGAGAGGACATCGACAATCTTGCCCTTGCCCTCGTCGCCCCATTGCGCACCTACGATGACCGCAGCTTTACCCTTCTTCAAATGCAGACTCCTTGAAATACGAGTAGCGCGGCCGCCCCGGCCGCAATTGCGGGGTCGCACACACTCGTTGCCCGCAGTGAATCAACGGGTCGCTGAATTACAAAGGGTATAAGCGGAGCAGAGGTGTACTTAGAATGATAACCCTGGCAGGCAGGAGATGGCAATTAAGGCTTAGGCCTTAGGCTGCAGTTTTCGGATTTGTCGGTTTCCGAGGATTACCGGAAATGAATGCGAATTTCCTTTAGCTCTCTGCAGCCGCACATTATAGTGCGGAGTTGCGCGGGCAACCAACCACTTTTCCACCGCGGAAAAGTGCCCTCGCGATGTTTCTTCGTGACTACCGTCACAGCTATCCTTTTGCGCCTGCGGTAGCATGAATTCACTCCGTCAAGGCTGGCCTCGGTTCACAAGCGAGGCTTGCATATGTTGTCTCCATTTTGGAAGTTCTTTGCCGTTGCCGTCATATTGACTGCAGCATTCCTGCCGGTAAACGGAGAACAACCCGCGCGCTCGCCGTTACCCGGAACGACCCCGCCGGGATCGCCACTTCTACAACATCCGCGCCCATTAACCCAAAGCTCGGGTTACATTTTCGCAGGTACGGTCCAGTCGATCGAGCGTGCTGTCCATGGGGGGAACGGCGTTGCGACCGTCAAGATCAACTTTCACGTGGACCAGGGCATGCGGGGTGTTCGGACCGGGCAGAAGCTGGCAATCCGTGAGTGGGCTGGCCTGTGGCAATCGGGCGAACGTTATCGTCCGGGCGAACGTGTTCTGCTGTTTCTTTATTCTCCGAGCAAGCTAGGATTGACCAGCCCGGTACAAGGCCCAATGGGCCGTTTCAGAATCGGCCCTGATGGCCAAGTCGTATTTGACCCGGGGCGAATCGGCGTCCCCACGCGACCTCCGGCTATAGGGGATACACGTCGAGGACCAACCCGTGTCAGCCCTCGGGAGTTTGTTCGCTTAATTCGTTCGGCGGAAGAAGAGTAAGCGGATGCCAATACCCGACGGAAACTCACCGCACAGATCGAAACTTGCACTTCCAATCACCCTTCGGTTCGTCTATCCGGCGGCAGTATTTGTGCTGCTTCTCCTGCTAACGCAACTTGCGCAAGGCGGCGGTCCGCACTACATCGCGGGAGTCAGCTACTTCAACCAGGGAACGGCTGGGATGCCGCTGACCTGGGCTCAAGGAGCGGTCAACTACTACACCGATCAGGGAAGTCTGAGCCAGACAGTCTCCGGACCTCAAGCGGACGCGCTGGTCGCCGACTCATTCAGCCAGTGGACTTCGATTTCGACCGCCGCCATAACTGTCGCCCACGCCGGACAGCTTGCGGAAGACGTCAGCGGTGCGAACGTCTACCGCAACAGCGACGGCACCATCGCGATGCCAGCCGATATTATGCCGACAGCTACGAGCACGCCCGTAGGCATCGTTTATGACGCGGACGGTACAGTCACGGATGCGCTTCTCGGGCAGGGCGCCGGTGATGCGTCCGAGTGTTTCGGCAATGCGGTTTTCGGCGGACTCGACAATTTCGGGACAGACGCCCACTTTCTCCATGCGCTCGTGGTTGTAAACGGAAATTGTGTCGCCCAGGTGCCCAACCCCGATGTGGAGTATCGGTTGGTGCGCGTATTGGGGCAAGTGTTGGGCCTCGGGTGGTCGCAGACGAATCTCAACATCCAAACGCACATTCCACCGCCGGCGGCTAATGACTATGTCGGCTTCAGCATCATGCATGCGACCGATCTTCCGAATTGCGTTCCGATTTCTTTGTGCTATTCCAACGGCGGCAAGGTGAACCCCTACCTGCCCAAAATGGATGATCAGGCGGCGCTCTCGCGCTTATATCCGGGGCCAAGCTTTCTCTCCAGCACCGCTCGTATCCACGGCACCGTATATTTCGCAAATGCTAGCGGACAACCAGGTCAGGGTATGCAGGGTGTAAATGTCATCGCCCGTTGGATCGATCCCAGTACCGGCCTTCCCTCCGGAGCCTACGCCGCTTCGTCCGTCTCTGGTTTCCTATTTGCGGGAAACGTGGGAACCACGGTCACGGGATACAACGACAGCACCGGGCAGCCCTTTAACCGCTACGGATCGAATAATCCCACGCTCGAAGGATTCTTTGATCTAGCAGGATTGCAGATTCCCCACGGTGGGGCCAGCGCACAGTACCAGTTGACGGTTGAGGATGTCGATCCATTCTGGTCAAATACGGTCGGCCCTTATCAGCCGTGGCAAGTTTTGCCGTCGGGTTCGACGCAAACCGTCACAGTAAACGTAACCCTGGGCGGCGACGTTCCGCAGGACATTGTGATGCCAGGTAGTGCGGCCCAAAAGCCGGATTGGTTTGGACCAACGACTTATCAATCGCCCGCGTCGTTGCCGCTTCCTGGCGATTGGGCCGCTTCGCTCGACCCTTACGGTGGCATTGACTATTTCTGGTTTTCTGGCCAGGCAAACCGCACGCTTTCAATATTAGTGACCGCCCTGGACCAGACCGGCGCGCCGTCAGAAAGTAAAGCTCAGCCGGTAGTTGGCATGTGGGCGCTAGCCGATCCA
Source organism: Terriglobales bacterium (assembly GCA_035567135.1). Classification (GTDB taxonomy): domain Bacteria; phylum Acidobacteriota; class Terriglobia; order Terriglobales; family Acidobacteriaceae; genus JABDBE01. Next base: position 70,142 of record DATMQI010000201.1, read on the forward strand.
GGAACATTTCCCGCACCGGCGAACACGCCATCGGCGTTCAACTCATCGATCTTTGGGATCACAGTGCTGAACGCGCAACTACTCGAGGCGACCAGCTTTCGTGTCGGGATTGCTGACATTCGGGGCGATGGACGTCCAGACTACCATTATCACGCGCGCCTGCTCTACGGCGACCACATCACTCCAACGCGAGCTAGTGTTGTCGGCGGTACAGCCCTCGCCATCGCGGGTTTCGGATTTCAGGCAAATACCGCGGTCACTGTTGGCAGCGCTAATGTACATTCACTGGCAGCATCCGCGAACCAGATTGTAGTGACCTCATCTGCTAAACCGGACGGAGTGCAGGATCTCTCTCTCGTCGATCCGCCCACCTCCGCTAGTTCGATCCTCAGTGGCGTCGTGACATGCGGAGCCGGCCCCAATGATGTCATGCGCCTTGTGGCGGGAGCGAATCCTGCAACGCCAGTGGGCGGCCAGGCCCCCAATCCAATTCGGGTCCAGGTTTTCGAGCCCGACGGTATAACTCCCGTGGCCGGAGCCACCGTGGTCTTTACTTCAAATCCTGCAGTTGCCTTCGCAGCCTGTTCCGGCGCTCCAAGTTGTGCCCTGATCACGGATCAATCCGGCCAAGCTTCCACTTACGTGACCGTGCTCACGCCAGGCACGATGACCATCACCGCACAACTCGCGCCAGCTTCGTATACCAGCCCCCAGCAGGTGCAGACAACGCTTGTCGGTAGAGAATCGTCACTCGACATTGCTCTCTCTCCGCAAAATGAGTCGGTGGCGCAAGGCGTGACCGTTAACCTTCAACTGACGGCCCGCGTGCTGTCGAATGGAGCGCCCCAGCCAGGCCAGGTAGTGAATTTCTCTCTGTACCACGGAAGTGGCACACTGAATCCTGCATCCGCAACTACGGACAAAAATGGGTATGCCAGCAGCAGCCTGCAAGTTTCGAATTTCTCAGCCGAAGTGGATGGAAACGCCTGCGTAGGATCAAACAACAATCCTTGCGTGGGGTTCCATGTTTTCCCGGTACCCTCGTCGGCGCAAAGATTGCAAGCGGTTGCTGGTGATCTTCAGCTGATTACAGTTGGCCCACCCTTTCAACCAATCACGGTTCGGATTACCGACACATCGGTGCCCCCGAACCCCGTGCTGGGCGCCAGTGTGATGTTCCAATCACTGCTCGGACGCACCAACAACGATGAACCGATTGTATCTGGTGGAGATACTACGATTACCAGGGATTCAATGCCGATCATTCTGGGGATGTCACAAGCCTCAATATCTTCCGATGCGAACGGCTTCGCGACCATGCAACCGTCGACCGGCGGCTTTCAAGGAGCCCTCGCAATCCTGGGAACAGTTACGGCTGGATCGGGCACCATGCCATTTCAGTTGCAATCGCTATGGCCCATGACCCAATAATGTAGACGCGCGTGTCCTCGCGTGCGAAACCCATCTTGCACACCGCGCCAGCCAGAGTCGGGCGCGAACGTCAGAAAGCAGTCAGCGCAATGTTGCAGGAAAGAGTCGCCAATCACTGGAAAAGTTCCTCACTTCTTCACCCACTGATCCACCCAGTCGTTCACCGTCTTATACCAGAGTTGACTATTCTGCGGCTTAAGTACCCAGTGTCCCTCATCCGGGAAATACAGCATCTTCGACGGTACTTTGAGCCGCTGCAAGGTTGTGAACAGCTGGAATCCTTCTGACACATCCAACCGGTAATCGAGTTGGCCGTGAACCACGAGCGTGGGAGTCTTGAAATTCAGCGCCGACAAATCTGGCGACCATTTTCGATACAGCTCGCGATTGCTATAGAGCGGCCCTTTGAACTCCCAATCGTTGAACCACAACTCCTCCGTCGTACCCCACGCTGATTCAGTATTGAACATCCCATCGTGCGAGACGATGCACTTGAACCGGTTGCTGTGTCCGAGAATCCAGTTGACCATGTAGCCGCCGTAGCTCGCGCCCAAAGCGCACTCGCGATCCTTGTCGATGAACGGATAAGTGTGCTCGGCGTCATCCAGGCCTTTCATCAAGTCTTCAAACGGTGCCCCACCCCAATCGCCGGTGATGGCGTCGATGAATTTCTGGCCGTAGCCGGGCGAGCCATGAAAATTAATCATGATTACAACGTAGCCGTTCGCAGCAAAGATCTCGGGATTCCAGCGGTAGCTCCATTCGTCGCCTTCAGGAACCTGGGGCCCGCCATGAACGATGAATTTCACGGGATACTTCTTGCTGGCATCGAAGTTCGGCGGCTTTAACAGAAAGCCCTCGACTTTTTCGTTGCTTGCGCCGGTGAACCAGAAAGTTTCGAGCGGAGCCATGGCCACGCGAGAGAGCACAGCATGATTGAGGTCGGTGAGTTGGACCTCAGTCTTCTCCATGTTCGCACTCTTGCATCCCTCAGGCTTAATCTTCCCGCTGGAATCGGTACACACCTCCTGCGCTTCGAAGGCGGTCGCTCCAGCAGTTCCAGGTTGTGACAATGCAGCCCGGAAGATCTCGTTCGGAAACCTTACAGACATGCGGGTAAACAGGAGATTCTTACCATCGTGGGTAACCGCAAGGTCATCGTTAAAGCCCGGCACAATCAGCTTGATATTGTTTTTTGTCAGATGGGCGGTCGTATCGTTCCCCTCATCGCCGCCGATGACCGCAGTATCGAGGGAAATGGAATAAACCGGCGACTCACCCTTATCTTCCGCAACGAAATAAATCTTCGACGAATCCGGATCCCACGTATAAGTCCCCACCCAGCGGTCGAAACTCTCCGTCAGATTCCGGATGTGCCCGCTGCGCCGGTTGTACAACATCAATCGGAAACGGTCCGCCTCGTATCCCGGGCGAAACTGCGCCCGATACGCAATGAACTTCCCATCCGGCGAATATAGCGGCGACGAATCGCTCGCGGGATTGTCCGTAATCTTCTTCGCCGTTCCCCCGTTCACGGAAACGATAAACAAATCGTTGTTGGTGCTGGTAGCCTCCACTTCGTCATGATTCGAGCTATAGCAAATCTCTTGCCCATCGGGCGAAAAGGCGTAGTCGTCCTGCCCGCCCAAACTGAAGGGCGGCACATCGTGGTCTCCAGGAGTGAGGTCGCGACTGGTCCCACCCTCAGCAGCAATGACCAGAAGATGATTGCGCTTGCCCGCCTTGTACGCATTCCAGTGTCGATAAAGCAGATGAGTAAAAATCAGTGCCTTGACTTTCGATTTTTCCGCTTCTGCCAGTCGCTTCGCATTGCAGGTTTCATCCGCGCAGTCGGGATAGACATTCGAAATAAAAACAATGTTCTTGCCATCCGGCGACCAGATGGGACCATCGGTTTCGGTGGCGATCGCGGTCAGCTTATGGGTTCCACTCACCGCACCCTTGGCGCCATCAAAATCAGCAATCCAGATCTGCGATCCACCTTCTTTCGATGACAGAAACAAAAACCGTTTGCCATCGGGCGACCACCGCGGCCGGTCCGAGTCCTGAGTAGAAATAATCTTCCGCGGGTCGCCGCCAGCCGTCGACACCACCCACACATGCGGCGTCTTGGTGTTCGCTTCCAGGCTGACATCAACCGCGCTGAACAATACCCATTTTCCGTCAGGAGAAACAATGGGCTCGCCGACCCGCTTAAGCGCCATCATGTCTTCGAATGTAAAGGGGTGCTTACTCTGAGCTAAAGCAGGAAGAACCAGTAATCCAATAACAATCAGGCCGAGAACACGGCGCATGGGCTGCCCTCCGGAGGAACGGGGCCAGTGTAAATCATGCAGCCTTCAGGCGGTCGTAACAGACTTTGTTCGGATCAGCGAGTCAGATTGGGTTGGGGGGCGCGACATCTTGCGCAGCATTTCAAACTTGCTCCACACTCAGTGAGGCGCTACGCGCTCCACGCACTCCAAAATTTCCGCCTCGCTGAGTGTATGGTCAGAGGTTTTGGCGAGGCGGTAAATGCTCTCAACTATATCGTCAGAAGCCGGAATCCCGCGCCGGTCGAGCCAGAACAACACGTTCGACTTCCCGCTCATGGGACCGATATCAATCACCTGTTCCAAGCCGAATACATGCGACGGCACTCCCGAATACACCGTATTCGCCAGTTCAACATCGTTCTTCTTATAAGCTTTGATCACGGCTGCCGCATGAACCCCAGTCGCCGTGCGAAACGCATCTTCGCCGACAACAGGGTAATTCGCCGGAATGGGCACTCCCGTAGCCCGCGACACCGCCACGCAATACTCTTTCAACCTGGTAAGATCCTGCTCCGCCCATGGGGAAATGCCCATGAGTTTGAGGTTCACCAGCATTTGGTCCATCTGCGTGTTGCCCACACGTTCTCCGATTCCGAGTGCCGTCGCGTGCACGCACTCGGCGCCCGCGACCAGTGCCGCCATCGAGTTGGCAATCGCTAATCCGCGATCGCAATGCCCGTGCCAGTCCACGCGAATATTTTCGCCCGAGGGCTTCACCACTTCCTTGATAATGAACTGGACCAGCGCGAAAGTCCCCATCGGGGTCGCGTGTCCGGCCGTGTCACAAATGCAAATGGCACGCGCACCGCAATTGATCGCCGCCGAGTAAAGCCGTTTCACCATCTCCGGATCGCATCGGGTCGTATCTTCGGTCACGTACATTACGTCGAGCCCAAGTGACACTGCATACTTCACCGCAATCTCCGTCGTCTCGAGGAGAAAGTCGTCACTCCAGTTTTCCGTGTAACGACGGATGGGACTCGATCCAATAAATGTCGCGGCTTCGATCCTCAACCCAGTACGCTGCACAATATCGGCAATGGGGCGGATGTCGTTCTGATGGGTACGACACGCGCAATTGGCGCGAATCTTCATTCGGTGGTCGACGATCTCGCGGGCCAAAGCCTCCACATGTTGCACCGCGCGCGGCCCCGCTCCGGGTAATCCGAGATCGAGTGAGTTGATGCCCAGGGTCTCCATCAGATGGAGTATCGGAATTTTTTCCTGGACGGATGCATCGCGCACCGAGGGCGACTGCAACCCGTCGCGCAGAGTTTCATCGTTGAGCACAACACGGCCTACCGGCCGCAGTGAGGCGGGATGAATCCGGTTCCAGTCGTAAATCAGTTCGGAAGATTTCGTCATGACAAAGCCGCACCAAAAACCATTCACCACAAAGGACACGAAGTACCACAAAGGAACCCATTCAGTACGCACTTCTGTGTACCTTAGTGTCCTCTGTGGCTAACGCCTTTGACTTTCACTTCTTCGGCGGCACCGTCAGCCCGAAGATCGAAATCCGTCCCGATCCAGCCACATTCAAACCATCTGGATCTTCGGCATTCGGCAAATAAAGCGTCTTGCAATGTTCGCAGCGGTAGACCTCGGCGTCGCTGCCCCAAGCCTTTTCCACATCGCCGCAAGCCTGCTCCAGCACATCGGTAGCATAGAACCAGCGCTTCAAATGCCCACCGCAGAATTTGCCTTTCTCGTTCTTTTCATTGCAAGCCCGCTGTCCCGGCTTCTTGATTTTCACTTTGTGATGGGGAAGTTGCGGAGCTGTCTGCGTGCCAGCGGTAATGGTCGTTGCCAAAAGGTTCATCCTCGTTCAGGCGGCACATGCCGCGGAATTCAGCTTCGTGACTTCATTCTACTCGAAGCCTTTTGGCCGACGCCAGAGAGATGCCTCGGAATTGACAGTTCTCGCCGTCTCCGATTCAATAACCTATGCAGCTACCAGGTTCGGCAAACGACTCTGAAGACGACATCGCCCGATGATTGTTAACTTCGCTGAGCGGGCACACAACCACAACTGGGAACTCGACCCGGTTACCCGGTCATTGCTCGATACTGATTTCTACAAGCTGCTGATGCTGCAGTTCGTCTGGAAGCATTTCCCGAAGACGCACGTCTCTTTCTCGCTCTTCAACCGCTCCTCGAACGTGCCTCTCGCAGATTTGTTCGCAATCCAGGACCTTACCCAGCAACTGGAACACGTTCGAAAACTTCGCTTCAGAAAATCCGAACTGGTCTGGCTGGCGGGTAACACCTTCTATGGCCGCCGTGGGATTTTCGAGCCAGGGTTTCTGGAATGGCTGGAACGTGATTTCAAACTGTCCGATTATTCGCTGTCGGTGGAAGATGGTCAGTACCATCTTTCCTTCGAAGGCTTGTGGACCGAAACCATGATGTGGGAACTCTATGCGCTCTCAATCATCGACGAACTCAGAACCAGGGCCAATTTGAAGCGACTGAGCGAATTCGGTCTCGACATTCTCTATGCCCGGGCGAAGACTAAACTGTGGAGTAAGATCGAACGCCTGCGCGACGTTCCCGGGCTCAGCATCGCAGATTTTGGAACCCGTCGCCGCCACAGCTTCTTATGGCAGGAATATGTAATCGAAGCCATGGCTTCTAATCTCGGCCGCAGTTTTATCGGAACCTCGAACGCTTTCCTCGCCCACAAGCACGATCTCGAGGCGATTGGCACCAATGCGCATGAGATCCCAATGGTTCTCGCCGCACTGGCTCCGGATGATCAAGCCCTGCACGCTTCGCAATACCGCGTCCTCGAGCTGTGGCAGAACACCTACGAAGGCGCGCTCCGAATCATGCTGCCGGACACCTTTGGCACCACTCAATTTCTGGAAAGCGCTCCGGCATGGGCTGCGGACTGGACCGGTCAGCGCATCGACAGTAAAAATCCGTTCGTGGCCGGAGACGAATACATCGCATGGCTGAAAGCACGCGGACGAGAGGCGCAGGACAAACTCATCATCGCCTCCGACGCATTGGACGTTGACGAAATACTTGGCCTGCATGCCTATTTTGGGGGCGCGCTCACGGCGGGCACAACTTCCGCAGATTTCCACGACGCTGCGGACTTCCGCGATCCCCGCAAGTGGACTCCGGCCCGCCGCGTTCGGTTCAGCGCAGGCTGGGGTACTCTGCTCACCAACGATTTCCGCGACTGCGATCCCAGCGGCGGCAACGGCTTTGCTCCCATCAGCCTGATCTGTAAGGTGTCCACAGTCGAAGGCCGCCCGGCGGTCAAGCTCTCCGACAACGACGCCAAGGCGCTCGGCCCACCCTCTGAAATCGAACGCTATCGGCGCGTGTTCGGTACAGCGGGCGTCACGAATACTCCGCTGGTCGCGTGAACCGCTCTGGTTGCGCAAACCGGCTCACGACCTTCCGGAACAACGCGCCGCATCCGAACAATCAGGCTAGTTCCAAGCAACTCAGTTTTGCTGTTATTGTGGTCTTAGGCGGATGTCCTACGTCGTAGGAATAGGCGTGCCAGAGACATTCGGTTTCACGTGGCGGAATGATTCAAGAGCGGCGCAACAGGAAAAATACGAGGAGATCACAATGGACCGCACCATTTCCACCAAAGACCTAAAGACGAAACTAGACCGCAAGGACGCAATCAAGTTGGTCGAGACCCTTGCCCCAGAACGTTTTCGTGAAGCGCACCTTCCCGGTGCCTTGAACCTTCCGCCAGACAAAATCAAAGAACTGGCCCCGCACTTGTTGCCCGACAAGGACGCTGAGATCGTCACCTACTGCACCAACGCGCATTGACACGCCAGCGAATACGCCGCCCGTGAATTGGCGGCCATGGGTTACAGCAAAGTGGCGCATTACCCGGAAGGCAAGCAGGGGTGGATGGAAGCGGGTCTGCCCGTGGAGAAACCGTCCTAGTCAGTGAGCGCAAGCAAACGCAAAGGACTGACTCTGGGAACGGACCAAGCTCTATTCGAATTCAAGCATGACAATCTCAGGATTCGATCCCAGGCGCAGCGGCGGTCCCCACGTTCCGGCTCCGCTCGAAGTAAAAACCTGCATCTTTCCAATCCGGCTCAATCCGTACACAAACTGCCGGTAAATTCGTCGCGCCATCCAACTCCACGGGATGAATTGTCCAAGGTGCGTATGTCCGGATAACTGCAGAGAAACGCCGGCAGCCTCGGCGATTTCAGGATGATCCGGCGCATGTGTCAAAAGAATACTCGCGCGGTCGCGATCCAAGCGAAGCCCGTTCAGCACTGCCGCAAAGGGCAGGTCCCGCGCCGCGTTCTTATACGGCACGCCAACAATCTGCAAACCGTCGACTTCCACCTTCTCATTGCTGAGCACGCGTACCCCGGCGGCAGAGATGGCCCGCAGATATTTACTGTCATCCCCAAACTGCTCGTGATTTCCCGCGACAAAATATACGCCGCCTGGCGCGGTTAGCCTGTTCAAAGGTTCTGCTGCCCGCCCCGCGTCGATGGCCGTGCCATCATACAAATCGCCAGCAATAAAAATTGCGTCGGGAGCCTCCCTCAAAATCTTCGCCACCATCCGCCGCAGAAATCCACCATTGCGCACGTGCCCCAGGTGGACATCGCTGATCAGCGCCGCTTTTTTTCCACGCCACGCCGCCGGCAAGTTCGCCAGCCGCACGGTCGTTCGCGTAATTCGAGTCAAGCTTGCATTAAAAACCCCATAAAGTCCGACCGCTAATGCCGCACCAAACAGCACTTCCACCGTCCGATGGAAGTCCATGCCCCAATCAGACAGCCGCGCAACTCCGAACATGACCCACGAGGAAACAGCCGCGAAGAAAAGAAAAGTCAGCAGCCCGAGCCAAACCGCAGCAGCCCGATAGAAAGCTCGCAGAGCAGGATTGGTATAGCGAAAGGCGAGAACCGAAGCAGCCACAAAACTCACGGACAAGAAGCCGAGAGCCAACTTGATCCAAAGCGCCCCCAAAGTTTGGCCGTCAGCGGGCGAAAATGCCCATGTCTCGTAAAGAAAAAAATGAGCCAAGAAAAGAACAGATTGAAAAACCAGAATGAACCTGATGAGCCCTTTTCGTACCCGCATACTCATTAGATTCCGAATCGCGCAATTCGATTGCTGCGCTCAAATACGGCAGGAATTCGCCAACGAGTAATCAGGCCAAATTCACGCTAACCTACGGAGCAAAAAGGCCTTCATCGATTGGGCGGGGCCAGCCGAATCCGGCAAAACGCCGCGTCTATCGGGCCGACGGCCACCTCCAATTCCGAATTTCCGGCTTGTCCACGCCTTCGGCATAGGCGTAGTCAATGCTCTCGATAATCTGCCCTTTGAGCCACTCTTTAAGGTGCGCGCCGACGCCTTGTAGCCTCGGAACCCGATCGATGACGTCGATGGCAAGATCAAAGCGATCGACCTGATTCAGAATCGCGAGTTCCAACGGCGTATTGATGTTGCCCTTCTCTTTGTACCCGCGCACGTGAATGTTGTCGTGATTCGTCCGGCGATAAATGAACTTGTGGATGAGCCAGGGATATCCATGGAAATTGAAAATGACAGGCTTGTTCTTGGTGAACAGCGAGTCAAAGTCCCGATCGGAAAGACCGTGCGGATGCTCCGACTCCGGTTGAAGCCGGTATAAGTCAACCACATTCACAAAGCGAATCTTGAGATCAGGAAAATGCTCTCGAAGAATGGCGACAGCAGCCAACGCTTCCTCCGTCAAAATGTCGCCGGCACTCGCCACCACCACATCGGGCTCGGCTCCGTTGTCGGTGCTGGCCCATTCCCAAATTCCAATGCCCTTCGTGCAGTGAATAACCGCGGCCTCAATATCCAGATAGACACGATGCGGCTGCTTGTCGGCGACGATCACGTTGACATAGTCCTGGCTGCGCAGACAATGGTCCGCCACGCTCAGCAGGCAGTTCGCATCCGGAGGCAGATAAATGCGAGTAATGTTCGCGCTCTTGTTGCTCACCACATCCAGAAACCCCGGATCCTCGTGGGTGAAGCCGTTGTGATCCTGCCGCCAGACCAGCGAACTGATCAACAGGTTGAGCGAAGATATCGGAGCCCTCCAGTCGATTTCGAGTTTCGACTTCTCCAGCCACTTGGCATACTGGTTGTACATCGAGTCGATGATGTGCACGAATGCCTCGTACGTGTTCAAAAGGCCGTGGCGTCCGGTCAGAAGATAGCCCTCTAGCCAGCCTTCGAGCGTGTGTTCGCTCAGCATTTCCATCACGCGCCCATCCGGAGCGATGTCGGTTCCGTCCGCGTCCTCCGGCTTGATTTCTGCCAGCCAAGTTTTTGGTGTTGCCTGATAAACATCCTGCAGCCGGTTGGAGGCATTCTCGTCTGGGCTGAACACCCTAAATTTGCTCATGTTCAGCCGCATCACGTCGCGCAGAAATTTTCCCAGAGTCTCGGTCGGCGAAACCTCCTTCGATCCCGGACTCTCAATCTGAATTGCGTAGTCTCGGAAGTTCGGAAAGCTAAGAGGTTGACGCAGCTTTCCTCCGTTAGCATGCGGATTAGCGCTCATGCGGTGACCTCCGGTCGGCGGTAGAGCGCGCAACTCGCGTACTAGCGTGCCGTGTTCATCAAACAACTCCTCAGGCTTGTAGCTCCGCATCCACTGTTCCACAATTCGCAAGTGTTCAGGATTCGATTGCACATCGAGCACCGGTACCTGATGCGCCCGCCAGAAATTCTCCACCTTATGACCATCGACCTCCTTCGGTCCGGTCCAACCTTTCGGCGATCGCAGGATGATCATTGGCCACGTGGGCAACTCCGGCTTGCCGGAGCCGCGAGCTTTTTCTTGAATCGCGTGGATCTCCTGCACGCAGGTCTCGACAGCAGCGGCCATCTGCTGGTGCATGAGGTGGGGCTCGTCGCCCCCGACTACGTATGAATTCCATCCATATCCCTTGAACAGATGCTCGAGCGCATCCGGGCTGATGCGGGCAAGCAGCGTGGGATTCGCGATCTTGTATCCGTTCAAATGAAGAATCGGCAGAACCGCTCCATCGCGAATCGGGTTCAGAAACTTGTTGGAATGCCACGAAGTCGCCAGCGGTCCGGTCTCCGCTTCTCCGTCCCCCACCACAACGCTCACGATCAGATCGGGATTGTCGAAAGCCGCTCCGAACCCGTGCGACAGGCTGTAGCCCAACTCGCCACCTTCGTGAATCGATCCCGGCACCTCTGGCGTGCAGTGGCTTCCGAGTTGGCCCGGAAACGAGAAAGCGCGAAAAAGATTGAGCATCCCAGCTTCGTCGAGGCTTTTCTCCGGATAAACCTCCGAGTACGTTCCTTCCAGATAACAGTTAGAAATCATTGCGGGCGCACCATGCCCCGGCCCCGAAATATAGATCATGTCCAAGTCGTATTTCCGAATGACCCGATTCAGGTGAACCCAGGTAAATGTCTGCCCGGGATCGGATCCCCAATGCCCGAGCAACCGGTTCTTGATGTGCTCCGGCCGCAGCGGTTCCCTGAGCAAAGGGTTATCGCGAAGGTAAATCATTCCGGCGCAAAGGTAGTTGCACGCTCGCCAGTACGCATCGATCTTGCGCAACTCGTCAGCGGAAAGTGTTTGCTCAGAAGAGGCCGGCTGGGCTTCAAGGTTGTGTGGTAATGGCATAAGTCCTCCCCCGCTTGGATGGCCAAACCCGCGGCGGTGATAAGTAATATTCTAAGCCCGGAGAGTGAACAGAATGTGAATTGCGGCTTTGTCGTTGAGTCTGCGTAAAACTCTCGATTACCCTTAGTCATATGAAAGTTCTCGTGTTGAATTCGGGATCCAGCAGCCAGAAAAGCTGTCTGTATGAAATCGGAGACGCTCTACCTGATGATCCGCCTGTCTGTCTGTGGGAAGCGAAGATCGAATGGCAAGGTCAATTCGCAGAAGCGGAAATCAAGAGCAGCCGACAGTTCGCAAAGAAAGACAGGATCCAAGTTTCGTCTCGATCCCAGGCACTCGAGCGCTTGCTCAATTCCCTATGGCAGGGCGAAACAAAATGTGTAAAGTCGCCGTCGGAAATAGATGTCGTGGGTCACCGCGTCGTGCATGGTGGTCCACACTTCGAAGATCCAGTCTTCATTACTGAGGAGGTGAAATCGGCGATAGCCGGTGTGTCAGCCTTCGCCCCCCTCCACAATCGTGCCGAACTCGAAGGCATGGAAATTGTCGAGAAACTGTTCTCCCAAGTGCCGCAGGTCGCTGTTTTTGATACCGGTTTCCACAAGAAGATGCCGCTCCCGGCAGCGATCTACCCAGGCCCGTTCGAATGGTTCGGCCAGGGAATCCGGCGGTATGGCTTTCACGGCATCAATCACAAATATTGTGCCCGCCGCGCGGCGCACCTAATGCGCCGAGATCCAAAGTCTTTGCGGTTGGTGAGTTGTCATCTAGGGAACGGCTGTTCGTTGGCCGCCATTTTGGACGGGAGAAGTGTAGACACCACCATGGGTTTCACACCGCTGGAAGGCTTGATGATGGGCACGCGTTCGGGCTCGGTCGATCCCGGAATCCTTACTTACTTGATGCGTCAAAGCCATCTCACCGGAGAACAACTCGACGACCTTCTAAACAAGCGCTCAGGGCTGTTGGGAATTTCAGGGGTCTCGGGAGATATGCGCGAGATCCTGGGCGCAATCAAGAAGGGAAACGAGCGCGCGCAATTAGCCTTCGATATTTATGTTCATCGGCTGCAATCCGGCATTGGAACCATGATCGCAGTCTTAGCCGGAATCGACGCGCTGATTTTCACCGCCGGGGTCGGAGAACACTCCCCGGAAGTCCGCGCCGCCGCCTGCAAGAATCTGATTTACGCGGGCCTGAAACTCGACCCCCAAGAAAATGCCCAATCCCCACCCGACAAAGACATCTCCACCTCCGACAGCCCAGTTCGCATCCTGCTTATCACCGCCCAGGAGGATTGGGAGATCGCCCGGGCCTGCTGGAATCTCACTCAATCCCAGCATTAGGTCGGCGACCTTTCTTTGCAAGGAGTCAGAATCTTTTTCACTGAAACGTCATCAGCCTATAGAGTCCGCAGTAATGTTGCAGTTAACCGCAAAAACATTTGTTCAATGAAAATTCTATGACTCACTTGTTTAATCCGCTGACGATTCGGGATATTACATTTGCGAACCGCGTATTTGTCTCGCCAATGTGCCAGTACTCCAGCATTGACGGATATGCGAACGACTGGCATTTCGTGCATCTCAGCAGCCGCGCTGTGGGCGGCGCTGGACTTGTGTTTACCGAAGCCACTGCAGTTCTTCCCGAGGGCCGGATCAGTCCGCAAGACTTGGGTATCTGGATGGACAATCACATTGAGCCCCTGGCTCGGATCGTCCAGTTTATTCACATGCAAGGCGGCGTGGCTGGGATGCAGTTGGCGCACGCCGGTCGCAAAGCCAGCACCTATCGGCCGTGGGAAGGCCAGGGAACGGTCCCCATAAGTGAGAGCGGCTGGAACAATGTCGTTGCCCCCAGCGCGTTGCCTTTCGCAGATCGCTATCCGATGCCGGAGGCACTCTCTATCGACAGTATTAAGAACATCGTTTCTGCTTTTGCCGCCGCGGCGCGCCGTGCGTGCGAAGCCGGCTTCCGTGTGGTTGAGATTCACGCGGCTCATGGATATCTGATTCATGAATTTCTGTCGCCTCTTAGCAATCGAAGAACCGACGCCTACGGAGGCTCATTTGAGAATCGCACTCGAATCTTGCGAGATATTGTTACAGCCGTTCGAGGTGCATGGCCAGAGCGCGCACCGCTGTTCGTACGGATTTCAGCGACTGATTGGGTCGATGGCGGCTGGGATATTCAGCAGTCGGTTGAACTCGCACGCCAATTGAAGCAACTTGGCGCAGACCTGATCGATTGCTCCTCTGGCGGTAATGTACCGTATGCGAAGATTCCAGCCGGTCCGGGTTATCAAACCCAGTTTGCGGAGCAGATTCGCCGCGAAGCCAACATCCTCACCGGTGCGGTCGGAATGATTACATCTCCCATTCAGGCCGAGCACATTGTCATTACCGGACAGGCCGACGCAGTCATTATCGCCCGCGAATTTCTGCGAGATCCATATTGGCCTCTGCGCGCAGCTCGTGAACTAGGCCAGCCAGTTTCATGGCCGGTCCAATATCTGAGAGCTGGACCAGAAGGCTCACAGGCCCGCGTCCCAGTAGACCTGAAGAATCTCGAATCCTGCTTCGAGGAACAACACGCGATCCCCGAACGCTGAACTGAACCGCATCGACCCGGGGTGACGAGTTAGCCAAGACGGAATCGATATGAGTTCGCCCACCCGAAATCTATGGGACTCAACATGCCCAGCGCCCTCAAGCAGCCCGTCGCGTCTCCTTTGCAGGGACACTTGCCAGCAGCACAGTCAATCCTTCGGCCACGGTGGGATGGGTGAAGATGGCATCGCGCAGCGCCGTATACGGCAACTCTCCTAACATTGCAGTTTGAACCGTCGCCATCAGTTCACTTGCTTCGACGCCAAATACTGTGAATCCGAGAATCCGATCGCTGTGCGTGTCGATCAGCATTTTTAGAAAACCTCGAGTTTCGGATAGAGTCTTGGCGCGCAGCACGGCAGCCATCGGCATAGCGGCCACGCGATATTCAATGCCACGGCCCTTTGCCTCTGTTTCGTTCAACCCAACCCGCGCGAGTTCGGGGTCAGTGAAAATGCAGAACGGAATTAGCCGGTCTTTCGTTGTGCGATTTCCTCCATTCAAGTTGTCCCGCACAATACGAAAATCGTCGAACGCAACGTGCGTAAACTGTGGGCTGCCGGCACATTCACCGAGGGCCCATACGTTTGGAGCGGTCGTCTCAAGCCGCTGGTTGACCTTTATATATCCGCGTTCATCCAACTCCACGCCCGCCTGATCGAGGCCCATTCCGTGGGTGTTCGGAGTTCGGCCAGTAGCCACTAAGATGTCGGTCCCTTCGACAACCCGCTCGCCCTTGGCGTCTGCCACGTGGACTCGAATCTGCTGACCGGAACGCCCTTCGACCTTGCGGATTTCTGTAGCGAGCGATACGTCAATTTCCTCATCACGAAATAACTCTAGAAGCGCGCCTGCCGCGTCGCTGTCTTCTTTGCTGACCAACTGACGGCCCCTCTCGATCACCGTCACCCGGGAACCGAAGCGTCGCATCGCCTGCGACAGTTCGAGACCAACGTAACCGCCACCTACGACGACGAGATGATCTGGCAGCCGGTCCAAGTCGAGCGCTTCGACGTGAGTCATCGGTTCGGACTCCGCAAGTCCGGGTACATCCGGAATCACCGCTCGAGTTCCCAGGTTGAGAAATACCCGGTCGCCCGCAATCACCCTTGAGCCTCCGGCATTGAGCGAAACCTCAACCATTCTTGGACCTACGAATCGGGCAGTGCCCATAACCAACTCCGCTCCGCTAGCCTTGTAGCGGTCGAGATGAGCTTGGATCAAATCCGCAACCATCTTTCGCTTGCGGCGCTGGACGCCCGCCATGTTCGTCACTGGTGATCCTATTTCAAGTCCGAACTCCTCCGCGCGCTTTGCAAAAGACGCAACCTTGGCACTACGAATAATGTTCTTGCTCGGCAGGCAAGCGATGTTGGGGCATGAGCCGCCAATCAGCTTGCGCTCGACAACTGCTGTACGATGCCCCGCCTTCGCCATGGTCCACGCCGTGTACTTCCCGGCTTCGCCACTCCCAATGATGAGGACCTCATAATGCTCGATCTCTGCCATAACATGCCTCCTCTCACTTAATTTTATTTGGGGATCCCAGGTATTTACCAGACGGTGAAGTCTTATGGATTATGTTGGCTCTTAGTTGGTTCAATTTTTCTAATTCTGCGGTGGGCTGTTCATTTGTTTCCTTTCGTGGGTAGTGCCTGACCATTGAGTTTGGGTTTAAGAATGCGCTGGCGTCATTGCGTGTGGCGGCTATGGTCGCATTGTGCCGTGAGAATGGTGAGCCCTCCCAGCTTCGGTGACTTTCGTAATCTTTCGCGAACCAGCTATGTAATAGAAGATTAGAAGTTCATCAGTGGACGGCAAATGTTGTCTTCAAATTTGTGCCGGAACCGGTTTCCAGAAGCTTTGGAGGGTGGATTCTAGCAATCACGAGCTATCTTCATGAAGTGTCGGATTATCGCAGTCCTCGGCACCAGGCCGGAAGCAATCAAATTGGCGCTGGTGATTCACGCATTGCGGCAGCGCTCGGAAGAGTTTGAGACTGCGGTTGTGCACACCGGTCAGCATCGCACCATGCTCGACCATGCCCTGCAATATTTCAAAATCAAGCCAGACTTTGATCTCGATGTAATGCGCCCTAACCAGACGCTCAACTCCCTGACCGGGCGCGTGCTGGACACGGTAGAGAATGCGTGCCACCGCTTTCAGCCCAACATGGTGCTGGTGCAAGGCGACACCACCACCGCTTTTGCGTCGGCGCTGGCGGCTTACTACTGCAAAATTGCCGTGGGTCATATCGAGGCGGGCCTGCGGAGTCATGACATCTATAACCCGTTCCCGGAAGAGGCCAACCGACGGCTGGCTTCCGTGCTGACCGAAATCCACTTCGCGCCCACCGCTTTGTCGCGGGACAACCTGCTGGCAGAGGGCGTGCCTGACGAGAAAATCGTTGTCACAGGCAACACGGTGATTGACACCTTGCGCGCACTCAGCACACTGCCGCATTCCTGGGAAAACACTCCCCTTGCAGGTATCCCGGACGACAATTCCCGGCTGGTGCTGGTTACCTCTCATCGGCGGGAATCCTTAGGCTTAGATCAGGAAAACATGTGCCTGGCGCTTAAGGATCTGGTCAAGCAGCATCCCGACATTCGCGTCATCTATCCCGTGCACATGAATCCCAATGTGCGCAGCACAGTGAATGCGCTGCTGCAGAATACGGACAGAATTCACCTCACCGAACCGCTCGACTACATCACTTTCGTCAGCCTGCTGCGGCGGTGTTTTCTGGTGTTGACTGATTCCGGCGGCATTCAGGAGGAGGCGCCAACTTTTGGAAAACCGGTGCTGGTTTTGCGCAAGCTCACGGAGCGTCCCGAGGCTTCGCAGTTTGGCATGGCCAAAATCATCGGCATGTCACGCGAGGGAATCGTCAACGAGACCAGCCACCTGCTGAATGATGCGGAAGCGTATCAGGACATGTCCGAGGGCGAGAATCCCTACGGAGACGGTCACAGTTCGGAGCGGATCGTCGAGGCTGTGGCTCGCTGGTATCAGAAGAAGACTCCGCTGTTAGAGGCTACCAAGCAGTTCAAACTGGCGCCTAGGCCGCAGCCGCGCCGCCGGAAAAGCGACGCTGAGGAGAGTGCACGCAAAGCCGCTGCGGCAGGTAAGGAGTGACCACACAAAACCTGCGTGCGGGTTGTGGTTGCGCGCCATGATTTATGTTCTCTACATCATTGTTTTCGTCATCTGTGTCTACACCGGCCGCCATTACTGGTTCACGCTGAATCGGCTTTTCGGCTTCCAGAGGCACCCTTACATCGACATCGACACAGCCGACTGGCCCCCGGTTACCGTGCTGGTAGCCGCGCACAACGAGGAAAAAGTTGTCGCGAACATCCTCGAGGCTTTGATGACGGTCAAATATCCCGCAGACAAAATGATCGTGATCCCGGTCAACGACCGTTCCACCGACCGGACGCGAGAGATTATCGACAAGTTCGTGGAAGGTTTTCCCGGACGCATTCAGCCATTCCATCGCGTTGGGGGAAAGGGCGGCAAGGCTGCGGCGCTGAAAGATGCGATGAGACTAGTGAGCACCGAGGTCATCCTGATTTTCGATGCGGACTACATTCCGGGAGCGGGGCTGATTAAGCAACTGGTGGCGCCGTTCTTTGATCTCGAAGTCGGTGGCGTCATGGGACGGGTAGTGCCGCTGAATGCGGGGACAAATTTACTCACACGACTGCTCGATCTAGAGCGGTCGGGCGGCTACCAGGTGGACCAGCAGGCGCGCATGAACCTCCGTCTAGTGCCCCAACATGGCGGCACGGTGGCGGGTGTCAGGTTGAGTGCTCTGCGCGAAATTGGCGGATGGAATGAGAATTCACTTACGGAAGACACGGATTTGACTTATCGCCTCCTGCTGAATGGCTGGAAAACCGTGTACCAGAATCGGTCTGAGTGCTACGAGGAAGTCCCCGAAGTTTGGCCGGTGCGCATCCGGCAGATCATGCGTTGGGCCAAAGGCCACAACCAGGCCATGATGACTTACGGCCTGCACCTGCTGCTAGGGAAAAATCGCGCCACCCTGCGCGAACGGATTGATGGGACATTGCTGCTGGGAGTCTACGCGATGGCTCCGGTCACGTTAGTCGGCTGGGCACTGGCGCTGGCTGTCTTCTATCAAGGCATAGCTCCCCTGCATGGTGTGATCGCCCTGCTCTCCTTAACCGCCTACGCTGCGCTGGGCAATCTTGCCGCTTTTTTCGAAATCGCAGCCGCCGCCCGGTTGGATGGGACGCGCAAACGAATCTGCCTGCTCCCCTTCCTCATTCTGGGATTTGCAGTCAGCATCTTCTCTGTCTCTCGCGCCGCCGCGTCCCAAATAAGTGATCTGGTGACCGGAGCCGAGTTCCACTGGGATAAGACCGAGCGCTTTCGGAAGGTCTTGTGAATCCTTATCTCGCAGTGGCTGCTCTGATCCTGATGGTGAGCATGATGTTGATGCTGCCTCTGATCCCCGCTTTTTGGGAACTGCGCCGCAAGTCGGACGCGCGGCCGCTGAACGTGGTTCAACAGAACGCCGGGGAAATCCGCCATTTTGCCAGCAGCTTTCGCGACTATATCAAAGGACTCCAGCCCATCCTGCAGCGTTGCGTGGCCGACGGAATCTCAGCCAGCGGCGCACTTCCAGACGGCGAAGAATACGTTGTGCTGGGCCGAGCCGACGAACCGCTGATGCTGGCGCTCCAGCAGCGAGACGCTACTCATCCCGTGATGATGGCGGCAGGCGTTGACCTTGTCGTGCCCCCTAGCGGGACGTTTTCCAGGGATATCTATGCCGGCGCCCAATTCATTGGTGGAGACAAGAACAGTTACCGGGCGATCCTCGGAGAAACAAATGTTCACCTGGGCGCTTCGAGCCGTGTGACCCGTTGGGTTCATGCTGTGGGGGACTTCACTGCCGACGCCGGTTGCAGGCTCTACGGACGCATTTCGTCGGACTCGCTTATACGGCTCCGCGCCGATTGCGGTTTTCTGCGGCTAAACGCTCCTCGGATTGAAATTGGGAACGTGGCCATCAACGGAAACGCCAACTTGCCAGACTCCTCGAGTTCAAAATCGGCGCCAGTTGAGCGTTTTTTTCATGACGGCGACTTCGAGGTTCGGGCCGGCGAGGTCATCAGCGGCAACATGGTAATCCGGGGCAATCTGCACATTCGCTCCGGTGCGCGAATCCGCGGCAGCGTGAAAAGCACTCAGGACATGGTGCTGGACGACGGCGTCTCGGTGGAAGGCAGTCTGATAAGCGCACGAAAACTGCGCATTGGTCCAAACTGCGCGGTCCATGGACCGGTGGTTGCTGAACGCGAACTAGCCATCGGCAGCGGAACTCGCTGCGGCACTCTGAGCCTCCCTACAACCGTCAGCGCTCCCCGGATCGAGGTTGAGGAGGCCGTAGTAGTGTTTGGCACGTTGTGGGCCCGTGAAGATGGTGAAGTGGTGGCTACCCCATGAAGCGTCGCTCTACCATCGCTGCAACCATCGGCGTCGTTCTTCTGGCCTTGATCGCCTGGTCTTGGGCGACGCACGACCGCTTTCGCTCGAGTGCCGACCGACTGCTGTTGTTGGTGCCCGACGGTGTCAGCTTCACCAACCCGAAAGTCACCATGTGGCTCGATGCGGGCAGTGAAGAGGGACTTCATGTAATCCCGGTTCATGACTCTGAATTCCTCCGTCCTTTGTGGGGAGAGTCCAAATGTGCGGGAGTCATTCTGCCCGATTCCGTCCATCAGCAGGCGAGCGATCTCTTCATCGCCACTCTGCATCGTTTCGTGGCTGACGGTGGAAGACTCATGCTGGTCTATGATGCCGGCACGTTCGCGCTGAATGGCGCCTTTGCCGCCAGTCGTTCACGGCTGTCTGATCTGGCGGGCGTGGAATACGCTCTATATGACAAGCTTGGAGATAAGACGATCCAGTGGAGCAAGATTACCAGCACCAACGCAGTTGTGAGTGATCTGGGAATACCCCCTGGCAAATACTATCCCTTTCATGCGGAAACCAGTGCCGCCGATCTCAAGAGTGGCCCACCTATTCCTTCCGGCGAAACTTTCGAAGTCGAGCTCAGGCGCTATAAATATGGCGATCTGCAGTATCCCAGCTTTGTAACATCGGGCCACTACGCAGGTGAGGTTATATTTCGCTCCGAGAATGGATTGGTGGCCGGCCAGCAGTCCTATCAGAAAGGATCGGTCCTGTTTGTGAATCTGCCTCTCGGATATCTGAAAGGCAGCACTGACGGATTGATGCTGCACGTCTTTCTGAAGTACTTCGCGAGCCATGCGTTGTCGTTACCTTACTTAATGCCCGTCCCGGATGGAGTGGGGGGCCTGGTGCTGAACTGGCACATTGATTCCAATGCCGCCATCAAGCCGCTTCAGGAGATGAGTTCATGGACCTTGCTGCAACAGGGACCGTACTCGGTTCACATCACAGCTGGGCCCGATGCCGGAAAAGTTGGCGACAGGAAGGGCTTCGACGTTGATCACAACCCCGTCAGCCAGGATCTGATTCGCAAATACCTTGGCCTCGGTTATGAAATCGGCAGCCACGGCGGGTGGATTCACGACTACTTTTCTGCGCACGTCGAAACCGACAATGCGAAAGACCTCGAACAATACCTCGCGCTCAACAAGACTGCGCTGCAGCGGGCAACCGGAAAACCAGTTGCCGAATATTCGGCTCCGAATGGAAATCAGCCGCCATGGGTCACACACTGGCTCGAGGCGCACGGTTTCGTCGCTTATTACTTTACTGGCGATACGGGAATGGGGCCGACTCAGGGTTATCGCAATGGCGAGCGCGAAGCCCGCAACGTCTGGGCTTTTCCCATCTTGCATCTGGATCGAGCTGCAGGTTTCGAGGAGTTGAGCACGGAAGGCTATTCCAACGCCGAGATCTCGCGCTGGCTTGCAGCCATCACGGAATTTACGGCTGACCAAGGTTCAGTGAGACTGGTGTATTTTCATCCTCCCGGAATTCTGCAATATCACGACTTGGTGGACCGGTGGCTCGAACAAACAGCACGTTTGAAAACCGATGGACGATTTCGCTGGTACACAATGACCGAACTGGCCAACTTCCTGAATTCCCGCAAGCAGGTCAAGTGGAAAGTGACGGACAACGGCGGCCTTATCACGGTTTATGCCACTCATCCTCAATCCCTTGATCACGAGACTTGGAAGGTTTCAGCCAGCAGGTTTGCTCAACCGAAAATTGTCGAGGGCTCTGCCAGGGTGGTCCGCGCTAACGACAGTTGGATGATCATCGCCGGAGCGGGACGAGATCTCCGATTCGAAATGGAGACGCTCACCAAATGACGATCATTCGACAGCAACGACGCCGATTGGCAATGACTGCACTGCTCTTGAGTCTCGCCATTGTGCCGGGTTCAAGGGCTCAGGACAGCGCGCTTCTGACAGGTGCCAACCTTGCAACAGCCACTCCTGAGCAAGCTTCATCGGAGCAGTCCGGCGCCGGCGTCCTGCCGCAAAATGGCCCGAAGCAGTTAACCAACTATATAGAAGCCGGCAGCGACTATTTAGGTCTAACCAACGGCTTCGGCCACTGGACAGGTGGATACGCTCGTGGCGTGATAACGCAGGGAAAAAACACTTGGAATGCCGAGGTCAATGGTCAGCACGAATTCGGAGACGCTGGCGTGTACGCGGCTGCGGGAGATACCTATAACTTCAATCCGGACTGGTACGGCTCGCTGACCGCAGGTTCGAGTATCGGTGGCTTTTTCTGGCCGCGTTTCCGCGGGGATGCATTCATCAACAAGAAGTGGATGCCTCATAAGCAGTTGATTACGACATTCGGTTTCGGTTACTACGCGGCCAAGGACGTTCACCGCGATCATAGTTTCTTCGCAGGCAGCACTTATTACTTCACCACGCCCTGGATTCTCGAAGAAGGAATCCGCTTCAACATCAGCAATCCAGGGTCGGTGTTCTCGCCGGCGGGTTTTGTGGCCTTGACCCAGGGACGAAACCAACGGCATTACCTCACGCTTCGTGCTGGCTTTGGAGTGGAGGCATATCAACTCGTCGGCCCGAGTGTTTCCCTCACCGATTTCCAGAGTCAGACATTAACCGTTACGTGGCGCCAGTGGGTTGGTGAGAGCTGGGGCGTAAATCTAGTTGGGGACTCATACCACAGCCCTTTCTACACCAGAGGCGGAGCTAGCTTTGGATTCTTCCGGCAATTTTGAGCGTCGCGAGAAGTCTGCCACGGGACACAAAGTCCCGAAGTTGGCGGATCCTGTCCGCACTCGCGGACATCGCGGCGGTGTTATTTCCATGCACCGCGCCCTCGCCCACTTCCGGCTCGGTCCCATGAATCTGGTTGTCGCCATCTCTCTTTTCGTGTTCTTTACGTGCGTCTGGTTGATATTTCTGCCGAAAGTTTGCCACTTCTGGAATCGCATTCTGGCGTTGGGAATTCGCTTGTTACCTTTGCACGCTGAACTGGCTGTGGCCGAACATCACCTGACCCCTTTCCTCCGCTTCGATATCCCCTACCTTCGCATGGAACCCGTGCTGCCCAGCTCGCAAATCTGGTGGCTATGCGTTGGAGTAACGTTGGCAATCTTTGGGGCTACTTTTCTTTTGCCCAGCAGGCTGATTCCCTTTATGTATCTGCTGCGTGGAATCTTGCTGGTACCGGCGACGGCGTTATTGTATTTCGCCCTTCTACCGGCACGCTTTCCTCACACTCCCGCGAGCTATCTCGAAGGGCTCGTCTCAGCCGGAATCGCATTGATCTCTACCGTTCCGCTGTTATTCGGATTGACTTATTACATTTTCGATTTCGGTCTGCTGAAGAAGGTCTTCCTGACGGCCATTACCATGACTCACCTGGCGCTATTTTTGCCTCTCCAGGTCCTCCTGCAAGCTCTGTTTCTGCAAAAAACGGTTCTGTTCATGCCCGTGCTCTACATCGTCTTGGGCATGCCCGTAAACATTCTGATCATTATCGCCTTCTACTCTTGGGGCATGACTTGGTTCTTCCGATCAACCTAGGAGCTTTGACTCAACCACAATGCGTGGTCCCAGACTTCACGTGTTCTCCTTATACTCACAGTTCAGAATAGAATCGAACCCCGTCTCCTCCGGACGGACCGTGGCATAGTTCGCGAGCAGGATCACTTGGTCCCGCCTGCTGACTAATTAGCGATACAGAAGAACCCAAGACGCGAATCCAACGGGCCTGAGGCACGCCAAACAAAAACGCCCTGAGCTAGTCGCGCTCAGGGCGCTCATCCCATTTGGTTTACGAACTACGCGGCTCGCCTGGACTTCTTCTTGCCGGGCGCCTCCTCTCTTGTCCCTTCTTCGTTGGCTTGTGCGTTGATCTGCTGCGCGAGTTCGGTGAGCTTCTCATCCGTTTGTTTTTCTTCTTCAAGAGTTTCGGTGAGCAAAGCGGCCTGTTCGGTCTCTCCAAGTTCCTTGGCGAAGGCGCAAACGGTTCCGTATCCGGCAATTTCGTAGTGCTCGACTCGTTGGGCGGCGCCGATGAGCGCGGCGTCCATCAGACTGCCTTCAAAATCCTCTCCCATCACTTCCGCGCCTTCCTCAACCAAACCTTCCATGCCCTTGCACTTCTTGCCCCTAGGGTTTTCCCCTAAGGCCTGGAATATTTTCTCCAGGCGTTGCACATGGCCTCGCGTCTGTTCGAGATGTTCTTCGAATCCCTGGCGAAGCTCATCCGACGACGCTGCTTTGGCCATCTTGGGCAACGCTTTGACTAGTTGATTTTCTGCGCTATAAAGATCTTTCAGTTCATCGACGTACAGTTCCCTGAATCCTTTCGACATAGTTTCCTCCGAAAACAACGATTTCTATTGCGAAGGATCAGATGCGGGCGCAGCAAAATGAGTAGCCTCACATTCACTCATGTGATTTTGCCCTCATAATTCCTGGCGAACTGTCCGATGACGAACCGAGGCGGTCACGCCAGTGAGCGAATCGCGAAGACTCTGCATGCATAGGTACGTTACCGCATTCCATTCGCCGTCCCGGTCACCAGAGAGCCACAGAGAAATCAGAAGACTCAATATATCAATTGCCGTTATTCATGTCAGCGCGCTCCAGTCGCTGCGACGAACGCTTTTTTCGGCAAAGACGTATCTCGAGCGCATCAAGCTGTCCATGGTGTCTAGTAGTTCGTCCAGAGTTGCTCCGCGCCCCAGGTGAGCATCGACGTAGATCAATTCAAAGGGCGGCAGTGCCGAGAAACCGGAGATTAACACTATGGGAATATTAGGTTTCGCGCTCTTGATATTTTGGGCTAGCTGCGCGCCCGTCAAATGTGGCATCTGGTAATCGAGCAAGGCCAAATCGAAAGCGGTCTTCCTGATTCGTGACAACGCCTCGAGTGGATCTCCAGTACCGACGACTTCGAAGTCGCAACTTCTGATCACACTCGTCAAAAGTCGTCGCGACTTGGGATTATCGTCGACGTAAAATACTGTTCCATGATTCACCATGACCTCACTCCTATCTTGGTTTGCAAGCTTGGTTTGCAAGCTTGATCGCTGCGCACATTAGACGAACGAGAAAGGTCCTCACCCCTTGCGAGGAGTCTCGTAAAGATTCTGTCAGTTTGGAGTAAAGCTTCGTAAACCGTAAGCCGATGGTGTTCGTTGTCGCGGTGACTTAATTCACCTGGAGCCGAGTTCGCCTGTAATGACGCACAGCGCTACAGTGTGGATTGCGCCTTTGAAGAAAATGAGAAAAGTAGGAGACTCCCGGACTCAAATTGCACTGGCGGTTCGCGTTTCCTTCTCATACTCTTCGTCGGACTCGGCTGGCAGAAGAACCCAAAGAGTGTAGATGCCGAGGGCGGTACCGAAGGGAACATTGAAGAATAGAGAAGGAAACGCAAGCACAACGGCGATCATGCGTGCCCACGGTTCACGGCGGAGCAAGGCCCATCCGGTGATGAATCCCGCGAAGGCTTTCACCACCATGAGCGTTGCGATGAGGCTCAGCAGTGGATGAAGGAACGCGGGCCTTTCCGGATATGTCCCCATGTTGAAAACAGTGTTGGCGACGATGTAGCAGGCGACTCCCATCAAGCCGTCAAGCGCGGACAGTCCCAGCCAAAGGATTCCGAGGAGTCGAATATGTTCTCGCACTCGATTGCGCTGCGGGAATCCCACCATCAATCGCGTCACTTCTTTTCCGCACCGGCTACAAAAACTCTGATCCGCCTGCAAGCCCGAGCCGCATTTATCGCAAAACATGAGTTCCTCCCGAAGCTTTCGCTCTCGCCTGCAGAAGATACGAACCGTGTCGCGTTGCCGTTCCAACAATACGGTACTGCATGAAAAAGTTGCTGGAATGAGGTGAGCAAACGAAAAGGCCACCCGGCAACTTGGGCGGCCTTTTCTTTCAAGGGAGAATAGTTCTAACGGAGATCAAACCGTCAAAACTTTCTGGCGAAATCTTATGAGCCGAAAAAGGGGGGTGTCAAGAAATATCTAGGAAATAAACATCTTTGATTTCAACGATTTAGAAAATAGGTTAATAGTCGTCCGCACTTGCTCATTGTGAGACAGATTTTCCCGCAAGAGTGACTAACTATTTTTAACTGAATAAGTTACAGGTTATTCAGGCTTCCGGTGGCTTTTCCGAAAGGTGCAGGGAGATGAATTCCCGGTTTTCTGCCCGGTCAAACACACGTTCCGGAAATAGCCTCCTGGCGAGGATGCGAATGCCGCCAAAGGCTACTCCTGCGACCAGAGCGAAGCCAATAATGATGAAACAGAGAATAATCACGTTCACCAAAAGATTTGCCAGATTGTCTCGCTTAGTGAAGTGTGTATTTTCGTTCCAGGTGATGTTGGCGTCGTAATTTACCGACGCCAGCAACGACTTGCCTTCCGCTTGCGAGAGCGGACCAACTGCCACCACGACAATCGGCCCCGTGCGTTTGTCAAAGATTGGTGTTGGAAGAACGACACTCGCATTCGCTGCAGGCGAGCCATTCCCTGACTGTGATCCCTGCCCGCGCGCGGCATCGATGCGCCGGAGATGGTCGGCTGCAATCTGCGGAGTGGGATAAGAGATCAACATCAAGGTAGCTTCGCCGCCAGAGCTGTTGTAATTCCCAACAACCACCTCAGCTCCGGCGTTGAAGTCGACCAACTCGGCTGGAATCGGAGCCTCCACGTTTTGCAGCGCAGCGGGCCCGACCACATATTTCGCAGTGTTCTTTACGTAGGATTGCGGGGGTAGATAAACCGGCAGTCCGGGCAGATTGCGTGTATTGCCGGGAGGCAGCGGAAGACCCTGCGCCAGTTCCCGCAACTCGGCCGCTGACATCGCCGAAAGCTTTTGAAAGACGGCGTCCACCAGGATGTTGCCCCGATAAAAAAGCACGCGCTCGTTCATCGAAGCGGCTCCATCCCCAATCTTCTCGATCAGCATCGCGGGCGTCTTGTAGAAGGTATACGCACCATAGGCGCCGCTGGCATCGCCGAAGCGGGCAGTCTTCAGGGTAAGTTTGCGCCCGTCATCGCGGGTATAGGTAGCGGATTCGAAGCTGGTAAAGCCATATTCTTTGAGAACCGCGGCATTGACGGGATCGGCAACCGCAGGATCAGCGCTGGTTCGCGACGAACCCGAGGCCTGCCAACCACCAAACTGCGTGGGAAGAACGGAGACAGATGAAGCCGACTCCTTGGCCAAGGCAATCCCAGCCAGGCACACAATAAGCACGAGAACCGGAAAAAGTTTAGAAAACTTCACGAAGACGGAATAACCTGGAATCAACAGATCCCCTTTAACAATTAGACTACCGGGGAGACCGGAAAGTTTCCAGAGCAGAGTTCCCCTAAACTCATACGGCCAGATACCCTCCGTCGACTGGGAATACCGCGCCCGTCACCCACGAAGACTCGTTACTGGCAAGATAGACGGCAAGTCCAGCGACATCTTCCGGTTGGCCGAGGCGGCCAATGGGATGCACAGCAATTCGTTCCGACCGAACCAGCTTCGGGTCAGGTGCCTGGCTGATGACGGCAGCAGTAAGATCAGTTTCGACGAAGGAAGGGCAGATTGCATTCACCCGAATGTGCTCCTGTCCGTAGTCGATGGCCATGCATTTCGTAAGCAGAACGACTGCGCCTTTTGAGGGCGCATACGAAGCCCGGTTGCGCGCTCCGTTAATTCCAAGAACTGAAGCCACATTGATAATGGAACCGCCTCCAGCCTTTCGCATCTCGGGAAGCACGGAGCGAGAGAGCAGCCAAACGGCGCGAACGTTGACATTAAACGTTTCGTCCCACTGTTCTTCGGTGATCTGCTCAGCGGTTCCGATGTGAAGCACTCCGGCGTTATTCAGCAAAACATTCAGGCCGCCGAAACGCGCCACCGTGTGCTCGACGACACTGGCGAGTTCGTCTCTCTTCGAGATATCGGCCGCGATCACAAGAGCTGAGTCGCCAATTTCACCAGCAACCTGTTCAAGAAGAGTTTTGCGCCGGCCAACCAGTGCCATCTTTGCGCCATTGTGTGCCAGAGCTAGAGCGCAGGCGCGTCCTATGCCGCTGCCCGCTCCCGTGACGATGGCGATCTTGCCTTTCAGACGAGAATTCATTCGAAGTTAGTGTTTAGCAAAGAAAGACGCAGCAAGCTGCGTCTCTACATGGACAAAAACTTTGTAGAGACAACGTCCCTACTAGCGCACGTTACTGCGACGGCGCTCCCGTTCGGCCCGGCGGATCTCCCGGCGCCGTCCGGCATCTTCATAGCGCCGCCGCTGATCGTCGGTCTCAGGGATGACCGCGGGTACCTCGACGTGGCGGCCGCCGGCGTCGATAGCCACGAACGTCAAGTACGCTGACCCCACGTGATGGCAGTCGTCCGCGATATAGTTTTCTACCCAGACCTTTACTCCTACCTCCATCGAAGTGCGGAATACACGATTCACCGAGGAGCGCAGAATTACAAGATCCCCGACATGCACGGGAACCCAAAAATCCATGTGATCAATTGCCGCTGTGACCACATAGTTGCGCGCATGGCGATGCGCGGCCATGGCGCCGGCCAGGTCAATCCAGTGCATGAGGCGTCCGCCCAACAGAGCGCCGAGCGGATTGGCATCATTGGGCAGAACAATCTCTGACATCTCGGACTGCGAATCCCGCACCGGCCGCGGTTGCCTCACATCATCGATCTGGTTCATGGGGTTTGGTTTCACGTAATTGGGTTCGAACCGCAACTCGCAGGCGCGGGCTGGATCCTACGCAGTAAGTACGATTGCAAGTAACACTCTGCCATTTTCTGAATGCGCAAATCAGGATGCGAGGAGATCCACTGACCAACCGAGAGGTCATATTCCAGGGTTCCGTGACTCGCAGGACGATGTCCTGATTCGCATATGAACCAAAGCTGTAGCAGCGCACCCTGGTCGCGAGAGATCGAAAACCTCACCGCGTCGCAAGCGCGTTCTTGGGGTAGCCGCGAACAGCCCGCGGCGTAACCCAGATTGCAAAGCTCCCGCAGTTCATGATTCGTCGGTTCCGCGCCCTCATGGCCCGGCGCGCAGCAGTGGCCACTCCATCCGCCACCCAAAGGTAGCCGCGAAGGATGAAGCCATCCGCCATCTTCCAGCTTGCTCGTTGGCATGAAAAACGGACAGGCCACCCGGGAAATACTCCTGTTGAAGGATGAAGGCCCATTGTACTCAGCAATGAAATAGATCGCTAGTGTGGAAGCTAATTCGTCTGAACGAGTCGGCGTCAGCCTTGTAGTAACCTTACATACGGCGTGGGCTGAGCGTGAGCGCTGGAAGCCAAATGCTAATTGTTCAGAGCTGATCCTATGGACCGACTGGCAATGTTGAACGAAATTCTCTCGCAGAACCCAAATGATGCCTTCGCGCGTTACGGCCTCGCCATGGAGCACTCGAAAGCGGGCGAAGTGGAACGCGCGCTCGAGGAATTTGCGAAGTTGCTCTCCACTCATCCCGATTACACGGCCGGATACTTTATGGCCGCCCAGGCCCTGGTTAGTGCGAATCGAGTGGATGAAGCCAAGAAAATGTTGGTGGAGGGAATCTCGTCCGCCCGGCGCACCGGGAATACTCATGCGCAGTCGGAAATGACAACGATGCTGGAGGAGCTGAAAGCTTCGTAACGGGTCACGCTGCCCACCCATTTGACCGTGTCATTCCGAGGAGCGAAAGCGACGAGGAATCTGCAGTTTTTAAATTGCAAGAGGCTGCAGATCTCTCGCTTTCGCTCCGGATGGCAAAGCCTGTTGCGGCGCCTTAGCCACGCTGACGCGTCATCTTCACCATCGACCATTCCACCAATCCTGGAAAAAGCTGATACAGCTTAATCACCGGATGCATCGTCCAAGGGACAACGACTTCACGCTTATGTTTCAAGTAGCCTCGAAGCACCGCCTTGGCAACGCGCTCGGCTGTGACTCCTCTAACTTGGGCAGGCCGCACCTGCTTTTGTTCTTCGCCTTTAAGAGCGTTGGCGCCGAACGCTGTGCGCACATAGCCCGGACACACAGTCAGCACGTTGATCCCGGAACTCTTGAGTTCGATCCTCGCGGCCTTGCCAATCGCATTCAGAGCAAATTTGGTAGCGCTATAAACCGCATGAAACGGCAGCGGAATATGTCCCGCAACGCTCGATATGTTGACGATCGCGCCCGAGCCCTGCTGCTTCATCACCGGAATCACTGCCTGCATGGCTTCGAGTGCACCAAAGAAATTAGTCTCGAACGTCTCCCGGCACGCGGCCATATTGACGTGAGCGATCGAATCCAGTATCCCGTGGCCAGCGTTATTAATCCAAACGTCGATGCGCTGAAAATGGTGCAGGGTCAGGCCGACGACCCGATCAATCTCCTCACGATTACGCACATCGCACGCGAGCGCAAGGGTGCGCTCAATCTGCCCGATCCGCGTCCGCGCCGCCTCAGCGCGCTCGGCATCGCGAGAGAGCATTACCACGCTCGCACCACCATCAGCAAAAATCTTGGCAAGCGCTTCGCCGATGCCCATCGATGCACCCGTAATGACCACAACTTTTCCCGAGAGTTGCACGCTCGATCCCATGTCGAGCTTCTATTCTCTCAACGCTCCTAAAGTCAAGCGCGGCGAGGGACAACCTCTGGCGTACAATCCTAGAATTCGCCTCGCGAAGGTCTCGGAGACTGTTCTTGAGCCCACTGCTGCCATTGTTTCCGCTCGACGTCGTTCTGCTTCCGGGCACACCCTTGCCGCTGCATATTTTCGAACCGCGCTACCGGGAGATGATCTCCGAATGCCTCGACCTCAGCCAACCGTTCGGCGTTCTCAGAGGCAAAGAGCAGGAGCTCGCCGAGATCGGCTGTACCGCGGAGATCCTCACCGTCACCAAGAAATACCCCGACGGCCGCATGGACATCGTGACTGAGGGCCGTGCGCGTTTCGAGGTTTTACAACTAAACCAGGAGCGCGCGTTTCTGCAGGGCGAAGTACTGTACCTGCAGGACGAGCCGGGCGCTGTCAGGCAGGAGGAAATAGCGGAAGCTATGAAACTGCACGGAGAAATCATGACCCTTGCCGGAGCGGAGCCGGAGAAGTCCATGGAAGTCGACGAGGGCCAACTCTCGTTCCACCTCGCCGGCTCGCTTCCTCTTGATCTAGACTTCAAACAAACATTACTCGGGATGAAATCGGAAGCCGAGCGTCTACGAGCCATCATTTTGTTCTTTGAAAACATCCTACCTACTATGCGCCGCACGCTTCACGTACGCCGGAAAGCCGGAGGAAATGGACACGCGGGATAACATTCAGAGCGGGCGTATAATCTGGCCAGAGGCAGTGGGGGTTTTTCTATCATGAGTTTTCCTCGGACGCTCGGCGAATTACGCCACAGTCCATTTTCTGAAGAACGTTTACGAAGCCGGCGCGTGAAGGATGAATTACGCGACAACCTGACCGCGAAACTTCGTCAGGGTGGACCGATATTTCCCGGAATCGTCGGCTACGACGACACCGTGGTGCCGCAGATCATCAACGCCGTTCTTTCGCGTCATAATTTCATTCTGCTGGGACTTCGCGGGCAGGCCAAGAGCCGTATCCTCCGAGCTCTGACCACTTTACTCGATGCAGAGACGCCCTATATTGCTGGTTGCGAGATTCACGACAATCCCTACTCGCCGATCTGCCGCCGCTGCCGCGACGAAGTTGCGAAGCACGGTGACGGCACGCCAATTGCGTATCTCACCCAGGAAGATCGCTATGTCGAAAAACTGGCGACGCCCGATGTGACCATCGCGGACCTGATTGGCGATATCGATCCCATCAAGGCAGCCCGCGGCGGCCACGAACTGGGAAGCGAGATGACGGTTCACTACGGACTGCTGCCCCGCGCCAATCGCGGTATCTTCGCCATTAATGAGTTGCCCGATCTCGCTGGAAAGATTCAGGTCGGTCTGTTCAACATCATGCAGGAAGGCGATGTGCAGATTAAGGGCTATCCCATCCGTCTGCCGCTCGATGTCGCTTTGGTGTTCAGCGCCAACCCTGAGGATTACACAGCTCGCGGCAAAATCATTACTCCGCTGAAGGATCGTATCGGCTCAGAAATTCGCACTCACTACCCGGCGTCCGTCGAAGAGGGAATTGCCATCACCACGCAAGAGGCGTGGACTAAGCGTGACGGATACAAACTGCATATTCCGAAATACGTGCAGGAAGTCATCGAGCGAGTTGCCTTTGCCGCCCGCGAGGACAAGAAGGTCGACAAACGCTCGGGAGTGAGCCAGCGTCTGCCTATTTCTTGCATGGAGAATGTGATCTCGAACGCCGAGCGCCGCGCCATCCGCCATGATGAGAAGTTGGTAGTGCCCCGCATCGGAGATGTGTATGCGGCCATGCCTGCCATCACCGGCAAACTCGAACTGGAGTACGAAGGCGAGATGAAGGGCGCGGACCACGTAAGCCGCGAACTGATTCGCACCGCCATCGCCAAGACGTATGACGGATACTTCAAAGGCACGGACATGAATCAGGTTGTGCAGTGGTTCGATCTAGGAGGGGAGATTCAACTGGCGGACACCGCCGGCGCAGGCGAGGCCCTGCAATCGCTGCGCGGCATTCAAGGACTGATGGAAAAGTTGGTCAAGCTCAACGTCGGACCGAAAGAAAGCCCAGAGTCGCAAGTTTCAGCGGCTGAATTTGTACTCGAAGGCCTGCACGCGCACAAACGCATCGGGCGAAACGAAGAGCGTCTATTCAGCGCCGGGGAAAAGCCGCCAAAAGTTGCGGAAAAGCCCTTTGAACGCGAAGATGTACCGTTTCGCGGCAGAAGGTCGTTTAACTAGTCGTTGGCCGGTGGTCATTGGTCGTTGGCCACGACAACGGCGTAAAACCGTCATTCCGAGCGAAGCGAGGAATCTGCAGTTTGCTTTGACCAACGGCTAACCACCGACGACTGTTTCTATGAAACGCATTCGTTACAGCAAATACGTTCCGAATCCAGCGGGCGAAATGAGCATGGAAGACCTGCTCAGCGCGCTCTCCGACTATCTATTGCAGAGCGGATTCCAGAATTACATGTATGACGATTTCGGCGACGGCGAGCAGACGCTGGACGATCTCCGCCGCGCCATTGAGCAGGCCTTGCTCGATAGCAACTTGCTCGATGAACAAATGCGGCAGCAACTTCAGCAGATGCAGATGGAAGGCACACTGGATGAACTCATCGATCAATTGATCGAGCGCATGCAGCAAGAGGATTACATCAGCATCGACGACGCCCAGCCCCAGGATCCTTCGCGGCAATCCGGGGTAGGTGGGCAGGTGGGCGAGGCGCAGCAGCAGGTGAAGTTTGAAATTACCGACAAGAGCCTGGACTTCCTGGGCTTCAAAACGCTGCGCGATCTGATGGGGTCACTGGGAAAATCCAGTTTCGGCCGTCATGACACGCGCGACCTGGCTACTGGGATCGAGGCCAGCGGCGCTTCGCGACAGTATGAGTTCGGCGATACACTCAATCTCGACATAACCGCCACGCTCTCCAGCGCCATCCAGCGCGAAGGTATGAATCTCCCGCTGAACATCGAGTACTCCGACCTGCAGGTGCATCAGTGCGAATACCAGTCATCTTGTGCGACGGTACTCATGCTGGACTGCTCACACTCCATGATTCTTTACGGAGAAGACCGCTTCACGCCAGCGAAAAAAGTCGCCATGGCGTTGTCCCACCTGATCCGCACCCAATACCCCGGCGATTCCTTGTCGCTTATCCTGTTTCACGATTCCGCCGAGGAAGTACCCCTCTCCCAACTGGCGCGCGTAAAAGTAGGCCCGTACTACACCAACACGCGCGAGGGTTTGCGCTTGGCCCAACGCATTCTGCAGCGTCAGCGCAAAGACATGAAGCAGATTGTGATGATTACCGACGGCAAGCCGTCCGCGCTGACGCTCGAAGACGGCCGTATTTACAAGAACGCCTTCGGCCTCGATCCCCTAGTCGTGAGCCAGACCCTGGAAGAAGTTTCCAAGTGCAAGCGCGCCGGCGTCCTGATCAATACGTTCATGCTCGCGTCCGATCACGGCCTGGTGCAGTTCGTGCAGAAGGTCACGGAAATGTGCCGGGGCAAAGCCTACTTCACCACACCGTACACGCTGGGTCAGTATTTGCTGATGGATTACATGTCACGGAAGACCAAAACCATCCACTAATTCAGGATCGCTCGCAAACTGCAACAGCGGGCTCACTCTCATCGCACGTATTTCGTTGGTCGAATCCTGAATCCGCCGCTTACTTTAGTAATCTTGCGTACTCGTGGGCACTCTTCTACTTTGAAAACTCCTAAGCTTAAGTTGGTTCGCCCGCTCCCATGGGATCTCAGTGCGCAATAAAGGTTCAATTCGCAGACCGGCACGCCTCCATTATCCGTCGAGAACCTTTTGCTTCGCGCTGATCAGTTTCTTAGTCCTGACAACGCTAACTGCGCCTGCACTACACGCTCAGACCGATAGTCACGAGAGGAAACTTGTGTATCGGGTTGAGCCGGAATACCCAGCGGATTTGAAACGCGTGGGTATTGGCGGCTACGTACGGGTAGACGCAACCGTCTCCTCGACCGGAGCTGTCGAAGGCGCTACCGTTACCGGAGGTAACCCGATTCTAGGCGAAGCCGCCGTTCGGGCGATCAGGAAGTGGAAGTACGAGCCAATGGGTTCGCGAACCAAGGTCAAGCTAGTCGTTCATTTCAGTCCGTAAGATCAGGCTTAACCCGGTGGTTCAGTTCGGATTCTCCGCCTTCTTTACCGCTAACTCTGCGCCTTGGAACCCAATCTTGCTATGCGTTCCATCGCAAAATGGTTTATTGACTGACCCTCCACAACGGCACAGTGAAAAGGCCGGTTTACCGGTCAGGTCATATTGGGTGCCGTTAGCGTCGACTAGTTCGATGGAACCTTCAGGAGCTTCCACGCGATAAGGGCCATTAGGTCTGACGGTGATTTTGACTGTAGCCATGAGTCCTCCAATCGAAAATGTCAGAGATATGAAGATAACAGCTTAGCGGTTGTAGTTCCTAACCGACTCACTGGTCACCACAGAAATACAGATTCCTCAGGGGATAAGGCCCCTTCGGAATGACAGAGCGCGGGAAGGCCACACTGAAGCCAGAAAGCTAGAAGTTAGAGGCGAGAGCTAGAAGTCGAAAGCCACGAAGCTGAAGCCTAAGGCCCGAAGCCCGAAGCCTGAAGCCTGAAGCCGAGAGCCGAGAGCTCTCACGCCACTGCAACCTTCGCTCCGATCAAGCTATGGTAAAGCCTGACATACTCGTCGATCATGCGCTTGGCGGTGAAACATTCGCGCGCCCGCTGATAGGCCCTGGTCGCGTAGCCGCGGCACAGGTCGCGGTGGTCATGCATTCGTCGAATCACATCCGCCAGACTCGACGCGTCGTTGGCTTCGAAGTAGATTGCGGCATCGCCCCAAATCTCACGGAATGAAGGAATGTCATTGGCGACGATGGCGCATCGCGAGAACGCAGCCTCTAATGGAGCCATCCCAAACGCCTCATATCTTGACGTCGCTGCGTAAATCGAGGCACGGCTGTACAAGGTGCGCAGTTGTGCTTCCGTCTGCGGTCCTTTTATAGCCACGGATATTTGATCGATTGCAAGCTTCACATCGGTGCGGATCGGAACCTTAGCCTCTGCAACTGCTGCCTCGGCGCCAACAATGCAGACCGGCAAGGGGTGGGTATATTGGGTCAACAAGCTTACCTGCTTGCCAGCATCACACATGCGCCCGACCGATAGAACGGAATCATCCTTGCTTACGTAGGGATTAAACGAAGCTGGATTTCGCCCGTTGTAAATCACCGCATCTCGTCTGGGACGGGCGTAGCAACTGCGAATCGCGTCCAGCATCCATGCCGAAGGCGCTACCACGGCGCTTGCGTGCCACAAGCCGCGTGCCACCGCCTCCCGATACCAGCGCATCCAACGACCCTCCCGGGGTTCGTGCCCATGTACTTCCTTCCACCAACTGATCAAATCGCCGTGAGCCACGACCAGGCGTGGAGTCTCAACCGGAAGGTTTCCATAACACAATTGATTCAGGTGCAGCAGATCGGGCTTGAGTTCCCTGACCAGCGCTGTGAGATATGCGGAAGACTCCGTCAGATCCTGTTCAGCTTCCTGCATCCAGTCCAGACGAAACGCAGTCGGATGGTAGTCAAAACCTTGCAGTTCGTTCATCCACGAAGTTTGTTGCGGCAGGGGAATGTCGCCCAGACTAACCAGCGTGACTCGCACTCCGCGGCTAACCAAGCCCGCGACGAGCTCTTGGGTGTAAGCCCACACTCCGCTCAACGTATCTGTGGTCAAAAGAACGTGCACGAACTGCTCCAGTCAAATACAGGCGCGGGCGTCTTCGCCCGTGCATTCCGGAGGGAACCCATATTCCCAAAATTCGCGAGCTCCACCGCAATGGCCGCCTTATTCTATTGCGAAATCGCCCCGTTGTGAAAGCATTTTACTCCGTCATCATAAATGACAAGCGCAAGATGTTGCATACTTTCCGCAAGCGGGCTGACGACAACCCTCAAGTTACAATGAAACCATGCTGCGCCTGATGTGCATAACCGCCCACCCCGACGACGAGGCCGGAGGCTTTGGCGGTTCTCTGCGCCTCTATCGTGATCGTGGTGTTGAGACGTGCGTACTCTGTCTCACGCCTGGGCAGGCTGCAAGCCATCGTGGAGGCGTCGCGAATGACCAGGATTTAGCGGCGGGGCGGCGGAAGGAGTTCGCTGCCGCCTGTGAAATTCTGAAAGTGTCCCAAGGGATCGTGCTGGATTATCCCGACGGCCAACTCCACCGTCAGGATCTGCAAAAGGTCGTGCGCGATTTGACTCTTCACATTCGCCGCTTCCGTCCGCAGGTGTTAATTACTTTCGGACCGGACGGTTCCGTGACCGGCCACACAGATCATTCCATGGCCTCGGTCTTCGCCACGTTGGCATTCCACTGGGCAGGACGCACCAACCGGTATCCCGACCAAATCACAGACGAAATCCAACCGCACCGAACCCAGAAGCTCTACTACGGTACCGCGAACTTCACTCTGCCTGATCGCCAACCGGTCACGCTGCCGCCAGCCACGGCGATCATTGAAATTGGGGATTACCTTGATACAAAAATCACCGCGTTCAAGGCTCACACTAGCCAAGCACCTCTTTGGTCTCTCTTCGAATCGCATGTGGGCCAGCGCGGGCGGCAAGAAATGTTCCATCTCGTTGCCAGGATTACTCCGGGATTAATTGAGCAGGAAACGGATCTTTTCGCAGGAATTGAAGACCATTTGTAGCGCTGGCATCTTGCCGGCTGTCGCGGGGGCATCCTGCCCTCGCAAGCGGAAGGGAAGGTTCGCAGGACTCCTACTGCCCCCGCAACTCGCGCAAGACTTGTAGCAGTGAGCTATTCGCGAAGGGCGCTGGTGCCAAGGTAAGAATCAACATGACAAGACCCAAGCCCGCAATCCATCGTCGGATGCCGGTCACTCCTGGCCATTCCGCTACCATGGGGTGCCTCATGCCGCTGATCCTTAACAGAATCGCCCAAAGCAGCCAACCCGCCCAGAAGTAAAGTGCCATCGGGATCAGCGCGAGAATAGTCAGCCGCGAAACTATCTTGTGCGCGCGTGGCGCGAGAGAGAAAACGATGTGTCCGCCATCAAGTTGGCCCCCCGGCAAAAGATTGAGCGCGGTTGCGAACATCCCCACCCAGGCAGCAATCGCAGTGGGATGAAAATAAATCGAATGCAAAGCAGACGTAGAGCTCGCTTTGAGTTGCGCCAATGGCAGAACGTACCACGCCAATCGAAAAATCAGCGGGTATCCCAGTTGAATGTAGGGACCAGGCATGGACAGCGGCATTGCCTTGGACAGTGGTAGAGCGAATATCAGCACCGTCACGGCCACTATGAATCCGGCAATCGGCCCAGCGATTCCAATGTCAAACAGCGCAGCGCGGGAGCGAATGGGGGAACGGATACGGATGAAGGCGCCGAGCGTGCCAATCAATGTAGGTGCGGGGATGAAGAAGGGCAAAGTCGCATTCACGCCATAGTATCGGCAGCAGAGGTAGTGTCCCATCTCATGCGCCAGAAGAATCAACATCAGCGTGGAGGCGAACGGCACCCCCAGCAGCAGCCGCGAGGTGTCGGCCATTGCCCACCGAACCGGGAGGAGCGGTAGTTCGTCGTCGCCCAGCGAGAACGCAGGTATATTGTGCTGGAAGTTGAATTCCATGCGCGCGCCCACTACAAGCGTCGTAAAGATCGTGGCCAGCAGCAGCGCAATGTGCAGCCAATAACGTTGCTTCGGTGGCTGCACCACGAAGACTTCGACGGGACGGTAATAATCGGTGGTCGAAGAAGAAGAAACTGGGGGAAGAAATTCAGGCATCAAGATTCCGCGCCATATCAGGCCAAAGCAAGTGCGGGCGGTCGCGCCCCTGTCTTCCATCGTACGCGAGAAACCGCGCTCAGTCGATGGACTGCAACTCCTTGCCTGGCTTGAAGCGCACGGCTTTGCCCGGCGGAATTGAAACCTCGGCACCCGTGCGCGGGTTACGCCCGATGCCAGTCTTGCGCGGCCTGACATTGAAGACGCCAAACCCGCGAAGCTCAATGCGATCGCCCTTGGCGAGCGAACGTTTCATACTCCCGAAAACTGTCTCCACGGCCAGTTCGGCCTTGGTCTTAGTAATTCCGGTTTTATTGACCACTTCGTTGATGATATCGAGCTTGATCACAGGCGGTCCCCCCGGCGATGGATCAGAACAGTGGTATCAAGTGCTTGATGCTAAGGGAGATATGGGAGATTGTCAACGGGGTTATCTCATCAGTCAAAATCGGGAGGATCGGCTTCAGACTTTAGGCGTCAGGCTTCGGCTCTACAAACATCATGCTTTGTACTCTGAAAGGATGCTTCAGTTCCTGAAGCCTGAACGTGTGAATTACTTCCTTGCGTTCTCGCCTTCCTTGTACATGTACTTGATCGAGGGTTTATAAATCATCAAGTTGGGGGAACCGTTGCAGTTTATCTTGAGGCAACTCTTGTCGTACCACTCGATGACGCCGCGGATCTCTTCGCCATCGCGAAGTACGATCACCATCGGCGTTCTCGCCTGCATCTGCTTCTGATAATAAAAATTCTCGGCGTTGGTTTGCTCGGGCGGGGACGCTTTGCGTCCACCTCCGTTGCGGTCACTCCGGTCATTGGAGCGCTCAGGGCGATCCCGGCGCTCTCCGACAGGTGCGGACGAATGGTTGTGGTCGTTGCGGGTGAGCGACGGACGGATCAGTTTCCGGTTGGCAAAACTGTCCGGCTCGATCGTCCGTTCGTCCGGCATGGAATCAATGGCATCCTTCATAACCATAGCACCACCTGTCCGACACGCTTTTTTCGCGGGCCCACAACCCGGCGCGACTGTGATTGTGGATTCTGAAGGCGTGAACTTTCCACTACCGTAGCACAACCGCGGGAGAGATGACAATCCTCAACTTGTAGGCTGCGCCTCTGGGCGTGGTGAGACTAAAATTAGTTCGGCGGAATTGTTTTCACGTTAGATTTTGCCTAGGTTCCAAGTCCGCCAAGATTGCTGCCAAGCGAATAGGATGCTGTTTTCCACTATTCGGCAAAGTTTTTCAACCGCACTGGCTGTGTCGCGAGCTAATTACCCATTTCCTCTTGAACTTCCACGACACTCATGATTACCTTGATCGGCACTGTTCTTGCCACGTGCGGAATAAGAAGAAGAATTATGAGAACATCCCTTGAATCTTGGTTATTGCGTTTGATGGCGTTGGTGGTCGGGATCTCGGTCGCTGGCGCGTCTGCGCTCGGTGCGGGCAATCCCCATTACGTCGTTACCAATGATGATGTGCCCCCTGCTTTGGCCACTAGTGTCAGCTTTTTCACCGTGGGCGCGGGTGGTCAACTGACATTGAAAGCGAAGGTGTTGACCGGCCGAGGTGGCATCGCGGGCGGCTATTTCGCAGCCAATCGCGTCAATGTGGTTCAAAACGGAAATTTAGATTGTGCCTATGCTTCGATCTCCCAGGGCGGCGAGATCGAAGGAATCTCCATCAAGACCCTGACCATTGGTGGCCATGCGATCGGCTCCAGTAAGGACACGGGCGCCTCAAACGGCATTGGCCTAGCGATCAATGCCCACTACCTCTACGCCAGTTTCACCGACTCGAACACCATTGGAACTTTTCGGGTGCAGCCTGGCTGCAAAATCAAATTCGTTAGCGACATTACAGTTGTCGGCCTGCAACGCGGTGTGATCGATGGAATGGTCATCCATGGGAACATCATGGTCGTCACCTACGGGGACGGCTCGATAGAATCCTTCGACATTTCGGCGGGCGTACCCAAATCGAATGGCGACGAACAGAATTCCACCGGTTCGCGCCGCGGCAACACTTACCCCAGTGGCGTCGACATCACGCAGGATGGACACTACGCGATCTTCGGCGATACGTCCCCATTCACCACGGTGGAAGTATCAGACATTTCTTCGGGCAAGTTGACGCCGACGGTAGTCTATGAATTGGGAAAAGGGATCAATTCCAGTAATGTTCTGCTGAGTCCGGATGAGACCCTGCTTTACATCAGTAACAATCAGGGCGGCACCATCACGGCCGCTTTTTTCGATAAGAGCACTGGCAAACTTTCAAAGGGTTGTGTGTCCCAGCCTCTGAAAGGCTTCGTCACTAATTGGTCTTACGTTGCATCGTTAGCCCTGGACAAAACCACTGGGACTGGCGGAGTCGTATATGTTGCCGAGTACGGCGCTCCGTCCTCCATTGGCGAGATTAACGTGAAATCGGCGAAGGGAAAATGCACCCTGAAGGAGTCGTCTAGCTCGCCGGTCGCGGATCCCAACAGTCCGGGTCTGTTATCAATCGGAGCTTTTCCGCCTCGGCCGTTCTAACGCGAGGTAAACGATCTCAATTTTGACATGTTGAGAGAAGTATAAGGAGTTGAATATGCGCTCTTCGCTTAAATATTTGTTCGCCATCGTGGTATGTGGATTTTCGTTTGCAACTCTGGAGGCGCAGTGTCCAGCGCGCCCCGATCCCGGTACCATAGTGCAGGACGCACTCAGTCTTACTAGCACGAATGGCACTTTGAACGCCGAATTGACTATGCGTCACTCGGTCGATACCGCCGGTTTTAATCACTACTGTTTGAACTACCAGAACGCCAAAGGAGAGATAGAGGCTCCGACATTGCGCCTTAACCAGGGCGACCATCTGGTTCTTGACGTCAAAGATCGCATTGAGAGCAGTGACGACTCCTCGGAGATGGGCGGGATGGATATGTCGGGCGTGCCGACTTGCGGCGACACCGGAACCCCGACCTTATCATCGACCAATGTTCACTTCCACGGGCTGAATGTTCCGCCCATCTGTCATCAGGATGATGTCCTCACAACTCTCATTCAACCTAACAAACCGGCCTTCCGATTTGACATGCAGATCCCAAAGGACGAGCCGCCCGGCCTCTATTGGTACCACCCGCACGTGCATGGCTTCACCGAGTTTCAGGTGAATGGCGGCGCAGCCGGGGCATTAGTTGTCGAGGGCATGGACAAGGTTCGCCCAGAGGTGGCCGGACTTACCGAGCGCGTCTTCGTTGTCCGG
Source organism: Terriglobales bacterium (assembly GCA_035567135.1). GTDB lineage: Bacteria > Acidobacteriota > Terriglobia > Terriglobales > Acidobacteriaceae > JABDBE01. The sequence goes on from DATMQI010000201.1 coordinate 111,401, forward strand.
CAGCAGTATCTGGTTCCGTGGGTGCCCGGCCCCTACCAGCTAACGCTTAATTACCAGGTCGCAGGATTTCCGACCTTCCCGTCTCCCATCATCAAAATGAAGCCCAATGAAAAACAGTTCTGGCGGGTGGCCAATGCAACCATCCAGGACTTCATGCCGTTGCAGTTCTGGTTTGACGGAAAGCCGCAAAAAATGCAACTGATCGCTCTCGACGGCTATCCCCTGGCCAAGGCCAGATTCGAAGACACGATCCTGGTGCCTCCTGCAGGCCGTGCGGAGTTTATCGTGCAGGCTCCTCCCCAAAACAACGAGGCGGTTCTGATATCCCTCGGTTATTCGACTGGTCCGACTGGCAACCCGGATCTCGAGCAGCAACTGGCAACCATTCAAGTCGGCAAAGATGCAGAGGAAACAACTGAGACAAGAGAAGAGACAACGTCCACCAATCCTGCCCCTCGCATGTCAATGGGAAAAATTAAGTTTTCCGGTTTGAGCCAACTGAAGCCCACCGCACAGCGGAAACTCTACTTCTCGGAAGAATTTGGCGGTACGAACGGCCCCATCCAGTTTTACATCACCGTGGACGGACAGAAGGAGAAGGTTTTCAAGGCCAACGAAAAGCCCGTAATCACGACACACGTGGGAGCCGTGGAAGATTGGACTGTTGAAAATCGCGCCCTCGAGACCCATGCCTTTCACATGCACCAGATCCATTTCAAAGTATTAGAAGTGGACGGAAAACCGGCCAAGGATCAGGACCTGCGCGACACTATCGAGATTCCCTTCTGGGAGGGGCCGGGCCATCCTTACCATAGCGTAAAGATGCGCATGGATTTCCGCGATCCAACCATCGCGGGTACTTTTGTCTTTCATTGTCACATCCTGCTGCACGAGGATCTGGGCATGATGCACAAAATTCTTGTTCTTCCAAAATGACAAGCAGTGCCGGCAACAATACCGGCAACAAGGAGTGTAGGTCGGATGCGAAACAGGATTCTGTTTGTCCTCGCAAGCACATTGTTTTTAGTCGCTGGATACTTCGCCGGAAGCAGGAATGCAACGGTTGCGTATGCCGGGCCTCCAACCCAGGGTACCGTCCCAAAATCCTATGGCCGCCTGGTTACAGCCATCGCAGATTCCATAGGCACTGGTCTGGTTTTCGAGGACAGCCAGGGCGTGATCCGCTTCGTCAGCGTAACCGGAATGAAAGAGGGAGAGTTGGCCCGCTACGATCAAACCCCGACGCGTGGCGGTATTCCGAGATCCTATGGTCGTCTGGTCACGGCGGTCGTGAACTCCGAAGGAACTGGCTTGATTTTTGAGGACAGCGAGGGCGTGATTCGATTCGTCACCATCGCAGGCAAGAAAGAAGGAGAACTAACCCGCAATTGATGTGGCTGAATTTGGGTGGAGCGGCGCTTTCAGCGCTGCATTCAACTTCAGAACAGATTCTGGCCCTGCACGAACGCAATCACACACTTCACTTGTTTTTTGGCCTCAAGGCCGTGTCTTCGCCAGGACGGGCTTATGCTCGCAACTCGGCGTGTTGATGCAAGATTCACGTAGCATCAACCGCTCCACTGGTTTGCCTCCCACAATATGAGAGTCGATGATTTCATCGACATCGTCGAGAGTCACTCCGCCATACCACACCGCCTCCGGATAGACGACCAGATTCGGACCATGCTCGCACTGATCCAAACATCCGGCTTGATTCGCCCGCACCCTTCCCTTAAGTCCGCGCTCCGCTAGCTTCTGCTTAAACAATTTCTGCAACTCGCCTTTCGCTGCCGGATCACAGCATCCGCGCGGATGTCCCAGCGGCCGCTGGTTCCCGCAAATGAAAATATGCTTCTCAAACTTGGCCATGAGAACAATGTACAGGAGCAACAAGCTACAAAAGCCACTAAATCACAAAGGACACGAGGTTACACGAAGGAACCCGCACTGCATTCCTTCGTGTAACCTCGTGTCCTTTGTGGTTTGTGGCTTTTACGACAGCGCTGGAAACTCAGTCTTTCAACGGCACCATCGCCTGATCGCCCCGGCAGAAAGTCGCCACATACTGAAATTCGCCATTGGGCCGTTTCACCAGCATCACGGGACCATAGCAGAACACGGCATGACCATTCTCAGCCATGTACCACGTACCGCCCTCGCGGGCATGGCGAGCCACCGGATAATCGATCGGAGCCCGCAGAGGCGCTGCGACCTTCGAACCTGGCAGAGAGAATGCCAGGAGGAGTGATGCCAGAATTTTCATCCTACCTTTTACTGGGTCCTAAAATTCAGATGGTTTCTACGATCCTGCGTCCGTCCACAGTGTCCGAAATCCCGAGCGGCGGCCTTTGCGGGAAGCCCTTCTGAACCTTGCCCTTGTTGCGGCTGTGGGCATTGCCTGCCGGCGAGTCCTGCGCTTTCGGTTTTGCCGACGGTTGCTGGGTCAAAGAATCCTGGGTTGAGGGAGCCTGAGCCTGGGATGCAGCTCCCGCAGCTTGCGTCTTGGCATACTGCTTCTGTATAAGTTGGCCTTTAAGGTTGCTCAATTCCGTGCTGTCGCCCAGCAGAGAAGTGATCAGCCAGCGCTGAGAAGCGATTGTCTTATCCTGTTCCACTGTCAATAGGCACATCAAGCCATAGGAAACCAGGAACAGTACGATCAGAACCGGTAGGAACGAATGCTTGGACTTTGGTTTCGGTTCGGGCAACATTAGCGGATTTGTCAGCGCGGCATCTTTCGTCCAGCTTAACAATTTGGGCCCCGATCTGCGCCCCAGGCAAGCGGGCAAGCAGAGAAATGCAGCTTGAGCGCCATAACCTCGAACTTTATCAAACCATTATGAATTAGTGACTTAGACTGGGTTCCCGCGCTAATACTCGGCCCCGCAGATGCAACCGGGTGCACATTATAGGTAAGCGAACTGCGTTTACGGGCTGTGTCCCTGCTCTAAGCGCCTCTCGTCTAACCCATATCTCTACAGAATGTACCGTATCGAACCCTAGAAGGTTCCTATGAGATTATTCCTACATTTATCGGGGAGACAGGGCTTGCATCGGCGACTGGAAGATCGGATCCGGGAACTTTGCGCCAAACTTATCGCCAAGCCCGAGACCCCGGATTGGAATGAAATTCTGCGGGACCTGAAGACCGCCCTTCGTCAGCATTCGCGCCGCATGCGGGCGTTGATGCTTGAGCTCCCCCTACGGCCTGAGCGACGCTCCGCCGAATAGATGTGATCGCTATATTCAACTCTTCCCCATCCTCTGGCCAGGACAGTGTCGTGGCGTCGTGACCTTCGATGTAACTTTAGAAAGACGAATCCGCGAGCTGTGTGCTCAAGCAGTGGCCGCGGGCGATACGGACGAGTTCCAGCCCATACTGTCCGAGCTCCGCGAAGCCTTACGCGAGCATGCTGGGCGTCTCAAAAGCCTGGTTGCGGAATATCCGTTTTCGGTAGTTAATATCGACAAGGTTGTGGCAATCTCAAACAGGCCGCAAAAACTGGGACGCAATAAAAGCAAAAAAGAGAAAGCAGTCTAACCGCCGGTCTCAGCGATCTTTCTCTTGGGGTGCTGCTCTCTGGCTTCTAAAAGGCGATTAATCTCGGCGACCAGCGCCATCAATTTTGTCGGGTCTTTTTCGATGACGGCCTGCTGGCAAAGTTCCAACCATCGTTCTTCTCTTTTCTTCTCGCCGGGCATGACATCCTCCAGCTCAGGCGATCACGTATATCACATTCGTTAGAGCAAATCTGTTAGAAAAATGTCATTCGTCACATCTATTTTTTAGCTGCAAGGCAGAGTGAGAATTCAGCTCACGGTGCAGCGGCCAGAAGAACGCGGAAACTTTTTTGTGCCGGATAAATGCCGGAAAAGTCGTTCGTGGCTTCACGGACTGCGAAAAAAATCAGCTGAGTGGGTCGAGAACTGTCCGGCACAGAACAGACGCACCTCCCCGCGGTTCAATAGCATTCTTGCGAATCAATTCCCACATGAGGGCCGAAAGATGACCCGATCAGACGCCGACCGTATTATGGAGTTGTGCGAACACATCTGCAACGAACACGACACCAACAAGTTCCAAAAACTAGTTATGGAGCTAAATGAGCTCCTGGCTGCAAAAGAACAGAAGCTAAAGCAACCGCCCAACCCCGATAACTAATTCACAATTAGGGACCGGTCGTTGTGTTGAGTGTGGGCAGCGCCGCCAGAGAGCAACGCCAACAAAGCGGCGGTCGTGCAGGTCTTTCTGGATTGCTGGACGGGTCAGAAACCCGTCCCCACGCAAGCGTCCCACATCGGCGATGCAGGAGGACTCACCTGCGGTTTACTCTAATGAGCTGAGATCGTCACCCCGAGCGTGTTCGCGGCTGGTAGTAGTTCGATCACGCGGTCGATCGCAGTATCGATCACAGCTGCTTGCCCCTGAACAACAGACACATAAGCCATGGAACCATCCGCCGTGAACGCCACGTTCTGCGGCGTACCCGAAACTGGAATTGTCCCCGCGACGGTGTTCGAAGCAAGATCAAAAACCAGCACGCCGCTATTGGCAACCACGTAGGCGCTCATGCCCTTGGGATGAATCGCGATGCAGGCTGGATTCACGCCGGAACCGACGCTGACGGTTTGCAGCAATTGTCGATGAACCAAATCCACGATCGCAATCTGACTCTGGCTCATCAAGGTCACATACCCCCGGCTGCCATCCGGGCTTAGTGCCAGGAAGGGACCTGCGGAAGATGCACCACCGCCGAGGGGAATGGTTGCGGAAATCTTGTTAGTGGAAGTCGCGACAATAGAGAGCACGTTCTGTCCACCGGTTTGTGTGTACGTCGCATAGAGACTCTTATTGTCCGGCGATGCTACAAGCGACGGAGATCCCTTGATTGATCCCAGAGAAATGGTGTGAGCCAAAGCGCCATTGCGTGTATTGATGACTGACACCGAGCCAGTCGAGCTTCCCACGTAAAGCGCCCGGCCATCAGGCCGAATCGCCACGCTCGACGCGCCTGGAATTGCAATACGCCATTGCCGCTCTCCCATCATCATCATGTCCAGGGCCACGATGCCGCTACCGCTGCCGGAACCGGTCATGCCCTGATCGACGACGTATGCCATCGACCCATCCGGCGAGAGAACCAGTCCAGCAGGCGCTGTGCCAGCCTCAAAATCCGCGAGCCGCTGGCCGGTCACCGCATCAAACTCATGAACAACGGTGGTATACGTCGTGCCCACGAGCGACATCATCTCGTTCTTCGAAATCACCAGACGCTGGGGCATGGCGCCGGCGGAAATGGTAGAAGCAAGCCGGCCGTCGGTATTGTCGACGACCGCCACCACATCGTCGTCTACGCTCGCCACGGCCACTCGCATTCCGCCCATGAACGGGACCACACCGCCCTTGCCGGAACTGCCCACACTGGTAGTCCCCTGAATCTTGCCTGTGTCCGCATCAATGTAATTCAGCACGCCCGCGCCCGAAGAAAACAGCACATGGGGGAACATCGGATGGACGGCCAGACCGTAACTCATGCTGGGTAACGCGAAGAACCGCAGAACGCGTTCCGCAGTGAGATCCACCGCGGCAAATCCGGTCTCCTTCTGAGTGGAGATGCCTGCGATGTAAGCTCGCGTTCCGTCGGGAGTGATTGCCAGCAGATTATTTCCCGGGAACGGCTGTGATCCCGGCAGAGAGATCGCCTTCAGCACTTGATTGTTCGCAATAATGGCGAGAACACTTTGAGAATGCTTCCCATTTGTTACCTGGCAAACGACGTAAGCCTTCGACCCGTCGGGCGAGATGCCGGCATCAAGACATGCGCCATTCGGCAAAATCGTCAGATTCGCCTTGATCGTTCCCGTAGCGGTGTCGAATATCGTCACGCTACCGTCATTTTTATTGGCAACATAACCGGTAGAACCGTCGGGGGTAATGGCAATCGCGGCGGCACCATTCCCCGCTGGAAAGGTCATCATGACCGTTCCCGTCATCGTGTCTACTTCCTCGACCACGCCAGCTTGGCCATTCGACAGGCCAATGTATGCGGTCATGCTGTCGGGCCCAATCGCAACAGCAGTGGTTCCGGTCCTGGCGGGGATGAATCCCATTTCCATAAGCATCATGCTGTCAAGAATGGAAACCGTAGCGCCGTCACCGCAGCACGACGTCAGATAGACTTTCTGATTAGCCAGCGAAGTAGAAGGGACGAGCAAGAAAATTAGAATCGCGAGAGTAGGCAGAATAATGGGTTTGCGGAAAGCGAGGCGCATAAGGACCTCCTGTTGAGAAGCGGCAACATTCTATACCAGGGATGACCGAATCGCCCGAATTAATATCAAGGCTACTGCGCGTGGGCTCACAAGCCGAGAACCGCAACGAAACGAAAAAACGTCGACCTGCTCAACACGCCGTTTCTATCGAACCGCAAAATTACGCGTGCGAGTTCAAATGATAATCGTACGGCCGTTGAACTTGGTCAACTGGAAGCCAGCGAACTGTTCCCAGTAATTAGCCTTCAGATCCTTCAAGATCTTGATCGCCAGGGCTTCGCCGAGTAACAGTCCCTTCATGCCATCGCTGCGCCAGTGCACCCCCGAGGCGTCGCGTGCCCGGGCAATGTTGGCAGCGAGTTTATTCAATTCATTACCAATCGTGAGCGGACCTCCGGTGTAGGGATCGAGCGAAAGACCATCCGAGCTTGCCACCACAGGATTCGGAATCTCGAAAGACTCGTTGTAGAAAGCCTTCAGCACCGTCACCGTCGCTCCTGCCAGAGTTCCATGTCCTTGCGGAAAAGACGGGTGGGGCGGGCAACCCTCGGCGTAGGCCATCGGCAACAGATAGGTTCCATACTTGGCAAAAATTGCCGGCAACACCGGGGATGAAAGCAGTCGAGCGGGAATCGGGTAACTGCCCTGCCCGGTCAGTTGGTTGTGAACGTTCCCACCGTATTCTTCAGGACGTACCCGCCGATGCACCAACCACTTCTGAAAATAGACGCAGCGTAGAGCTGCCGCCGACACTCGACCGACCATATCAAGGACATCGGGAGCGCCAAAAGTCCCAAAGGGAGATGTAGTCTTATAGCCCAGGTATGGATTGTTCGGCTCGAGCGTTGCGCCCATGCCGTTCAGAATCAAGGCAGCGTTCAGACCCGACTCATAACTGAAATCCTTGTGGACGTACGCAGTCAGGTCGCGCAGGCTGCGGATGTAGCGCGGCGTGGTATCGAACACGTTCTTGTCCGTGGGAGCGCCGCCATTCTGGATATTCAACCACGCAAGGTACGCCGTCATGTGATCGTCGCCGGCCACGTTGGTAGTGATCTGTTGCGGAACGGTGATGGCGCCATAAGGAATGGGCAGCGCTAAAAATTGCGAGACGTAGGGCCCGATCAAATCCCCGGGAGTGAAGCCGCGGAAAATATTGTCCGGCGTGACCGGCTGCGGGCCCTGATAATCCGGGAAGGTCCCGAGATCGCTAACCGCCGCCGCAATGGTCGAGTCGCTGTCGTAGTCGGCAAACGCGACGTCCCGGGCCAGGGCCATCCAATAATTCTCCGCCATTTCGCTGCCTTGCTCATTACTGGCATAAGTAGGAGGCACAGCGGTCACGTCCACGTGGGAATCGGCGCCCTCAAGACAATAGGCGTAGGAGGATTGAGGATTGGAAAGCTTTAGAGTGCCCCCCAGCTGGATGGCAGCGAAATCGGAGGCAGCGCCGGAGCTCAAAGCACTGATTAGTCCGGTATAGGCAGAAAGAGTCACTTCGCCTAAAACATCATGAGGCAATCCTTTGGAGAAGTTCGCGATCTTGTTGAAATACCGCCCCTCATCGCCATTGGTCGGGTGTTTGGGGGGCAGTAGTTTTTCCGCGACAGCGTCGCCATTTCGCCGGCTAAAGTCGTCGTCCCGCCGCTGCACTGGATTTTCCGGTCCAATTTCTTTCGCATCGGCGACCCTCGGCAGCCCCAGGAAGCCAGCGGCAACGGTAGCCGCAGTCACACCGCCGAGAAAAGAACGGCGGTTGACACGACCAGTGCGTCCGGCCTTCTCATTATTTTGTTCCGCTCCGGGGTCGGATTTCCCAGTGTCGCCGCTGGATGCCTCTCTGGAATGGTTCACGTGACTCCTCCTTGCGTGATCGATCGGTGCTGGTGTGTCCTTCATGATGACTATTGGAGAAACAGGCTGGCGCAGAGCCCGCAGGCCTATCCGCCGAACCCGGAGACTTTGAGCTAGCAGTGAGTGATTGTCAAGATGAAAGAGTTTGCAACCTCGGGAGCTGAGGATCAAGGCCAAGCAATGAGCTGAAGATGGTCGCAGGGAGCAGGGAATCCCGTCCAAGAGGCGACATCGCCGCTGATACTTGGGTTTAGAATATAAAGCAGAGACTCTTACGTTGGCTACTCTACGCGACATTGTCAACGAGCAGGTGCGGGAAGGCGAGCTTTACGAGAAGCTCGACCGCAACCGGGTGCGCTGTTATGCCTGCGGCCATTGCTGTCCGATCCCGGAGGGGCAGCCCGGCGTTTGCAAGGTCCGTTACAACCGCGGCGGGACTCTCTACGTCCCTTGGGGATATGTCGGCGGTGTGCAGTGCGATCCCATTGAGAAGAAGCCGTTCTTTCATGCGTACCCGGGCGCGCTGGCCTACAGCTTCGGAATGTTGGGATGCGACTTGCACTGCGGTTACTGTCAGAACTGGGTCACATCGCAAGCCTTGCGCGATCCCAATGCAGTTTCGCCACCCCTCGAAGCATCCCCGGAAGCGTTGGTGCGGGATGCGCTCCGGCAGGGCGCAAAAGTGTTGGTCAGCACTTATAACGAGCCTTTGATTACCAGCGAGTGGGCCGTGGCTGTATTCAAAGAGGCTCGCGCCGCCGGTTTGACTACCGGATTTGTTTCCAACGGGAACGGTACACCGCAAGTGCTGGAATACCTGCGTCCGTGGATCGATCTGTATAAGGTCGATCTGAAGAGTTTCGACGACCGCCATTATCACGAGTTGGGTGGACGCATTGGGCCTATCCTCGACACCATCCGCGCGCTCCATCAGATGGGTATTTGGCTGGAGATTGTCACTTTACTGATTCCCGGCTTCAACGATTCCGAAAAAGAGTTGCATGGATTGACGGAGTTTCTGGCCGGCGTCTCGTCTGATATTCCCTGGCACGTTACCGCATTCCACAAAGATTACAAGATGGAAGCTCCCGACAATACGCGACCGAAGGACTTGCTGCGCGCCGTCGAAATCGGGAAGCAGGCCGGACTGCGCCACATTTACGCGGGAAATCTGCCGGGCGTGGTAGGGGATCACGAAAATACACGGTGCCACAACTGCGGCTATACGGTGATCAAGCGGCGTAGCTACTTCGTCGAAGACTACCGCTTGACCCCAGACGGTTGCTGTCCGTCGTGTAAGTCGGCCATTCCGGGGCGTTGGGCGCCTAAATTCGATGGGCAGATTACTGACCGCCCTTTCTTGCCGCGTCGCGGCTCACGTTTAGTTACAATCCTCAATTAGGCTCGATCCTCACTTCATGCGGAAACTGCGAATCGCTCTCGCCTTGGGATTTCTGTTGTTCGCAGCCGCTTGCTCGCCTCGCGACTTCCTGACCCGCCGTCTGGCTTCGGATCTGATTGCCAGCTCCGACACATTTAAGAGTACCCAACTGTTTTGGCTGCGCACTGGTGTGATTTCGAACAAGGATTACGTTTCCCCCGAATATCTGGTGTTGCAGCGTCGTGGCTGGATTACCGGCACTACTGATCGTTGTCCCCCGGACATTGCTCCTCCGCCGTGTTGGCAGGTAACGCTGACTCCGATCGGGGTTGAAACCTTTCACGATCTGATCCCCAACGGTGCGAACTCCCAATATTTCAGCGTGCCCGTCGCGCGAAGACAGCTAACCAGAATAACCGGGATCAGCAAGAGCGGTGCTGCGGCCGAAGTCGAATTCCTGTGGAAGTGGATCTCGCTGAACGAAGTTGGAGGCGCGCTTTACGATGGCGGTGTGCAGTATAGATCCACGGTGGCATTCCGCCGTTACGATGACGGCTGGCGGGTGGTCGAAGGCAGCGCGGCCAAGAGCACTCAGGGACTCGAAGACGCGTTGAAGAGCTCCGAACCTGCGCCCTGAGTTGACACGTGTGACCGCCTTATCTTCCTATCCCCGATCGCTGGATGAGCCGCCGGCAAAGCGCGAACTTGCATGGATACTGCAACTCACTCCGCGAGAGCGAAGCACTCTGGTCGCTACGTTCGGCGGTTGGGCCCTCGACGGCCTGGACGTCATGGTGTACAGCTTCGTCATTCCCAGCCTGATTGCTGCGTGGCACATCACTAAGGCGGAAGCAGGCCTGCTGGCAGCAGTTGTACTTCTCATCTCCGCCATCGGCGGATGGCTAGCCGGCTTACTCGCGGACCGTTTTGGACGCGCCCGCATTCTGCAAATCACAATCGTGTGGTTTGCGTTCTTCACCTTTCTCAGCGGATTTACCCATTCCTTCTCGCAACTGCTGCTGACGCGCGGCCTGCAGGGACTCGGTTTTGGCGGCGAGTGGGCCGTAGGATCGGTGCTCATGGGCGAAACCATCCGCGCCCAGCATCGCGGCAAGGCCGTCGGCACGGTACAAGGCGGATGGGCCATCGGCTGGGGTCTTGCCGCCATTTTCTACACCGTGCTTTTTTCCGTGCTGCAGGCGGCCATCGCCTGGCGAGCCATGTTCTGGATTGGCATTTTGCCGGCCTTGCTCGTCTTTTACATCCGGCGGTACGTACCTGAACCTGAGGTCTACAGCCAGACACGCCAGCAGTTGGAAAGGATGGGCCACCGCAGCCGCTTCCTCGAAATCTTCAGCCCCAATCTTTTGCGAATCACCGTCGTGACTTCGCTGATGGCCACGGGCGCGCAGGGCGGATATTACGCCATCACTACCTGGTTACCGACCTACTTGAAGACTTCGCGTGGACTCTCAGTCCTAAACACTGGCGCTTATCTCAGTGTCGTAATTGCTGGTTCGTTCGTTGGCTACATGGTCAGCGCAGACCTCACCGATCGGCTGGGGCGCAGAGCCACGCTGATAGTTTTTGCAGCGTTGTCGTTTCTTACGGTTGCTGTCTATACCTACATTCCCATCAGTAACCAAATAATGTTGGTGCTTGGCTTCCCGCTGGGGTTTTTCGCATCTGGTTTGTTCAGCCCGATGGGATCATTTTTGACTGAGCTGTTTCCCACCCGGGTGCGCGGATCAGCTCAGGGCTTCGCCTATAACTTCGGTCGCGGGCTGGGCGCGCTTTTCCCCACACTGGTCGGCTATTTGAGTTCGCGCCTTTCTCTCGGACACGCGATCGCTGTCTTCGCCGCGACCGCGTATTTGGTCGTGATTGTGGCAGTTTGCCTGCTGCCGGAGACCAGAGGGAAAGAATTAAGCGTCGCTGACTAGACTGGGGATACTCGCTCCTGGATAGTCGTCGACAAAGGCCGAGGCATCGGGCGTCGACATTGGGAGTTGAAATGGGTGTGAGGCGGTGCTCAGAGGCGTGACGCTCGACTTGAAACCGAGCAACAAGGCCGGGTTTTTCCCGTAAATCCTATCTGCCCACAGGCTTTGCCGCCGTGGCCATCTTTACATTGCGATTGGATCCCTGATAGTGGGCAATCCCCCTGTAGAGTGCTTCCGCAATTTGCTGACGGTAGGTGGAGCTCTGCAAATTGTTTTCGTCCGTGGGGCTGCTGACGAACGAAACTTCAGCCAGAATCGCAGGCATCGAGGTCCCGGTCAGCACCACATACTGAGCTTCCTTGACCCCGCGATTGCGCAGGCCAGGATTATCCGCAGCCAGCATCGCATACAACGCGTGTTGCACGCTGGCTGCGACGCGTCGCGACTCGTGAACCTTTTCACGAATATCGACATTCGTCCAATTGATCGTCTGCGGTCCCGCGGCCGCGTCATCCTGTTCGGTTCTCGCTTTCACCGAGGAATAGGTGTTGGTGTAATAGGTTTCGACACCGCGAGCCGACGGGTAATCGCTGTAATTGGCGTGTACGGAAACGAAGAGGTTGGCTTGCGCCCGGTTCGCTATTTCAGCCCGCTTTTCGAGCGCAAGATAGCTGTCATCTTTTCGCGTGTAGATGACTTCTGCCCCAAGCCGGCTCTGGACCAGACGCCCGAGGCGCTCCACAATATCCAGCACCAGATCTTTTTCCAGCAGACCCTTGCGCCCGACCGTTCCCAGATCCCAACCGCCGTGCCCGGCATCGAGCACAACCCGCAGCTTTGGCGCCTGGATGGGCGCGAGTGGTTCTCCGGCATAAACTGGTTTGGAAGACGTAGCGGACGCAGCACTTTGCGGAATCGGATTCAGAGGGATCTGGTTCAAAGAAATCGGATTCAAAGTAGTTCGATTCAGCGCCTTCTGATTTCCGGAAACTGCATCCGCTGGAATCGCCTTGATTGCAGCCTGGTCCGAGAGTCCGGGATTCGCAGGAGTGAAAAGATCCACCGTCTTTCGGGCATGGGGATTGGTTCCAGCCTTGCGCACTTCGACTACCAGGCGATACGGGTTTGGTTCCAAACTCACTGAGAAATCCGACGCACCGTTGGTTTCCAGTACTACACGAGTGACTCCCGCCATCGGTTGAGCCACGCGAACTCGTTGTAGCATTGCATCGTTGACGCTAATCGTGCGGCTCGTAAATCCCGCCGCCAGGGTAGTGTCGTGCAGGTCGAAATAAATTCGCTCTGGATTCGGAAGCCGATGAGCTTCGTACTGGACTTGATCCTGCAGATCAATCACCACCGTGCTGGATTCAGCCGACGACCAATGCCGAATGCCAGTGATCTTTGGCAGCAGGCCGGCCTCTTCCGGAGTCGCGGGCGGAGATTCCTTCTCATCATCGGCTTCCGCCACTGCGGACGGTGCCACAGCCGCCAGCGGCCCCGGCGATGCCGTTGCGGGTTGCGTGGATTGCGGCGCCGCCTGCGAAACCGAAGCAACACTAGCTCGTACCAATCGTGCTCGATGGCCGAGGGTCCACCACACACCCGCTCCCGAAACTACAGCGACTAGGACAACGACAGCCACGACTGTAAGGCCGGGCCGGGAACGATCGAGCCCCACAGATTCCGCCTCGGCGATGGCATCGCTCGATTTAGAATTTTCCTCCGCAATCAGTTCCGAACGTTCAATCCAAATTTTTTCTGAACTCGCAGGTTCGGCGCCGTTGCCCAGGTTCGCGACCAGCCGTTCGCTTTGGACTTCCGCAACCTTAGGCTCGGTTGCAGCTACAGGGACAACGCGTCTTGAAATCTCCCGCAGGCGATCTTCTTCCTCCGGTTTCATTGCAGAGAGAATCAGCTCAGCCAAAAGATTCAGGCTGCGCACGTCGCTGTCATTGAATCCGTAAGGCTCACTGGAGAAGGCTTCCAACAACCCAACCACGCTTTGTTTCGCCGAAAGAGGCACGGCCAACATGGAGCGGACGCCGAGACCGCGGCAAGCCTGCAGATTCACTCGCGGGTCAGACTCAGCATCGTCGCAGCGCACAATGCTTCCTGACACCAGGCATTCTCCCGAGAATCCTGCCTTAGGATCGAGCCGCACGCCCGCATCAGGCGCAATGCTTCCCGCCGAAGCCCGGCAAACAATCGCATCCCCCTCCGCCAAGGCGATGGCTACTCCGTCAGCTCCAGTGATGGCCAGCGCGCGATCTGCAACCAGTTGCAGGGTTTCATCCAGAACGAATTGCTCGATGGTCCAATCATCCTGCGAGCTCGAGGACTCACCATCGCGCGACTGCTTCGAGCGCCGGATGCGAATCTCTTCGTGTAGAGCAGAAAATGCCAGCAGAGCCTGCAAAGCCTCATGGCCCGAGCCGTTGGTTGGCGATGCAGGCGAGCTTGGAGAGGAGGGAAGCGCTTCGGCGTCTTCCTTAAGCAACTCCAAGCTCGCATTGTTCACGGTTGCGCTCATCGAAATGGCGAAATCCTATTTCCAGACAACCAGCTCTGAGCCGGGCGCTCGCACGGGGAATACTTTCAGTGCACCTATTTGTACTCCGACAGATGGCCTCTGGGGAGTATTTGCCTTCGGCCGCAGTATTACTCGTAAGGTACAGCGGTTTCGCCGTAATCGCAATATAGCCGGCGCACGAAGGTAAGGAGCGCAGCCTTGATCTTTCGTAAGCCGGGGAACCCTTTCTGATTCATGCCGTTCCGAAGACCATTGCATGCCCCTAGGATTGGGCATATTCTTAATTTTTGAAGGATCACGGGTTCTGGCAGTTGAGTGAAAAGAAAAAGAAGTCGGGCTGGATGTGGCCTATAGGGATGGTTGCCACCGGGCTGGGAGCGGCTGGAGTGGTGATCCTGCGCGGCTGCTGGCACCGTAAGATGAGTTGGCCCGTGCGTTTCGAGGATCACTCCTATCAGGTTTGCCTGGGCTGCGGCATCAAACGCCTGTTTGATGAGCAAGCCTTCCGCGCCTACGGACCTTACAGCTACGACCTCAATCGCCTGGTGGCTCGCGACCGTGCTCGAACTTCTGAGCCCGAGCCCAGTATCCACCGCACTGCCTCCTAAAGCGTGGCTTCGGAGACCGGAACCACTACGGTTACTGAGAAGAGCCTCTGCCCGAGGCTAAGATTTGAAGATGAAGTCCCGCTCGAATCTGGTCGAGCCCCTGGAGACTGAAGCTGCTGACGCCGTGCCCCGCAACCGGCAGCGTCCTTACCGGCAGAAGATTCGCACTTTGTCGCACGTCACCCTGGATGGCACAAATCGGGCCATACTCCGCGACGTTAGCGAGTTTGGGATCGCCCTGCAGAGCGTCGTTCCCATGACTCCAAACCAACGGGTTCATCTGCGCTTTGAGCTGGGGGCTCCACGGGTGAGGATCGAAGTTCCCGGGCGAATCGCGTGGACGGACTCTTGGGGACAAGCCGGAGTCCAGTTTCTGGATCTGCAGCAGCGCTCTGAACGCTTATTAAAAGAGTGGATATTTACCCAGATTCTCTCGTCCGCTTATCTGTTTTCTCCGTGCGAATTATTAGCGGTCGAAGGCAATCGCGCGGAGGGTGCCACCGAGTTGCTGTTTTCCGCTTCGCCGCGGCCAGCCATTCAGGTCGAGCCGCTGGTCAACTCGCGGACCCTGTCGGTTCCGGAGGCGCGTCCTAGACGCTATCGTCTTCGGTGGTGCCCAGTTCCGATTTCGCTGAGCACTCTCACGAAACTGCTGGATGGCCTGATCCTGCTGTGTGCCGTTCTCCTCTTCGCTGTGGTCTCGCTGGTTATGACCAGTATTCTGCCCACGTGGCCACTCACGATCCTTCTAGCAACGGGAATCGCGTCTATCCTTGTAGCCCTCTATTGGTTTCTATTTGCATTCTGGATAGGCGTCACCCCCGGCGAACGCCTGGCCCACTTGGCGTGCGCCGAGTCTGAAATCGAACTGTCAGTTGACGAAGAGCTCGAAGCCCGCTTCCGCTAATCTACAAACCAAATCACATAAGGATGAGGGTGCCTCATCCTTCCGCGCCCTTTGCGGAAGAGTGGGGGCGAGGAGCAAGCAATAGACGCTAATATCAGAATTCAGATCAGGATTAATGCGCTAGATATTGCTGAGCCAGCCAAAGTTTCAGGTCGCGCTTCAGCTCAGAGTTCATGTCAAGAAAGCGAATTCCAGCATTGCCCAACTTATCGATCCAGGCAACTTCCCCCTGAAGCTTCATTTGAACCTTGCTCTCTGGAAGCTGAAAGCTCACTTGCACCGGCCCCGGAAGGGCGACTGATCGAGACAGGCGAATGCCCAAGCCTCCCTGGCTGAGATTCGTAAGATGAGCTTCAACCCGCTTTCTCGGTCCGTAGGCGACGGTCACTGGGAGATCAAGCGCATGGCGGTTATAGCGGAGCCGGCCGTCGAGAATCATGTTGCGTGCCGCTGAAAGCGTGCGCACAGCCTGTTCCACCGAGATCGGCTTCTTGAAAACAAATGTGGCGACGGAATCGGCGAGCTTAGTGTGCCCATTCGAACCGCTGACAATGACGAGCGGCACCGCGTTCAGTCCAGTGCCCAGACCGTCCAGGAAACTGGTTGTCCCATCCAGATCACAGTCGACGATCAAGGCGTCAACTTTAGATTTGGCCAGCTTTTCGCGAGCGCGCTTCGGCTCCGTCTCCACATCGACACCAATGTGCAAACCGCCGAGAATGCATTCCAACACACTGACTTCCGCCCAATCACGAGAAACTACCATGGATGAGAGTGTCATACTGCAACTCTAGTCTGGCGCGTAACCCGGCCACAGATAACGAAGGTAATGAAGGAATGCGAAAAGGCTTCAATGTCGCGGTTTGAATGAGCCGACTAAGATTTCTTGCTGATGCACGGTCTTCAGTTCAAACCGACCCGGAGTCTGTCAGGAAGTTCCGGACAGACTCCAGGAGTGCGTCCAGCTAGAACTGGGTGTTGCTGTAAGAATAGTTGGGGAAAGTGGCGGGCACAATCGGGGCCGTGCCCGTGCTCGTTCGACCTGCATTGGCGATGGTGTCGTTGGTCTTGCTGACACTAAATGGGTTGTTGGGAGGCGGGTTCAAGAGATGATAGTCGCTTGGTTTCCCGGTGGTGCCAAAATTGGGATTCCAGGAACATGTCCCCTGATCTGTAGTTGCGTCCTCGCCGATGTCCTCGTTCATGATTACGGGGGGGCCCGGAGGGTATGGTGGGCGACCGTGCTGCCAGGTCACAGCCCCTCCCGACGGAGAATCAAATGTGAGAAAAACCAGGGGATCGTCTTTCGGTGCGGGACAACTTCCATCCGCAGGCTGGCTGCTCATGACTTGATACGCGTTTGGGTCGCTGCAAAATAGCGGCCCGGTGCCGGGAGTACCAGTTCTCCAGTAAGCGTTGGCTTCGAAATCCTGGAATTGGTAGTAATTCCGTCCGCAGGAGTTAGTGCAACCTCCTACGACGAAGAAGGAGTTGAGGGGAGCATTTGGGTTCTCATTCTGGTCAAAGTTGAAGATGTTCCAGTAGAGATCCACTTGCGGCCCGCCCGACAAGCAACCATTCGGCCAGGGCTTGCCTTGCGTAAACATACCCTGAAGAGCCAGGGAAAGAATGTTGTTCTCGAACAGGTTGGTAGCTTGCCCGGAGCCAATCCCCTCGGTTATGTGGATGGCATGTCCAGACATGTGGAAAACGACGTTATTTTCCACATCAACGCCGGCTGACTGCGCATCCAGGTAAAGACCCTCCCCACCGTATGCGGTGCCCGGAATCCGACTTCCGCCGATGGTATCGACGATCGACGAGTCGGTTGTGTCGTGGATAAGGTTATTGAGCAAGTGATCGTCGGAACCGCTTGAGTTCGCCCCACCTATGTTGTAGTACAACGATCCACCGTCAGAGGTGACGCCCTGCATCATGTTCCACAGGTGGTTATACTCGCTGGTGATACTGGTTCCGTTCGCCCCAGTGCCATTGCCATAGCAAGTGATCTGACATATCGAGATTCCGGCATGATAGCCGTCGGTGATGTCGTTGTGGGAATAGGTCATGTGGTTGCCATTGCCTTGCGCAATGCCCTCACCGTCCGGAAAAACGCGCGAGTAGCCGTCGATGAGATTGTTTTGCGCGGTGACGTTGTTCACCACCACCCCGAGTACGTCGTTAGGGGTTGGTCTGTGCCCGATGCGAATTCCACTGTCACCCATATCGAGGAAAGACGAATTCTGAATCACATCATCTTGCGCCGCCGTACCGGAAGTTCCGGAACTGGATGCAATCAGAATCCCCGAAGCGGAAGTATGCTGCAGCGTCACCCCATTAAAGGTCACATGCTGGCAACTTTCGCAGTCGATTGCCTGCGGCACCGACATTTCGCCATTTACGTCGTTGTTGAATCCCGTCGTGTAGGAAGGGACAAAGTTGTCCACTTCGAAAACTATGTTCTGGAAAGTGACGAAGCTGAGGTTGGTGGCTGAAATCAGGCTTCCACCGATGTAGTCGGTTGCCGGTGCTCCGCTAAACTGCCCACCCAGTTGCGGGAGTACCACCGTAGCGCTGTTCGGATTCTCGCCAGCATTGGCAATGTAATAGAGAACTGGCGACGAACTCGAGCGATCAAGGAACCAGAGACCGGTCTGACCAGCAGCCTCAGCAGCCAGGAAGGCGTCTTTGGTATTTTCGATCATATATCGGTGATTCTGCAGAGGGCCAAAGAAGTTGTAGTTATCGCCACCGTTACCGCTGGCGGTTCCGCCGTTAGACGCGCATGTGTGCCCTCCGGTGCCAGGCGGACAGATGAGAAAAATGACCTGCTCACCCGCATTGGTGTCCACACAATTGATTCTCATCTCATCGACTGTCCAGGCGTCGATCAAAGTGAGCCCAATGTCGCCCGCGGGATATGGATTTGAGGCGTTCGGCGTACACGGGCTCGCCGGCGTTCCCGTATACGATCCCTTCAAGTTGATCCAGTTAGTAATGGAGTCGCCACCGGAAATGACGCTGTATTTGAAACGGTCGAGACACTTGTGGCGCGGCGGGACGTCGCCGCTGGTTGAAAATGGACATCCCGCACCGAGCGGATCGGTGGTTGGATCGATGCTGTTGGCCACTCGCAGGAATGTCCCCAGGTTGCAGAATGAGGTACTCACGGTCAAGCCGGTCTGGGTGGAGATGCAGGAGCCATTACTCATGTAGTATCCAACCCCGGCGGGATCGTGAATGCGAGCTCGGAAGCGCCGTGTATCGTTGTAGAACAAATATTCGAACGGTTGAATCGTGGAAGGTAACTGAACTTGCCAGAGTACCTTACCTCCGATGATGATCTTGTTCCATGTAAGTCCCAGCCCTCCCGCTCCTACAGGAACTCCCCCGCTGACGACTGGAATTTCCGTAGCATAGTTCTCCCAAATGATGCTGTTGGCTGCGTTACCCGAGTCCGCCGTCCCGAACGTCAGGGGCCCGGGGTTGGTGGGACTGAGAGGAAGATAATAGGTTCCTCCTCGCACCTGGACCGTCACTGCGCTGGTGCCAGCAACCCCTTCCACCGCCAATTGAGCTTTCGCCAAAGAAGCAAAAGGGCCGTTGTTGCCGGAGGTGTGCGTCGGAGACTTCCCATTCCAGGAGTCGTTGCCGTTCGTAGCAACGTAGAAAAGGGTCACCGATTGTGCGTGTGCAACCCAGGTTGCGCCCGTTATCACGAGCATGAGGGTAGCAATTAGTTTTGTTGCGCCAGTCGCGGCCAAGAGGGTCGTTCTGGCAAAATCACTGATTGCTCTATTTTTCATCTCCGTTCTCCTCTCTCTGTTTGTTTCATGGTTACTTGCGGTTGAGGGGCCCCGTTGGTTTTATAGATCGACAAGACCAGAGGTATGAAAGCTAAGGACCTGAGACGAATGGCAGGAACTCTAATGCAATGTCATGAGCAATCCAGAATAAATACGTTCCCGTTACGATACTGGAACGATGCGCAAATCGTCCGCGTCGCAACCTTCCTGCGTTCAGGCATTTGCCGGACTAAACCGAGTATGGGAAATTCTTCACCGAGGAGGACGGATGACCGCTGCTGTTGTCACGGATTCAGAACAGGCAGACGAGGTTCGGAGATAAGAACGAAACGACCCATGGCAGGCCTAGTCATTCCAGGCCCGCGTCACGCCGTTGCCGACTTCTCCTGTGTGCGGTACCAATCGATGGTGCCCCGCAAACCCTCTTCAAAATTCACTCGCGGCTTGTAGCCCAGATGTTTTTCCGCTCGCGACAAATCGGCGAGCGAGTGCTTCACATCTCCCGCTCGCTCCGGCCCATATTTCACCTCACCGGGATACCCGGTAAGGTTCTTAAGCACGCGGAACATTTCATTCAAATCGATGCGCGTGCCAGTGGCCACATTGAATACCCGCCCCGCCACTTCGCTTGCGGGCGCCTTGCAAGCCAGCAAATTTGCGTGCACCACATTCTCCACATAAGTGAAATCACGGCTCTGGGAGCCGTCGCCATAGATGGTCGGCTGTTCTCCCTTGAGCATCTGGGTAATGAATTTCGCCAGCACGCCAGAGTACTGAGAGGTCGGATCCTGACGCGGTCCAAAGATATTGAAATAGCGCAGCGCCACTGTCTCCAATCCGTAGCAGCGGAAAAAAGAGGCCATGTAATATTCGCTGGCAAGTTTGGCCACCGCGTAAGGAGAAATCGGATTGGGAGACATGTCTTCGTGCTTCGGCAGCGTGGGAGTATCTCCATAGGCCGAAGACGAAGCCGCGTAGATCACGCGCTTCACTTTTGCATCGCGAGCCGCCACCAGCACGTTGACGGTGCCGTCCACATTGGCTCGGTTGTTTTCCAAAGGATTCATCACCGATCTGGGAACGGATGGAATCGCGGCTTCATGCAAAACGTAATCGATGCCTTCACAAGCCGACTGCATCGCCTCAAGGTCAAGTAAATCGGCCTCGCGCACGTCAATGCGATCCAGCAATTCGGCGACGTTGGTGCGCTTCCCGGTAGAAAAATTGTCAACCCCGCGAACTTTGTCACCCTGCGACAAAATCGCTCGCGCGAGCGAAGACCCAATAAATCCAGCAATTCCAGTAATCAAATAGATGGCCATAATTGATAGATGATAGCGGATACGCGCCGATTGAGAAATGGAACGTCGGTAATCGCCGAGGTAAGGAGGCACTTTGGTCAGAACTAGACCTCGACACCCAGTTGTCATCCCGAGCGAAGCGAGGGATCTAGGTTCTTGCGTACACTACCGATATCGCCGCGGCAGGCAAACACCTAGAATCCTGGCGCTGCTAGGGAGGACAGTTCGTCGTGGGGATGCTGCACTGTGAAACTAATTAGGAGCGATGAGTGTCGACGGCGAGCCGGATCTCCTTCCACAACTCCTCGCGCCCCGCGCTGCTTTTGGCGGAGAAGGGAAGGATCCGACTCTGAGGAAAATCCCGGCTCAGACTTTGCAGCGAATTGTGAAGCTGGTTTCCCGACAAGCGGTCACTTTTGGTGCCAACGATCAGGAACGGGCGTCCGGTAGAAGTAAGAAAATCCAGCAACTGCCTGTCGCTTTCCTGCGGAGGCACATTCACATCCACCAGCACCAGGCACAACGCCAGCGAAGCACGATGTTCCAGATAAGGTTCGATGAAGCTGGGCCAGTGGCTGGAAATTTCCCGCGAAATCTTTGCATACCCATACCCCGGCAGATCGGTGAAGATCAACTCGGGCCGCGGCCGCCCAGCCCAGCGCAGCTCGAAAAAATTAATGCTTCGCGTCCGCCCGGGAGTGGAGCTGGTTTTAGCCACCTTCGCGCCGAGCAGCGAATTAATCACGCTCGACTTTCCCACATTCGACCGCCCCAGAAAAGCCACTTCAGGCAGGGCCGGAGCAGGGAAGTGGCCGGCATCCATCGCCGACATCATGAATCGAGCCAAGACGCGCATGCAATCAGTGTGCAGTTCGAACCGTCAAACTGCAAGCGGACACTCCGCCGCTCCTATCCCAACCCGAGCGGCCGTTTGTTTTCGACATCTTCTTCGCGGATCGGCCTGAGCTTATGCCAGAGAAAAAGTACCCCCGCCACCACAATTCCGATTCCCAGACTGATCAGGAAAAACCAGCGGTAAGCGGGGAATGCAATCAGAACAATCGCCACCACGGCGACAGAAATGATCAAGCCAGCCGGACCCCTGAAAGACGTTTTCGATTGGTCTGGCTGATGACTGGTTTCCATGGAGCACCCCACTGATGACTCCATTCTAGAACGTCTGTAAAAACGTAGCTTGCTACGTTTGGGTTTGCGGGCAAAGCGGAAGCGTTGCGCCAGCAAAAAGACCCAATCAATCTCTACCGCCGAAACTGCTTGCTTAAAGTCAGTGCCTGCTGCTGATACGAGGACCCAATCTGCAATCCATAAATTTTTTCCGGCTTCGAAAGCAAAGGCATGTACGTCAACCGTCCGACAAATTGCTCGTGTTCAATCAGGAACGGCACTTCGTGCGCCCGCACTTCCAGCACCGCCCGCGTGCCCTTGATGTCGCTCGAACCGTACCCAAATCCAGGATCAAAAAATCCCGCATAGTGGATGCGGAACTCGCCCACCGACGGATCAAAAGGCACCATCTCAGCCGCAAATTCAGGCGGCACGCGCACTCGTTCCTTGGAAGCAAGTATGTAAAAATCACCCGGCTCAAGGATTAGACGCTGATTGCTGCCGTGGTGCCGAGCCTCCCAGAATTCCTCCGGCGCATAATAATTGATCCGCTCCAACTCGATCGCAGGAGCATGTTTCCGCGCCTTGTAAGCAATCACCTCATCCGGCGACGAGCCTTCAAGATTCACCGTGATCCTCAACCCACGATCCACCGACGCCTTCACCGGACTCACCTCGTCCATGTAGATCAGTTGTTGTTCTTCATCCAAGCGGCGAATCCGGTTATCGGAAGACACCGGGTTCCCACGCACAAAACGCAACTGATTTAGCCGCATCCCCGCCCGCACCGCGACGGTAAAGGTACGCGAAACAATCTCGGCGTAAAGCCTTCCCTTATAACCCGGTGGGACGCGCTCAAATTCCACGCCATCATCAGTGATCAGCCGAATAAAAACGTCCAACCGCCCAGTCGTACTCTTCGGATTTGCCTTTCCTGAAATGTCCCGCGGCAAATCCAGTTCCTCAAGCAACGGAACAATGTAAACGCATCCCTTTTCGAAGACCGCCGCGCTGGTAAGATCTACCCGCGCCATTCGGAGTTCTTTGACTTTCGCCTCCACCTTTCCGCCGGGGCCAGGAAGAAAGCTAGCCTGCACGCGGTGCGCAATGTCGCCAAGCCGCAGATCAAGGCTTGCCGGCTGAATCTGCTCCTCCGTAATCGCACGGTTACCGATAATCCGCCCCTTCGCAATCAATTCCCGAATTGCCTGCGACGGAAGTATCCCAGTCGTGCGCTCTTCGTTTTCCGGAGCCGGCATCTCCGGAAACAACCCGACTTCTCCGTTCCTCAAATCGGAACTGGACATAATTCAAGACTCCTGTGGTCGCTTGATATCCCCGAAAAGCGGCGAGGCCGCTCGCATCATTCTAGACTGTCTTCAGATATAGCGTGGAAGAAAACCTGGGAGCAAAGGGACAAATCACAAATTGTCATCTCGAGCGAAGCGAGGGATCTAGGTTCTTGCCCGTACCACCCATGTCATCGCTGCTGGCAAACACCCAGATCCCTCGCTGCGCTGAGGATGACAATTAATGAGGGGGTGCCGCAGAGTTGGATGCAGGCGCGATCTCCAGCCTAGACGACGGTTCCGATAATTACTGCAAGGGTATTCGTAAGCGCGTCGTCATACGGGCGAAAATGCCGAAGGCAGCTTAGCGCACGCTTGACTCCCATCAAGCGGAATTAGCGAAGCAGCCGAGAATCAAGAAGGGGCGAATCAGAATCGCATCGCGATTCAGCTCCACATCGCGATTCAGTCCCGCCCCCTCTCCCCCCTCAGTTGCTCATGACGTACAACAGAAAGTACGGATGGGTACCGTTGTAGCCGGACGGGATCGACTGGCCCACCGTCAGCTGGGTTTGGTCACCCGAAAGATACCATCCCGTAAGGCTCGTGATCGGATATTGCGCATTGGCCGCGCCGACCGTCTGGTTGTTTGTGCTCGTCGACAAATGCATGACGAAGTAATAGTCCGACAAGGTCGATAGGTTGAGTGTCAACGGATCCAGCCGGATGACGCAGGGATTGGTGACGCTTACGGGTTGTGTAGGGCACACTTTCTTGTTGGTCAGAGAAATGATCGGGTTGGAGACGCCTTTTAATTTCACAGGTGTAACCGCGGTGATTTTGTAGTTTCCCCGCTTGGTGGTGTAAAGGACCATGTGGCCGATGTCCGCTTCGGTTCCCGCCGTGAAGCCAATGTACAAGACCGTGGTTTTAATCTGAGCCACAGCCGGGAAGATGAAGGCTCCGGCTATGAGGTTGAGCGCGGAATAATCTGACCATTGGTTGGAGCTCGAGACCGGGCCGCCGACCCCAGCTACTAGGTTGATCGGAGGCGCGGCCGGACGTTGTTGTGCGACTACGGTACTGGCAAGACACGCGAAAGCAATAGCAAACATCGGTAAGGTTGACATTGTGAGTTTTCGGGTTATCACTGATTCCCTCCTGGCAGTATTGGGCGATCAAGCCCTACATATATAAGCGGAAAATCTCAGGAAATCGGCTCACGAAATCAGAGTTTTTTTTAGAACTCATAGGACGCGCTTGCCTAGCTGGGTCACAATCACTTGCCCCGCGCCGGGGAGCTTCGGCAAGTCTTTCTTGAGCTCGCCAATTCAGAAGGAGGCCATGTCTACTTGAATTGCGGAGATCCAAACTAGGAGGTCTTCCAACCGCTCTCGATCTTGCGGGAACCGGAGGTTTGTGAGATTTGTGCAGCTCCGTACAGGGCAGCACACGCGCGACCTTGAAATAAGCGGCACACCCGGACTGTCCGCCCAAAGGTGAGTGCGCTCTACGGGTTCGGCGGAGCACTCAGGAGCTCGCAATGCTCCACGCACATCACCGTCTCAATCTCGACGTTGGCTTTCTTATGGCCGGAGAAGTTGATATCGGGGAGGACCAGGATGGTCTGCGGGCCATTGGCGACGTTGAATGTGCAGTTGAAGCCGAGCGATTGCACGCCCCGCTCTTTGCAACCCGTTTTGTCGAGGGCGTCGGTAAGCGTGATGGCCTTGTCGTAGAACTGGTCGGCCAGGTGCGAGGGGAGCACGGCAACCGTCAAGGGAACGGGCGACTTAATTTTCACGCTGAGTTCCTGGGCATCGTGGTCGGGAGTGAACAGGCTGTAGATCTTAGGGGCCGGCGTCATATCGTATTTTTCTTTTACGATGCGGCGCCAGTGGAACTCGGGCTGGATGCAGTTGTCGACACAACTCCAACTGTAGTACTGGATGTGGAGATCGTTGGGGGAGATGAATTGCCGGGCGCCGGGGCCGAGGATCGCGCCGATGGTGGTTACGACGGGGCGTTCGGGCTTGCGCTCGTCCCGGATGGTGAGAATCATGGGGCGCTCGGAGGGAAGATGACACTCATAAAGCGCGCTGACGACATGCTCCTTCACGCAGAGTAAGCTGAAGTTTGCGGGAGCTTCGGGATGCTGCATCGCGTTGCTCCACTCGTCGGCCCAAGCCATCGCTACGGTGACGGGAGATCTGGACTCGATGCCAATGTGCATGTTGCCGCCTCCGGCAGCGGGATGGTAGACGCGGCCAGCGTGAAGGCTGGCGGGCTCCATGGGGATGGTCTCGCTGTTGGCGGGAGTCCAGCCGAAAACACGGTCTTGCCCGAAAATGAACCCGGCGAGGGCGCTGAGCAGCGCGGCGATGATGGCGTAGTTTCGCATAATAACTAAGTATTTGCGGGGTGAAGCCGTGTACATAACGAATTCGCAACGGCGGGGTTACGGAGGTACTAAACGGCCGTGAATCTGGTAGCCTTTACGGTGTCGTCGGAAATGTCGTAGTCACCAAGGTTCAAAAGCGCCTTTCTGACAAAGGCTGCGAATGCAAAGCAACGAAGGCAACTGCTGTTAACATGCGCGAGGCTGACTTGGGATCAACTAACCTGCATCTGCCTTTCGATGTCGTCCGCCCGCTGCTTGGCGTCCGTGAGATTCATACCAGTCGAGATCAACAGCTTGATGGCATCGGCCTTGCGTCCCTGAGCCACCAGCGTTCGTATTGAAGAATCCAGATGTACAGAAATGGACATTGCAGGCGCCGTTGCGCCGGCTGCGTGCCCCGGCCTCAGAAGCTGCATGATCTGGGATTGCAGTGCCAGGCACCTGCCGCTAGTGTCGCCATAGCCACTCGACAGCGGAATCGATCCTTTCGCCGTAAGCATTGCCAAACGATAAGTAGGGCGTCCCGATGTGCTAGGTGCGCTCTCGAGCACGACGTCCTTGACTTCGTCGAACGGCATGCTGCCCGCTCGACTCTTCCCGAAGCGCAAAGTCTGCCAACGAACCATTCTTTGCGTCGAGTCGAAGACAAACGTGTATTTACTTAGGCAAAGCACGGCGCATACTGCCATAACCGAAGCGGGAACAGCGACTCTCTTGTTGCCGGCAGAGAAAGCGGCGGCAAGCAGAATCAGGCCTATCACCCCGAACACGGCGGAAAGCCACAGGGTGCTGTTCTGAACCACCAGCACTGCGTCTGTATGGCGCTGGATCTTCATCTAGAATTTCTTTTTTTGCGCGCAAGAAACCGACAAGAGAAAGGCGCATTCCTGGAAATGCTCTAGGTTTAAGTGCTCAAAGGCCGTAGCTCTGTTCTACTGATGTGCGGTTGGCCCTTCCGGGGGAGGCGCCAAAGGCGCAATGGCCCGCGCTCCTTCATCCACCTGAGCCATAGGCTCGGGCAGCGGATGCTCCAAAGCCACAGCCAGCACCTGGTCCATGGTATCGACGAAGTGCATCTTCATCGCGGAACGCAGATTCTCCGGCACCTCGGCAAGATCCTTCTCATTGTCCTGAGGTAGAATGACCTCGAACAATCCAGCACGGTGAGCGGCCAGAAGTTTTTCCTTTAATCCACCAATCGGCAACACCTTACCGCGAAGCGTAATCTCGCCGGTCATCGCCAGATCGCGACGAACCGCAATCTTGCTCAGAGCACTCGAAATTGCAGTCGCGATGGTTATTCCGGCGGATGGCCCATCCTTAGGGATCGCGCCTTCTGGCACATGCACGTGAATATCGATGTTGCGGTAGAAGTCGCGCGCCAACCCCAGCCGTCCCGCGCGTGAGCGCACGTAAGACATCGCCGCCTGGGCTGACTCCTGCATCACGTCACCGAGCTTCCCGGTCAGGGTAAGCTTGCCCTTGCCATCAACGACCGTAGCTTCGGTGCTGAGAATCGATCCCCCGACTTCCGTCCACGCCAGACCAGTGACGAGTCCCACTTCGCTGCGTTCGTGGGCCAGCGTATCGCGGAACTTGATCACGCCCAGGTAATCATTCACATTGTTCTGCGCGATTGCGATGTTGTAGTCGGTGCCTTCCTTGACCACTTTCCGCGCGACCTTGCGACAGACGTTGCCGATTTCGCGTTCCAGGTTGCGCACGCCCGCCTCGCGTGTGTAGGAGCGAATGAGCCCGGATATGGCGTCGTCAGAGAATTTGATGTTCTTATCGGTGAGCCCGGCCTGCACCATCTGCTTCTTGACCAGGAACTGTTTCGCGATCTCAACCTTTTCCTGTTCGGTGTAGCCATGCAGCCGCAACACTTCCATACGGTCCTGCAGCGCCGGAGGGATGGTGTGGATGACATTCGCGGTTGCGATGAAAAACACTTGGGAAAGGTCGTACTCGACGTCAAGGTAATGATCGACGAACATGAAATTCTGTTCGGGGTCGAGGACCTCGAGCAGCGCGGCCGATGGATCACCGCGAAAATCCATGGACATTTTGTCCACTTCGTCCAGCATGAAGACGGGATTTTTTGTCCCGGCCTTCTTCATCATCTGAATAATCTGTCCCGGCAGCGCCCCGATATAGGTCCGGCGATGGCCGCGAATTTCGGCTTCGTCGCGAACTCCACCCAGCGACATGCGCACAAACTTCCGTCCGGTGGCCTTCGCGATCGACATCCCCAGCGAAGTCTTGCCAACTCCCGGCGGCCCGACGAAACAGAGGATGGAACCCTTGGGATTCTTCACCAACTGGCGGACTGCGAGAAATTCAAGAATGCGCTCCTTGATCTTCTCGAGGCCATAATGATCTTCGTTGAGAACTTTCTCGGCGCGGCTGATATTGCGAATTTCCTTCGAGCGCTTCTTCCACGGCACGGCCAACAACCAGTCCAGATAATTGCGTGAAACTGTGGACTCCGCTGACATTGGCGGCATGGCTTCGAGCTTCTTCAGTTCCTGCACGGCTTTGTCGCGCACGTCTTTCGGCATGCCGGCGGCGTCGATCTTCTTCTTCAGTTCGTCGAACTCGCTCTTTTCGCCGCGGCCCAGTTCCTTCTGGATCGCTTTGATCTTCTCGTTGAGGTAGTACTCTTTCTGCGCCCGCTCCATCTGCCGCTTTACCCGCGACTGAATGGTGCGATCCATATTCAGCTTTTCAATCTCGATGTCGAGCACGTCGCCAATCCGGCTCAAGCGCTCAGCGGGATCGAAGATCTCGAGTAACTCCTGCTTTTCTTCGATAGAAAGCTGCAGGTTGGCGGCAATCGTATCCGTAAGCTTCGCCGGATCTTCCATACGCACAGCCGCGATCATGGTTTCGTAGTTCAGTGACTGGCAAAGTTTCACGTACTGCTCGAACAACCCGGTAACGCGCTGCATCCCGGCTTCGATCTGCGGGTTGGTTTCGGTGGCATAACGCGCCAGGCGAACCGACGCCTGCATGAATCCCTCAGTCTCCGTGACCGCCAGAATTTTGCCGCGCTCGATGCCTTCGACCAGCACCTTAATATTGCCGTCAGGCAGCTTGAGACTCTGCACAATATTGACTACCGTGCCCACCTGGTAAATTTCGTTGGGTTTAGGCTCGTCCATGCTGGCGTCGTGTTGCGTCGCGAGAAAAATCTTCTTGTCCGAGGCCAGCGCCTCTTCGAGCGCATGCACGCTCGACTCCCGCCCGACTACAAACGGCGTCATCATGTAGGGGAAGATGACCACATCGCGAATGGGCATCATGGGCAACTTCTTGGTTTCGAATTTTTCCTTGGATGTGGTCACTATATCTCCCGGCAACTTGACTCTCAGCTCTATCTTGGCTTCAGGCGTTAGGCTTTAAAAGCTGAGGCCTCAAGCCTGTAGCCTTATCCCGCCTTTTCCATCATCGCGAACGACGCACTGTGTTTCTCAACCATCTGCTGCGTCACTTCGAATTCCTTCACCTTTTTCTGGCTGGGCAGATGGTACATCAAATCGAGCATTAGTTCTTCCAAAATCATGCGCAAACCGCGAGCGCCCACTTTGCGAGCCATGGCCTGCCGCGCCACCGCCCGCAGAGCGTCCTCGCTGAACTTCAGGCGAACGTTCTCAAACTCGAACAACCGCTGATATTGCTTGACGATAGCGTTTTTCGGCCGGGTAAGAATCTCAATCAACGCAAACTCGTCGAGATCTTCCAGCACGCCAACCACCGGCAACCGTCCGACAAATTCCGGAATCAAGCCAAACTTGATCAGGTCCTCGGGCTGCACATCGCTGAGCAACTCGAAATTGCGCTTACGCGCCGTAGCGGGCTCTTCGACTTCACCCTCTTCACCCATCTTGAAACCGAGCGATTTCTTGCCCGCCCGCCGCCCAATAATCTTCTCCAGGCCGACGAACGCGCCCCCGCAAATGAAAAGGATGTTGGTCGTATCGACAGGGGTAAACTCCTGATGCGGATGCTTCCGCCCACCTTGCGGCGGAACATTGGCGACCGTGCCTTCGAGGATCTTCAGCAGCGCCTGCTGCACGCCTTCTCCGGAAACGTCGCGGGTAATCGATGGGTTCTCGTCCTTGCGGCCGATCTTGTCCACTTCGTCGATGTAAATGATGCCAGTCTGCGCCCGTCCCACGTCACCGTCGGCCGCCTGCAGCAGCTTGAGGATAATGTTTTCTACGTCCTCGCCGACGTACCCTGCCTCGGTCAAGGTAGTCGCATCCACGATGGCGAATGGCACATCCAGCATCCGGGCCAAAGTCTGGGCCAATAGGGTTTTGCCCGTCCCGGTCGTGCCGATGAGCATGATATTCGACTTGGTCAGCTCGATCCCGTCACTTGTACGTTGACGGTTCATATAGATGCGCTTGTAGTGGTTGTAGACGGCCACAGCCAGCTTTTTTTTCGTCTGCTCCTGACCGATTACGTACTCATCCAGGAAAGTCTTGACCTCTTGCGGCTTGGGAAGGGTATTGGGTGTTGCAGCAGCAGGGGTTGCCGCCCGATCATCTTCCAGGATCGAATTGCAGACCGCCACGCACTCATCGCAAATGTAGGCCCTGGGATAGTCGCTTGGGGACGAAATCAGTTTGGCTACCGCGTCCTGCGACTTATGGCAGAACGAACAACGTAGGATTTCCTCAGTGCCTGTTCTGTTTTTCACTCGGCTCAACTCCTTATTGTTACTTTAACCTCCCGGCACTCCAGCGATATTGCCCTAGGGCAACTGGGGGAGAAATCTCTTTGCGCCGAGACCTCCTGAAATGTAATCGGCGAATGCCGATCATACCCTCATCTGGTCTTATAGATGATATCGTCTATGATTCCATATTCCTTAGCCTGCTGCGCGTTCATGATGAAGTCGCGCTCCACGTCCTTCTCCACTTTTTCCAGCTTCTGCCCCGTGTGCTTGGCCAGTAACTGGTTTGTAATCTCTCGCATACGCAGGATTTCTCGCGCGTGAATGTCGATGTCCGTAGCCTGACCCGAGAGCCCACCCATGGAGGGCTGGTGGATCAAAATCCGCGAATTAGGCAAGGCCAGCCGTTTCTTATTCTCCCCCGCCGCCAGCAAAAGGGCAGCCATCGAAGCCGCTTGCCCAATGCAAATCGTAGTCACATCATTCTTCACGTACTGCATGGTGTCATAAATCGCCATACCCGCAGTGATCGATCCACCCGGCGAATTCACATATAACTGAATATCCTTCTCCGGATCTTCCTGCGCCAGAAACAGCATCTGCGCAATCACCAGATTGGCGATGTTGTCGTCAATCGGCGTCCCAATAAAAATAATGTTGTCCCGCAAGAGCCGCGAGTAAATGTCATAAGCCCGCTCCCCGCGCCCGGTTTGTTCAATCACCATCGGAACTAGCATTAGCCGTTTCCCTTTCACACTCCTGATCCTGCTTGCTTTGGCTTCTAAAGGGGATCGGAAGCGACCTACGCGGACTGATGATACAGAAAGTCGAGGGTCTTTTCGTTGCTGATTCTATTTCGGATTCTATCCAGCGCTCCATCGCGTGTCAAACGCGACCGGATAGCCTCCGGCGTCTGCTTCGACTGCTCGGCCAAAGCCACGACCTCGCGATCGATTTCCGCATCGCTGACCTCGATCTTTTCCTCCTCGGCAATCTTTTCCAGCAACAGCGCAGCCTTCACTTCCTGCACCGCCTGATCCCGCTGCCCACTCCGCAGCCGGTTCAAATCCATCTTCTTCATGTCTTCCGTTTTCATACCCTGAGCCGCCAGCGCCCGCAATCCGCGATCCAGACGAATATCGATCTGGTGGTCGACCAGTGCCTCCGGCACCTCAAAATCATTACGCTTCACCAACTCAGCCACCAGTTTGTCTTTGGCTTCGCGCTCGGCGTTGTGTTTCTTCTCCGCCTCCATGCCCTCGCGGATCCGCTTCCGCACATCCCCAAGATCCCCAAACTCGCCTAATTCTTTCGCAAATGCGTCGTTCAACTCCGGGAGACTTTTTTGCTTGATGCCTTTCACCTGAACGGTGTAAGTAAACGTTTTCCCGGCCAGACGCTGATCCGAAAAATCCTGCGGATAATGCACATCAAAAGTCCGCTCATCGCCCGCGGACGCCCCGCGCAAATTTTCGGTGAATTCCGGCATCGTACCCTGCCCGCCGATTTCGACAAGAATGTCATCCATGTGTACAGGATTCGATCCGGTCGGACCCGGCGTTACTGGGCTTATGGCAGCACCTTCCGCGTCCTTCGGTTTTCCGTCTAGCGAAACCTGCGCGAAGTCCCCATCCCCCAGCGGACTCCCCTCGATCGAAGTAAACGCGGCCCGCTGCTCCTGCAAACTTTTCAGCGCCTGCTCGACTTCCTCATCGGTAATCGAAATATCCGGTTTATCAGCCCGCAGCTCCTTATAGTCTTCGACCCGAACAGTCGGCATCACTTCAAAGCTGGCCTTAAACCGCAAAGGCTCACCATCGTGAACATGCAGATCAGACACCTGCGGCTGCGATACCGGGGTCAGGCCAAGCTTGTCAGTCTCTTTGCGGAAATATCGCGGCACCAGCGCCTCGACCACATCGCTCTTGATGCCCTCGGCAAAGCGTTGCTTAATAATAGAGGCGGGAGCATGCCCTGTACGAAACCCAGGGATGCGGGCAAGCTTCTGGTACTTTTGGATTAGAGTCTCAGTTTCGCGGGCAACGTCCGCCGCCGGGATCTCCACTTGGATCTCCCGCTTGGTGCTGCTACTAGTTTCAGTGGGGCTCACGTGTACCTTTCGGCGACAACCGGCAATTCAGAAGCCCGGCCCAATCCGGACCACCTCAAAACCACCGGCCTACAGTCATGAGTGTAAAGACAGAAGGAGAGCACCGTCAAACCCCAGGCCAACTTTTTCTGTGCCATTTCGGGACTTTAGTAACTGCCTCAGATGAAGGATACTGCTTTCACAGGAATCCAACCTACGAACCCAAGAGCCGGGGGCGCAGCGGCTTCGTTTTTGTCGCAAACGCCATGAGCCATCTCTTGGAACGTGCCGTACTGTTCGTCGTCAAGGTAGCGGGCCAAGTGACAGGCGAAGGTGGGCGCTTCAATGAACTCCATCCGTGGCTGATAGCGGACTCTACAATTTGGCTTGCCCAACAGGGCCAAGCTTGATGCATAAAGCCTGTAAACTAAATTCATGCCAGAACTTCCCGAAGTTGAAACCATTGCTCGTGGTCTAGCGAGCCGGGTCACTGGCGACGTAATCGAGTCCGTGTGGCTTGGATCCAAGCCGGAACCGCTGAAGTCATCGGCATCTGAGATTGTTAACACTCTCGAATCCAAGCGTATTGCCGGCGTACGCCGTGTAGGGAAGCACATCGTATTCGATCTGGAAAATGGAGTACGAGCGTCCTCGCCCGTCCCACGAAAATCTCGCAGGAAGTCCCTAAAAACAGACGTACCTTCATCGACCTCGGCTCAATGGATCGTGCACCTCGGCATGACCGGGAGGATGCTTGTCTGCAAGCCCAACGAGGCAATCGAAAAACATACGCACGCCGTTGCCAGGCTTGCCTCTGGAAGGGAACTGAGGTTTGTCGATCCACGTCGCTTTGGACGTCTTAGCGTGGCCCACGGATTTGAAGCCGCCGGCTCCGAACCACTTGAAGTCGAACTGGATTTCTTCGTGGGGTTGTTCCGGAAGCGCAACACCCCAATCAAAAGCGCGTTGCTGAACCAGAAACTGCTGCGCGGCGTGGGCAACATTTATGCCGACGAATCGCTGTTCCGCGCTGGCATCCGGCCTCGGCGCCGAGTCGACTCATTAACTCGCAAGGAAGTTCCCCGGCTTTACGCCGCTATCCAAGAAGTGCTTAAAGAAGCCATTGCCCTCGGCGGATCCTCCGTCTCTAACTACGTAGACGCCGATGGTAAGGAAGGATTTTTCCAACTCCAACACCGGGTCTACGGACGGGAAGCGGAGCCGTGCCTGGTTTGCAAAACGCCTATCAAGCGCGTCGTGATCGCCGGCCGCAGCAGCCACTATTGCCCCAAATGCCAGAAGTAAAACTAACTACGTTGCCGTCGCCCGTTCCGTTACCTTTTTAAATGCATTCAGGAAAATATCATTCTGCTCCGGCGTGCCGATCGTGATTCGGATCGCGGTCGGGGCGCCCCAAGGAGCCAGCGGCCTCACAATTACGCCTTCGGCCTGAAGTCGTTTGGCGACGGCGGTGGCATCGTCGCCCAAGTCGCAATACAGAAAGTTGGCCCAGGTGGAAAGGGGATGGTAGCCCAGATCGGCAATCCCCGCGATAAGCCGCTCGGCTTGCTCGGCGTTGTTCCTCAGTGTTTTCTGGATATGAGCTTCATCATCGAGGGCGGCCATTGCGGCCGCCTGAGCCAGCGACGACACAGAGAATGTGGTTCGCATGCGTGCGAAATACGACATCAATTCGGCAGGGCCAATCCCGTACCCAACCCTGACTCCCGCCAAGCCATGCGCTTTCGAGAACGTACGCAGCACGACCACTTTGCGGCCTTGGTTCACATAGTCGAGCGCTCGCGAGTACTCGATGGCACGAGTGGCGGCAAAGTATTGTGCGAAATCGTAATACGCTTCATCCAGGATAACGATTACGTGTTCAGGCATCCGGTCGAGAAAGCTATCCAGTTTCTGTGCGGAAACGACCGTGCCAGTCGGATTATTGGGATTAGAAACGTAGATGATGCGAGTATGCTGATCGACCGCCGAGGCAATGGCATCCAGATCAAATCCATCGTCGCGCATCGGAACTTGGATGAACTGTCCTCCGGCCGCCTGCGTGGCAATCGGATACACGATGAATGAACGCTCGCTGGTGATCGCGTTGAGCCCAGGCGAGAGCAAAGTACGTGCAATAATCCCCAGCAATGCGGTAGAGCCAGCGGTAGGAACGATTTGCTCCGGCTGAACCTTGTGGAGTTCGGCCAATTTCTGACGGAGCTCGCCGGCATCGTTGTCGGGATAGAAATTGCTTTCGGCAAGCGCCGACTGCATCGCCTTCACTGCGATCGGCGAAGGCCCGAACGGGTTTTCGTTCGAGGCCATTTTGATGCAGTTCACATGGCTCTCCTGTTGCGCTTGACGCAGCGACTTGCCCGGCGTGTACCCGCTCAGGTTTCGTACGTATTCGGGTACAAACTGGCTGTAGTCACTCATCGTGCGGCTATTTAATCTTTACCATGTTGCTCGTAAAGTGTCATCTACCTGGCGAGAGACTTCAATTTAGCGACTTCCTCGGGGGTGAGTTTGCGGAATTTCCCCGGATGCACGTCCAACTCAAGCGGACCATAGCGCACCCGCTTGATCTTTTCCACGTGGTGTCCAATCTCTTCAAACATGCGCCGTATTTGGCGATTCTTGCCTTCGATCAGCGTGACTTCGTACCAGGGATTGGCGGATTCACGAATCACGCGGATCTTGGCTGGTGAGGTTTTGACTCGCTTGCCACGATCCGACGGAATGTAAATACCTTCGCGCAAACGCGCCAAGCCTTCACCAGGAGGATTGCCGGCCACTTTCACCATGTAAGTTTTGGGCACGTGGGAGGCGGCTTTCATCAGACGATTGGCGAACTCACCGTCATTGGTCAGCAGCAACAGGCCTTCGCTTGCATAATCCAGACGCCCCACAGGATAAACTCGCGCGCCGGCGCCGTGGAGCAGATCCATAACTGTAGGTCGCCGCTCCGGATCCCGCAGCGTAGTGACGTATCCCTTGGGCTTGTTCATCAGCAGGTAAATGTGCCGCTCCGGGCCGTGCAGTAGTTTTCCGTTTACCCGAATGTGATCGCGTTCAGGGTCTGCTTTACTCCCGAGTTCTGTGACCGTTTGCCCATTTACTGATACAAGTCCGCCAGTAATGAGTTCCTCAGCCTTGCGGCGAGAAGCGATTCCAGCGGCCGCGATAATCTTTTGTAGACGTTCAGCAGGCATAGGAAACCAAGCCGGAAGTCGGCAAAATGGTTGGATAAGCTGGTATGTCAAGCGGCCGAATCGCTCTCATCCGACGGCTGTGTTTCCACCGTAGCAAGCTCGGCACCTTCGCTTTGACCAGGTTCAGAATGCTGATCTGGTGTAGCGCTGTCGTCGCGGACAGATTCGGTTCGTGGTTCGCTGGTTATATCCGCCTGTTCGTTCTCGGTCGGTAGCAAATCGTTCTGGAACGATTCCGCGACCAACTTCTCGAATTCCTCCATACTGGGCAGTTCGCCCACGTCCTTCAGACCAAAACGCATCAGGAATTCCTTTGTGGTCTTGTAAAGGATGGGCCGCCCTATCACCGCCTTGCGTCCGCCGGTCGTGATCAGCTTACGATCGAGCAAAGTCGCAATCACTCCGTTCGAATCCACACCACGAATTTCGCTGATCTCCGGTACCGTCACTGGCTGTTTGTACGCGATTACAGCAAGTGTCTCGAGCGCCGGCAGAGACAGGCGAATCGGCGGCTTCAGGCTCTTGGCGAACGATCGCACGATATCATGATGCTCAGGTTTGGTCGACATCCGGTATCCGCCCGCAACCTGCCGAATCTCGACACCATGATCGGGAGCGTAATAGTCGACGACCAGTTGCTCCAAGGCGAGACGCACGCGCGACTTGACTTCAGTGCCGTCGGCAGCGCCTTCACTGGTCACCGATTCCTTGACTAATTCGATCAACTGATCCAGCGTGACAGGCGTTTCCGCTGCGTAGATGATGGCTTCGAGTTTGGCTTTAAGGCTCATGATCTCCTGCCTTCAGTTTCTCTTATCTCCAATCGTCGCGCACCGCGGCCTGTTCGGCCATGACTGCTTCAAATCCTACATGCTTGCGCAACAGGATCTCGCCAAACAAGCGGTCTTGCCGTAGTTGAATCGCTTGCAGGCGCACCATCTCCAGCAGCGCCAAAAACATGCAAACCAGCGCTTGTCGCGACTCGACGTTGCGCAACATCTGCTTCAATCGGATTGGCCGGTCTTCCAGCGACAAGCGCCGCCGCAGATACTCAATCATTTGCGCGACGGTGACCGTTTCTTCGTCCACCTGGATCATTGGGCGGTTGCGGGCGCGGTCGAGGATTTGCTGGAATGTCTTCACCAGGTCAATGACGTCGGCGGCGAGTTCCGGTTCAGTACCTTCCGCATCACGAAAGTCTTTCAGCGCCGGGTTCGACCACACCGCATCTTCGATCTGCTGTTTCTGCATCAGCATCTGCGCCGCAGACTTGAATTTCTCGTGCTCGATCAGGCGGTTGACCAGTTCCGCGCGAGGGTCGTCTTGCGCATCCGAAGCTGCCGCAGGGTCGCGAGGCAACAGCATTTTCGACTTGATGTGAATCAGCACCGCGGCCATGTAAATGAACTCGGCCGCCACGTTCACATCCAGTTCACGCAGTTTTTCGACATACGCCAGATACTGTGCAGTGATCCTTCCTATCGGAATATCGTAGATGTCGATATCTTGCTTGCGAATCAAATGAAGCAGCAGGTCGAGTGGGCCTTCGTAGACATCGCCTACGGTCACGGCAAAAGGGAAGTCGCTCTGCTCATTCCGAGATGTTTTCTGCTCACGCGGAGCGGAACTCTCCACCAGCCCTGGACCAAGATCCAACGCTGCCGTACCATCGAAAGCACTTTTTGCTTCTTCGCTCATCGTGCTCGTCTACTTCGCACCCTGCCGAGTTCGCGGGTCCTCATACTCAAAGAGAAATTCCCATGGCATCCCGCACCTCGCTCATCGTAGCGTTGGCGACCTCGCTTGCCCTTGCGGAGCCTCCCTCCAGAATATCCCAAGCCAGCCGCGGATTCTCCTCATATTTCTTGCGACGTTCCTGCATGGGATTCAAGATGTTAACTAGATCGTCCGCCACCCAGCTTTTGCACTCGATGCAGCCGATCCCGGCCGAGCGGCATCCTTCGTTAACTTTCGCCATCGTGACCGGATCGCTGAAGATCTTGTGCAGGTCGCCGACTGGACAAACATCGGGGTTTCCCGGATCAGTGCGGCGTACGCGCGCCGGATCCGTCACCATCGTCTTTAGCTTCTGCCGTACCACGGGCTCCGGATCGGTGAGCATGATCGTATTTCCGTATGATTTCGACATCTTGCGCCCGTCGGTTCCTGGGAGCTTCGGCGTTCTCGTGAGCAGCGGCTGCGGCTCGGGGAAAACCAGCCCACTGTGGAGCTTATAAAACAGATTGAATCGGCGGGCGATCTCACGAGTTAATTCCACGTGCGGTACTTGATCTTCACCCACGGGAACAAAGTCGCCTTTGTAAATCAGAATGTCCGCCGCCTGCAGCACGGGATACCCCAGAAAGCCGTAAGTGTTCAGGTCTTTCTCGGTAATGTTTTCCTGCTGCTCCTTATAGGTAGGCACGCGTTCCAGCCAGCCCAGCGGCGTAATCATGGAAAACAGCAGATGCAATTCCGCATGCTGCGGCACGTGCGACTGGATGAAAATCGTGCAGCGCTCCGGATCGAGCCCTGCGGCCAGCCAGTCGAGCAGAACGTCGATGGAGTTTTCCTTCAGCCGCGAAGTGTCCGCGTAGTCCGTGGTCAGAGCGTGCCAGTCAGCGACGAAGAAGTAACATTCGTACTGGTCCTGCATGGCCACCCAGTTTTGCAGAGCGCCGACATAATTGCCCAAATGCAATTTGCCGGTCGACCGCATTCCGCTTACCACTTTTTTTCGTTGATTCGATCCAGAAGGCATCAGACTCTCAAGAGGATGTAGTTAAAAACTCCGACCACGGGAAAGATCAGCTTGCCCAAAAGTCCGCCCCCCAGAAACACCAGTGCCATGAGAGCGAACATCCCCACCGTATCGTAAATCCGCAGTATCTCAGGGGACAGAAAGTGGCGCAGCACATGGCTGCCGTCCAGCGGTGGAACTGGAATCAGATTGAAGACTCCAAGAATAATGTTGATCACCATCAGTTCGTAGAAAAGCACAACGACCGGCATCAGAAACGAGTCCGTTTGATTCGCCAGAAGGTCCAAATGACCTGGATATACGAGAGGAATCAAGTGGACGATGCTCGCCCCCAACCGCGAGCTCAGGGCAACAAAAATCAAAGCCAGCACTGCCACGGTGGCCACTATGAAGTTGCTGATCGGTCCGACCACCGCCGTAAGAATGTCGTCCATCACCGGGTTCTTGAAGTTCCTCGGATCCACAGGAGTAGGTTTAGCCCAGCCGATCACGGGAAGATGAGTCACCATGGCGATCAGAGGCAGTAAGACTGTTCCCACGGGATCAATGTGCTTGATGGGATTCAGTGTAACCCGGCCCAGCATTCGTGCAGTCTGATCACCACGGCGGCTCGCCATCCAGGCATGCGCCGATTCGTGGACGCTGATCGCGAACAGGAAAACGATCAGCTGAAACAGAATGTCAACATATTGCAGGGTCATCAGGCTTTGACCTGATACTAACACGCGAGTCTTTTAATCCCGCGAATCAGGCCGGTGGCCGGCAGCGGCGGCTCTACGATCCAGTTCGCGGAACTCCCGCCATGCTTTATAATTCGCGCCGCTGTGATCACTCTCGCCCGCAAACTCCGCGTGGTGGACTACTTTGCCCTGGGTTGGGGCACGATGGTCGGCGTGGGATGGCTGGTCGTGATGGATGACTGGCTGCTACGCGGCGGCGCCATGGGCGCGATTCTCGGCTTCGCCATTGGTGGAGTGCTGCTGCTGCCGATCGGCTACGTGTACGGTCAACTGGTTACGGCGATGCCCGATGCGGCAGGTGAAATCGCATACACCGCCAAAGTTTTTCCGCAAGCGATCAGCTTTGCCACCGGTTGGATGATGATCCTCGCCTATTTCATTGTGTGTCCGTGGGAGGCCGTTGCAGTCGGTAAGATCGCGGGCTATATCTTTCCCGCGCTGGATTCGATGGAACTCTACCGCATCGCGGGCCATCCAGTCTATCTGCCGCATTTGGTGATCGGTCTGGGTCTGACGGGTCTGCTCACGCTGCTCAATTATCGCGGCATCCGGTTGAGCGCCACCTTTCAGAATTGGACCGCCTTCGGAACACTGGCGTTGTTTGCGATCTTCGTCGGCGTTGGTGTGAGCAAAGGTTCATCACGGAATTTCCCGCCACTGTTTACTCATAGCCCGTTCGTATCCGTGATTCTGGTAATGCAAATCGTCCCCTACTTTATGACTGGGTTTGAATCAGTCGTCAAAGGCGCGGAAGAAGCTAATCCTGAATTCCGCTCTGGCGGGTTTTTCAAAGCGATCTGGATGGCGATTGTGGTCGGGATTCTTTTTTACACCATAGTAGTCGCTGCAGTGGGATATGTCGCACCATGGAAAGATCTCACTCATGAAAGATTCATGACTGCAGTTGCTTTTGAGCGCGCGGTGGGCTCGCGTTGGATCGTAAGCGTAATTCTAGCTGCCGCACTGCTCTCGCTTTTCAAAGTGTTCAACGGAAATTTTATCGCTGCCAGCCGATTGCTGTTCGCCATAGGGCGTCGCGGCTTGGTGGACCAGCGTCTCGGCTACGTGCACCCACGCAATCAGACGCCTTCCATCGCGGTACTCTGCATCGGACTGGCGACGGCCGCATGCATGTTTCTGGGCGACGCCACGCTCGTGCCCATTTCCGAAGTTGGCTCAGTGGCTTCCGCCGTCGGATGGACAGCCGCCTGCGCGGCTTATTACCGGATGGGTCTCGCGCCTCGCGAACGTTTCGTCGCTGCTGTCGGAGTGATGGTCGGACTGCTCATGATCCTAATGAAAATTGCTCCCGGCATTCCAGGTCATTTCAGTAGATACGAATGGCTCGCACTGGGAATATGGAGCCTGATTGGACTCAGCCTGAGTTGGCGCCGAAGGTCTGTTTCGATCACTTCTGTAGAGACGCGATCCTGAATCGAGATTTAGTACTGCTCCTCAAGGTTTGAGGGCAGCTTGCGTCTCAGAGGGTAAGGTCGGCGAGACGTGTGGTTCCGTCAGCGTACCTGTGATGCTAAAACCAGAGTTCCCTTCATGCATAAGTTTCAGATCCAGGATACGAGTCAGAGATGCGGTACCGCTCACTTGATAGCTGCCCGTTGGAGTCTCTAGATTGCCTTCCTGAATTTCAAATTTGCCGTCCTGCAGGGATAAGTGAGCTGCGAAACGATGCATTTGCAACGGCCCAGTCCCGCCGGGAAGCGCAACGTGGCCCAGGATACCGTCCCGCGCTTCGACCTTCAGTGTGCTGGTGGCCGATGCGAACAATTCAGTCGCGTCCAGCCCTGATGTTTTCACGCGATAGGCGGCCGTTGCCGAACCTGTGATCCAATCGTCGTTCATACTTTTGGATAGTTGATTGAGCGCGATCCCGCTCAATGTGCCGCTTCCGGCATATTCGGGAGGCTTTGCGGTAAAGTCGGCTTCCCATTCACCGATATGCCTGCCGCCCAAAACATCGCCACGCAGATTAGACAGTCGCAGTTTCCCCTTGTTCAGTTCCACATTCGCCGAGACTCGGTTCCCGACGAGTTTATGCACCAGAACGCTATTGGCCGTGAGCTTGCCGGTTGCGCGTACTGTGAGCAAGAACGGAACCCCCGTCGGAGGTGAAGAAAGAAAGCGGTACCAAGGCTGTTTGTGAACGTGAGGATTCATTAGTTGGTTCAATCGGTCGGTCGAAATTTCGTCGGTATGTAGATCGAAGCGAACCGGGCACGAGTCCGAATTACTGCATGGCCGCGGGAGTGCTAGAGATCCTCTCCACGAAGTGTCCGCGATCGAAGCCGTTAAGTTTTGCACTTCAATTTGTTCTGGTGCCAGGAGAACATTTGCAGAAGCGATTTCCACCGGCGCATTCAACCCGCGTACTTCAGCGTGAATCGAGTGCAGCTGGACCTTTCCGACAGCTTTCGGAGGGACGAATCCCGACCAGCCACCGGCAACTTGCAGATCGATCTTTGCCATGCCCTCGGCGGCGATGTGGGGAGCAGGAATTCCCACCATCCGCGCCAACTGCAGCAGATGTTGCACCTGCGCGTCACCTTGTACAACAAAGCTGTATGCCGAGCGCGAAGCCCAGCCACGCACGGTTGCAGGGACTGGCCTTCCCAAAGCTAAATTAAATGGACCGACGTCAAGGCGAGGTCCTGACGGAGAGTCAACATGTTCCCGGGCGCTCACTCGTAATTTTGGCCCTATCGCGGAAGACACAGCGAAGGGAACACTGCCCAGCACTGACTCAGTTTTGTTTAGTTTCGATCCAAACTCGAAGCCAGAGGTTTCGCCACTGCCTTCCCAAGCCGCGTCGCTCGCTCGTATATCGGCGGCGCGTCGAAACTTCACATTCCCATTCACCCGGCCCGCTGCAATCAAATCATCCGGCAAACCCTGCTTGGCATGGCGTGCGAGCGCAATCAGCGACTGAATGGGTAAATCCCGAGCGGTCAACGCAAGATCATAATTGGGAGAGGAGAACGGACCGTGGACGATGCCAGCAATGGTAACCGCGCCATCGCCGACCGGACCGCTGCAGGCAACCTCGGACAGCGTGTGATCCACAGAGCTGTAACGGCCGTTGCAGTGGGCCGCCAGCTTTAAATCGCCACCACCAAAAATGTCATAACGGCGGAAATCCTGCACGGAGGCTGCCGCCACGATCGCAAGATCCGCGGGCGTACCTGTGAGGGTCGTAGAAATCTTGATCCCCCCGCGCCAGCCCTTGTCGTTCCCGTACGTGAGCTTGGTGACTTGGCCGAGTTGCGCGCGATCCCACTGCAGAGTGAACTGCAGCGGCGTGTTGCGCAGAGTTGCCGCCCTCAGCCATGATCCGTCGACAGTAAGCGTGCCCGTGTCACTGAGATTGAAATCGGTGCGCACCGGTCGCGCTTTCAGCCGCACGCCCCACGCATTCTCCGAGTCCTGCCACAAAGCGAAATCTGCCTCGGTTAGCGCGTAAGGTTTTTTTTCCGGTCCGAACTTGAAATTGATTCTGCCGCGGTCCGCCTCAATGTAGGGAAAGCCCGGGCGCCTTTCCGTTTTCGACTTGCTGGTGGGAGCCACAGATATTTGTGCCGTACGCTCGATGAGATTCTCCAGATTCCAATGTCCTGCAGGATTCCGTACCAGATTAAGGCTGGGCTCGGTAAGGCTCAGCCGCGCGATCTCGATCCGTCCGCGGAGAAGTGAAGTGATACGCAGCGACGCCGTTACCTCCGACGCACGAAGCATCGCTTCGGCCCCGAAGGCCGGGTCATCATGGACCACGAAATTCTCAAGATCGAACCCA
This sequence comes from Terriglobales bacterium, assembly GCA_035567135.1. GTDB lineage: Bacteria > Acidobacteriota > Terriglobia > Terriglobales > Acidobacteriaceae > JABDBE01. The sequence continues at coordinate 154,116 of DATMQI010000201.1, forward strand.
GGGGTGGGGAGCAGTCGAAGCTTCACCGCCGCGACCTCCACGGGCCGCCCCAATGTCAGACTTATAGAATTAACGATGCGCGCCTTTAAGTGATTTGCGCCCGGCCGTACGAGAAACAGCGCCAGGACCACGACCACGGCCAGCGTCACCACTCCGCGCTTTGATCGAAATAAACTCACTGAACCGCCTTGAAAGTACGACGCCAACGGGTTTCATCAAAGAAGTGGATGACCACATGAGCCAGAAACCCAACTCGTTGGCCGACTTCTCTCTCCAGATACTGACCCGCCGGCGTTTCAAACGACCAGTAAATAAACATCGGCCGCCCAATCACGTTTTGCTGAGGGATAAAACCCCAATAACGGCTGTCGAGACTCACGTCGCGATTGTCCCCCATGCCGAAGTAGCTGTTTGGAGGAATTACGACGTCGTCGCCCTGAATATGCTGCGGCAGAGCAAGTTCCCAGTCGGGGGTGACGTTGCTGAATTCAGTCGGGGCCACTGCGGGGAAATTGTCGCGGTAAGGATTGTAGCTTGCCTCGCCGCCTTGATGAATCACATAGGGCTCATTCAGCTTTTCCCCGTTGCGATAGACCACGCCATCGCGCAAATGAATACGATCTCCAGGAATGCCGATGATTCGCTTGACCACGTAGAGGCCAGGTTCCGCGGGCGAGAGAAACACGACGATGTCCCCATGGCGAATCTGCCGATAGGGAAGGATGGGGCCAAGCCAACGCGTCCGTGGCGCGAACTGCTCGCGGTTCACGAACACGTGATCTCCGATGAGCAGAGTGTTCTCCATCGAACTGGAAGGAATCTCAAATGCCTGCACGATGAAGGTGATAATGAACAGACCAGTTACCAGCACTGCCGCCAGAGAAGCGAGAAACTCAACCGTCGTCTCACGCGGTTTTTCCGCCTGCATATTTTCGTTCTTGGCCACTAGGTTTTTTCCTGTTATTGGGGCGATGCCCGCCCTTAGTTGACTACTCGAAATGTACGGTCCCAGCGCGTGAGCTGAAACAAATGGCTGACCGCGTAAGCGAAGTGATAAAGTTTATCACTCGGCGTGGAAGAAACCGGCATATCCTCCTCCGCAGTTCGCACCGACCAATAAATCAGCAGCGGACGCCCGATGATGTTTTCCCGGGGCACGAAGCCCCAATACCGGCTGTCAAGGCTCTCGTCCCGGTTGTCGCCGAGCACGAAATAGTGGCCCTCGGGGATAATCAGTTCGCCATCCTCGACCAACTTTTTCATCTGCAACCACCATCCACCCTCCAGGCCCGGAACTGGAATATCCGTGCGTGGAAACTCGTCCCGAAAGATGTCGCGAACCGACGAACTGTAACGCGCATAGGATTCTGCCAGCGGTGTGCCGTTCACATAGACCAGCCGGTTAATCAGGCGTATGCGATCTCCCGGCACCCCGACGACGCGCTTTACGAAGTGTTCGCTGGGATGAACCGGATAGTGAAAAACCACAATATCTCCGCGATGCACCGTGCGGTAAGGCAGGATGCGGTCCAGGAACCTGCTTCCCCCGTAGCAAAACTTGTCCACCAGCAGGTAATCCCCAATGAGCAACGTGTTCTCCATGGACTCCGAGGGAATCTGGAAAGCCTGGATGATAAACGTGATCACAAAAACCGCAATCACCACCGTGGTCAGCAGCGATTGCAGTGAGATCAACCAGTCCGGGTGTGGCGTTTTCACCATATACTTCCGGCTAGGGACGTCCTTTGCCGGGCACCTTGCTGTTCGTATCCTCCGCGACCGAAGCCAGGTGTTCTAGCACCTGGTGGGCTGCACCCTGCTCGGCATTCTTCTTAGTCGACCCTTCAGCCCGGCCCACAAATTCGGTCTCACCGTGATTCCCAACCGCCTGCAATCGAACCTCAACCGTAAAAGTCTTGCTGTGCTCCGGTCCCAACTCTTTCACTAAAACATAAGATGCCTGCGAACGGCCTGTGGCCTGCAGCTTCTCCTGCAGAGCGGACTTGTAGTCGGTAAGTGGCAAGCTGCTACCGTTTCGCGCCAAGTTCTCGACTTCCGGAGCAACGACGTGCTGCAGCACCACGCGACGCACCGTCTCCAGTCCGCTGTCCAGGTACATGGCGCCCAGCACGGCTTCCAGGCCATCCACCAGCAGGGCGGTTTTGTTGCGCCCTCCGCTTTTTTCCTCGCCACGCCCCAGCCGGAGATAGTGTCCCAGTTCCAATTGCCGCGCTACTTGGATGAGATGTTTTTCACTGACAAGATGGGCGCGCAATTTGGACAGCTCTCCTTCCCGGAAATGCGGAAAACGGTGAAATAACTCCTCAGTCGTAATCAGCCCCAGGACGGCGTCTCCCAAAAACTCAAGCTGCTCGTTGTCTCCCACGCGCGTCCCTGCGGACGCTTGAAGCGATTCGAGTTCACGAGCTTGCGAACTATGGGTAAGCGCCTGCTCCAGCAATTCCGGTCGAGAGAATTGATACCCCAGAGCTTGCTCCAACTCCGAAATGTTTCGCGGCTTCATAAACACCTGATTGCAGCGCCGTCATGCATTGGTAGTCTGTAGAAACGTAGCTGACTAGATTTCTATCGCTCTTGCTTAGCAGTGGGAAGGCACGGCTCCAGCTGTACCGCTCGCCCCAACGAATATGCGGCTTCAGCCGCCGCGTTCGCTCCAAGTATCTCGACCTGAACTCCTCCGTCTAGTGAGGAGGCTGAGTTGCATTGGGAGTTGTGGGAGCTGCCGGATTAGACGTTGGCGCAGGAGTACTTTCACTGGGAATAACGCTACCCGTCAACTGCATCAACCGGTCGCGTTCATGACGAGCCGTGGTGCCTGCCGTAGTTCCGTCCTGGGTCAGATCGACAGCTTTGTTGGCCTCTTTCAGTGCATCCTGATACTTCCCCTGCTTATCGAGCGCCAGCGCCAGGCGCAGCACGACTACCGGGTCGGGCTGGGTGGGATAAGCATCGATGGATTTGCGAAAATAGCCCTCGGCCTCAGCATATTTTTCCTGATCGTACTGAATCGTGCCCAGGACTGAATATGCAGTGGATCGTAATAGTCCCTTGTAGGCGTCGATCTGCGCTTGGGCTGTACCAGCCGGTATTGCCACATCGGTGTCGATGGTTTCCAAAGCGTGCTGGGCGTATTTCGAGGCCTGCCCAAAGCGCTGATCCTTATCCAGATCAGTCGGGCGCGTACGTTCCGCCATTACTTCGGCGGAAGCAATGAGCGCCTCAGGATCATCCGGATCAAGTTTCAGCAGTTTCTGTGCCATCTCCGCCATTTTGTCGCCGTTATTCGCGTTCTGGTAAGCACGCATAGCGGCCTTGTAAAGGAGGACGCGCAGTTCGCTTTGCGGAAACTTGGCGGCAAAATCGTCCGCCGCTTTTTCCATTGCGGCCGGATCCTTCTGATTCGCCACCGCCGCGTTATAAGCTTCAAACTCCGGCTGTGTCTTGGCCTGCGGAGGCCTCTTCCCTTGCAGGGCGGGTGTGGCCGAACCTTGTTGAGCTCCGCCTTGCGCGCCGGCAGGTTGATTTTGTTGAGTAGGCTGCTGCTGCGCAGCTGCCAAAACTGCTGCTACTAGCATCCCCAAGATCGTGGCTGCTCGCTTCATGCTTTCTCCTTAGTGGTTTGAGACTCCGACTCACTGGTCGGAGGTCACGCGAAACTTCAATTTCCGATGCGCTGCAGAATGACAGAAAGAATTTGTCCCTATATTCTGCAAAGCTCAATCATTCCTACTGCTGCGGATGGCTGGGTGGCTCATAAGGCTGTTCAATTCCGTGTTCCGCCGCGGCTTTCGCCTCCGGCAGCGATCCGCCAGCGCTCAGCGCTGCCCGATATTGATCGAGTGCGGCCTCCCGGTCTTCCTGCAGATCAAAGATTCTGCCCAGGTAAATATGGGACCAGGCCAGCACCTTGGGTTCGTGGGCCACACCCAACGCCTGCTGGAAGTAGTTGCGGGCGCCTTGCATATCGCGATTCATCGTGGCCACTTGCGCCAGAATAAAAAGAGCGCGCCCGGGATCCTCTTTCTTTTCGTCAAGCGCCTGCTGCGCCAGTTTCTTGGCTCCTTCACGATCTCCGCTGGACAGATGTTGCTCGGCAGTGATCAGCAGCTTGGTTTCGGCCGGGCGCGACAAATGTAGCAATTCCGGGTCTGCCTTGGTAGCAAACTTTATCTGCGCCACGTTCTTTTGTTCCTTGCGCACATCGATGCCGCTGATCAAATCTCCATACGCTATGCGCAATCCCGCCGGACTCTTCTCGAATTTCAACAGCGCCTCATAAAAATACGGAGTCAGAATAAAGCCCTGTTCCGCGGATTGTTCGACCAATTGCTGTCGTTGCGTCTCCGGCGTCTTGCTCGAACCAACAGTGCGGGCTTCGATGGCGCGTATCAGACACTCAGTCGTTAGAAGGGAAACATCACTCTTGAAACTCTCGTCCATGGGCGCGCCTTTGACACTTTGCAGTAGGGGTTTCAACTGTGCCATGGAAGCGGGATATTTCAACGCCAACGGGTCCAGCAGGTAATGCAAATAAGTATGCCGGACCTGATCCATCTTGAGCGCGGAGCCGGTCCCAGGAGAAATGACTACGTAATAATCCGCTCCATAATTGCGGGCATTTGCTTGCCCGGGAGAGCCCATGGGGTCCAGATAAACCGTGAAGGCGCGTCCGAGGAATCCAGCCGAGGGCAGTTTCAGGTAAACCTCGGTATCGAACAAAACTTTTGCCAGCGGTTCGTGATAGCGCGCGGTCAGATCTGAATATGCTGCTTGATGACGCACCCAAATTGCGTGCAGGCCGGCGGCGCCATAAAACTTCTGGATCGATGGCACCAACCCCGAGACGAAGGTCGCGTCCGGTGGCAGTTCGGCCTCTTTCACCTTGAGAGTGAGTTCCGGAGGAGCATTGAGAAAGAGCGCCAATGACACATACTGCGCCAATGTGCGGCCCGGATCGTCCTGTTGATGCTCCGCATAAAACTGGCACATCACCTGAGTGGACTCTTTAGCCTCAGGCGAAACTTCAAGCGTTTTCGCGACCTCGGCGCGAATCTGGGCTCGCAACGGATCGGAGGTGCTCAGTTCGGAATTGTATCCACAAGTATTGATGGCCGTCAGAACCGTAAATAACGACTCGTTATTGTCGAGCGAGACTTTGGCCGAGTTTTTTTCAGCCGCGCACACTTGCGCAACCAGCCCCAGTAAGGCCACGAACAGCGAAATCCGAAAGCGATGATCCAGGAACCCTCCAAACAGCGCGGCAGGACGAGTGGGTTACAAAGCCAGTTTAAGAGGTTCTGCGCGGAGGGTCAATCAAGGTAGCTAAGCCCACTCGAAACACGTAGGCCCGGACGCCCTCGTCCGTGGTTCCCCTGGGGGTCGGAAGCCAGAAGCCAGAAGCTGATTCCTACCCCTTCACGCTGATCTTAGAGAACGACAAAACCGCCCGGCCCGATCGCGGCTGCCCCATGGAAGTCGCGGGACGAAACGTCGTGAAGATAAGCATGTTCTTGACTTGTGATGGCAAGCCCTTCGCGTCCTGCGGACTCGACAACACGCGGTAGTCCTGCACCCTGCCATTCGAGTCGACATACGCTTCAATCACCAGAGAATCATCCGCGATGGATTCCAGAGCCGTCCCAAAAGCCGATTGCTGCAATTGCGGCGCGGTATTCAACATTAACGGAACATCGGAATTATCGGCCTGCAAGGGCAAAGCCAGGAAGCCCATCAGGAATGCGAAAATCACCACTGCCGTGGCCAAGCCCGCCGTTGCCGGAACCATGAACGCCTGAATCGCGTTCTCCGCCCGAATGCGAAGATCGTGGAAGTATGGACGCCGGGCTTGCGCAACCTCGCGTGAAATCGCGAGACGAAGTTTCAGCGACAGATCGTCCGGCACTTTCCGCCGCCCCACCTTCATCAGCAACTGCTGAGATTGACGAAGCGAAACATACTCTCTTTGGCAATGCGCACAAGAGTTCAAATGCTGCGTGAGCGCCAGCATCTCCGTGCCCGTCACCGCCCCATCCAGATAAGGCGAGAACATCGATTCAGCTTGGGAGCACTTCATGACGCCACCTCGAATTCCCGTCCATTGCACGAGCCCCGTGAGTGGTGAACCTTCCGTCCTTCAGCCCGCAATCCCATTTCCGACCCAACCTCTTGCACGTATGCCGTCAATCGCTGGCGGAGCGCTTCCCGCCCCCGGGTCAATCGCGACTTCACGGTTCCCAGCGAAACTTGGGTGACTTCCGCTATCTCTTCGTACGACATTTCCTCGAGATCACGAAGGATGACGGTAGTGCGGTAAGGTTCGGAAACCTTACGCAATTCGTCTTCAACTCGCACCCGAACCTCTTCGTGAGCAATTCGATCAAAGGGCGAGTCGCCCCCATCCACTAACGAATCTTTTATTGCCGATGCTACGCCCGATTCCGCGGATACGCCCGTCGGTTCAATCGATGTTTCCTTCGACTTATGCCGAAACCACCAACGCCGCCGATTCGAAGCCTCGTGCACCGCAATGCGATAAATCCAGGTCTTCAGACTGGACTCTCCGTGAAAATGTTTCATTCCGCGGAAAACTTTCAAAAACACTTCCTGGGTGGTGTCCGCTGCGTCCGCCGGGTCCGCCACCATGCGATAAACCAAGCTATAGATGGGCTGGTGGAATTCTCCGATAAGCCATGCGTACGCGTCCTCCGACCCGGCCTTCAATTCGGCCACGATCGCCGCTTCCTGAGTACGCACGCCGATTACGAAATCACCCACAGTGGTTGCTCCCGCCATAACCCTCATGGCCTAACCTCCATTATAGGTGCATTTCGGCTGCAAGCCTCCGCCAAAATTCGAACCATACCCTGCCCTACACCTATAGACCCCAAAGCACCCCGCCAGGTTCCACCTGCAGGTTACCCCCGTCACGGTTACCGACTGTCAAGCTCGCCCGAATCACGTAGCGGCGGACACCTCGCCCGCCCAGACTGCGGGAATCGAACCAAAACGTTTGGGTGGAGTTGAGCTTCCAGCGCCGCGAACGGAGGGAAAGGTTTTGGGAAGGGCACGGCCTTCAGCCGTGCCGTCAAAGCCATGGATTTGATCAGGCCCCGCAGGGACCAAGGCTCCCACCGATTGACCCCTCTCCTGGCAGGGCAGACCATCTTCGCCCTGGTGTGTGGGTCTTTCGTGGCTGATCCCTCATTCGTTCCTAGACGCTGGCTCCCAAAGCAACAACATTGTGCTTGAGGCGAGCAAGACTAGATCGGGGCAAAAGATTGTTGTCGTTTAAATCCCAATCAAGGATTCTGGGGTTGCTGAGCCGGCGGCTGCGAACTGGTAGTCGCGCCTGATTGCTGTGTCGCCGGTGTGCTCGGCTTCGGGGGTTTCGGGACCGGCTTTTTCTTCACAGTTTTTTTGGCTGGCTCAGTGTCGTCCACAACTATTTTCTTCGGCGGCGTGGGAGGGACTGCCGCAGCCTGCAAATCGCGAACTTGCGATCGCAGATGAGCCAATTCCCCTTCCTTCGCGCTGGTCAGAGCATCCATCCGTTCCGCCAGCGCTCGTCGGGACCTCTCCAGGGAACTAAGGTCGTTCTGCACGGATTGAAACTCATCCCGTGAGCCGAAGGCGCCGGCCGACTCGACCACTGGTCCGAGCACGTCATAAAGCGCGTCAAGATTGCGGTAGAGTTTGAACGTTAGCGAAACGTTCTCCGGAGAAGCTCGCAGTTGAGAGATGATTTCCGGCAGCGCCATTTGCAGGTTGCGCTGAAGCGATTCGACATCCGCCTCGGTGCCGCGCTTCGTGTTCGAATCGGTCTTCCACTTTTCGATTCGCAGCTTGGCCAGATCTAACTGCGCCGTCTGAGCGACTTGCTCCAACTGCGAAAGCAGCAGATTCAATTGGCTGACCGAGGCGTACGGAACCGGCGGCGCTGAGTTCGCGGGAGCGGGCGAAGGGGCTACCTGGGCTGTCGCCGCAGCCATTAGGACAGGCAACACCCAACACCGCCAAGCGCAACCGGGGAAAAATTTCATGAGGTACTAGTTCTCAGGATATCCATTTTAGTAGTTTTCGTAAAATTGACGAGGCGCGTAACAAGCAGAATTCGGCTCGCGTCGCTGCACGGTTTGACTAACCTTACCGGGTAAGCGAGAATTGTTTTATCGGATCCGGACTCCTGCGCCGGATCCTTTGTCCTTAGTCAGTGGGCCTGTGGCGCAGTTGGGAGCGCGCTTCCATGGCATGGAAGAGGTCGTCGGTTCGAACCCGACCAGGTCCACCATAGATTCTCCCAGAATGTTCGTTGATGTTGGCGGTCGCGTTCGTATTCCCAAAGCCAAACTAAATTGCCTGGTTTTGGATTACCAGTTGATCCTCAGCGGTTCCGAGGAAAGCGGGCGCCATGGGTTGCTGACTTCCTGCTAGCGGGGCGCACTTCTCCTTCAAACGCAAAAACCATTCTTCGAAGTACTTCCTCGACAAAGCCGCAGTAGCCGTGGCTAAAATTCCCGCAATCGCGAAGCGCAGGCAAATCAGGGCAAAGTTGGTTCGAACCATGACAACCGAATTCTGAACAAATAGCCCAATAAGATGATCTACGAAATCGAAAACTAACATGTGAAAGAGATAGAGTCCGTAGCTGATTCGACCGAAGAATTGTAGAATCGGCCGCCGCACAATCCATTTCAGATTGCTCGTGCCAATCAGAAGCACGGACCCTAAGGCTCCCGCGAAAAATAAATTCAAAGCCGTGGGCCGCAAAATGCCACCCAATTCCGTTCGGCTAAGAAATATTCCAAAAGGCGCTCCGCATGCGAGCAGGGCCCCCGCGGCACCCACGCAGAAGATCGCAGCCTGCTTCATCCGTTCACGGTCGGCGAGCCAACTGCGGCTGAATAGGCCCAGCAGTGAACCCATGGCCAATCCATCCGCAACCAGCCACGTGTAACCGGCTCCGTATTCATCGCCTCGGCGGAAAGCAATGGTGCGAAGTAACGGACAAATTATGACGACGGAAAAAGCGCAAATCGCAATCGCCTTGCGCGAGAGAGAACGTACCACGATCGGCCATGCCAGATAAAAATGTTCCTCAACGGCGAGAGACCACAATGCGCCGTATTGCATAGGCACTCCAAAGAAATGTGTGACGTTCGAAAGATAAACGAAGCTCAAGCCGATAAATTGCCATGAGACTTGGCGATGATCCAACCAGCCGGTCTTGGGTGCGATCGAAAGAAATAAAAGAAATGCATAGTAGGCTGGCAGTATCCGAAGTGCCCTGCGCGCGTAAAACCTTCGGTAATAGTGAGGGCTGCTTTTACTGTCGAGTAAAATACCAGTAATCAAGAAGCCAGACAGGACGAAAAAAAGATTAACTCCAATCCACCCAGGCATCGTCGCAGCCACAAAGAGATGGGCCAGCCGCGGCAGGTGCGCCGTAGCGAACTGAAAACCAAAGCCGTGAAAGAAGAGAACAAGCAGGATTGCCAGTCCTCGCAACGTGTCGAGTTCTGGCATTGCCGGCCTGACCAGTTTCTCTTCCATATATTTCGACGCCGGACAATTATTTCGTCGGATTCTCGAGCGCGACAAGTGTCAAGCCTTGGAACTTTTACACTCCAGGCCAAGTCCCGAAATGGTTACACGGTACGAGAAATCAATCCTTGTTACGATCGTGTACCAGGTCGAAGTCGCCGACAGTTTCGTCGCGCCAGATGTTGTACTCTAATCTTGCCCGCGGGCTTGAGCGGAAACACGCGGCTTGCCGGTGAGACAACGCTCATCTTCGTCCCCTCATCAGAAACCCGATGATCCATTCTGACAGCGAGTTTGAAGTAACCCAAGATCTGGAGCAGCGTCTGGCGCCTCGCCGGACGATTGAAGCGGCCATGCGCGCAGGAACATGGAAGCGCCCGCACAAGGATTCGCTGGTCATGCGTGAGCGCATTGCGCGGCCAATCCTGCGAACCGTTTTGCGGATTGCGGGAATTTACGCGCGTGGAATCCGGAATGCGCTGCAACCTACAGTGCGGCATCTGCGGCTGGAATTCGAGGACCTGCCGGCAAGCTTAGACGGTTTTCGGATACTCCAGCTTGCCGACCTTCACATCGATGGCATGGATGGTCTGGCTGAAATCGTCGCAGATCGCATCGCTGGCTTGCCTGCTGATCTATGCGTCATGACCGGCGATTACCGCTTCGAACTTGTAGGACCTTGCGATGACGTCTATCCACGCATGCGGACGATCCTGTCGAGGGTCCAAGCGCGTCATGGCGTTGTCGCCGTCCTGGGGAATCACGACGAATCCGATATGGCTGGGGAAATCGAGAAACTCGGCGTGCGTATGCTGATTAACGAAGCAATCGAAATCACGCGAGGCGGAGCCAGTCTGTGGATCGTCGGTGTCGATGATCCACACTGCTACGGCTTCGACGACCTGGACGCCGCGCTCGATCGTGTGCCGGCAAATGCCTTCAAGGTCCTACTGGCCCATTCGCCCGAGATATTTGAAGAGGCTGCAGCTGCGAGGATCCATCTTTGTCTTTGCGGTCACATTCACGCCGGTCAGATCCGCATGCCATTGATCGGAAGCATTCTCAGCAACGCCGATTGTCCAAGAACTTACAGGCAAGGGGTGTGGCAGCATCGCGGCATGGTGGGCTATACGTGCGCCGGCGTTGGTTGCTCGCTCTTGCCGGTGCGCTACAACTGTCCTCCGGAAATTGCGATGATAGAGTTAGTGAGGAAGTGATCTGAGTTCGAAATCCAAATTGCAGCCTAAGCTTCGAACCCAACCAGTTCCACCAAGCCCTTCTAACAACCTAAAGGAAGTAGGACAAAAGTCGTTGCCGCCGATTATTAATGCGCAGGGCATCACGAAATCTTTCGGATCGACCTTGCTGTTTCAAGATATTTCCTTCACGGTTTCCGAAGGCGACCGGATCGGACTCATTGGTCCAAACGGATCCGGAAAATCGACTCTGCTGCGAATTCTGGCGGGAGAGGAAGATCTCAACAGCGGCGAAATCGCAGTTCGTAAACGCGTCCGGCTGGCCACTGTGCTGCAAGATTCGAAATTTGCATCTGGGGAAACGGTTCGGTCCGCCGTCGAGAAGGCGCTGGAACGAGCTGCTGTATCGGCCAATGAGCGCGGCACCCGCTTCGCCGAGACCCTTGGCCGCGCTGGCTTTGACGATCTCGAAACCCAGGCGGCCGCATTGTCGGGAGGCTGGCAAAAGCGTCTGGCAATCGTGGAGTCGCTGGTTCAGGGCCCAGACATCCTCCTGCTGGATGAACCTACAAATCATCTGGACCTGGCTGGAATTGAGTGGCTTGAGGCACTCCTGCAAGATGCGGCATTCGCCTGCGTAGTGGTGAGCCACGATCGCTACTTTCTGGAAAATGTTGCCACCGAGATGGCCGAACTCAATCGGACTTATCCGAATGGACTGCTGCGCGTCCGTGGAAACTACAGTACGTTTCTCGAAAAGAAAGAAGAATTTCTGCACTCGCAGTCGAAGCGGCAGGAAGCGCTAGAAAATCTCGTACACAATGAAATCGCATGGCTGCGCCGAGGAGCGAAAGCCCGGACGCGCAAATCCAAAGCGCGAATCGACAAGGCCAGCGACTTAATGAGTGAACTCGCGGACTTGAACGTCAGAACGCGCATCGCAACCGCGAACATCGATTTCTCGGCGACCGAACGAAAGACCAAACGGCTGATTGAACTGGAAGACGTCGCCTACGAGATTGATGACCGCACGCTGTTCGACAAACTTAATTTCGTAATCACGGCTGGGATGCGCGTCGGACTCGTCGGCCCGAATGGCAGCGGCAAGACCACATTGCTGCGTATGTTGAAAGGAGAGTTAGCACAGAGTGCCGGAGAAATTCGCCCGGCTGACTGGTTGCGAATCGTGTATTTCGATCAAACTCGCCAACTCGATCCGGATGTGACTCTGCGCCGCGCGCTCGCTCCAGATAGCGATTCGGTCATCTATCAGGACCGCGTAATTCACGTGGCGTCGTGGGCGGCAAGATTTCTGTTTACAGGCGAGCAGCTCAATCAACCGATTGGACGGCTTTCCGGAGGCGAACGAGCGCGCGTGCTGATTGCGCAGCTCATGCTTCAGCCCGCCGACGTGCTCCTTCTCGACGAACCCACCAATGATCTCGATATTCCCACCCTCGATATCCTCGAAGAAAGCCTGCTCGAATATCGCGGCGCGCTGGTGCTGGTCACTCACGACCGCTACATGCTCGATCGCGTTTCAACCATCGTGTTGGGATTGGATGGGCAAGGCGGAGCAGACAGTTTTGCGGATTACTCGCAATGGGAGTCCTGGCAAGCAGAAAGAAAACAGCCGGCAAAAGCAGTTCGCTCAAGCGGGAATCAAGCTAGGCATGCAGCGAGTCTCCCTGAGCCATCAGGAGCCAAGAAGAAGCTGTCGTATCTGGAAGCGCGCGAATATGCCACCATCGAACAGCGCGTCGAGGAAGCCGAGCAGGTGCTGCAGCAGAAGCGTGCTCAGTTGGAGGATCCTGCAATCGCAAGCGACGGACCGCGTCTTCTACGTGCGCACGCTGAGATGGACGAGGCTCAGAAGATAGCGGATGAGCTTTACTCGCGCTGGGCTGAGCTCGAAAAGAAAAAAGGTTGAGCATCAGCACATCCCGTAGAGACGTAGCTTGCTACGTCTCCGTTTCGGCCGCTACGCTCGTGCGAAATCGATGTATCCGCGCTGAACGTCGGTGCGAATCAGCTTCACCCGCAACCTATCTCCCACGTCCAGTCCCTTGTCTCCTTGCGCCAGCAATCCCTCTACGTGCGGCTGCAGCACGCGAACAAAAGTTCCTTTCGAGGTTACGCCGGTCACCAACGCGTTGAAGATTTCACCAATCCGGTGGCTCATGGCAACCGCCGCAAGCCGTTTTGACATCTGGCGCTCAACTTTCCGCGCAGCGTCTCCTTTCGCAGTACAGTTGCTGGCTATGCCCGCTAACTCGTCGTCAGGATACGGGGCGCGTTGGCCCGCAAGCACGGCCTTAATCAGTCTTTGTGTGACGACATCGGCAAACCGCCGGTTGGGCGCGGTCGAGTGCGTATAGTCCTGAACTGCCAGGCCGAAGTGACCCCGCTCCGGATCTCCCGGGCGCTCCAGAACATATTCGCCCGGCCCAATCAACTTGATCACTGCCAGCGACAGGTCCGCAAAATGATCCGGATCAGCCGCCCTGCACTTGAGGAGAAAATCATTGAGTGCCTTGGAATCGGGATCAGGTGAAAGCTTTACGCCATACGTCGCAGCCAACTGCACAATCCGGTCCCAGCGTTCGGGAGTCTTCACAACGCGCCGCAGAGACGAAACTTTCTCCAACATGCGCGCCACGACTCCGTTGGCGGCGATCATGAAATCCTCAATCAACTCAGTAGCGGGGTTTTTTTCCTGTTTCACAACATCGACCACCTGCTGATCGACTAGTACCGGACGTACTTCGACAGTGTCGAGATTGAGGGCGCCACGCTGGTAGCGCTGATTCCTGAGGGTTTGGGCAGCTTCGTGTTGCAGTCTGAGCTGAGCTTGCAACGCGCCGGACGCAGCTACTTTCGGTGGGGCCAGCCCCGTTCCTTCAAGCCATGCGCCTACGCCGTTGTAAGCAAGCTGGGCCTTGTTACGAACGATTGCCCGATAGACACTGCCCGAACTGACCGAGCCGGCGGCATCAACCACATACTCGATCACAACACTCAGCTTGTCTGCGTTTTCGAGCAATGACGTCGTGCCAGTGGAAAGGTCTTCGGGCAACATAGGAAAAATCTGGACGCCCGCGTAAACCGTAGTGGTCTCCTTCGCCGCGTGCTCATCAATCGGAGTTTGCTTCGGCACAAACGCATCCACGTCTGCGATTCCCACCAGTACCTTGATGTCTCCATTGGGCAGACGCTCGGCCACTTCAATCTGATCGAGGTCCCGTGAAGTGTCGTTGTCGATGGAAGACCAGATCAGGTTCCGAAGGTCACGGATGTCGCCGGCGGGCGCAACTTGTGGCGGCTGCTTTTTCAGGCTCGCTAGCTGCTGCGCGACCTGCGGCGGAAAGTCCGGTTCGAATCCGTGGGCCAACATGATTTCTTTTGCGGTTGTCTTAAGATCCAGATGAGAAAAGCGAACGTCTTTCATGAATTCCTCTGAGAATAAGTAGCCAGAAAAAGGCTAACACGTGACCTTCGATTTCGGCCGGTTGAGGCAAAGCGAGAAACCGAGCTGGGGGTCGTGATATCCTAATAACAGCAGCTGCGTCCCCGCCTTTGGGCAAATTTTCCGCAGTTTCCTTGAGAAATCATGATTTCAGTAAGCAATGTATCCATGCGCTACGGCGCCAAAGTTCTGTTTGACGAAGTATCGACGGCGTTCACGCCGGGCAAGCGCTATGGCCTGACTGGACCGAACGGCGCTGGCAAAACTACCTTCATGCGCCTTCTGACCGGCGACCTCGACCCTCAGAAGGGAACCGTCGTGCGTCCGAAAAAGTTCGGCGTGCTGAGCCAGGATCAGTTTGCATTTGACGCCTATCGTGTCATCGATGCCGTGATGATGGGCAACAAGCGCTTGTGGGCCGCAATGGAGGAACGCGACCGCATTCATTCCAAGCCGGACCTTACCGATGAAGACGGAATGAAGCTCGGCGAACTGGAAGGCATCGTCGGCGAAGAAGACGGCTACACCGCCGAGAGTGATGCCGCAATTTTGCTGCAAGGACTCGATATTCCCGACGAACTGCACGAGCGAAAAATGGGTGAGCTGCAAGGCGGACAGAAAGTTCGTGTGCTGTTGGCGCAATCCCTGTTCGGACATCCACTCGCGTTGCTGCTCGACGAGCCTACGAACCACCTCGACCTCGACTCGATCCACTGGCTGCAAGGGTTCCTGAATAACTACGATGGCGTCTTGATCGTGATCTCACACGATCGCCATTTTCTCAATAGCATCTGCACTCATATCGCCGACATCGATTACCAAACCATCATCACTTATACCGGCAGCTATGACGACATGGTCGTGGCCAAGACCCAAATCCGCTCCCAGATCGAAGGGCAGAATGCGCAGCGCGAAAAGAAGATTGCGCAGCTCAACGAATTCATCGCTCGTTTCTCGGCGGGTACCCGCTCGAGCCAGGTGCAGTCGCGGCGCAAAGAAGTCGAGCGACTGCAGGTCACGGAACTGGCTAAGTCGAATATTCAGCGTCCATTTTTGAAGTTCGAGCAGAAGCGCCCTTCAGGTAAACACATTCTTGAACTCGAAGGCGTTGCGAAATCATACGGCGACACTGAAGTCATCCAACGCTTCACCGCGAGCGTAATGCGCGGAGAGAAAATCGCATTGATGGGCCGCAACGGCGCGGGTAAAACCACTTTGCTCAACGCGCTGCTGGCAAATTCTCCGACCGTTCCGGATGCCGAACTGCGCAAAACCAGTGGCTACGATGGACCCTTTCTCACCAGCGGAAAAGTAATTTGGGGACACGAAGCTGCCGTCGGATACTTCGCGCAAGACCACAGGGCTCTGATCGAAGGCGGAATGACGGCATTCGAATGGCTGCATCAGTGGGAACCTTCCGCCGCGCATGAAGAGATTCGTGGCCTGCTAGGTCAAATGCTTTTCCCACGCGAAGATGCTCTGAAGCGCACCGATGTTCTATCCGGAGGCGAAGCGGCGCGACTGCTTTTCTGCAAGCTCATGCTGCAAAAGCCTAACGTTCTGGTATTCGATGAACCGACCAACCACCTCGATCTCGAGTCGATCAACGCCCTCAACATTGCTTTGCAGCGCTATCAGGGAACGGTGCTGCTGGTAACGCACGATCACGATCTGATCGACGAAGTTGCTACCAGGATTTGGCACTTCGAGGCGGATCACAAGCTTACAGATTTCAAAGGTGCCTACGAAGAGTATCAGGCGGTCCTGGCCTAAATTCTTTCAGAATGCACGAGCGATGACGCTCGCGCCTACAATGCCCGGCCGGCGCAGGCTCCTGATGCCCACGCCCACTGGAAATTGAATCCACCCAGGTGGCCGGTCACGTCCACGACTTCCCCGATGAAAAACAGGCCGGGGACTTTTCGACTCTCCATGGTTTTCGCCGACAATTCGTCGGTGTCCACTCCGCCCGCGGTTACCTCCGCCTTGCTGTAGCCCTCGGTGCCCGCCGGAATCACAACCCACTCGTGCGCCTGGCGTTCAAGTTCCGCGAGTCCGGAGTTTGTCCATGCGCCGGGTGTGTGCAGATCCAACCATCGATTGGCGAATCGATTCGGTAAAAAATTATTCAAAGCTGACCTCATCGCCGTGATGTTTCTCGGACGCTTCGTTTCTCGAAGGGCTGCCGTCACATCTCTACCCGGCGCCAAGTCGATTGCAATTGCCTGGCCCGGTTTCCAATAGGACGAAATCTGCAAAACCGCAGGGCCACTTAGTCCGCGATGAGTGATCAGCATATTTTCCCGGAATCGCTGACCATCGCATGAAACTGCTACATTGGCCGAGACTCCGGCCAGATCGCAATACCGGCCGCGATCCTGGTCGTCGAACACGAACGGCACCAGTGCGGGCCGAGGCTCACGAATCGCCAATCCGAATTGTCGTGCCAGGTCGTAGCCAAGGCCGCTCGCACCCATCTTCGGAATCGACAGGCCACCGGTCGCGACTACCAACACCGGAGCGCAAAATTCCACGTCGTCTGCGCGGACCACGAATTCTGTCGTCTTCAGAACCTCTTTAATCGAAGTCCTCACAAAAAGACGAACCCCGGCATTGCCGCATTCGCTCTCGAGCATGTCCGTGATGTCGCGCGCCGAGCGATCGCAAAAGAGTTGGCCGAGCGTTTTCTCGTGGTAAGGAATGCGATGCTTCTCGACCAACGCGATAAAGTCTGACGGCGTATATCGGGCCAGCGCTGATTTCGCGAAGTGCGGATTCGCGGAGATAAAGTTTTCCGCGCGGCAGTGAATGTTGGTGAAATTGCAGCGGCCGCCGCCGGAGATAAGGATTTTCTTTCCCGCGCGTTCGGCCCTCTCGAGCACGGCTACGCGCCGTCCGCGCTTACCGGCCTCCAGCGCACACATCAACCCCGCGGCACCGCCGCCGAGGACCAACACATCAAACTGCTGGGTCATTATGAGAGGTCATCACATTGACAGGTCATTCGTTCACAGACCACCAGGGAGTCCCGGATCGACAACGCTGAAATTATTCGCGAAGGGATCAAGATGCTAAACAGAATGCCACAACCGTCTGACCCTTTGTACCCGTCGCTTTTTCGACTTCCTCAACCAGCGTGGATTCCATGCCATCCGGGTCCGGATTCATTTCGCACGCCGCAATTTCCTCGTCAGTAGCACCCTGAAAACAAAGCTCACAAACCCCAAGGCCATCTTCCGAGCGAACTGGCGGCCCGAACACACGACAAGTCATCGGCCGCGATTCATAAAGTTCACAAAGCCCGGTCTCCGGATCGAGTGCCGGGCATGGCTCGTCGTTAGCGAAGTCAGCAAAGCGTCGTTCAGCTTCCTCGCCTTCATCCAGCAAACCGCTGGTTGGATCACCGGGGAAATCCTTGGCTAGCCGGGAAGCGGCTTCCCGAGCGCGCTGCCGCACCTGATGGGCACGCTCCGGCGCGTCCCTCGCCAGGTTTGTAAGTCCTTCTTGGAGCCGGGCAGCATCAAGCTGATTTATGGCGAACACCCCAACGCAACATTGAGTGCATCCGGGACGACAGGCGAGCCAGTCACCGCTTCTCCGCGCAGTATCGTCGAGTGCGGAGTCTACGATCTGAACCAACGTCCGATCTCGGGGCGGTAAAGCGGAATGCATTCTGAAAGAATACAGCAGCAAGGTGTGTTGCTTCTCGCGTTGTAGGCTTCGCGCCAGATAGCTAGAAAGAAAACAACAGGCATCACATGTAGCCGTCTGCCGGGCCAACCGGACCCCTCTTAGAGTCAGAGACCGCCAATTCAGCCGTTGGAGAATGAACAAACGGGTGTATTATCAACGGATAGGCGTGGATTTCAAACATCCTGACCTGGTGTTAATCCGTCTTTGCGAGAGGTCCCTCCGCCAATGTCCGCGGAAGCGAGCGCTGGTACGAACCCCCGGTTGACCCTTGACCATTCCTCCTTCGAGAGATTGTTGGCAGCAGCCTGGGTTCTCCAGTGTTTGCAGGATCAATTGCACCCTCCCCAACTCAATCGCGAAGAAACGATTGTCGAGCCCGTCAAAGTTCAACGGGAAACAGATACCCTGAATCCAAGTTTGCATGTGGCCATGAAACCGGCGCTCCAGTTCTCGCCGGAGCGGATGGATGCTGATGTCAGACATGTCTCGCTAAGCACTCAACCTGCGGACATCATAACTCCTGCCGAACCAGTCGACGCTCTACCGGCCCTCAAAACTGGAACTTTGCACTTCGATCCCGTCGTGAAACTCGAACTTAAAACGGCCGAACCCAAAAGCCTCCCTGCGGAAGACAAGGCCAGACCTCGTGTTAAGCCGGTTGTGCCGAATCTGGTCAAAGCTCGCGACAAAGAATGGACGCTGCGCGAAGCAGCATTCAATCTTCGAACCGCGTTCGAGCGCGCCCACAACGTCTTTAACAATGCTCTTCCGCGTGTTCGCGTCCATCTCACATTGGGTGGGCTGCGCGCCCTGGCCGTCGCAACACCGGTCTGGGTGCTGTCCTTTGTCGCCGCGCTGCTGTTTCTCGAAGTGTGGCGTCATGGGTCATTTCAAAGCGCGCAAGCGATCTCGAGGCCAAACCCTCCCGCCGTGGAGGCAGTCGTTAACAGCATCTCTACCATCCCATCCCCGACAAACCCGCCAGTATCCGAGGAGATCAAAAGAACTGCCAAAGAGCGCCGACCGCCCCGCGACATTGCTCCGCTTGAGGGCAGCCACCAGCGCATAACCGATCCGGCCACGCTCAGCGCAGTGCAGCAATTAAGCCGCTATGAAATTAAGGGATTGCGGCGCCGGGCGAAATACGGAGAAGAGTCCGCGGCCTTCACCCTCGGCATGGCCTACGAGGTAGGGCACTCTGTTCCTCAGAACTGTGTGGAAGCGGCACGATGGGTTATGACAGCGGCCGAAGCAGGCGATGCCGCCGCGCAGTACAATCTCGGTCTGCGCTATCGCGAGGGTGACGGAGTACCCGCCAATCGAACTGAATCCGTGCGGTGGCTGCGCAAGGCGGCTTCTCACCGAAATCAACCGGCGAAGCTCGCCTTACAAATGCTAGCATCGCGTTGATTCGTCTGTAGAGACGTAGCTAGCTACGTCTCACAAACATTGTTGCTATTGCCTATCAGTTCTGCATTTGTACTTGCAGTACTTCGCCAGGAAGCCGGACCATTCTCCCCTTCGAAACAGATTCAAGGCGATTAGAGTGGGTCCGAGCGCTCCCGCTTTCGTTCTGCACCAGATCCTTTTCCCTGCGGTCGCCGGTCGAACTCATCCTCTCCATACGGATTCCAAGAGTGCGTTCCAGTTGGTACAAGTCCGAACGCTGATCACGGCCGAAGAGGGTAGAAGCAACACCGTGGCCGCCCGCACGACCGGTGCGCCCAACACGATGGATAAAGTTTTCCGCCACTTCGGGCAAGTCGTAGTTGATGACGTGAGCGATATCCTGCACATGAATGCCCCGCGCAGCCAGATCGGTCGCAACTAGTATGCGATAGCGTCCCTGCTGAAATCCAACCAGCGCCGCGGTTCGCTGGGATTGCGAGCGGTCGCCGTGGATCATGGCCGCAGCGAATCCGTCGCGATTCAGATTCTTGGCCAGCCGCTCGGTTCCACGCTTGGTACGCGCGAACACCAGACAGCGGCCAGTTTCTTTAGCTAACAAACGATGCAACACTTCCTGTTTGCGGTCTGCATCGACCTCGAACGCCTGCACCCGAACATTCTCGGATGGCTTCAGCGTGGACCCCAATGCAACGCGCACCGGGTTTCTCATGTAGTCGTTCACCAGGTGGACTACGGATGCCTCAAGGGTTGCAGAGAAACACATCGTCTGACGATCTTTGGGCAGGACAGCCGCAATCCTTCGAATCGCGGGCAGGAATCCCATGTCCAGCATGCGGTCTGCCTCATCGAGCACCAATACCCGCAGTCCGCGGAAATTAACCAGCCCGCGGTCCAGGAAATCTTCTAATCGGCCCGGAGTGGCGACCATCACGCGAGCACCGTTGCGAATGGCGCGGAGTTGCTGTCCTTCGGACAAGCCTCCCACGACCAGAGCTGCCGGCGAAAGTTGCTTGCCGCGTAAGGCGTCATATTGATCGGCGACTTGCATCGCCAGTTCACGTGTCGGAACCAGCACCAGCGCCGCAATCCCCGGCAAGTTTTTCTGGAGCAGTTGCTCCATAATTGGAATTAGGAAAGCGAGCGTCTTACCGGTGCCGGTCTGCGCGGTGGCAAGCACATCTTTGCCGGTAAGAGCCTGCGGGATCGCCGCAGCCTGAACCGGAGTGGGTATTGAAAAGCCAGCGAACGCCAAACGATCTTGAACGTAAGTGGAAATCGGTAATTCTGAAAAATTCTGCATTTTGCTTTCTCTGGCTGAAGGTCGCAGCCCGCAAACGAAATTCCGGGCGGGTATAACAACCTGCATGGCCAGTCTTAGTTTTGATTACGCTGAAGACGTACGGAGGGGAAACTGAAGGCGGGAGTTCTCAGATCAAACACTGCACCAGAGCCATCGCACCATACAACCGCGGTATTAAGCGTGACCACAGTATAGCAGAGTTTTACCTATATTCCTAACTGGAACCTAAAAGCTAATGTTACTTCGGTGCAATGTTGGCGCGGGCGTTCACACCCGGGCGGCGCCCACCTAAATCAAAGCTATTTTGGTTACAATAAGCTGTGTTCTACGATGCCGGCGCGTACGCGCACCGGACGCACCGGCATCGTCATCGCAGCCATTTTTCTGGCTCGCGAACTGCTTCAGCAACCTCATCGAGGAAAACCGCAGCTCGCGCACCATCCACCACGCGGTGATCGCACGAGAGGGTTAACGTCATCATTGGACGGATTCCTGGCCGCCCCTCGACCGGCACGACGCGGTCCGCAATGCTTCCCACCGCCAGAATCGCCGCCTGCGGCGGACTGATAATCGCGCTGAAAGCGTCGACGTGGTACATGCCGAGGTTGCTGATAGTGAATGTTGCACTTGCAATGTCGGATGGGCGCAAGCGGCCTGCCCGAGCCCGCTCCGTCAGGTCACGGCGCTGAACCGCAATCTCGCCAAGCTCCTTTTTGTCGGCGTTGTGAATCACGGTGGCAACCACGCCGTCGTCGACCGCCATGGCGACGCCGATGTTCACTTCTTCATTCTCACGTATCCCGGCGCCATGCCAGCTCGCATTGAGACGCGGATGTTTCACCAGAACGCGGGCGACCAGCGCGATCAGTAAATCCGTATGGGTAAGTTTGATCCCGGATGCCTGCGGAATCGCTGCTCCAAGTCGCCCGCGTGCTTCGACGAGCGCGTCGGCGTCGACTTCGCGAACTACAAAAAAATGCGGAACCGTAGTCCAACTCTGGGTAGTTCGCTCCGCCATCAGCCGCCCAATCGAACTAGGCGTTTCAACATCCCTGGCCCTGACCGTTGCTGCGGACGGAGAAGCACTCTTCGATTCCGCTGCTGCCAAAACGTCGGACGCAAGAATCTCTCCCGCCGGTCCTGATCCCTTTAAACTGGCAACGTCAACTCCATGCTCCTTCGCAAGCCGCCGAGCTTTCGGCGAAATCCGCCCGCCCGCAGGCATCGCGGCGGCTATCACTGGAGCGGCGGTATTCGTGTGCGTAGTGGCACTACTAATCGGAGATGCAGATGATGCCGCCTCGGACGGAGCAGTTTCGCCAGGACGAACAATCCAAGCGATGGTTTTCCCCACCGCAACGACGTCGCCGGCCTGCGCCTTTACGCCCGCGAGAACCCCATCTGCTGGAGAATCGACCTCGAGCACCGCTTTGTCAGTTTCTATCTCCAAGAGTGGCTCACCCTTAGCCACACTCTCTCCCTCCGCTTTCCGCCAAGCCACAAGCTTGCCGGTTTCCTGCGCCATTTCGAGAGCGGGCATGACCACACTGAAAGCCATATTTCTTTTGGTCATCCTGAGCGCAGCAAACGAGTCGCTCGCGAATCGTTTGCGTAGCCGAAGGACCCCTACAACGAAATTCTGATACTAAAGCCGGACGGAATTCCGACGTCGCTCATGCGGTGACATCCAGCCCCGCAACGAGATACCCCGACGCAATGGCTCAGTCCGACACCCCAACTCGTTCCGTCCTCGAACTCTCTTCGATCATCTCTACCACCCGCCGGCTCGGCGCAGACTCATTCTCACGAGTAGTCGGCAGCGGTCCGTTCACGGTCACATAATGCGCCCCCGCCACCAGCAGTTCCTCCGCGGGAAAGCGAGTGATGACCTCGTGCCCAGTCGGCGTCACCACGATCTCCTCTTCGATACGCGCCGCGCTCCAGCCATCAGTCGAAGGCCAGAAAGTCTCCAACGCAAAAACCATCCCCGGCTTGATCTCATGCGGATGATCGAATGACACCAGCCGGCTGATCACAGGTTTTTCCCAGATGGCCAAACCGATTCCATGTCCATATTGCAAAGCAAAGCAAGCTTCCTCATTCGGAAAGCCGAACTCCTTCGCCTTCGGCCAAACCGCCGCAATCTCCGCCGTGGTCCGCCCCGGACGCACCAATTCAATCGCCGCATCCAGATACTCCCGGCAACGCTTATACGCATCAACCATGGCATGCGATCCATAGCCGATGGTGAAGCACCGGTAGTAGCAGGTGCGATATCCCATGTACGAATGCAGAATGTCGTAATAAACCGGATCGCCGGGACGAAGCACGCGATCCGAAAACACATGCGGATGCGGATTGCAGCGCTCTCCGGAAATCGCATTCACCGCTTCCACATATTCAGACCCCAGGTCGTAGAGAACCTTGCTGACCAGTCCGACCGCCTCGTTCTCCCGCATCCCAGGCTTCATCGCCCGGTACAGCTCGTCGTAAGCCGCATCGACCATCATGGCTGAAGTGTTCAGCAGGGCAATCTCATCTTGCGTTTTGATCACGCGAGCATCGGACATCAACTGCTGACCGTCGACCACGGTAATCCCCTCGCGCTGCAAAGCGAAAAGAACCGGCAACTCAATGATGTCGATTCCCACCGGCTCTTTGTGCAGGCCACGCATCTCAAGTTCGATGCGGATTTTCTTCGCCACATCCTCCGCCCGACCCATCTCCGGGGACATTGCGCCCCGCAGCATCGAGATTCCCGGTCGCGAGCGCTCACCCAACCAAGGACAATGCAGCTGATGATGCTTGGCCGCCGATCCAAAGTCCCAAAGAATCGGCTCATCATTCTGCGGCAGCAAAGTGAAGCGGTTGCACTTGTCTTGCGCCCAACTGCCAATGTGCGTCGAAGTCAAATAACGCACATTATTCATATCGAAACAAAGCAGCGAGCCCATCTCCGATTTGGCAAGTAAATCCTTAGCCCGCGCCAAACGTTCGCGGCGCAAGCGATCAAAGTCCACCCGCTGTTCCCAATCAACGGCCATCGTTCCATGAGTCGGTAACGCCACGATGCACCTCCTGTCCTCGACTTCTACTGAACTACGATCGCCCGCAAAGCTTGCGCGCTACTTCAAAAACCGATTTTTCCGTAGGCACGGTCGCATCTTCGAGCGGCGGCGAAAATGGAATGGGAATGTGCATCGCTCCCATCCGCCTGACCGGCGCATCCAGGTTATAGAACGCGCCCTCGGCAATCACTGCCGCGATCTCCGCCGTGACCCCGTACCGTTCATAACCCTCATCAATAACAATCGCTCGCGATGTTTTCTTCGCCGATTCAATCAGCGTCTTCTCATCGAGCGGCCACATGGTTCGCGGATCGACTACCTCCGCGCTGATGCCGACCTCTTGCAGCAAATCCGCCGCCCCGAGCGCCACTTGCACCATGCTGCTGGTGCCCACAAGAGTGATGTCGTGGCCCTCACGCTTCACATCCGCCACTCCAAACGGAATGGTGTACTCTTCCGCGGGAACCGGACCTTTCAGCTTGGTGTACATCATCTTGTCTTCGAAAAACACCACGGGATTTTCATCCCGGATCGCGGTCTTTAGCAGTCCCTTGGCGTCATACGGCGTTGACGGCATCACCACTTTCAATCCCGGAACATGACTGAACCAGGCGTGCAAAGACTGCGAATGCTGCGCCCCCGACCGGCGAGTCGCGCCCAGCGTAGTCCGCATCACCATCGGAACCTTCCACGCCCCGCCCGACATGTAGTGGACCTTGGCCGCCTGATTCACCATCTGGTCCATGGTGAGAGTAATGAAGTCTCCGAACATGATGTCGACGATGGGCCGCAAGCCGGTCATCGCTGCGCCGACTGCGATCCCAGTGAAGCCGGCTTCCGAGATTGGCGTGTCCAGCACGCGATCTGTGCCGAATTCCTCGACTAGTCCGGAAAGGACTTTAAAAGGTGTGCCCGCCTCCGCCACGTCTTCCCCGAAGATGCAGACCCGCGAGTCCCGGCGCATCTCCTCTGCCAGCGCTTCTCGCACCGCCTGCCCGAATGTCAGTTCACGAGAAATGGTTTCAGGCATAAACGTCCTGCTCCACTTCAGCGACACCAGGATAAGGAGCGGCCACAGCGAACTCGACCGCCTTCTTCATCTCCGACTCCACTTCCGACTGAATCCGGCTGAACTGCGCCGGATCGGCAAGGCCCTGTTCGATCAGCCAACCGGCCAACAACTTGATGGGATCGCGATCCGTCTTCCAGTGCTTTTCTTCTTCCTTGGAGCGGTAGTACTCGCGGTTGATATCACCGACATGGTGTCCTGTATAGCGATACGTATTGCATACGATAAAGGATGGGCCATCCCCTCGACGGGCACGGTCGACCAATTTCCCTGCGATCGCGTGAACCGCACGCACGTCCTGACCATCGACGGTTTCCGCCTGCAACCCGAACGCCGCCGCCCGCGCGGGAATATCGCCCGCAGTCGTCTCCGTGAAGTGCGTGTATTCCGTATACAGATTGTTCTCGCAGACGTAAATAACAGGCAACTTCCAGAGCGAAGCCACGTTCATTACTTCGTACAACACACCCTGGCCGAGCGCGCCTTCCCCGAAGAAGCAGACGGCGACGCGATCCGTCCCCAAACGCTTTGCCGACAACGCTGCACCAGTGGCAATTCCCACACTGCCAGCAACGATGGCGTTCGCTCCCAGGTTGCCAGTGGCCGGATCGGCAATGTGCATGGAGCCACCTTTGCCCTTGCAGTACCCGGATTCCTTGCCCAGTAATTCGGCGAACATGCGATCGGCCGACGCCCCTTTTGCCAGGCAGTGCCCGTGGCCGCGATGCGTGCTGGTAATGTAATCGTCGCGCCGAAGCGCTTCGCAAATCCCAACCGCGACTGCTTCTTCGCCGATATAAAGGTGGGCCAGCCCCGGCATCAGCGCGCGCGTGTACAGTTCGTTGACCTGCTCCTCGAACAACCGGATCGATACCATTTGCCGGTACATCCGGATCCAGTGCGCAGCTTGGACTCCCGAATTCGCCGCCGACTTGTCAGTAGCAGTCGTCATTTCGAAATGCCCGACATTCGCGCCAACACATCGAACACCACGGCGAAATCCAATTTCGCCATCCCCATGCCACGCGCCGCCGTTAGAAACTCATTGCTAACCGCAGTAGTCGGCAAAGGCACATCCAATTGCCTGCCCAATTCCATCGCCAGCAGCATATCTTTTTGCATCATGTTTACATCGAACCAGGCCTCTTCCGGTTGCTGCAGAACGAACGGCCCGCGGTATTGAATCATCGGAGAAGCCACGGCGCTATGTGTGAGCACATCCACCGCCGTCTCCCGCGCGATGCCACTCTTTTCCGCCAGCAACACGCCCTCGGAGAAAGCCATCATCTGAACCGCGAGGCTAAGGTTAACCGCAATCTTCATCGCCAGCGCCAGCCCATTCTCGCCAACGTAAGTGACCTTCGGTCCAATATCCAAAAGCAGCGACTGGACGCGCTCGAAAGTCTCGCGACGCCCGCCGACCATCACTGATAATTTGCCTTCCTGAAGAGTAATCACGCTGCCGGACACCGGCGAGTCCACCATGTCGGCGCCTTTTTCTCGCACCTTCGCCGCGAGGGCGCGGCTGACGCTAGGGCTGACTGTACTGATGTCAACAAAGACCTTGCCCTTACTCAAACCTGCCAGTAATCCATCAGGACCTTCTGTAACTGATGTGATCGCCGCAGAATTCGTGACCATGGCCAATGTCACGTCAGCAGCCGCCGCAACCGCGCGCGGCGAATCCGCCCACTTCATCCCTTTATCGATCAGCCACTGCGCCTTCGCTCGGGTGCGGTTGTATCCCGTGACGGTGTGCCCTTTGCTCAACAGACGGTTCACCATCTGCCCGCCCATCACTCCCAGACCGACGAAACCTAAGTTAGCCATTCGTTATGAGCCCAAACTACGAGAGAGTTTTCGAAAGTGCCGGATGCGCCTCGCTAGCCCGCGAATCCTCGCGGATCTGCAACAGGTGAGCCCGCATCGCCTCCCGCGCCTTCTCTGGATTGCGCGTCTCCACCGCCTGCAGAATACGTTTGTGATGGTACTGTCCCCGGCTCGGCCCACCCTCTACCTGAAAAATTCGCATCCGTTGTTCACGCAACAGTCCCACAATTGAATCGAGCAGCGACAGTATCAGCGGATTGTCTGCCGCCTCCGCCAAAGCCAAGTGGAAGTCGAGGTCGGCCTCAATGTAGGCATCGGGATCGTCCTGCGCGCGGTCCATAAGCGCAACCGCGTCTCGCATCAGGGCCAGATGCTGCTCCTGAATCCGCGTGGCCGCCAGCGCCGCAATCTCCGGCTCGAGAATCGCGCGCACCTCCGCCAAATGAATAGATCCGCTCGGCTGACCGATCTTGACCATCAATCCCAGCGATTGCCGGATTGCCTGCGAGGTTCCGTCGGTGATGAAAGTCCCGCGTCCGGAATACGCTTCCACCAGTCCTTTTTCACGTAGTGCCTTCACCGCTTCACGCACCGCCGTCCGGCTAACCCCGAATCGTTGTGCCAAGTCTCGTTCAGCCGGCAACTGATCGCCCGCCTTGAGCTCACCTTTCAGCACCGATTCCTCGATCTGCTGAACAATCTGCTCGTACAGTCGTGATGTGCGAACTGTCTTGTACACAATTTCTCCGTGTAGCGTCGGGCATCCCCTCGGCTTCGCTCGGGGCATGCCCTGCCGGCTGTCGCGAGGGCATCTTGCCCCTCCAGGCGCGGGCGGGACGCCCCCACGACAGCCGCTGGGACGGCGGCGCTACAAAACCGCTTCAGCCATGAGAGTCTTGAATCCAGACGGTCTTGATATTCGCAAACTCCCGAATCCCGTAAGGCCCAAGTTCTCTTCCATGGCCGGAGTGCTTCACACCGCCAAACGGCAACCGGGTATCGGACGCGACCATCCGGTTGATGAATACCATCCCTGCCTCGATCTCATTAATCAGGCGTTCCCGCTCGTGCTTGTCATTCGTCCACGCACTCGCGCCTAGCCCAAACCGGCTATCGTTTGCGATCGCAATGGCCTCATCCAGATTCTTGGCGCGGAAGATCGAGGCCACGGGGCCAAACAACTCGTCGCGATACGCCGGTGAATCCTTCGGGATATTAGTCAGCACGGTTGGTGCGTAGAAGTTGCCAGGACGATCCACCGGTTTACCTCCAGTGAGAACCCGAGCCCCGGCCTCAACCGTCTTGCGGACATCCGCATCCAGGCTCGCTACTCCATCCGGCGTTGCCAGTGGTCCCAAATCCGTATTCTCATCGAAGGGATCACCCAGCTTCAGCGCTTCCATCTTGCTCACAAACTTCCGTTCAAACTCGCCTGCGATCGATTCAGCAACAATGAAGCGCTTGGCCGCGATGCAGGACTGCCCATTGTTCACGATCCGCGCCTTAACCGCCGTTGCGACAGCCTCATCCATGTCCGCGCTTGGCATCACGATGAATGGATCGCTGCCGCCCAACTCCAGCACTACTTTCTTAATCCTTTTTGCCGCCGCCGTGCCGACCTGCACTCCGGCTTCCTCGCTTCCCGTAAGCGTCGCGGCCACGATTCGCGGATCATTCAGAATTCCGTCGACCTGCTGAGAGCCGATCAGGAGCGTCTGAAATACTCCCTCGGGAAAACCCGCGCGGTGAAACAAATCTTCGATTTCGAGCGCACACTGCGGCACATTCGAAGCATGCTTCAGCAGCCCGACGTTTCCTGCCATCAAGGCCGGAGCGGCAAAACGGATGACCTGCCAAAAAGGGAAATTCCACGGCATCACGGCTAAGATCGGCCCCAGCGGCTGATAGTGGATGTAGCTACGGCTCGCCGCCGTGTCCACCATTTCGTCGGCCAAAAAGCGTTCCGCGTTCTCGGCATAATATCGGCAAGCAGAGACGCACTTGACCGCTTCATCCACCGCCGCTCGAAACGGCTTGCCCATTTCGGTGGTCATGGTGCGCGCGAACTTCTCTTTATCGCTCTCCAGAATCTCCGCGGCTTTCACCATCATTCGCGCCCGTTCAGCGAACGTAGTTCGCCGATACTTGCTGAATGCCGCGGCCGCGCGTTTCAGCTTGCCCTCGATCTGCGCATCGGTCAGGGGTTCGAACGATTTAAGCAGCTCTCCTGTTGTCGGATTGATACTAGCGATCGCCATTCAAGCTCCCCAGCCGCCAAATAGCGTTCTGGTCTGACCACTATACCATACACCAATTTCTATTAGTTTCGGGAGATCAGAGACGCAATTGCGGAAGAGAAAACTCTACGTCATCCCCACGCAGGCCCGGACGCCCTCGTCCGGGCGGTCGAGCAAGCTCGACAGGATTCAATCAGAAATCTCGGAAAGGCCCCCAACAATCAGAAATCACCGTCGCTGTGCCAAGTCGCGCGCGCCCTGGGTCGGCGCCGGCAGGTTGATAACCAGCCAGTACAATCCCACGGTCTTGACCACCTCCCGGAACTGGTCGAAATCGACTGGCTTCTGGATATAGCTGTTGGCCCCCAGGTTGTAACTGGCGACCATATCCCGCTCTTCTTTCGACGAAGTCATAATGACGACCGGGATGGTCTTAGTCCGCACGTCATTCTTGATCAGTCTGAGCACTTCCATCCCATCCACCTTGGGCAGTTTCAGATCCAACAGGACCAATTTCGGCGGATGATCAAACGATCGTTGCGCGAACGCTCCCCGGCAGAACAGAAAATCCAGAGCTTCCTCGCCGTCGCGTGCCACGAAGATGTGGTTTGCCAGTTTCCCCCGCCGTAGAGCATGCAGGGCAAGATCGATATCGTCCTGATTGTCTTCCACTAACAGTATGTCCAGTTCCTGTGGGTTCATAAGCGGCCTCCAGCCGTCGCTCCATTGCTTTTCGATTCAGTTTGCGTCCCGGCGCTGAGAGTGAAATGAAAAGCCGCACCCTTATCCACCTCTCCCTCCGCCCAGACTTGGCCGCTATGCTTTTGCACAATGCGTTGCACTGTAGCCAAGCCAATGCCCGTACCTTCGAAATCCTCCGTGCGATGCAGGCGCTGGAAGACTCCAAACAATTTGTCCACATACTTCATGTTGAAGCCGATGCCATTGTCCCGCACCGTGAAGACCGTTTGCCCATCCGTCTCTGCGTAACCGACTTCAATCACAGTCTGTGTAAGCGCGGGCCTCGCCCGTGCACCCGGAACAACTCCACCACGCGGACGCGTAAACTTCAGAGCGTTCGCCAGCAGATTCTGAAAGACCTGCTTGGCCAAAACCGGATCGCACTCGACCAGCGGCAGTTCGCCAATAACCCACTGCACCTGCCGCCCTTCGCTCTCCGGCTCGAGAATCGCTATTACTTCCTCAACAATCGCGTTCAACTTGCAAGGCTGCCGATTGAGTGCCTGCCGCCCAACCTTCGCCAGATTCAGCAACTCATCTACCAGCAGGCCCATCTTTTGTGTTCCCGACTGGATCCGATCGAGGTAGTGCTGCGCGGTGGGATCAAGAGTAGGGCCGAATTCCTCCACCAGCATCTTGGAAAAGCCCCCGATATGCCGCAAGGGCGCTCGCAGATCGTGCGACACCGAGTAGCTGAAGGCTTCCAGTTCTTTGTTCGCGGCTTCCAGTTGCGCCGTGCGCTGACGGTCTCGCGCCTCAGCCTCCTTAAGTTCCGTGATGTCGGCTCGAATAGCGACGTACTGCCACGGCTGCCCATCCCCGCCCACAAAAGGCACAATGGTCGAATCCAGCCAAAAAAACGAGCCATTCTTGGCGCGATTCTTGACTTCCCCGCGCCAAACTTTGCCCTTGGCGATGGTGCAGTACATCGCCTCGAAAAAGTCAGGCGAGTGTTGGTCGGATCTCATCATGCGGTGATTCTGGCCGAGCAACTCCTCCCTGGAATATCCGCTGACGTCGCAAAACCTGTCGTTCACATAAGTAATCGTGCCGTGAATGTCAGTAACGGCCACGATGGCATGCTGATCCACGGCGAATTTCTGATCGGCCAGTTCCTTGTTGACCGCTGCCAACTGCGCCGTCCGCTCGACCACCCGGCGCTCGAGTTCGTCATTGAGCTTCCTAATCTCCCGTTCATCTTTTTTTCTCTGCGTGATGTCACGGAACGCGATTACTGCGCCGCGCGCAATACCATCCTTGTTCTTCAGCGGACTGGCGCTCGACTCGATCCACACCCCCTCCTCCAGTTCGGAATTGCGCAAAAACATCTCAGCGGAGCACACCTCGCCGTGAATAGCGCGTAACAACGGATTTTGTTCTTGCGGGAGAGGTGTCACCGTGTCGGGCAAGAAAACTCCATAATGTTTATTCCATTCCTTGCTGGGCACGCTGGCTGCGCCCATGCCGACAATTTTCTCCGCCGCCGGGTTCCAGATGATGAACTTCCCATTCTCATCGGCGGCCACCAACCCTTCCGACATGCTGTCCAGCACAGACTGCAGCATGACCGTCTGGCCCTGCAGAGCATCCTGCGAAATGCTCAATTTTTTCGCGTAGCGTGACAATTCCAACGTCTGTTCGGCCAGAACTTTCTCCGCCCGCTTGCGTTCGGAGATATCTTCCGCAAAGATCACAATGCCCGCGATTCCGCCCGCCCGGTCGTGCCAAGGCCGTACCTCCCAGCGTATCCACTGCACGCTGCCGTCGGGCCTGTAGAATCGATCATCGTCATCCCGCAGTACCTCGCCTGCCAGCCCGCGGCGATGAATCTCCTTCCAGCGCTCGGGCACTTCCGGGAAGATTTCGTAATGCGACAAGCCTTCCAGCTTACGATCGCCCAAGCCATAATCCATCCGCCAGCGGCGGCTCGTGTGGAGGTACCGCATCTCGCGGTCGAACATGGCCAACGCCGCCGGGGCGTGCTCAATGAAAAGCCGGAAGCGCTCCTCGCTGTCCCGTAACTCCTCTTCCGCTCGCTTCCGGACGGTGATGTCCTCGACGATTCCAAAGATACGGCTGGCGCTATCCGGTGAGTCCCGGTAGTGGTCGCCGCACGCCCAGATCCACCGAATTTCCCCGCTCGGGCAAACGATTCTGCACTCAAATTCCCATCGCTTCCCTGTGCTCACACAGCTTTGAAAATACCCGCCAACGCTTCCCCGATCCTCAGCGTGGACGTGGCGAAGAAAAATATCAAAGCTCCACTCCGGCAGAAGGGATGGATACCCGAAAATCTCATCATGCCGCAAAGAACGAGCGGCTTGCAGCGTAGTGGGGTCAAGCTCCCACTCACCGAGTTTCGCCGTTTCCAGTGCAAACCTTCTTCTCGCATCACTCCGGCGAAGCGCCTCCTCGGCCCGCTTGCGATCGCTGATGTCGCGCGCAATTTTTGAAGCGCCGACAATCGTGCCGCTGCTGTCCTTAATCGGCGAAATGGTTACCGAAACGTCAATCCTCTTGCCATCCTTCCGCACCCGGACAGTTTCGAAATGGTCAACCCGCTCGCCGCACGCGATTCGCGCCAGAATGTCGGATTCCTCATGGGCACGCTCCGGCGGCACCAGCATGGCCATCAGTTTGCCCACCGCCTCGGGTGACGAGTACCCGAACAACTTCTTAGCGCCCGGATTCCACGAGGTGATTGTGCCATCCAACGTCTTGCTGATAATGGCGTCATCGGATGACTCAACCACTGCCGCCAGGTGTCCGCGCACTTCCTCCCGCCACTTTCGCTCGCTGACTTCCTCCTCCAGTTTTCGATTCTCTTCCTGCAAATGAATCTGGCCGGGCAGCGAAATAACCTTCGGTACCAAAGGGATGAGCATCGCCGCCGTGATCACCGACACCGCAGCAGTAATTCCCTTAACCACCCCTGCCAGCAGGTAACTGCCATGCCAGACGTTCCAAATCTCCATCAGGTGAGTCGTGCCACAAGCCAGAATGAAAGTCCCGAACATCCAGAAAATCCGGTTGAAGGGAATGTCTCGATTCTTGCGAATGAAATAGATGAGGACAATCGGAATGCAGTAGTACGAGAGCGTGATCAGCCCGTCTGAAATGACGTGCAGCCACACCATCCGCGGATCCCAAAGATAGCAATACCCGTGCGGCATGAAATCCGGAGAAAGTAATGATCTAATAATTTCCACGACTCTTAGCGACGCCTCACGGGATTTCTATCGGCAAGGGGCTTGCCGTCACTATGAGAAGGGCTGGTTACCAAGGGTGGATGTGGAGGCGCGGGCGTCCACGCCCGTGCTTCCCACTCCAGGCAGATGGAATCGCCCGCCACAAAGCCCTGCAAGGGGCGAGCCAGCTTCGCCCAGCGCGGCAGCGGTCAGGAAAGCAACACCAATAATTCAAGTCCCGCGGCGACAGCCGAAGGACCTCCACCGCCCCTGACGAGCACTGCGCGCAATCGTATCCCGAGACCTTTATGTGCCCTTCGATTACGAGGGCATCGCCGTCCCCGGCCAGGAATTCGGCAAAGTCGCGCGTATTACATCCAGCAGTTCATTATTGTCTGCCGGTTTCTGAAAGAAAGCCGTTGCCCCGGCTTGCAGCGTCTTTTGTTCATTCGATTGCGGATCGCGCGCGGTCAGCACAATCACTGGAATGTCCGAGAGCGTGTCGCTGTTCTGCAGCCGCTCCAGAACCACAAACCCATCGCCCGCTGGCAGGCCCAGGTCCAAAATGATGAGGTTGGGATTTTCCTTTTGGGCCACCGAAATCGCAGAATAACCATCCGACGCCTGCACCGTGTCGTAATGGTTCGCCCGCAAACGTATCTTCAGCGCTCGTCGTAGATCCGGATCATCATCGATGATCAGAATTTTTGGCTTCTCCATTTAAGTCCTCCATTAGTCCGATTTAATGTTGCTCCGTTCTAATTTGCGTCGGCGCAAGCTGCGGCTGCACTTGCATCTCCGTTCCCACTCCCGCAAGCTGCTTTCGGGGAAAGCGCTACCATGGCCATTTCCGTAATCCGCTCCGCCACTTCCTGCACCATTTCTTCGACTGGCCGGCGGTCTTCGCTCGAAGGCAACGGCACATTACTCGCCGACACCTTGACCAGCCCAACGGCTTTGAAGCCTGCGTCCGCCTCCAGTTGCTCGCGAACACGCTTCATCATCACCTCTGCCCGCTCCAAGTCGGTCGAGGCGGCTACGAAGAAGGTCTCTACGACTCCAACATTAGCGGTTACCGGCAGCACCAGGTCTTTGTCGAGATAAACGCAACGCCGCAGCTTATCCAGACTCAGCTGGCAGATTTCCTTCCATGCGGCCCGCGAGGCGCCGGGAACTGCCGTCAGTTCAACCTTAATCAGCACGATGGCATCGCGCAGACGGCCCTCGCAGGTGATGACGGGGAAAAGCAGCTTGGCTAGCGAATACAGCGGCAAGGTAAAGGAGAATGTGCTGCCATTCCCCACTTCGCTCGCCACCCAGATTCGTCCCCCATGAAGTTCGACCAGTTCCTTGGAAATGAAGAGTCCCAGTCCCAGCCCGGCGCGGTTGTTGTCTACGGAATTCGGGTCCTGGTACAAGCGTTCAAAGATCAGCGCCCTGGCTTCCGGACCGATGCCGCGGCCACTGTCCGCCACGGAAATGTAAACCGTGTTGGGATCGGCCTCCACCATGCAGGCTTTCACCATGACCGAGCCGTCGGGCGGCGTGAACTTGATGCCATTGTCGATAAGATTGATGAGCACCTGCAGGACGCGGTCAGGATCGGCGTAAACGAATGGAATTCTGCTATCCAATCCAACTTCCAAACCAACCTGCTTCTCCTTGGCGGTCGCGGCCATCATCGAAATCGCCTGCTGAATAAGGTCGGCAATGGTAATGCACCGTGGTTCGATCCGGATCTTCCCCGACTCGGCCCGAGTGGCCTCCAGCAGATCGTGGATCATGGCACGCAACTGGTGCACGCTGCTCAGCACGGTTGCAAGGTGATAGCGCTGCTCGGGATTGATCTCCCCCGCCAAGCCATCCATCAGAATGGTGACGAACTGATGAATGCAGGTCAGTGGTGTCCGCAATTCATGAGAAACGTGAGACAAGAATTGATTCTTGAACTCCAGTTGCTGTTTCCGGCTCATCTCCAGAGACCGGATCAAGGCCTGCCGCTCGATGGCATATCGCATGACCCGATCCAGATGATGACTGGTGATATCGCCTTTCACCAGATAATCCTGTACTCCCTGATGCAGCGCCTTCATGGCCAGTCCCTCGTCATCCTGGCCGGACAGGATCACGATCGGCACTCCGGGTGCTTTCTCGAGCACCTTGCGGAAGGTATCCGCTCCGTGACTGTCGGGAAGATTGAGATCCAGCAGGACGACCGAAGGCACATGCTGAGCCATGGATGTAAGCCCATCCGCAAGCCGGTTCACACAACTCACGTTGACTGCCGAGTCGCCCTCGACCAGCCGCAGCCGGACCAGATCGGCATCACCGGGATTGTCTTCAATCAACAAAACATTAGTATGACCGTCATTCATCGTTCCTCCTCGCGCGGTAGCCGCGCCAAGCCAAACCAGAATTCGCCAATCGAAGTCACGGCGGAGATAAAGTCCCGCAGATTGCCGGGCTTGCTGACATAACAGTTCGCCCCCAGCTCATAGCTACGCATAATGTCTTGCCGCGCCTCCGAGGTGCTGAAAATCGCAATCGGAATCTTGCGCAGGACGGGATCGGCTTTAACCTCTGCCAGCACGGCACGACCGTCTTTCCCAGGCAAACTCAAGTCCAGAATCACGAAGTCGGGAACACCTGCGTGAACATACTTTCCCTGCCGCCGTAGAAACGCGATTGCCTCGGCGCCGTTGGTCACAGCGCAAATATGACTGGGACAGCCATTGCGCGCCAGCACCTCGGTGGTCAAATCAGTGTCCGCAGGATTGTCATCCACCAGCAAGACCTCGGTTGTTCTCATGCGTGCGCCGCCAACGTGGTCTGCGCCATCGGTTCCGCGGGCAAACTGAACTTGAAACACGAGCCCGGTTGGGCTTGCGCTTCGATCCAGATCTTGCCTCCATGCCGTTCGATGATTTTCTTGCAGATCGACAGCCCGATCCCATTCCCCTCATATTCGGTGCGGGTGTGCAGGCGCCGAAAGATGACAAAAATGTCCTGCCAGTTCTCGGCCGGGATGCCGATGCCGTTGTCGGAAACCGTCAGCACCCACTCGTTCTCTTTCTTTTCGGCAGCGATTTGAATCACCGGCGCTTCGCTTCCGTGAAACTTGATGGCGTTGGCAATCAGGTTCTGAAATACCTGGGTCATCTGCGACAGGTCAGCCATGACGGTGGGCAAACCATGCCACTTCACCACCGCGCCGCTCTCCTCCACTGCAGCCTGCAGGTTCTTTAACGCTTGCTCCACGATCATCCGGCAGTCGGTCGTCCGCGGTTCAATCGCAGCTTTGCCGACCCGGGAAAATTTCAGCAGGTCCTGAATCAGAGCCTGCATGCGCACCGCCCCATCCACCGAGTACGCGATATATTTGTTGGCCCGCTCATCCAGCTTGTCGCGATATCGTTCCGCCAACAGTTGCGTATAAGTGGCAATCATGCGCAACGGTTCCTGCAAATCGTGCGACGCCACATAGGCAAACTGCTCCAGTTCCGCATTGGAGCGGGCCAACTCTGCCACCTTTTGCGCCAGCTCTTCTTCGGACCGGCGTCGCTGATCGCGCAGCTGCTTCTCCTCCAAAGCTCTGCGCACTGAGACCGGCAATCGCGCCAGGTGGTCTTTCAAAACACAATCCGTAGCGCCTTGCTTGATGTAGTCCACCGCCTTTTCCTCGCCCAGATAGCCGGTTACCACAATCAGCGGCACATCCAGATTTTCGCGGCAAAGAATCTCGAGCGCCTCCGTTCCCTTCCATTGCGGCAGGTTGTAATCCGCAAGGATGAGGTCGTAACTCGCTGCCTGTATTCGCGAGCTAAATTCCTCAGGGCTTTGAGCCACATCGCCAAAGACCTCGAATCCATCTTTCCGCAGGGTAATCAACATCAGCTCCACGTCCGCCGGATTATCCTCCACTATCAATATTCGCAATCTGGTCTTGGTCTTACCCGAATCCTTAGCCTCCGGCTCACATCGAGGACACTCTGACCGATGGCACAGCGCGCCTTGAGAGCATTCGTCGGTCGCTCTGCCGGAGTTCGCCGAGGAGACGAAAGTGCAAGCTCTGGATATGTTTTCAGCCGTGAAGACCATCCTTTCGAACCTCAGCCATGCAGACAGCAGCAACCATCAGTCACAAGGAGCAATGGCACTACGACCTTTTGATCACTGATAGTTTGCAAATCGGCGGGGTCGCCAATAGCTTGAGGACGAAAGCATCCTGCATTTACCCCAACGACCAGTGTCTGGGTGGGCCAAACTCCCACTCCGGACGCGCGGGTTGCGTACCACACCCGTCCGCCATACAATCTCCCGATGGCAGCAGAACCGTTGACGATTGAGCGATTGAGCGCGCAGGAAGGACCGCGTGTCCTCTGCTTACGAGGACCGCTCACCTTGGAGAACTTGTCTTTATTTCAGAATGCCATCCGGCGGGAAGAAAACGTCCCCATGGTCATCGTCGACCTGAGCGACGTTCCTTATATCGATTCTTCGGGATTGGGATCTTTGGTCAGCGCCTATGTCACGCGCCACAAAGCCACGCGACGCATCGCATTAAGCGGGGTCAACGACCGGGTTCTGAAGTTGTTCGAAACCACC
This sequence comes from Terriglobales bacterium, assembly GCA_035567135.1. Classification (GTDB taxonomy): domain Bacteria; phylum Acidobacteriota; class Terriglobia; order Terriglobales; family Acidobacteriaceae; genus JABDBE01. Next base: position 191,480 of record DATMQI010000201.1, read on the forward strand.
AGAGTCGAAGAACTCTTTCTGATCTTTCCCACCCTGGACGATGCCATAACAGCTCTCACCGCCCCTGCCGAAGCTTAGGCCGGGCGAGGCGCTCAAGTTTCGGACCGAGGCTGGCGGCGAAGCAAATCGTACACACCGAAAAGTTAACCCCCGATGGAACTGGAGACGCTCGAAAACACATTGGTCGAATTGCCGCCGATCAAGTGGACCGTTCCCACCACAATGACCAGAATCACCGCCAGCATCACGGCGTACTCGGCAATGTCCTGGCCCTCTTCCTCGGACCAGAGCCTGCAAAGTAATTTGCTCATTTCTCAGCCTCCAAAAATATTGGGATTTGCGCCGAGCACGAGCGGGGATTACTCGCGCCTACTCGCACCAGATTGAGCCCTGAAGCACAATCCCGCAATGGCCCGTTCGGGGTCTCTGGGTCCACGGCTGTAACCGGATGCCGATTACCGCAGTCACCGGGCGCAATCAGAGCGCGATTGTCATCCCACGGAAGACGTACCACTGGCGAAGGATGTTTCCAACACCTTTGTGCTATGGTGCAAATTCCGCGAATGACTGAAGATGCATACACCAGTTACTCAAAGGAAGTGGAATTGAACTCCTCAAATAAAACTCTGGCCGCTCTGGCAGCACACGCAGGATCTTCGGTCGACAATCAACGGCGCCTCGATCGGGCCAAGGCAGTGCTGCCGGTAAGAATCTCCGGGAACGACACTTCTGGCGAGTCCTATTCTGAACTGGTCCACACCCTCGACGTCAGCCGCAACGGAGTTCGCTTAGGCTCAATCCATCGCCGACTCGAAGTAGGTAGCCTGGTCGTACTTCAGTACCGGCAACACAAAGCCGAGTTTCGCGTAGTTTGGACCAAGTCGCTAGGCACCGGTAAGGAGCAACAAGTGGGATTAGAAGCCGACGTACAAAAAGATATGTGGGGAATCGACAACAACGTGCCCAGCAAATCGCAGCAACCGGCCCCTCCATCAGCGAGAGGCGCCTCAGTAGGAGCCTGAACTCGCACCCCAAAGCCACGCCAAGCCCGCGTGGCCCCGGACACCTCGTCCGGGCATTTTCTCAAGGATCAACCCGGCAGGGTATACACGCAAGCCTACGCAATCTCCGGCATAGCGGAACTCTCGGCCAATTCACCCTCCCAACGCGCGATTACCGCACAAGCCAGACAATTGCCAATAACGTTGACCGACGTGCGCGCCATATCCATAAGGGCGTCAATCCCGAGAATGATAAAAATCGGCTCCGTAGGCAGATGAAACGTAGCCGCGGTAGCCAGCAGCACCACAAGCACTGCCCGAGGCACGCCAGCTATGCCCTTACTGGTCAGCATCAAGGTAAACACCATCAACAGTTGCTCGGACCATCCCATATGCATCCCAGCAGCCTGCGCAACGAAAATCGAAGCCAAAGCCAGGTAGAGAGTCGAACCATCCAGGTTGAAGCTGTACCCGGCAGGAATAACGAACGCGACAATCCGCCGAGGCACGCCAAACGCCTCCATCGCCTCCATAGCGCGCGGCAGCGCCGCTTCCGAAGCACTGGTGGCAAAAGCAATCGTCGCAGGCTCGGCCACGGCCTTGATGAATCGAACAAGCGGCACTCGCGCAATGCGTGAAATCGGTAACAGAACCAGCAGCAGGAACGCAATCAGCGCGCAATATCCGGTCAGCAACAGTTTTCCCAGCGGCAGCAACACGCCAATGCCCATGTGTCCGACGGTGTAGGCCATTGCCGCTCCGACGCCAACAGGCGCGAAGTACATCACCAGATTGGTGAAAGAGAACATGGTCTCGGTGAGCGATTCGCAAAACTTCAGCATCGGAGCCCGCTTCGTCTCGGACACTCGCGCCAGCGCAATTCCAAAGAGAACAGCGAACACCGCTACCTGCAGAATCTGATTCTCAGCCACTGACTTCGCAATATTTTCAGGAAATATATGCAGGAGAAAATCATCCCACCGGAGCGTGGGTGCGTTCGTGGGCGCCACGGCGGCAGTTTGCGAAATCGTGAGACCCTCCCCCGCCCGGCTGATGTTAATAGCAGCCACGCCCAGCAGCAGCGCCAGAGTAGTCACGGCTTCGAAATAAATCAGACTCTTCACTCCAATGCGGCCAACACTGCGCAGATTGCCATGGCCGGAAATGCCAGTGACCAGCGTTCCGAAAATAAGCGGAGCCACAATTACTTTGATCAACCGCAAAAAGATTTCACTCAACACCCGCAAGTGCTCAGCGAACTGCGGACGATCCAGCCCAATCTCTCCACCCAACAACATGGCAAAGAAAATCCACCGGGTAAGCGATTGCCGCCAAAGTCCGGTGGATGCGATGGCAACCAGCCCAGCCCAGCGCAAGGCCACAATCCAAGCGTGGCCAACGAGAAAAAGCGGCAGCGTAGCCCCGGTCACGAACAGCAGGAGACCAATGATCGAGATCAAGCGCAGTCCCAGGGATTGCTGCAGTGGTGGCGACGGGTTGATGGTTGCAACGTTCATGCCCGATATCTTGTCAAAATATTGCCGTCATTCCGAGGAGCAAAGCGACGAGGAATCTGGGTCTTGCCTAGCCACGCCAAGAACCTATCGAGCGTCGCAAAACGTCGCAAAGCATAGTGACATTCAACTTTTCATTTGTCATTTCGAGTGCAGAGTCGAGAAACCTGCCTTTTCCGCTCACGCCACGCAAAACGCAGATACCTCAACCACATTTACCGAACGGTTCTACCGAAGGGGCGGCGTATCGAACTCTCCCGTACCCAGAACCCGGTACAGCCGCCACAGCATCGACGTCAGCGCCGCAAGTCCAGCGATCCAAAGAGTAAGGCAAACCTCAACCACCCAAGCCGGAGCTTCCCCCACTCTCCTTAGCACAAACGGCAGAAAATTCCATGTCGTGATATGCACATAGTCCCACGGATCCTGCTTCATCACATAATTGTTGAGCCCCCACGCGTCCATCTTCCCCAATGCAAACGCGACAATGTTCTTAAACCTCAGCGCGATAACGAACGTAGGATGCCCCAACGTTTCCATCTGATAGATTTCGAGCGGCAACCAAAAGGACAGCGAAGCGATTTGGATCAAAGCGCTGACCGAGATCATCACGACTCCCATCGTCCAGATGAACCTCCCCAACTCTGCGCGATAACGCAACAACAATGGCACCGAGATAAATGCCACCAACTCCGCCGCCGTGGAAACATATCGATCTCCCCAGGCGAAGTCGCCACTCCAAACCGTGTACTTCGCGTAAAAGCAGATATAGGCCAAAAGCAGCACCGAAGCTGCGATCAGGTACCCCCGAATTTCTGGCCCAAAGCGCCTCCAGCCCACTGACGCAATCACAATCGTCAGCACCAGCAATGGGTCAAAAAGAAAGACGGATTTCTCCGGCGCAAAAAGAGCCCCCAGAAAGCCAATGTGAAACGGAGTCTCGAACGGATAGTTCGCAGGCAACGACGGATCCTGGAGCAGGCGCTCCAAGGTAGAGTAGTGTACGTAAGTGTTGAAGAACGATCCAAAGCGATAATACTGATAAAGTCGATCGATCAGCATGAAGCCCGCATAGACGGGCAGGGAAGCCTTGCCGTAGGCCACGAGCCTCTCCCACAACCCCCGGCCACGTACGCCTTCGAACCACAAAACAAGGAGCAAGAAAAATGCCACAGCCAGCAGATCCAAGCCAGTGGTCAAGCGGGTGAGCAGGTTGAGTCCCAAAGCGATCGACCCAATGACTAAAGCCCGCCGGCTCCCACTGCGCAACCACTCGTACTGGAACGCGAATCCCGCCAATGTCAGAAGCATGATGTAATTGTTTTCCATCATGTTCTGCGTGTAATGCAGATGCGTGGTACAGAACAGCAGCCCGAGCACCCCGGCGACGGCTTGCCTGATGCTAAAGCTCAAAAGCCGCAGAAAGCGAAAGCAGACCAGCACGGTCAGAACGCTAATCAGAATATTCGTGCTGTAACTGACCACGATGTCGCGCACGCTGGGGTCGTTGCCGTTGTACTCCGCAAAAAACGCCAGCCGCTCGATATAGCTTCCCACAATGTCCGAGGGCAACATCAGCAGAGGCTGACCTATGCCATACCAGTCGTAAAGTCTGCCGCCTCGGCCATGCGCGCCGAATTCCGGATACTCCTGGGGAAATACCGGAGGCTCCGAGGTCCAGAACGAGTGCGCAGTCTGCAGCCGATGCATCGTGTCGGCCGAGCCAAGCTCCCCAGATTGCACGACGAACGCGCCCAAACCGGCAGCCAAGGCGAGTAGAAACAATGGATCGCGCAACCAACCGCGATGAGCACGCCTCATGCTCTAGCTCTTTCGCGATCTGGCAATCGCTTCTCTCGCTTCCTTGTCTGCAGTTTTGCGACGTTCAGTCTCGCGTTTATCCCAAAGTTGCTTGCCTTTAGCCAGCGCTACCTCAACCTTTACTTTACCGTTCTTGAAATACATCCGTGTAGGAATCAGCGTTAGCCCGCGCTGCTGAGTTTTGCCAATCAGTTTGCGGATCTCTTCCCGATGCACCAGCAGCTTTCGTGTCCGTAAGGGTGCATGATTGAAGATGTTCCCATGCTCGTAGGGCCCGATGTGGCAGTTCAGCAGCCAGAGTTCGCCGTCTTTAATCAAGCCGTAGGCGTCTTTGAGGTTCGCCCGCCCAGCCCGCACCGATTTGACCTCAGTCCCGGTCAGCGCCACGCCTGCCTCAAATTTTTCCAGCAAGAAGTAGTTATGTGAGGCGATCCTGTTAACAGAGGCATCACGCTGCCCCGCCGCGGTGGGATCCCGGCGGGGATTTTTCTCTGGATTTGGCCGAGTCGGGTGGACGCGCGTCATGCTCTTTTATAGCTTATCTCATTGCAGGCACAGCGTCCGGTCGCGCACTGAGCGATTGCACCACACAGCCACAATGGACAAAGGACAATGAAAGATTTTCTCTGTCACTTTGTGCCGCAAAAGCGTTCCGCTGCATGCAAATCAGAATTTGGGGGAAGCAAGACATCGCATCTTCAGTACTAGAACCAAAGAGTGTAACTGCCACCAGAGCAATCACATCGGAACGCTCCGAGGCGATGCTATAATCGCGCAGCTAACGCTATCTTCGGCAAGAATTTAGAGCTGCATCCCGCGCCTGGCCGGCCAGCGGGAGAAAACTGCTTTAAGAGGAATTCTGAATGAAACGCTTGATCCACTCGGTGGCAATGCTGCTGCTGGTCCTGGCCGTAACCGCAGCCATCGCAGCCGACAAGGCCAAGTCCGTCTACAACAAAGGCAAGGACGCTGAGGCTCGACAGAATTACGAGCAAGCCTACGATCTTTACAAGCAGGCCTACGATCTCAAGCCAGGAGACCTCGCCTACCGCTCTGCCTACGAACGCCTGCGGTTCCTCGCCGGAGCTTCACATGTGCATCGCGGTCAGTTGCTCCGCGAGGCCGGCCAACTCGATGCTGCCCTCGCCGAATTCCAGAAAGCAATTGAGGTCGATCCCTCCAGCGCCATCGCCCAACAGGAGCTCCGTCACACCAAACAGATGATCGATGAGGCGAAAGCCACCGGCCCAAAGGCAGCCGCGCCTCCTCCCAGTGGAATGCAGAGGCGCCTGTCGGAAGCAGGCGGCCCAGTCGAACTGGCCACCATTTCAAACGTTCCCATCAATCTCAAGATCACCGAAGATTCCAAAGTCATTTACGAAACCGTGGGAAAGTTGGCGGGGATTAATGTCCTCTTCGATCCCGACTACACTTCGCGTCGTATAAAGATTGAGCTCAACAACGTCTCCCTCGAAGAAGCGCTGCGAATCATCGCGCTCGAATCGAAAACCTTCTGGCGGCCGGTGACGCCAAACACAATTTTTATCGCTGCCGATAATCCCGCCAAACGCAAAGACCTCGAACAAAGTGTGATCAAGACTTTTTACCTGGCGAACCTCTCCCAGCCGACCGAGCTGCAGGATGTGGTCAACGCCATGCGTCAGATTCTGGAAATTTCCCGGATTCAACCGTTGCCTTCGCAGGGCGCAATCGTAGTACGCGGGACCCCCGACCAAATCGCGCTCGCCCAGAAGTTGGTCGGCGATCTGGATAAAGCCAAGGCCGAAGTCATCGTCGATGTTGCTGTCCTCCAGATCAATCGCGACAAATCAAAGACCTATGGCATCAACCCACCCACCAGTGCGACCGTAGCCCTGCAAAACAACATCACCAGCACGAACACGACCACCACCGGCACCACTGGTGCGGGCAACACGGGAACGATTAATCAGAGCACCGGCACTCCAAACCAGCTCAACCTCAACCAGCTTGCTAACCTGAACGCCACCGACTTCACCATCACTATTCCGCAAGCCACGGCGACCGCGCTATTCAGTGACAACACCACCAAGCTCATTCAGAAGCCGCAGATTCGGGCCGTCGATGGGCAAAAGGCTTCGCTTAAAATCGGCGACCGCGTACCGGTCGCAACCGGCTCCTTCCAGCCCGGCATCGGTGGCGTTGGCATCAACCCCTTGGTGAATACGCAGTTTCAGTATCTCGATGTCGGTGTGAATATCGATATCACCCCCAAAGTCCACTCCAACGGCGAGGTGACGCTCAAGGTCGTGATGGATATTTCTTCGGTGGTCAGTCAGTCCAATATCGGCGGCATCAGCCAACCGGTAATCGGCCAGCGCAAGATCGAGCACGAAGTTCGACTGAAAGAAGGCGAGGTCAACATGCTCGGCGGCATGCTGGAAGACTCGCAAACCAAACAACTGACCGGCATTCCGGGATTAGGCCAGATCCCAATCTTGAAATATCTCTTCGGGCAGACCCAAACCGATCACTCCGAAACCGAAACCGTCTTCGTCCTGATCCCGCACATTGTGCGCGCCCATGAATACAACGAGATGAATCAGGAGGCGTTAGACGTCGGCACGGCCAACGCGATCGAACTGCGCCGCGTGAGCCACCCAGCCTCGCCTGTGCAGGCTCCTGCGATTCAGCCAATACAGCCGCAAGGCACGCCGGCGCCGCCAGTTGGCCCCGCGAATCAATCGCCAGCATCAGCCCCGAGCGGCCCCACCGCCTTTAGCTTTGATCCCGCCAATGTTACCCAGGCGAAAGGTTCGACATTCGCTGTGAATGTGGTACTCAGCGGAGCCCAGAACGCGTTCTCCGTGCCGCTGCAGATCAGCTACGATCCGAAAATGCTGCAGGTCGTAAACGTATCGAACGGAGGTTTCCTTTCGCAGGACGGCCAGGCCGTAGCCCTGGTCCATCGCGACGATGACACCACCGGAACTTTGCAGATCACGGCGACCCGGCCTCCCGGCGCCCCCGGAATTACAGGACAAGGCACAGTCCTGACTTTGACATTGGCAGCCAAGGCTCCCGGACAATCGTCGTTAACCATCGCCAGAGGAGGCGTACGCGATCCCGGCATGCAATCCGCCCCGGCAGCCGGCGCCGCCATGAACGTCACGATTCAATAGGAGTTGCCAGGCAGCCTGAAATGGCAGAAAAAGCTCAATCGGCGCAACCCGCGACCAAAAATGTTAGCCGCGAAGCGCACAAAAATGTTAGCCGCGAAGCGGCGTAAGAATGCAGCCCACGGCGCAAGCCGTGGGGAAAAGTGGGAAACAGACCAAGCCCCAGAGGGGCGAAAGAAGTTCTCACGCACACACTCAACCGCCGCGGTAAGCACGAATTGAATCCGGGTTTACAGGCTGCGGGAAGGTCTCGATTCGTATCAGGGTATGCCTTCAGGCATACCGCAACTCGCGTCCGGCTTTAGCCGCTGAAGCCGCAAGAAGATGAACACGCAATCAAATCTCGCCCGAAAGACCCGCGGCTTCACGCTGATCGAACTAATTGTAGCCACGGCGATTCTGCTGATCCTGAGCGGTCTGGCAATCCCATTAGCCCGAGTCAGCATCAAGCGCGACAAGGAACACGAACTGCGCCGCGATTTATGGGATCTGCGCGACGCCATCGACCGCTACAAAGACGCCGCCGACCGCGGCGCATTCCAGACCAAGGTAGGCTCGGAAAACTACCCACCCGATCTGGACACGCTGGTCAAAGGCGTAGACGTGCAAGGCAAGAAATTAAAGTTTCTGCGCCGGATTCCGATTGATCCGATGACCGGTAATACCGAATGGGGCATGCGCTCCATGCAAGACGATCCCGAATCCGACTCCTGGGGCGAACAGAACGTCTTCGACGTCTATACCAAATCGCAAGACATCGCGCTCGACGGGACCAAGTACAAGGACTGGTAAATGGCAAGCTCTCGCACAAAGCCCTGGTGGCTCAGTTTAAGGGCGTCATTCCGAAACCCCACGCTTTCTCCAGCGGGGCGAGGAATCTCGCGCCCACCGTTGCAGCCGAAAAAGCAGAGCCGTGGCTTCACCCTGATTGAACTGATGATCGTCATCAGCGTCATTCTGATCCTTGTCTCCGTCGCGCTCCCGGCCTACAACCAATCCATCTGGCGCGCCCGGGAATCGGTACTGAAACAGAATCTGTTCGCGCTCCGCTCCGTGATTTCGCAATACACGCTCGATAAGCAGAAAGCTCCCCAGTCTCTCGAAGACCTGGTCACCGCAGGCTACTTCAAACAGATTCCGACCGACCCCATGACCGGCCACAACGATACCTGGACGGTCGAAGAAGAGACCGACACAATCATGACGGTGGATCAAAAAGAACCCGGAATCTTCGACGTCCACAGCGGATCAACCGCCACCGGCAGCGACGGCACAGCCTACAACACATGGTAAGTCAGCCGCCAGTCTCACTCCCCACGAACTCAAAACGAAACCGTAGAGACGTAGCTTGCGACGTCTCCACGATCATGCATGTCATCGTGAGGCAGCGAAGTCCTTGGCGAAGCCAAGGACTCCCAACGAAGGATCCACGCATTCTCCGGGAGGCTGGGGGAAAAACTCGAGGTCGTATTTGATTTTGGCGCAGCGCTTCCAGTGTGCGCGCGAGAACTAGAATGTCCACCGCGCGGTGTAACAAAACTATGAGTCTGCAGCCGCGAAGCGGCGTAAGACTGCAGCCCCATGGCGTAAGCCATGGGTAAGGTGGGAACGTGACAAGCCCCAGCGGGGCGAAAGACGAGTTCTCACGCACACACTTCCAGCGCTGCCGTGAGTGCATTCCTTTGAATTCGGCTTCAGCCGCTGAGAGCACGCCATCACCCCACGAATTCGCACTAAACGCGTCTTGAGAAAAATCGCTCCTCGACTCTCCGATCCGAGCAGACGCCCACTACTGCGGCATCGGGACGGGTGGCCCATTCAAGCCGTCCTTGGGCTTGAGTGGGGCACTTACCCACGCCCAATCAAGTTTCCAGTCCGCGCTGGGACACGCCGCGACCCATTTCGGAGATAATCCTGAAATCACGGATCGACATAATCGGACTAGGAGCAACTATTGGCAAAAGTAATCGTCGGGATGACCATCTCGCTTGACGGATTTGTAGCCGACCAAAATGGCAACGCAGGTCGCCTCTATCCCGACTTGGCAGCGCTCAGACACACCGCTTACATGCAGGACCTTATCGAGCAGACGGGTGCAGTCCTCATGGGGAGAAGGACGTTCGAGATGGCGGACCCCGACTCCTACGTCGGCAACTACGAATTCCAGGTGCCGATTTTCGTGCTGACCCATCATCCGCCGGCCGTTGCACCCAAACAAGACGAGCACCTGACCTTCACGTTCGTAACCGGCGGTGTGGAATCAGCCGTCGCCCAGGCAAAAGCTGCCGCCCGCGATAAGGCAGTTCAGGTGGTCGGCGGCGTTAGCATAGCCCAACAGCTCTTGGATGCGGGACTCGTCGACGAGCTTCATGTTGATGTCATGCCAGTATTTTTAGGCACCGGTCTCCGCGCGTTCGAAAGCTCCAGCCTGGAGCGCGTCCGGCTCGAGAAAATCAAGCTCGAGAAAATCAAGCTTGAGAAAATCAATGTGCAGGAAGTCGGCGCAAGAACAACCCTCAGATTCCGCATAAAGCAGTAGTTTGACCTTCCGTGCTGACTTCAAGGAATGCAAGCGCTCAGTTTGTCGACCAAAACCCCCAACTACGGCCACACCCTCCTCGGAACCCTCACCTTTCGCCACTTGGCGAAATATCGCCATCGAGCTCATCGACCATTTAGTCAAAACGTGTAATCGCCTGTTCTCAACAGTTTTCAGCTCAAAGCATGACGTGTCGGTGTCTAATAGATTGATGAGTCGGTGGTTAGCAATCGCGGTTGCAGCTATTGGGGTGTTGGCATTTGGCTCGTTGTTTTTGTACGCGCATCATGTGAACAAGCGGGCGGAGCTTATGGTGCGAACCGCCTATGAACTTTCTGAGCAAAAACAAATTCCTACCATTGCAGACATTCGGGAGCGTTTTGGAAAGCAACTCAAACAACTGGATGGATGCACAGCTTCAGAGTGCGGATACGTAGTAGTTCTTTCGAATCGAGCCCTCGCTGCACTTCCTACCATCCCATTCACGGAACTGAAATCCTACTTCTGGGTCAGAGACGGGCTGGTCTTGGAAGCGATGGTGGATTACACCACGACGGTCAACCACCGCTACAGCGTCGTAAGCCACGTTCAGATTGACTTTTGTAAGGGATGTCAGACGTTCGCTATCCATCCGTGGAATGAATCCTCGCCACTGGACACAAACGGCCTAGTGGAGATTGGCAGAGAAGCCTCAGCTCAGAACAGGCGCACTGTGCTCTCGCTTAACACACGATGCCTGACAAAGCTCGGCGGGTGCGATAGCGTTGCTGATTTGCTTCCGACCGTCTGGCAGCAAACCGCAGACAAGAGGATAGCTTGCAGAATCCAAAACGATAAAGGTTTCGTAGAGAACCCCGCCAACTGGCCATAACTGTCGAAAAATCGCCATTACACTCGCAACCGGGCAGAATGCTCATTTTACCCATCCCATAATGCGTGCGCCGCCAAAGAGCGCGCTCGAGCCGAAGATGATGCCTCCGAGGATACGAATTGTGCGGTCGTACCATTTGCGAGGTTCATCAGGATTGGGCCACATACCGCTACGCAACAGATAGAGAGAGATAAACAGGTAAGGAACCACTCGAATCCATAGTCCTATCGGCGATTCCAAGAACTCGATCATCCGGTCGATGATAAAGGACGAGGCGTAGTCGTTGAAATATCGCCTTTACGCTCAAAACCTCTTAATGAGCGCTTCTATCGCCTTGGTTACATCAAATGCGCTGCAACGAATCGGGTAGAATGACGGCAATGATGGCGCTCCTGAAACGAATGCGATGGGTGGCTCTTCTGGCCTGTTATGTCGTGATAGCCAGAACCTGCCGACTATTTCGTATCGCGCTGCCGATGGATTCCTTTTGGCGTCCGCACAATCTGAGATTCAGTCCGTATTTTGGAGCTCCGCGTACCGTGTGTTATTTCCGGGCTATGCCGCCGCGACGTGGCAAATGACAGTTGCATTCTGAGTTGGCGGAACCAAACCGGCGATAAATCGCCATTTCACTCATCGACGAAAGCTAACCCGATAACCGCACCCCCTTTCGATTCTCAACCGATGCATTCCCGTTTTGGAACTCCACTCCAACTTTTTCATTTATTTCCTTGACTTTACTATAAGATATATATAATACTAATCATATATCACAACAACAAAGATCAAACCATGTTCCCAGCCAGCCCCATCAATCCCCAGCCCTCCCCCACCCAGCAACTCCTTTGCTCCCAAGATTTTGCCAGCAACCCGTTTCTTTTCATAGATCTGGCGGGTACCCCTTCGGCCCGACTCAATCGATTCATAGATTTACGCGTAAAACGCGATTTTTTTCAGGAGTAGTTCATGACCCTACCGGCCCATCCCAACGTTCGCAAATGCACTCACATCAAAGTCACCGGACAGCAATGCGGATCACCCGCCCTGCGCGGCGAGTTCTTCTGCTACTTCCATACCCGCGTAATTAAAGGTGTCCAGCAGCGCGTCGACATGCGGCTCGACTCCATGGCCCTGCTCGAAGACTGCGAATCCATCCAGCTTTCGATCATGCACGTAGTCGATGGCCTGGTGAAAGGCACGCTCGACCCCACCCGCGCCCGGCTCATCATTCAAGCCCTGCGCATCGCCGCCCGCAACGCCAAGAACGTCCGCTTCGACGACGTCCACTACCGCGCTAGCGAGCAACCGATGGTCCGCCAGGTCCCCGACTACGCCCGCCAATACCTGATCGAACACCCCGAGTTCGGCCCGCCCCTAAGCAAGTGTGGCACGGGCGCCCTTGCCCGCGACGCCGCCATAACGTGTGGCCCGGATACTCCTGTCCGCGAGGCCAAGGCAACAAATATCGCCGAGCGCGAAGTACCCACCGTGGCAGCAGCGCAGCAGAATGATGCACCCATACCCGCGATCCCAGACGCAGCCGCGGAGCGGCGAAAGCATGCAGCCCACGGCGCAAGCCGTGGGACGAACCCAGAAAATGATCAAGCTCCGCAGGAGCGAAAGAAACCCCAGCGCGAGTCGCAAGCAGACGAACTCGATCGGGTACAAGCCGCCATCCCAGGCGCCGAGCGCGGCAACTGGCGCGACCTCCGCACCGTCTTCGAGTTCGCCGGCATCAGTCAAAACAAAGATGCCCCATCCTAACCCGTGATTTGAAGACTTGCCTTCAAAGCACTAACATCGAAGCATGCCGGTTGAAACGGAAATCACCCAAGCGACCTACACGCCAATTCGAGCCCCTCGCGGCAGCAGCATCTCCTGCAAAGGCTGGCAGCAGGAAGCCGCCATGCGCATGCTGATGAACAACCTCGACGAAGAAGTCGCCGAGCGCCCGCGAGATCTGGTCGTCTACGGTGGAACCGGCCGCGCAGCGCGCAGTTGGGAGGCCTATCACGCGATCGTCGGATCATTGAAGAGCCTCGAGAACGATGAGACTCTGCTGGTCCAATCCGGCAAGCCGGTCGGTGTTTTCAAGACGCACGAGTATGCGCCGCGAGTGCTGATCGCGAACTCCAACCTGGTCGGACACTGGTCCAATTGGGAGAAGTTCAACGAACTGGAACGCGCCGGCCTGATGATGTACGGGCAGATGACCGCCGGCTCGTGGATTTACATCGGTTCGCAGGGAATCGTGCAAGGCACATTCGAAACATTTTCCGCGGCCGGAGAAAAACATTTTGGTGGAGACCTCTCGGGCAAGCTGATCGTCAGCGGCGGCATGGGTGGCATGGGCGGAGCTCAGCCGCTGGCAGCCACCATGACTGGCGCGGCCTTCCTCGGCATTGACGTCGATCCCGAGCGCATCAAGAAACGCCTGAAGACCGGCTACTGCGATTTCATGGTAACCACGCTCGACGAAGCGTTGCGCATCCTGAAGAACGCCGTGCGCAAGAAAGAGAATGTCTCCGTCGGCCTCGTAGGGAACTGCGCCGACGTGATTCCCGAACTCGCCGAGCATGGCGTGGTGCCCGACATCCTCACCGATCAAACCTCGGCGCACGATCCGCTGAACGGCTACGTGCCCAACGGCATGACGCTCGAAGCCGCGCTGGACCTGCGTCAACGCGATCCGCACGGATATCAAGAGCGTTCGCTGGACGCCATGGCCCGTCACGTCGAAGGCATGCTGCGCCTGCAGAAGATGGGCTCGGTGACGTTTGACTACGGAAACAACATTCGGACATTCGCATTTCAGCGAGGAGTGAAAAACGCTTATGACTTCCCGGGATTTGTGCCCGCCTATATTCGCCCGCTGTTCTGCGAAGGCCGCGGCCCGTTCCGCTGGGTTGCGCTGTCGGGCGAGCCGACGGACATTCACGTTACCGACGATTTGGTACTGGAACTATTTCCCGACAACCGCATTCTCAAACGCTGGATTGATCTCGCCCGCAAGCGCATCAAGTTCCAGGGACTGCCCGCAAGAATCTGCTGGCTGGGATACGGCGAGCGCGCCCAGTTCGGACTCGCAATTAATGATCTGGTGAAGAAGGGCAAGATCAAAGCCCCGATCGTCATCGGCCGCGATCATCTGGACTGCGGCTCGGTCGCCTCTCCATTCCGCGAGACCGAAAGCATGAAAGATGGCAGCGACGCGATTGCGGATTGGCCGCTGCTCAACGCTCTCTTGAATACTGCCGCTGGCGCTTCGTGGGTCTCGATTCACAACGGCGGCGGCGTGGGCATTGGCTACTCGCTCCACGCAGGACAAGTAACTGTAGCCGACGGAACTGACGCGATGGCCAAAAGAATCGAGCGCGTGCTGACAACAGATCCGGGCATGGGAGTGATCCGGCACGTCGATGCGGGATACGCGGAAGCCAAAGACTTCGCCGAGAAGCGCGCCGTGAAAGTGCCGATGGAGAAGTAGCCTGGCTGTTACGTGAACGTCGCCGTTTGAGAAGGTTTGGGCGCGAAGCCCATGCGTAAAAACCTCTCCTCCAACCAGCGCCGCGATAGGTACGCCAAAGCGATTGCAAGACTACTGCCGGCAATAAACCGCAACAGCATGGCAGCAGCCGGATTTCCGCCCGAAGACAGAGCCAGCAATGGGCGGAAGAACAATATCTCCACCACTCGGAATGCCATCACATGGATCAAGTACAAACCGTAACTGATAAAGCCAAGAAACTTCAGCACCGGACGGTCAACCACAAAATTCCAGCGACTCGTTCCCAACAACAACAAGCATGACAGCAGACCGGCTGAAGCGAGATTGCATGCGGTATACGAAGAAGCTGCTTCGGCGAACGGATGACCGGACACGAGTACAAACAATGCCACGCCGCCAACCAGCAGTGGCAGTACGAGACGCGATAACTGTATCCGATGAAACCACGGCTGGCGCAGCCAGATCGCCAGAAGAGCTCCGAGGGCTAGTCCATCCAGGTTGAACCACGTATAGAGGAACACACCATCGGACGAAGAGTGGTTGACGATGAACTCAGCGCCGCGAAGCAACGGCGTGATGCCGACGATGGTCGTCAGGAAGATTATCAAGCCAAGCGGCGACAAGCGGCGGATGAACGCGGGCCAGAGCATGTAGAAGTGCTCCTCTACTGCGAGTGACCAAAGCGGACCGTATTGCAACGGTACTCCTAGAAGAGGTGCAGTGTTTGCAAGAAATAGAACGCTCAGTGTAAGAAAACGCCACGAAATCCATCCGAGGACCAACAGAAGAATGAGCGTGGTATAGAGCGCGGGCAGAATGCGCAGAGCCCGCCGCGTATAGAAACGACGGAAGTAGCCATGCCGGTTGCGGCTGTCAACGAGGATGCCGGTAATCAGAAATCCGGAGAGCACGAAAAACAAGTTGACGCCAGCCCATCCGTATTGAGAAAGCGCAAATATGAATTTGCCGCCGCCAGAAAGGGCCGGTTTTAGCGGCGGCGCCATTCCGTGAAAAAACAAGACCAGCAGGATGGCGAGTCCGCGCATCGAATCCAGTTCAGGCATGTAAGGCCGGATGAGCGGGGGTTGGGTAATGGAATCGCGGGTTCCGCGGGTGCTCGCCGGGACTTCTCGGAGCTGCTGCATAGTTACGGGGAAACACCGCGATCCGGAATCGCAATGCGGCCTGTGTAGAGAAGGATGTTGGGTTCGCTCAATGTCGTGAACTCTGCGCGGTATTATAGGCCGAACTACGGCTCAAGAACTGATTTGATTTCAGCGCCAAGTGGACCAGTTCGGCTGCTGCTAAACTATCTATTGCTTGAGCCCAGCCAAGAAACAAGCGTCGCACGTTGCCCGTGCTCTGCTGCTGATCAACATCGGCCAGCTCCTTACCTTGCCCGCTGCTCCTGGTCAATCAGGTCCACGCCGTGGTACCCAGCTCGATGAACTTGGCATTATCGAAGACGCTGCCGTGTTGTGTGTCGGCGGAAAGATTGTCTCCGTCGGCAAGAGTAAAGACGCGCTGCGCGATTCGTGGCTGAAGAAGAATCGCGCGACGGTCATTGAGATCGATTGCGAACACCAAGTCGTTCTGCCGGGCTTTGTCGATTCTCACACTCATCCCGTTTTCATCGCGCCGCGGTTGGTAGATTTCGAGCAACGCATTTCGGGCGCTACTTATGAAGAAATTGCTGAGGCGGGCGGCGGCATCCGGTCGAGCGTCGAGGGCGTACGCAGGGCAGGGAAGAGCCAACTCGCCGAGAATGTACTGCAAGTGTTGCGCGAAATGGCCGAACAGGGCACGACGACGGTCGAGGCAAAATCGGGCTACGGGCTGACGCTGGAATCAGAATTGAAGTCACTCGAGGCTATTCGAGATGTGGCCGCTTGCTGGCCGGGCACAATCGTGGCAACCCTTCTCGGCGCCCATGTGGTTCCCAAAGAGTTCCAAGGCAGAGCGGACGAATACGTGAAGGAAGTGTGCGAAGAAATGATTCCGCAAGCCGCGAAGCGCAAGCTTGCACAGTTTGTGGATGTGTTCACCGAGCGCGGAGCATTCAGCCTCGAGGACACCGCCGAGATCTTTGCGGCGGCGCAAAAGCACGGCTTGGGCGTGCGCGCGCACGCCTGCCAGTTGAGTGAGACCTCTTTGCAGCCTCTTCTGCGTTACGCTCCCGCTTCGTTCGACCACATGGATTATGTGAATGACGCTGACATTCGAGAGTTGGCACAACGTGACACGGTCGCCACCCTGGTGCCGGGAGCGAATTACTTTCTCGGTCTGGAGAAGTTTCCACCGGCACGAAAGTTAATCGACGCCGGCGTGCCGGTGGCTTTGGCCACGGACTACAATCCGGGTTCGTCTCCTACAGCCAGCATGCCATTTGTATTGTCGCTCGCCTGTACGCATATGAAGATGTCGCCAGCGGAGGCAATTTCCGCCGCGACCATCAACGGCGCCTGGGCGCTGCGACTCGGCGAACGAAAAGGATCGATCGAGCCGGGTAAGGACGCAGATTTGGCAGTATTTGAGGCCGATGACTACCGGGAAATTCCTTACTGGTTCGCCTCCAACCGTTGCGCCTTCACGGTTTTAAACGGGACGCTGATGGCGTCGGCGGGTTCGGCAATTCTGGGCTGAACTTCGGGCGGCCCAATATGGAACACGCCTGTCCGCTTTTTGTAACAAGCGCCAAAAATCGCTTGCTTTCTCATGCCCCTGCTGCTAACTTCGCAGCCATCTACCGGGCCAGCACTGATTCGCAGGATTGCAGAACGCTCGGCTCCTTTCCTGGGTGGAGTTCCGCGAGATGAAACTCCGATGTAACGGTGCGTTGCTTTCCTTCACCATCAGCTAGGTCCAACAGAAAGGAGACTCATGTCTACTCCGAAGAAACCCCTTCCACTTGAAGGTAGTGAACGCACTCCGCTACCGGGAGCGCGGGAAGTAGGTCCAGCCAATCCTAACGAAATTGTTGACGTGACGATTCGTCTGCGCTCTCGCGCAGGAAAGAAGCCGATCGTCAGCGCCGATGCAATTAACAAACCGATTGACAAACGCATCATTCTAAGCCGCAAGGATTTCGAGCAACGTCATGGAGCCGATCCCACCAGCATTGCTCAGGTCGAAGCATTTGCCCGCGAGCATAGACTTACGGTAAAGGAAAAGAGCGCAGCACGCCGGACGGTCATTCTCTCCGGGACAGTGGCTGCGATGAACGAGGCATTCGGTGTGCAACTGAAGCAATACCAGCATCCTAATGGCAGCTACCGCGGCCGTACCGGGCCGGTCCACATTCCACCCGAACTGCAGGATGTGATCGAGGGAGTATTTGGCCTCGACAATCGTCCACAAGCCAAACCACATTTTCGTAGGCGCCAGCGTGCGGGCGCCCGTGCGAATGCTGTCAACCTCTCCTACACGCCCACGCAGCTAGCCACGCTCTACGACTATCCCACGGGCGTAGACGGATCCGGAGAATGTATTGCGATCATCGAGTTGGGTGGTGGATACAACGCCGCGGATCTGAGCACTTACTGGAATCAACTCAACCTGGCGAAGACGCCAACAGTTTCGGCGGTCTCAGTCGGCAACGGCAGCAACAATCCCACCGGAGACCCGAGCGGTCCCGATGGCGAAGTGATGTTGGATATTGAAGTGTCGGGGGCAATCGCGCCCGGCGCAAAGATCGTGGTTTATTTTGCGGACAACACGGATGCCGGATTTCTGAACGCCATCACCACTGCGGTGCACGACAGCACAAACAATCCGTCGGTAGTCTCAATCAGTTGGGGCGGCCCCGAATCCTCATGGACGCAGCAGGCAATGACCTCCATGGATGAGGCATTTCAGTCCGCCGCGGCCATGGGAGTAACCGTGACCGTCGCTTCCGGAGACAACGGCTCGACTGACGGTGTAACCGACGGCTCGAATCACGTCGATTTCCCGGCATCGAGTCCCAACGTGCTGGCCTGCGGAGGAACGACCTTAGTAGCCTCAGGCAATACCATTACCAGCGAAACCGTGTGGAACGAACAGGCAAATAATGAAGGGGCAACTGGAGGTGGCATCAGCGACGTCTTCCCGCTGCCCGCCTGGCAGAACGGCGTAGGCGTGCCGCCTTCTGCGAATCAAAACCAAAATGTTGGACGAGGCGTTCCCGATGTGTCTGGAGACGCCGATCCGACCACTGGCTACGTCACTCTCGTCGATGGGCAACCTGACGTGATCGGAGGCACGAGCGCCGTGGCTCCGCTCTGGGCTGGACTCATCGCGCTCATCAACCAGAGCCTTGGGAAGCCGGCGGGCTTCATCAACCCACTGCTCTATCAGAGCGCCAGCACCGCTGGCGATTTCAATGACATCACGTCTGGCAACAACGGAGCCTACTCCGCAGGTCCGGGATGGGATGCATGCACCGGGCTCGGATCGCCGATCGGAGCTCAAGTCGCGGCAGCGTTGGGCGCACAGCCACAAGCGCGAGCCAGAAAAACGGGTACTTAATCTACCAGGAGTGGCGCGGCCTGTTGAGCTGCGTCACTCCTCATTCCTGCGAGACAATAGATTTCGGCCGTCTTGCTATGGAAACCAGTGAAAGGCGAGGCTCACCTGGATTCCGTTGAACTCTGGATTGCGAACCCCTAAATTCGCGTTCGAGATGTGCGACCAGCGGCAGCCGATGTCAACCGACTGATGAGGTTTTGCAAATACCTGAATTCCGCCGCCTATGCGGGCGGTAAAGTTGAAGTTCGAGGTATCTCCCGCGGGGAAGTTTGAGTTGGTGCGTAAGGCGCCCCCGGCCAGTTCGATGTAGGGCGCGACCCGGTCGCTATGCAGGCCGGAGTTCCATCGCAAAATGACCGGTTCGAAACCTCGGCCATAAATTGGTTGCGGGCTGAACTGGCGAAATACCGGGATCAAGTCGAATCCATATTCCAAGCGGCCGCGTCTCCAACCGCTGCCGATCTCACCGGTCACTTCTTTGCCTACGAACACTGCGGCGGTCAAAGTCTGCGCTTCAGAAAAAGAGTTGGTGTTCTCTTCTCCGGTCGCCCCGGCCGCCCAGATGCTGAAATCCCAATTGCGGTGCTGTGCTGCTGGTACGTCGCCTTGCGCATAAGCTGGACGGATCCCGAGAAACAGCAGGAGGAAACAAGCTGCCGGACGGAATCGGGCTATAGTATCCATGGCACACAACCAACGGCTGCGGCTTAGATGCTTGTCAAAAGATTCAGGGTGCAGTACGGCGTCCGATAACGATCCTAGATCCCCCACAGCCGGGATGGGGCAACCCAATGTCCGAAGGCTGTAATCAGGTGAAACCTCTAGGGCCGTCCGTTCATCTAAGGTTTTGGCCGTATAAGTAGCATTTGCGATTGCGCTGTTGCTCAAGTAGCAGTGTGTCTTTTCTAAGGACCTTGAATTCTACGAGCGACAAGGATCGCGATCTCACAATGAACATAGCGAAAAAGTCGTGTCTCGACCTTGAATCTGAATATGGGTTTCTGCTACAACGATGCTAGGAACACTGAACAAGTGGGGTCTTTGCAAATTAGTACCTCCCGCTTCCGAAAGCCGGAGTAGAAGTTTTTCGCTCGTTACGGCGCCCGGGATTCGTTTCTCGCCGGCGTAAACCTTGAACCTCCTGTAGCACGTTCGTAGGAGTTTCTGGTGGCTTTACATCGCGGATTCCAAGGTACTCGAGGCAAGCTCAGGAAACCTGCGTTCTTCGTGTGCCGCTTCACTTTAGATAATTCCAACACGCACCGCTCCATCGCGGGTAGCTTTGTGCTGTCCGCATTCCCACACCTAATTCAAAACGCCCAATACGCCGGAGGAAGATAAATGGCGACCAATCTGATTCAAATCAACACAGATGAGGAAATCAAACAGCGCCTGGAAGCGGAACGCATCAGGCTGCGCAAGATCGCTGGTTTGGACCAGCCCACGCACTTTCATCGCCCGATCGAGCGGGCGTTTACGGCCGAGGAGCGCAGCAGGGTGACGATTTTGTTCGGCGGCTTCACCTGGAAACATGAAGATCTGATTCGCGCCGTATTTCAGGGCTGCGGATATCGCTGCGAGAAGCTGCCCGTACCCGACGTGCCTGCGTTTCAGACTGGCAAGGAATACGGAAATAACGGGCAGTGCAATCCGACGTATTTCACGGTGGGGAATCTGGTGCAGTATCTGCAATTCCTGGAGAAGGAAGGCATTCCGCGCAAAGACATTCTGGATAATTATGTCTTCTTTACGGCGGGTTCGTGCGGTCCGTGCCGCTTCGGTATGTATGAGGCGGAGTATCGCTTTGCGCTGAAGAATGCTGGCTTTGATGGTTTCCGCGTGCTGCTGTTCAAGGACAGCGATGGAATCAAGGCGGCATCGGGCGAACCAGGGTTGAAGTTCACCATTGATTTCGGATTCGGCATGTTGAATGCCATGCACCTCGGCGACGTGTTCAACGATTTGATTTATCAGATTCGTCCATTTGAAGTGAACAAGGGTGAGACCGATCGCGTGTTTCGCGAGACGGTCGATGGGCTTTGCGACGACCTCAGAAATCGGGATTCGTTTGAGATCGAAGAGCGGGCGCCGGAGTGGGCTAAGCCCAAATTCAAGAGCAACAAGATTCTACGAAATACCTTCAACGTCCTGGGCAAGATGAACGAGCATCTGCGAGGGAAAGACTATCTCGACGCTCTGGCGGCCGCGCGACAGAAGATGGACAACATTGAAGTCGATCGCACCAAGGTGAAGCCGGTGGTTAAGATCACGGGCGAATTCTGGGCGCAGATCACCGAGGGCGATGGCAACTTCCACATGTTCGACTTCCTCGAGCGGGAAGGCGCGCAGGTGCTGGTCGAGCCGATTGCGACATGGGTCGCCTATTTGATGTATCAGGCCAAGGCGCACGCGAAGGCGAAGTGGCCGGTGAACCGTCCGCATCGGAATCCGCAGTGGTGGGAGTTGAAAAAGCAGCTGGCGAATGATTTGGGATTGCGCAAGAAATTGATGGGAATTGGTGTTGGGGAATGGATGTGGAATGGCCTGTATCACCGGACGATCAAGAATCTCGGCGGGATTACGCATCACCTGGTTCCGCAGACGGAATTGGCGGAGATGGCCCATCCTTTCTACAACCAGTTTGCGCGCGGCGGGGAAGGGCACCTGGAAGTGGGGAAGAACGTTTATTACACCGTGCACCACCTCTGCCACATGGTGCTGGCGCTGAAACCGTTTGGTTGTATGCCGTCGTCACAGTCCGACGGAGTGCAGTCAGCGGTGGTGAACAAGTTCAAAGACATGATTTTCCTTCCGATTGAGACCTCGGGCGAGGGCGAAGTGAACGCGCACAGCCGGGTACAGATGGCGCTGGGCGAGGCCAAGGTAAAAGCCAAGACGGAGTTCGAGCAATGCTTGAAGTCTACCGGCAAAAGCCTTGAGGAGATTCGCGAATATGTTGCGGAGCATCCCGAGCTAAAGAGGCCGTTCTATCATGTGCCTCACCGCGAGGGAATTGCGGGCACAGCGGCGCAGTTCATCCTGCACGTGAACGATCGTATGAACAAGGGCACGCGGTTTCTGCGTCGTGCTCGCGTGCCGGGGATCGCTCTTCCCAACGCTGCTTAACCGATCTGGGCCGGCGGCGCAGCGCTGCTGCCGGTCCTTAATTTTTACTTTTCTCGCTCGAACCCGATCGGAGAGATGGAATGCACGACCATTCGAATGGACATGAAAAGCCTGCTCCTCAGCTATTTCAGATTGCGCCGGCTCCGTACAAAAAGCCGCACGACCATCACACGCAGTTTCTGGTAGGGCTCGATGTTGGCTCGACTACGGTGAAAGCAACTGTGGTCGATGCCGCGACTGACCAGATTCTGTGGCAGGACTACCAGCGGCATGAAACCAAACAGCCGGAGAAGACTTTGGAGTTCCTGCGCCGCATGGAGGCCGAGGTCGGAATCAACCGGCACAATACGCGGATGTTCATGACCGGGTCCGGCGGCGGTGGCATCGCGGAACAGATTGGCGCGAAGTTTGTGCAGGAAGTGACGGCGGTGTCGCTGGCCGTCGAGAAACTCCATCCCGAAGTGTATTCAGTCATCGAGTTGGGTGGGCAGGATGCGAAGATCATCGTCTTCAAGGACGATGACGAAACCGGGCGGAAGAAGAAAATTCCGTCAATGAATGACAAGTGCGCTGGCGGCACAGGCGCGGTCATCGACAAGATTAATGCGAAGCTCAAAATTCCGGTTGCTGAGCTCGCGTTGCAGGGCTACCACGGGATCAAGCTGCACAAAGTTGCCGGCAAGTGCGGTGTGTTTGCGGAAACCGATATCAACAGTTTGCAGAAAGTGGGAACGCCGCCGGATGAATTGATGGCTTCTTTGTTCGAAGCGATCGTGCTGCAAAACCTTAGCGTTTTAACGCGCGGCCACACGCTGCGGCCACACGTTTTGTTGTTGGGCGGTCCGAACAGTTTCATCAAGGGCATGCGCGAGGCGTGGCAGGCGAACATTCCGCGGATGTGGCAGGAGCGCAAAGTTGCGGTTCCGGAAGGTGCGAAGCCCGCAGATTTGATCAAGGTTCCCAGCAACGCGCAATACTTCGCGGCCATGGGTGCGATCGAATTCGGCAAGAGTGAAGAAGATTGCGTGGGCTGTTATCAGGGGTACGAAAAGCTGCTGTACTACATCGAGTTCGGACGGCAGGAGGAAAAGGCGAAGTCGGGCGCCAAGGGACTGGTTTCGAAAGATGGAGAGCTCGACGGATTTAAGGAAACGTACCGTCGGAAGAAGTTTATTCCCGCGGCGTTCCAGAAAGGTCAGACGGTCGGCGGCTTTATCGGCATTGACGGAGGATCGACATCCACCAAAGCTGTTCTGCTGGATGATCGCGGCGACATTCTGTGCAAGGCCTATCAACTCTCGAACGGAAACCCGATTCAAGACACCATTGAGATGTTCGAGAACCTGCGTGGGCAAGTTGAAGCGCAGAATGCGAAGCTCGAAGTCCTAGGCGTGGCCACGACTGGATATGCCAAGGACATTCTCAAAGATGTCTTGCACGCCGATGTTGCACTGGTCGAAACCGTTGCTCACACTGAATCGGCCCTCAAGTTCTACGAAGATCCGCACGTGATCGTCGACGTTGGCGGGCAGGATATCAAGATCATCATTCTTCACAATGGCCGGGTCAAAGATTTCAAGTTGAATACGCAATGCTCGGCGGGCAATGGATATTTCCTGCAATCCACCGCTGAGGGATTTGGATTGGGCGTTGAACAATATGCAGATTTGGCTTTCTCGGCGCAGTCTATGCCGGTGTTCGGTTACGGATGCGCGGTGTTCATGCAGTCCGATATCGTAAACTTCCAGCGGCAGGGATGGCGGGCGGAAGAAATTCTTGCCGGTTTGGCGGCAGTGCTTCCCAAGAATGTATTCCTGTACGTGGCTAGCATCCCGAATCTCGCGGCGTTGGGCACTCGATTCGTACTGCAGGGTGGAACGCAAAACAACATGGCGGTGGTGAAGGCGGAGGTGGATTTCATACACAACAGCTTCCGGGCTGCGGGCAAGAAGCCAGAGATTATCGTGCACGAGTTCTGTGGGGAGTCCGGCGCGATCGGCGCGGCGGCTGAATCTCTGCGGCTGTGGCGCAACGGACTGCAGACTTCGTTCGTGGGATTGGATGCGGTTCGAAAGATTCAATATCGCACCACTCGCAACGAATCCACACGTTGCAATTTCTGCAAGAATAACTGCCTGCGCACGTTCATCGACATTCGAACTGCTCCCAAGGATGAGATGAGCGTCATTCCCGTTGAAAAGGTCACCAAGGTTCCGTTAATGCATGGGGAGCAGCGGTTGATCATCGCGACCTGTGAAAAAGGCCTGGTCGAAGATGTCAACGAGATGAAAGACATCAAGGCCGGCCTTGATGAGATCAAAGACAAATACCTCAACTTCGTAGACATCGCTGCCCATGAAGTCTTCCGGCCAGTTAATCCGAAGACTGTGGCGGACCCCGTCCCGGCAGCGAAATTCTGGAACAAGGCGGCAAAAGAACGCATTCCGTTGATGGAGAATCGCAAGAAGCTACGCGTCGGCATTCCGCGCGTGCTCAACATCTACACCTATGCTCCGCTCTTCAACGGGTATCTGGAGAGTCTGGGCGTACAGCCGGAAAACATCATTTACTCCGATTACACCAGTTCGGATCTTTACCGTGCCGGCGCAAGCCGAGGCGCTATCGATCCCTGCTTCCCGGCGAAAATCGGAATTTCGCATGTCTACAACCTGATTCAGGAAAAGCATCGCAAGAAGCCGTTGAACGTAATCTTCTTCCCGATGTACGACGTGCTGACCTCGCCGCTGGTGAAGATTGTCGGCGCGAATGCGTGTCCGACGGTGACCGCGACCCCCGAAACAGTGAAGGCTGCATTCACCAAGGAAAATGATGTCTTCACCGAGCACAACGTTAAATACCTGGATCCAGTGCTGAATTTTGCGGACCGCAAACTATTCGCTCATCAAATGCTGCAAGCGTGGCAGCCGATTCTCGGACTGTCGCAGGAAGAAAACGATCGCGCGGTGGAGGTCGGTTACAAGGCTCTGGAGAATTACGAAAGCAGCATCCGCCGCCGGGCTCGCGAGGTTCTCGACCAACTCGAGCGCGAAGACCGCATTGGAATTGTCATGCTGGGACGGCCGTATCACCACGATCCCGGGTTGAACCACGAGATCATGGAGGAGTTCCAGAAGCTGGGCTATCCGATCTTCTCGCAGAACACGCTGCCTCTGGATGACGACATGCTGGAGCGGCTATTCGGCGATGAAGTTCGCGCGGGGCTGATCAGTCACCCGCTCGATATTACGGACGCGTGGAAGAACTCGTACTCCTGCAGCACGAACCATAAAGTTTGGGCCGCGAAGTTTACGGCCCGGCATCCGAACCTGGTGGCGCTCGAAGTCTCGAGTTTCAAGTGCGGCCATGACGCGCCGATTTATGGCGTGGTCGAAGGCATTATCGAACAGTCCGGCACCCCTTATTTCTGCTTCAAGGATTTGGACGAGAACAAGCCTTCGGGCTCGATCAAGATTCGCGTCGAGACCATCGACTATTTCTTGCGGCGCTATCGCGAAGAGGTTATCAGGAAACGTAAAGCGGTGCAGGACATCGAGGCGCAACTTGCGGCTTACGAAAACCAGATGCGTGCGCAGATGGAGCAAGAGGTGCGAGAAGTAGCGGCAGATTGACTCTCAGGTAACTTGCAACCCGGATTGCAAACTGTCGGGCGAGGATCGCTACATGTCCCCGCCCGACAGCTTTTCGAGCTATTGCTTGATGCTTGCCAACAGCTTGCTCTCGTCGCCGTTTGGAGGCTCAAATCGTCCACCCAGGTACTTTGCTAGGAACTCCTCTGTCGCAGCGTTAAACGCCATGCGGTTCACTGGGCGCGCGAAGCCGTGCCCTTCATCGGGGAAGACAAAGTACTCCACTGGCTCATGATTTTTTCGCATCGCTGCCACAATCTGATCGCTTTCCGCCTTGTTTACTCGGGGATCGTTGGCTCCCTGCCCGATCAGTAAAGGCGTCTTGATCTGGTCCGCTTTGAATAGAGGAGACTCCGCCTTCAGAACCTCTTCCGAGTCGCCCATGCGCTTATGAAAAGTAGAGAGTAACGTCGACCAGTAGGGCGGAATGGTATTTAAGAGAGTATTCAGGTTCGAGGGGCCGACGATGTCCACGCCGCAGGCGAACGCATCCGGCGCGAACGCAACCCCAGCCAGGGTTGCGTATCCTCCGTAGCTGCCACCCATAATGCACACTTTGTTCGGATCGGCTACGCCTTGCTTCACGGCCCAACTCTTGCCATCGAGCAGATCCGTGCGCATTGTGCCCGCCCATTGCCGATCGCCCGCGTTCACGTACTGCTTGCCGTAACCTGTGGAACCGCGAAAATTAATTTGCAGCACCGCGTATCCCCGGTTTGCCAGCCATTGCACGTTTCCATTCAGGCCCCACTCGTCGCGTCCCCATGGCCCGCCGTGGACAAACACCACCATCGGCAGGTTCTTCGCTCCAAGATCCACCGGCGTGGTTAGATACCCATACAACGTCATGCCATCCCGCGCTTTAAACTCGATCGGTTTCATCGACGACAACTTGTACTTCTCCAGCGCCGGGCGATTGCTGAACAGCAACGTCGCTCGCTGGCTCGCGCGATCGTACACGTACCAGTAGACCGGCGCGTTATCGCTGACATACGTCACAATCCACTTTGTGTCGTCCAGATTGGCCGAGATTCCATCGATATCGCCGTCGCGAACTGTGCGTAGCACCGCGAAGTCCGCCTTAACCTTGGGATCGATGAACTCATATTCCTTGCGCTGCCGCGTAAAGCTCACCGCTTCCAGAGCGTTTGTTTTCGGATTGTTTACGGTCTGGTTGACATCAAACTGCGGATCTTCGGCGATCACTTGACGCTTGCCACTGGCAACATCAATCTGCAACAGACGCGCCGCATTCACATCCAGACTGGTCGTCACCCAGAGCGCCTTATTGTCCGGCGTGAAGCCCACAACGTTTCCGAAAGTCTCATCCGCTCCCCACTTGATCAGCTCTCGCCATGGCGATTTCATGTCGTCGCGCACCCGAACGATGGTGCCCCCATCCGGCGTCTGCACTTGGGCGGCGCGGATATGCAAAGCATTGTCAGCCTGCCAACCCGCGACATCACCGGGATTCTCGCTATCCAATTCGACTGTCCCTGCCTTTAAATCAATGCGGTGTACATCAAACACCTTGGCATCACGCTTGTTCATCTGCACCAGGATGTTGTCGGGAAACTTCCAGTCATAAGCGACGATGTCGACACGAACTTTCTCGAATGGCGTCAGATCCTTGGTCTGCTTGGTCATGATGTCGGTCTGGTAAAGCCGCCAATTCTCGTCGCCGCCGACATCCTGGGTGTAAAGAATGTGCTGGTTGTCGTACTGCCAGATGAAATTGCGGATACCGCGATATTTGTCGGCGGTGACGGCTCGGTCATCGTCCTTGCCGAGGGTGCGAATCCAGACGTTCAATACGCCATTTACCGGAGCCAGATATCCCAGTTGTGTGCCATCGGGCGAAATCAGTGGCTGGGCGCGCTCTGGATTACCAAACAGCACCTCTCGCGGGATCAGTTGCGTGGTGAACTTCTCTTGTGCGAGAAGAGTCCCTGCGAAGATGCCCAGCACTAACAAACATCCAGTTACGCGTTTCAGCAGACGCATAGCGACCTTCACCTCCGCCAGACATCATAATCGGCCAAAGTAGAATTTCAAAAGGGCACGGTCAGGAACTTACTGAGTCGTGCGGTCTAAACTAATCGATCAGGGAGTCGAACTTGGGATTGGTGCTCCTAGTGTCTTGTTTAGATGGATGCGAGAGAGCAAGGAGTGAGGTCCGCCATAAAGGAACTCCAGGGCAATGTTCCCGCCTACATAGCCCAGCAGGCTGTAGTTGCCCATTCGCAGCGCATCGGCGGCTTCGTAGCGGCCGGGATACCAGGCGTAGACGGCGGTCATAGTGCCGGCGT
The DNA here is from genome assembly GCA_035567135.1 of Terriglobales bacterium. GTDB lineage: Bacteria > Acidobacteriota > Terriglobia > Terriglobales > Acidobacteriaceae > JABDBE01. The sequence goes on from DATMQI010000201.1 coordinate 219,480, forward strand.
ACGGCGCCACGAGGGCTGGAAAAGAGAAGACGCGATGGCCATCTTCGCCTCGGCGTGCAGTGAAAGTCGAAATCACGGCATGGCCGAGCCGCGGAAACACGCCCTTGCACTCACACCGGTAATACAACGTATCTTCACGGAAGGCCTGCGCCAGCGCATAGCGCGTCGTCGTAGTGACAGCTGCGATGCCGAAGTCGGATGCGAATCGCTTGCCGTAACCCTCGGCGCCTTGCTGCCAGTCTGGCGGAGTTTTCTGCCACTGGTTGATGCCAGCGGCCAAGGCGGCGCCGACTATTGGATACGGACCGAACGCGTCGAAGGCGTAGTTGCGGAGCTTGGTTTTCTGTGTGGGGCGCGTGTAAGTCAAATCAGCGGGCGGCGTACGGGTCGATAGGACTGTAGTTGCAGAGACGTGTGCCGAATCACTCAGGCTCTGCGCCCCGGCTGCTGGCGGCAACACCAAGACGCCAGCTACTGCCAGCACGAAGAGCATGAACTGGCACATCCTCATATCGGCTTCACCTTACCTGATTTGTTCTAATCGAATCTCAGCTTCGGCCGTCGGCTCCACCTTATCACGGCAAGGGGTTGTGCTCAGAGGGAATTGCCTTAGCTTCGGCGGCAGTTAGACGAGAGCGATCGCAATAACCGTAACCCTTTAAACAGGCCTTATAGTTACGTTGCTGTTCGGCGTCCGCCAGCGTCTTGGTTTCGGGGGGAGTCAGTTTTGAGTAGTCGCAGGTTTCCAGGCCATTTCTACACGCGGAGATGTTGCGCTGGTGGTCGGCGGCGGCGGTTTGATCGGCCTCCGATGTCGTGAGTTTGGCACGGTCGCAATCGTTCCAGCCATTTTCGCAATTCTGTGCGTTGCGTTGATGTTCCGCAGCGGCCACTGCACCGGTTTCCGAAGCACTGAGCTTGGAATGATCGCAGAGCCCTGCGCCATTCTTGCAGTCGGAGACGTTGAGTTGGTGCCGGGCGGTGTCCACGGCGACGGCTTCCGAGGGACTTAGTTTAGAGCGATCGCAATCGCCGATTCCATCTTTGCAGTCGGAAATGTTGCGCTGTTGCGCTGCCGCCGACGATTCACTGGCTTCCGACTTGGTCAATCGAGAAGGGTCGCAAGAGGCGACGCCATCTTTGCAATCGGAGACGTTACGCTGGTGATTGGCGACGGCCAGTGCAATCGCTTGCGGCGCGCTAAGTTTCGCATGGTCACACGAATCGAAGCCATTTCTGCAATTGGAAACGTTGCGCTCGCGGTTGGTGGCGTCGAGTTCGGCTGCCTGCGCGGGATTCAGCTTTGAACGATCGCAAGTCTCCCGGCCGGCCTTGCAAGCTTCGAGATTTTGCCCGGAGTCTGACGACTGCGCCAATGAAAGAACAGACCAAAGCATCAGGCAAGCCAGTTGCGTCCAAAGACATCCACGTAGATTAACTTTCATTTCTCTTCACCTTTCATTGAGCTTTGAGGCAACGGCCGAAACCAATCATGGATTCGGCCGGCCGAAATCAATCTTCCGCAAAGCTTCTGCGTCGCTTACTTCTTGTCTTCTTTAGCCTCGGCTATCCGTGCCTGTTGGCCTGCCGCTGTAACAGCCTTCACGAATGCGACTCCGCTCGATGGAGTTGATACTTTGCCCGAAAGAATGTTGCGGAACTGCATGTGCTTGCCGTAAATGGCGTGCGTAGAGTCGTTGTCCTGCTCGACTACTGCGCCTTCAAGCGTCAAGCCGGCAAAAGCGCCCTTCGAACGCGAGTAGGTAAGCATTTCCGTGTTCATCTTCCAGTCGGTACCGGCGGAAGCATGACGGCCTACTGGACCCGCTGCAACCGAGCCTTCGCCGGTCAGTTCGAATTTGCTCGACAACAGATGCTGGAAGCCCTGGTCATTCATGACCAGCATAACCAGGTCCACACCTTCGACTCCGATCTGCAATCCCCAGCTACCGCCGCCAACCGATACGAATGCAGGCGCGCTCCAGCCTTCGGATGTTCGACAGGAAGCTACTCCACGGCCGTGCTTGCCGCCAAAAATGAAGCCGCCCTTAATCAAGTCTGGTACTACAAGAATGCATTTTGCTCCACTCAATACTTCTTCGGGGATGCCTTTGTCCGGGGTCGACATCACCGCGTGCAGAACGTCCACCGATTTTTGCAATCGGTCGACCGTGTCTTCCCGACCCGAGTGTGCAAACGCGTAAGTTCCAACCAGGCCCAGGAAGCCCATCAACAACAGTGAGATTATCTTTTTCATGAATTGTTCCTTTAGGAGCTGCGGAACTAAGAGGAGAGAACTTCAGATGGCCTGACTTAGTTCAGTGGACCTGAAAGAGAGAGAAGACGTGCTCGTCTCTACCATGATGATCCGCCTATCCAGAAGGAATAGCTGGTCTGAATTGCTCACTTCCTGCATAGAGGTAATGGGGGCAGGAACTCGTCAAATCAGGCCGGCTAACGGGCTAGAGCGTCTAGAGGAGCATTCACCTTTGTGTCGGTCCAATTGCTCTGAGCCAGCAGTTTGGTGCAATTATATACGGTTCGCGTGTAAACCATGGGAAGTCCCACGCGCTCTCCTAGTTCGACCATGGCGCCCACCAGCGCTTCCAGTTCCATGGGCCGGCCGGCTTCAAGATCCTGCAGCATGGAGGTTTTGTGCTCCCCTACTTTTTCAGCTCCGGCAATTCTCTGGTCGATGGAAACCGGCAACTCCATGCCCAACCGGCGCGAAACCGCTTCCACTTCCTCCATGATGTGGCGGATTACGGAACAAACTCCCGGATCGCGCGCCATCTGAACCAGTGTTGCGCGCGTCAGTGCGCTGACGGGGTTGAACGACGCATTGCCCAAGGCTTTCACCCAAATCTCGTGGCGCAGTCGTGTGGTGACGGGGCAGCGCAAGCCCGAGGCGATGAGCGCGTCGGCGATTCGGCGGCACCGATCAGAGCGCGTACCCTCCGGTTCGCCTAGCGTAACGCGGTCTCCTTCGATGTGTTGAATCACTCCGGGCGCGGTGATTTCAGTTGCAAGGTAAACGATGGACCCAACCACGCGACGAGCTTCGATGGCCGAGGCGATCACGCCACCGGGATCGACGCGCTCGAGACGGAGTCCATCCCATTCGCCGCCGAAACCCTGGAAGTACCACCATGGGATTCCGTTTTGGGTGCTGACGACCGTTGTGTCGGGTCCCAGCACCGGGCGCAACTGAGGCGCGAGTTGTGGCAGGCCGTGCGCTTTTACGCCGAGAAAAACAATGTCGACCGCGCCCACTTCTTCGAGAGAGCTCGCGATTGTGGGGCGCGCGACGAAATCTCCCTCGCTGCTTTTCACCTGGACACCGCGCTCCTGCATGGCGCGAAGGTGGGGGCCGCGTGCGAACAGGGTGACGTCGAATCCGGCCTGTGCCATGCGCGCACCGATGTACGCTCCGATTGCGCCGGCACCGGCGATCAGGAATTTCATCGGCGATCATCCAGCAGTGCGGCTGCCACCGCACGGCGGCGAATTTTCCCGGTAGCCGTGGTCGGAATGCTCTTCACCAGATAAATCTTGGTTGGACATTTGTACTCTGCCAGGAACTCACGGCAGTATTTGATGAGTGCTAATTCAGTGGCACCATGGGATTCGTGCAAGACGACGGCCGCAGCCACTTCTTCGCCCAGCGTGGGATGCGGGCAGCCAAAGGTGACGGCCGCCGCGACTGCCGGATGCTTGAGCAAAATCTCGTCGACTTCGTGAGGCGCGATGTTCTCGCCTCCACGGATGATGATGTCTTTAATGCGGCCGGTCAGGTGCAGATAACAATCCTCGTCAAGATAGCCCTGATCTCCGGTGCGAAACCATCCGTTGACGAAGGCGCGGGCGTTGGCTTCCGGATTATTTTCGTATCCGCGAAATACATTCGCGCCCTGGATAGCGATTTCGCCGCGTTGGTTGTTTTCCAGAGAATTCCCGTTTGCGTCCATAATCCTGACGCGCAGGCCGGCGCCTACTCCAACCGATCCAACCTTGCGGTGCCGCGGCGGCAAAGGATTTGAGGTCATCTGATGCGAAGCTTCGGTCATCCCGTAGGCTTCGACGAAGGGCACACCAAACACGTCCTCGATCTTGTGAATGAGTTCGGGAGAGAGGGGCGCACTACAAGAACGGATAAAGCGCAGAGAGGAGGCCTCTGGCGGTTTGTGGTGAGTGCGGGCCAGCAGGAGTTGGTGCATCGTTGGCACGCCCGAATACCAGGTTACGTGATGTTCGCGCACCGTGCGCCAGAAAGAAAGCGCGTTGAACTTCGAGGGTACGACGACGGCACCTCCAGAAAGCAAAGTTGCCATGGTCGAGCCAATCAATCCATGAATGTGGAACAGAGGCATAATGCACAGCGAGACATCTTCTTCAGAAAGTGCGTAGTTATTCGCGATGTTCGCTGACGAAACGGCGAGGTTGAAATGCCGCAGGGGCACACGCTTCGGTCGCCCCGTGCTTCCGCTGGTGTGCAACATCAAAGCAATGTCGTCGGCGCCGGGTTCTGTGGCCGATACTCCGGTGGGAGCATCTACCAGGTGAACGTTGCCCTGGTTGCTCATTTCCACTGAGAACACTGGAATCTTACGGTCCGCGGCTGCTGTGCGCACGAATTCCGCTCCTACTGCTGGGCAAAGCAAAACGCGCGCATTGGTGTCACCCAGAAAAAAATGAAACTCCTCATAGGGATACGCGGGATTCAAAGGGGCTGCAGTTCCAGCGATGGAAGCTGCTAAAAAGCTCACAATCGCAGGCAATCCATTCGGCAATGCGATCGCCACTGCATCCCCGCGTCGAATGCCCGCGGAGGCTAAAGCGTTCGCCATGGCGAGGACTTGTTGCCGCAGCGAATCGTAGGTGACACGGATTCCGAGCTCGGGAACGATAACGGCGGTGTGACTATCGGCGAAATGTAAGACGTCGAGCAGCGTGTCGACCGACTTCAGCGTCATGCGTTGTCGCCCTCTGGGGCGTGTCTTTGGATGCCAGACTGATTCTGTTTGTTGTTCGTGAAGCGAAAGGATTGCAGCAGCACTCTTCCGCTGATCATCCCGCGCCAGCGAAGAATGTGATCAATTCAACTCGAGCAGCCTTCGGCCTTCAAGGCCTTACCGAACTCTTGCAGAAAAAACTGTACGTTGTCCTCGGTGGCCAAGGGACCCATAACGCCGATGCGGAAAACTTTCCCCGCAAGCGGACCGAAGCCTCCGGCGATCTCTATACCGGGGCCGTCCAGCAGGCGTTTTCGAATTTTCGCTTCGTCCACACCTTTGGGAACGCATACCGTGTTCAGGGTCGCAATTCGGTGGGCTTCAGGAACGTGCAGACGCAAGCCCATGGCCTCTACACCTTTTACGAATGACCGGTGAGAACGGCGATGCCGCTCCCATCGGTTCTCGATTCCTTCTTCCGCAATGACCAGCAGCGCTTCTCGCAGCGCATAAAACATGGAAATCGGCGCGGTGTGATGGTAGCGGTGCGACACCGTCGAGTAGTCATGAATCAGCTTGAGGTCGAGATACCAACTACGCGATGGAGTAGTGCGGGCGCGCAGGAATTCCATAGCTCGTGACGACATGGCCATCGGAGATAATCCCGGCGGACAACTGAGTCCTTTTTGTGTGCAACTGTAGGCGACGTCGATACCGGTCCTGTCGAACTCCACCGGCACTCCGCCGAGCGAGGTGACGCAGTCCGCAATCACCAGAGCGCCGGCATCGTGAGCGGCGTCACAGATCGCCCGGCCCGATTGCAACGCGCCTGTCGAGGTTTCGGCATGAACATAAGCCACCACTTTGGGTTTCTCGCGAGCGATGAACTCTCGAGCTTCATCATCGGAGAAGATCTCACCCCAGGGCTTTTCAAATCGAACCACGTTCGCACCGTGGCGTTTCGCCATCTCGGTAAGCCGGTCGGAGAAATATCCGTTGGCGAACACAGCTAATTTGGTTTCCGATTCGACGAAGTTGGCGACTGCAGCTTCCATGCCCGCGCTGCCGGTGCCCGAAATTACCAGCGTAGCGCCATCGCGGGTGCCATAAGCCATTTTCAGCAATTGCTGGACGTCCGCCATCACCTGGATGAAATAAGGGTCGAGGTGTCCGACAATCGGCTTCGACAGTGCTTCATACACTCGCGGGTCGACCATGGTAGGTCCAGGCCCGAATAAGTAGCGCTTAGGCGGCGACAATGGAGGGAACGAACTAACTGCGGGAGCCTGCTGTTCTGTAACGCTCATAGTCCTCGTTTCTCTTCACCCGTAAAGATGGGATGCAATCTAACAGTGGGCACGATCAGGCAAATGCGGTCAAGCTAATTGTACTGATCAGTTCGATCAGCGTTTCTTGATCCTGCGAAGTCCGGAAACCTGCTTTCCGCTCCGCCGGCAAAAAAGCAGGTTCTGGGACTTCGCTCGGAATGACAGGAGCGTGTTGATCTATCGAGAACCACGGTCCATCAATCTCCCACTAAATCGGCGAATGGTGCCCCTGCACAATCATCTGCTCCGCAATACGGCGGGCTTCGGGAAGCGTCTTAGCCGAGTTGGAATCAATCTCCGCCGGCAAATCACGCTGAATCTTCGACAGCTGTTCGTCAAAAATGCGGGTGACCAATTCACGGGTGTGCTCAATTGGCTTGCCATCGTCGCCAGGAACTTTGACCTTGTGGCGCACGCGCTGCGAAATCATCAGGCGATAGATGCGGTCGGTAGCCAGATCCTCCATAAAGCCGTCGAGCAGGCTGGCTCCCTTGCCATTAAGCACGCCATTGCGATAACGGATTACCGTGCGCACGGCCGCCCGCGTTCCCTCTAGCGTCGTCTTTCCAACGTCTTTTGGTACTGGCCGCAGATCGGGATGCGCATTGGCCAGCTTCGGCCGCTTTGCGATCTGATTGGGAAAGGGAAACTGCGCAACTGCGATCTCGTTCTGATCAGGATGGCCTGTCCATGCCCCATCCATCAGGCAGTTAGCTTCATTCTTCTTGTCTTCCTTCAGTACTTTCAGAGCACGTTCGTTCAATTCAGCGTCAGTGCGGCTGGGAAAGAGTGCGGTCATTCCGCCGATGGCATGAGCGCCGTGCTTGTGGCAAATCTCCGGCATCAGCGTGCGGAAGTTCTGGAAAAATGCCACATCGTGCGGAATAGTATTGCGGTCGGGCAAAATCCAATTAGGATCTTCCGACATGAAATCGATCAGCGAGGCCATGTAATCCCACCGGCCAAGGTTCAATCCCAGGCAGTGCTCGCGCAGATTGAAGAGAAATTCCTCCATCTGATAGGCCAGGGGATGTGCCTCGACCAATGCCATGCACTTTATGTAATCCGGCGACAAGCCTTTGTGTTTGGCGAGAGCCTGAAACAGGTCGCGCCACCAGAAGGCCTCCTCAGCGGACTCGCTCTTGGGAATGTAAACCGAGAAGTTGTGCGGTAGCGACGCGGGATCGATCTGGTACCAGAGCAGAGCGAGGTCGAACAGGGAAGCCGACATGATTTCGTTCTTGATGGCGCCACCCTGGCTGAGGTGCAGCCCACGGGGACGAACCCAGGTCACGGTTTTCGAGCGCTGCACTGTAACTTTCTTTCCCCGCTTCTTATCGTCATAACTGAGTTCGTACTTGTAGGCAGCGAGGGTGTTCTTGACCGCCAACATCATGTGCTCCCAGGTGTTTGCAGTGGAATCTTCAAGATCCAGCATCACCGCGGGAGATCCGGAGTTCAACAGCTTCACTGTCAATTCAGCGTCGTCCGCGGGCCCCGTCATCTGGTTGCGCTGATCCGCGCACCAGTCGGGCACCTCGATACGCCAGTCCGAAGTGGTGGCTTCGGACGGCGCAAGATAATCTGGCGGATGCCCGCGATGCGATTGCTCCAACACCTTCGCGCGTTTCGCGACCAGCTTCTGTTGCCAAGGCGTGAACTGCTTATGAAGCGGCAACAGGAAATCGAAGAATCCCTTGGGAAGATCTCTCTGGGGATTCAAATCAGCGGGTGCGTAGTTCATGTACTGCGACGTGGTTTCTTCGGTGTGTATTGCCATGCGATCAGACCCTCCAACATGCTCGCGGGAAACCGGCTAGGCTCAGTAATTCGGCGGCGTGCGACTTACCTGTGCAACGAGTGTCAAGCCAATTTGCGGGATGCAGCCTTAGCAGGCGCGATTTGGCCCGTCGGAGTACCACGAATTACCGGATGTGGTCGAGCGCATCATTGACCGCACCCTCCTCTGGCTTGCACTCATGCTTGTCGAAATCAGATTGCAGTTGCTGTTTCGCTTTGTCCGCGTCGACGACAAATTCCCGCCGCGTCCGGAAGGTTAACCTGCAAACATCGCAATACGCGGTGTTCGGCGTGCTCCCAATAAACCTGACGATTCTGAGCTTGCGTTCCGGCACAACCACATCATTGCAGGGCGATGCTACAGAGTCAACTGGCCGCAAGGTTGGTTCAACAAACTGTTATGTGTGATCGTGATCACGGTGATGCCGCTCGCCTCCCATTTATTCTGTGACAGTTTTTGTTTGGCATCCCGTCAGAAACCCGAACTGGAGTCAGCCGTTTTGCAGCGCTGTCAACCGGTTGCGCACCGTTACCACGTCGGCAACTGGAGACACACAGATGATTGTTTTTGCATGTCTTCCTCAATCGAAGATCACTGTGAGTTTTAACGCTGCCAGCGCCAGCAGAAAAAGATTGCTTGACTCACGCCTCAAAAACGTGGTAAACAGACCCCCCAGCGGATTGGTCCGCTTTTCATACAAGTTATCGAGTTTTCAAATAGTCGGTTCAGGATTGCCGCCCCGAGGCACCCGGCGTTTGAAGCGCGTGCATGCTTGTTCCCGGGACGGGCAGGTGGTCGGCCAACTCATGGTCGGAAAGGAAACACATGCGCTCGCTAACAGCGTTTTTCCTCCTTCTGCTTTTCATGTCGCCAGCTTTGCTCGTCCATGCTCAAGGCACGCAACCCGCGAGCAAGACCGGCGGATCGACTCCCGCGGGCGCCACCAAGGAAGAGGTCAATGAGCTGCGCAGCGAAGTCGCAGCGCAACGCAAGACCATCGAAGAATTGAAGGCGATGGTCCAGCAATTGGTTGGAAGCAAGGCACAAGCTGCCGACGGAAATTCGGCGGGTGTGAGGCCTGCGGCTGAGACCGGTTCGCTCGGAGCCAGTGTGCAACCCGTAAGCGGCGGCGGGACCGAAGGCGTTCATCTGGTGAACACGGTTTTGATTCAGCCCGAGCCTGGGATCGAAGCGGCAATGATCAACCAGGCCAAGCCTGCGGCCGAGCCCAAGAAGGAAGCCCCGCTCACGGCGGGATGGAACGGTGAGCATTTTTTCATCAAGAGCGCCGATGGCCAGTTCCAGATCATGCCGTACGGCTACGTCGACATCGACCATCGCGCATACAAGGGCGATGGCGCTCCCTCCGATACATTCGTTATCCGGCGCGCCCGTTTCGGCTTCCAGGGCAACTACGGCTCCCATTTCGACTACGCCATCTTGACCGACGCCAATGCGACAACAGGGGCAATTGTACGCGACGTTTATCTCAACGTGAGGCTCAGGCCCGAGTTCCAATTGCAGGCGGGTCAATTCAAGGAACCCTTTGCTCAGGAAACCGGAATTGGCGCTACCAACCTCGATTTCGTCGAACGCGGCTTGCAGTCGCTGCTGTACCCCTGCGCCGGCACCGCCTTTCGCTGTCCCGGCGCGGTGTTGCACGGGGACATCTCTGGCGGCGTCGTGCAATGGTGGGCCGGCGCATTCAACGGCCGCAATGGTGTTACCGCAAACGCCACCAACGAACCGGAGTTTGTTGGCAGGCTCCGCTTCTATCCCTGGCGCAAGAGCAAGAAGGATTTGTTCAAGCAACTTGCTTTTGGCGGCTCCATCAGCCATGGTCGTTCTCGGGGACTTTCCGGAGACCTGAGCTTTAGCGGACTCCTTCCCGATGCCACTTACGCTTTCTTCCCGCAGCTGAGGATCAACGGTCCCACCGAGCGGTACGAGGGTGAATTCACCTACATCAAATCGGGTTTCGCGCTGCGCGGCGAGTACGTGCAGTTGCAGCAGCAACGCTACGCCGTGGGCTCCGAGACACCAGGAGGCCTCGCGTTCCTGACGATTCCCGGCGTCGGCGCCAAGGCCTGGAACATCGGCGCGACGTATCTGCTCACCGGCGAAAAACGCCCCGAGAACGGCACTCCGCGAGTGAAGCGGCCGCTGCTTGGTCCCGATACTCCGGGCGGCAAGGGACGCGGCTGGGGCGCATGGGAAGTCGCCGCACGGTACTCTGGCATTCAGGCGAACGCACCCGCTTCCAGTTTCCTGAACTTTTACACACCGGGATTTGTTCCCGCCTACGACTATCACACCGACCAGATCACTTTTGGAGTCAACTGGTATCTGAACTACTGGGTGAAATACCAGTTCAACGTAAACATCGATCAGCTCAAGCAGCCCAGCATTACCGGGCAAGTGCCGCAGAATTTCTATGCCTTGACGCAGGAATTGCAGTTCCGCTTTTGAGGAATCTGCTTGGCACGTGGTGAAATTGTGGGTGAGGTTTTGGTTGGACGCCAGGGCTAGTTGCAATCTGCTCTGAAGGGAAAATTGCAGGAGGAGATTCGATGCGATCGAGAATTCTGCTTACTGTTCTTCTCACGGCGTTGTTTGTGATTGCGAGCGGCTGCGGCAACGTAAAGAACTGCCCGGTGTGCGGTACGACCACGGCGGACGGTTACGCCGACATCGTGAACATCACGGTGCCCGAGCACAACCCAACTGGCGAACCCGGTGGTCCATTCAACTCTTTCGACATAAGCTGGCTCAACCAGGCCACGCACCGCGACTACGTCTCGGATCGCATTGGGCTGGCCATAGTGGTCGTGGATACCGTCAACAATATCGCGATCAATGCCATTCAAGGCAGCAACGCCGTGACCAACGCGGGAAATGCGGCCAGTCCCTGTGATCCCACGGTACCGCCCCAAGTTGACGTTGTTGGAAACTTCACGCGCTTCGGATGCAGAAATGCTCCCTTTCACCTCATTTCGGGCTTTGGCGCGAACGGCAATTTCGGCGGATTCCCTGGCGCGCAGTGCTGCGCTTCGCGTGCCAACGGCGTAAATCCCATGTCAGGACCAGACGGCGAGGAAGTTACTCCAGACGGCAAGACCTTGTTTACGGCTGTCGGCAACGCGAGTGTAGCGGTCTTTGATTTGACGGCGACACCGCCAACTGTGCTCGCAACCATACCTACGGGCACATCTGCAGACTACGACGGACCACTGGGCATCGGCCCTTGCGTCGCTTCCTGGAACGGTGAGGCTGGGTCGGCAGCTACTTGCGGAGACGACCGCGCTGATGAAATGGCATACGATCCTGTTCATCACGTTCTTGCCGTCATCAATGGCGATCCCGGATTACCCTTTGTCACGTTCATCGATATGTCCGGCGTCGTCGCTAGAACAAGCCATTGCCTGCCGATTGTGCCCACGCTCGCTTACGGCCCATATGAAGCCGGTTTCGTCTTAGCGAATTACGGTACCAGCGGCGGGTACCCGTTTCAGGGATCAGGCACTGCGATTCCACAACCGTCGCCGATATTGGATCCGGGAGTAGCGGGCACTTCGTTTAATCCTCCGAGCTGCATTATCGGACAGATTTATTACGACGGCGCAGGCGGCAAGGCTTCGGGCGGAGCAGGACTCAGTGCGACCGTGCCGGTTGATACCGTTGGAGTAACGTTCCCATGCCCCGATCCCTCGAACCCGCACGTCTTCAGCGGTGTTTCCGGAGGGATAGCCAACGCCAATCCTGTGCTCGGTCTCCCCGGTCTGAGCGGGATCACGCCCATCGGCACCACCTACACAATTCCCTGCCATCATGGTCCGCTCATCGACCAAACCACGGGAGCATTCTGTAGCCAGACCGCACCCGGCGCCAACTGTGCCGGCGCGATAGCACCCGCCGGATTGGGCGGCATGGCCTGGAATCCCAACACCGGTCACCTTTTGCAGACGAATGAAAATTGCATCGGTATAACCAACATCGGTTGCGTCGATGAGATCGATCCCCGGCTCGGAAACCCAAATGGGCCGGTGGTGGTCAACACCTTCGTGCTGCAGAATTGCATGCCGACCAGCGTCGTTCAGGGTCCGGGAAACAACTTCATGGTGGGCTGCGCGGATCATGACGGTGAGGCTTTTCCGCCTAACTTGTTCGTCATCGACGGCACATCGGGCGCGATTATCACGGAAATTACCCAGGTCGGCGGAGTCGACGAGATCTGGTACAACGCGGGCGATAACCGCTACTACGTGGCCGCGAGAGACATGCCCAATGGCCCGGTCATGGGCGTAATCGACGCCAAGACAAATACCTGGCTGGAGAACGTTGCGACCAATGCGAACTCGCATAGCATTGCGGTTGACTCTAGCAACAATCACGCCTTTGTGCCGTTGCAGGCGGGTGGAATCTGCACGACGCAGAGCAGCAACGGTTGTATCGGCGTCTACGGGGAACAGTGAGTGGACGTGGAGGACCGGGTCTTTTGACCCGGTCCTGTCGCGCAGCGGCAGGAGCACGAAACCCGTGGTATAGTTTCACGCAATAGCCGTAGACCAGAAGTTGGTGTGAATTATGAATAGACGCATCGTCTCCGCCGGAATCGTAGTTCTGGCCTTCTTCGCATTTTTTGTCACGTTGTCGTCAGCTAAAGACGAACCGCCTAAGAAACCCACAGACGTTCCCGCAACCGTAATCGCACACCTCCCACTTCCGCAGGCCACGGGAAATCAAATGCTGCTGCAGAAGGAAGAAGGGAAGCAGTATTTATATGTGCAGCAGGCCTCCAAGCAAGGCTTCATGGTGGTTGACGTGAGCAAGCCCGAGAAGCCGAACCTGCTTAAGCGGACGGTGCAGCCGAATCAAGCTACGGCGGGGAATTTGGAAATGGTCACTCCGCAAGTAGCCATTTCGGAGGCGCCGGACAAGAAGCCGACCACTCTCACCAGCAGTGCCCATCCCACGGAAACGGTGCGAGTGCTGGATTTGAGCGACCCCCGCAATCCTAAAACCCTCCAGGAATTTAGCGGCGTTACAAGCCTGCTGCCTGACGGCGGCCACGGATTGATCTATCTCACGAACAACGAAGGGCTGTGGATTCTACGTTACAGCCGGGCAGCGTTGCTCGAGCCGTCCAAGAAAAAACTTCCCTGCGACTCCGGATCGGAGATCTCAGCCATGCCTCCGGATTGCGATTAGGATCTTCGTTATTGGGCGGCGACAGGACGCAGCGCGCATTCCTTCGAAATCGTCTTGATCGAACTAATGTTTAGGGTCACCGGCGAGGGAGAACCAGTCTTTGAAATGCTGTCCGAGCTTGTGCTCATTGAAGGTGATGTCTTCCCGGTTATTTCCACTCGTTGTCCAAGATAGCTCCGGAGCTTTATTTTGCCAGTAGCCTGGAGTTCGTAGGTTATCGCCGGATTCTGCTTCATCAAGATGTAATCGCCGCTGGCTCTGCTCACGCAGCCCTGCACCGTCACCTCTCCTTTAGCATGTTTTGAGTTGTCCTGGCCCATGCTGCTGGTACTGCTGTCTTGTGCCAGGAGAAAGCTGCCGGAAAATACCAGCAGAACCAACCACATTTTGGTCATTGGGATTTCTCCTTAATTAGTGGGATGCGGCACGATTGCAAAGGTTGCGCGGGCAAAGGCAGCTACTTGACATGAGTTTCCTGGTAGTGCAGTTCCTTCCATTGACCAGCGCGCTTCACCCAGAGTTCCGTGATATACACCCTCGAAAAACGCACGGCCGATTTAGGCGGAAACTGGAGGGTAACTTCGTAGATGACAAAGGCGGCTTCGGAACTCAGCGGAATCAGTTTGTAACCCCACAACGTGTAGTTGAAAACGTTGCTCTCAGCCAGTTCGTTTAGAGCTTGAATCTTATTCCTTTCACCTCGGCCGTCGACTTCCACTCCTTGATAATCGTCCGCCAGCAAATCGGCGTACGCCTTTTTATCCTTGTTCTTCACAGCTTCCCATTCAGCTTTGATTTTCGCTTCGAACGTCTCTTTCAGGGCAGGATCCGTGGACACGCTGGCGAATGGATGGCCTTCACCGGCCTTGGTCGCTGGCTCTTGGCCCGAAGCCAGAGCCGTCATCCCCGCAATACAAGCTAAGACGAAGCAAATCCGCATAGTTCCCCCAAACGAAACTAGCGAATCTTATCAGGTCCACGCAGAACCTGGGGAAGGCCGCTCATTGCAAGTCTTTGGCCTTCTTTCGTACTGCTGCAAGCAATGGCGGGGGTAGTTCCGAATAGCCTTCCTGCACCGCAAACTGCTGGCCGTCCGTGTACATCCAATCCAAGAGCTCGACTAACGCCGCTGCACGAGAAGAATCGGTAGATTTGTTTCGCAGGTAAATCCAGGTGAAACTGGTAATGGGGAAAGAATCCGCTCCGGGGGCATTGGTCAGCGAGGCAGAGAAGCTATTCCACCGCGGCGCTTCTATGGCTTTGCATGCCTCAGCAATACTCTCAGCGGAAGCCCTGACAAACCTGCCCGCGGGATTCAACACCGCAACTTGGGAAATTCCGCCCTTCACCGCATATTGATATTCGACGTAGCCGATTGAACCTGGAGTATTTTTCACCTTGTCCGCCATATCCGAACTACGTTCCGTCGCGACTCCGACCGGCCACTTAGGAGAAGGACTGACACCCACTTGGCCTCGAAACTTGGAACTTGCCTTGGAGAGAAATTCAGTGAAGACGAAGTTGGATCCCTTGCCTGGGGGGCGGTTAACGACTTGGATCGCAAGGTTCGGCAATGCAATTTCCGGATTGAGTTTGGCAATCGGGGCAGCGTTCCAGGTTTTGATATCTCCCAGGAAGATCTCCGCCAATACTTCTCCCGAAAGCCGAAGCTCCGAGTGCACATCGGGAAGATTGTAGATGGGAACGATCCCAATGAGGACGACCGGCAGTTCGATCAAACCTTCGTCTTTGCGTTCCTTTTCCGAAAGCTGAGCTTCCCCGGCGCCGAAATCGCCCACCCCATGGGAAATCTGCTTAATCCCTTCACTCGTCCCCACCGGGAGATATCGCATCTGAATGTGCGAGTTGTGCTTGCCATATTCCTGCGTCCACCGGGTATAAAGAGGAGCCGGGACGCTCGATCCCGATCCCACCAACACCACCGCGTTTTGGGCGACAGCAGGAGCGCTCGCCAATCCCAGACCAAGAAGGGACAACAGTAAGATTTGAGAGTGCAACCAGCAACTAGAACGACGTCGCGAAATGCTTGGCACCGAAAGTCTAGCCGTCAGCTTCATCGTGTTCCTCCTGGCGAACAGTGACCGAAATCATCGATTTGCTCTCAGCTTATCGGAACTCCCCGACGAGCGTAAGTTACCATCGTTTTGAACTGAACCCTACCCTGGGAATGCTGTCAGATTAGGAACGGCCATGAACTACCGCAGAAGGGTGGAGCAACGCTTCAGCGTTGCATTAAACACAGCAGACAAGATTCTGACCCCGCAGGGCGCCATCACGTCGAGCCAGTTGCCAAACCGGCTCTGTTAAGATTCGGAACGTCGAACTTTCCAAACCACGGCCGTGGAAACCGAACATGTCGCACAATGACGCCGCAGCTATAGCCCAGGAACTCCTTTCAGCGTATGAGACGGACCAGATGGTCCCCACTCCTCCCTCCGCCCGCCCCGGTTTCGATCTCAACGCGGCCTATGAAGTTGAAGCCGCACTCAAGCGCATCCGCGAAGCCAGCGGACACAAAGTCGTAGGTCGCAAAGTTGGTTACGCCAACAAAGCCATGTGGCGCGTGCTCAAACTCGAAACCCTGGTCTGGGCCCACATGTACGACGACACGGTTCAGCACAGCGACAATAACTCCGCTACGCTCACGCTGCCGCACCGCCGGTCGCTCAAGATTGAACCCGAGATTGTTTTCGGTTTGAAACAACCGATCACATCCGAGGGCCTCGATACCACTTCTGCGCTCGAATCGACAGACTGGCTAGCACTGGGATTCGAAATCATCGATTGCCCCTTTCCCGACTGGAAGTTTCAACCCAGTGATTTCGTCGCCTCCTTCGGCCTGCATGCCGCGCTCGTGGTCGGAGAGCGGGTACACATACTGCCCAAAATGATTGCCGGCCTCGTAGACCAACTCGCGCGATTCAAGCTCCGAATGTTAAAAAATGGAGAGTTCGTAGAAGAAGGATCAGGGAGAAACAGCCTGCGTAGCCCCGCGTTGTGCCTTGCCGAACTAGGTGCAGCCATCGTCCGCCGCTTTCCAACCGAGCCATTGAGCGCCGGCGAAATCATCAGCTCCGGAACCCTTACCGCCGGACATCTAACCAACGAAGGCAATGTTTGGACCGCCGAAGTCGAGGGCCTCCCGCTGCCGTCGCTGACGCTACGTCTGACCTGACCCGCGAAGATCGTTCTCAACAGCTCAGCCACAACCGATTTCTTCTTGAATTTGGCCCGCGGTTTCCGTATGTCAGGCAACCCGGTAAAGGCGTTGATAATCAAAATCGGGCCGGAAAGACTTAAGCCGCAAGCAAATGGGCTGAGATCCAAGGCGCGTCTTTCACTATGGGGGAAAATCCAACCAGAAGCTTTCGGCACCGGACAGAAGTTATGTTGTTTCCTCTCCGCGAGTTTTCCAGCTTTAAAGCTGATTGACGAATCAGGAGTACTGCCATGGGAAATCGTATTACCTTCCTCTTTCTCGCCGTGCTGTCGGCCGTCGCTGTTTATCAGGCGGGTGCACCCGCGGGTGCGGCTTCCACAAATCTGACCCAATCGGTGCTTACCTATCACAACGACAACCTGCGGACGGGAGAGAATACCAACGAGACGACGCTGACCCCATCAAACGTGAACGTAAGCACCTTCGGGAAACTTCACTCGTTTCCTCTGGACTCGCTGGCTTACGGCCAACCTCTGTATGTGCCGAGCCTGCAAATTCGCGGTGGGGTGCACAACGTTGTGTTCGTCATAACCGAGAACAACAGCGTGTACGCGTTTGATGCCGACTTCAAAGTTTCCACGCCCCTGTGGCACACCAATCTTGGTATTCCGGTTCCTTGCAGTGCCAGCCAGCCGGTGTCGGGATCCAACTGCAACTTGGTGTACCTGACCTCGGTAATCGGAATCACGGCAACCCCGGTGATTGACCTCACTCAGGGAACGCACGGCGCTATCTATGTGGAAGGACGAACTGACCCCAACCATGCCGGCAAGTACTTCCATGTTCTTCATAAGTACGATCTGTCGACAGGAAAAGACTTGCCGGGAAGCCCGGTTGTGATTAAGGGAAGTGTTCACGGCACAGGCAGAGACAACGTCAATGGTATCGTGACCTTCAACCAAGCTTCCGAAAACGACCGCGGCGCTCTCCTCCTGGCAAATGGAATCGTTTACGTGCCCTTCGCCTCGATCAATGATGCTCCGATTTTTCACGGCTGGATCTTTGGATATGACGCCACTACCATGAAACGACGCTACATATTCAACGCTACTCCCAACAACACTACGAATCATGGTGGCGACGGGGAGCAAGGAGGAATCTGGAATGGAACGATAGAGGCGGATGCGAATAACGTCCTCTTCACCGTCACAGGAAACGGCAGTTGGGACGATACGGTCAACGATTGGGGCAATTCCTATTTGAAATTACATCCGAGCACCGGTAAGTTGCAGGTGACTGATTTTTTCACGCCCGCAGCTCTGGCTTTTGATACGCACGATACCGACCTCGGCACAAACGCCGCGATTCTGTTGCCAGATCAAACCGGCACATATCCGCACGTGATGTTGAGCGGGGACAAGAATGGAACCGTCTACGTGGTAAACCGGGACAATATGGGCAAGTACGACAGTTCCGGCGATCAGATACTGCAGGAGATTCCCGGAGCGGTAGGCGTGCACATCGCTAACTCTAGGGACTGCAACAGCACTCATAATGACTGCAACTACGGAACGGCCGCGTACTGGAATGGAAACGTCTATTTTTCCGGGGTCAACGATAACGTGAAGGCCTTTGCCATCGCCAATGGGCAACTGTCAGGGCCGACCTCGAAGTCTCCTACCACCTACGGCTTTCCGGGCGCCACACCCTCCGTTTCTTCGAGCGGCACGAGCAATGGGATTGTGTGGGTGGTGCAGCCGATCATATCCATTCTGCACGCCTACGACGCCACCAACTTGGCCAATGAGTTGTACAACAGTACGCAAGCGTCCGGGGGCCGGGACTCCCTGGGATCAAATACGAAATTCGCACCACCCACGGTGGTGAACGGCAAGGTCTACATTGGCACGAAGAGTGCCTTGGTCGTCTATGGCTTGCTGAAGTAGCCTTGGGAAATAGGTAAAGAAGGGTGCGCGGATTATGCTTCTGAGTGACCCATCCTTTTTCGGGTACTCTGCGAATAAGGGTGGGTGATGTTTCTGGAAAATCCTACAACTGGGGAAAACGCGGACAGGCATGTCCACGTTTAATCAGTAATTCAGCAGAATTCTCAGGTCGCGCAGGTTGTTACCGGTTGGCCCAGTCATAATCGTGTCACCCAACGCATCGAAAAAAGGATAGGCGTTGTAGCTGAGAAGGCTGGCTGCGGGATCCAACCCACGAGAGCTTGCGCGTTCGAGTGTGGTTCCGTCGACGATTGCTCCCGCAGCCGGACTGTTGCCGTCGATCCCATCCGTGCCCGCGCTGAGCACGGTGATATTTTCGCTTGCAATCTTTTGTGCGCATGCCAAGGCAAACTGCTGGTTGCGACCGCCCACGCCCCCGTTGGTGACCTTAACCGTGACTTCTCCGCCGGAGATGAGGCAGACTCGATCCGATTTCTTTCTCAATTCACCTAAGCGTGCTAACAGATACTCAGCCGCAGCCTCATAGTCCCAGTCGTCGCAACTGTTGTCCACTTCGACCGTGAAGCCATGGCGCTCGGCTTCTTTCTTGCTGGCTTCAAGCAAAGTTGAATTCGAAAGCACCGTCCACCAGCGGCTGCGATGAAAAGCGGGGTCATCTGATTTGGGGGTTTCCTCGAGCGCACGGCGCTGAAACAATTCCCTCACCGTCGCGGGGAACTGTTCCACCAACCGATGCTTCGCCGCAATCGCGTAACAATCTTCCACGCTAGTCGAGTCCGGCATGGTCGGACCGGACGCCAAAGCATCCGGCGTGCAGTCAGGTACATCTGAAACCAGAATCGAAACCTGCTGCGCCCCCAGAGCCGCCTGCGCTAATCGTCCTCCCTTGATCGCCGACAGATGTTTGCGAACGGCATTGATCTCGGCAATGGGCGCACCGGAGTGCACGAGTGCGCGGTAAGTCGCGACCAGATCCGTTAAAGAAATTTCGTCATCAATCGGTTTTTCGGCAATCGAAGACCCGCCCCCGCTCAGCATGAAAATCACGAGAGACGATGCATTTTGTGCGCTCAACGACTTCAACATGGCCTCGGCAGCGCGAATCGATTCTTCACTCGGCATGGGATGTCCGCCATGAAAATAGCGGAACCCACGCGCCTGCGAATTCGGCTGCACCGAACTGGCGACGATTCCCTCAAAATTATCTCCAGCCTGAATTTGCAGCGCGCTCACCATGGTATGCGCAGCCTTGCCGATGGAAACAACCAATACGCGATTGAAAAAGTGCAAGTCGTATAGGTCCTCGCAGACGCGTAAAACGCCGCGTTCACAGAAAACATGGCGCTCGAAAGCTCGATCAACACTGGATTTCCCCAGCGCTTGCTCGAAAAGATTCCTCGCCACAACCCGCATCTCAATGGCGATCCGTTCGCGGCTACCTGCTGCCGAAGACATGGAAGGATTATAGAGGCGATCGCCTCCTAGGCAGCGCCCACGTGGAGGACCAGCCGAGGGCGGATCTCCTTAGGTGATCAACCAGGAATACTTGCTTTTATCCAGGATTCAATCGCGTCCCGCATTTCTCGCAACCGCCCTTCAAAGAAATGATCCGCACCCTCGACGATCACCAGCTTCTTCGGCTCCGGAAGCGCTTCCACAACTTTTTCCAATTTTGCGAGCGGACCAAACTGATCGCGGTCGCCGCTGACAAATAATTTTGGTTTCGTGCAACCGCGCAAGGACTCGAAGTCATACAATCGGTCCCCAATCGCATCGACTGGCAACCCCAGCCCGATCGCGGCCACCACGCGCTCATCAGGACACGCGGCATTCAACCCCACCGCAGCTCCAAACGAAAATCCGGCACAGATCAAAGGCAGATGAAATTCGCGATCCAGCCAGTTCAGCGCTGTGCGGACGTCCTCCACTTCACCGTTGCCATGGTCGTGCTCGCCCTGGCTAAGTCCCGCCCCGCGAAAATTAAAACGCAACACCGGATAACCAAAACTGTTCAGGGCTTTCATGGTGTGAAAAACCACTTTGTTGTGCAGCGTTCCGCCATAAAGAGGATGCGGATGACACACCAGCGCGGCGTGAGTCGCGTGTTCCGCACCCATATTCAGCAGGGCTTCCAGCCTGCCTGCCGGACCGTCAAGGAGCAGAGACCGAATCGAACTGAGTTGTGCATTCATCGTCATTCTCCAGCATAGCAGCTGGTGAATGCGGGAAGAGACGTTGCTACAGCGTCTCTACGACGTTTGTGAGCTGAATTTCCACGAACCACCGTGTGTGCGCACCCACTCCTGCGTTATCCTCTTTCCCATGGATGTCGTCGCTCTTACGCGTCAGCTCGTGGACATTGAATCGATCACCGGCAACGAAGCACTGGTGGGCGATGTGGTTCACAGCGAACTACGCCGCCTGGGATACCATGCAAACAAGCTTCCTGTCGAAGGCAGCCGCTGCAACGTGTACGCAACTTCGCCCGGACAACCAAAGCCCACGATCGTTTTCTCGACCCACTTGGATACGGTCCCGCCCTTCATTCCATCGTCCGAAGACGACAACCGGGTCTATGGCCGGGGATCATGCGATGCCAAAGGCATCATCGCCGCTCAGATCGCGGCAGCCGAACGGTTACGGAAAGAGAACGTTCACGTGGGACTTCTTTTTCTTGTCGGCGAGGAACGAAACAGCCTCGGCGCACAGATAGCCAACCGGCAATCTCCAGGCTGCAAGTTTCTGATCAACGGTGAGCCTACCGAAAACCGGATGGCGAGCGCATCCAAGGGCACGTTGCGAGTGAATGTCATCGCCGAAGGGCGGATGGCCCACTCTGCTTATCCGGAACTAGGCGAATCTGCGATCGACAAACTTCTTGAAGCTTTGCACCGGCTCCGCGCCATGAAACTGCCAGCTGAGGACGGCATCGGTCCATGCACATTAAACATCGGAGTGATCGAAGGCGGCCGCGCTCCCAATGTGATTCCGGACAAAGCGCGGGCACAATTGCTTTATCGTCTAATCGGGCCCACGGACGAATTACGTCACGAGATCGAACAAGCGGTCGCTGGCCTGGCCAAAGTCGAATTCATTCTGGAGATTCCATTCGTCCGCCTGCGCACACTCGACGGCTTGCCCACGATGGTCGCCGCCTTCACCACGGACATTCCCGCGTTAACCAATTGGGGGCAGCCTCTGCTGATCGGCCCCGGATCAATTCACGTAGCTCACACCGAAGGCGAATACATCGAGAAAAAACAGCTGAGTGAAGCAGTCGATTTGTACTGCTCAATAGCCAAGAAGTTGAATGCGTTAAAGCTCACGTAGCCACAGACGTCTCGTCCGGGCCGCAGAGCGAACTTCCGCTAAGGAAAAGTTTGGGAAGGATGGACGCTGGCTCCCGCTCTCTGAAACTCGAATCCCAAAATCCATTCGCTCGGGACACCCTGACCATCAACCTGCGGCGGCTTAAACGTCCACTGTCTAGCGGCCCGCAGCGACCGCTCCGCAAAATATCTGCTCGGGCCCTGAGAATCGAATCTCGCAGCCGTTACATTGCCTGACGAATCCACCGTGACCTTCACCCGCACCTTCACCTTGCCCTGAACCGTTCTCAAGGCGTTCCGGGAGACGTCCGGCAAAATTTGTTGAACGACCGTCCCCTGAGCCCGAGCGCCAGAGTTATTATTGCCGCCCCCGTTCTTGGTCGCACCAGAGTGGCTTGCAGCATGTGACCGACCCGAAGCTTGGTTTTTGCCTCGGCCGATCGGTGCGGCTTGTCCCGGTCCGGTCCCTTGCTGCGGGGCGGGCTGGCTCGCCGAGGATTCGACTGCAGTTCCTGGCTCGGCAGCCGGATGACGATGGAATAACTTTGGTCCAAGGATTGCCAGCAACAGTCCGGCGGCGATAGCTAGGAAAAGGTAGCCCCATTTCGTAATTCCGCCTTTGAGCGGGACCACCTGTTTTCCTACGAGCACGGGCGAAGGCTGCCGCAGCCTGGTGGAGATTTCAGCAACTGTCCACCGGCGTTGCGGGTCCCGATGCACACTGTGACTGGCGATTTCGGAAAACGGCGTCGGCAACGTCTCAGGTAACACCACTTCCGCCCGCTCCGTTCCCTCCCAATCGGGCGGATGCTGAGTCAGAGCTTCGACCAGCGTCATGCCCAACGACCAAACGTCCGAAGCTGGCGAAACACCTCCGCCGTTTGTGATCTCGGGGGCTGCGTAGATACTGGGTGAGGCTATAATCTGGCTCGTCTCGCCAGAACCGTAGAGTCCGTCGCTCGAAAGTTTTATTTGATCGCCCACCGCCATGATGTTGGCGGGTTTGATGTGACCATGCACAAACCCTTTGGCGTGGACATAAGCCAGAGCATCCAGAACACTCCGCAGCAGGTCGCGCGCTTCCTCAGGCGTAAGCGGCCGGTAAGGTAGAATCTGGGCCAGGCTCTCTTCCGCGTATTCGGCCACAGCGTAAAGCAACTCCGTGCCATCGATCTGACAGTGACCCCACTGAAAGAGCCGAAGCAAGTGCGGGTGCGATAACTTCGCGGCCAGTTCCCACCAGGAGAGCTGCAGTTCGGGGTTCTCGGCATTGGCCAGAATAAGTTTGATCGCCACTTCCTGCTGGTCGCGATCAGCCCGTTTGGTTAGAAACACGGCGCTGTGTTCCGAGCCGCCCAGGTGGCGAAGCAACGGAAATTCTTCGTTTACGACTTGCCCTTCCCACTGTTTCCAAGCCTCGGGCATTCTCCTCCACCGCCTACTCTGTTGTGTGAGTCATTGTACCAATGTAGGCTAGGGCGTCCACGCCCGTGCAGCGCCAATTTTAAAACTGGTAGTTTAGGAATTGGGTCTCAGGGGCGGATGCCGAGCCTCATAGTCGAGGATCTCGGATTCATGCTGCAGGGTGAGTCCAATGTCGTCCAGTCCTTCGAGCAGGCAATGGCGGGTGAACTCGTCGATCTGGAACCCCGCCGAGAATCCGTGTTCATCGTGAACCTTACACCGCTCAAGATCGACCGTGATTTCGTAGTTCGGAAGTTCTCCGGCTCGGCGAGCGATCTCCCCGGCTTTGTCTTCTCTCAACACCACCGTCAAGACTCCGTTCTTCGCGCAATTGTTGGCAAAGATGTCGGCGAATGAAGGCGCAACGACGACGCGGAAACCGAAATCCTCCAGCGCCCAGACCGCATGTTCCCGCGAAGATCCACAACCAAAATTCTTCCCAACAACCAGAACACTCGCGCCCGCGTAGCGCGGATCGTTCAAAGGGAATGCCGAATCGGGCTTGCCATCGCTCCCGCGACGCCAATCGTAGAATAGGAACTCGCCAAACCCGGTCCGTTCAATCCGTTTTAGAAACTGCTTGGGAATGATCTGGTCCGTGTCAACATTCGCTCGATAGAGCGGAGCGACTCGGCCTTTGTGAGTGCGAAATGGTTGCACAGCTTACCTCTTAGCCTGGCTACGATGACAAGTTGCAAGTCATGCGGCGAAATTAATTGTTCAGTGGGAGGGCACGGTTCAACCGTCCCGACCAAGCCGCGAATAAATGTGGGCTTTAGCTCCTTAGCCGACCGCTCGCGGAATGCAACCCCATCGTCTTAGTGAAAAATCCAATTCCGAATATCCGTGAAGTGCCCGGCGATAGCAGCTGCGGCGGCCATCATCGGGCTTACGAGGTGCGTCCGTCCCCCGCGTCCCTGGCGGCCTTCGAAATTGCGATTGCTAGTCGAAGCGCAGCGTTCCCCAGGCCGCAGAATGTCCGGATTCATTCCCAAACACATCGAGCAGCCGGACTCCCTCCATTCAAACCCGGATTCCTGAAAAATCCTGTGCAAGCCCTCAAGTTCAGCCGCGCGTTTGACTGCCTGCGAACCTGGAACGACCATAGCCCTTACTTTGGAAGCAACCCGATGTCCCTTGGCCACCCGAGCCGCCGCACGCAAGTCTTCCAGCCGCGAGTTGGTGCAGGAGCCGATGAAAACGCGATCAACCGAAATGTCTTCGATGCGAGTGCCCGGCTCCAAGCCCATATACTCCAGCATGCGCTCGACGGCGGGACGATCCTCACCTTTCTTCAAATCGCTGAACTCAGGAATGCGTCCATCGACCGGCGCAATCATGCCCGGATTCGTGCCCCATGTAACAAATGGAGCAAGCAGCGAAGCGTCGATCTCCGCGACCGCGTCGTACTGTGCCCCAGGATCAGAAACCAGCCCGCGCCATTGAGTGACGGCGGCGTCACAGTCCCTCGGAGCAAAGCGGCGCCCCCTCATATAAGCAAACGTAGTCTCGTCAGGCGCAATCATCGCGGCTCGCGCTCCGGCCTCAATGCTCATGTTGCACAAGGTCATTCGGCCTTCCATGGACAGCCCGCGAATCACCTCACCTGTGTACTCGATGACATGACCGGTAGCCCCATCGATGCCAATCTGCCCAATCACTCCCAGAGCAAGATCCTTCGCGCTCACTCCTTCGCCGAGCCGGCCGCGCACATCGATCCGCATGGTCTTGGGTTTGCGTTGAGGCAGGCACTGTGTGGCCAGCACATGCTCGACTTCTGAAGTCCCAATACCAAATGCTAGCGCTCCAAATGCGCCGTGCGTGCTGGTATGGCTGTCCCCGCAGACCACGGTCATCCCCGGCTGAGTCAATCCCAACTCCGGACCGATCACGTGGACGATGCCCTGGTCCGACGACTCCATATCGAATAAAGGCACGCCGAAATCTCTGCAGTTCTGCTGCAAAGCCTGAATCTGCCGCGCGGCAATGGGATCGGTGATGAGCGTACCGCGAGGTTCGGTGGGAATGTTGTGGTCGACAGTCGCAACTGTGCGCTGTGGCTGCCGTACCTTGCGGCCCGCCACGCGCAATCCTTCGAACGCCTGCGGCGAGGTAACCTCATGTACCAGGTGCAGATCGATGTAGAGCAGCGGCAGCTGTCCCGAGGGAACACAAACCACGTGCTCATTCCAGATTTTGTCGAACAGTGTGAACTGCTCAGCCATCGTTTTACCTGTGCCTCAGGCTAGCTCCCAAGGCATCGCTTTTGAAAAAGCCAGCGGAACAAAAACTATTTGTATGTTAGCGAATCAGAACATTAAGTGCATGGAAAAGTGAAGTCGTGACTATGGGTCCAGCAGAGAAAGGCTGCGAGTTTCCTGTTGCCAGTCAGTCACGCAGCCTACCACAGGTTACATCCACAGTGAGCCTTGCACCTCCCAGCATCTATCGTGCAGCGGCCCCAGTGTTTTTATGGCTGCGTTGAGTTTAAAGACATTCGCCGGCTTCCGCTGTGATACAGGTTACGGTGGCCTGTGATCTAGCTCACGACTCTGTACAAGCAAGCAAACTTTTGACAGAGCGCGGGAGGAAATAGCTTTAGAGGTTGCGGACCCGCAATCACCTATTGGGAGCCCTTGAAGGGGCGCGGCTTCAAGCCGCGCCGTACATCGCTTTCAAGGACTTGCGGCACGGCTAGAAAGCTGTGCCCCCGTCAAAACTTCCAATGCCGAGAGTTTCTTCCCCAAGCTCTTTAGCCATTGCACGCCAAGCTAACTCTCGGCCGCTTTTTAAGCTGCGTCATGCTGCGGTCGTTCCCGGATCGTCGCTACAATCCTGCTTCCCATCTCGGCCGTGCCGATCGTTGGTTGACCAGGCTTCGCCAGATCCCGCGTGCGGTTCCCTCTGTCCAGCACCGACGCGACTGCCGCTTCGACGCACGCCGCTTCCGCATCGAGATGGAACGAGTGACGCAGCATCA
Source organism: Terriglobales bacterium (assembly GCA_035567135.1). GTDB lineage: Bacteria > Acidobacteriota > Terriglobia > Terriglobales > Acidobacteriaceae > JABDBE01. Next base: position 245,690 of record DATMQI010000201.1, read on the forward strand.
TCGCCACTGAAAGAATGGCGCCCAAAGGATTGGCAATGCCTTTCCCGGCAATATCGGGGGCAGAGCCGTGTACGGGCTCATAGAGTCCTACCGTGCCCCCGATGCTGGCCGATCCCAGCACCCCGATCGATCCCACGATAGCGCCCGCCTGATCGGAAAGTATGTCGCCAAACATATTTTCCGTAAGCAGCACATCGAAATCCGTCGGACGCGCGACCAAAGCCATCGCAGCCGAATCGACGTAAGTGTGCCGCAGTTGCACTTCAGGATATTCCTGCCCAACCCGTGTAACCACTTCGCGCCACAGCCGCGAGCAGTCGAGCACGTTGGCTTTGTCCACGGACATAACTTGGCGCCGTCGGGATTTGGCCAACTCAAAAGCCACGCGCGCGATGCGCTCGATCTCCGGCTCCCGGTAGCGCATCGTATCGATAGCAATGCGGCTGCCGGCAGCGCCTGTGGTCGAGCGTGGCTCACCGAAATAGATTCCGCCCAAAAGCTCGCGCACGATCAGAATGTCCGCGCCTCGGATCACATGAGAGCGAAGTGGCGAGCAATCTTCAAGCGACGGGAAACACACCGCAGGCCGCAGATTCGCAAACGCGCCAAGTTCCTTCCGCAGCCGAAGCAGTCCCCGCTCCGGCCGCAGATCGGGCGGCACGTTGTCAAACGCCGGCCCTCCGACTGCTCCCAGCAAAACAGCGGCAGATGCGAGGCAAGTTTGCAACGTATCCTGAGGCAGCGGATCACGGCTGCTCGTAAGCCCCGCGCCCCCCACATCTTTCTTCGCAAGGCAAAGCTCGTGCCCGAACCGCGCGGCTATGACTTCAAGGACACGAACCGCCTCATCAATTACCTCGGGACCGATGCCGTCCCCGGGAAGGATTGCGATCTTCAGGAGCATGGGGATCTATTGTCGGTGCCCGTTGCGAGGGTTCGAGTCATGTTAAAGCACACGCACTTCATCAACCAAGGGACGCAGAGCTACACAAGATTTCACGACTGCACTTCATACCAATCGCCGTGTGGGCGCTCGGCAGCGATCACACTCCCCAAAGGTAATCTTCCTGATCGCCGTGGTGCTCCGCCATCGGATTGAGGGCGAGACTTGCTTGACTGGCGCCTCTCGAGTAAGGCATCGAAACCCACACCTGCGAATGTTCGCGTCCGGTGTTCGATCGCGCAGCAGCAACGGCAGCGACAGCGAGCGGACGTGGCTTCAACTGCCGAGGGTCGCCGGTTGTGCCGTCGCCTTGAATCGAGAAAATCAGCTCCAGCAGATGGTGATCCTCGACCTGCTTGATCTGATCCGCGAGCACGACGAAACACCGGTAGACTTCGTCAAGCTGCTTTCGATCAAACTGATAACCCAACTGTTCGCAGCGCAGGCCAAGCGCGTGCCGTCCCGAATGCTTGCCCAGCACCAGTTTCGAATCCGGCACTCCCACCGATTGCGGCGTCATAATTTCATAGGTCAGAGGATTCTTGAGCATACCATCCTGGTGAATCCCGGCTTCGTGGGCAAACGCATTGCGTCCGATAATTGCTTTGTTCGGTTGCACCGCAACCCCGGTAATCTCGCTAAGCATCTGGCTTGCCGGAAACAACTGCTCGCTAACCACTACCGTCTCGTACGCAAGGCGGTCGGGACGCACCCGCATGGCCATTACAATTTCTTCCAGCGAGGCATTGCCCGCCCGTTCGCCGATGCCGTTAATGGTGCATTCCACTTGCCGCGCCCCCGCAGCAATCGCGGCTAGCGAGTTAGCTACAGCCAGTCCAAGATCGTCGTGGCAGTGGGCTGAAATGGTGACGTTCTCGATTCCGCAAACGTTGTGACGGATGGTGCTAATCAGTTCGCCGAATTCTACGGGCGTGGTGAATCCAACCGTATCAGGAATGTTCACCGTCGTGGCGCCAGCCGCCACAATCGCCTCCACGACCTGACACAGGAACTCGGGGTCGGTCCGGGTCGCATCCTCCGGAGAAAATTCAACATCGGCACACAAGCTCTTGGCCAGTCGTACCGCTTCGCTCGCCTGTTCCAGACATTGCTGGCGCGAGATGCGCAACTTGTATTTCAAATGAATGTCGGAAGTCGCCAGGAATACGTGAATACGCGGACGACCCGCTCCGCGCAGCGCTTGCCAGGCGCGTTCGATGTCCGCGGCACAAGCGCGGGCAAGGCCCGCAATAATCGGGCGCCGTACAACCGCGGCGATAGCCTGGACTGCCGCAAAATCGCCTTCCGACGCGATTGGAAATCCGGCTTCGATCACGTCGACTCCCAAGTGGTCGAGCTGGTGCGCCATGCGCAGTTTTTCTTCCACATTCATACTGCAACCCGGCGACTGCTCGCCATCGCGGAGCGTGGTGTCGAAAATCGTGATCCGTTCCATGCCTGACCCCTCCTGCGGGATTCGGAACTCACATCCTACGTGGACAGGGCTGTTAAGCAAAGCTTATAATCCTACAATTATCATTAGTTATTGTTGTCGCTATAAGTGTGGTTAATGAGCCCGTAACTTTTGTTAAAGGAACCGCGCAATGGATCTGGGTCAACTTGAAGTATTTCTGGCCGTGGCGCACGAAGGACGATTCTCGCTCGCGGCAAAAAAGCTTTACCGCACCCAATCAGCCGTAAGCCAGTCGATTCGCAAACTGGAAGACGAATTGGGCGAGCCGCTCCTTGACCGCTCTTCACGCGAGGGTGTGCTTACCGACGCAGGCCGCGTGCTTCAGGAATACGCCGAAAGGCTGCTGAACCTGCGCCGCGACGCCCGGGAAGCGCTGGTCGAGCTCCGCGAGCTGCAAAAAGGGAAACTGGCAATCGCCGCCAACGAGTTCACAGCACTCTACCTGCTGCCGGTGCTGGCGGACTTCCGCCATCTGCATCCCATGATAAGAATTACGGTCTCCCGGTCGCTCGGCAGCCACATCCCGGACGACGTTCTCCGCCATACGACCGAACTTGGAGTGCTGACTTACGATCCGCAGGAACCGCAACTATGTTCGACGGTGGTGTATCTGGATGAATTGATTTTCGTGGTTCCCCCCAGCCATCCACTGGCCACGGCGCATCAGGTCAGCATCCGGCAATTGGGTGCCGAGTCATTTGTCGCCCACAACGTGGCCTCGCCCTATCGCGAAAAGGTGATCCAGGCCTTCAAACGCCACAAAACGCCGTTGCACATGGACATCGAACTGCCCACTCTGCAGGCCATCAAACGTTTTGTGGTGATGGGCAGCGGCGTGGCGCTGGTTCCCGAGATCAGTGTGGAAAGTGAACTGACGCGCGGCGAACTGATTCGCATTCCGGTACGTGAGCTGCGCCTGCACCGCAAGTTAAGGTTGATCCACCGAAAGTCTGCCAGCCTTTCTCACGCAGCCCGGGCCTTTCTCAAAGTGGCGGAAACCATTGCCCGCGAGCGCGGCGGCCGCTACCGCTTCCAACGCGAACACTAGAAAGATTCAAGCTGGGCCGCACGGGCGCGGACGCCAACGCCTTCATTGGCCCACAAAACAAAACGCCCCAGACTCGTTAGAGTTACTGGGACGTTCGTCGAAGCAGCCCTCCCCCGAAGTCTGCTCGAGGACTAATGTAGCAGTAGACCCGGCCCGCGGGAATGGCACTTTCAGGCCATACGCAAATCGTCAGTACCTAATCCAAGGTCACCCGTGGGAAATTACCAGAACCAAGGAATGTAGCTCCGTAACTAGTAGGTGCCATGGCTCTTGGCGTATTCGATACCGGTCTGAAGCTCCCTGAGGGCCTCATCAATCAGCGAGATCGCCTTCGCCTTGCGCCCGCCCCATTGGTTCCCGGCCCTCTCGAAATCGCTCTTGGCACTGTTCAGGTCGGCAATTCCGCTCTGCAGTTCCGCCGGCTCATCCTTCGGACCGGATTTCATTTCTCCCGCGCTTCTAGCTTGAGGATGCCCAGCCGTCCGCAGGGCCTCGTCAATCAAATGAATCGCCTTCACCCGGTGCCCACCCCACTTGTCTCCCGCCTTTTCCAAAACGCTCTTGGCGCTGATCAGTTGCGCGATCCCACTTTTGAATTCGGCCGGCACATCCTTCTGCACTTGCCTCGGAGCTGTGGCTGCCCTTGGACTCGGACTCGCAATTTGCGCCTGAGAAAATGCGCCGAAAACACTCAAGCCCATCACCAGCACCACAATTCTGAAGTTTCGCCGTGTCATTACTTCCTCCTTCGGCCATCCAGAGTCTGCTCATGGCCTTCAAAACAGCCGCCATTTTAACCCATTCCGCCAGCCACGCAAAACCAAAATTGGCCCACGATAAGGTGTTGTTCGGAAAACTGGATCAAACGCAAATGCGGGGTGCCCCACCCTTTCGCGTTCTTGGCGGAAGGGTGGGAGGCAAAACCTCAAGAGCCACCTGTCTGATTTCGCCGCGAGCGGCTAAACCCTCTCCGGCAGTTTTCGGTTTGCAACTAATCGTAGCCAGGGCCGCGAGGCGCCCCGCACTCTTTCCACAGCTTTTCCCAATTCCAGATCCCGGACGCTACCTTTATCGGCAATGGGAATCCCATCTGATGGGCCAGCATACACACCTGACCGCGATGGTGCGCTTCGTGAGAAAGCATGTAGCACAACATTTCCACGCCAACCGGCCACGGCCGACCCCAGCCGTCTCGACGAAACTTCTCGACACGACCCCCACAATCTCCAAGCGCTTCAGCGAGCATCTCCGCGCAGCGATTGGCGCTCTCCGCCAATCCCGCGCGGGCCTGCTGCGGCGTGCAGTGCGTGCGACTGAGCTGTGATGGGACCTTCAGGTGCGGAGCTGTTAGCCTGACCCACTTGGAGCGGACATTGTGCATGTGCGTGAAGATCGCGGCAATGGTGCGAGCCTTGCCCGGCGGCTTGGCTCGCCAGGCGGCAGGATCAAGATGTTCGATAAGAAGCTGGTTCATGCGATCATTGGCCGCAAAGATCCGGACCGCGGTTCGGCCGAGTGGAGGGTGAACCCGGGGTTGACGATCGATGTGTTGACGCTTGGTCACGGCTACATACTCCCTGACCTGGACTGTTGCCTCGCACCTTTGCGGCTGGAAACGCCGAAGGGTGGGGCACTCATTATTGAGAATTGTACTTAATCACGTTTGGAAACCACTCCCGAGGCTTCCGCCTCCGCATACATCTCTTCAATCCGAGCCCGATAGCGCTCCTCCACCACCCGCCGCCGCAATTTCATGCTCGCGGTGAGCACCCCATTCTCCGTCGAAAATTCCTCCGCAATCACGATCACCTTCTTCAACTGTTCGTAGCGCGCCAGACTGCGGTTCAAGTCCGAAACAATCCCCTCGTAAAGCGCCGTAACCTTGGCATGCGCGACCAGTTTTTCACGGGAAGAGAAGGCAATCTGGTTAGCCCGTGCCCAGTCCTCGAGTACTGGAAAATAAGGCGCGATGAGCACGGCAGGGAACTTGCGCTTATCCCCCAGGATCACAGCCTCGGCAATCAAAGCATTGTGCTTGAGAGAGTTCTCGAGCGGTTGCGGAGCGATAAATTTTCCACCGGAAGTCTTGATCAGATCTTTCTTGCGGTCCGTGATCGAGAGGAAGCCATCGGGGTCGAGTTTGCCGATGTCGCCGGTCTTGAACCATCCATCGACCAGCGCAGCTTGGGTTTCTTTCGGGCGGTTCCAGTAGCCCTTGAAAACCGACGGACCGCGCACCAGAATCTCGCCGTCCTCCGCAATCCGCACCTCAACATTGGGCAGGGGCTTGCCCACTGTTCCCAACCTGTGCGCCTGGGGACTGTTGACCGCGATTACCGGCGAAGTCTCGGTGAGTCCATAACCTTCGTCGATGCGAATACCAATATCCGCGTACCATTCTGCGAGTTCACGTCCCAACGGCGCACCTCCGGAAATGAAAACTTCCGCCCGTCCGCCCATCCCTGCCCGCACCTTTGAATAAACCAGCCGATTGCATAGCTTCCACGCCAACGACTTCGGTGTTTGATCGGCAAGAATTTCAGCCCGGTGCGCCCGTCCGATCGACAACGCCCAGCGATAGATCCACCGCTTGGGAAAGCCTTTCGCTTTGAGATCCACCTGCCCATGAACCTTTTCGTAAACCCGCGGAACGCCGACAAAGATGGTAGGACGAACCTCCAACAAAGCCTGTGGAAGCTGGTCGACGAAAGAAACATAAGCCAACGTCACCCCGCGGGAGAGCATGGCGAAATCAACGTGGCGCGCGGTGACGTGCGACAGCGGAAGGAACGAAATGCTGATCTCCCCTCCACGAACGTTAAAACCTGAGAGTGAATGGGCGATGTTTGAAGCCATATTTCCATGCGTAAGCATGGCTCCCTTGGGAGTGCCCGTTGTTCCGGACGTATAGATAATGGTGGCAGGATCATCGGGCTTAATGGCGCGGGCAGAGGAATCGAACTGCGCATCGCGCTCCTTCGGACCGTCCTGCATGAGGCGCTGCATGTGCACGGCGTGAGCGGTTTCCACCCCGTCCATTACCACGATTCGTTCGACGGCAGTCTGGTCCTGAATGGCGCGCACTTTCAGAAGTTGCTTCTCGGTGGAAACAAAAACTACGCGCGCTCCCGAATCTTTCAGGATGTATGCCGTTTGTTCATCGGTCAAAGTGGTGTACACAGGGACCACTACGGCGCCGATGAGCAGGGAAGCGAAATCCGCGATCGTCCATTCCGGCCGGTTCTCGCTCAGAATCGAAACTCGATCTCCCTTGGAAATCCCCCACTCGCGAAGGGTGCGAGCCACACCTACCACGTTCTGGTAAAGCTCGGACGAGGAGATGGAAATCCATTGAATGGCCCGCCGGTGCATAACTACGACTCGGTCATTGCGATCGACTACTGCAAAAAAGATTTCATTGAGAGTTTGCAGGTTCATGGGCAGCCAGGTCGCGGGCGAACAAAATCGACTTTCAGTCTCGGAGCAGCGCAAGAATGCAACCCACGCTCTAAGCCGAGGATAGAAATACAACGGGTCTCAGAAATGTCTTCGGGGAGGGCACGGCTTTCAGCGATGCCGTTGGGCGAGGCTGGCGGGTTCTGAGCCGCTGAGCGGCGCAAAGAATGCAGCCCACGGCGCGAGCCGTGGGTAACACATCGAGCGACGCCAAGCCCCGAAGGGGCGAAAGAAAGGTCAAACATGGATTTCGTGCTCGCCACAAATTACTCTATGAGAGAAATCTACTTGTTTAACAACGGCTAAGCAACGCCCCGTCCCCACTGGCGTTAACCCCCGTTTGCTGAGACAATAAAATCCGCACTTCCAAGGAGTGAATCTGATGCGAAGCTTTGCAACCGCAATTGCGGCATGGCTGCTGGTCGGGGGATGTCTCACGACCTCGCTGCGCGCCGCCGACACTAAATCAACTCCACCGCCTCCGGCGTTAAAAGTAGGCGATGTGGCGCCCGACTTCAAACTGCAATACTTCGACGGAACTGATCTGAAAGATGTAACCCTGAACCAGTATCGCGGCAAAAAGAATGTTGTGCTGGCGTTCTACATCTTCGCTTTCACCGGTGGTTGAACGGAGCAAATGAAAAACTTCCAGAAGAATTTGAAAAAGCTGGAAGACACCGACACCCAGGTCCTGGGTGTGAGCATGGATAGCCCCTTCTCGAACAGAGCCTTCGCCGATCAAATCGGCGTCACCTTCCCCCTGCTAAGCGATTGGGGCGGCGACACCACCCGCGCCTACGGCGTCTACGTGAACAAGTACAAAGCCGCCCGCCGCATAAACTTCTTAATTGGGAAAGATGGAAAGATTCTCGAAGAACAAATCGACAGCGCTGCCGTCGATCCCACAAAAATCGTGGACGCATGCCAGCGCCCGCCGCTGAAGAATTGACGCTGCCGGGCTACGTTGTTATCATCAAAACGCGGGGTGGAGCAGTCTGGTAGCTCGTTGGGCTCATAACCCAAAGGTCGGTGGTTCAAATCCACCCCCCGCAACCAACTCCACCAATAGGTTACAAGCAATTCTACTTTTTGCCGCAGGGGCAAAAAGGGGCAGTCAGGGCTGCTTCGACGGCCGTTTTCATTTTGCTGCTCTGAGCGGCGGCCGAAGTGCCATCTGTACCACTTTGCTGTTGGCTTCCCGCTTCGATTCCATCATGGAGTTGCCGTAGACGTTCATTTCAACCAGGGACATGGGATTCCGACCCACAGGAATCAGCTCCCAGAACATCGCTTTCTCGAACACACGGTGCATGAGAGCCTTTATCTTGCCCTTGGTCTTGGGTGCCAAAGGCAATGGTCCAGGCAATCCTGCACAAACATCGGTCTCACGTCGGCCAATAGCGTGTATTCCAAGAGTGTTTCCCGGTACCGATCTGGGGCCCTCCTACAAGCCGACTTGTCGTTCTAATCCGGCCAACTTCCTCGAAACCCGTTTCTGGATAACTTCCGGTTTGCCGACAATCCAGGAGTTGGCCGCGGACTAGTGAACCTCCGAATCTCACCGCATTCCAGTCCCGCAAAATCGTACACAGTTAGCGCGACGCGCCGGAGTCTTTCTCGCGTTGTGCGGAGACTGCGCGATCAAACGATGCGACTCGTTGACCTACCTGATACAGTATTTAGCAATTCGGCTTACACTGGATCCGATTTTCTTGATCGGTACCTTGGGGCGAGGTTTGCTATGAGAAATTTGACGCTACTGTTCCTTGTCTGCGTCGCCACAGCGGCGCAATCTGCGCTGGCGGATGACCAGTCTGTCCTTGCTGCAATTCGCGCCGCCTGTGCTGATGATGCACAGAAGCTTTGCGCTGGAGTACAGCCTGGCGGGGGCCGAATCGTAGCCTGTCTCAAGGATCATAAGGACTCGTTGTCTGATCGGTGCAAAAAGGCCGCTGGGGTTGCTGCTAGCCCGAGTAGTAGTTCTGCGCCGGGCGCTTCCAGCGCATCGCCTGCTGCCGAAACCCCGGCTTCTGACGCCCCGCCCGCCACCACTACATCGCCCAGCGCTCCGAGTGCAGCGGCTACTCCCACCGCAAAATCGTCCCACGGTACCGGTGCTGCGTCGAAAGCTGCGGCTGCGACCGGCACCGCCTCCGGCTCCTACCTGCGCATGAAGCAAGTCCAAATCATCGCCCCTGTCGTCGATCCGAAACTAGGCAATGGCAAGGACCCGGTGAACCTGCCCGTGCTGGATCTACTGATTCCTTCCACGTGGGACTTCAAGAGCAACGTAAACTTCAATACCGAATCGGGATGTATTTCCGACAGTTTTTCGGTGTCCTGGGAGGCCAAAAGTCCGGACGGTTCCATCGCCTTTCAAGGCGCCCCCGATTCCAGTTGGCAATACGCAGATGATCCCGTAGCGTTGCGCAATCTGATGGACCCCAGTCGACGCCAGATCAACGGTGAGGGCAAGCCATGCCCGGTGAAGAAGCCCATGAAGGCTGAAGATTTTATTCGTCAAAACGTGCTCACCGTGTTCCCCAGTGGCAGCACCATGGTTTCGGTTGAGCCGTTCCCCGAACTCAACCAGATCGCACGTAAGCAATTGGGGTTGCCACCGGATGATGCCGGCAAAGCGGGCGACAGTCGAACCGAGGCTATTCGCGCACGCGTCGAATTCCAGAAAGACGGCAAGGCGTTGGAGGATTGGGTGGGGGTAGTCGTTGTGACCCGCGTTTTTCGCCAGGGTCGAGGTGCATTTTACGATTGCCATGCGATCGACTTTATGGCCTTGCGTGCGCTGAAAGGCCAACTCGATGCCAACGACAAACTGTTCAAAATGATGATTAGTTCCCTTCGGCCGGAGCAGAAATGGCAGGACTATTCGAACAAGTACCTTGCCTGGCGTTACCAAGTAGAAGCGAAAAAACTAGCCCAGATCGACGCGATCATTGCCAATTTTCAAAATCAGGTCGCCCAGACCCTCTCAGAGGTTACCGCCAATCAACAACGGGGTTCCTTAAACGCTGCTTTCGGAGCGGACCAAGGCATTCGGGGTGTGCAGACGTTCCGTAATCCTGCGACCGGAGCCACCATGGAGCTCAGCAACCAATACGATCATGCCTGGTTGAATGGATCAAACGAATACATCATGAGTGATGATCCGAACTTCAACCCGAACGGGCAGTTGTCGGGAAACTGGAACCAACTGCAGGCCGTGCGGCCGCAACCCTAGCAGTTTTAGGCACGACTCAGACAAGGAATGTTCCTCCGCCGCTACGCGCAATCGGAGGCTCGCGGCCTCGCGCACCACAAGTGAGCGGATGACGGGCAAAAAACGAGACTCAGAGGGTACCACGTAGGGTTAGCAGCCCGTGGTCCGTACAATCGCGAACGACGGACTAACCAGAAGTTAACTTCTCAATTGCCGACGGTCTGCTCGTAATGCCGGGGAATCGAATCACAGGAGCGCCCTCACCGAATGCTTGTGTAGATTAATGACCGGTTTGCGCGTCGAGGATCAGTTTCATAAGATGGCCAAATTGGGCTCTGTCCTCTGCGATCGATCCGCGGTTGGCTATTTCCTCGATCGTTTTCGCGTCTTTGACGGGAGGTTCGTTGTCGGTGCGGTGCACGATGACTAAGTCGAGGGTCGGGAGAATAAAAAGAAAGTGTGCGCCCGCACCCCGCGCGGAAAATATGCCGGGGAGCGAGACTTCCGGGAAGTGCACGCCACCGTAGTCCACCCACCAGAGATATTCGTAGCCGCCAACATCGACCCCGTTGGCCTTCACCATCTCGTTGGCGTGGCTGCTTTTTTCGACCCAGGTTTCTGGCACAATCTGTTTGTTATTCCAGCGACCGTGCTGTAGGTAGAGCAATCCGAAGCGCGCCAAATCGCGCGCTGTAATTTCAAAGGGATAGCCGGGGTGAACCGAAATTGGCCCCCCGATGTAATAGACATCGTCCGGCTGAAAATCCTGCATCCCGATGGGCTTGGCAATGCGCTGATAAAACGCTTCGCCAATCTTCAAACCTGTCTTCTTCTCAAAGATGGTCCCAAGGACATTGAAGTCCCAATTGTTGTAGTACCAGAAAGTCCCTGGCGCGTGGCTCCCGCGCGCTGGGCGGTTCTTCTTCATCGATGCTGTTTCCATATATGCCGGGTGATAGACACCCGAACGCGCGCGCAGCAGATCAACAACACGCGCTTGCTTTTCTTCTTTTGTCAACGGATCGGGTGAATCGTCGATTCCCAATTGTTCCAGGGTCTGGTTGATGTCAATGACACCTTCGGCAGAATAGATTCCGTAGAGCGCGCTGAGCAGACTCTTCCGCACGGAATAGGAGGTGATTTTCTTGTCTATATCTCCCCACTGATCGACAACTCTACCGCCCTGGACGATCATCACGGCGGAAGTGTGGATTGAATCAGCGTCGGCGTATGCATGCGCAGCGGCCAGCTTCTCTGCGGACCATTTGGCCTTTTCCGATGAAGAGAGGGGCTGCCAGGACTTCCCCGGGAAGGTCTCTTCAGATTTGCTTTGCACTAGCCCTGATTGCCTGCCCGCGTCGGCAAACAGAACAATTGAAAGACAACAGAAAAGACAGATGAGAGAACGAGCGGGAGAATGCCGCATGCCTGGACTTATATCACGGGTGTTCGACCCCCACAAGCGAAGCACTTGGTCCCGGCATATGCTGCTCTCGTGGCTTCGTCTATTGAGTTGCGGTCGGATCACGGGCAAACCTGAAGTCCAGACCAAATTCACAACTACGCGGTCGAGAAGTCGACTTGTGGGCGTGGCATTGCAAGAAAACGCCGAGGAAGGGTCTCACGGCAGATCAACAACTATAATGACATGCCATGGATTCAGAGGGACATGCTCCCAGCCGTCGGTCGGAACTTCCCGATCTTGCCTTGCGCCTTGAGAACCTAAATGGTGTTCTCAACACCCTCACCGATGTCCTTGATATCCGCGAGGTATTCGATCAAGTATCTCAGGTTGTTCAGCGAGTTCTGCCTCATGACCTAATGGGAGTGATGGAGATTAGTCAGGGCGGGGAGCGCATGCGCTTATACGCGGGCACCGAGAAGCCGTTCTTGACATATGAAGGCGCAGTGTCGAACCCAGAGATCCTGACGCAGCCCTGGGAGTCAATGATCACCGAGGATCTCCCAAATCATCCAGTAGCTAAGGGAACTCCAGCGCTCAAATTGGGAATGGTCACCGCGCTCAGCGCACCGATATGTTTTGGCGGGCGTTTGCAGGCAATGGTGAACTTTTTCTCCCGAGAGCCGGGATGGTTCAGGCGCGATGATCTGCCGATTGCCGAGCGCGTGGCCAGCCACATTGCCGTCGCGATGTCGCATCACCGGCTTGCCGAGGAAGCGCGAATGGCGGCCGAGGCTAACGCTCGCGCTGAGCGGCTGGAGGTCCGCGTGCAGCAACTCACCGAGGAGTTGGATGCCCGAGGAGGGTATCGCCGCGTGATCGGCGAATCAGCTGCTTGGCGCGAGATTCTCAACAAAGCGACTCAGGTGGCTGCGACTGAAGCGACGGTGCTCCTGCTCGGCGAGTCTGGAACGGGGAAGGAAGTGATCGCGCGCTTCATCCATCGTGGATCCGCGCGCCGCGACCGGCCCTTTGTCGCGCTCAACTGCGCTGCACTGCCCGAGCACTTGATGGAAGCCGAGATCTTCGGCTTCGAAGCAGGGGCATTTACGGGAGCGCTAAAGGCGAAGCCGGGGCAGATCGAAGCGGCAGCCGGCGGCGTCCTCTTTCTCGATGAGATTGGGGAGATGACGCTTACCGCGCAAGCCAAGTTCCTGCGCGTATTGCAGGAACGGGAGTTTCAACGTCTGGGCGGGAACCGAGTGTTGCATGCCGATGTGAGAGTCATCGCCGCCACCAACCGAGATTTGCGAAAGGCAATCCAGCGAGGAGGGTTTCGCGAGGATTTGTATTACCGGCTCAACGTTTTCGAGCTCAGACTTCCTCCGCTTCGCGAGCGCCGCGACGATATTCTTCCGCTGACCGACGCGTTTGTCGCTGAGATCGGGCGAAGCATTGGAGTACCGCCTGCCGGAGTGTCGCTAGAAGCACGTCAGTCTCTGGTGCAGTATCACTGGCCCGGCAACGTCCGCGAGCTGCGAAACACGTTGGAGCGCGCGGCCATTTTGGCCAGCGGCGGGCTCATCGTTTCCGAGCATCTGGCGTTGAGTCCACACCCCGAGGCGAAGCCGCAGGCTATCGTGTCTTCAACACAAGATTCGCGGGCGGATGCACCCTCAGATCTTTCGTCTGTGGAGCGCGCGATGATTAAGCGAGCACTTGAGGAGACGCGCTTCAACAAATCCATTGCCGCGAAAAAACTCGGCCTTACGCGGGCTCAGCTCTACACTCGCCTCAAACGCTACGGTCTCGATTAATCAATCTCCAACTTGTTGATCTATCTGCAATCTGTCGATTCTTAAACAAGCAATCGTCAATCTCAGCGGGTCTCTGCCACCCATCTTTGACCGCTAAGTCATTCCTGATCTTTGAATTAGCAACCCACTGCTTCGCCCACCTCGATTGGTAAAACGCCTGCACTTATCCCACGCGAAAGGCGGGCAACGTGGCACAACGCAGCATCGAGATTTTGGTTGGCAAGCTCCTCACCGACGAAGCTTTCCGCGACGCATTCCTGAGGAATGCTTCAACGGTTCTGCAGGCTTTCTCCGAGACAGGACACGATCTCACATCGTTAGAAATAGCAGCGTTCATGGCAACGCCAAAGCGCTTGTGGAACGACTTCGCGGCTCAGCTAGATCCGCGGTTGCAGAAGGCCAATTTGGGGAAAGGGAGAGCGTGAAGGAATTGTTCAGGTCGAGTTTAGAAGCGAGGTTTCCTTTATGAAAGCGAAGTTCATCTTGGTCCTATTCATGTTGGCCGCTGGAACCGCCGCGCAACTGCGAGCAGAACAGCATGCAGCATCGCCCGCCGATGCCGAGGCGCCACTGTTGACGTTGGACGACGCAGTATCGCTTGCGCTCAGCAACAACCGACTGGTGAAGAACTCGTCGCTGGAAGCGCAAAAGTTCGACTTTCGACTAAGTACCGCGCGCAGCAGGCGGTTGCCGCAGTTTCAATTTGCAGTGCTGGGAGGAGAACTGTTGCACCCGTTCGACTTTACCTTTGATCCCGGTGCGTTCGGCACCTACGCGAACGTGGGGCCGATACCCGGCAACACAACCAAGATCCACAATCCCGCGCGATTCACAACGTATGCGACTGGCTCCATTGATCAACCGCTGACGCAGCAGTACAAGATCGGGCTGGGAATTAAAGAGGCGGAGCTTGGGCGGCAGATCGCCCGTGAAGACATGCGTGCTGAGCGCGAGAAGATCGCAGCCGAGGTGCGAACCGCCTACTTCGAGCTTGTCGCAACCCAAGCCGGAGTGGACGCGGCGCGCGAAGTTGTTACGACGTTGGAAGAAGCGCAGCGAGTCACAACACGCTACATCTCGGAAAAAACAGTACTCCGGGGCGATGCATTGGATGTCGATGCGCGGCTGGCAAAGGCGAGATACGAGCTGACGACGGCGCAAAACGGAATTGCAACGCAGCAAGAGCATTTGAACCAACTGCTCGGACGCGACCTCGCCATGCCTTTCCGCGTTGAGGCGATGCCGGAGCAAGACACAAACGATTTGACGCTCGCCGCCGCACGCGAGAGAGCTTCAAAAAACCGGCCGGAAGTTCGGCAAGCTTACCTCAAAGAAAAACAAGGGGAGTACGAACGGCGCGTCGCGAAAGCGGAATACATACCGGACCTGAGTCTCTCGGTGCGATATCAGGGTCTCGACAACATACGCGTGCTTCCGGCGAACGTTGCCACCGCAGGTTTCTATTTGACTTGGGAGCCGTTCGATTGGGGACGCCGCCGCAACAACGTGGCGGAAAAAGTCAAGGCCGTAGAACAGGCCCGAAACGGGACACTGGAAACAGAAACGCAGATTGCGGTCGAAGTCGGAGGCAAGTACCGCAAGTGGCAGGAGGCATCTCTACTTCTCAAAGCTGCGCGAATCGGACACGAAGCGGCTAGCGAGCAGTTTCGAGTCACTACCAACAAGTATAGGGAACAGGCTGCCCTCATAAAAGACGTCCTGCAGTCTCAGGCTCAAAGCACCGAAACGGAATTTCAATACCAACAGGCGCTCTCTTCATATTGGAGTGCGCTCGCGGACTTGCGCCGCGCAATGGGAGATGAATGACATGAAAAAGACACTAACAATGTTGTTGTTGCTCGCGATAACGGCGACAGGCTGCGGCACAAAGAAGCAGATCGAGCAAACTCCGCAGGCAGTTCAAACGCAAAAGATGAAGCCCGACACCGCTCGAAGTGACTCCGGGTTTCGCTTCTCAGCCGTGGTGATGCCCGATATGGAAGTTCCTCTCTCGTTCAGGATTCCCGGGTACGTAATCGCCTTGAAGCAAGTTCGCGGTCAGGACGGCAGGATGCGCGACATCGCCGAAGGCGACCGGGTTGCGCAGGGCGCCGTGCTAACCCGCATCCGCGGGGCAGAGTACCAGGACAAAGTACGTCAGGCTTCATCGCAAGCGGAAGCCGCGGAAGCCGATGCCCAAAAAACCAAGCTCGATTTCGAGCGCGCTACCCGGCTTTTCGGCAGCGCCAGCATGACCAAGCCGGACTTCGACGCGGCTCGGGCGCATTACGACGCGGCACAGGCTGAGCTCCGAGCTGCCCAGGCGCAGACCGCCGAGGCGCAAGTCTCGTTACGGGACACGACACTAGTTGCTCCATTCTCCGGCGAAATCGTGAAAAAAACTGTAGATATGGGCGCGTTTGTTGGGCCAGGCGTACAAACATTCGCAATCGCCAACACCGACACGGTGAAGATCATCGTCGGAGTGCCGGACACGGTTGTGGGGTCAATCAAGGTAGGTCAACCGGTTGAGATTAGCGTAGATGCATTTTCCGCGCGCACCTTTCACGCACGCATTAGCCGCATGTCTTCAGCGGCAGACGCAATTACACGCAATTTCGACATTGAAGTCGCCATACCCAACCACGAGCACTTGTTGAAGGTGGGCATGATCGGCTCTTTGCAGTTTGCAGGAGGCAACCGCGAAGCCTACCACCCGTCTCTGATGGTTCCCCTTTCGGCAATCGTGCAGGCGAAAGACGGCAAGTACGGCGTCTTTGTCGTTGGAGAGTCGAGCGCTGGAGACGTAGCGCGCCTCCGCAGCGTGGAAACAGGCGGGGTAAACGGGAACGAGATCGCCATAGTAAGTGGCTTGGGGGGCGACGACAGGGTCATCACTACGGGGGCCAACTTGCTTATGGATGGACAGCGCGTGGAGGTGCTGCAATGAAAGCCAACGAGAACAACGGCATCAACCTGGCTCGTTTTTTCACCAATAACCGGCAGATTGCCTGGGTCGCGCTGCTGGCAACGCTCGCCTGGGGCGTCTTTGGATACCTGAATATGCCCAAGCGGAAAGATCCCGATATACCTGTGCGCATCGCGCTAGCCATTACTCCCTGGCCGGGTATCTCCGCTGACAAGGTCGAGCAGTTGGTGACGCGGAAGGTCGAACAAGCGGTCACAGGAAACAGCAAGGTGGATCGCGTGGAGTCGACGACGCAGGACAACGTTTCGGTTGTGACGGTGCGGCTGCTGGACAGCATCAAGAACACCCAGCAGGAATTTCAGGACATTGGACAGCGGCTGAATCAAATTAACGGCCTTCCTGAAGGCGCCGGACCAATCACCTGGGTCAGCGACTTCGGGGACACTGCCGCGCTGATGCTGACTGTCGCCAGCCCGACCATTCCCGATCTTGAACTAGGGTTGCGCGCTCGCGGTGTGCGCGATGTGATTGAAAAACAGCGCGAGGGCAACGCCAGCGGACGCGTCAGCGTTCTCTATTGCTACCCAGCATCGGTATCCCCGACGGTCGTTGAGCGGCCGTTCGTAATGCTGGCTAAGCAAGCACAGCAGGATGGTATAGCGCGAGATGTGCGGTTCCTATCGGCCGGAAGCTGTTCGGGAATCGATTTTGCGACCACAAAGTCAGACGACGAAATCCGCGCGTACGGACGGCAGTTCATCGAGAAAAAGCTGGAGGAATACGACTTCCACCCCGACGCTTCGGGTCCAATTATTATTCGCAACCCTCAATCGACGAAGGAGCGCATGGCGGAGCTGGCCAGCGAGCGCTATTCGTATCGCCAGCTCGATGACTTCACCGATTTGATTCAACGCACGCTGCAGCGTGTACCGGAAGTTGCGAAAGTTCAACGTGTGGGCGTCTTGCCGGAACAGATTTATCTGGAGTATTCGGACGACCGGCTCGCCGCTCTCAACTTACAACCGACGAAGCTCAGAGATGTGCTGAGCGCTCGAAATGTGACTGCTCCGGGAGGCCTGGTTGCGACGCAGTCGCGAAATGTTCTGGTGGACGCGACCGCCGAGTTCAAAAGCACGAAAGACATTGGCAACGTTCTTCTCGCAACATCCCCATCAGGAGTGCCAATCTACTTGCGCGATGTCGTGGACACCTCACGTGGATACCAGACGCCCGCCCGCTATTTGAATTACATGACGTCGCGCGATGCGAGTGGAACCTGGCATCGCGACCGGGCGATCACGCTAGCAGTACAGATGCGATCAGGCGAGCAGATATTTAAATTCGGGACGGCAGTCGACAAAGCCCTCGCCAGCGTGCGCCCGCAACTCCCCGCAGATCTTATTGTGGCTCGCACCTCGGACCAGCCGAAACAAGTGAACGAACTGGTTGACCTATTGATGCACAGCCTGTACGAGGCGATTGTCCTCGTCGTAATCGTCGCACTGGTCGGATTCTGGGACTGGCGTGCAGCGATGTTGATGGCTGCGTCCATTCCTCTCACACTGGCCATGACCTTCGGCATCATTCACGTGCTGAATATCGACATTCAACAGGTTTCCATTGCGACCTTGATCATTGCCCTGGGCTTGCTGGTGGATATGCCTGTGGTCGCAGGCGACGCGATCAAACGCGAGATGGGATCGGGGTCGCCGCGCGATATCGCTTCCTGGATCGGTCCGACCAAGTTAGCAAAGGCGATCATATTCGCCACAATCACCAACATCGTCGCCTATCTACCATTCCTGATGCTCACTGGGGACGTGAAGTTCTTTCTTTACAGTTTGCCGGTTGTCATGACCTGCACGCTGCTGGCGTCGGTGATCGTTACGTTCACATTTATCCCGTTGATTGCTTATTACCTGATCAAAGCACCGAAGACTCTAGAGCCGCCTATTTCAGAAAAACGACAGCATGGATTCCCGGCACTTTACTACCGCGTGGGAGATTTCGCGCTCAGGCATCGTTGGGGTACCTTCGCCGGTTCGCTTGTAGTGCTGGTGTTCGGCGTATGGTTTTTCTCCATGCTGAAGCCGCAGTATTTTCCCAAGGACCTCACGTATCTCTCATACGTGGATGTTTGGCTGCCGCCGGATGCCCCATTGGGCGCGACTAGCACCGTTGCTCAACGAGCAGAAACCGTCATTCGGGAAGAAGCCGATCGCTTCGGGAATGAACACCATCAGAAAGACGTTCTCAAAACGTTGACCACGTTTGCCGGCGGTGGTGGTCCGCGATTCTGGTTTTCCGTGGATCCTGAGCAGCAACAGCTTAACTACGCCCAGATCCTCGTGGAAGTCAGTGATAAGCACTTTACCAACCAACTGGTTGGACCACTGCAGATTGCGTTGAGCCGCGAAGTGCCGGGAGCGCGCATCGACGTGAGACAACTGGAGACCGGCAAACCTGTCGGCATTCCCGTTTCGATCCGAATTTCAGGCGCAGAGATCGGAGTCCTGCACCAACTCTCCGGCGAACTCCAGGCCATTCTTCGCTCGCAGCCGAATGCTGCCCGGGTGCGCGATGACTGGGGAGAGCCTGCAATGACCGAGCGGCTAAAAGTCGATCCGGATCGCGCAAATCTCTCGGGCATCACGAACCTCGACGTGTCGCTTTCCTCCACGGCAGCAACGAGCGGAGTGCCGGTCTCGAGCTACAGAGAGGCGAACAAACAGATTCCCATCGTCGCTCGCTTGAGAATGGAGGACCGGTCTGGTCTTTCAAACATACAAAACATGTACGTGTATTCCATGACCAACAGCCAGCGGGTGCCGCTGAGCCAGGTCTCGAATGTCACAACGGAAATGGCTGTGCCCAAGATCAAGCGCCGCAACCAGTTCCGCACAGTGACGGTCTCTGCGTTTCCCGTTCCGGGGGTGTTGCCTTCTGAAGTGCTGACGCCGTTGCTGCCGAAGATTAAAGAGTTTCAGCAGAAGCTTCCGCCTGGATATTTTCTTGAGATTGGGGGCGAGTACGACGAACAGCAGAAGGGTTTCAAACAACTCAGTGTCGTAATGGGAATTTCGGTGGTACTCATCTACATCGCTTTGGTCCTGCAGTTCAAGAACGCCATTAAGCCATTTCTGGTTTTTGCTGCGATCCCTTACGGAATCACGGGAGCTCTCGCGGGGCTCGTAATCATGCATCAGCCCTTCGGATTTATGGGGTTCCTTGGAATCGCAAGTCTTGTTGGAGTGATCGTTAGTCACGTGATCGTGCTGTTCGACTTCATCGAAGAGGCGCATCATAGCGGAGAGCCATTGCGCGAAGCGCTGCTCGATGCCGGCATCGTACGGCTGCGTCCGGTGATGATTACCGTTGGCGCCACCGTGCTTGGACTGGTACCTCTCGCCATGCACGGTGGCCCACTTTGGGAACCGCTGTGCTACGCGCAGATCGGCGGCCTGACAATCGCAACATTCGTGACCCTGATTCTTGTCCCAGTGCTGTATTCGATCTTTGTGCTGGACCTGAAGCTGATTCGGTGGGAAGAACGGGAGCCTGAACAGCTTGAAATAGAAGAAGCGCAACCAGCGTTCAGCCACGCGCAAATAGCATGAGGTCCATTGCGGCGAATTCCTCGCACAGATGTTCGCCGATGCTACCTTCCAGGATGACGCGGCGTGTCACTAGAGTGAAGGTTGCCCGCTGCTCGGTTAATTCGCTGGGAGCGGCCAGAACCTAAACAGCCAGAAGCGGGCAAGCGCCGCTGGGGATTCAAAAACGCACAAGGGAAATAAAGTTTCACAAGCTGGAGATAAGCATGAGTACAGCAATTGTCATACAAAATAGCTCAGAAAATAAGCGCCGGACCAGCTTGCATCGTTTCGGCATTCTCTTGGCCAGTCAAGTTGCATTGATTGCTGTTCACCCATGGGGTGACGCTTTGAAGGATCGACCCGGCTGGTTTGGCATGTTCGCGATGGCTATTTTCCTCGCGGGCTTGTATCAAGTCGCCGAGCACAAAAAGATTCGAAGGGTCGCCACCGTGTTGTGCGGCCTCGCCGTGATTGCCAACATCCTTGCGATGAGTGGTTACAAAGGGCCGTTATTGATCCCGACAACTATGTTGTCAATGATCTTCGTGGCGTTTGTCACAGCCGTGCTGTTGCAGAGTGTAATCTCGTCTCAGAAAGTTACTTCCGATACGCTGTATGGCGCAGTAGCTGCCTATTTATTCATCGGAATTCTTTGGGGCATGGCCTACTCTTTCGTCGATACCTTGGCGCCTGGTTCTCTGCACATGACCGCTGCGGCTGGAGGCCGGCTTGTCTGGACCGACTACATCTTCTTCAGTTTCGTTACTCTCACGACAATCGGCTATGGGGATGTTGTAGCAGTGGGAGGCATCAGAGGACTGGTTATGTTGGAAGGCATCATCGGTGCGATGTACCCCGCGATCCTAATCGGACGTCTCTTGACGCTCTATCGTCCATCGCGCGAGGAATGATCAGGATCGGCAGCGACGCTCTCGTCCCACTATCGTCTCCGAATCGAGTTCACGGTCTTGGTCGAATGACGAGCAAACCTGAAGTTATCCGAACGCGGACATTGGATCGCATCGGTGGTTTTCGGCGAACGAGATGTTGTCCAGAAGTCGGCTTATGGGATATGTGTCGAGAACAGGTCAGGTGGATAGGGAAAGTGTCGGAGCGATCCCGTCTAAACCCGTTTCTGGATAGCTTTTGGTTAGCCGGCAATCCATCCGGAATCGCGTCGGCACACGTGGAGGCAGGTGCAACAAGCCTTCCCGGATGAGCACTGTCGTGGTTCCCCAAAGACACCACCACAGCCACGCTAGGATGGCGCCACGCCGGCGATCTGAAACGGCCCCGGTCAAAAGTGGAAAATCAGATCACTCGCCGCTGTAAGCTGATTATGCCGTCGACCGTTGTCATATGCCTTCTGATCCCAGGCGCGCTCGAAACGCAATTCCGGACGCAGTTGGACCGTTGTGCCGATCCAATGACACCACATGATCGTGTTCTCTGAGTATTTGGTCGCATAGCCCGTACGCTGACCTTTTTTATCGTCGAGAAAGTCGCTGCGAAACGACAGGAAGTCATGCGCTGAGAGTTCCTTCTGCAGGAAATTGACCGCGGCATATTCGGGAGCGGTGCAACGCTGTTCCCCCGTCAGGCAGTACGCGGCATTTGCGCCTGTTTCCGGCTGAATGTTGCCTCCGAGCGCCGGCACATCGCGCTCATACATATACCAGGCTTCGGTTGCCATATGCACCGTCTTCGAGAACTTGTGATACCAGGTGGCGTCGTACTGCTGCAGGTTGTTGTACGCGTACTTGCCGTTGTTGATTCCGTTGCCGCAGATGTACAAATTGTCATTCCCCGATTCGGTGGTATAGCTCAGGCAGGCCGTAGCCGAAGGCTTCGCATCTGAGGTCCACAGCGCAACATCGTGGCCGCCGGTGATGCCGAGTTGCACCAGCCACTGGTCATTCAGCTTAACCGTCGCAATCAGGCCGGTGTCGGTAAACGGGTCAATCGCATAAAGCAGCGAGTGGCTGAAGATGTAATTGTTCGGCGCCAGTTGTGCCTCAATGCCGGGCACGGAGATAAAGCGGCCCAACCTCAGATTCATTCCCTGCGCAACCTGCGGGACGTAAACATCCACATATTCCAGCGTCGGATCAAAGCCGTACTGACGGTGATCGTTCAGCAGTTGTCCGCTCAGGTAACCCTTTGCGATCGTGTAGCGATAGTCGGTGCCGTAGAGGGCCGTGAGATGGTAGCCCCAGTCCATATGATCGCGTTGCACGGAATCCGGCAACCGCTCGGCGTAGAGAACAAATTGGTTCATCTCGAAGCGATTCGAGTAGACATCGTTCGCCTCGGGCGCATTGCTATGGGAAGAAGTGCTGAAGTTCAGCGTGGGATCCATCCATCCGTAAATTTTCGTCCGGCTGCGGGCCTGGTTGATGGCGGTCATCAGCGGATAGCTGCTCGAGTCTGGCTCGCCCATCACCGGAGAACCACCGTACGACCAATCTGAGTTAGGAAACGGCGGCGAATCGAGCGGCGACGGAAGGCCGCGGCGCGCTGGGGCCTGCGAGGAAGCAGCCGTTCCCCACCAGTCCTGGCGGTAAAAATCCGCCCAGCGGGCAAAGAAGCCTTTCGACCCAGCGACGTTCGACTTCGGCGCATCGGTTGGTGGGTTGGCTGGCGCATCCGCCTGTTGTCCCAGAGCGAGCACACACGACAGGAACACGACGCAGACGGTCAGGAGAAAGAAAAATTGAAAGCGGCGTGAATCATTCCCTGGGAGCATAGAAATGGCGTGCCACCCAAGTCTACAAGCCCTCGCTCGATCGCCGGGCCGGTGATGCTCGTGAATTCAGCCGACGATTTCGTCCATCCGCCGGAACTCGGAATCGCGGAACGTGAAATCAAACACGTGAACAACGGTCGTTTTATTCTGCTTCCGAGCGCACGCGTAGCCACGGCACGCACGCCTCGGCGGTGTTGTGGCAGCAATATCTGAAGGAGTTGCTGGACGCCTGGCAACGTTGAGGCGCCGCCGACCTCGTCGGACGAACCTCACTTCGCCGACTGCAACTGTTGCAGATCCGCCAGCACTTCTTCGCTGTGACCTTGCGGACTGACCTTGAGGTAAA